>DASVQD010000041.1:0-295511 GCA_036389345.1 Allosphingosinicella sp. | reverse complement strand
GGCGGCCGGCGCGAAGTCATCCGGGAACGTTTGAGCTCGCGTCTACCGAAGAGCCGTGCAGCGATGTCCTTCCCGAAGGCGTCGAGGCGGGGTCGAAAGTGAAAGTCCGTCGCCCGTTGCATTGTGGGGCGTAAGGGAGGGTTGGAGGCTTTGCCGAAGACCTTCCCGAGCCGGGGTGCCAGCGACCCCGGAGCGGAAGATTAGCTTAAAGCCCCGCTTCCTCGCCCGACGGCGGAGCCGCTCCCGAAGGAGCGGAGCCGGAGCCACTCAGCCTCGAGAGCGAGGCCGGAGCAGGGCCCGGCGGCTCTTCATGAAAAAGCCTGGACGCTTTCGAGTAACGACGAAAGCAGCAACAAAAGTCGTCCAGCCCCGGGTGCCCGTGGCAAGGACGCGCCGGCCGCAACTTCCCCCCATCCGGCAACGGAGGTACAACCGCGCCTTCTCGTCATCCCGGCGGAAGCCGGGACCTCGGGGAGACCCGCCGAGACTTGCCGACACGAGGTCCCGGCTTTCGCCGGGATGACGATCCGGCTCCGATCCCCCGCGAAGAGGCAGTCCCTCCCTTTTCTACGTCGTGCCTTTGCGCCTTCGTGCCTTCTCTCGAAAACCGGGTGGCCGACGGCCGGAATCGAGTTGGAAGCGTCCGGCCGAGTGCAAGGCCGTCCAGCCTCCGGCGCATCCGGAGCGCGTTCCCCAAGGCTGTGCCCGGCTTTTTGGAAGAGAAGACACGAAGGCACGAAGGCATGACGCAGGAAAAAGGGGATGCCGCTTCGCGGGAGGGGAGGGCCTCGATCCGCACCGCCGTGGTTAACCATCTTCTAACACCCTGGCGATAAAGCCGCCCTTCTCATTGAGACGGGGCCGATTTTCATGTTGCACAAGTCGATGCTGAGCCTGCCCCTGCTGCTGATCGGGGCCTCCTGCGTCCCGCCGGTGGCTCGGCACGGGATCGCGGCGCCCGGAGCCGTCGCCTCGATCCGGCCTTCCGATAAGGCCGTACCCCTCCCGTCCGCCGAGGCCATCGCCCCCGGCCAGGCCGCCGAGCCCTTCGTCGTCGGCAAGCGGAGCGAGCGCGACGTCGCAGCCTCGCTTCAATGCCTGACCGCCGCCGTTTATTACGAAGCGCGCTCCGAAAGCTTCGAAGGCCAGCGCGCGGTCGCCCAGGTCGTCCTCAACCGGGTCCGCCATCCCGCCTTCCCCAAGAGCGTGTGCGGAGTCGTCTACCAGGGTTCCACCCGCCGGACCGGCTGCCAGTTCAGCTTCACCTGCGACGGCTCGCTGCGCGCCGGCCGGGACCAGGCCTCCTGGGCCCGGGCGCGCCGGGTCGCCGGGGCCGCGCTTGCCGGAAGCGTCTACGGACCGGTCGGGCACGCCACCCATTATCACGCGTCCTACGTCCAGCCCTGGTGGGCGGCGTCGCTGACCCGGGCGGTGACGGTAGGAACCCATATCTTCTACCGCTGGCGCGGCGACTGGGGCGATCCCAAGTCCTTCCGCCGGCCCTATCTGGCAGCCGAAACCGCGGAGCGCCCCGAGCCCAAGGACCCGCCCGCGATTCGGGTTGCCGAGCGCTCCGGGCCGACCGAGTCCGAGAGGGCCTTCGGAGTCACCGTCCGGCGTGGCGGGCCGCCGCCCCGATTCCTCGCCTCCGCCGAAGCGCCGGCGCCGTCCGCGCCGCCGGCGAGCGCCGCCGCAGTCCGGGTCCATTCCGGCCTTCCCGACTTCATGGCGACGGAGGCCGCCGAGCCGCAGGTCGAAGTCGCCGTCCGCTGATGTTCCCCGGCGAAGGCCGGGGCCCGGCGGCACCGTCTGCAAGACCGGGCCCCGGCCTTTGCCGGGCGGCAGACCACTCCTAATTCACCCGCTTGACGTAGACCCGCCCGTCCTCGCGGCGCTCGGTTGCGAAATTGGGGACCGCGTCGATCAGCTCGGCGAGGCCGGCATAGCCGTAGCTCCGGGCGTCGAACGAGGAGCGGTTCCCGGCGCGCTGGCCGACCTCCTGGAGGCTCGCATAGCCTCGCCCGTCGCGCTTAGAGGCCCTGAAGGCGGCTCCGAGAAGCTTGACCAGCTCCTCGTCGACCTTGCGCTTGGGCGGGGCGGGGGCGGCTTCGGGCGCCTCGGAATGCGCGTCGCCCTGGGCAAGCGCACCGACGTCGATGAACCGGCTGCACGCTTGCTGGAAGGAGACCGGCGCCCGCGAAGTCCCGAAGCCGTAGACCGGGACCCCGTCCTGCCGGATACGCATCGCCAGCGGCATGAAGTCCGAATCGCTCGACATGATTCCGAAGCCGTCGACCCGGCCTCCGAACAGCAGGTCCATGGCGTCGATCGTCATCTTCATGTCGGTGGCGTTCTTGCCCTTGGTGATGTCGAACTGCTGGTGGGGCTCGATGGCGTGGCGGTGGGTCATCTCGGCCCAGCCCTTGAGAGCGCTCTTGCTCCAATTGCCGTAGGCGCGGCGGATGTTCACCGTCCCGAGCTCGGCGAGGACGGTCAGGACCGCGTCGAGATGATCGGACGAGGCGTTGTCGGCGTCGATCAGAAGCGCGATGTTGCCGGCCTGGTGGGCGGTGTCGGCCATTTCAGCGCGGCTCGCCGGAATGGAGCCGGGAGTCGAGGCTCCACGGCCCCGGCCCCGCCGCTGCGATGTAGAGGAAGACGAAGCAATAGAGGATCGCGGCGTCGCCGCCGTTCAAAGCGGGGAAGAAGCCGCTCGGGGCGTGGAACATCCAATAGGCCACCGCCATCTCGCCGGCGAGGATGAAGGCGGCGGGCCTGGTAAAGAGGCCGATGACGAGCAGCGCTCCACCGACCGTCTCGAGCAGCCCTCCGAACCACATGAAGCTGAGCGGCGGCGGCTGCGACATGCCTTGCGCCATCGGCGGGAAGCCGAGCAGCTTCTGGGTGCCGTGCTCCATGAAGATGAGGCCCGAGACGATTCGAAGGAGGCTCAAGAGGCTCGGCGCCCAGCCCGCCGGCAGTCCCGCATCACGCATCGTCATTCCTTCCCTGAAGAGAAGCCGGGCGCCTAACACTCCCGCCTGCCGCGCGAAAGCCACGACTGGCAAGCCTTTGAGCCGGCGCAATTAACTCGCCACTGGCGCTTTCCCGCTTTCTGCGGCAGAAAGCCTTCATCCATGCCCGTCCTGCGCAGCCTCTACGACGTCCTCAACGTCGCTCACGAAGCCGAACCGGTCGTGGTCGAGGCCGCCTACAAGGCGCTGATCAAGAAATATCATCCCGACCAGGCGGTCGAGGCGCCGGTCTCCAAGGATGCGACCGCGATCAACGAGGCCTTCGCGGTGCTCAAGGACCCGGTCAAGCGCGCCGATTACGATCACCGGCTGTGGGCGAAGCAACAGGCGATCCGGCTCGCCGAGGCCCGGCTTGCGAGCGACGGCCGGCCGCCGCGCTTCGTCGCGGTCAGCGGCTGGCTGATCGCGGGCCTGCTCGCCGCCGCCCTTGCCGCGGTCGCGATGGGCAAGAACATCGTCCCTCCCAGGATCGGCGAGATCGCCGAGGCGGCCCAGATCCCCGATACCGAAGCGCCCGCCCGCGCCGCCGCGCTCAAGGCCGCCGCCGCCGAAGACGCCCAGGACCGGATGGCGATGCCGTCGGCGGCGGCGGTCATCGCTCGGGTCCGGGTGGAGGAAGGCGCCGCTCCGGTCGCACAGGCCCGGGCCGCGCAGAGGCGCAGGGCCAATTCCGGCGCTCCGCGATACCGCAAGGCCCGGCCGACCGCCCGGGCCCGGGCCGATCGCCGCAAGGAAAGCGATTTCCTCGAGCGCCAGGGCTATATCTACTAGAGTTTGCCCACTGGGCGCAGGGGGGCATTTCGTCATGCCGGACTTGATCCGGCATCCACCTTATTCCTCCACTGCGTTCGGCCGAAAGATGGACCGCGGATCAAGTCCGGGGCGACGGTCTCGCTCAGACTGGGCAAAGCGCTGGAACTTGCCCCGCCACCGCTTGGCGGCGGGGAGGCAGGGAGCCTACCCCCTGCAGGGCACCGCGCACGGCTTCTGCGGCTCGCCCCGGTTCTTTCGCCGGACCCGGTCCTCTCCGGCGGCGCGCTCGACCTGGGCCTCGAGCCCGCTCCTTTCCTTCCTGTAGCCTTTCGCCTCCAGGCAGTCGTAGGCGTTGAGCAGCGCGGCGACCGGGTCCATCCAATATTTGTGATTCGCCTCGCGGGTGCAGCGGTCGACGTCGACCTGCTGCTCGGCCAGGGTCTTGGTCGGGTGCGAGACCTGGGCGGTGCAGGCGGCGAGCAGGAGCGCGGGGGCGGCGTACGGGAGGAGCTTCATGTCGGGCGTTCTTGCATCCGTCGCTCAGGATCGCAACTTTGCAGGCATGAAACGCTCCGCCGCCGCACTCGCCACGCTTCTGCTGCTCGCGGGGTGCAACTCCTCGCGGCCGCCCTGGGCCGACGGCCGGATGGTCACCGAGGAGCGGCGCGGCGGCGACGGCGAGCAGGACCTGTCGAGGCTGGAGGCGCGGTTGCTCGCGATCCACAATCGCGAACGCGCCGCCACCGGCGCCCGGCCGCTGGTCTGGGACTCCCGCCTCGCCTCGGGCACTTCCTCCTACGGTCCGGCGCTCGAGCGGCTCGGCAGGCTTGCCCATTCTCCGCCCAACCAGCGCGAGGGCCAGGGCGAGAATCTGTGGATGGGCACCCGCGACGCGTACGAGCTTGAGGAAATGGCGGAGAGCTGGGCGGCCGAGAAAAGCCTGTTCCGCCCCGGCTTCTTCCCGGCGGTGAGCCGAAGCGGGGCGTGGAGCGACGTCGCCCATTACACGCAGATGATCTGGAAAGGCACGACCCGGGTCGGCTGCGCCGTCCGCAAGGGCCGCAAATGGGATTTCCTGATCTGCCGCTATTCGCCGCACGGCAACGTGGTGGGGCAGAGGGTGCCTTAGTCCTCTTCGTCATCCCGGCGAAAGCCGGGACCTCGGGGAGACCCGCCGAGACTTTCCGGCCCGAGGTCCCGGCTTTCGCCGGGATGACGGTAGCCAACGACCCGACTTTCCATCTTGTCCCTCCGCGCGGAATCGTCTCAACCTCCGGCCCGAAAAAAGAGGGGCCGCCTGATGAACCTGTTCGCGCGCAAGACGGTGGTTTCGGACGAGGACATGGCGCCCGAGCATCGGCTTCACCGAAGCCTGGGCTGGCCGCACCTCGTCGCGCTCGGAGTGGGGGCCATCGTCGGCACCGGAATCCTCACGCTCATCGGAGTGGGCGCGGCGAAGGCCGGGCCTTCGGTTATCCTCTCCTTCGCGATAGCGGGCCTGATCTGCGCCTGCGCGGCGCTCGCTTATGCGGAGATGGCGACGATGATACCGGCCTCGGGAAGCGCCTATACCTATTCCTACGTCGTCATCGGCGAGCTCGTGGCCTGGATCATCGGCTGGAGCCTCATCCTCGAATATTCCCTGGTGGTGAGCGCGGTGGCGGTCGGCTGGTCCGGCTATGCCGCGCCCCTGCTTCACGAAGCCTTCGGCTATCCGATGGCCCTGGCGCAGGGGCCGGAGCTGGGAGGAATCGTCAATCTGCCGGCGATCTTCATCATCGCGGTGGTCGCGGGCCTGCTCATCTACGGCACCAAGGAGAGCGCGACGATCAACGCGCTCCTGGTCCTGGTCAAGATCGTCGCCCTCATCGTCTTCGTCGCGGTCGCACTGCCTTATTTCGACTCCGCCAATTTCGAGCCGTTCATGCCCAACGGCTTCCCCAAGAGCGGTGCTCCGGGGGCGGAGGTGGGAGTGATGGCCGCGGCGGCGATCATCTTCTTCGCCTTTTACGGCTTCGACGCCATCGCCACCGCGGCCGAGGAGGCCAAGAATCCGGGCCGCGACCTCGCCATCGGGATCGTCGGCTCGATGGTGGCCTGCGTCATCATCTACATGGCGGTGGCCGCGGCCGCGATCGGGGCGCTCGCCTATACGCGCTTCGCCAACAGCCCGGAGCCTCTGGCCCTCATCCTTCGCGAGCTCGACCAGCCCTGGGCCGCACGCTATCTGGCCGCCTCCGCGGTGATCGCGCTCCCGACGGTGATCCTCGCCTTCTTCTACGGCCAGAGCCGGATCTTCTTCGTCATGGCCCGGGACGGCTTGATTCCGCGCGGTCTGGCCCGGGTCTCGGGCCGCGGCTCGCCGGTGCGGATCACCCTGTTCACGGCGGTGGTCGTCGCCGCCCTGGCCGGCATCGTGCCTCTGGACGAGCTTGCTGCCCTCGCCAATGCGGGGACGTTGACCGCCTTCATCGCCGTCTGCCTGTGCATGCTGATCATGCGAGTCCGAGAGCCCGGCGCGAAGCGCCGGTTCAGCACGCCTCTCCCCTGGGTGGTCGGGATCGGCGGAATCCTCGGCTGCCTCTATCTCTTCTACAGCCTGCCGTGGACGACCCAGCGCTATTTCATCATCGCGCATGTCGTCGGCCTGGCGATCTATTTCGCCTACGGAGCCCGCAAGAGCGTCGCTTCGCAAGGCGCGTGACCGTCATCCCGGCGAAAGCCGGGACCTCGGGGAGGCCCACCGAGACTTTTCCGGCCTGAGGTCCCGGCTTTCGCCGGGATGACGGGCGGAGCCCTCAGGCGGGAGCGAATTCCCCGCTTGCCTCATCGAGCAGGTGAAGCACCCCGTCGGCAATGGCGAAATAGGCGCCGTGGAGCTTCAGGCGCCCGTCGGCCTCGCGCTCGCGCACCCAGGGGAAGGTTCGAAGATTGGCGAGGCTGACTCGAACGCCCTCCAGCTCCATCGCCCGGAAGTCCTCGCCATGGCTCGCTTTGACCCTGTCGCGAGCGTCGCGGAGAAGCTCGATCCAGTCGGCGATGAAATGGCCTTCGCCGTGCGCGGCCTCGTCATACTGGCCGGTCAGCGCCGCGGCGCAGCCGCCGCAGAAGCCGTGGCCCATCACCACCACCTCGGCGACCTCGAGCTGGGTCACCGCGAATTCGAGGGCCGCCGAGACTCCGTGCCGTCCGGCGGTGGTCTCGAACGGCGGGACAAGGGCGGCGACGTTGCGAACGACGAACATCTCGCCCGGTCCGGAATCGAAGATCTGGGTCGGATCGACCCGGCTGTCCGAGCAGGCGATCACCATGACACGCGGCCTCTGCCCCTCGGCGAGCTGCGACCAGCGCTCCCGCTCGCGCGCCCAGTCGGTCTGGCGGAACCGCCGATATCCATCGATGAGCTTCGTAATTCCGGACAAAGACGAGCCTCCCATCCATCGGGCCGAGCCTGCCGGCGCCCGTTCCTCCGCGCGCCTAAGAGAAGCGGAGCGTTTCGACAAGCGCGGCGGCCGGGCGGAACCGAGCGCGGTAGCGCTCGAGCCTCGGCCGCGCTAAAACGGAGCGCGATTGCGGGAGCGTTCCATGGCCAGTTCGAAATTCACCAAGAAGAACGATTCGATCGAGATCCGCCTGCCGGACGAGACCAAGGCCGCTTTCCGCGAAAAGTGCCGGCAGGAAGGCCGAACCGCGAGCGATGCGGTGCGGTCCTTCATCGAAGAGCAGCTCGATCCGCGGGGACCCGAGCAGCGGCGGCGCCGGTCGATTTGGCGAATCGGAGCGGCGCTCGCCGCCGGGGCGGTGCTTGGCGGAGGCCTTGCGGCGCCGTCGATCGCCGCTTCGTCCGACAGCAGCCGCTCGGCCTTCCACGCTCTCGACCGGGACGGGGACGGGGCGCTTTCCTATGACGAGTTCAGGTACCGATAGAGCGTAGAGCCCTGTCCGGACGCATGCCGGGACAGGTTTTTCGGACTGTCCGGACACGACTTTACTGGCGTTCAAGGCGGTGATCGGCTTGGTCGGCTCCATGACCGATACACCCGCCACCTCCACCACACCCGCCCGGCACGAGGCGTCCGAGACGGCGCCTCGCACCAACTGGGCCGCCGAAATCCGCAACCTCGCAGGCCTGGCGCTGCTCGTGGTCGCGATCCACAGCCTGGTCGCCAAGCCCTTCTACATCCCGTCCGAATCGATGATGCCGGGGCTGCTGGTCGGCGACCGCCTGGTGGTCAGCAAATATCCCTATGGATGGTCCTACGTTTCGCCGAGCTTCCACCTGCTGCCGTTCATGAAGGGCCGGCTGTTCGGCCGATTGCCCGAACGCGGCGACGTCGTCATCGTCTCGAGGCCCGAAGCCGGGAGCAGCGAGGACCTCATCAAGCGTGTGGTCGGCCTGCCCGGCGACACGGTCCGGATGGTTCGCGGCCGGCTGTGGCTGAACGGCAAGCCGGTTCCGACCGCGGACCTCGGCGACCGCCGCTTCCCGGCCGATTCGAACCTGCGCTGCCCAACGGACGATCCGGCGGCCGGCCCGGCCGGGGCAGGCGCGGCGCCATCCTGCCGCTTCCATGTGCTGAGGGAAACCCTTCCGGGCGGACGCTCCTACGACGTGATCGACCTGGATTCGAGCCGCCAGGACGACACCGCGCCCTACAAGGTCCCCGCGGGGCACGTCTTCCTGCTCGGGGACAATCGCGACAACAGCGCCGACAGCCGCTTTCCGGCGTCGGCGGGCGGGCTGGGCGGGGCCGTTCCGGTCGAGTCGATCGGCGGAAGGGCGGAGTTCGTCACCTTCTCGCTGAAGGGCGAGGCGACCTGGAACCCGCTGAGCTGGCTCTCGGATTTCCGGAGCGGCCGATCGGGAGCCTCGCTCCGGCCTCGTGGTTGATCCCGGGGACAGTCTGGGGACAGTCACTTGACTGTCCCCAGACTGTCCCCTTCGGCTTGTTGTTAAGAGGGGCGAGCATCGCTATCTGGCCCCCATGAGCGAAGCCGACCCGATATTGACCCCGCTGCCCGCGCCGCGCCAGCGCAAGCCCGACTGGATCAGGGTCAAGGCGCCCACGAGCACCGGCTTCGCGGAGACGAAGAGGCTGATGCGAAGCCTCAACCTCGCCACCGTCTGCGAGGAGGCGGCCTGTCCCAATATCGGCGAGTGCTGGACCAAGAAGCACGCGACGGTGATGATCCTTGGCGACACCTGCACCCGCGCCTGCGCCTTCTGCAACGTCAAGACCGGAATGCCGAGGGCGATCGACCCGCTCGAGCCGGAGCATGTCGCGACCGCGGCCGCGGAGCTCGGGCTTACCCACATCGTCGTCACCTCGGTCGACCGCGACGATCTTCCCGACGGCGGAGCGAAGCAATTCGTCCGGGTGATCGAGGCGCTCAGGCGCAACACGCCCTCGACCACGATCGAGATCCTCACCCCCGATTTCCGAAACAAGCCCGAAAGCGCGGTCGAGGCGATCGTCGCCGCCCGGCCCGACGTCTACAACCACAATCTCGAGACGGTGCCGAGGCTCTACCCGACCATCCGGCCCGGAGCGCGCTATTACGCCTCGCTCAGGCTGCTGGAGAGCGTCAAGCGGCAGGACCCGACCATCTTCACCAAGTCCGGGATCATGGTCGGCCTCGGCGAACAGCGCCTCGAGGTCCACCAGGTGATGGACGACATGCGTTCGGCCGACGTCGATTTCCTGACCATGGGCCAATATCTGCAGCCGACGCCCCGGCACGCCAGGGTCGAGGAGTTCGTGACCCCAGCCGCCTTTTCCGCCTACGGCGCCATCGCCCGGGCCAAGGGCTTCCTGCTGGTCGCCGCCTCGCCGCTGACCCGCTCGAGCTACCATGCGGGCGACGATTTCGCGAAGATGAAGGCGGCGCGGGAAGCGAAGCTGGCAATCCGTCACCCCGGCGAAAGCCGGGGTCTCGTCGGGTGAAAAGCTCGGCGCCTGTTCTCACCGAGGTCCCGGCTTTCGCCGGGATGACGGATTAAGGCTATGCTGGCCTGATCATGCCCCGCCACACCGAAACGCGGCGAATGCCCTATACGCCCGAGCAGATGTTCGATCTGGTCGCCGACGTGAAGCGCTATCAGGAGTTCCTGCCCTGGGTCGCCGCGACCCGGATCCGCTCGGACAGCGAGACGCTGATGGTCGCCGACCTCGTCGTCGGCTTCAAGGCGATCAAGGAGACCTTCACTTCCCGGGTCGAGAAGCAGCGTCCGACCCGGATCCACGCCGAATATATCGAGGGCCCGCTGAAATATCTCCAGAACAGCTGGGTCTTCAAGCCGGACGGGCAGGGCGGGACCGAGATCGATTTCTGCGTCGACTTCGCCTTCAGGAACCGATTGTTCGAAAGCCTGGCCGGGCAGATGTTCGACCGGGCGCTGAGACGGATGATCGGGGCGTTCGAGGACAGGGCGCGCGAGCTTTATGGAGACGGCGGCGCGGGCTCGAAGGGCGTGGTGGCCTAGCATCCGTCGCCCCAGCGGAGGCTGGGGCCCCAGGGGGTGAAGATCGCCGGCGCCTTTCACCCGCCGGGGCCCCAGCCTTCGCTGGGGCGACGAGTTAGTCCTCCCCTCTCTCCACCGGCATCAGCAGCTCCAAAGCGCACAGTGCCGCTTCGAGCCTGACCCCGCCGCGACCCAGGTCCCCGAAATGCTTGGTGTCCGCCACGATCTCCTTGGGATCGGCGCCCCGCCTTGCCCGGGCAAAGATCACCGTCCCGACCGGCTTCTTCTCGCTTCCGCCGCCGGGCCCGGCGATCCCGGTGATCGCAACCGCCGTATCGGCGGAGCAGCGCTTCAGGGCGCCCTGGGCCATCCCCCAGGCGACCGCGATCGAAACCGCTCCGAACGTCTCGACCACGTCCTCGCTCACTCCGAGGAGGGCGATCTTGGATTCGTTCGAATAAGTGACGAACGCCGCCTCGAGGACATCCGAGGAGCCGGGAATTTCGGTCAGCGCGGCGGTGACGAGGCCGCCGGTGCAGCTTTCGGCCACCGCCAGCTTCAGCCCGGCGGCGCGGCTGGCCTCGACCACCCGGCGTGCCGCCTCGAGCAACTCGGCGGGGAGGACGAAGTCGCGGGTCTCGGTCACGGCCTCGCCGCTGGGCACATCAACGGCGCCTTGGCGGCGGGCGCCGGCTTCGCCTTGTTCTTCGGCATCTCCTCCATTTTCTCGACGGTAGCGATCTCGACTCCCAGGACGACCAGTGCGGCGAGATTGCGCGGCGGAAGCGGCGACAGCAGGTCGGCGGCGCGATCGAGCCTCGCGCATTGCTCCCGGCCCTTGGGCGTGGACAGGCCGTTCGCGACGAGATCGTGGATGAGGCCGCGAGCGGTCGCTTCGCTGAGCCCCGCCGGAAAATCCTTTCCGCCGATCACCGTCACCGCCGGGCTGGCGGCGGCCCAATGGTTCGAGCTTTCCGCCGCCAGCGTCCGGGCGAGGGCGCGGCCGCCGTTGGCGAGATAGGCGCTGGCGGGCAGGGCAGGGACGCACGCCTTCGCTGCGCCTTCGAGAAGCGGCGGCAATGCGAACAGGGTCATGGCTTCGACCTGAGCCTGGGTCAGGCAGGGACGTTGCGCCTCGTCGGCGGGAGCGGCTGAGAGAAGTGCGGCGATCAGGACGGATTTCACGAATCTTCCTCCGGCAGTCTGACGGTTGCGATCGCCTGGGCGGCCATGCCTTCGCCGCGTCCGGTGAAGCCGAGCCGCTCGGTGGTCGTGGCCTTGATGCTAACCCGAGCGGGCGCAAGCCGCAACAAGGCGGCGACCGAGGCCCGGATCGACTCCCGATGCGGGGCGAGGCGGGGCGCCTCGCAGATCAGGGTCGCGTCGACATGGTCGATTCGGCCGCCACGCGCCTCGATCAGCGCCCGGGCATGCTCGACGAAAAGGGAGGAGGGGGCGCCGCGCCATTGCGGGTCGCTCGGCGGGAAATGGTCGCCGATATCGCCCGCGCCGATCGCTCCGAGCAGTGCGTCGGTGACGGCATGGAGGAGCACGTCGGCGTCGCTGTGGCCCTTGAGCCCGCGCTCGTGCGGGATCCGGATTCCGCCGAGCCAGAGCTCCTCCCCGGTGGCGAAGGCGTGGACGTCGAAGCCGAGGCCGGTTCGGCTGGTCGAGCTTGCGGCGAGGCGCGCTTCGGCCCGGGCGAAATCCGCTTCGTGGGTGAGCTTTTCGAGCGCTTCGTCGCCCGCGACCGCAGCCACCCTGAGGCCCGCGGCCCGGGCGACCTGGGCATCGTCGGTGGCGAGGCCCCCGGTCCAGCCCCGATGCGCCGCCAGGATCGCCTCGAATCGGAAGGCCTGCGGAGTCTGCACCCGGACCAGCCCGTCGCGGGCGACCGGCTCGCCGAGCGAGGCGCCGGCCCGAGCGAGCGAGTCGACGACGGGCAGGACGGGCACCGCGCCCTCGGCCCCGTCGAGCCCCTGTCGAAGCCGGCCGGCCACGGCCGCGGGCAGGAACGGGCGGGCGGCATCGTGGATGAAGACCCGGTGGGCCCCGCCCTCCGCCGCGACCGCTTCCAGGCCGTTGCGGACGCTGTCCTGCCGCTCGCTTCCGCCGGCGACCGGGGAGGGCAGGGCGCGCCCGCCGATCGCGTCGCTATAGAGCCCTTCCTGGCCCGGACCGATCACCACCCGTATCTCATCGAATCCGGCCCGCCTGAGCCCCTCCACGGCATGAAGGAGCAGGGGCTTGCCGGCGAGGCGGCGATATTGCTTGGGCACGCTTCCGCCTGCGCGAATGCCGCTTCCGGCAGCGACCAGAAGGGCGACCGTCCTGTCCATGGCCGGCCTAGTAGAACATTGCCGCCCGAATTGTAGCCCAAACCGTTCGGGCTGAGCCTGTCGAAGCCCCGCCTTTCCATGGAAGGCCCTTCGACAGGCTCAGGGCGAACGGGAGAACCGCTGGACGCGCACCCGCTCAACCTTGCCCGCCGGCGTCTTTGCCCTTATCTCCGCGCCTCCCATGACCAAGCTCGCGCCCATCCAGATCGGACCCGTCCGGATCGACTCGCCCGTCGTCCTCGCGCCGATGACGGGCGTAACCGACCGGCCGTTCCGGAAGGCGGTGAAGCGCTACGGCGCCGGACTCACCGTCACCGAGATGATCGCGAGCCAGGCGATGATCCGCGAGACCCGCCAGTCGCTCCAGAAGGCTGACTGGGACCCGATCGAGGACCCCGTCTCGATGCAGCTCGCCGGCTGCACGCCCAGGGAGATGGCCGAGGCGGCCAAGCTCAACGAGGATCGCGGCGCGGCGATCATCGACATCAACATGGGGTGTCCGGTCCGCAAGGTCGTCAACGGCGACGCCGGTTCGGCCCTGATGCGCGACCTGAAGCTCGCCGCCGAGATCGTCGATTCCACGGTGAAGGCGGTCAAGGTGCCGGTCACCCTCAAGATGCGGATGGGCTGGGACCATTCCAGCCTCAACGCACCCGAGCTCGCCCGGATCGCCGTCGACCTCGGAGTGAAGATGATCACCGTCCACGGCCGGACCCGCAACCAGATGTACAAGGGCTCCGCCGACTGGGCCTTCGTCCGCCGGGTCAAGGAGGCGGTCGAGGTCCCCGTCATCGTCAACGGCGACATCTGCACGCTGGACGACGTCGAGACGGCGCTCGCCCAGTCCGGCGCCGACGGGGTGATGATCGGCCGCGGCGCCTATGGCCGCCCGTGGCTGCTCGGCCAGGCGATGCACTGGCTCCGCACGGGGGAGCGCCTCGCCGACCCGAGCGTCGACGAGCAGTTCGCGGTGCTAATCGAGCAATATCGGGACATGCTGGCCCTCTACGGCCCGGAGGTCGGAGTGAATTGCGCCCGCAAGCATGTCGGCTGGTACACGCGCGGACTTCACGGCTCGGCGGAATTCCGCAACGCTTTCAACAAGGAAGGCGATGCCGCGAAGGCCCAGGCGATGCTCTACGAATTCTACCGCCCCTGGCTCAGCCGCGCGGCCGCCTGACCGGACGGCACAGAACCTGCGGCCAGACGAGCCGCTGACGCTACATACTGTGTTCTTTTTACCACAGGCTTGTGGTAGCCCTGTTGTGTGAACGCCGAAATGCAGATCCTCCCCGAAGCCAGGCCCCGGTGGCGCCGGCGGCTTTCGATCACGCTTCGGCGCCGGCGTTTCATGCCCCTGGTGGAGGGGCTTACCCTGATCGCGCTGCTTGTGGTCGCGACGATCAGCTATTTCATCATCACCGAGGAAGGCTCGCCCGAGACCCTTTTGACCCCGCCGATGGTGGCGGCGCTGCTGGTTGCCAACCTGGTTCCGGCCATGGCCCTGATGGTGCTTGTGGCTCGGCGGATGGCGATGCGCCGGGCGGCGGAATCGCCGATCGGGGGCAGGGGCCGGCTCCACGTTCGGCTGGTCGCCTTGTTCTCGGTCATCGCGAGCGTTCCAACACTGCTGGTCGTGATCTTCGCGTCTCTGCTGTTCCAGAGCGGCCTCGATTTTTGGCTTTCCGACCGGGCCCAAACCGTCATCAAGAATGCCCAGGAAGTGGCGAGCCAGTATCGGAAGGACCAGCGGGCGGAGGTGCAGCTGGAAGTCCAGACCATGGGCAGCGACGTCGTCGGCTGGGTCAACGAGCGCGGCATCGACGATGCTCAATTCGGCGACTTCATGCTTGACCAGACGACCCGCCGGAAGCTGCTTGAGACCGCACTCCTGACAATCACGGACTCCGGCGAGATCCAGATGCAGGGTGGGGTCAACCTCTACGACCGGCCGCTCGAGGATCGCTTCGCCGCATCCACTCTGCAGAAGCTGAAGGCCGGGCAGGCGATCGCCAAGGAAGAAGGCGGCGACAGGGTCGAGGCCGTCGTCCGCCTCGATCCCAAGGCCCAGGTCTATGTTTACGGCGCCCGGGCGGTCGACGCCCGGCTGCTCAAGCTGGCGGAAGACGCGCAGAGCGCTGCAAGCGATTCCCAAAGGACTCTACAGCGTGCGCGGACCCTCCAGTTCCGATTCAACGCCATCCTTCTGCTGGTCTCCCTGTTCATCGTCGCCCTTGCGATCTGGATCGCGCTCAAGCTCGCCGACCGGCTCGTTCGTCCCGTCGGCGAGCTGGTCGACGCGGCTCGGCGGATCACCGCCGGAGACCTGACGACCCGGGTCACCGCCGGAGAGGTTTCGAGCCGGGTCACGGGGATGCGGGTCCAGGACGAGATCGGTATATTGGGGCGGGCGTTCAACCGGATGACCAAGCGCCTCGAGGAGCAGACGGGCGACCTCGTCTCGGCCAACGCCCAGCTCGAGAACCGGCGGACCTTCATCGAGGCGGTGCTCTCCGGTGTCACCGCCGGGATCATCTCGCTCGACCAGCAGCGCAACGTGCGACTCATCAACAGCTCTGCCGAGGCGCTTCTCAAAACCGACAAGGACCGCGCCGTCGGGCACCGGCTCGCCGACCTCGCCCCGGAGCTGGACGCCCATCTCGACAGCGACCAGCGCGAGGACATCATCCAGTTCGCCTCCGGCGGGGAGCCGAGGACGCTGGCCGTCAAGCGGGTCCGGGTCGAGGGCGGGCACGTGCTGACCTTCGACGACATCACCGAGCAATTGCTCGACCAGCGCCGGGCCGCATGGTCCGACGTCGCGCGCCGGATCGCCCATGAGATTCGCAACCCGCTGACCCCGATCCAACTCGCCGCCGAGCGGCTTCAGAGGCGCTACGGCAAAGAGATCAGCTCCGACCCGGGAACTTTCGAGAAGCTCACCGGGACGATCGTCCGCCAGGTCGGCGACCTCAGGCGGATGGTCGACGAATTCTCCTCCTTCGCCCGGATGCCCAAGCCGGTCTTCCGCGAGGAGAGGATCGCCGACATCGTCGGGGAATCCCTGTTCCTCCACCAGGTCGCCCACCCCGACATCGCCTTCAAGCTCGACTCGCCCGACCCCTCGCCGATGCTGGTCTGCGACCGGCGGCAGATGGGGCAGGCCCTGACCAACGTGATCAAGAATGCGGTGGAGGCGATCCAGCAGAAGCGCGAGGACGGGCGCAAGAGCGGCGACGACCGGGTGTCCGCGAGCATCCGCGACTCCGAAGGCCGGATCGTCATCGAGGTCGCCGATACCGGGATCGGCCTTCCCGCCGAGCGCGGCCGGCTGACCGAGCCCTACATGACGACGAGGGTCAAAGGCACCGGCCTCGGCCTCGCCATCGTCAAGAAGATCGTCGAGGAGCATTTCGGCAACATCGAGTTCGACGACTGCGCCGGCGGTGGAAGCCTGGTCCGGCTGGTCTTCGATTCGGAAGCGCTCGCGAGACTCGCCGCCGCCGCGGACGAGCAACCCCAGAACATTTCGGCAGACGGATAGAAAATGGCCCTCGACATACTCATCGTCGACGATGAACAGGACATCAGGGACCTCGTTTCAGGGGTGCTGGAGGACGAAGGCTATTCGTGCCGGACGGCCGCGAACAGCGGCGAGGCGCTGCAGGCGCTGGCCGACCGCAGGCCGTCGCTGCTCCTCCTCGACGTCTGGCTGCAGGGCTCGAAGCTCGACGGGCTGCAATTGCTCGAGGAGGTGAAGAAGCGCGATCCGTCGCTTCCGGTTCTGATGATCTCGGGCCACGGCAATCTCGACACGGCGGTCGCCGCGATCCGGCAGGGCGCCGCGGACTTCATCGAAAAGCCGTTCGAAGCCGGTCACCTCGTCCATCTCGTCGCGAGGGCGACCGAGACCGACCGGCTCCGCCGCGAGAATGCGAGCCTTCGCGCCCAGATCGGCCAGGACACCGAGCTGACCGGCTCCAGCGTCGCGATCAACGCGGTCCGGGCGACCCTGAAGCGCGTCGCCGGCACGGGGAGCCGGGTGCTCATCTCCGGACCGGCCGGAGTCGGCAAGGAGGTCGCGGCGCGACTGCTCCACGACTGGAGCAACCGGGCGCGGGCGCCCTTCATCGTCGTCAGCGCGGCGCGGATGACCCCGGAGCGGGTCGAGGAGGAATTGTTCGGCGTGGAGGAGGGCGGCGAGCTCGCCCGCCCGGGCCTGCTCGAGCAGGCCCATGGCGGAACCCTGTTCCTCGACGAGATCGCGGACATGCCGATCCCGGCCCAGGCCAAGATCCTTCGCGTCCTCACCGATCAGAGCTTCACCCGCGTCGGCGGCCAGCGAATGGTCAAGGTCGACATGCGGGTGGTGTCCTCCACGTCCCGGCACCTCGCCGACGAGATTGCCGGCGGCCGCTTCCGCGAGGATCTTTTCTACCGGCTGAACGTCGTCCCGGTCCATCTCCCGGCGCTCGCCGAGCGGCGCGAGGACATTCCGGCGCTGATCGCCCATTTCGCCGCCCGCTACGCCGCGGAGCAGAGGCTTCCCACCCCCGAATTCTCGACCGACGCGGTCGCGGCGCTCCAGGCCTATGACTGGCCCGGCAACGTCCGCCAGCTCAGGAACGTCATCGAGCGGACCATCATCCTCGCGCCCGGAGCCCGGGTCGGGTGCATCGAGCTCGACATGCTCCCGCCCGAGATCCTCAACGAGCAGGCCAGCCTGAGCTCGGGCGAGGCGGTGAAGGCGATCATGGGCACGCCGCTGCGCGAAGCGCGCGAGACCTTCGAGCGGGAGTATCTCAAGGTCCAGATCCGCCGCTTCTCGGGCAACATCTCCCGAACCGCCACCTTCATCGGAATGGAACGCTCCGCCCTCCACCGAAAGCTCAAGGCGCTCGGAATAGGGGACTCGAAGGGCGAGCCGGAGGAGTGATGGCTTCGAGCTGTCCTCGCCGGCCGCAGGCCAATCATTTTTGAAACGCAAAGACGCAAAGAGTCAGAGCATGTCGTTAGCCGCAGGTCTCTTTCGCTCCCTGGGCATCTTAGCGTCTTTGCGTCTTTGCGTTGAATCCTGAAGGGCTCGGCGCTGGAAGGATATTCGCTTCGCGAACGGGGGCTCCGCTGGCGCGGCGGGGCGAGCGATGCTATTGTTTCGGCGACGCTGCGCTCCACATTATGAAAGACGTCCTTCGCGGGCGCCTCCGCGGACAACGATCCGCCAATAAGGAGAGTGGGATATGGCCGACAAGGTCAACAACCTCCAGGATCTGTTCCTGAACGGGCTTCGGCGCTCGAAGACTCCGGTGACGATGTTTCTGGTCAAGGGCGTCAAGCTCCAGGGAATCATCACCTGGTTCGACAATTTTTCAGTGCTACTGCGCCGCGACGGCCAAGCCCAGCTCATCTACAAGCACGCCATCTCGACGATCATGCCCGCCCATCCGCTCGACACGGCGGAGATCGAGCAGGCCTTCGAGGACGGCGGAGCCGGCGGAGGCGGGAAGAAGCCGGCCTTGCTCCAGGAGGCCTTTCTGGGCGCGGTCCGTCGCTCCGAAGCGCCTGTGACCATGTTTCTGGTCAACGGAGTGATGCTTCAGGGAGAAATTGCGGCCTTCGATCTGTTCTGCATGCTGCTCCAACGCGACGGCCTGTCGCAGCTGGTCTACAAGCACGCCATCTCCACCGTTCAGCCGGAGAGGCCGATCAGCTTCATGGAGCAGGATGACGAGGAGCCGGGCGCCTGACCTTTAGCGAACAACCGACCGACGGCGAGTTCAGCCGCGGTGCCAAGGCGATCGTCGCCCTCCCCGACATGAAGGCGGGGAGGGGACGGCGCGACATCGACGCTCGACTCGACGAGGCGGCCGGCCTCGCCGAGGCGATCGGAGTCGAGGTCTCCGACAGGCTCCACTTCCGAATCCGGTCGCCCAAGCCGGCGACCCTGTTCGGCTCCGGCCAGGTCGAGTCGATCGCCGAGGCGGTGGCTCGGGACGAGGCCGAGCTGGTCATCGTCGACGCGCCGATCACGCCCATCCAGCAGAAGAATCTCGAGACCGCCACCAAGGCCAAGGTGATCGACCGGACCGGCCTCATCCTCGAGATATTCGGCGAAAGGGCGGCTACGGCGGAAGGCCGGCTCCAGGTCGAGCTCGCCCATCTCGACTATCAGGCCGGCCGCCTGGTCCGCAGCTGGACCCACCTCGAGCGCCAGCGCGGCGGCTTCGGCTTCCTCGGCGGCCCCGGCGAGACCCAGATCGAGGCCGACCGGCGGCTGATCCGGGACCGGATGGCCAAGCTCAAGAAGGAGCTGGAGCAGGTCACCCGGACCCGCGCCCTTCACCGCGCCCGCCGCCAGCGCGCACCCTGGCCGGTGATCGCCCTGGTCGGTTATACCAATGCCGGCAAGTCGACCCTGTTCAACCGGCTGACCAGGGCCGACGTGATGGCCGAGAATCTGCTGTTCGCGACGCTCGACCCGACGATGCGCGAAATCCCGCTGCCGGGCTTCGACAAGGCCATCCTCTCCGACACCGTGGGTTTCATCTCCGAGCTTCCGACCCAGCTCGTCGCGGCGTTCCGGGCGACGCTGGAGGAGGTGATCTCGGCCGACCTCATCGTCCATGTCCGCGACATCTCCCACCCGGACAGCGACGCCCAGCGGGAGGATGTGGAAGCGGTCCTGACCGAGATCGGCGCCGGAGGGGAAGGGGGCGCGCCGCTGGTCGAAGCCTGGAACAAGATCGACCAGCTCGACGGCGAGGAGGGCGAGAGGGTTCAGGCCGAAGCGGCCCGCCGGGACGATGTGATCCGGATTTCGGCTCTGACCGGCCAAGGCTTGGACGAACTGCTCGAATGCGCCTCGGCCAAGCTCAGCAAGGGGGCGTTGCTTCGAACCGTCACTCTGGGAGCGTCGGACGGCGAGACCATCGCCTGGCTCCACGCCAACGGCCGGATCGAAAGCCAGCGCACCGACGGAGTGGAGACGGTGTTCGAGGTACGGTTGTCGGAAGCGGACTGGGCGAGGCTGAAGAGCAGGCAGCGGGTATAGCCGCTTAGTCCTCCCTGTCCGCGAAGCGGATGGGGAGGGGACCATGCGAAGCATGGTGGAGGGGCAAACCACGCCGAAGGCCCCTCCACCGCACTTCGTGCGGTCCCCCTCCCCATCGCTTTGCGACGGGGAGGACTAGACGAGAGCCTTCGCCCTCTGCCAAAGCGCCTCGAGCGCCTGGATATCCATGTCTTTCAACGGCTTGTCGGCAATCTCTTCCACCTTGCGGAAGCGCTGCTCGAACCGGGCCGAGGCCTCGCGGAGCGCCGATTCGGGGTCGATGTCGAGGTGGCGGGCGTAATTGACGACGCTGAACAGAAGGTCGCCAAGCTCCGCCGAGCGCTCCTCGGCGGTTGCCGCGTCGTCCAGTTCGCCAAGCTCCTCCTCGATCTTGGCCCTCGGGCCGGCGGCATCGGGCCAGTCGAAGCCGACCCGGGCGGCTCGCCGCTGAAGCTTCTCGGCGCGCTTGAGGGCCGGGAGTGCGAGAGCCACTCCGGCCAGGGCGCTCTGATCCGACGCGCCGCCGCGCTCGGCCGCCTTGAGCGCTTCCCAGCCCGGGCTGACGGTCTCATTGCCGAAAATGTGCGGGTGGCGGCGGATCATCTTGGCGCAGATCGACGCCATGACGTCGTCGAGCTTGAACGCTCCGATCTCCTCGGCCATCCGGGCGTGATAGACGACCTGGAGCTGGAGATCGCCAAGCTCGTCCTTCAGGGCGTCCAGGTCCTCGCGGTCGATCGCGTCCGCGACCTCATAGGCTTCCTCGATCGTATAAGGCGCGATGGTCTCGAAGCTCTGGGCCCTGTCCCACTCGCAGCCGCTCGCGGGGTCGCGCAGCCGGCGCATGATCTCGACCAGGTCGGAAAGGGAAGCGGAGGCCATTGCCGGTCAATCTCTAAGTGTGATAATATACATTATGTAAAATACAGGACGGTGAATTTGCGGCTCACGGCTTCAGCACAAGCCACTGGCCTTCCACCCCCCAGCCGGACAGCGACGACAGGAAGTTCATGCCGAGCACGTTCATCGGGCCGAACGCCTCCGAGACGTGAACCGCCATGTTGCGCCGTTCGATCGACCCGACCTTGAGCCGCTCGGCCCGGGCGCGGCCCACTTGGACCGTGCCGTTCGCCGTCTGGACGATCGCGGGCAGCCCGCCCGGCTCGATGTCGGCCAGGGCCGCCGTATCGCTCGAGATGCTCGTCACCGTCGCGCCGCTGTCGACGAGGAAACGCACCTTCTTGCCGTTGAGCTCGCCGTTGACCCAGAAATGGCCGTCCATCGACTTGCGGATCCGCAATTCCTTGCCGACCGCCACGATCTGGCCTTCGCCGCGGCTCTCGGCCATCACGCGCTTGCCGAGCGCCATGAAATCGTCCTTGAGAGCGAAGGCGACGAAGGCCGCGAGGAAGATCAGGACCCAGCCGGCGAACATCTTCAGGCCCTGGCCGATCGGGACCCGGCGCACCATCAGCGCGCTGACCACGAGCACCAGGATTCCGATCAGGTAGACGAAGCTCAGAGCCTGGTCGCCGTCGTTCACAGCTCGATTTCCAGGCCGTCATAGGCCGGCTCGACCCCCTCGGGCAGCTCGTCGACCAGGGTCTGATAGTCCATGCTGTTGTCGAGATGGGTCAGGAGCGCCCGCTTCGGCTGAAGCCGCTCGATCCATTCCAGCGCGAGTTCGAGATGCGGGTGGGTCGGATGCGGCCGGCGCCTCAGGCTGTCGACGATCCATAGGTCCACGCCTTGGAATCGAATCTCCATTTCCGGCGTCAATTCACTGAAATCGGTGGAATAAACGATCGACGCTCCACCCGCGTCGAAGCGCATGCCCGCGGTCGTGATGTCGCCGTGCGGCTGATCGACGACCTGCACCGAAATACCGTTCAGGTTCATATGGTCGGGAAGCAGATTGCCCTCGACGACGGCCGGATAGCCGCTCTTGCCGTCGAAGGCGTAGGCGAAGCGATGTTTCAGGCTCTCGAGGGTCTCCAGGCGGGCGTAGCCGGCCACCGGCTGGCCCCGGGCGTGGAAGAGCTGGCGAAGGTCGTCGATGCCGTGGCAGTGATCGGCATGATCGTGGGTCCAGATCACGCCGTCCACTCCCGTGACGCCGGCGTCGAGCAGCTGCTCTCGAAGATCGGGGCCGGTGTCGACGAGGATCCGGGCGTTGTTGTGGCTGACCAGGATCGAGACCCGGCGGCGGCGATTCCTGGGGTTGGACGGGTCGCACTCCCCCCAGTCGTTGCCGACCCGCGGCACTCCGCTCGAAGTGCCGCTTCCGAGAATTGTCACCTTCATCAGGCAACCTTGCTGAAAAGGTTGCGGAAATTGGCGCTCGTCCGCTCCGCCAGCGCCTCGACCTCCTCGCCCCGGAGCGCCGCGAGGAAACGGGCGGTGTCGGCGACGAAGGCCGGTTCGCACGGCCGCCCGCGATGCGGCACCGGGGCGAGAAAGGGGGAGTCGGTCTCGACGAGCAGGCGGTCGGAAGGGATCATCTTCGCCGAAGATTGCAACTCTTTGGCATTTTTAAAGGTCACGATGCCCGAGATCGACACGTAGAGGCCGAGGTCCAGCGCCTTGTCGGCGAAATCCTGGCTTGCGGTGAAGCAATGGATCACCCCCGAATAGGCGCCCTTCCCCATCTCCTCGGCGAGGATGGCATAGGTATCGGATTCCGCTTCGCGCGTGTGGACGATGATCGGAAGACCGGTTTCGCGGGCCGCGGCGATATGGGCTCGGAAGCTGGCGCGCTGGCGCTCGCGATCCGAATGGTCGTAATAATAATCGAGCCCGCTCTCGCCGATCCCGACGACCCTGGGATGGGCGGCGCGCTCGACGAGGTTCGAAGTCTGGACGTCGGGATGGGCGTCGGCTTCGTGCGGATGGATCCCGACCGACGCCCAGACATCGCCTTCGCGTTCGGCAAGGCCGATCACTTCGTCCCATTCGGACTGGCGGGTCGAGATGTTGAGCATCGCGGCGACTCCGGCGCTCCGTGCGCGCTCGAGCACCGCCTGCTGCTGCTCGACGAGGCCTTTATAGTTCAGATGGCAGTGGCTGTCGGTGAACATTTCCGCTCCTTAGCCCCATCCCCTCCCCTCCGCGCAAGGGTCTCGGCGCCCGGCCCGGGCCGTCGGAGGCGCAAAAAGATTCGGACCGGGCCGCACTAGCTCTGGCGCATCACTTTCTTTCTGCTACGAGCGCGGACCGACTGACACAGGTTAAAGCTCCCGCGCGCGGGCGCGCGCGCCGGGCTGGGGGAAAGAATGAGGCCGGAAGACGTGTCGTGTTCGCGGGACGATCATCGTCCCGAGGCCGGCTTCAAACTCGGAACGACTCCCCGCCTCGCCGTCGTCATCCCGTCCTTCAGGGCGGCGAGGACGATCGGAGCGGTGCTCCGGGCGATCGGGCCCGAGGTCGCCCATATCTACGTCGTCGACGACGGCTGCCCCGATTCGACCGGGGAGAGGGCCCTGAGCGAGATTTCCGACTCCCGGCTCGTCCTGCTTCGCAACCCGCGCAACCTCGGGGTCGGCGGAGCGATGAAGCGCGGCTATGTCCGCGCACTGGCCGACGGCGCCGACATCGTCGTCAAGCTCGACGCCGACGGCCAGATGGACCCGCGCCATATTTCCACGCTGATCGCGCCGATCGTCGAGGGCGTGGCGGATTATTCCAAGGGCAACCGCTTCGCCCCGCCGAGCCTGATGCCGTCCGGAAGCTCCCCTTCGGCGCTGAAGACGATGCCCCCCGCCCGCCGCGCCGGCAACATGGCCTTCTCCGTGCTCCACAAGGCCGCGACCGGCTATTGGCGGATCGGCGACCCGGCCAACGGCTACACCGCCATCCATGCCCGGGCGCTCGAGCGGATCGGCCTCGAGGCCCTGGCGGATTGCTTCTTCTTCGAGACCGACATGCTCTTCCGGCTCAACCTGGTCGACGCCGTCGTCGCCGACATCCCGCTTCCGGCCTGCTATCCGGGATCGGGGAGCAGCCTCAGCCTTCGCCGGGTGGCGCCCCGGTTCGCGGTGATGACCGCGAGCCGGCTGGTCCGGCGCCTGCGCGCCAAATATTTCGCCGGGCGATGGAATCTCGGATCGGTCAAGATCGCCGGAGCACTGGTGCTGCTCGGCGCCGCGCCCGGGCTTGGAGCCGTCGGCCTGGCCGGGAATCCGGCCGCGGGAAGCGGGCTCGAAGTCGCGGCGGCTGCGGCCTGTCTCCTGCTCGGCCTCGGCCTGCTCGCCGCCGCGGGCTTCTACGACGCGCGCCGGACCGCCCGGGAGCCGCTTTCCCGGCGGAGCTCGCACTGCTGAATGGCTGAACGCGGCCCGGTGCTGAAGCGATTTGCCGCCGTCGAACCTCCGTCCCGCCGGACGGCGGGCCTGATCGTCTTCGCGGTCCACGGCCTCTATGCGCTCGCCGTCGGGATCCGGATGGTGCCGGACAGCCTCGCTTATGCGCATTGGTCGGGCAGGCTGGTCGAGACCGGATTCGATTATCCGAGGCTGATCGGCGAGGCCAGCGGGGGCTTCCCGCCTATCCTCTACGCGCTTTTCGCGACCCTCGCGGCGTTGCTTCGGATGGCCTTCGGCTCGCAATGGGCCGCCGCTCTCGTCGTCCTGAACTTCGCCGCCCACGTCGCGCTCGGAATCCTCGTGGCGAGGCTGGCGGCGCGGGCGACGGGGAGCGGAGCGGCGGCCTGGGGCGCCCTTCTGCTCTTCGTGGGATGCTTCGACCTTCTGATGTGGGTCCCGGTGGTTTGCTCCGATTCCACCTTCATCCTGCTCGCCTTCGGGATATTCACCCTCGCCGCTTCCCGGATCCTCGGGGACTCGAACGGCTGGACGGCCGTTGCGGCGCCGGCGGCGGCCGGAATCTTCTATCGGCCGACCGGCATCGTCCTGCTTCCCGACCTGGCCTGGGCGATCTACCTGTCGCGCACCGGAAACCGGCCGTTCCGGCGCGGCCCGCTGCTCGCAGGTCTCGGCGCCTTAGCGGCGGCGACGGCCTTGGCCTTCGCCTGGCTCATGCAGGATCCCGGCCGATGGCCGGCAGGCCCGCTTGCCGGAGCCTTCCGCGCGGTGGCCTCCGAATATGCGCAAGGCCAGGTGGTCAGCGGCCGGCCCCACACCTATCATGAAGCGCCCGCCGCCCTCATCGACTTCCTCTTCATCTCGGCCGACCGCTTCGCCCATTTCTTCGCGATCGGAGCAGGCGGCCCGGCCGGCTACGGCGCGGCCCACTGGCTGGTCGAGCTGGCCTTCTTCCTACCCTGCTACGGCCTTGCACTCTGGCTCGGCGCGGCCCTGTGGCGCCGACGGACCGGCTTCTCGGGGGCCGAGCGGAAGGTCTTCCTGGCCGCGTTCGGGGCGGTCCTGTCCTACGCCTTCTTCCACGCCCTCATCCAGGTCGATTTCGACTGGCGGTACCGCACCCCGATCCTGCCCCACCTCATCCTCCTGGCGGCAGGAGGCCTGGCCGACCTCGCTCGACGGGCGGAGCGGCGATGACCGGCGGGCCCACCTTCCTGTTCAGCGTCGACGTCGAGGACCCTCGCCTCGGCCTCCCCGGGGGCGAGCGCTTCCCGCCGCGAGTGCCGGCGCTGATCGATTCCTATCTCGATTTCCTTCGCCGGCAAGGCGCCAAGGGAAGCTTCTTCGTCGTCGGCGAGGTGGCCCGCCGCCATCCCGAGGTGATCGCCCGGATCGCCGGCGAGGGCCATGAGCTCGGCTGCCATTCCGACGCCCACATACCTCTCGACCGGCTCGGCCAGGCGCGCTTTCGCGACGACGTGGGCCGCAACCTCGACTCCCTCCGGGACGCCGGGGCGGACCGGATCGCCGGCTATCGCGCGCCCTTCTTCTCGGCGACGGTCGAGACTGGCTGGATGTACGAGGGCCTCGCCTCGCTGGGTTTCGAATATTCGAGCTCGGTGCTTCCGGCGCGCAATCCCCAATATGGCCATCCCGGCTTCGGCGCCGCTCCCCGACTCGTCGAAGGCGTGGTCGAGCTTCCGGTGACCTTGCTGCCCTTCGGCTTGCTGCCCGTCCCCTTCGGAGGCCTCTATTTCCGGATCTTGCCGAAACCGCTGCTTCGCCGCGGGCTCGCCGTTCAGCGGCGCCGCGGGGGGATCCTGGCCAGCTATCACCACCCCTACGACATCGATACCGAGCAGGCGCACGGCCATTCCGGCTTCCGGCCGTGGAGCCCGTTCGGCCTGCTGATGCGGGTCAACCGCTCGGCCGTCCTGCCGCGGCTGGAGATGGCCGCCGCGCTCGGCTTCGAATTCGGCCCCTACGGGCCTCACGCCCGGCGGGTCAGGGACGACCTCAATTCTGGAGAAGGACGGCGATGAGCGACGATTACAGGCTGGCGCTGATGGAGGACCGGGCCGAGCAATATGAGCAGCTCGCCGGCCTGCTCAGGCTGGTTTTCCCGAAGGCCGCCCACCTCACCGCGCGCTATCTGGCCTGGCAATATGGCGCCAATCCCGACGGCTTCGTCGTCGGCGGCAACATCTATTCGGGCGAGACCCTCGTCGGCCATCTCGGCGGAGTGACCCTGTCGGCGCGGATCGAAGGTGAGGTCCGCAAGGGCATTTTCCTGCTCAACGGGGCCGTTCATCCCGAGCACCGCCGGCGCGGGATCCAGAGCCGGATCAGCGACGCCCTCTTCGAGGAGGCGGCGAGCCAGGGCTATTCCTTCTCCCTGGGCAGCGGCAACCGCTACAGTACCAAGCCCCTCCTTACCCGCCATGCCCTGATCGGATCGCTCGGAGCGCGAGCAGGTTTCGGCCGGCCCCGCCTCCGCGACGGCGGCCCGGCGCCCAGCTTCGAGCGGGTGTGGAGCGACGAGGCGCTGCGCTGGCGCCTCGCCAATCCCGAGGCGCGCTACGGCGTCCGGCGGCACGGCGGCGCGGTCTCCGTCACCGCGGCCAGCGGAGTGCCCGGCATGCGCTCCCTGCTCTATCAGGGACCGGGATATCCCGGGCTGACGGAGACCGGGCCGAAAGGCGGTCCGGTCACCGTCTGGTTCGGCCTGAACCCGGCGCTCGACTGGAAGCGGTCGGCCTTCCTGACCATCCCCGACCGGCTCCGCCCCTCCCCCCTCAACCTCGTCTACCGGGACCTGACCGGCGGCGGCGTGATTCCCGATCCCTCGCGGTTCGTCTTCCAGGGGCTCGATCTGGACGCCTTCTGAGCGCCCCTTTCACCCTTCCGCCGGGAGCTCCAGCCGCGGGAAGATCGGCACCGGCGGGTCCAGGGGCGAAGCGGCCGAGGCGAGCCGGGCGTAGCGTCCGGTGTCGGCGAGGATCGTGAAGTCCCGCTCTCCGGCGGGGACTCCCATCTGGTCGAGCAGCCTCGCCGCCGAGGCCGGGACGACGGGAGCGATGGCGATCGCCAGGTCCACGATCGCTTCGCACAAGGTGGCGAGCACCGCGGTCATGCGCTCCGGATCGGTCTTGCGCAGCGTCCAGGGCGCCTGGACGTCGATATATTGGTTGCAGGCGAAGACCGCCTTGATCCACGCTTCTATCCCCTGGCTCAGCGAAAGGTCGGCGAACAGGGCCGGCACGTCCAGCGCCGTCGTCCGCCGGACGAGGTCGAGGAGCTCGGAATCGGCGCCGTCCCCGCGTCCGCCGCTCGGCAGAGCTCCGCCGCAATTCTTGGCGATGAACGACAAGGTGCGCTGGGCGAGGTTGCCGAAGCTGTTGGCGAGGTCGGCATTGACCCGGGCGACGATCGCCTCCGGGCTGTAGCTCCCGTCCTGGCCGAAAGTCACGTCGCGCATCAGGAAGTAGCGGACCGAATCGGCTCCGAACCGGTCGATCAGCTCGGCCGGGGCGACGACGTTTCCGGCCGACTTGGACATCTTCTCGCCGCGCAGAAGTACGTGACCGTGGCCGAACACCTGCTTGGGAAGCTCAAGCCCGGCCGACATCAGGAACGCCGGCCAGTAGACGGCGTGGAAGCGCACCACGTCCTTGCCGATAACATGGATGTCGGCCGGCCAGAACCGCCTGTAAGCCTCTGATTCCACGTCGGGATAGCCGACGCCGGTGATGTAGTTGGTGAGCGCGTCGAGCCACACGTACATGACGTGGCGCTCGTCCCCGGGCACTTTCACGCCCCAGTCGAAGCTGGTCCTCGAGACGGAGAGATCCGACAGCCCGCCCTCGACGAAGCGCATCACTTCGTTGCGCCGGCTCTCGGGACGGATGAAGCCGGGATTGTCGGCATAATGCGCGAGCAGCCGGTCCTGATAGGCGGAGAGCCTGAAGAACCAGCTCTCCTCCACCGTCCACTCGACCGCAGTGCCCTGCGGCGAAAGCTTCTCGCCGCCGGGACCGGCATCGAGCTCGCCTTCGTCGTAATAAGCCTCGTCGCGGACCGAGTACCAGCCTTCGTAACGGCCCAGATAGAGGTCGCCCCGAGCCTCCATCGCCTTCCAGATCGACTGGCTCGCGCGGTGGTGGGCGGGCTCGGTCGTCCGGATGAAGCGATCGAACGAGATCTGAAGCCGTTCGTCCATGTCCCTGAATATGGACGACATTTCATCGGCGAGCTCGGCCGGGCTTATTCCCCGCTCGCGCGCGGCCTGGGCCATTTTCAGCCCATGCTCGTCGGTTCCGGTCTGGAAGAAGACGTCCCGGCCCATGGAGCGCTGGAAGCGGGCGATGACGTCGGTTGCGACCGCCTCGTAGGCGTGGCCGATATGCGGAGGCCCGTTCGGATAGTTGATCGCGGTGGTGATGTAGAAAGGGTCGCGCATGCCCGGCCCTTAGCGGCTCGGAGCCAGCGATGCGAGCATCCCGGCGAGCTCGAAGACGACGCTCTCGGGCTCCAGCGACAGGCCGCGGGCGCTCGACGCAAGGCCGGAGGCGCGTTCCCAAGCCGTCAGGGCCTGCGCAAGCGCCGGGCCGCTTCGCTCTTTCGCTTCCGCCGCGATGACCGAAGGCGCCCGCGCTAGAAAGGCTTCGTAGCGCGGCTGGGCGGCCTTGAGCGCGAGGCTCTGGGCGAGCGCGGTGCGGCGCGCATTGGCCGGATCGCCCTCGCGGATCAGCTCGGCCATGACCCTGTCGAGGCCCGCCACATCCAGTCCGCGCCAGGCCAGAGCCCGTCCGGGAGACCCGTCGCCGGCGGCGACAAGGTCGCCGACTTCCCTGTCGTCCGAGTCCGGAAGCGCGGCTCGAAGGGCCGACGTCATGGCGTCGCCGTCGAGGCGCGAGAGCCGAAGCAGGCGGCAACGCGAGCGGATGGTGGGAAGGAGCCGCTCCGGCGAGTGGCTGACCAGGAAGAAAACGCTGCTCGGCGGCGGCTCCTCCAGATTCTTGAGCAAGGCGTTGGCGGCATTGCGTTCGAGATCGTCGATCGAATCGACGATGACCGCCCGCCAGGCGGAGAGCGATGCGGTGGTGTTGAACAGGCGCTGCAGCGAGCGGACCTGGTCGACGCTGATGCTCCGGGCGAGCTCGCCGGTGGAGCTGTTCTCTTTCGCAAGCCGCTCCAACCGCATCAGGTCGGGATGGCTTCCAGCCGCCGCGAGCCGCGCCGCCGGATGAGAGTCGGGCACGTCGAGGCCGGTGGCCTCGACCGGCCCCTGCCCTTGCGCCAGCACTCGCAAGGCGGCCTTCTCGGCGAACAGGGCCTTGCCGACGCCCTGGGGGCCGGAGATCAGCCAGGCATGGTGAAGCCGGCCGGAGTCGAGCGCGTCGCGGAAGGCGGCGACGGCCTGGTCGTGGCCGTAAAGGGGAGTCACAGCAGATCCTCGATGGCGGCGAGCAGCTTAGCGGTGACTTCCTCGACGGTGCCTTCGGCGTTCACGATCCGGAACCGGTCCGGATCCCCGTCTGCAATGGAGCGAAAAGTTTCAGCAAGTGCCTGGTGATAGGCGCTGCTCTTGCGACCGAAGCGGTCCAAATTATCACCGTCACGAGCGGATTCTCGCCGGGCGGCGTCAAACCCAGGGAGGTCCAGCAGGAGGGTGCGGTCCGGAAGCAAGCCGCCACTCCCGAACTCGTGCAGCTGCATTATGCGGTCGACACCGACCCCGCCGGCGCCTCCCTGGTAGGCCAGCGAGCTGTCGATGAACCGATCCGAGAGTACCCACTTACCCTGAGCGAGCGCCGGCTCGATGGTGCGGACGACATGGCTGGATCGCGCGGCCGCAAACAGCAACGCTTCTTGCTCGGGCGTCCAGCGGTCCACGTCGCCGCGGAGCAGAAGGTCGCGTATCGCTTCCGCATCCGGGCTTCCGCCCGGCTCGCGGGTCTCGACCACTTCCAGCCCGCGGCCTCGGAGCGCCTCTGCCAGCGCCTTGAGCTGGGTCGACTTGCCGGCGCCCTCGCCGCCCTCGAGGCTTATGAATCGCCCCCGCATCCGCCTTTAGCCGAACAGCGACGTCAGGCCGTTCCACATGCGTCCGAAGAAGCCGGCTTCGCCCACCGCCTCGGCCGCGACCAGGGGCATGGTCTGGGGCGGGGTGTCGGCGGTCGTGACGACGAGGTCGGCGACGTGCTGGCCCCTGGCGATCGGCGCCTTGATCGGCCCGTTATAGACGACCTTGGCCCGGATGCTCCCGGCCGAACCCGCCGGAAGGGTGACCGCGATGCTTCGCGGGGCGACGAGTGCGACCCGGTCGTCGCCGCCGCCCTGGACCCGGGCGTCGGCGACCTTCTCGTCCTGCTTGAACAAAGGCTGCGACTTCCAGGCGCGGAAGCCCCAGTCCATGAACTTGACCGATTCCTCGATCCTCTGGTTGAAGCTTCCAAGCCCCGCGACGACCATGATGATCCGGCGGCCGTTCTGCTCGGCCGAGCCGGTGAAGCCGTAGCCCGCTTCCGCGGTATGCCCGGTCTTGAGGCCGTCGGCGCCCTGCACCCGGCCGAGCAGCGGATTGCGGTTGCCCTGGGTGATCGGAGCGCCGGCGCCGAGCGTCTTGCCCCAGGTGAACTCCTTCATCTGGTAGAATTTCTTGTAGAGCTCGGGAGTCTCCTGGATCGTCGCCACCGCGAGCCTGGCGAGATCGTGGGCCGTGGTGAAGGTGATTCCCGCGTCCGGCCAGCCGTTGGTGTTTCCGAAATTGCTGTTCGTCATCCCGAGGCGCTTCGCCTCGGCGTTCATCAGCGCGGCATAAGCCGGCTCGGTCCCGGCCAGGCATTCGGCCAGGACCACCGTAGCGTCGTTGCCCGAGAGAGTGACGATTCCGTGGAGGAGATTCTCGACGCTGACCTGCTCGCCCGGCGACAGGAACATGGTCGAGCCCGCCTCGGGCCCGTGCCACTGCCGCCAGGTTTCGGGACGGACCTGGCACATCTTGTCGAGCTTCGCCTCGCCCCGCTTGATCATGTGGAAGGCGAGATGGGTGGTCATCATCTTCGCCATCGAGGCGGGCGGGATCCGCCGGTCCTGATCCTTGGCGTAGAGGACCGCTCCGGAGCTCAGGTCGATCATGTAGGCGACCGGTGCGGCGGTCTCGAACGGCGGCGCGGCGGCGCCGGCAGGAAGCGCGGCTGCGGCAGCGAAAGCTATCGGAAACAGGCTTTTGCGGATCATGGTTGAGACGGGTCCCCTGATGTGATTTCGGCTCGGCGGAAGCTTGCACCTATGCTTAACCCCTCGCTCCGCGCCACGCCAGATCGCTTGAGAGAAATCGTCGTCATTCCGGCGAAGGCCGGAATCCATGAACACGGACGGATCGGAACTTCCACCGCCCATGTTCATGGACCCCGGCCTTCGCCGGGGTGACGGGCTCGATCACCGCGCGATCGCGTCGGCGAGCAGTCCGACCGAAAGGGCGTAGAAGTTGGAGCAATTGTAATCGAGGATGGTGCGGTAGTTGGTAGTCAGCAGAAAGGCCGTCGCGTTCGGCCCGTCCGGCTCGATCAGCGAGGCCATCTCGGTCTCGCGCGGCCACACTCCGTTCTGGACCACCACGCCGAGGCGCCGCCATTCGCCGAAGGTGAGCCAGCGGCTGTGGCGCTCGAAGACCTTCGGGCAGCGCGGCGCGCGCAAATTGTTTCGCACCCGGCTGCGGTCGAAGCCGGGCGGGACCCTGACCGCAACGCCCCAGGGCACGCCCGGCCTCCAGCCGGCGTTGCTGAGATAATTGGCGATCGAGGCGAGCGCGTCGGGCTCGCTCCGCCAGATGTCGGAGCGGCCGTCGCCGTCGCCGTCGGCTCCGAGACGAAGCCAGACCGAGGGCAGGAACTGCGGATGTCCGGTGGCTCCGGCCCAGCTGCCCTTGAGCCGGTAGCGCGGGACCCCGCGGTCGATCATCTTCAGGGCCGCGACGAACTCGTCGGTGAAGAGCTGCCTCCGGCGGCCGTCATAAGCGAGCGAGGCGAGCGAGTTCAGAAGATCGAAATTGCCGGTGACCGAGCCGTAGCTCGTCTCATGGCCCCAGATCGCGACCAGAACCGACGGAGTGACCCCGTAGCGGCGACCGATGGACTGAAGATAGGCGAGGTTCGCTGCGTAATGGCGCTGGCCGTTGGCGATGAGCGCCGGGCTGACGTGCCTCGCGCGATAGGGCGCGAAAGGCGGATTGGCGTTGCTTCCGGGCCGCCCGCCGGGCTGGGCGCGGTCGAGCTCGACCGTCCTCGGGCTGAAGACGAGGCTCGGGAAGACGCTCGAGATCGTGCCCTGGCTGACCCCGGCGCGGCGCGCCTGTGCCTCGAGCTGGGGCAGATAGGACCGGAAGCCTGAGTCGCTGAGCCCGCTCTGGGCCGAGGCCGGGCTCGACGGCGGGACCACCGCCGCCAGGGCCAGGGCCAGGGCCGCAATCGCCCTCGATAAACGCATACATTCTTCTCCCGCTCGGCGTCCCTGATGCCACAGCGGAACAGTCGTAGATACTCGGCTCGCCGCGCCCGGTGCACGAGCGGACTTGCTGCCCCTGCCTTCGGCGAGAGGGAAAGCAGTGCCCTCGTTCCCTAAATCCGCTATCTCGATAATGGAGATATCCGAGATGCTGTTGAATTGATGCAATATCGAAATTTAATGGCGGGCCTCAGCTTGATCGCTCAAGGAGACACTAATGGCTAAACCGCCTCCGCCGCCTCCGCCGCCTCCGCCGCCTCCGCCGCCTCCGCCACCTCCACCACCTCGGCCCACACAGCCGCCAGGGCGCTTCAATGAGGAGCGAGCGTGGCCTCGTCACTCGTCCACGCCGCTAGAGCTGCGCAGTAGGCTCTCTTCAGTCGATTCTTACCTAGCGTGGGGCTTTGGAGGTTCTTTGGACGGCCAAGCAGCTTGGAAGATACTGGGGCTGTTCAGCCAAAACCTTCTTAGGCTAGAGCCCACTTCGTCGCGGACAGGTGGCCGAGTGGTTTAAGGCAGCGGTCTTGAAAACCGCCGTGGGTGCAAGCCCACCGTGGGTTCGAATCCCACCCTGTCCGCCAAGCTGGAGGGGCCTCTACCTAGTAATATTGGTAGGAATGTGGTTTCGACTTCGCGGCCATCAACAGGGAAATCGAATTGAGTAATTCACCGCCCCCACCCCCACCCCCACCCCCACCGCCTCCCCCACCTCCGCCTCCAAGTGGACCGGAGCCATTTCATGAAGGAACGAGGGGTTGGCCTCTAACCCGCCCAGTCTAGCGGATCAGGCGCGTACGGAGGCGTTTGCAAACGGACGCTATCACGCGGATCGGGAGGCGCATCTCGACCTCGTACATCGCTGGATTATTTTCGCAGTCATCGTTCTCGGCGCTTCCGCACTTGTGGAGCAATTTCCTCCGTGGGTTAAGGCGGCTACGGCGGCGTCAACAGCCGCGCTGGGCGCATTTGACCTGCTTTTCATGCTAGTGGAACGCGCCCGCGCACATGCTGTCGCACGAGAGCGGTACTTTGAGATCGCGGCAGATCTTTGCTTACCCAATTCCTCAGTGGAAAAGGCTCAGCAGGCCATGCTGATGTTGGCAGGAAAGGAAGAGCCGCCATACCTAGCAGCTCATGCGTTGGCGGAAAACTGGGCCAAGGAGGCCGTGTTGGGAGCCCACGCACCTCCGCCACTATACGTCTCGCCGATGCGAAAGATGTTTCGACACTGGGCGCGGCAAGACGGTGCCGACTTTGCAAATGCCTCCCCCGCCGTCAGGGGACGGCCGTGGTGGGGTGGGGTCATCTTTCTATTGATCGCGATCGCTGCGTTTGGTGGCATTGCGTGGTTTGCTATCTTGTAATCAGTCGCTGTTCCTAGACGGGAAGCCACATTCTAATTGGCAACCATCAAATTGAGGTAAGAATGGTAGATATTTCTAGGTTCGACTGGGAAGACCCGTTCGCGCTCGACGCGCAGCTCTCCGACGAGGAAAGGCTCGTCCGGGACACGGCCCGGGCCTATGCCCAGGAGAAGCTGCAGCCGCGGGTGACGGAAGCGTTCCTCGAGGAGAATTTCGACCGCGAGATCATGTCGGAGATGGGCGCGCTCGGGCTGCTGGGCGCGACCATCTCGCCGGAATATGGCGGCGCCGGGCTCAACTATGTCAGCTACGGGCTGGTGGCGCGCGAAGTGGAGCGCGTCGACAGCGGCTATCGCTCGGCGATGAGCGTCCAGTCGTCGCTCGTCATGCATCCGATCGACGCCTACGGATCCGAAGAGCAGAAACGCCGGTGGCTTCCAGGGCTCGCGACGGGCGCTCTGATCGGCTGCTTCGGGCTGACCGAGCCGGACGCCGGCTCGGACCCGGGCGGAATGCGCACGAGGGCCCAGAAGATCGACGGCGGCTACCGCCTTTCCGGCTCGAAGATGTGGATCACCAACTCGCCGATCGCCGACGTCTTCGTCGTCTGGGCCAAGTCCGACGCGCATGACGGTAAGATCCGCGGCTTCCTGCTCGAAAAGGGAATGAAGGGCCTTACCGCTCCCAAGATCGGGATGAAGCTCAGCCTGCGCGCTTCGATCACCGGCGAGATCGTCATGGACGGGGTCGAGGCGCCCGAAGAGGCACTGCTTCCCAACGTCGAGGGGCTGAAGGGGCCGTTCGGCTGCCTGAACCGAGCGCGCTACGGGATCGCCTGGGGCTCGATGGGTGCGGCCGAGGCCTGCTATCATGCGGCGCGAACCTATACGCTCGACCGCAAGCAGTTCGGCCGGCCGCTCGCAGCGACCCAGCTCGTCCAGATGAAGCTCGCCAACATGATCACCGAGATCACGCTCGGCCTGCAGGCGGCGCTTCGGGTCGGGCGGCGGATGGACGAGGGCGAGCTGGTGCCGGAGACGATCAGCCTCATCAAGCGCAATAATGTCGGCAAGGCGCTCGACATCGCCCGGACGGCACGTGACATGCACGGCGGCAACGGGATCTCGGCAGAGTTCCAGGTGATGCGCCATGCGTCCAACCTGGAGACGGTGAACACCTATGAGGGGACCCACGACGTCCACGGGCTGATCCTCGGTCGGGCGATCACGGGGATTTCGGCGTTTTGACCTTTCTCGTCATCCCGGCGGAAGCCGGGACCTCGGGGAGACCCACAGTGACTTTCCGACCCGAGGTCCCGGCTTTCGCCGGGATGACGGGGTGATGCTCGGGGCGACGGCTCTTGGATAAGCCCCTCTCCGGCCTGAAGGTGGTCGAGCTCGCCCGGATCCTCGCCGGCCCCTGGGCGGGGCAGCTCCTCGCCGACCTCGGGGCAGAGGTCGTCAAGGTCGAGCGGCCGGAGGTCGGCGACGACACCCGCCACTGGGGGCCGCCCTTCGCTCCCGACGGCGCCTCGGCCTATTTCCACAGCTGCAATCGCGGCAAGCAGTCGGTGGCGATCGACCTGGAGACGGCCGATGGACAGGCGGCAGTTCGATCGCTCGCTCGCGAAGCCGATGTCCTGATCGAGAACTTCAAAGTGGGCGGCCTGGCGAAATACGGCCTCGATCACCCTTCCCTTTCGGCGATCAATCCCCGCCTGGTCTATTGCTCGATCACCGGCTTCGGCCAGTCCGGGCCCTACGCCTCGCGCTCCGGCTACGACTTCATCATCCAGGGCATGGGCGGTGCGATGTCACTGACCGGCGAGCCTGACGGACCGCCGCAAAAGGCAGGGATCGCCTATGCCGACCTGTTCACCGGACTCTACTCCAGCGTCGCCATCCTCGCCGCGCTTCGCGAGCGGGACAAAACCGGCCGCGGCGCTCATATCGACATGGCGCTGCTCGACACCCAGGTCTCGGTCCTCGCCAACCAGGCGCTGAACTGGATGGTGTCCGGAGACGTTCCAACCCGCATGGGCAACGGCCATTCCAACCTCGTCCCCTACCAGGCCTTCCGGGTCGCCGACGGCGAAGTGGTCGTCGCGGTCGGCAACGATGCGCAGTTCGAGCGGCTGTGCGCCCTTCTGGGGCTGGACGCGCTCGCCCGGGACGAGCGCTTCGCGACCAACCCGGCGCGGGTCGTGAACCGCGCTGTCCTGATCCCGATCCTCGACCGCGCGATGCGCGGCCGCGGATTTCGGGAATTGTCCGAGGCGCTCGAGGGCGCCGGCATCCCGGCGGGGCCGATCAACGCCGTCGACGCCGTGTTCATAGATCCTCAGGTCGTCCATCGCGGCCTCAGGATCGAAGGCGAAGCGCCCGGCCTCGCCTCGCCCATCGTCATCGACGGAAAGCGGCAGGTCGCCGGGGCGCCGCCGCCGCGACTCGGGGAGCATGGCGGATGCTGACCCAATATGGAGTGCTTCCGGTGCGCCGGGCCGCGGACGGAGGATTCGAAGTCCTGCTCATCACGTCGCGCGAGACCCGCCGCTGGGTCGTTCCGCGCGGCAACCCGATCGCCGGCAAGAGCCCGGTCGAATCGGCCGCCCAGGAGGCTTTCGAGGAAGCCGGGATCGTCGGGCCGGTCGAAGCCGAGCCGATCGGCCTTTATTCCTACGAGAAGCGCCGGCGAAGCGGCGCCTCCGTGCCCGCTTCGGTCCAGCTGTTCCGGATGACCGTCGCCGAAGAGCGCGATTCCTGGCCGGAAAAGGACCAGCGCGAGCGGCGCTGGTTCGCTGCGGCGGAGGCTGCCGCGGCGGTTCACGAGGCGGAGCTTGCCGAACTGATCCGAAGCGCCGCGGGCTCCTCACAAAAGTGAAACAAACCTTCGCGGCCCGTGCTAGGGAGCCGCAAAAGTTCAGGGGGACGAGATGCTGAACATGTTCCGAGCGCTGATGCCCAAGGAAGCGAGCTTCTTCGACATGTTCGAGCGTCATGCCGAGACCTTGGTCGGCGGCTCCGAAGTGATGAGCCGGATGTTCGCCAGGGAAGAAGGGATCGTCGAAGCCTGCCGCCAGATCTCGCGGTTCGAGCATCAGGCCGACGACGTCACCCGCGAGGTCCTCCACGCCGTCCGCAAGACCTTCATCACTCCGTTCGACCGGAGCGCGATCACCGACCTCATCTCCTCGATGGACGACGCGATCGACGAAATGCAGAAGACCGCCAAGGCGATAACCCAGTTCGAGGTCACCGAGTTCGAGCCCGAAATGGGGGACATGGCGGCGCTCGCGGAGCAGGGCGCGAAACTGGTCCGCGACGCGATGCCGCTGATGCGCAAGATCGGGAGCAATCACCTCGAGCTCGACAAGATCACCGAGCAGATCGTCCACCTCGAGGAGGAAGCCGACCACCTCCACGACGCCGGGATGAAGGCGCTGTTCCTGAGGCATCGCGATGGCAACGCGATGGGCTATATCGTCGGCCGCGAAATCTACAGCCACCTCGAAAGAGTCCTCGACAGGTTCGAGGACGTGGCCAACGAGATTTCCGGCGTCGTCATCGACCACGCCTGAGGAGGGCCGGCACATGCACGAGCTGGCACTTCCGCTGCTCATCGGCCTCATCGCCATCGCTTTGGCGTTCGACTTCCTGAACGGCCTCCACGACGCCGCCAACTCCATCGCGACGGTGGTCGCCACGCGCTTGCTCAGCCCGGTCCAGGCGGTGGCCTTCGCGGCTTTCTTCAATTTCGCCGCCTATTTCCTGTCGCTCGCCGTCCCCAGCCTTCACAAGGTCGCCGACACGATCGGCAAGGGCCTGATCGACAAGGACCTGATCACGCCGGCCGTGGTGTTCGGAGCCCTGATCGGCGCGATGTTCTGGAACGTCGTCACCTGGCTGAAGGGCATCCCCTCCTCGTCGAGCCATGCCCTCGTCGGAGGCCTGGTGGGCTCGGGCGTTGCCCATGCCGGCCTGACCGGGGTGCAGTGGACGGGGCTCAACAAGACCCTGGTCGCGATCGCCCTGTCGCCGCTGCTTGGAATGATGCTGGCGATGCTGATCATGCTCGTGACGAGCTGGATGGCGGTCCGGGCCAGCGCCCGCGGCGCCGAGGGCAAGTTCCGGGCGCTCCACCTCGTCTCCTCGGCCGCCTATTCCGTCGGCCACGGCCTGAACGACGCCCAGAAGACGATGGGGATCATCACCGTCCTGCTCTACTCCACCGGCTATCTCACCGGCGAATTCCACGTTCCCCACTGGGTCGCGATCAGCTGCTACATAGCCATCGGCCTCGGCACCCTGAGCGGCGGCTGGCGGATCATCAAGACCATGGGCACCGGGATCACCAAGCTCTCCCAGCACCAGGGTTTCAGCGCCTCGGCGGGCGGGTCGGTGATGCTGTTCAGCGCATCCTGGCTGGGGATACCCGTCTCCACCACCCACACCATCACCGGCTCGATCATCGGCGCCGGAGTGGCTCGCCGGGCCTCCGCGGTTCGCTGGGGGGTGGCTCAGAACGTCGTCCTGGCCTGGATCATCACCATCCCGGCCTCGGCGACGGTGGGAGCGATCTTCTACTGGATCACGACTTTGTTCTAGGGATCGTGGTCCCAGCGAAGGCTGGGACCCCAGGGGGTGAAGAACGCCGGCGCCTTTCACCCGCCGGGGCCCCAGCCTCCGCTGGGGCGACGGCTAAGCCGCCGGCCGCCTGAACAGCAGGATCGGCTCGCCCCTGTAGACCGCCTGCTCGCGAAGGCCGAACCCGCCCTTCTCGGCGATCCGGATCGAAGCGGCGTTGTCGTGGCTGATGATGGCGACAAATTCGCCGCCCAGGGTGTCGTCGGCCCAGGCGAGCGCGGCGAGGACGGCTTCGGTGGCGTAGCCCTTGCCCTGGGCGTGCGGCGCCATGATCCAGCCCATTTCCGGTATGCCCTCGATGCTCGGCGCCATGTCGCGCTTGAAGTCGGCGAAGCCGATCTGGCCGAGATAGGCGCCATCCTCGAGCCGTTCGGCGACCCAATAGCCGTAGCCGAGCAGCGCCCAGAGGCCGGGGGAGCCGAGGATCTTTCGCCACGTCTCCTCGCGCGACTGCGGGACTCCGCCGAGAAAGCGGACGACCGCGGGGTCCGACATCGAGGCCCATTGCGGCTCGAGATCGCCGGCGTGGTAGGGGCGAAGGCGGAGGCGTGGGGCTTCGATGACCGGGGCAATAGGGGACGGCACGGCGGGTCTCCCCCTAAGCGTCATGCCAGCGAAGGCTGGCATCCCAGCGGGTGGAGAACGCTGGTGCCTCTCACCCGCCGGGGCCCCAGCCTTCGCTGGGGCGACGTTCTATTTCTTGCCGCCGAGCGTCAGCCCGCCGAAGCGCTTGTTGAAGCGGGCCACCTGGCCGCCGCTGTCGACCATCTTGCCGGTGCCGCCGGTCCAGGCCGGGTGGACCTTGGGGTCGATGTCGAGGGTCAGGGTGTCGCCCTCCTTGCCCCAGGTCGAGCGCGTGTCGAACGTGGTTCCGTCCGTCATCTGCACCTTGATCATATGGTAATCGGGATGGGCGCCGTTCTTCATGTCGTGGATTTCCCTGGGTTTTGGCTGGTTCCGACCAGCCTCGCGGAAAGGTCGTCCGGCCCTCTACCCAACGCGCCTTCATTTGACAAGGCGCCCCGCCGCCGACTACCGGTCCCGCCCAGCGAAGGTGCCCTTCACGTCGCCGAGGCGACGGGGGAAGGGTGAAATGGGAAGCCGGCGAAAATCCGGCGCTGTGCCCGCAACTGTAACCGGCTTCAGGCCGCAAGTCAGGAACCTGCCTTCGCCGTCGTCCGCATCCGGCCGGGACCAGCCGTACGTGCGTGGCGCCGGAAGCGGCTCGTCCGCTCGCGGTTCCTCCGAGACGACAATTGTCGTTCGATGGAGGAAAAGCCGATGACGTTCATTCTGTATCTTGCCGCCGCCGGAGCCGCTGCGCCTGTGCCCGCCGAGACCGTTGCGCCTGTGCCCGACGAAACCATCGTCGTGACGGCGTCGCTCGAGCCGGTCCGGACGGAGTCGAGCCCCGCCTCGGTCACGACGATCGACGAGCGGCGGATCGAGGCGCTCGGAGCGCCGCTGGTCTCGGACCTGGCCCGCCTCGCTCCCGGGGTCTCGGTCGCGGTTTCGGGCGCTCAGGGATCGCTGACCCAGATCCGGATCCGCGGAGCCGAGGCGAACCACAGCCTCCTGTTCGTCGACGGGATCGCCTTCAACGATCCGGCCTCGGGCAACGAGGCGCGCTTCGAGACGATCGCAGCCGACGGACTGACCCGGATGGAGGTCGTCCGAGGCCCGCAATCCGCCTTGTGGGGCTCGGAGGCGCTCGGCGGGGTGATCGCCGTGGAAGGGGCGGATCCGCTTTCGGGAACGAAGGCGAGAGCGAGCGGCGAATATGGCAGCCGCGATTTCCACCGCGGCCATGCCGGCATCGTGGCGGGCGGCGACGAGGCCGGGGTCGCGGCGAGCGTGACCCGGCTTGGCAGCGACGGGATCGACATCTTCGGCGGCGGCGGCGGCGACCGCGACGGCTTCAGCAACCTCTCGGCGAGGCTGAAGGCGGCCCTGCGCCCCGCCCGCGACGGCGAAATCGGGATCGTCGGCCATTATATCCGGGCGACGAGCCAGTTCGACGGAACTCCGGCTCCGCTCTTCCAGCGCGCCGACACTCTGGATTCCTCGCTCGCCGAGCTCGGCGCGGTCCGGGCCTGGGCTCGGCTGGGACTCGCCCTCGACTCGCCCTGGAGCGTCGAGCTCGACGGCCAGTATCTCCACAGCTCCAACCGCAACCGCAATGGCGGACAGCCGCTCAACCGGACCCTTGCCGACCGGCTTCGGATCGGCGGAAAGCTGGTTCGACGCTTTGGAGCGTGGGGCGCGCGCCATGCCCTCATCGCCGCCGCGGAGCGGGAGGATGAGAGCTTCGCGGCGCTCGACCAGGCCGTCTTCTTCGCGCCCGACCAGCGTCGGACCAGAGGCAGGACCGCCTATGTCGGCGAGTGGCGCGCGCAATGGGGATCTGCCCTGTCGACCGACCTCGCGGTTCGCCGCGACGATTTCAACCGCTTCAAGGACTCGACCAACTTGCGCGCGGCCGTCGTCGCCCGGCCGCTCGATCGGCTTCGCCTGCATGCCGCCTATGGCGAGGGGATCGCCCAGCCGACCTTCTTCGACCTCTACGGCTTCGATCCGACCAGCTTCGTCGGCAATCCCGACCTGACGCCCGAGCGGTCGCGGGGCGTGGAGGCGGGAGTGGCCTGGGAAGGGCGGCGTCTCGGCCTCGGCGCGACGGCGTTCAGCAACCGGCTGATCGGCGAGATCGTCGAGGATTTCAGCAGCTTCCCCTTCACCGTTCGAAACGCCGACGGCAAGAGCCGGCGGCGCGGAGTGGAGCTGTCGGCCGAGGCGCGGCCTGTCGACGGGCTTCGAGTGAGCGCCAATTACACCTGGCTCGACGCGCGCGAGCGCAGGGTCGGCACGGCCCGAGGTTCGGCGGAGGCGCGGCGGCCGAGGCACGGCGCCAACCTCGCGGCCGACTGGGTCGAAGGGCGGTTCATTGCGGGCGCTTCGCTTGGATATGTCGGGAAACGCCGCGACAGCGACTTCGACGCGTTCCCGGCGGTCCCGGTCACTCTCGGCGATTATGTGCTGGCCAATCTTCGAGTGGCCTACCGCCTGTCGAATGAGCTCGAGCTGTTCGGGCGGGTCGAGAATGCGGCAAACTCGGATTACCGCGAGGTTTTCGGCTACAATTCGCAAGGGAGGAGCGTCCATGCGGGCCTTCGCGTTCGCTTCGGCGATTAGCCTCGCCTTCGCTGCACCGGCAGAGGCCGCGCCCGCGCGCGTGGCTTCGCTCAACCTGTGCACGGACGAGCTTCTCCTTCTGCTCGCCGACCCGGGCCAGATCGTGTCCGTTACCCATCTCGCCCAGCAGCCGGCCGAGACCAGGCTGTGGAGCGACGCCAGGCGCTACCGGCGCAACGACGGAACCCTCGCCTCGGTCGCCGGCCTGAGGCCGGATCTGGTCCTGACCATGGGCGGAGGGGCCCGGGACCGCGAGCGGATTGCCCGGCGTCTCGGGATCCGGGTGCTCGATCTGCCGTTCCCGCAATCGCTCGGCGATATCGAGCAGTCGGTCCGTTCGGTCTCGGTTGCCCTGGGCCGGCCCGCCGCCGGCCGGGCCGTGGTCGCTCAGGTGGAGCGGTTGAAACGGGACCGGCCGGCGCGGACGGCCGATTCGATCTGGCTGGGCGGCGGCGGACGCACGGTCGCCGCGGGAAGCCTCGCTGCGCAATGGATGGCCCTGGCGGGCTTGCGGCAGCGCGCCGTGGCCGGAGACCGGGTGAGCCTGGAGCAATTGCTTTTGAGGCCTCCGGCGGTGATCCTCCGAAGCGACTATCGCCAGGGTCAATATTCCGGCGAGCAGCGCTGGCTCTCGCACCCACTGGCGCGGAAGGTGCGGGGCGCCCGGACGATCGCCACCGACGGCCGCGGCTGGACCTGCATGGGCCCCCTCCTCGCCGGCGAGATCGAGCGGCTCAAGCAGCTCAACCGTCACCCCGGCGACAGCCGGGATCTCGGGACGGAAGGGCACAGGGGGTCTCCCCGAGGCCCCGGCTTTCGCCGGGGTGACGGGGTGGGGCGATGAGCCGGTTGGCTCTCCTCTTCCTGGTCCTCGCGGTGCTGCTCGCCTTCGCCCTCTCGCTTGCCGTGCCTTGGGCGCCGATCGCCGCGCTGCTCGATGCGGACCGGCCGCTTGCCGTCGAGCTGCTTTGGGAGCTTCGGCTGCCCCGGGCCCTGCTCGCGCTGGTCTACGGAGCGATGCTGGGCGCGTCCGGGGCGGCGATCCAGGGCCTGTTCGCCAATCCCCTCGCCTCCCCCGACCTCACCGGAACGACGAGCGGCGCCGCGCTGGGCGCGGTCGTCACCGCCTATCTGTTGGGATTCTCGGCGCCGCTCGCGCTCGCCTCCGGAAGCGTCGGCGGAGCGCTCGGGGCGCTGTTGCTTCTCCTCGCACTGGCCGGGCCCCGCGCCGAGACCGCGACCTTGCTCCTGGCCGGCCTCGCGATCAGCGCTTTGGCGGGCGCGCTGACCACTCTCGCCCTCGCTCTGGCCCCCTCCCCCTTCGCATTCTACGACGCCTATGAGTGGCTGATGGGCTCGCTTATCGACCGGAGCCTCGAGCAGGCAGCCTTCGCGGCGATCCCGGCGTTCGCTGCGATCGCGCTCCTGCTCCGACTCCGGGATCCGCTCGACAGCCTGACCCTCGGCGAGGAGGTGGCGCAGTCCTTCGGCCACGACGTTCGCCGCCTCAGGGTCGAGATCGTATGCCTCACCGCCTTCGGGGTCGGCGCCTGCGTCGCCATTTGCGGAGCGATCGGCTTCGTCGGGCTGGTGGCGCCCATCTTCGCTCGCCGGCTGACCGGAGGCCATCCCGGACGGGCGATCGCTCCGGCGGCGCTGATCGGAGGACTCCTGCTCCTGGCCGCGGACCTCGTCGTTCGAACGGCCCCGCTTGGCCGGACTCTCCCCATCGGAGTGGTGACGGCTTTGCTCGGGGCCCCCTTCTTTCTCTGGCTGGTCGCCCATATGCGCTGGAAGCTCGAGCGATGACCCCCTTGCTTGTAGCGGCAGGCGCGGGGCTGGCGGGTCGGATCGAGTCCTTCGACCTTCGGATGGACGCCCCGCAGCTGATCTGCCTCGTGGGTCCCAACGGCAGCGGCAAGACCAGCCTTCTCCACGCCTTGGCGCGCATCGGACGGTCCTCGGGCGAGGTACGGATCAGCGGCGGGCGGCCCGAAGAGCTGGCTCCGGCGCCGCGGCGTCGACTGCTTTCCTATCTTCCCGCCTCCCGCGACGTCGCCTGGCCGCTCACAGCGGGGGATCTGGTGCGCCTGGGCTCGGATACGCCCCAGGCCGCCGACGCAATGGCGGCGCTCGACCTCTCCGCCTTCGCCGGGCGTCGGATCGACCGGCTGTCGACCGGCGAGCGAAGCCGGGTGCTGATCGCCCGGGCACTCGCGCCCAGGCCGCGCCTGCTGCTCCTCGACGAGCCGGTCGCCAACCTCGACCCGCTCTGGCAGCTAAGGCTGATGGAGATACTGCGCCAGGCCGTTCGAGGCGGTCAGGGCGCTGTCGTCGCGTTGCACGACCTCGACCTCGCAGGACGCTTCGCCGACCGGCTGGTGCTGATGGACCGGGGCTCGGTCGTCGCCGACGGCGAGCCCGGGGCCGTGCTGAGTTCCGAGCGCCTCGAAGAGGTGTTCGGGATCAGGAAGGTCGGCGGGGCGTGGCAGCCTTTGTCCTCCCCATCGCTAGAGGGGGAGGGCGACCACCCGAAGGATGGCGGTGGGGTAATTGCACGAATTTAAGAGGTTATCGCAGTCGCCGCTGAGGCGGCGCCTCCTACCCCTCCACCATGTTTCGAATGCTCCCCCTCCCCATGCTTTGCATGGGGAGGATCATTCCGGCGGGTCGGCGATCATGGCCGTGAAATTGGTCTCGGCCACGACATTGCCGTCGATCAGGACCCGGCCTGCGAACTTGCAGACCTTGCCCCGGTTGTGGACCAGCTCGACCTCGATTCGAAGAAGCACGCCCGGCTCGACCGGGCGGCGGAACTTGGCGCTGTCGATCGCCATGAAATAGACGAGCTTGCCGGTGCCGGCGAGGCCGAGGGACTCGACCGCGAGGACGCCCGAGGCCTGGGCCATGGCCTCGACCAGAAGGACCCCGGGCATGATCGGCCGGCCGGGGAAATGTCCCTGGAAGAAAGGCTCGTTGATCGTCACCGCCTTGATCGCGACGACCCGCTTGTTCGGAACCAGCTCCTCGACCCGGTCGATGAGCAGGAAGGGGTAGCGATGCGGCAGAGCCGCCATCACCCGCCGGATATCGAGCGGGGCCCCGGTGGAGTCCGGGGAGGCGGCGTCTGCCGGTTCGGAGCTCACCGGCCCTGGGGCTGCGGCTGAGCCGGCTGCTGGGCCTGCGGAAGCGGGGTCACGCTGACCGAGGGCAGCGCAGCGTTGAGCGCCGTGAGGACGTCGTTGGTGACGTCGAGCGCGCCGGCCCGGGCGAGCGTCGCGTTGGTGTCGAGCGCGACGTTGGCGCCGCGCGCGTTCATCACCTGGGTGACGACCGGGTTCAGCCGGGCGTTGATCTGGCGAAGCACGTTGGCCTGGACCGACTGGATGTTCTGCTCGAGCCGCTGAATTTCCGCCTGCGCGGTCGTCTGGCGCTGCTGGAACTGCTGCACTCGCGTGTTGAGCGCGGTCTCGGCGGCGGTTCGGGCCGCTCCGGTCTGGTTGCGCAGCCCGGCGGCCGCGGTCTCGATCGACTGCTGCTCGGTCTGAAGGGGCTGGCCGAGCTGGGTGGCGCGGGTGCGGGCCGAGGCGACCAGGCCCTGGAGCTGGGTCTGGGCGGCCTTGCAGGCGGTGCATTCGCGATAGACGCGGTCGGTGTCGACGACGACGATGACGGCGCCGGGCGCGCGCTGGGCCTGGGCGATCCCGGGCATGGCGACCGAGAGGGCGGCGATGGCCGCTCCGAAAGCGATTTTGTTCATCAGAATGCGGTTCCTACGTTGAAAGTGATCAGCTTGGTGTCATCCCCGTCAGCCTTTGTGAGCGCCTTGGCTATATCGATCCTGAACGGGCCGAACGGCGAGTTCCAATTGACGCCAAAGCCGACCGAGATTCGGGGTTTCATGGTATCGCCGACATAGACCTCCTTGAAGGCGGCGATGCCCGCGACCAGGGTGCTGCCTTCCGCGCAGCTGCCGCTGCCCGGAAGGGGGGTCGAATTGCCGGCGCTGTCGAAGCAGCGGTTCTGAGTGAGCGGGCTGCCCGGCGCGACCGTGGTGGTGGCCGGATCCTTAAGGCCGAAAAGCGCGCCGACGTCGGCGAAGACCGACGGCCTGAGCCCCATTTCCCGGAACTTGGAGCTCAGCGGGATCTCGAGCTCGGCCCGGCCGACATAATAAGCCCGGCCGCCAATCGCGTCGTCGACAAACTGCCTGCGGTCGGTGACCAGCTTGCCGTCGGCGTCATATGGAATGCGCTGCACGCGCGGCCCAATGCCGCGAATGTCGAAGCCCCGGATCTGCGGTTCGCCGAGGAAGAAGCGGTCGACGAGCCGGACCGGGTCCTGATTGGGACCGGGGCTGCTCTCGAAGCTGTGAATATATCCGCCCTCGAGCGACGTGGAGAAAATGAACCCGCTGCCCACGCTCCAGAACTTGGCCGCGTTCGCCTTGGTGCGCAGATATTTGACGTCGCCTCCGAGGCCGGCAAAATCCTGGTTGAGGGTGAAGCGGTGACCGCGGGTCGGGCGAAGCCGATTGTCCGTCTTGTCGAACAGCAGGGAATAGCCAAGCGACGAGGTGGTCCGCTTGCCGATCGCGTCGCACAGATAGCGTCCGACTCGAAGCGGGTCGCAGAACGGTTCCGCGGGGCCGCCGCCGTCCGGATCGGTGAAGAAGGTCGACCGGTCGAGCGTGACGTTGTCGAGGTTGAGCCCGTAGCGCAGGCCCAGCTGCATATATTCGGTCAGCGGCATTCCGCCGCGGATTCCGAACCCGGTGCTGACCTGCTTGTAGGTCGTGTTGCGATTGCTGTTGACGAAGTTGAAGCTCGAATAGTCGCGCCGGAACACGTCGAAGCCGACCGCGAAATTGCGGTCGAACAGGTATGGCTCGGTGAAGCCGAGCTCGACCGACTTCGAATAGCTCGAATAGTTGACCGAGGCGCGGAGAGTCTGGGCCATGCCCCGGAAGTTGCGTTGCTCGATCGACAGGTTGAGCAGGAAGCGCTCCAGGCTCGAAAAGCCGGCCGACAGCTGAAGCTGGCCCGTCGCCTTCTCCTCGAGGGCAGTCGAGAGGATTACCCGGTCGGGCGCCGAGCCCTGGGTCTGCTCGATCTCCAGATTCTCCTGGAAGAAGCCGAGCGACTGGATGCGGTCGCGCGAACGCTTCACCCGCACGGAGTTGAACGGATCCCCCTCCGCCAGCCGGAACTCGCGGCGGATCACCTTGTCGCGGGTCAGGGTGTTGCCGCTGACGTCGATGCGCTCCACATAGACGCGCGGAGTCTCGGCGACGTTGAACGTCACCGACATCGTCTTGTTTTCCTTGTTGCGCTGGAAGTCCGGCTGGACGTCCGCGAAGGCGTAGCCGAACAGTCCGGCGCTTTCGTTGAGCGAGGTCACCGTGTCCTCGACCAGCTTGGCATTGTACCAGTCGCCGTTCTTCATCGGAAGCAGGCGGGTGAGCCCTTCGCCGCTGAAGTCCCGGATCGCGCTCTCGACCTTGACGTCGGCGAACTTGTAGCGATCGCCTTCCTCGACGACGTAGGTGATGATGAAGTCCCGCCGGTCCGAAGTCAGCTCGGCCACTGCCGAGACCACCCGGAAATCGGCATAGCCGTTGGTCAGGTAGAACATGCGCAGCTTCTGCTGGTCGAAGGCCAGCCGGTCGGGATCGTAGACGTCGCCCGAACCCAGGAAGCTGAGGAGGCCGGTGCGCTTGGTCACCATCTCGCCGCGAAGCTCGCCGTCGCTGAACTTCTCGTTGCCCAGGATGTTGATCTGCCGGATCCCGGACTTGGGCCCCTCGCTGATCTCGTAGACGACGTCGACCCGGTTCTGCTCGAGCTGGACGATCTTGGGCTCCACCGTCGCTGCGAAGCGGCCCTGGCGGCGATAGAGCTCGATGATCCGGGCGACGTCGGCACGCGCCTTGGCGCGGCTGAATATCTGCCTCGGCGCGAGCCGGATCTCGGGAGTGATCTTGTCGTCCTTGAGGCGCTTGTTGCCCTCGAGGACGATGCGGTTGACGACCGGGCTTTCGCGAACCTCGATGACGAGGTTGCCGCCATTGTCGCGGATCTGGGCGTCCGCGAACAGGTCGGTGGCATAAAGATCGCGAAGGGCCTCGTCGAGCCGCTCGCGGTCATAGGGCTCGCCGACCCGGAGCTTGACGTAGGAGACGATCGTCTCCGCCTCGAGGCGCTGGTTGCCGGTCACCGCGATCGAGCGGACGGCGGTGGACTGGGGCTCGGGCGCCGCGGCGGCGGGCGCGGGCGGCAGCTGCGCCGCTTCCTGGGCCTGGACCGGAAACGAGACTCCGCCGAGAATGGTGCCGACGAGCAGGACAGAGCAAAGCCGCCGGCCGTTCGTAGTTGAATTTTTGGGTGTCACGCGTCCCCGCCCTTAGACTGAACGGACGGCACGATCGGCCATCCTGTTTCCCTGCCGCCCCTGCCCTGCCCGATCCTGCTCAGTCGATCAACCCGCCAAGCTTCGACCACAGGCCAAAAGAGGCCAAATCGTTGAAGGTGACGAGTATCATCAGCGCCAGGAGTGCAGCCAAGCCGGTCCTGAACGCCCATTCCTGTGCCTCCGGCCGCAAGGGTTTCCGGCGGACGGCCTCGATCCCGTAGAAGAACAGGTGGCCCCCGTCGAGCATTGGGATTGGCAAGAGGTTGATGAATCCCAGATTAATTGAGATGACCGCCAGGAACCAGAAGAAGGCCAGCAGCCCCATGCTGGTCTGCTCGCCGGACAGCTTGGCGATCTTGAGCGGCCCGCCCATTTCCTTGACCGACCGGCTTCCAGTGATGATCTGGCCGAGCCCCTTGACCGTCGTCGTCACCACCATCCAGCATTGCTGGACGGAAGCGCCGACCGCCGCCACGGGCGACACCGGGGTCACGACCTGCTCCCCGTGGACGATCCCGAGGACCGGGCGGCGGTTCTCGTTGCCGAACTGATCCTTCTCGACGATCGTCCGAGGCCGGACGTCGACCTGGAACCGCCGCCCTTCGCGCTCCACTTCGAGCTTGAGCGCGCCGTCGATCTTCAAAGCGACGATCGGCAGGATGTCCTCGAAGCGGTCGATGCCCTTGCCGTCGATGCTGACGACCCGGTCGCCGGCCCGAAGCCCGGCCGCGGCGGCCGGCGAACCTTCCAGGAAGGAACCGATCACTGCAGGCGTCTCCGGCACGCCATAGGCCAGGTTGAATCCGGTCAGGATCAGGACCGCGGCCAGGAAGTTGGTCATCGGCCCCGCCAGGACGACCAGGAAGCGCTGCCAGACCGGTTTCGCCTGGAAGGTCCGGGCCCGCTCCTCGGGCGGCAAGGCGAGCCACTCGGGCGAGGGCTGGCCCGCAGCGTTCATGTCGCCCGCGAACTTGACGTAGCCGCCGAGGGGAAGCCAGGCGAGCTTCCAGCGCGTGCCCCTTTTGTCGGTCCAGCCGGCGATCTCGCGGCCGAAGCCGATCGAAAAGGCTTCGGCCTTGATCCCGAACCACCGTCCGACGAAATAATGACCGAGCTCGTGAACGAAGATCAGCGGCCCGATGACGAACAGGAAGCTCAGGATCGTCCACAGAATTCCCGGATTGTCGGTCAACGCCTAACCCTTCTCACGATGGCTTCCGCCGAAATGCGGGCTTCTCGGTCGATTTCAAGGACTTCGCCCAACGAGCCGGGCGCCGCCGGGGCATAGCATCGCAGAGTCTCGGCGGCGATGGAAGCGATGTCGAGGAAGCCGATCGCGCCTGCGAGAAAGGCCTCCACCGCCACCTCGTTGGCGGCGTTGAGGACCGCGGGCCTCGCCCCGCCCTCCCGAAGCGACTGCCGGGCGAGGCCGAGGGCCGGGAAGCGTTCCGGGTCCGGCTCGGAGAAAGCGAGGTTGCCCGTCCTGACCAGGTCGAGCCGCTCGCAGGGAGTCGGCATCCGCTCGGGCCAGGCCAGGGTATAGGCGATCGGGATCCGCATGTCGGGCGAGCCGAGCTGGGCGAGCACCGAGCCGTCGACATATTCGACGAGGCTGTGGACGACCGACTGGGGATGGATGACGATCTCGAAGGCTTCCTCGGGAAGCGGAAAGAGGTGGAAGGCCTCGATCAGCTCCAGCCCCTTGTTCATCAAAGTGGCGCAGTCGACCGAGATCTTCGCGCCCATCGACCAATTGGGGTGCGCGATCGCCTGGTCGGGAGTGGCCGAGCGCATCTCCTCGAGGCTCCTGTCGCGGAACGGACCGCCGCTGGCGGTGAGGATGATCCTGCGGACCCCCTCGGGCCGGACCCGGTCGAAGCACTGGAAGATGGCATTGTGCTCGGAATCGACGGGGAGCAGGGCCGCTCCGCTGGCCGCTGCGGCCTCGATCATCAGATGGCCCGCCGAGACCAGCGCCTCCTTGTTGGCGAGCGCCACGGTGCGCCCGCCGCGTATCGCCGCCATGGTCGGGCTGAGGCCGGCGGTGCCGACGATCGCGGCCATCGTCCAGTCGGCTCCGGCGCCGGCCGCCTCGAGGACGGCCTCCTCGCCGGCGCTCGCCTCGGTTCGGGTTCCGGCAAGAGCGGCTCTAAGCGGCTGCAGGAGGGCGTCGTCGGCGATCACCGCCCGCTCCGCCCGCACGCGCCTCGCCGCCTCGGCGAGGCCGTCCACGTCGCGGTGAGCGGTGACCGCGAGCACGTCGTAACGCCCGGCGTTGCGCTCGATCAGGTCTAGAGTCGAGCGGCCGACGGAGCCGGTGGCGCCGAGGATGGTGACTCTTCGCCGCTCGGTCACGGAAGAATGGCGATCAGGACCAGGAACGTCGCGACGATCACCGGCAGAAGCCCGTCGAGCCGGTCGAGCACTCCGCCATGGCCGGGAAGGAGAGTTCCGCTGTCCTTGACCCCGAGCCGGCGCTTGACGCTGCTTTCGTAGAGATCGCCGAGCTGGGCGAGAAGGCCCATCGGGGCTCCGAGCCAGAACAGCGACGCCGCGCCCTCGTCGAAGCCGAATGCCCAGGCGGCGAGAGCGCCGACGATCGCCGCGCCCGCCATTCCGCCGAGGAGACCGGCCCAGGTCTTGTTCGGGCTGATCTTCGGCGCGAGCTTAGGTCCGCCGATCGAGCGGCCGGCGAAATAGGCGAAGATGTCGGTCGCCCAGGTCACGAGCATCAGCCAGAAGACGAGATCGAAGCGGGCCCAGGCAATGACCAGCAGTGCGAAAGACGGAATGCCGACGTAGAGCATCCCCCAGCCCAGGAGCGGCCGCCGGCTGGCCAGGGTCGCGACCAGGGCGGCCGCGGCGACTGCGGCGAAGCCCGGCCACCCCTCGTAGAAGGTCGCGGCGAGGATCGGATCCTCGACCTCCGCCGCCGGATACAGATATTCGGCCGCGCCGAGCAGTGTCAGCACCAGAAGCGCGAGGGCGAAATAGCTCCAGCCGCGCTTCAGCCCGTGCATGTCGCCCCATTCCAGGATCATCGCCGCGGCGCCGGCGCCGACGAGCAGCCGGAACGGCCACCCGCCGACATAGATTGCGACGCAGGCGACCGCGATCATCACGACGCCCGCGGCGAAGCGGGTGAGGAGGTCCGACTGCGGCGCCGCCGGGGTCTGCTCGCTCATCGCCCGCCGAACCTGCGTTCGCGGCCGGCATAGTCGGCAAGCGCCGAGCGAACGCAATCGCCGTCGAAATCGGGCCACAGGGTATCGACGAACAGGAGCTCGGCATAGGCCGCCTGCCACAGCAGGAAATTGGAGAGGCGCTGCTCCCCCGAGGTCCGGATCAGCAGGTCGAGCGGCGGGAGATCGGCCGTATCGAGGCACTCCTCGACCATCGCCTCGTCGATCTCGGCCGGGCCGATCTCGCCGGATAGGGCCCGCTCCGCAAGCTTTCGCGTGGCCTGGACCAGCTCGGCGCGAGCACCGTAATTGAGGGCGATCGCAAGAGTGAGCCGCTGGTTGCCCGCGGTGCGCGTGACCGCCTGGTCGACCAGCTTGGCGATGTCGGGCTGGAAGGCGTTGTGATCGCCCAATATCTTGAGGCGGATCCCCTCGCGGTGAAGGGCGTCCAGCTCCCGGGTGATGTAGAAGCGCAAAAGGCCCATCAGATCGTTGATCTCGTCCTCGGGCCGCCTCCAGTTTTCCGAGGAGAAAGCGTAGAGCGTGAGGCATTCCACCCCCGCTTCCGCCGCGGCCCGGAGCACCTTGCGCGCGGCTTCGGCGCCCTGGCGGTGCCCGGCCGCGCGCGGCAGGCCCCTCGCCTTCGCCCAGCGGCCGTTGCCGTCCATGATGATGGCGACGTGCCGGGGAATGCCCGGGCTTCGGCCGCCCGCGCTTTCCGGCGCCTGTCGGGCGGAGCGGGACGTCACTGAGTCAGGATTTCCTTTTCCTTGGCCGAGGCCACCGAGTCGACGTCCTTGATCGTGTCGTCGGTCAGCTTCTGGACCTCGGTCTCGCCCCGCTTGCGCTCGTCCTCGCTGATCTCGTGCTTCTTCTCGTCCTGCTTCAGTGCGTCCATCCCGTCGCGGCGGACGTTGCGGACCGCGATCCGCGCCTTCTCGGCATATTGGCCGGCAAGCTTGGCGAGCTCCTTGCGCCGCTCCTGGGTCAGATCGGGGATGGGCAATCGGATGGTCGTCCCGTCGACGATCGGGTTGATCCCGAGGCCGGCGTTGCGGATCGCCTTCTCGACCGGAGTGACGTTCGAGCGGTCCCAGACCTGCACGGAAAGCATCCGCGGCTCCGGAGTGGAGACGGTGGCGACCTGGTTGAGCGGCATGTTGGCGCCGTAGACTTCGACCTGGATCGGATCGAGAAGGCTGGTCGAGGCCCGTCCGGTCCTCAGGCCCACCAGATCGTGCTTCAGAGCTTCGACTGCGCCGTGCATTCGGCGCTGGATGTCGGCCTTGTCGTACGCGGGCATGGTCTCACTCCTCGTTCTGGACGATGGTCGCGGTTCCCTCGCCGCTCAGCACCCGGGCGAGATTGCCCTGCTGGCGGACGTTGAACACGACGATCGGAATGTTGTTGTCGCGGCACAAGGCGACCGCGCTCGCGTCCATCACCTTGAGGTCGTCCGCGAGCACCTGCTGGAAGGACAGGCTCTCATAGCGCCTGGCGTCCGTCTTCTTCTTCGGATCGGCGTCGTAGATCCCGTCGACGCTCGTCCCCTTGAACAAGGCGTCGCAGCCCATCTCGGCGGCGCGCAGCGCGGCGGCGGTGTCGGTGGTGAAATAGGGATTGCCGGTTCCGGCGGCGAAGATCACCACCCGGCCCTTCTCCATGTGGCGGAGCGCGCGCCGGCGGATGTAGGGCTCCGATACCGTCGCCATCGGGATTGCCGAAAGCACCCGGGTATCGGCGCCGATCTTCTCCAGCGCGTTCTGGAGCGCGAGAGCGTTCATCACCGTCGCGAGCATGCCCATATAATCGGCTGAGGCCCGGTCGAAGCCTTTGGCGGCTCCGGCGAGGCCGCGGAAGATGTTTCCGCCGCCCACCACGATCGAAAGCTGGTGGCCCGCCTCCATCGCTTCGGCGATCTCGCCGGCGAGGCGCGAGGTCGTGTCGGGATCGATCCCGAAGGCGCCCTCCCCCATCAGCGCCTCCCCCGACAGCTTCAGCAGTATCCGGTTGAAGCGCGGGCGCGGCATGGGGTTTTACGGTCCGTTCGCGAGAGGATTGGAAAGGTGGCGCACCTTAATAAAGGCGCGCCACCCTGCCAAGCGGCCTTAGGCGGCCTTGTTGACGCCCGATGCGGCGGCGACTTCGGCGGCGAAATCGTCGACCTTCTTCTCGATCCCCTCGCCCAGCTGGAAGCGGACGTAGGCGTTGAGGGAGATCGCGCTTCCGGTGCGCTTCGCCTCGGCGGCGATGACGTCCTCGACCTTGGTCTTGTTGTCCATGACGAAGAGCTGGCTCATCAGTGCGTTCTCTTTGCGGAACTTGGCCATCGCTCCGTCGACCATCTTGGCGACGATGTCGGCGGGCTTGCCGCTCTCGGCCGCCTTCTCGCCGGCGATGGCGCGCTCGCGCTCGATGAGCGAGGGATCGAGCTCGTCGCCGGTCAGCGCCTGCGGGTTCGCGGCCGCGATATGCATGGCCAGCTGCTTGCCGAGCTGGGTCAGGGCCTCCGAATCGCCCTCGCTCTCGAGAGCGACCAGGACCCCGATCTTGCCGAGACCCGGCTTGACGGCGTTGTGGACGTAGGAGACGACCACGCCCTGCGGCACCTGGAGCACCGCCGAGCGACGGAGCGACTGGTTCTCGCCGATGGTCGAGATATTGGCGGTGAGCTTGTCCTCGACGCTTCCGCCGCCGGGATATTCGGCCGCGAGGATTCCCTCGACGGTTCCGCTGCCCTCGAGCGCGAGCCGGGTGACGGTGGTCACGAATTCCTGGAACTGCTCGTTCTTTGCGACGAAGTCGGTCTCAGAATTCACCTCGACCACCGCTCCGCGGTTGCCGGCGACGGCCACGCCGACCAGGCCTTCGGCGGCGGTGCGGCCGGCCTTCTTGGCGGCGGCGGCGAGGCCCTTGGCGCGGAGCCAGTCGATCGCCGCTTCCATGTCACCCTGGACTTCGCCCAGAGCCTTCTTGCAGTCCATCATGCCGGCGCCGGTGCGCTCGCGCAGTTCCTTGACGGTCGCGGCCGTGATCTCAGCCATTTCATGTTCCTCGTGTCTATGCGCGGATGGCGCAGAGTGTGGGCAAAACTCCGTTCGCCCTGAGCCTGTCGAAGGGCCTTCCTTCTTGCTGGGCAAGGGAAGGGATGGGCTTCGACAAGCTCAGCCCGAACGGGGGGAGGGACGAACCCTCTCCCTCGTCTCTCAAGCGTCGGCGAGCGCCGCTTCGGCCGGCGGGGCGTCCATCGCTCCGATGTCCTCGCCGCGGGCCTGGGCGCCACCCGACTTGCCGGCCAGCGCCGCGTCGGCGACGGCGTCGCAATAGAGGCGGATCGCCCGGCTGGCGTCGTCATTGCCCGGGACCGGGAAGGCGATGCCCTGCGGGCTCACGTTCGAATCGAGGATCCCGACGACGGGAATGCCAAGCACGTTGGCTTCCTTGATCGCGAGCTCTTCCTTGTTGGCGTCGATCACGAAGATGACGTCGGGAAGGCCGCCCATCTCGCGGATTCCCCCGAGGCTGAGCTCGAGCTTGTCGCGCTCGCGGGTGAGCTGGAGCACCTCCTTCTTGGTGAGGCCGGCGGTGTCGCCGCTGAGCTGCTCCTCGAGGCTCTTGAAGCGCCGGATCGAGTTGGAGATGGTCTTCCAGTTGGTGAGCATTCCGCCCAGCCAGCGATGGTTGACGAAATGCTGGCCCGAGCGGCGGGCGGCTTCCGCGATCGGATCCTGCGCCTGGCGCTTCGTCCCGACGAACAGGACCTTGCCGCCCGAGGCGACGCTCTGGCGGACGAAATCCAGCGCGCGGGCGAAGAGCGGCACCGTCTGCGAGAGATCGATGATGTGAACCCCGTTCCTGTCGCCGAAGATATACGGCTTCATCTTGGGGTTCCAGCGGTGGGTCTGGTGGCCGAAATGCGCTCCGGCCTCGAGCAATTGCTGCATGGTGACGTCGGTGGACGCCATGGTCTTTCTCCTTCCGGTTATGCCTCTGCAGGGCCGAGAGACCCGCCGTCCCCCGATCAGGTCCAGGGTAGGGCGGGCACCGGTATGATGGCCCTGCATGTGGGATGGCGCGCCTGTAGCCTGAGCGGCGGATTAAATCAAGCTGGCGCGGGGCTGGCGGGCGCGGCCGGTGGCGACTAGATGGAGGACGAGCAAACCCACGGAGCCCGCTTATGTCCCGCCAGCCTTCCTATCCGCAAGACGCAGCCGTCGGCGACCAGGCCTCCGGCGCCGGCAAGGACGGCGCGGAAGAGAGCGGAATCGCTGCCCCCGACGGAGCGCGGCGGACCAAGCACCTGGTGACCGGCGCCGCGATCGGGATCGGATCGGCGGCGATCGTAGCCGCCTTGCTCTACGCCAAGAAGCGCAACACCGACCGATAAGTCCCTGATCGAAAAGATGAACCTCGCCTGTCGGCCGGGTTCAGGCCGCGCTCAAGGGACTCGGGCTAGACGCTCCTCAGTTCAAAAAGGAGTTTCGTGATGCGTACCCTCGTCCTGGCACTCTCCGCCGCCACACTGACGGTCCCGGCTTTGCCCGCCGCTCCGGCGTTCGCCCAAGGAGTCTACCACGGCAAGACCTGGCGCGGATCCGACGGTCGAACCTATTGCCGCAAGTCGAACGGCACCACCGGCCTCGTCGTCGGCGGAGCCGCGGGCGCCCTTGCCGGCCGTGAGATCGCCGGCCGCGGAAGCCGCACCACCGGCACCGTGCTCGGCGCCGCCGTCGGCGCTCTTCTCGGCCGCCACGTCCAGCGCAACGTGGTGAGCAGCCGGCGCAGCTGCCGCTAAGCGTCATTGGGAGCGAAGCTTCGCTCCTCGCAACGACGGAACGCCCCGGTCTTCATGGCCGGGGCGTTTCGCTATGGGATTCGCTCGGCCCAGCGGCTCTTGACGCCATGACGTCACGGTAGAAGTACGAAGCCCGCGGTGATAAGGTGTTGACGCAAAACGGCGCCGAGCTCGAGCCGCCGACAAGGGAGAGCCGAATGAAAAGACTGATCCTGGCCGCGGGGGGGCTTCTCCTCGCCACCGCGAACACGCCGCCCTCGACCGGCGCGAGCGTCGCTCCGGGCGGCGAGCTCGACTCGGTGGTCGCGGCCGACTCGCAGAAGGGAAGCGCTCCGGCCGCCGCGGCCAAGCCGGCCAGGCCGAAGCCGGCGCGGATCGACGTTGCCGCGGACGTGCAGGCGGCCAAGGGCTATCCGCGCTGCTCGGGCGCCGTCCGGGACCGCTGCGTCCAGGGCCGTTCGGGATATGCCCGGTCGACTCCCCGCGCACCCGCGCACCACGAGCGCCGGATGCAGCTCGCGATGAGAGCCGGCGAGCGGGGTTAGCAGGTTTGGGGCGAGGGCGTGGGCCCCCCGTCGCCCCAGCGAAGGCTGGGGCCCCGGCGGGTGAAGAACGCCGCGCATTTCACCCCCTGGGGTCCCAGCCTCCGCTGGGACGACGCTCACTCCCGCCCGTACCATTCGTCGAGGCGCATCAGCTGGTCATATTCGCCGTACGGCGCGTGCTCGGGGTGGAGCTTCGCCGTGAAGGGCTCGTCGCCGGTCAGCCAGCGCGCGGCGGCGCCCAGGAAATTGCGTGCCGCCATCGTCGTGAAATCCGCGACGTCGATCCCGCCGCGGCTCGTCACAGGGCTCGACACATAGCCGAGCCTGCCCGACTTTCGCGCTAAGGACCAATATTCGAAACAGCCCGGAACCCCTTCTATTCCCTCGAATCCCTTGCGTTCCGCGATGAGTCCGAGAAGACCGAGCTGCATCGCATAGCCCTCGGCCACCGCCTTCGGCCCGGGCGGAGTCCCGGTCTTGTAGTCGACGATGGCGAGGCTTTTGTCGGCGAGCCGGTCGATACGGTCGGCTTCGCCGTGGAGAACGACTCCGTGAAGCTCGCATTTGCCCTTCACTTCGGCCGCGGCGGGGCGGCGACCGGAGGCCAGGTTTCGAGCCATCTCGGCCGCGATCCAGTCGATCGCCTCGAGCAGTCGGGGCTGCCACAAAGCGCGCATCAGCGGGTGGGCCGAGGAATCGCCAAGCAGGGCCTCTGCCCGGGGCCTGAGCTTCGAAGGTTCGCAGCCGTCGTCCTTCATCCAGGCTTCCAGCACCTTGTGGACCGCGCTTCCGCGCCAGGCGGCGCTGGGGTCGGCGTCGATCGGGTCGAGCGGGGACAGCGCGAGCATCTTGCGCGCGTAGAAGGCGAAGGGATCGGCCTTGAGGCGGTCGACGTCGGTGACCGCGATCCGCCGCGGGCGAAGCTCGGCGGCCGGCCGGGGCGCCGGTCGGGCGGCCGGGAGGAAGGCATCGGGCCGGTCGAGCGCCCGCGCCCAGCTCCGGTGCCGGGGCGACCGGGTGATTCCGGCGGTCATCGCCTCCAGCCTCAGCCAGAAACGCGACGCGATGGCCGGGGACCGGGCGTCGCGCCGGGCCCGGGTGACGAGCACTTCGCGGCCGCCGAGCGCGCTCGCGAAATCGTGCGCGGAAAGGCCGATCCGCCGCTCCAGGCCGGGAAGCCCGAGATCCCTTCGGACCCGGGGGGCGAGCCAGGGGTCCGGGGTCGGCAGTTGCGGCCAGACCCCTTCGTTCAGCCCGCCCAGGATGACGAGGTCGGCGGATTGGAGCCGGGCTTCGATCAGGCCCCAGATGAAGAGGCGCGGATGCTGGCCGAAGGGCGGCCGAACCGCGACCGCGGCGAGCAATTGCTCGACCAGGGCCGGAAGGCTCGCCGGGGACAATCGGGAAGGCCCGTGGAGCGAAGCGGGCTCGGCGGATTCGAGCAGTTCCGCGGCGGCGCGGCCGGCCGGGCCCGCCCAGGCCTCGTCGCCGCTGAGCTCGGAGGCCGACTCGCGCAAGAGGCCGAGCAGCGCCGGAAGGCCCGCCCGCTCGACCGCGAAGCCGCGCTCCAGGGCGCGAAGCCTCGGCGCCACTTTGCTCCACCACCGCGAAGCGCGCTCGCGCCGCTCGGAATCGCGTCCGCTCCGATCCGAAAGATAATCCGAAATCCCGTCCAGCCCCGCCGCCGGCCGAGGCCCCCGGAGAGCGACGTCGAGAGCCCTCGAGCCCTCGAGCCAGTCGAGCCTGCCCTCCCCCTTCATGACCAGGGGGTGCTTGAGCAAGGCGAGCAGCGGCACCGGAGCGAATTGCTCCGCGGCCGCCGTCGCGAGCGCCAGAAGAAGAGTGCCCGGAGCGAGCTGGGAGAGCGGGCGGCCGGCGCTGTCGTCGGCCTCGACTCCCCAGCGCCTGAGGTGAGTGGAGACCCGCCGGGCGAGATTCCGGTCGGGGGTCACGAGAGCGGCGGTCCGGCCCGGGGTCTCCAGGGCTTCGCGAAGAGCGATCGCGATCGTCTGGGCTTCCTCGGCCGGATCGGCAAGCTCGAGCGCCCGGACCCCGGTCAGCCGCCGCTCGGCCGGCGGCAGGTCCTGCCAGCGGTCGGTGAAGGCAGCCGGCTTCATGGCGTTGGCGATGGCCCGGCTGCGGGCCGCCGGAGCGTCGCGGCCGCCGCCCCATCGCCAGGCCTCGACCTCCGCCCGGCCAACGCCCATCCGGTCGAGCAGGAGCTTGAGGTGGAATTGGGGATGGGTCTCGATGGGCCGGCGCTTCAGGCCGGTCGCCTCGTCCGGCTCGTGCGGGCCGAGCGAATCCCACTCCTCGCCGGCCATTGCCAGATCCAGCCCCGGGAAGACGACCAGCCCCTTGTCGAGCCGGGAGACGGTTCGAAGCAGTCCGGCGATTGCGGGGGCCGTGCTGCTGATTCCGGCCGCCGCGACGAAGCCGCGCGGCGGCGCATCGCGCCAGCGCCGGGCGACCGCCTCGAGCAGACGGTTGCGCCGGTCCGCGAGGTCGATCCGGCCCCGTTCGGCGAGCAGGCGCGGCCATTGGTCGAGAATGACCGCGAGCCGGTCGAGCGAAGCCTGCCAGTGAAGCGACAGATCGGGCAGGTCCTCGGCGAAGGATCCGAGGCTCGACGGCGCGACCCCCTCGACCAGTAGCTGATCGAGAGTGCGCGCGAGATCCTCGGCGAGCCTAAGGGCTTCGGCGGCATCGATCCCGCCGACATGCTGCTGGACGAGGTGGGCGAGGAGGAAGAGCCGCTCGAGCGGCTCGACCGCGGGCTGAAGCTCGCCTTCTTCGCCGAGCGGTTCGAGCGCCCCGCCGATCCGCTCGTCAAGCTCGGGGTCGCCGACGGGAACGAGCCTGGGCAGGAGAAGGCCTCCGCCCGAGCGCCTGACGAAGGCGTCGGCGATCGCCCGGGCCGCGCGGTTGTTGGGGACCAGGACCAGTCCCTGGGCCAGGCCGGTGTCGCCCCGGCCGAACCGCGCGATCAATCCGGCCGCGAGCGCGTCGGCGAAGGCGCGGTGCGGCGGGATGGTGAAGACGCTCGGGCGGACCTTGCTCACGAGGTCACTCCCGGCCGACCGCGAAGAGCGACTGGAGCGACACGGAAGTTCCGAAGTTCCGGCTTCTCATGGAGTTGAGACGAAGGAACTTTTCGGTGTCGCACCTGTGGCCTTCCGGCGGCCGTTCTCGGCAGGGGGGCGGACCGGTGACATCGGCGGAACATAACATGATCCAGGCCTCGACAAAAGGCCGCCTCGGGCCGTGACGGGCCTCGAATGGATTCGGCCTCGATGGCGGCGGCTGGATCAGGAATGCCCGAGCACTTCCTCGGCCTGCTTGATGTTCGCCGGGGCGCCGACATCGAACCAAAGCCCTTCGTGGACGGCTCCGAACAGCCGGCCCTTGGCGATCGCGCGATCCCAAAGCAGGTTGGTCGAAAACGGGCCGTCCGGTATTTCGCCTTCGAGCAGGCGTTTCGACACCATCTGGATCCCGGTGTAGACGAACGGCGCCACCCCGCCCGGCTTGCGCCGCTTGAGGACCCCGCCCGAGCTCATGTGGAAGTCGCCCTGCCCCTTGTGGCAATAGGCCCGGGCGAGCGGGACGAGCAGGAGAAGGGCATCCATCCCGGAATCGTCCCAGCCGCTCGCGAGCAGCCGAAGCGAGTCGACCGGACCATCGATCCAGAGATTGTCGGAGTTGACGGCGAGAAACGGGTCGGAGTCGATCAGTGGCAGTGCCTTGGCAAGTCCACCGCCCGTCTCGAGCAATTGGGAGCGTTCGTCGGACACCGCGATTTCGAGGTCTTGCACCCGATTGTTGAGATGGGCTTCGAGAGCGTCGGCGAGATAATGGACGTTGACCACGACCTTCTCGACGCCGGCGGCCCGGAGCCGGTCGAGGCAATGATCGAGCAGCGGCTTGCCGGCGACCTCGACCAGGGGCTTGGGGCGGGTCGCGGTGAGCGGCCGCATCCGCTTGCCGAGGCCCGCGGCCATCACCATCGCCGTCTTCGGGACGTCTCCGGCCGGCACCGGCCGGAGTGCGAGCGGCCGGCGATGGCGGTTCATGCGTAGATCTTCCTGAGGCAGGCGTCGTTTCGATATTCCGGCGGGACGTTGGAATCGAACCAGGCGCGCACCGGAGCGAGCGCGGGATGGGCGAGGTTGCGCTCGACATAGCCCCAGATGCGGGGGTGCATGGTCGGGTAGAAAGGCTTTTCGTCACGCTTCCAGAGGCGCGTGAAGATGCCCAGGATCTTGGTGTTACGTTGTGCTCCGAGGATTTCGTAATGGGCACGGAAGGTGTCGCGGTCTGCGACGTTGGCGCGCTCGCAGTAGAAATCGATCATCGTCTCCTCGAGCTCGGGCGACACGTCGCGGCGCGCATCCTGGAGCAGAGAGACGAGGTCGTAGGCGGGATGGCCGGCCAAAGCGTCCTGGAAATCGAGCAGGCCGAGCTCGGACCGGCCGGGAAGGACCATCAGATTGTCGGCGTGATAATCGCGAAGGACCAGCACCGGATCGGCCCGGACGATCCGGAGGACGTCGTCCCAGACCTGCCGCCAGGCCTCGATGAACCCCGCCTCGTCCACCTGCATGTCGAGCGCGGACGCGTACCATTCGGGAAAGAGCCCAACTTCCCGCTCCATCGCCTGTCCGTCATAGGGCGACAGGTCGGCCGGAGCCGGCTGCGCTGCCAGGCGCGCGAGGATGTCGACGGCGCTCTCATAGATTTCACGCTCCCGATGCGGCTCGCGCTGGAGCAGCGGGCCAACCCGGTCGTCGCCGAAATCCTCAAGCAGGAGGAGGCCCTTTTCGCGGTCGATGGCAAGCGGCCGCGGCGGGCAGAAGCCGCGGTCGAGGAGGTGGCCGGCGACGGAAAGGAAAGGCCCGATATCCTCATGCTCGGGCGGAGCGTCCATCAGCACCGCGGTCTCGCCGGCGCGGTGGATCCGGAAATAGCGCCGGAAGCTCGCGTCGCCGGCGAGCGGTAGGATCTCGGCGCCGTCCCAGCCATGAAGTGCAAGGAAATCCGGCGCCGCTTCGGGCGGAATCATCGGGGCGGCCATCGCGCCTCCCAAGCGGCGGGCACCTCCGCTGTCAAGGCGCGGGCGCCCTCCCCTTGCCGGCGCAGGGTGAGGCGAAGGGAATGGGACCACAAAGCGAGACCCATCCGCTCCGGCCATTCGACGACCAGGATCCCGTCCTCAAGCGCCTCGTCGAGGGCGAGCTCGTCGATTTCCGCGGGATCTTCGAGGCGGTAGAGATCGACGTGCCAGACCGGCAGCCGAAGCGTCTCGTAGGGAATGACGATCGGGAAGGTCGGGCTCGCGACCTCGCCCTCATGGCCGAGGCCCGCGAGTATTCCGCGCGCCAGGGTGGTCTTGCCGGCACCCAGGTCCCCGAACAAAGCGACGACGTCTCCGGGGCGGAGCTGGAAGGCCAGCCGGCGGCCAAGCGCCTCGGTTTCTTCGGGGCCCGCAAGGATCATGGACGGCGAGGCCAAGGGTCTACCGACATTCCGTCGGCAACTGCCCCTCTCCCGCCTTCCGCGGGAGAGGGGTTGAACGTCGATGGAGCCTGACGTTCCTCACGTCCGCTTCCGGGGCAGCCGGAGAGTGACCGTGGTGCCCTCGCCCGGCTCGGAAAGGAGCTCGATGGTCCCGCCATGGGCCTCGACAAACTGCTTGGCGAGCGGAAGGCCGAGGCCGAGCGCCGCTCCGTCGGCGCCGCGCGGCTCGGCCGTGCGCGAGAAGCGGTCGAAGACTCCGGGCTGGTCCGCCGGAGCGATTCCGCGGCCATTGTCCGACACGGTGATCGCGGCGGCCTTGCGGTTGCCGGAAGCGTGGAGGAGGACCCGGCCCCCTTCCGGCGTGTAAGCGAAGGCGTTCTTGAGCACGTTGTCGAGCGATTGACGGAGGCGGGCGCGATCGCCTGCGATCGAGCCCGCGCCCGATTCGATCTCGACGGCGAAATCGATCGCCTTCTTCTCCGCCTGACCGCGAAAGCCGTCGGCCGCCTCGGCGCACAGCCTGCCGAGATCGACCTTGTCCTCGGCGAGAAGGAGGCTGCCGCTGTCGCTCTGGGTCAAATCGAGCACGTCGTCGATCAATGCGCCGAGCCGGGCGACCGAGTCGAGGATGGCGGCGACATATTCGGAGGCGGTCGGCTGGAGCTCGCCCGCATAGCCGCCGGCGAGCATCTCGGCGAAGCCGCCGATCGACGTCAGCGGAGTGCGAAGCTCGTAGCTCATGTTGGAGACGAACGCGGTCTTGAGCCGGTCCGCCTGCTCGAGCGCCTGGGTGCGCTCCCTCAGCGCGGCCTCGACCGTCCGGCTGGCGGTGACGTCGAGCATCGTGAAAAGGGCGTTGCCGTCGGGCAGCGGAACGGCGGCGAACTCGAACTCACGGCCGTCGGTGAACGCGACCCGGCCGTTGCGCTGCTTGCGCTCGACCGTTGCGCTTCGGACCAGCTCCCGCACCAGGGCGGCATGGCTCGAATTCCTGAGCTTTTTGCCGATATGGGGGGTGAGCGCGTCGATGCGCGGATTGCCGGCCAGCTGCTCCTCGTCGAACTCCCACAATGAACGAAAGCGGTTGTTCCACAGGTGAAGCCGCCCGTCGGACGCGAACACTCCGACCGCCTCGAACAGATTGTCGAAAGTTGCGGTCCGGACCCGGAGCAGGGTGTCCCGGGCGGAGGCGAGCCGAAGCTGCTCGGTGCGATCCTCGAAGATGAGAAGAAGCCCGCCGTCCGGCAGGGGCTGAGCGACGACCCGGAGATGGCGGCCCCCGGGCAGAAGCCAGTCCTCCTCCTCGGCGGCCAGTCCGCCGGTGAACCAGCGGTCATGCTCCTTCTTCCACTCGGGATAGTCGCGGACTTCCGGAAGCTGGCCGGTCTCGCGCATCGCGTCGAGCAGGCGGTTGAATTCGGGCCGGTCGGCGAGGAAATCGGGCCTCAGGGCGAAGAGCCTGGCGAAGGGCTGGTTCGAGAAGATCAGGCCGCGGTCACGGGCGAACTGGGCGACTCCGGCGGACAGTCGGTCGAGCATGTCGCGCTGGGCGTGGACGAAGCGCGCGAGGTCCGATCGGGCTTGCTCGCGATCCTCGACGTCGATCGCATAACCGGCGACCCCGGCCTCACCGAGAGGCACTTCGACGACGCGCATCATCCGCCGTTCGCCGCCGACCGTGGCGGGCACATTTCGGGCGTTGGCCTGGCCGCTCTGGCGGACGGCGGCGGCCTCCGCGATCGCGGCCGCCTCGCCGTCGTCGACCAGCTCGATCGAGCCCTCGATCACCGCCCGGCCGTCCTCGGCCTCGACCGCCGCGACATAGGCGCTGTTGACCATCGCGAGCCGGAGGTCCGGGCCCCGGTGCCAGATCGGGAAGGGCGCGGCCTCGATCAGTCCGGAGAGCGCGTCGAGCGCCGCGGCGAGCCTTTCGCTGCGCTCGCGAAGCGCGGCCATCTCCTCCTCGCCGGCGGTCGAGTCCGTAAGCCAGACGAGGACTGTGCCCGGCGGGTAGGAAGAGGGCGCCGGGCCGCCCCGCACCCGGTAGACCCGGGTGGAGCCGGTCGGCCGAAGCGACATTTCGAACTCGCCCGCTGCCGCTGCCGCGGCCTCGATCCCGCCGAGCAGCGCCTGGGCGTCCGCCTCGGCGAAGGCCGCTGAAAGCTCGTCGAGCCGGGCCGGGACCTGCTCCAGGCCGAGCGCGAGCGCGATCCGTCCCGCCTCGTCGAGGCTGCCGTCGCGCCGGACGACGAGCGGGATTGCGGGGGACGCGGCGAGCAGCGCCTCATGGTGGCGGGTCGCGTCGATCCGCTCTTCCGCCAGGCGTCCGTGCCCGAGCCCTCGGAGGGTCGCCCAGACCGCGAGCGCCAGCCAGGCGCCCGAGACGAGCGCGATCGCTGCGAGCGACGAGGGGGAGAGGCTGAGCATGGAAAGCCTCTCTAACCGGCGTCACCGGGCTCCGGAAGGGAGTGTCGCCGAGTAATTCCCTCTCTGGTGGTTACGGGAGAGAGGAGATTAATTCTCCCACCAATAGGGCGCTCGCGCCCGGCTTCCGGTCACGACCTCGTTCATCGTCACCGGATCGTAGAGGCGGCCGCCAAGCATCACCCGGTGGACCTTGTCGCTGTTTCGGATGTCGACGGTCGGATCGGCGTCGAGGACGACGAGATCGGCGAGCTTGCCCGCCTCGAGCGAGCCGACGTCGCGGGCGTAGCCGAGCGAGGTGGCCGCGGCGATGGTTCCGGCGCGAAGCGCCTCGACCGGGCTCCAGCCGCCCCGCACGAAAGACCACATCTCCCAGTGCGGGCCGAGCCCCGCCTGCTGGCCGTGGGCGCCGATCGCCACCTGGACTCCGCGGTCGGCGAGCTTCTTGGCCTCGCGGGCGGTGTCGTCGTCGACGAAATCCTCCTCGGGCGCCATCGTCCGCCGGACGTTCTGGGCGGCGAGCAAGGTGGGCGGAGCGTGCCTGGAAAGCAAAGGATGCTTCCAGACCTCCATATGCTGGCGCCAATAGGGATCGCCGGCGAGACCGCCATAAGCGACGACCAGGGTGGGCGTGTAGTTGGTCCTGGTCTGGCTCCAGAGGCTGACGACGTCGTCGTAGAAGATCGCGACCGGAAGATTGTGCTCGAGGGTGGCGTTGCCGTCCTGGATGAGCGAGATGTCCATCGTGTAGAGCGAGCCGCCTTCCGGAACGACCTCCATCCCCTCCCGCTGCGACGCGGCGACGACCATCTGCCTCTGCTCGCGCCTCGGCTGGTTGTAATTCTTGACGCTGTGCCCGCCCTGCGCCTTCAGGCGGCGGACGTGGGCGAGGGCATCCTCGAACGTGTTGATCTCCGCATAGACGTCGGCGGCCTTGGCGCCGTAGACGATCTCGCCGGTCGAGAAGATTCGAGGCGCGAGGATCTTGCCGGCGCGCTGCATCTCGGACGCGGCGAAGATCTCGGCGGCCCGGGCCGAGGGATCGTGGATCGTCGTCGAGCCCATTGCGAGATTGGCGATCGACGACCAGTTCTGCTGCGGGATGAGATCGTCCTGGCCCTGGGGGCCGTGGGCATGGGCGTCCACCAGGCCGGGAATGATCGTCTTTCCGGTCACGTCGACGGTCCTGGCAGCCGCCGGTATGCTCACCTGCCCGCGCGGGCCGATGGCAAGGATCCGGTCGCCTCTAACCACGATGACCCCGTCGTCGATGACCCCGCCATCGGCCGCGGCCATGGTGACGATTCGGGCTCCAGTCAGCGCGACGGTGCCGCTCGGACGGTCGGCGGCGACCTCCATCGACAGCGACAGGCCGGTCTCCGGCGGCTTGAACTTCGGGGCGTTCTCGGCCGGCGGGGCCGATCCGAACAGGGCCGCGGTATCGACCGTGTAGACGGTCGGGCCGGTGCTCCAGTGGAGCCTTCGACCGCCGCCCGACCAGTGGATGAACTCGGCTCCCACCGCGCTGACCCGGGTGACCGGAAGCGGACCGCCCTTGGCGTCCACGGCGACGTCCTGAGTTCCGGGCATCAGCGGCATGACGAACGCCTGGTAGTTCTGCCGGAAGGCGAGATACTGGCCGTCGGGCGAGACCTGGTAGTCGCTGACCATCTCGCCCGTCGAATGGACGTGCTTGGCCTCGCCGTTCAGGTCGGTGCTGACCAGCTGGCGCTTCCCGCCGGCGCTTGCGATCATGAACAGGCGGTCGTTCGAGGCTCCGAATTGCGGAGCTCCGCCCTCCGAGGCGACCCGCACCGGAGTCCCGCCGGCGGCCGCGACCCGGTAGATACCCGGATTTTCCGACCAGCGCGGCGAGGTGAGGTAACCCCCCTGCCCTTTCTCGAAGACGATCGTCTTGCCGTCGGGCGAGAATTGCGGGCGGGCGTAGTGGCCGGGCTGGGCCGTCACCTCGCGCGCCGATCCGCCTCCCGCGGCGACGGTCCGGATCCGGCCGAGACCCCGGTCGGTCCAGCCGACATAGACGATCGTCCGGCCGTCGCGCGACCAGGCCGGGAACAGCTCGAGCTCCTCGTCGCCGCCCTTCACCAGCGGCCTCGCCGCACCCCCGGCGGTGGGCTTGACCCAGAGCCTTCCGAGAGTCTCGAACACCACCTGCCGGCCGTCGGGAGAGACGCTCGCCCAGCGCGGCATCTTCGTCTGGAAGCGGTCGGGCGCGACCTCGATCTGCGGGTGCTGGGCATCGATGACGATCCGGGTGTCGTTCACCCGGAAGGGGATCTCGCTCGCCGCTCCGCCGTTTGCGTCGACCCGGCGAAGCTTGCCCCCGGCCCAGAAGACGACGCTCCGGCCGTCCGGGGTCCAGGCCATGTTCGGATAGACCCCGGTGACGGCCCAGGTCTCCTGGACGTCCTGGTCGAGATCGTCGTAGATTTTGCGCTCCTCGCCGGACTCGAGGTCCTTGACGTAGAGCTTGGACCGGGCCCGCTCGCGGCGGACGAAGGCGATCTTCTTGCCGTCCGGCGAGGGCGCCGGACGCACCGAGCCGCCGGCTCCGGACACCGCCGTCGTGACCTCGCCCGACTCCAGTTCGTAGCGCTGGATCTCGAACAGGTTGGTGTTCGAGTTCTGGGCATATTCGAAGATCGCGCCGGGAGTGACGTTGCGGGTGAAGTAGACGCTCTTGCCGTCGGGCGCGTAGATCGGCTCGCCGAGCTCCTTCTGGTGCTGCTCGTTGGGCTTCTTGACGAGCGGCACTCCGGCCCCGCCCGAGACATGGTAGAGCCAGACCTCGCCGGTGCCGAGCGAGCGGCCGGTGGTGAAATGCTTCTTGGCGACGATGAAGCGTCCGTCGGGGCTCCAGCTCGGCTGGTTGAGAAGCCGGAAATCCTCCTTGGTCAGCTGGCGCTTGTCGGAGCCGTCGACGTTCATGATCCAGATATTGTCGCCGCCCCCCCGGTCGGAGGTGAAGGCGATGCGGCGCCCGTCCGGCGAGAATCGCGGCTGATGCTCGAAGGCCAGCCCTTCCGCGATCCGGGTCGGAGTCCCTCCGCCGATCGGCATGGTGTAGATGTCGCCGAGCAGGTCGAAGGCGATCGTCCGTCCGTCGCGCGAGACGTCGACGTTCATCCAGGTGCCGTTGTCGACGTTGATCGGGACCTGCCGGGTGGTCATCCCGGGAGGCGCGTTGACGTTCCACTTGACGGGCTTGTCGGGCTGGCTGGCGGGGGTGCGGGCCGCGGCGGGCGGAAGCGGGCCGGTGGTGCGCTGCTCGGGATTGGTCGCCTGATTCTCGGGCGCCTGGGTTTCCTGGACCGGGGGAGTCGGCGCCGGCGTGTCCCTGGGCGGCGCCTGTCCGCTCGCCTGAGTGGCCGCCAGAAAAGCGGCGATCGCCGCCGTCACCCGATATTTCATGCGCATCCTCCGAGCTTTTCGGAGGGGCTTTAAGAGGGAATCGGGGTCAGGTCTTGCGTAAAAATAGCTCAGAGGTCGAGAGGCCAATCCTGGAGCGGTGGATGATGAAGTTCATCCGCTTCGTCATGCCGGACTGGATCCGGCATCCATCTTCTTGTCGAACTACGCTGGCTTGAAGAAGGTGGATCCCGGATCAAGTCCGGGATGACGATTCAAGCTGCTCGCCTAGCGAGCGAAGAGCGCTGCGCTCTTCACCCCCTGGGATCCCGGCCTTCGCCGGGATGACGGGCCGGCCCGGCGTCGGCCGGGCCCGTCCCGTCAGTAGCGGTAATGGTCCGGCTTGAACGGGCCTTCGGTGGGCACTCCGATGTAGCTCGCCTGCTTCTCGGTCAGCTTGGTGAGCTTGACGCCCAGCTTCTCGAGGTGGAGCGCGGCGACCTTTTCGTCGAGGTGCTTGGGGAGGACGTAGACGTCGTTCTTGTAGGTCTCGGCCTTGGTCCAGAGCTCGATCTGGGCGAGCGTCTGGTTGGTGAAGCTCGCCGACATGACGAAGCTCGGGTGGCCGGTGGCGTTGCCGAGGTTCACGAGGCGGCCCTTCGAGAGGACGATGATCTTCTTGCCGTCCGGGAACTCGACCTCGTCGACCTGCGGCTTGATCTCGGTCCACTTCATGTTCTGGAGCGCGCCGATCTGGATCTCGCTGTCGAAGTGGCCGATGTTGCAGACGATCGCCATGTTCTTCATCGCCCGCATGTGGTCGACGGTGATGACGTCGGCATTGCCGGTGGCGGTGACGAAGATGTCGGCGCGCTTCACGGCCTCTTCCATCGTCACGACCTCGAAGCCCTCCATCGCCGCCTGAAGGGCGCAGATCGGATCGACCTCGGTGACGAGGACCCGGGCGCCGCCGTTGCGAAGCGACTGGGCGCTGCCCTTGCCGACGTCGCCGAAGCCGGCGACGGTCGCGACCTTGCCGGCCAGCATGACGTCGGTGCCGCGGCGGATGGCGTCGACCAGCGACTCCTTGCAGCCGTAGAGATTGTCGAACTTCGACTTGGTGACGCTGTCGTTGACGTTGATCGCCGGGAAGGGAAGCTTGCCCTTCTTGGCGAGCTCGTAGAGCCGGTGGACTCCGGTGGTGGTCTCCTCGGAGACGCCCTTGATCGCCTGGACGGTCTTGGTGAGGTAGCCCGGACGCTCGGCGATGAAGCGCTTCAGGGTGGCGACGAAGACCTCCTCTTCCTCATTCTCGGGCGTCAGAAGCTCTTCGCCGGCTTCGACCCTGGCACCCCAGAGCGCGAACATCGTGGCGTCGCCGCCGTCGTCGAGGATCAGGTTGCAGGTCTCGTCCTGGCCCCAGTCGAAGATCCGAACGACATAGTCCCAATATTCCTCGAGGGTCTCGCCCTTTACGGCGAAGACGGGCACGCCGGTCGCGGCGATGGCGGCGGCGGCATGGTCCTGGGTCGAGAAGATGTTGCACGAGGCCCAGCGGACCGTCGCTCCGAGCGCGGTCAGGGTCTCGATGAGGACGGCGGTCTGGATGGTCATGTGGAGCGAGCCGGTGATCCGGGCGCCCTTGAGCGGCTGCGAGGCTCCGAACTCCTCGCGAAGCGCCATCAGGCCCGGCATCTCGGTCTCGGCAATCTCGATTTCCTTGCGGCCGTAATCGGCCAGGCCGATGTCGCGGATCACATAATCGTCAAAACGGGTCTGGGCCTGGGTCGCCACTTAGGTCTCCTGTCGCAAAGAAAAGACCGCCGGCAAGAGGGGCGGTCGCAAGCCGGCGCTCTAGCTCCAACCGAGCGCTAATGCAAATATAAAGATATCTTTATATGTGAAGCGAGAAGGCCATCATTGCGAGCGAAGCGAAGCAATCCAGTCGCGCAGTCGCGGGAGGCTGGATTGCTTCGTCGCTACACTCCTCGCGATGACGCTATCGCGCCGTCAAGGTGATCGGGCAGACCCCGCCCGGTAGCTCCGGAGAGCCTCCGACCCGGTCGGCGAGGCCGACCAGAAGTCCGACATCGCCTTTCGCGGCGACGGCCTCGGCGGCAATTCCGGCCGTCTCCTCGCACACCGAAACGCTGGTGGCGTCGGCGCCGTAGCGATTGGCCAGCGCTGTGGCGAAGCTGTCGTAGAAGCGCTGGCCCTCCGAGCCGTAGCCGCTGTCGAACTGCGCCCTGATCACTCCGTTGGCCTCCTGTAGCGTCGATCGGTTGATCAGCACGAAATCGTTATAGGCGGTGCTCACGTCGATCCCCATCGCACGGCAGCGCAGGGTCGCCACCATCAGCCTCGACTGGAGGTTGCGGATCTTCGCCGCCGCAGTCCCATGCTGGTCCCAGCACGACATCGCGGCGCTCGCCGGCTGGGCCCAGGCCAGTGCCGCCGCCGCGAGGCCGAGCGCCCCCTTCAGGATATCCTTGTTCATTGTCAGTCCCCTTCCACACGCGGACGCATCCACACGCCGCGAGCCGCGAAGGTTTCACGGGCGGGTTGGGGAAGGATGAGAGGAAATGGTTAAGCCCCTCGTCACGCAGGGAAAAACGAACGGCGCCGACAGAAGCGGCCTCCACGCGCGCTCCCGTCATCCCGGAGGGACCCCATCAAAGTACTAGTCTGATGGTAACCCGAAAACCGGGACCTCGGGTCGGAAAGTCTTGGCGGGTCTCCCCGAGGTCCCGGCTTTCGCCGGGATGACGATAGACCCGCTCGCGCTGCTCAGGCCGTTCCGAAATCCGCCGTCAGCATCCGAGTGTCGACTCCGGCGCTCCTGAACGCCTCGCACCAGCGGTTGTCGACGTCGCAGGCGTAGAGGAGCTCGTCGTTGCCGGGCGTGGCGAACCAGCCGTTGCCGCGCAGCTCCTCCTCGAGCTGGCCCGCGCCCCAGCCGGCATAGCCCAGCGCCGCGAGCCAGCGGCTCGGGCCCCGCCCCTCGGCGATGGCGCGAAGGATGTCGAGCGTCGCGGTGAGCGCCCAGCGGCCGTCCACCTCGATCGACTCCTGGCCGCCCCAGTCGTTCGAATGGAGGATGAAGCCGCGCTGCGGCTGGACCGGGCCGCCGGCGTGGATCGGGACGTCGGGAGCGACGCCCGGCTCGATGTCGAGCTGGCCGAGCAGGTCGTGGAAACTGATTCGGGGGACGATCCGGCCGAGGCCGATCCCGAGCGCTCCGTTCCCGTCGTGGACGCACATGGCGATGACGGCCTTCTCGAAGCGCGGGTCCCCGATGCCCGGCATTGCGAGAAGGAGCTGACCCGAGAGGAAAGGCGGCTGGTCCATTGCTCCTGCTATAGGCGCGGACGAAGTGCGCTGCTAGGGCGGCGCCGATCTTGACGATGAAACGAAAGGAAGCCGAGATGAGCATCAACGTGGGCGACAGGCTCCCCAAGGCGACTTTGGTGAAGGCGAGCGCAGACGGACCGCAGCCGATCGACAGCGAGGATTATTTCCGCGGCCGGCGCATCGCCCTTTTCTCGGTGCCGGGCGCCTTCACTCCGACCTGCTCGGCCCGTCACCTCCCCGGCTTCGTCGAGCGCTCCGACGAGCTCGCCTCGAAGGGGGTCGACGAGGTCGCTTGCGTCGCCGTCAACGACGCGTTCGTCATGCAGGCCTGGGCCGAGTCCGCGGGCGCCGTGGGCAAGGTGACGATGCTCGCCGACGGCAATGGCGACTGGGCGCGGGCGATGGGACTGACCATGGACGGCTCGAAGTTCGGCCTCGGCGAGCGCGGCTCGCGCTGGTCGGCCATCGTCGACGACGGGGTCGTCGAGCAGCTCAACGTCGAGGAGCCCGGCGCCTTCAACGTGAGCAGCGCCGATTATCTGATCGAGCGGCTGTAAGAAGGCAGGCAACGCCTTGGCCGGACAGGCGTTGACTGCCTGATTCGATCCGACTGCGGGGAAATTCGTCAATGGCTGCCAGTTCCGACAAGCCCGGCAAACGGGAAGGCAAATCGGCGGCTTTGAAGCTGGCCGAGGACATAAAGCGAAGCCCGCTGGCCGCGGCCGCAATCGCCGGCGGAGCCGCGGCGGCCGCCGCCGGGGCGGTCTATGGCGCCCGGGCGCTGGCCCGGCGCAACGGCGCCCGCGAGGGCAAGCCGGTCAACCAGGTCCTGGCGGCTGCGATCACCGCGACGGAGGCGAAGGCGGCGTGTCAGAAGGCTCCGGATCCCACGACGAAGCCGGAGCCCGGCGCCGCCGAGGCCGAGGGTCATCCGAGCTAGGAGCGGCCGTCACCCTGAACTTGTTTCAGGGTCCAGTTCTCCGTCCATGAGGCGGCTCGTCGCTGGATGCCGAAACGAGTTCAGCATGACGGGATTCAGCGAGGCACCATCGCGTAGTCGATCCAGACGGAGATGCCCGTGGTCAATTCGCCCGCTTCGAGATTCGGCCTTCTGATCCGGCTGCCCGTGACCGTGATCGTTTCGCCTCCCTCCCAGTCGAAGTCGCCCCTTTCGCTCACCCGAAGGACGCGCGAGACTCGCATTCCGAGCGCCTCGGCATAAGTGTCCGCCTCCTGGCGAGCGGCCGCGACGGCGGCCCGGCGCGCGAGCCGCTCGGCAGGCGCCGGATCCGAGAGCGAGAAGCGCGGCCCGTCCACGGAGTTGGCGCCCGCAGCGAAAAGGGCGTCGATCAGATCCGGAGCCTTGGCGAGGTCCCGAAGCCTCAGCTCCAGCCTGTTGCTCGCGACATAGCCGAGGATTCGCGGGGCACGGCCCACCCGCCGGGCCCTCTCTTCCTCGTCCTCGCTCATCTCTTCGAACCTGGGCTGTACGCTGATCTCGGTGGTCTTCGCGTCGCGGGCCTCGACTCCGTGCGATCGGACTGCATCGATGATCCGGCCGGCGAGCGCGGAATTGGCAGCCATGGCCTCGCGTGCGCTGGCGGCGGTCGTCACCACGCCTGCGGTGATCGTCATGACGTCCGGCCGGGCCGGGTGGCTGCCGTAAGCATGCACCTGCAGGAGCACCTCGCCCGGAGCGAGCGCGACCGGCACTGCCTGCGCCGCCACCCCCGTGGGCAGCGCCGCCAGCGCAAGCGCCGCGGCTAGGCCTGCCAGCCGCATTTACGCCCCCGGTTCTGCTGCTGGAGCCAGCCCATCAGCGGCCGAAAATATTCCAGCATCGGCTGGCCGGACATCTCGCGGGTTCCGGTGAAGGCCTCGAGCGCGTCAGGCCACGGCCTCGAGGCGCCCATCGCGAGCATCGCGTTCAGCTTCTGGCCGACTTCCTTGTTGCCGTAGAAGGAGCAGCGGTGGAGCGGACCGGTCCAGCCGGCCTGCTTGCAGGCGGCCTGGTAGAATTGGAACTGCAGGATCCGGGCGAGGAAGTAGCGGGTATAGGGGACGCTCGCGGGAACGTGATATTTGGCGCCGGGATCGAAGTCCGCCTCGGTGCGCGCGGTCGGGGGGACGATGCCCTGGTACTGAAGCCGAAGGTCGTTCCAGCCCTGCTCGTAGCCGGTCGGAGCGATCTCGCCGCTGAACACCTTCCACCGCCATTTGTCGACGAGCAGGCCGAACGGGAGGAAGGCGACCTTGTCCATCGCCTGGCGGAGGAGCAGGCCGATGTCCTTGTCCGCGGAGGGCACCTTGTTGCGCGGCAGGAGGCCGACCTGGACGAGATATTCGGGAGTGACCGACAAGGCGATGGCGTCGCCGATCGCTTCGTGGAAGCCGTCATTGGCGCTGTCGAGGTAGAGCAGAGGCTGCTTGTTGTAGGCGCGCTGGTAGAAATTGTGGCCGAGCTCGTGATGGACGGTGACGAAGTCGTCGGCATTGACCTTGGTGCACATTTTGATGCGCAAATCCTCGACATTGTCCACGTCCCAGGCCGAGGCGTGGCAGATCACCTCGCGGTCCCTCGGAGCCGTGATCATCGAGTTCTTCCAGAAGGTCTCGGGAAGCGGAGCGAAGCCGAGCGAGGTGAAGAAGCCTTCGCCGGCGCGGACGATCTTCTCGGGCGTATATTTCTTGGCGACGAGCAATTCGGTGAGGTCGTAGCCGACATCCCCCGCCCCCTTGGGAGCGACGACGTCGTAGATATTGCCCCATTCCTGGGCCCACATGTTGCCGAGCAGGTCGGCCCGGATCGGCCCGGTCGCGGGCTGGACCGCGTTGCCGTATTTCTGGTTGAGCTTGCCGCGCGTGTAGCAGTGAAGCTCGTCGTAGAGCGGCTTCACCTCGTTCCACAGGCGATCGGTCATCGCCGCGAACTCCTCCGGCGACATGTCGTAGCGCGACCGCCACATCGCGCCGGTATCGGGGTAGCCGAGCTCCTTGGCGCCCTGGTTGGCGATCTCGATCAGACGGACGTAATCGGGACGCATCGGACGGCCGACATTGGAGTGCCAGCTGGTCCACATCTCCTCGAGCTCGGCCGGGTTGCGGACCGTCCCCATCTTCTCCTCGAGATCGTTGCCGGTCATCACCTTGCCGCCCAGCGTTCCCCGGCCCTTGCCGTAGGTGGAGCTCAGCCGGGTCGCGATGGTGTTGAGCTCGGCCGCCGCCCCGGGCGTCGTCGGGGCCGGAAGCACCAGCGCGCCGCGCAGGATGTCGAGCTTGCGCTTCGTGTCGTAGTCGAGCCCTTCGACCTTCGAATATTTCGCCGCCTCGTTGGCGAAGCGCACCGACATCTCGGTTCCGATCGTCCCGAAATGCGCGGCCAGGGCGTCGGTGTCGTCGGTGATGTAGGTGGCGTTGACCCATTGGGCCCTGCTGTTGAGAACCGCGAACTCGCCCAGCTCCTTCTCGGCGCGGGCGACGAAGGCCCGGGCGCCTTCGACGGTCGGGGCGGCCGCGTCCGCGGCGGCTCGGTCGGCGGCTTCCTCGAGGCGACCGGCGGCGGCTTCGACCGCGGCGTCGGTGGCGGTGGCGACTTCGTCCCCGCTCGACGCGGTGGCACAGCCCGCGAGGCAGATTGCGAGGGCGAGAGCGGATACGGTGGCTTTCATCGGGGAAGCATCCTCGTTTCTGGTCTGGTTGCCCGGGCTATTGCGCCTCGCGCGGAGTCGAATCAAGCGAGAGGAAATCGGCGATCGCCCGGCCCAGCTCGGGCCTGGTGACGGCGTTCATATGATTGCCCGGAACCTCGACGAAACGGGCGTCGGGAAGAAGCTGGGCAAGGTCTTCGGCGGGGCCGTTGTCCTGGTCCTCGATCCCCGAAAGGACGAGGGTCGGAATCGCGATCCCGAGCAGCTCGGCCTCGGTCGAATCGACGAAGCTGCCGAGCAGCGGAAGAAGCGCTTGCGGATCGCCTCCGGTGGTCTTGAGGAAGGCTTCCGCCATCCATTCGTTCGAGCCGCGCTCATGGGTGCCCATTCCGGTCAGCACCTTCCGGAAATGGTCCGACCGCCGGCCGGTCTCGAGCAATCCCCGAAGCCCCATTCCGGCGATCACCAGCCGTCGCGGCCGCGCGCCCATGATCGCCATCCGGACGGAGGTGCGGGCCCCGAGGGAGTAGCCGCCGAGATCGTAGTCGGCGAGGTCCAGCCGGGCGATCAGCTCGAGCCCGTCGCGGGCGAGGACGTCGGGCGGATAGGAGGCCTCGTCGTGCGGCGCCGCGCTCTCGCCGTGCGCTCGAAGGTCCGGCATGATCACCCGGAATCCGCGCGATGCGATCTCGGCGGCGTGGCCGAAGCGGATCCAGTTCATGTCGGCGCTCGAGAAGAGGCCGTGGAGGAGCACGAGCGCCCTCCCCTCCCCCAGCTCGTGCCAGGCGAGCTCGGCGCCGTCGGAGGCGATGAAGCGGTGGGTGGTCGTTTCCATCAATCGTCATCCCCGCAACCGTCACCCCGGACTTGATCCGGGGTCCATGAACACCGCCGCATGAAACCGGTAACGAGCGTGTTCATGGATGCCGGATCAGGTCCGGCATGACGAGCCGAGCGCCCCTCAATCCGGCAGCCTCCCGGTCGCTTCCAGCCAGCGGTCGACGAGGGGCTTGTACTCATCGGTTCGAACCTCCGGCAGGCCTTCGGTGTTGAGCCAGGCGCGATGAAGGCTCTCGGCGCCGAAATGGTGCTTCGGCCTGAAACGCGACGGATCGTCGAAAGAGCCGACGGTGAGGTCCATATTCTCGCTGTCCGGAAAGGCGAAGCCGAGCGAGGTTCCGCACTCCCGGCAATAAGGGCGCCGGGCGACGGGCGAGGAGACGTACCAGTCCGGCTCCTGCTCCCAGGCGACGTCGGCCTTCTTCACGCCCGTGAAGGCGATCGAGATTCCGCCGGTGGACCGCTGGCACATCCGGCAATGGCACAGATAGGCCTCGTCATTCTCGACCTTGGCCGTAAAGCGGATCCTCCCGCAGGCGCAGCCGCCTTTCATTTCGTCCGACATGGCACCTCCGCCACCGCCCTTACCGCCCCTCGGTGGAAAGCGGGAGTCCCCGTCGCGATGCGGCCGGGGCGCCTTCGCTTCGAACCGGGCCGGCTCTTTCCCGCCGCGGAGCGACACTCCCTTTTTCCTACGTCGTGCCTTCGTGTCTTCTCTTCGAAAAGATCGGGCACGGCGGCTTGAGGATGGGCATCGGATGCTCGGGCCGGGATGGACCTCGGCCTTGCACCCGGCCCGGGGCTGCGGCTTCGTCATCGGGCGTGGCGTCACCCGGTTTTCGAGAGAAGGCGCGAAGGCGCAAAGGCACGACGTAGAAAAGGAGGGATTGCCGCTTCGCGGCGGGTTCGGAGCGAGATGGTCATCCCGGCGAAAGCCGGGACCTCGTGTCGGGAAGTCTCGGCGGGTCTCCCCGAGGTCCCGGCCTTCGCCGGGATGACGGGGCGCGCGGTTGTACCTCCGTTGCCGGATGGGGAAATTTCGGCCGGCGCGTCCTTGCCACGGGCACCCGGGGCTGGACGACTTTTTGCTGCTTTCGTGTCGTTAACTCGAAAGCGTCCAGGCTTTTTCATGAAGAGCCGCCGGGTCCCGCTCCGGCCCCCTCCTGGAGGCTGAGTGGCTTCCGGCTCCGCGCCCTTGCGGGGCCCGGCTCCGCCTTCGGGTGAAGACACGGCCTTTCGGGCTTCGCTCCGTCCGGGCTCGCTGGGCCCCGGTTCGAAAAGGTCTTCCGCGCAAAGCTTCCAACCCTTCCTCACGCCCTCAACGCAATGGGCGCCGGACTTCGGCTCGTCGGGCCGCCTCGAACTCCCTCGGGAGGGACATCGCTGCACGGCTCTTCGGGTGACGCGAGCTCAAACGTTCCCGGATGACTTCGCGCCGGCCGCCGGCCTCGGGGCGAGCCCCTACGCCGGATTCCCGCCTTCGCCGGGTGTACGGGCCGACTCGGGCAGGCCTATCGTGTCGCATGAAAATGAGAACAAGTCAAGAACATTCAGTCCGGAACATCGAAGCGGTTCGGTCCCGGATCGCCCGCCGCGGCGAGCAGGACGACCAGCGCCAGGAGCGCCGCCCAACCAACGACGTTGCTCGCCGCGATGGTCAAAAACAGGGTCAGGTCCGGCTCCTCGGCTCGAGACAGGGAATCGACCAGCCGGACCGATTGCACCGAGACATAGATGAAGAACGGAAGCGGCATCAGGCCCCAGGCGCCCGATCTGCCGCGATCATGAAGGCGCCGGCAGACCGCCGCGGCGTAGAGCAGGACCGCCAGGCCGAGAGTCACCGCGAGATAGGCCGCGAGGAAACCGAGGGGCAGCGAAGGTTCGGCAGGCTGGCCCGCCGCCGGAGTCGAAAAGTCTCCGTCCTCCGCAAAGACGTTCAAATCTCCCGGATCGGGAGCGCCGAATTGCGGCGTCGACTGGATCAACCAGGCCATCATCGGCAGGGTCATGAGGGAACCGGCAACCATGACGACGCCCAGCGCCAGAGCGGCGTAGGGCCAGAAGCTCGCCCGGTCTTCCCGGCCGCTGAAAGTCGCAAGCTTTCGGAAGTGCTCCCAAAGACCGATCCTGGCTGACATTTCCTGTCTCCCTTTTGATCAGGCAAGGCTTCACTGTGCCGCCCGCCTGCCATTGCCGCACACGCGCGACTTCCCGACTTAGCGATTGCTGGGCCCCGAGGGGCCCTCACAGTGTATCAGATTTCGGAAGCTCTCGAATTGCTCGGGCGTCTTTCCGGACTCGTGTCCGTTATCCGGCCGATAATCCACGCCGCAGCCAGGCACGGCCAAGCGGGCGAGCCGTTGTATCTCGTCAGGCTCCATGAGCTTGTCGCGTCCGCCGTGGACCAGCTTCAGCTTGAGTGTGTTCGTGGACTCCAGGAGCCGGATCGGGACATAGTTCTTGAGCCTCCCGAAATAAGCGTCGGTGATCCGCTTCACTTCTGCCCGGGCACGCTCCTTGGGAGCCCCCTCCATCAGCTGATCGTCAGGCAGGCCGGCATAAATTTCCTCAAGGCGCCTTTTTCCGCCAAGGCTTGGGTTGTGCAGAAAGAGGGCACTCTTCTCCTTCAACTCCGGCGCCAGAGATGCCACAAGAAAGGCACCAAAGCTTTCGCCGAATACATCAACAGTATTATAATGCCTTCGCCCCCACCCGAACGCCGCCTTGACTTCAGCCAGCGCATCAACAATGTCAGGGACCATTACAGGGCCTTCAAACTTAATCGGTCGGTCTGCGCTTCCTGCGTAGAGCGGGATGAACAGGTCATAGCCAGCATCCAGGAACGCAAGCTGTTCTAACACTAAGTCTTTACTTGCTCGGGTCCAAGGGCCCCCGTGTAGCCAAATTACTAAGTTGCGATTCTTACGAAAACTATTCAAACAGCTCACATGAAAACCAGCTGCACCGCTCGGACCTTCCCAAATCAACATTTGTCTGAAGGTATATCGTCGGCAAAATATGCTGACTTTTTTTTCATGTGGCAAGCTGACTTCGATCTTATGGTTTCGCTTATCGAAATCTTTAACTAGAACCTGCTGATCGGTCCCAGTGAAATATCTGTCTGGCTTTGCCAGCGAAGAAGAGATCATTGACGCGACCATTAGGATGAAATTTGAAATTAGCATGATTTAGACCGGTGATTCCTCAGACGCCTTGCGCCATGGTCAGGACGACGGCTGTGCGGAGGAGCTGAGGCCAGCTCCCCCGCCTTTCTCGGATAGTCGCTACTTCTTGTCCCCGCTGACTACGCAACGGCCGTTGATCATTTTCCCTTCAACTTGAATGGTCTGCGTCGTTGTCTCGCTCTGGCCTCCCGACCCGTAGGTGAAATTTATGAGCCCTCCGAGCAGGGTCACCGAGGAAGTGGGGTTCGTATGAGTGGTTGTTTTGGTGATCGTGACAGTGCAGCGAGAGCCGTTGGCTGGCGCACCCTGCTCGGGAGAAATGCCCCCGAGGCCTGGATCGAGGGTCAGAATGTCACCGGAATCCAGCGAGGCGCCCATCCCTAGCTGGTGATCAAGCGGGTCTGTGCTGAAATGGAGATTTATCGTCAGCTCGCCGGTGCTTTGATTAAGGATGAACTCGATGGCGTAGAGGTCATCGGCGACAAACCCCTCGGGAACGTAGATGGAAGGCTCGTAGACCTCGATGGAGCCACCACCTTCATCGACGGGCATATCCGGCTCGAAGGGAGCGAAGAACGGCTCCCCGCCGTCATCCAGCACCAGAGTATCGGCGTCCGGCTGAAGAACAGCATTGTTCTCTGCTGAGGCGGCACTTACGAGCGCCAGAGCGCTTACAAGGCTCGGTCCTTGGCCGCTGGCCAAATCAGGCATATCGACATATGGCAATACTTGATTATCCAATAAAATCGTCGTTCCACCCACGTTATCAAGGGACATGTTCCATTCCCCAATGGCATGTTGATCGGGATGACCCCACTAGTCATCCCGATTCGTATGATATCGCGCGGCTTTTGCATTTCAACGAGGAATCAACGCCTATCTAGTCAGCCGCCGATACGTCATCCGGTGCGGCCGGTCCGCCTCCGGGCCCATCCGCCGCCTTTTGTCCTCTTCGTAAGCTTCGAAGTTACCTTCGAACCACTCCACGTGGCTGTCGCCTTCGAAGGCGAGGATGTGGGTGGCGAGGCGGTCGAGGAAGAAGCGGTCGTGGCTGATGACCACGGCGCAGCCGGCGAAATTCTCCAGCGCCTCCTCGAGGGCGCGCAGGGTCTCGACGTCGAGGTCGTTGGTGGGCTCGTCGAGGAGCAGGACGTTGCCGCCCTGCTGGAGCATCTTGGCCATGTGGACCCGGTTGCGCTCGCCGCCCGACAATTGGCCGACCTTCTTCTGCTGGTCCTGGCCGCGGAAGTTGAAGGCTCCGACATAGGCCCTCGTCCCGATCTCGTGCTTTCCGAAGCGGAAGACGTCCGAGCCGCCGGAGACTTCCTCCCAGACGTTCTTGGCCGGGTCGAGCGCGTCGCGCGACTGGTCGACATAGCCCAGGCGAACCGTCTCGCCGATGCGGACCGAGCCGGAATCGGGCTGCTCCTCGCCGCGGATGAGCTTGAACAAGGTGGTCTTGCCGGCGCCGTTGGGGCCGATCACCCCGACGATCCCGCCGGGCGGAAGGGTGAAGCTGAGATCCTCGAACAGCAACTTCTCGCCATAGGCCTTGGTCAGGCCGTTCGCCTCGATCACCGTTCCGCCGAGGCGCTCGGGGACCTGGATGAGGATCTGGGCCTTTCCGGGGGTCCGGTTCTCCTGGGCCTCGACAAGCTCGTCGAACGCCCTGATCCGGGCCTTTGACTTGGTCTGGCGGGCTTTCGGGGAACGCCGGATCCAGTCCAGCTCCTCCTGGATCGCCTTCTGCTTGCCCTGCTCCTCGCGCTCCTCCTGCTCGAGGCGCTTGGCCTTCTTCTCGAGATAGCCCGAATAATTGCTCTCGTAGATGTAGTAGCGGCCGCGATCGAGCTCGAGCACCCAGTTGACGACGTTGTCGAGGAAGTAGCGGTCGTGGGTGACGAGGATGACGTTTCCGGCATAGTCGACGAGATGCTTCTCGAGCCACTGCACGCTCTCGGCGTCGAGATGGTTGGTGGGCTCGTCGAGGAGCAGGATGTCGGGCTTCTCGAGGAGGAGCTTGGTCAGGGCGACGCGGCGCTTCTCGCCTCCGGAGAGGTTGTCGATCGGGCTGTCGCCGGGCGGGCAGCGGAGAGCGTCCATGGCGATCTCGAGCTGGTTGTCGAGGCTCCAGCCGTCGACCGCGTCGATCTTCTCCTGGAGCTCGCCCATCTCGGTCATAAGGGCGTCGAAATCGGCGTCGGCGGGCGGATCGCCCATCAGGGTCGAGATCTCGTTGAAGCGGTCCATCATGTCGGCGGTGGCGCGCACCCCGTCCATGACGTTCTCCTTGACCGTCTTGGTCGGATCGAGCTGCGGCTCCTGCTCCAGGTAGCCGACGCGGATTCCGTCGCCGGGCCAGGCCTCGCCGGTATATTCCTTGTCGCGGCCGGCCATGATCTTCATCAGAGTCGACTTGCCCGAGCCGTTCGGACCGATGATCGCGATCTTGGCGTCGGAATAGAATTGCAGGTTGATGTTGTTGAGGACGGGCTTGGCGGCCCCCGGGAAGGTCTTGGTCATGCTCTTCATGACGAAGCTGTACTGTGCAGCCATGGCGGCGCGTCTCTCCGGTGAATCTGGGTGGAATGCGGGTGTGGCGCCTAGTTAGTGAAGGCGGCGGGAAATGTCACCCTTCCGTTCCGCGAAGCGGGCACCCCTCCTTCTACGTTGTGCCTTTGCGCCTTCGTGCCTTCTCTCCAAAAATGAGTCAGGCCCTTCGCTCCGATGAGAGGGCTCCGGATGCGCAGTGCCTGCCTGGCCCCTGCACTCGGTCCGGCGCGGAAATTCGCCTCGGCCGCCTTGCCACCCGATTTTGAGGGAAGGCACGAAGGCGCAAAGTCACAACGTAGAAAAAGGATGAGGCCGCTTCGCGGCGGGAAGCGGGCGGGACCGCCGTGTCCATAGATTGCGGCTTTCGCCGGAATGACGGGGAGGCTACGGCCACCGGCATGAAAAAGCCCCTTCTCCTCGCCGCCGCCGCCCTCCTCTCCTTCCCGGCCCTCGCCCAGGGCACGAACCAGGCCGAGCGACTGCGCGACGCGGCTTTGAAGGACGACGTCGCCTATGACATCGTCGAGGGGCTGACGACCGAGATCGGGCCCCGTCCGGCCGGGACCGAAGCCGAGGCCCGGGCGAGGGAGTGGGCGGTCCGGCGGCTGAAGGCGCTGGGCTTCGCCAACGTCCATGTCGAGACCTACGACATGCCGGTCTGGGTACGCGGCGAGGAGCGGGCGGAGATCGTCTCGCCCTTTCCCCAGAAGCTGGCGGTCACGGCGCTCGGAAACAGCGGCGCCACCCCGGCGGGCGGGATCACCGGGCAGGTGGTCGGCTTCGACAGCCTGGCCGAGCTCGAGGCGGCGCCGGACTCGGCGGTCCGCGGAAAGATCGTCTTCGTCAGCCACAAGATGACGACGACCCAGGACGGGTCGCAATATGGCTATTACGGAGCGGCCCGGCGTACCGGGCCGTCGGTGGCGAGCCGGAAGGGCGCGGCCGCGATCGTCATCCGCTCGATCGGCACCGACTATCACCGCAATCCGCATACCGGGGTCCAGATCTGGGGCGAGGGCGCCCGGCCGATCCCGGCCGGAGCGCTTTCGATTCCCGACGCCGAGCAGCTCCAGCGGGTCCTGAAGCGCGGCAAGCCGGTGACGATGCGGCTCCTGCTCACGCCCCGCAACCTCGGGATCCGCCAGGGCGGCAACGTCGTCGCCGAGGTCCGCGGAACCGATCCCGATGCCGGGATCGTGCTGGTCGGAGGCCATCTCGACAGCTGGGACCTCGGCACCGGAGCGATCGACAATGCCGCCGGAGTCGCGATCACCGCGGCGGCCGCGAAGCGGATCATGGCGGCGGGCCGGCCGAGACGGACTATCCGGGTGGTCTGGTTCGGGGCCGAGGAAGTCGGCGGCAATGGAAGCAAGGCCTATCGCGAGGCCCATCAGAACGAAAAGGTGGTGTTCGTCTCCGAATCCGACTTCGGCGCGGACCGGGTGTGGCGGATGGACCCGGGCTTCGCGGAGGCCAATTCCGCGCTTGCCGACCGGATCGCCGCCGCTCTGGCGCCGCTCGGAATTTCCCGCTCCGCCGATCCGGCGACCGGAGGGGCCGACCTCGGCGCGTGGATCAGGGCCGGAGTCGCCGGGATCGACCTCCAGCAGGACGGGACCCGCTATTTCGACTATCACCACACGCCCGACGACACGCTCGACAAGGTCGATCCGGAGCAGCTTCGGCAGAACGTCGCGGCCTGGACGGCGATGATCGCACTCGTCGCCAACGCGCCCGAGCAGATCCAGCGGAGAGCCGTGGCGCCCTGATCCTCGGGACGGTCCGACCCCTCTCATTCCCGCGAAAGCGGGAATCCATGAACATCGCCGCTCGAGTTTCTCGAGGCGCCGTGTTCATGGATCCCGGGTCAAGTGCGGGATGACGGATAAATTTCGGGAATGACCGGGACTTAACCCCTGTGCTTGACGCCGGGCCCGCCGCGGGGGAGAGAGCGGCGGGGGTATTTTCGTTGAAGCGCAATCACATGATGCGGAGCCGGTGGGCTGCACTCGCGGCCAGCGTGGCGCTGCTCGCCATTTCCCGCGCCGCTTCGGCGCAGGCGGCGGCCGAAGACCCCGAGACCGTCGAGGATCTGCGCGACCTTTCGATCGAGCAGCTGGCCCGGATCGAGGTCCGGTCGGCCTCCAAGCTGGCCGAACCGATCGGAAGGGCCCCGACCTCGATCTTCGTCATCACCGGCAACGACATCGTCCGCTCGGCGGCGACCTCGCTGCCCGAAGCGCTTCGGCTGGCGCCCAACCTGCAGGTCCAGCAGCTGGACGCCCGCCAGTTCGCGATCACCTCGCGCGGCTTCAACGGCGCCGAAAGCTCGAACAAGCTGCTCGTCCTGATCGACGGCCGGAGCGTCTACACGACGCTCCACTCGGGCGTGTTCTGGGAGCTTCACTCGCCGTTGATCGAGGACGTCAGGCAGATCGAAGTGATCAGCGGCCCGGGCGGGACCCTCTACGGCCCGAACGCGGTCAACGGGATAGTCAGCGTCGCCACCCGGGACGCCCGCGAGACGCTGGGCGCGCTGGTTCGAGCATCGGCCGGGCCGCGCGAGCGCACCTTGGCCCTTAGGTACGGAGCAAGCCTCGGCGATTCGGGCGCGGTGCGGCTCCATGCCAACGGGCTCGACCGGGAGAACATGCCGGCCGGCCCGGCCCCCGACAGCAATGACGACTTCTCGGGCTGGCAGGCGGGCTTCCGGGCGGACTTCGAAAGCAAGGCCGATCATCTCACGGTCCAGGGAGACATTTTCGATACCGACGTCGACCTGCTCCCCGGCGACGGGGACCGCGGGCACAACCTGCTCGCGCGCTGGTCCCGCCGACTGAGCGAGGGGAGCAGGCTCCAGGTCCAGGCCTATTATGACGACTACCGCCGCCGTTTCACTCTGGTCGAGGATTCGCTCGAGACGTTCGACATCGAAGCCCAGCTCAATGCCCGGACGGGCTCGCACGACATCGTCCTGGGCGGCGGCGTGAGGACGACGCGCGACGAGTTCATCAACAATCTCAACGGCTTCCATCTCGAACCTCAGAGCCGTCGGCTGTGGATCCTCAACGCCTTCGCCCAGGATCGGATGGCTCTGACCCCGAAGCTGGACCTCATTGCGGGGCTGAAGCTCGAACGGTCCACCTTCAGCGGAGTGCAGCTTCTTCCCAATTTGCGCCTCGCCTGGCGGCCGAGCGAGCGGGCGACCTGGTGGGGCGCCGTGTCACGGGCGGTCCGGACCCCGTCGAGGATCGACCGCCAGCTCGTCTTCCTTCCGCTGCTCGCCGAGGCGAGCAATTTCGAGAGCGAGAAGCTGGTCGCCTTCGAGGCGGGCTATCGCGGCCGGCCAGGGCCTTCGACGACTGTCAACGTCTCGCTCTTCTACAATCTCTACGACGATATCCGGACCACCGAATTCACCGGCAATCCGCTTCCCATCAGGCTCCAGAACAGCCTGAAGGGACGCACCTACGGCGCCGAGGCCTGGCTGACCCACCAGGTTTCCGCCGGGTGGCGGGCAAGCCTCGGGGCGGCCGTCCTCGACAAGGATTTCCGGCTCAAGAACGGAGCGGTCGACCTCGCCAATCGCGCCTCGCTCGGCGCCGATCCCAATTACCAGCTCATTGCCCGGTCGCAGATCGACCTGACCGACCGACTCCAGCTCGATCTGGGAATGAGGGGCGTGGACGATCTCGCGAGCAGCGGCCTGGGCGGCTATGTCGAGGCGGACGCCCGACTCGCCTTTCGAGTCTCCGATGCGTTCGAGCTCTACGCCGCGGGCAACAATCTCCTCCACAAATCCCACGTCGAGAGCAACGATGCGGGCCGGGCGCAGCGGATCGAACGGAGCGTCTATATCGGGACCCGGTTTCGGTTCTGATGGCCCGGCTTCTCGCCTTTTCCTTCGCGCGCCGCCGTCTGCGGCGCCTCCTGCCGCCGGCGCTGGCGCTCGCCGCCCTGCCGGCGGCCGCGGCGGCACCGCCCAGCGACGTCGCGGTCAAGGCGGCCTTCCTCACCAAATTCCCGGCCTATGTCGCCTGGCCGGCCGGGGCGAAGCCCAGGCCCGGCGCCGCGCTCCACATCTGCATCCTGGGCGGCGACCCGTTCGGACGGCTGATCGACGAAGCCGCGCGCGGCCAGCAGGTCGACGGCCATCCGCTGCAGGTCCGGCGGCTCGGCGCGCCGGGCTCGGCCGCGGGCTGCCATGTCGCCTTCGTGCAGGGCAGCGGTCCGGCGACGCTCCAGGGGCTCCAGGGAAAGCCGGTGCTCACAGTAACCGACGCCCGCGCCGGCGGGCCGAGCGGGATGATCCACTTCGTCATCCACCAGGGGCGGGTGAGATTCAACATCGACGAGGCGCAGGCGGCAAGGAGCGGAGTCGGCATAAGCTCGAGGCTGCTCGGGATCGCCCTCAACGTCCGGCAGCGGCCCTGATGCGTCCCATCGAACGGTTCGCCGGCCGCTGGCCGAACGTCCCGATCGCCGCTGGCGTGATGGCGCTCCTCCTGCTCGCCATCGGACTCGGAGTCATCTTCCAGAACGAGGGCGCCTATCGCGAGCAGAAATTGCGGGAGGCGAGCGTCCAGGCCGACATCCTGGCGGCGAGCGTCATCGCAGCGCTCGACTTCGGAGACAATGCGACCGCGCAGGAGGCGGTCGACGCGCTCCGGGTCAACCCGCAGATCAACGCCGCCGGGATCTACGCTCCGGACGGCGCCCTGTTCGCGGGCTACGAGCGAAGGCCGGGCGCCCTCCCCACAAGGCTCGGAACGAGGCCGGCGAACTTCAACGACGTCGAGGCGTCGGTGCCGGTGACTCGCGGGGGCGAGCGCATCGGGACCGTCTATCTCGGCGCGGTGCAGGAGCCGCTTTCGAGGCGCCTGACCCGCTACGGCTACATCGTGCTCCTGGTGCTGATGGCTGCGCTGGTCGTCCTGGTGCTCGGAATGGCCCATACGGCGCTTCGCCGGGCCAACCGGGAGCTCGAGGCGCGCGCCGAGGCGCTTAGCGGCGCTTATGCCGAGCTTCAGGTCCAGGTCGAGGAGCGGGCCAATGCCGAGGAGCAGTTGCGCCAGGCCCAGAAGATGCAGGCGCTCGGCCAGCTCACCGGCGGGATCGCCCACGATTTCAACAATCTGCTCACCGTCATCCAGGGCTCGGCCGACATCCTTCGGCGCCCGGGAATCGCCGAGGCCAAACGGATCCGTTTCGCCGACGCGATCGTCCAGACCGCCGGGCGCGCCGCGGCCCTGACCGCGCAGCTCCTCGCCTTCGCCCGGCGCCAGCCGCTCCAGCCCGAGGTGATCGACCTCAACGCCCATATAAGCGGGATGACCGACCTTCTCGACCGAACTCTGGGCGAGCGGGTCGAGATCCGGACCGACCTCGCCGACGGCCTGTGCCCGATCGAGGCCGATCCGGCTCAGCTCGAATCCGCCATCCTCAACGTCGCGGTCAACGCGCGGGACGCAATGCCCGAGGGCGGAGCGCTGACCCTGCACACGGGAGAGGCCCCTCCCCTCGCCGAGGGCCGTCCCGCCATCTTCGTCGCGGTCAGCGACAACGGCACCGGGATCGACGAGGAGGTCCTGAGCCGGGTTTTCGAGCCCTTCTTCACCACCAAGTCGGTCGGCAAGGGCACAGGCCTCGGCCTGAGCCAGGTCTACGGCTTCGCGGCTCAGACCGGCGGCGACGTCAAGGTCGAGAGCGTCGTCGGCGAAGGCACGACCGTCACTCTCATCCTGCCGTGCAGCGAGCGCGGCGAAGCCCCGGCCGTCCGGCCGGAGCTCGAGGCCGCGCGCAAGCACCGGACCGGCCGGATCCTTCTCGTCGACGACAATGAGGAGGTCGGCGCCTTCGCCGAGACCCTCCTGATCGAGCTCGGCCACAGCGTGATGCGCGCCCGCACCGGCGCCGAAGCGCTCGAGCTTGCCAGACAGGGCGGCTTCGACGCGGTCTTCACCGACGTCGTCATGCCCGGCATGAGCGGGATCGAACTTGCCGAGGCGCTCGCCCCGGTCCTGCCGGACGTGCCCGTCGTCCTCACCACCGGCTACAGCGACGAGATCAGCCGTGCGGGCGCAGCGGGCCGGCCCGTCGTGTTCAAGCCCTACCGGCTGGAGACGTTGTCGAACGTGCTCGATCAGGTGCTAGCGCCGAAGGGAGACGGAGGGGCGCGCCCCTAAGACGTCATCCCGGCGAAGCCGGGACCTCGGGCAGACCCGCAGTGCCTCATTCGGACCGAGGTCCCGGCTTTCGCCGGGGAAGACGGACCGAGTGGGCGGCCCGCCTCGTCAGCAAATGGTCGGGGAGACAGGATTCGAACCTGCGACCCTCTGCTCCCAAAGCAGATGCGCTACCAGGCTGCGCCACTCCCCGATCATCGGGTGAAAGCGGTACTTTCACCCGGGGCAAGAAGGAAGAGAAAAGCCTCTTCCTGCCAGATCAAAGTATCACTTTGGCCTGAAGTCTGGTGGGCCCGGCAGGATTCGAACCCGCAACCTAGCCGTTATGAGCGGCCGGCTCTACCATTGAGCTACAGGCCCGTAACTCCACTCTCCGCGGGATAGGCAGGGCGCCCGGCGATGGCAAGCCGCGCTCGGGCGATCGATTATATCGACGACCTATTTTCAACGGCCGACACGATCAGGAATCGAGGGTGCGCACGAAGCTCCTGCCCCGACCGAAAGGCGTAATGATCGCCGCCCTCCTCGGCCTCGGGGCAGGCGCCTGCACGCCGCAGGCCCGCCAGAACGGGCCGTCGCAGGCAGACGTGCCGCCGCAAACGTCGGAGTCGGGCGCATCGGACTCGGTGACGCCCGCCCGGGCTCCCGCCCCGGGGGCGGGATCTCGCGACTCGGGCTCCACCCCCGGAGAGAAGTCAGAGGCGATCGGAGGGTCGGCAATGGCCACCAGCGGCACCCCGGGCGGGCATCTATGTCGCAAGGCTCAGGAAGGCCCTCGCCACACCCTTGCTGGCCCCTGCCGGCACCGTCACGGTGAAGAACGGGTGCCTGGTCGCGGCCATCGACGGGGTCGATCATATGGCGATCCTCCCGCCGCAGGCGCGATTGATCGGGCCCCCGAACGCTCCGACCGCGATCCGACTGTCCCGGCGCTCAATTCCCTTCGGCGAGCGGGTCCCCCTTCCGGCGGGCGGAGCGGAGTTCTCCCCGTCCGACCTCCAGTCCCCCATCCCGGCGAAGCGTCCACGAAAAAGCACCGTCTTCGCCGGCTGAGCTCCGCCGTTGGCGGACAGGAGCGGTCCGGGAAGGCGAAGACCCGGTCAGGCCGCCCTGGCCGCCGCGATCGTCTCCTCGATCGAAGCGGGGGCGATCCCCTCGCGCTCGAACAGGTCGAACATCCCGTCCCACCAGGCGTGGAAGTCGCGAAGATCCCCGGCGGTGCGCACGAACGGCGTGTGGCCCGGCTCGACCGAGGGGGAGTGGAAGGAGAGGCTGAACCAGCGGACGCCGTCGTCGATCAGCGTTCGGACGGCGCTCAGCGCCTCCTCGAGTGGAACGCCTTCGGGCGTGAGCGGAATCCGGTTGAGAAGGCCGGTGCGGAACAGGATTCCACGGCCCCGGGGCACGCGCCCCGCGGCCCGGTAGGCCGCCCTCCCCCACCGCCTCAGACCGCCGACATAAGCGGCGCTGAGCGGAAGCTCGACCAGCCCTCGCTCTCCGACCCGGAAGGGCAGCGGCTTCACCCGGGAGAAGTCCGGCCCGCCCTCGTCGCCATATTCGTGCAGCGCCCGGACCGAGACGTCCGCGTCGTAGCCGAAGTCGCTGAGCAGGCTGGCGGTGTTGGGGCCGACCCCGTAGCGGCCGGCGCGGTAGACGGCCGGGCGGCGTCCGAAGGCAGAGCCGATCGTCTCCGTCAGATTCTCGATCTTGGCGCGCTCGAGCTCTATCGGAAGATTGCCGACGAAGCTGTTGAAAGTGTTAACTTCTTCGTCGTGCGGCGGGTTCACCCACGGGTGCAGCTGTGTGCCGATCGAGATTTCGTCCCGCTCGAGCCACGCGCGGAGCATCGCGATCGAGGCCGGGTCGGTGGCGATCGGATGATCGACGAGGTGGACGCATTTGACTCCGCGCCGCCGGAAACGCTCCTGAAGGTCCGGCATCGCCGCCATGTGGGTGGTCGACCGGTTGTCCCGGCTTCGAGGACGGCCCCAGTCGAACTCCTCCTCGGTGTCGCAAAAGACGGTGAAGCGCCGACCGAAGCTCGCCGGAAGCTCAAGATATTCCGCTTCGGCGGGCGGCCGGTCGAGTCGGCCGGCGTCCGGATCTGGTTCTTGGCCTCGCTCCACGAACCCCTAACCGTTCTGGCCGGACGAGCGTTCCGCCGGCTCGAGCGGCGGCAGATAGAGGAAGAAGCGGCCGGAGCCGATCTCGAGCGCTCCGCCCACCGCCTCGGCGAGGTTGCGGACCAGGCGAAGCGCGAAGCCCAGGCCTAGCGCCGGAGCGCCGGGCCAGTCGCCGTCCGGGCTGTAGCCGGGATCGAGCAGCGCGCTTTCGTCGAGGCCCTCGATCGCCCTTGGGCGGTCTATCGCCAGGCAGAGCATCTTGCGGGCGCTCTCCTCCCCCATCGCCATCGTCGCGGTGATCGTCTCGCCTTCCCTGGCGAGGCCGATGGTGGCGGCGAGCATCCGGGCGAACATCCGTTCGGCGGCGTCGAGCTCGACCTTGGCGGCGGGAAGGTCGCGCTCGATCTCGATGACGATCCGGCTTCCGCGCTGGCGGGCGACCCGCTCATAGGCGTCGTGGAGCCTGCACAGCAGTGCGACGGCGTCGACCGAGCTCTCGGAAAGCTGGAGCCGCCGGGTCTCGATCCGGGCGGCGGTGTCGAGATCGTCGACCGCGGAGAGCAGCCGGCGGGCCTGGTCCATGATGTCGGAGGCGCGGGAGCGGTAGCTCAAAGCGGCGGGGCCCATATACTGGCCGTCGATCATTTCGGCGAAGCCGATGATCGCGTTGAGGGGAGTCCTCAGCTCGTGGATCAGCTGGCGAAGCGAATCGGCGGGAAGGTCGGTTCCGAACAATCCGGTCGGAGCCTCCGCGGGAGCCGCTCCGTGGGCGACCTCGTCGAGCCTCGGCCGCCGTGCGCTCCCGCGATAGCCGAGGAAATTGCCCTGGGCGGAATCGAAGAACGGCACTCCCGAAATTCTCCAGTCGCCGGAGGCGGCGCCTCCGCCGGGGACGCTGAACCGGGCGTCGCGGAACGGCGCCCGCTTCTCGAAGGCGCCGGCGGCCTGGCCGTCGACTCCATATTGGCCGCGCTCGGCGATGGAGGCGATGCTCTGCCCGACGAGCGGGCCGCGCGGCGCGCCTTCGACCCAGAGGATCGTTCCGTCCGGCCCGGTCTCCCACTGGAATTCCTCGACCGGGGCGGGCCGGGCCGTCGCGGACGCTTGGGCGGCGGAGTCCCGGCGGCGGCGGAAGCTCTCGATCCGGGCGACGAGGTCCCGGATCTGGGCCTCGCTGCGCTCGGCGGCCGGGCTCAGGGCCTCCGAGTCGGGCGCCGCCGGCTTGACGAGGGAGACGGACTCGGCGGGACGGCCCGCCAAAGCGAAATCGCCGGAGCCAAAGCGGGCGAGGCCGTCGACCACGGCCGGCGGCAGGTCTCGCCGATGGCGAAGTACGCCGCGCGCGACCGGCCCGAGGCCGGCGAGCAGTTCGAGCCATTCATCGGCGTCGAGGCGGGCGCCGCCGAGCATGGGCGAGGCGACGGCGGGCAGATCCTCGGCGAAGACGGACAGCGCGGCCGGGCTCACGCGTCGGCCGGCGAGGCTTCGGGAGGCTTCGCGCCGGGCCTCCGCCGCGACGCGGTTCCGGTTCGCCCTCAGCCAGGACACGGCCTCCACCTGGGCCTCGCTCTCGCCGCGGCGCTGGGCGACGAGATCGACGAGCTGGCGCCACTTGGCGGCGAGCGCCGAGGGCCGCTCCTCGCTCTGCCTAAGCACCGTCGCGATCATGTCGTCGAAACGCAAGCGGCCCAGCCCTTCGTGAACGAGGGCCGAAACCCGGCCCGCCCAATCGTTAACGCGGCCTCCGGGGGAGAGGAAGAGGGGCAATGGCGGCCCGTCGCAATATGGGACGGGGATTTGCCTGCCCATCGAAGATGGGGAGGGGGACCAGGCTTTGCCTGGTGGAGGGGGGGCAAGGCACAGGCCTTGGATAGTTACCCTCCCCCACCTTCGGTGGTCCCCCTCCCCATGCCGCGCATGGGGAGGCAATCAGGGTTCAGGCGCCGCTGCGGGCCAGCCAGGCGAGCCAGAAAGCGCCCAGATTCTGGCGCGGTCCGGTCAGCGACCGGAAGGCGGCCTCCGCTCCGGCCCGGTCGCCCGACGCGAGAAGCGCCATTGCGAGCCGGGTGTTGACGAGGTTGGCATCTACTCCGCCCTTGGTCAGAGCGGCGCGGTAGAGGGCGATCGCCTTGGCGTGCTCGCCATAGCCGTAAAAGGCGTCGCCGATCTTCAGGGCGGTGGTGCCGGTGGCGGCCGCCATCGCCTTCGATTCCTCGCCGCCGAGCGAGGCCCGGTCGCCGGCCATCCGGGCATTGGTGAGCCGGACCAGCTCGGCGAAGGCGGCCTTCTTCGGGTCGATCATCTTCTTGGCCGAGCCCTCGTCGAGGACCGCCTTGGCCTCGGCGTAATTGCCGCCCTTGTAGAGCCCGTCGATGAGATCGTACCAGTCCCGCTCCCCGGCCAGCGAGCCGCTCGCCCGCATGAAGCGAAGCACGTCGAGGTCGGCGGCGGCGTCGAGATTGTTGGTGTCGCGGAAGATCAGGATCGAATCGCGCCAATTCTCCTTGGTCGGATAAGCGGCGACGAGGTCTCGGCTGAGCTTCTGCGAAGCCTCGCGGAGCGCCGGGTTGGAGCGGCCGTCGAAGGCGAGCTTCAGCGCATATTTGTACCAGCTCTCCTTCACCGGCTGGCCGGAGGCGCGCTGCAGGTCGATGGCGCGAGTGATGAGCTGCACCGCTTCGGCGGGCTTCCTGAGCTCGCTCTTGACCTGGGCCAGGCTGATCAGCGCTTCGGGATCGTTGGGGGTGAGCTCGACCACTTTGGCGAAGGCCGCCTCGGCCTTCGCCTTGTTGCCCGCCTTGTCGGCGAGCGCCGCCTGGTTGCGGTAGATGATCGGCAGCTGGGAGGCTTCGACCTGGCCGCTGGCCAGGAGATTATCCAGCCCCTGCGCCTGCAGGGCGGCATTGTTGGTCCCGGTGCCGATCTCAAGCTGGAAGCGGCCGATGGCGTAGCGGCCGCCGGGGCTGGTCGCGGCGGCGGTCGCGGCGGGAAGCGCTGCCTGGGCGCCTGCCCAATCCTTCGCGGTGACCGCGGTCTGCAGCGGCATCAAGGCGGCGCGCTCTTCCTTGGTCAAAGTGATTCCGGAGGCGGCCGGAGCGGCGGCGTCGCCTTTCTTCTTCTTCTGGGCATCGGCCGGTGCCGTCGCGACTACGGAGGCGCCGCCGAGGACGAGAGCGACACCGAGCGCGATCCTGGATACCGATTTCATGAACATGCCTCCTGTTGACCGTGCGTGGAGCCGAGCGGTCCTGGTTCGAAAGGGGTGTGAGGCGGCCTCTACCGCCAAATGAAGCCCGTTTCTAGCGCTCGCGCGCTGAATGGCCGTTGAACCGGGGCCGGGCGGGAATGGGTTGGATTACAGAGGTTTGGTACGCGCCGCCGTCATCCCGGACTTGATCCGGGATCCATGAACACCGCCGCATTGAATTTGCCGCCGTCCGTGTTCATGGATGCCGGCCTTCGCCGGGATGACGGGTGGCACTTCGGCCGATCGTCCCTATCTAGGGGAAGCCTCGCGCGCACACGCGCACGCGTACGCGGGGTGGCGCCCGGCTGACCCTTGCGCTAGGCACTCCTCGACACCCTTTTTCCGCGCTTCGGCGCTCCACGACAGACAATCAGGAAACTTCCCTTGGCCAGCGCACCGCCGACCATCGACAGCCACGACATCTCCCCGGTCCAGATCGTCGAGGAGATGAAGACCTCCTACCTCGACTACGCGATGTCGGTGATCGTGGCCCGAGCCCTCCCCGACGTCCGCGACGGGCTGAAGCCGGTCCACCGCCGGATCCTCTTCGCCTGCGACGAAGGCGGCTTCGTCCCGGGCCGGCCCTACCGCAAATGCGCCAAGATCGTCGGCGACGTCATGGGCAATTACCACCCGCACGGCGACAGCGCCATCTACGACGCCCTCGCCCGGCTCGCCCAGGACTGGTCGATGCGGGTCATGCTGATCGACGGCCAGGGCAATTTCGGATCGATGGATCCCGATCCGCCGGCCTCGATGCGCTATACCGAGGCGAGGCTGGCGAAAGTCGCGATGACCCTGCTCGAGGATCTCGACAAGGACACGGTCGACTTCACGCCCAATTACGACGGCTCGCGGATGGAGCCGCAGGTCCTCCCGGCGCGCTTCCCCAACCTGCTCGTCAACGGCGCCGGCGGAATCGCGGTCGGGATGGCCACCAACATCCCGCCGCACAACCTCGGCGAAGTGATCGCGGCCTGCAAAGCCTATATGGACGATCCGGGCATCACCATCGAGCAGCTGATGGAGCATATCCCGGGGCCCGACTTCCCGACCGCGCCGCTGATCCTGGGCCAGGCCGGCGCCCGAAGCGCCTATCATACCGGCCGAGGCTCGATCATCATGCGCGCCCGCCACGAGGTCGAGGAAGGCCGGGGCGACCGGCGCTCGATCGTGCTCACCTCCATCCCCTACCAGGTCGGCAAGAACACGCTCGTCGAGCGGATCGCCGAGGCCGCCAAGGACAAGAGGATCGAGGGCGTCTCGGACATTCGCGACGAATCGAACCGCGAAGGCGTCCGGGTCGTCATCGACCTGAAGCGCGACGCGACCCCCGACGTCGTCCTCAACCAGCTCTGGAGGCACACTCCGGCCCAGTCGAGCTTCCCGGCCAACATGCTCGCCATCCGCGGCGGCCGGCCCGAGACCTTGAACCTTCGCGACATCATCGAGAGCTTCGTCCGGTTCCGCGAGGAAGTGATCACCCGGCGCGCCAAGTTCGAGCTCGCCAAGGCCCGCGACCGGGCGCACATATTGCTCGGCCTGGTGATCGCGGTCACCAATCTCGACGAGGTGGTCCGGATCATCCGAGGCTCCGCCTCGCCGGCCGAGGCTCGGGCGGCGCTGATCGCCCGCGACTGGCCGATCGCCGAGATCGCCCAGTATATCGCGCTGGTCGAGGCGGTCGAGCATGAGGTGGAAGGCGACACCTACCGCCTTTCCGACGCCCAGGTGCGCGCAATACTCGAGCTCCGCCTCCACCGCCTGACCGGCCTCGGCCGGGACGAGATCGCCGGCGAGCTGAAGGCGCTCGCGGTGTCGATCGGCGAGCTGCTCGACATCCTCGGCGACCGGCGCAAGCTCTACGCGGTGATGCGGGCCGAGTTCGACGAGATCCTCGAGCAGTTCGCGACGCCCCGGACCACCGAGATCGCCCCCGCCTGGGACGGGATCGAGGACGAGGACCTGATCGAGCGCGAGGACATGGTCGTCACCGTGACCCTCGGCGGCTACATCAAGCGCACTCCGCTCGCCACCTTCCGCGCCCAGCGCCGGGGCGGCAAGGGCCGGGCCGGGATGGCGACCAAGGACGAGGATGCGGTCACCAACCTATTCGTGACCTCGACCCATACTCCGGTCCTGTTCTTCTCGACCGCCGGAAAGGTCTACCGACTCAAGGTGTGGCGCCTCCCCGAGGGCCAGGCGCAGGCGCGCGGACGGCCCATGGTGAACCTGCTCCCGCTCGGCGAGGGCGAGACCATCTCGACCGTCCTTCCGCTTCCCGAGGACGAATCGGAGTGGGGCAAGCTCCACATTCTCTTCGCGACCGCGCATGGGACGGTGCGCCGCAATTCGATGGACGCCTTCACCAACGTTCCCACCGCCGGCAAGATCGCGATGCGCTTCGGCAATGACGAGGAAGGCGATCCCAGCGACCGGCTGATCGGGGTCTCGCTCCTCACGGAGGAGGACGACGTGCTGCTCGCCACGAAGCAGGGCAAGGCGATCCGGTTCGAGGCTACCGAAGTCCGCGAGTTCCAGTCGCGCACAGCGTCCGGGGTCCGTGGGATCCGGCTGCGCGAGGACGACGAGGTCATCTCGCTCTCCATCCTCAAGGGCTTCGAGGCGAGCTCCGAGGAGCGCGAGGCCTATCTTCGGGCAGCGCCCTGGAAGGATAACGAGAATCCGGTCACTCTAAGCGCGGAGCGCATGGCCGAGTTCGAGGCAGCCGAGCAGTTCATCCTCACCGTCACCGAAAACGGCTACGGAAAGCGCACCTCGGCGTTCGAATATCGCCGGACCGGACGCGGCGGCCAGGGAATCACCAACATCGAGACCTCGCAGCGCAACGGTTGCGTCGTCGCGAGCTTCCCGGCGCATAACGGCCAGCAGCTGATGCTCGTCACGGACCAGGCCAAGCTCATCCGGACCACCGTCGGCGACATCAGGATCGCGGGCCGCAACACCCAGGGCGTGACCATCTTCAGGGTCGCGGAGAACGAGCATGTCGTCTCCGCCGCTCGAATCGACGAGGACGAGGAGCCGGAGACCGAGGCGGAGGAGATGATCGCCGAGGAGCTCGGCGAAGCGCCCCCCGCCGCCGCGGCCGACACGGTGCAGCTCGACGACGGAACCGGCGCGGAGACTCTGCCGGACAGCCAGGAATAGCATTTGTCCTTCCCGTCGCTTGGCGATGGGAGGGGGACCGCCAATTTCGGCGGTGGAGGGGTAGTCGCACCGCCGCTAGAGGATCGCGCGTGAACTCGAAGACTCTGAGCAGATTACCCCTCCACCACACTTCGTGTGGTCCCCCTCCCCATCCACAGGATGGGGAGGACTAATGAAGGTCCACATCATCGGCGCCGGGCTCGCGGGTTCCGAGGCCGCCTGGCAGCTCGCCGAGCGGGGCGTGAAGGTCCGGCTTTCGGAAATGCGCGGCTCGGGCGACTCCACCGCGGCTCACCACACCGACAGCCTCGCCGAGCTGGTCTGCTCGAACAGCTTCCGCTCCGACGATTCCGAAAGCAACGCGGTCGGGCTCATCCATTTCGAGATGCGGCGGCTGGGCTCGGTGATCATGGCCGCCGCGGACGCCCACCGCGTCCCCGCCGGGTCGGCGCTCGCGGTCGACCGCGAAGGCTTCGCAGCTTCCGTCACCGAGCGGATCGCCGCCCACCCCAATGTCGAGCTGGTCCGTGAACGGGTCGACTCCCTCCCCGACTCCGGCCTCGCGATCGTCGCCACCGGACCGCTCACCGCGATGAAGCTGGCCGAGTCGATCGGAGCCGCGACCGGGTCGGACGCGCTCGCCTTCTTCGACGCGATCGCCCCGATCGTCCACAAGGACTCCATCGACATGGACGTGGCCTGGATGGCGGCGCGGTGGGACAAAGGCGGCAAGGATTACATCAACTGCCCGATGACGAAGGAGCAGTATCTCGCCTTCCACCAGGGCCTGCTCGACGGCGAGAAGACGGAGTTCAGGGAATGGGAGACGAACACGCCTTATTTCGAGGGCTGCATGCCGATCGAGGTGATGGCGGAGCGCGGGCTGGACACCTTGCGCTTCGGCCCGATGAAGCCGGTCGGACTCGACGATCCCAAGACCGGGCGCTGGCCTCACGCCGTCGTCCAGCTCCGCCAGGACAATGCGCTGGGCACCTTGTGGAACATGGTCGGCTTCCAGACCAAGCTGAAGCATGCCGAGCAGGTCCGGCTGTTCCGCACCATCCCCGGCCTCGAGAAAGCCGAGTTCGCCCGTCTCGGCGGCCTCCACCGAAACACATTCATCAACTCGCCCAGGCTGCTCGACGGCACGTTGAGGCTGAAATCCGCTCCCCATATCCGCTTCGCCGGCCAGATCACCGGCTGCGAAGGCTATGTCGAATCCGCCGCCATCGGGCTTCTGGCCGGCCGCTTCGCGGCTGCCGAGCTGAGCGGCGAGACCCTCGCTCCCCCGCCGCCGGAGACGGCCCTGGGGGCGTTGCTGGGCCATATCACCGGCGGCGCCGAGGTCTCGACCTATCAGCCGATGAACGTCAATTTCGGGCTGTTCCCTCCGGTCGAAGGCAAGACGAGGAAGGCGGACCGGAAGCGGGCCTATACGGACAGGGCGAAGGCGGCGCTGGAGGGGTGGACAGCTGCACTGCCTCCCCATGCGAACGCATGGGGAGGGGGGACCAGCGAAGCTGGTGGAGGGGTGACCTAACGCCGTGCCTGGGCGAGGATCGCCTGGACCACCGAATTAACGTCGTTCATCACGTCGCGCGCATCGAAGCGCAGCACTTCGAGGCCCTGCGAACGTAACCAGGCATCGCGACGGGCATCGCGCTCCGGATTGTCACCCATGCCGTGACCGTCACCGTCCACCTCCACGACCACCCGCGCGGCCGGGCAGAAGAAATCGACGGTGCATCGGTCGAACGGATGCTGCCGCCTGAATTTGAGCTCTCCCGGGCGCAGCCGGAGTGCCTGCCATAATCGAAATTCGGGAGGCGTCGGTTCGCGGCGGAGCTGCCGCGCACGGTTGATTGCGCTGTTCCGGCGAGTGACCGGCTTGCGTCGTGGCATGTCACCCCTCCACCACCTTCGGTGGTCCCCCTCCCCATCCGGCGATGGGGAGGCAGTTTGCGGCCATCCCACCTTCCCTCAGCACTTGCACTTCGGCCTGGCCTTTGGCTTGGGCCTCGACGCTTCATACTCCGCGGCGTCGAGCCAGCCGGAGCGGTCCTTGTCGGCCTTGGCGAATTTGGCGGTGGAGGCGGCGGTCCATTCCTCGAAGCTGAGGCTTCCGCTCGAGTCGCGGTCCACCTTGGCGAAGGCCTTGCGGCGGGGTGCAAGCTGCTCGGCCAGCGTGATCCGACCGTCGCGGTCCCGGTCGGCGCGGGCGAAGCGTTTCGCTTCGCGGGTCGCCTCGGGCTGGGCCGGCGGTTGGGCGAGCCTTGGGCCCGGCCCGGCCTGATAGGCGGCGGCGCGGGGCGCGGGCGGCGGCGGAACCGTGTCCTCGGCTTCGGCCCCGCTTCTCCAGATGAAGAACAAGGCGGCGATCAGAAGCAGCGCCGAAGCGCCTCCGGCGACGTAACGGACCATGTCTCTCCTCCCTCAAGGATGGGAGCAGGGAAATCACCGGAAATGCTCGAAAGAGTCGATAGTTTTTTAGGGAAAGCGCTTAGTATCCGGAAATTCTATGCCGTAGCATCCGCCACATCCGCCCCGGAGCGCCTCGCGCTTCCCAAGGCGAGCGGGCCGGATCGAAGTCCCGCGCGGCCAGGACCGCCAGCATCCCCAGCGGCCTGAGCTTCGACGGCCAGCGGCTCGGAAGAACCCGTTCCCGGGCCGCGGCGAGGGCGATGTCGGAATCCTCCGCGGTGGAGCAATGCCTCGCCAGGTCGACGAGGGCCCAGACCTCTCCCGCCTGGTCGACAGCGGTCAAGGGATCGTCCAGCAGCCGCGCGGTAAGCCGAAAGAGCCGGGCGCCTCGAGCCTGGGCGTAAGCCGTCAATTCGTCCGGAGTGAGCGTTTCGGGATTGGCAAGGATGGCCCATCCCTCCTCCATTCCGGCAAGCTCGGAGCCTTCCACGCCGGCCGGAAGGACATGGGCCTCCAGATCCTGGAGGACGGGTTCGGCCGGAGCGGGGGCCCGGTCGAGCCGCTCGAGCGCCTCGCTCCACCAGGCCAGCTTGATCCTCGAGATCATCGGCTCGCCCCCTCCCGCCAAAGCGGCTCCGAGCGCGGAGTCGAGGCGCCACAGGGCGCCGACGGCGGGTCGGTGACGGGCCGGCACGTAGCTGAGCGCGAGGACTCGGTCGGGGTCTAGATCGGACATGGAGTGGAGGCCCCTAGCCATTCGGGCTCAGCCTGTCGAAGCCCGCTGACTGTCCGTCATTGCGAGGAGCGAAGCGACGAAGCAATCCAGCCTCCGCCGCAGGTGCCGCCGGATTGCTTCGCTTCGCTCGCAATGACGGGGATATGGCCCCGCTTTGCGTTACCGGTAACACACCTTCTTCGCCGCCTCGACGACGCTGTCGACCCGGATCAGCGCCATCTTCTCGAGGTTGGCGGCATAGGGCAGAGGCACGTCCTCGTCGGTGACCCGGAGCACCGGCGCGTCGAGGTCGTCGAAGCCGTCCTCCATCGCCGTCGCCATGATCTCCGCGGAGATGGAGCAGACCGGCCAGCCTTCCTCGACGCAGACCATCCGGTTGGTCTTGGCCAGCGACTCGAGGACCGTCGCCTTGTCGAGCGGGCGGAGGGTTCGAAGGTCGATCACCTCGGCCTCGATGCCCTGTTCGGCGAGCTGCGACGCCGCCTCGAGCGCGACCCCGACCCCGATAGAATAGCTGACCAGGGTGACGTCCCTGCCCTCGCGAGCGATCCGCGCCTTGCCGATCGGGAGCACGTAATCGTCGAGCCTGGGAACGTCGAAGCTCTGGCCGTAGAGCAATTCGTTCTCGAGGAAGACGACCGGATCCTCGGAGCGAATCGCCGCCTTCAGAAGCCCCTTGGCGTCGGCCGCCGAATAAGGGGCGATGACGACGAGGCCGGGCACATTGGCGTACCAGGGGCCGTAATTCTGGCTGTGCTGAGCACCGACCCTCGAGGCGGCGCCGTTGGGGCCCCGGAAGACGATCGGGCAGCGCATCTGGCCGCCCGACATGTAGTTGGTCTTCGCCGCCGAATTGATGATGTGGTCGATGGCCTGCATCGCGAAGTTGAAGGTCATGAACTCGATGATCGGCCTCAGCCCGCCCATCGCCGCTCCGGCGCCGACCCCGGCGAAGCCGTATTCGGTGATCGGAGTGTCGATCACCCGCTTCGGGCCGAACTCGTCGAGCAGGCCCTGGGTGACCTTGTAGGCGCCCTGATATTCGGCGACCTCCTCGCCCATGACGAAGACTCGGTCGTCGCTGCGCATCTCCTCCGCCATGGCGTCGCGGAGCGCCTCGCGCACGGTCTGGCGGACGGTTTCGGTGCCTTCGGGAACCTCGGGCGGCTCCGGATTGCGGTCCGCAGCCGCGACCAAAGCGTGGGCGGCGGACTCGGCCGGCTGCCTGTCGCCGGTCTCGACAGGCGAGGCCTCGGTCTTCTGGTCGCTCGGCATCTCGACCGCCACGCTCTCCGTCGCCGGCGAGGGAGCGGGGGCGGAGGTCGAAGCTTCCTCGCCTTCGCCGGCGATCAAGGCGATGACCGTCCCGACCTTCACTTCATCCGTGCCCTCGGCGACCAGGATCTTCGAGATCGTGCCTTCGTCGACCGCCTCGAACTCCATGGTGGCCTTGTCGGTCTCGATTTCGGCGAGGATGTCGCCGGACTTCACCGCGTCGCCCTCTCTGACGAGCCATTTGGCGAGGGTGCCCTCCTCCATGGTGGGCGACAGAGCGGGCATTTTCAGTTCAACGGGCATCAGTAGGTCTCGACCAGGATGTCGGTGTAGAGCTCGGACGGATCGGGCTCGGGCGACTGCTCGGCATAATCGGCGGCTTCGACGACGATGCGCTTGATCTCGTCGTCGGTCTTCTTGAGGTCCGCCTCCGTCACTCCGATCGCCGCGAGTTCGCGCTTCACGGCCTCGATCGGATCGGACTTCTCGCGCACCGCCTGGACCTCCTCGCGGGAGCGGTATTTGGCCGGGTCGGACATGGAATGGCCGCGATAGCGGTAGGTCTTGAGCTCGAGCAGGATCGGCCCCTTGCCGGCGCGCACCCATTCGAGCGCCGTCGTCGCCGCTCCGCGAACCGCAAGGACGTCCATCCCGTCGATCTGCAGGCCCGGGATCCGGAAGCTCTCGCCGCGCTTGTAGAGCTGATCTTCGGCCGAGGAGCGGTTGACGCTGGTGCCCATGGCGTACTGGTTGTTCTCGATCACGTAGATGATCGGCAGCTTCCAAAGCTCGGCCATGTTGAAGCTTTCGTAGACCTGGCCCTGATTGGCCGCGCCGTCTCCGAAATAAGCGAGGCAGACCCCGCCGTCGTCGCGATATTTGTGGGCGAAGCCGAGCCCGGTCCCGAGGCTGACCTGGGCTCCGACGATCCCGTGTCCGCCGTAGAATTTATGCTCGACGCTGAACATGTGCATCGAGCCGCCCTTGCCCTTGGAAATTCCGGCGGCCCGGCCCGTGAGCTCGGCCATGATGACCCGGGGATCGATCCCGTAGGCGAGCATGTGGCCATGGTCGCGATAGCCGGTGATGACGCTGTCGCGGCCCGGCTCAAGCGCGGACTGGAGCCCGACGGCGACCGCTTCCTGGCCGATATAGAGATGGCAGAAGCCGCCGATCAGTCCGAGGCCGTAAAGCTGGCCGGCGCGCTCCTCGAAGCGGCGGATGAGGAGCATCTGGCGGTAATATTCGAGCAGCTCGTCGCGGCCGGCCTCGTGGCGCCTGGGCTCCGGGGGGCGTTCGCGGTTGGGCGTCGGGGGCTGGGCGGAGGCGATCGCCGGGTCGGCGCGCTTTGACGTTGCTGCCTTGGCCACTCGTGGTTCCTGCTGCTGTTCGACGGGCGGTCCTATGGCGGCAAATGCGGGTGGGTGCAACTCGCGGCGCCACCGTCATTCCGGCGAAGGCCGGAATCCATGAACACGGAAAGCCGGGTCTTCATGCGGCGGTGTTCATGGATCCCGGCCTCCGCCGGGATAACGAATTAGTCGAGCGGGATCACCACTTCGTCGGGGCGGACCACGCCCAGCTCGCGCTTGACCGTCTCCTCGACCATGTCGGGATCGGCGCCGCGCGGGTCGAGCAGTGCGGAACGGTGGGCGAGCCGGGTCTTCTCTGCGTTAAGCTCGGCGAGCTGGACGAGCCGTTCGGACTTCTGGCGGCGATAGTCGCCCCAGCTCAAGATGCCGTTGGCGCCCATGATGGCGTAGCCCAGGAAATTGGCGATGATGAGGATCGCGAGCGCCGGAAGCAGCGCCCGCTTGATCGTCTCGAATGTGTCCCGCCCCACCTGCGTCATCGTGACGTCACAGAATCAGTAAAATCGCGCCGAATCAAGCCTTTTGCGCCGACAAGCGAAAATTTGTCGGACGGACCGAGCCGCCGGGCCGCATCAGTCGGGTACAGCGAAGCTGCGAGCCCTGAGCGTATCGATTCCGATCTCCCAGGACTTTCCCTCGGTCTGGGCCCGAAAGAGCCGCACGCAGGCGTAATCCGAATCCGCGTCGGCCGCTGCGTCCTTCGCTGCGATCGGCCAGATCCCTGCACAATCGCGGGTCTTGCAGAAGCAGGCGAACCAGTCGGCCGTATGCTGTTTTTCCTCTTCGCGGGATTGCTTCGCGCGGAAAAAGACCGGCTCGGGGGCCTTCGTCCAATGCAGGAAGGCGAACGGACCTCGAGAACCCAGGAACGCCCGCCAGCGCGCAATCCCGACCGGGCCTTCGAGAATGATCCGGTTGTAGCTTCCGGCCAAGGCTCCGGCCGCAGCCTCGTCGCCCGCCTGCATCGCCGCGAGGAAGCGGCGCAGCAGGTGCACTGGCTCCGCCGGCGGTGCGCTCGCTTCGTCCACCGTCAGCAGATCGCCATATGCCCGGCGGGCCTCGTCTCCGGTCAGGCGAGGAAACGATACCGGCGGGCCGTGGCGTACCGTCGAGTCCATGAGGACCAGGCCGCCGCGATAGTGGCAATAGCCAACCAGCATAATGAACTCGTTCGGGCCCGCTTTCGCGGCCGATTCCTCATAGTCGCGCGCGCAATCGTGAACTACGCCTGCGACAGAGGCCCGCAACGTCCCGCGCCGGTAGGCCCTTTTTCCCCAAAATAGTGGCCGAGCCAACCGTCGTTAGGCCGGTCCCGCGCGTCCGATGCTCCATAGCGATAAACGCCGCCGACATCCTGGTAGAAGGTGTAGCCGCTGGTGAAGCCCTCGATTTGAACACAGCGGCCGATCCACTCGTCCGGCGCTGCAGCCATCTCCCTGGCCGTCGTCCTTTCAGCGGTTCCAAGCTCGCAGGGGACGGACGCGACGCCGAGAAGTGCGGCAGCGAGCAGCATCGCCGCAGCCTAGCCGAACACCCCCCGCCCCGCATAGCGCGCCATCGAGCCCAGTTCCTCCTCGATCCGGATCAGCTGGTTGTACTTGGCGAGGCGGTCCGAGCGGGCGAGGCTTCCGGTCTTGATCTGTCCGCAATTGGTGGCGACGGCGAGGTCGGCGATGGTGGTGTCCTCGGTCTCGCCCGAGCGGTGCGACATCACCGAGGAGTAGCCGGCGCGGTGCGCCATCTCGACGGCCTCAAGGGTTTCGGTGAGGGTTCCGATCTGGTTGACCTTGATCAGGATCGAGTTGGCGAGGCCCTCCCCGATCCCCATTGCTAGCCGCCTGGGGTTGGTGACGAACAGGTCGTCGCCGACCAGCTGGACGCTCGAGCCGAGCGCTTGGGTCAGGGCCTTCCAGCCTTCGAGATCGTCCTCGGCCATCCCGTCCTCGATCGAGCGGATCGGATAGTCGCGCGCCAACGCGGCGAGATAGTCGGCATTCTCGGCAGGCGAGAGGACCGTCCCCTCCCCTTCCATGTGGTAGGCGCCGTCCCGGAAATATTCCGTGGCGGCGCAGTCGAGCGCGAGGACGACGTCGTCGCCGGGCTTGTAGCCGGCCTGCTCGACCGACTTCATGATGAAATCGAGCGCGTCGCGCGCCGAGGCGAGGTTGGGCGCGAAGCCGCCTTCGTCACCGACCGCGGTCGAGAGGCCCGAGTCGTGAAGGTTCTTCTTCAAGGTGTGGAAGATCTCGGAGCCGCAGCGCACCGCCTCGGCGAGCGACGCCGCTCCGACCGGCATGACCATGAACTCCTGGAAGTCGATCGGGTTGTCGGCATGGGCGCCGCCGTTCAGGATGTTCATCATCGGAACCGGCAGCAGGTGCGCGGATATCCCGCCGACGTAGCGGTAAAGCGGCAGCCCGCGGGCGTCGGCGGCCGCCTTGGCCACCGCGAGGCTGACCCCGAGGATCGCGTTCGCTCCGAGCCGCGACTTGTTCTCGGTCCCGTCGAGGTCGATGAGCAGGGCGTCGATCTCGCTCTGGTCCTCGGCGTCCATCCCGGTGATCGCCTCGAAGATCTCGCCTCGGACCGAGTCGACGGCGTCGCACACGCCCTTGCCGAGATATTTGCCCTTGTCGCCGTCGCGCTTCTCGACCGCTTCGTGCGCTCCGGTCGAGGCGCCGGAAGGCACCGCGGCGCGGCCCATGCTGCCGTCCTCGAGCAGCACGTCGACCTCGACCGTGGGGTTGCCGCGGCTGTCGAGTATCTGTCGGGCGTGGACGTCGAGGATGGCGGTCATTGTTACGGCCTCGTTCTGAATTATATGGTGGAAGCGAGCCGCGGCTTATCGGCGCGGGGCGGGCGACGCAACTTTCGTCGCCCGCGGCGGAACGTGAGGCACGGCTCGCCGTTCTCGACGCAAAGCAACACCAAGTGGAGTAAAACCTATGCCTCCTCGCGACGACGAGCTGCCGGAAGGCACCGATCAGATCATCAACGGCGCCATGGAGACGGGCGGCGGGTCTGAGGATGACGACGCAACGATGGGCGGCGGCGGAAGCGCCGGCGCCGCGGCGGGCGGAGGCTCGGCCTCGGGCTTCATCGGCGCTTCGGGCGGCGACGGGACTGGCGGCACGTCCGCCTCAGGAGGAGGAACGGGAATGACTGCGACTGACACCACGAGCGGCGGCGGCGGCACGATCGGCAGCGGCACGCGCAGCGAGTCGGCCGGCGGCGGCACGATCGGCAGCGGCACGTCGACCAGCGCCGCCGGCGGCGCCGACACGGGCGGCAACGTCACCGATCAGGTCAAGGGCCAGATCTACAATCTTCGCGACCAGGCCGGAGGCAAGGTCCGCGAGTTCGCCGACACCGGCAAGACGCGGGCGACCGACATGCTCGAGGAGCTTTCCAGGGTCGTCGCCGACACCGCCGATTCGATCGACGAGAGGCTCGGCAACAATTACGGCGAATATGCCCGGAAGGCCGCGGACGGAGTATCGGGCTTCGCCGACAGCCTTCGCGGCAAGGACGTGGACGAGCTTTACGACAACGTGCGCTCGGCGGTCCGCAAGAGCCCCGGGCTCGCCATCGGAATCGCCGCGGTGGTCGGCTTCACCCTCGTCCGCCTGGTGAAGGCGGGTGCTCCGGAAGGCAATGAGGGCTCCGGCGGCGGAACCGGCCGACGGACCAACGGCGGCGGCACCGGGGCCTAGATGCTGGACTCTCCCGCAGGGGCCCAGGAACGCTCGATAGGCGAGCTGTTCGGCCAGTTATCGGATGACGCCCGAAACTATGCGGCGGCCGAGGCGAAGCTTTACCAGGCTATCGCCCGCCGCCGCGTCGGCCGAGCCCGCAACGGCGCGATTGCGCTCGTCGTCGCGGCCCTCATCGCCAACGCCGCTCTCAGCGTCCTCCTCATCGGGCTGGCGTTCGAGCTTGCCGACCACCTCGGTTCGCCCGCTCTGGGCGCACTGATCGTGACCGTCGTCGTGCTCGGAATCGCCTTTCTGCTGGTCCGCTACGGCGCTTCGAAGCTGAGCGCTCTCGGCGGCGACCCGGAGGAGCAGGCGGCTCTCAAGGCCGGGGAGAAAAGGCCATGAGCGCGAGAGAGCTGATGCTCGCCAAGCAGGAGGCCGAGCTTGCCCGGCGCCGGCTCGCGGCGACCGCGGCCGAGCTTCAGCAGCGGCTGAAGCCCGGAACGATCGCCTCCAACGCCTGGGCCGGGGTCAAGGACAAGAGCGGCGAGATAGCCGACGACGCGGTTGAAGCCGTCAAGGCCCGGCCGGTGCCGGTCGCCGCGGCGCTGACCGTGTTCACTTTGTTCCTCGCCCGGTCGCCGATCCGGTCTGCCGTCTCATGGCTCTTCTCGAGCCGCGACGAAGACGAGGACCTGGTCACCGTCCGGCTGGACGAAGCTGACGAAAATTACGACCTGACGGCCCCGATCGCCGCCAGGACCAGTGAAGGAGCGATTGCATGACGAGTACCACCGACGACAGGGCCGCTTCGGCCTCCGCCAACAACAGCGGCGCCGGCTCCGGCGGCAAGGATGACGGCGGCCGGACGGCCGCGGCCCGCCAGGCCTTCGAATCGGCCCGCGAGCGGACCGCGGCCGCTTATGCGACGGCCCGGGAGCGCGCCGGAAGCGCCTATGAGACGGCGGGCCGGAAGACCAGCCAGAGCATCGATTCCAACCCGGTCGCGGCCGTCGTCGGCGGACTCGCCATCGGAGCGATCGTCGCCGCCTTGCTTCCGCGCACGGAGCGCGAGGAGGAGCTGCTGGGCCCGGTCGGACGAAAGATCACCGACAGCGCCCGCCAGGCCGCCAATGCCGCGAAGGAAGCCGGCAGGGGCCAGCTCGACGAGCTCGGATTGAGCCGCGAGGGCCTGAGGAGCAAGCTCGACGACTTTACCGACAAGGCGGTCGGGGCGGTCAAGTCTTCGGCCGGGGCGGCGGCCGACGCCGCCCGGCGCACGGACGAGGCCTGAGGACCGGCGTCCCGGGAAGCGCTGGCTTTCCGGGGCGCAGTTCTCCTAGCGCTGCCCATGAGCAAGCTTCACCTCGTCTTCGGAGGCCGGGTCAAGGACCCGCAGGGTCTCGACTTCGACCTCGAGACGGTCGACGTCGTCGGCCTCTTCCCCGATTATTCAAGCGCACTCGACGCCTGGCGCGGCAACGCCCAGCGCACGGTCGACGACGCCGAGATGAAATATGTCGTCGTCCATCTGCACCGGCTCCTGGAGCCGGATCTTGCCTCCCCATCTAAAGATGGGGAGGGGGGCCATGCGAAGCATGGTGGAGGGGTGACCTAACTCGCCGCTGTGCACTCGTACTCGTACTCGTACCCCTCCACCACCTTCGGTGGTCCCCCTCCCCGTGCGAAGCATGGGGAGGCAAAAAGGGTTGGGAACGTCCTCCATCCTGCAGGGTTCGGTTCCGAAACAACCCCAGGGTGAGCTTGTGAAGGGCTTCGGCTACGTCGTCTCCACGTTCAGCGTCCTGCTCCTCGGCACCGCCGCCTGGAAAGGGGCGTCCAAGGAGCCCCTGCTTCAGGTCTGCCTGATCGCCGGCATGGCGACCTCGATCGTGGGCATGTGGCTTCGCTATTATTCGTACCGGCGAGACGAGGCCTGATGCGGATCGCCGCCGCCTGGCTGGTCCATCTTTTCACTGCGAGCGGGGTCGTCCTTGCCTTCCTCGCGCTCGAGGCGACCTGGAGCGGCGACTTCCGCCTCGCCCTGCTGTGGCTGCTTGCGGCGCTCGCCGTGGACGGAGTCGACGGAACGCTGGCGCGCTGGGCCCGGGTGAAGGAACATGTCCCCCGGATCGACGGCGAGGCCTTCGATCTCATCGTCGACTATCTGAACTACGTCTTCGTCCCTGCAATCTTCATCGGGCGGGCCGGCCTGGTCCCCGAAGGGCTGGCGCTTCCGCTCGCCGCGGCGATCCTGCTTTCGTCCGTCTACGTCTTCGTCCGCCGCGACATGAAGACCGCGGACAATTATTTCCGGGGCTTCCCGGCCCTGTGGAACGTCGTCGCCCTCTACCTCTTCGTGGCGCGGCCCGGGCCGGACGTCGGCGCCGTCGCCGTCGCCGTCCTCGCCGCCATGAGCTTCGCCCCGATCCGGTTCGTCCACCCCTTCCGGGTGAAGGACTATCAGCCGCTGCTCCGGATCTCGGCCCTGCTCTGGACGATCGCCACCCTCGCACTGGTCTGGCCGGGATGGACCCCTGGCGCCGCGAGGCTCTGGCTCTGGGCCTCCTATGCCTCGGCCGCCGTCCTGCTCGGGCTCGGCCTGATCCGGACCCTGCGCGGCGACCGGATAACGGCTTCGGAAGCGCCCGGAGGTTAAGGCCGTTTTAGGCATTCCCGCTCAGAGGGCGGCAAGCTTTGGGCGCTAAGGCAGCGGGCCCGAGCCGCACGCGGCCCCTGCCCGAAGGTCACTGCCATGTTCCTGCGCACCCTTGCCGTCCTGCTGCTCTTCTGGGGCCATTGCGCCTTCGCCCAGGTCCCCGCCTGGCGGGTGACCGAAGCGGCCGGAGCCGTCCAGGTCCAGCATGGCGGCCGCACCGCCGCCGCGGCCCGCGGAGCCGCGCTTCAGCCCGGAGACGTCGTCACCACCGGCGCCAACGGCCGGGCCGTGCTCGTCCGCGGTCAGGAATATGTCATCGTCGCTGCGCGAAGCCGGGTCCGGCTCCCGGCGGCGGCGGAGCAGCGCGGGATCGTCCAGATGATCCAGGATTGGGGACGCGCCACCTTCCGGATCGAGAAGAAGGCGACTCCGCATTTCGGGGTCAAGACGCCCTACCTCGTCGCCCTCGTCAAGGGCACGGTCTTCACCGTCAGCTCCGACGACAAGGGCGCCGAGGTCGCGGTGACGGAGGGCCGGGTCGAGGTCGGAGCGGCGGACGGAAGCGCCCGCGAGCTGGTCGAGGCCGGAATGGCGGCGCGGATCGCCGCCTCGATGCCCGGCAGGATCGACATGCAGCCGGTTTCGGCGGCGGCGAGCGGGGAATATTCCGAAGCTGCCCGCGCCTGCGCCGAAGACGGATCGCGCCGCTGCGGCCCCAAGCTGGACTACGCTCCGGTCGAGGTCGCGGACGCTCTCGCGAGCCCCGGCACGGGCGCTCCCGCCGGTCCCGGCGACGCCAGGGACGCCGTCCCGGGCGTTCGGCTGACCACGGCCTTGCTCGACCTCGGCGCAGCGCCTCCGGCGGCTCCGCCGGCGCCGACCCCGGATCCGGTTACGGTTCCGACCCCGGCCCCGGCCCCGGCTCCGACGCCTGCCCCGGCTCCGACGCCTGCCCCGGCTCCGACGCCGACGCCTGCCCCGGCCGTGCCTCCGGCTGCGGCTCCGACGCCGCCGACGCCGGCGCCGCCGGTTCCGACGGTGCCCGCGCCCACGCCTGCTCCGCCAGCGCCGGCCGATCCTGCGACCCCGGCGGTTCCCCAGCCCGGCGGTCCGGCCGCTCCCGCCATTCCGGCAAATCCGGGAAATTCCGGGCCTGGAAATTCGGGGCCTGGAAATTCCGGGCCGGGGCCGAATTCCGGTCCCGGCAGCGGGCCGACTCCGCCTGCGCCTGCGCCTGCGCCCGCGCCGGCTCCCGCTCCCGTACCCGAGACGCTTCCGCCTCCCCCGGCTCCCGCGCCCGAACCTGCTCCGGCACCCGCGCCTCCCCCGGCCCCTGCGCCCGAGCCGGTTCCCGTCCCGGCGCCTCCGCCCCCCGTACCGGCTCCGGCAACCCCTGCGCCGACCCCGCCGCCGCCGCCGGCGCCCACCTGCAAGCTGATCCAGTTGCTGGTCGTCTGCCTGTAGGGGACCCGCGCGGCTCCATCCCTAACCGTTCGTCAACCAAATACCGGTAAGCCCGTCCGCATCTTGGCTGCAAAACGCGGAGGCGGACGGAAGGATGATCGGGGGGCACAAACTGCTGGCGCCGCTGTGCGTCGCCTGGCTGTGCCTCGCCGGAGCCGCGCCGCCCCGTCTCCAGGTCGCGGCGCTGGAAGGGCCGGAGCTGCTCTCGGGCGGCGATTTCGAAGCCTCGTCGATCCCGGTCGAGCCCGGGGAGCAATATCCGCCGACCCCGAAGGAGGAAGCGGTCCGGCCCGCCGTCGCCGCACCCGCGACTGCCGCCAGCCGCTCCAAGGCCCGATCGGCGGACTTCCGGCTTTCGGTGGACATGAGCGTGACGGCCGACAGCAACGTCACCAACGGGACCGAGCTTCACACCGTCCCGATCAATCTCGGCGACGGGCCCCTCCCCGTGCCGGTCGACCCCAATCTGCGCGAAAAGTCCGGGATCGGGGCCGGAACGTCCGTCGCCGCCAGCGTCCGACTTCCGATCGCGGCCGAAGCGGCGCTTGCGGTCGATGTCGAGGGCTATGCGGTCGAATATGAGGGGTCCCGTTCGGACGACGCTTCGGCGCTCGCCGCCGCCGGGGTCGAGTTCGGGTCGGCCAATGCACCGACCGGGTCGCTCCAGCTGATCGCCTTCGAACGCTGGTACGGAGGCGTGAAGGCCCTCGAAGGTGTCGGAATGCGCGGCAACTGGCGCCATCCGCTGAGCCCGGGCAGCAACCTGCGGCTTGCCGTCGACGCCCGTATCTTCGACTCGGCCTACGGCGATTCGTTCGGCGGAAGCCAGGCGAGCCTCTATCTGACCTATGACAGCGTCCTCGCTCCGAGCCTGTCCTTCTCCGGCGGAGTCTATGCGCGCCGCGAATGGCTGCGCGACGACACCTTCTCGAGCCTCGATTCCGGCGCCTATGCCGGCCTCAGCGCCTTCCTCGGGGAGGACTTTTCGGGCGGCGTGACCGCAGGCCTCAGCCGGACCGTCTTCGACGAACCCTTCCTTCTCCTCGACCCGGACCCGCGGGCCGATTGGCGGGTCTACGCGAGCGGCTGGCTTTCGACCCGGCGCCCCGTCGCGCTCGGGCTCCATCCCTCGCTCACCTACACCTACAGCCGGACTTCGAGTTCGATCCCCTATTTCAGCTCCGACCGCCACCGCCTGCGGATCGGCGTGCAGCGCAAATTCTGACGGTGAAGGCCGGAGCCTTCCAATCGCTTGCGGAGCGCTGGCGCCTTCTGGCCTTGGCGACGGCCGGCGCCCTCGGCCTGCTCATGCTGTGGACCGACGGAGCCGACGGCCTGGACCAGGCGCTGGCCAACCAGCGCGCCGGCTTGAACGGCCGGAATTCCAGCGGCCAGGTGCATATCGTCGAGATCGACGCCCGAAGCATCGCGGCGTTCAGTCGCTGGCCCTGGCCGCGAAGCATCCACGCCAGGGCCATCGACCGCCTGCGCGAGAGCAAGGCCGCGCTCATCGCGTTCGATGTCGATTTCTCGAGCCCGTCGGAGGCGGCGCAGGACGAGGCGCTGGCCGAGGCTCTTCGGCGCGCCGGCGGAAGCGTCATCCTTCCCACCTTCCGGCGCGAGTCCGGCGCCGACGTCGCGCCCTTGCCGGAACTGGCGAGCCAGGCTTTCCTGGCCGCGGCGAACGTCCTTCCCGAAGCGCATGGCGAGCTTCGAACCATGCCCTACGCGGTCGAGGTCGGCGGAGCCCCGCGGCCGTCGCTCGCGAGCATGGTCGCCGAGCGTCCGGGGGGCGCGGGCGAGCAGTTCCTCATCGACCGGTCCATCGATCCGCGATCCATCCCGCGTCACAGCATGGTCGACCTCGTGGGAGGCCGGATCCCACCGGAGGTGCTTGCCGGCAAGAGGGTGCTGATCGGAGCGACCGCCGTCGAGACCGCGGACCGCTACACCCTTCCCCGTCACGGCATTCTCCCGGGCGTCGTCGCCCAGGCGCTCGCCGCCGAGACGCTGCTGGCGGGATCTCCCCCGGTCCCCGTCGCAGGCGGTTGGGCGCTCGCCTTCGTCCTGCTCCTCACGGCCGCCTGCGCCAGGCTGCCCCGGGGGCGGAATATCGCGATCGGCCTGACGGGGGTCGGAGCGGCGACCCTGCTCCTCCCCGTCGCCGGGCAGAGGCTGGGGCTGGACATATCGGTCGGCCCGGCGCTGATCGCGCTCGCCGCCGCGGCGGTGGCCGGGGCAGCCGGGAGAGCGGCGTGGCGCAGGCGCGAGACCAGCCTGGCGGACTCGAAGACCGGCCTTCCCAACCTCGCGGCGCTGGAGAGGGATTGCCGGACGATTCCGGCCTCGACCATCGCCGTCGCTCGGATCGACGGTTTCGCGGACCTGCTCTCCGCGCTCGGCCCCGACGGAACCTCGAGCCTCGTCCGGGCCGTCGCCGAGAGGCTCGCCTTCGCCGCCTCGGCCGCGCGAATCTACAGGATCGACGAAGCGGGGCTCGCCTGGATCGAACCGGAGAATTCGAAGCTCGACGAACGATTCGACTCCATCCATGCGGTCATGCGCGCGCCGTTCCCGGCGGGGCGGAGCATCGAGGTCCTGACCCATTTCGGAGCGGCGCGCGGCGCCGGCGGGGCGGCAAGGCAGCTTTGCGCCGATGCCGGGCTGGCCGCCCTCCACGCGGCCGAACGCGGCCAGCGCTGGCAGATGTTCACGGCGAGCGATTCGGAACGGGCAAGCTGGCGGGTCTCGCTTCTCGCGGAGCTCGATTCCGCTTTGGCCCGGGGCGAGCTCTGGAATGCCTACCAGCCCAAGCTCGATCTTCGCTCGGGCCGTATCGAGTCCGTCGAGGCTCTCGTCCGCTGGGACCATCCCCAGCGCGGAATGCTCGCTCCGGACAGCTTCATCCCGCTGATCGAGCAGCACGGCCGGGCGGCCGACCTCACGCTTCACGTCATGGCGCAGGCCCTCGCCGACGCCGCCGCCTGGCGAAGCGAAGGCCGGACGCTGGGCGTGGCGGTCAACATCTCGGCTACCCTGCTCCACGACCATGTCTTCCTTCACCGGCTCGAGCAGCTGCTCCAGGCCAGCGGATTCCCGGCGGGCGCGGTAACCCTCGAAGTCACCGAATCCGCCGCGATGGACGATCCCGAAGCCGCGGTCCCGGCGCTCGAGGGCTGGCGAAAGCTCGGGGTCGGGATCTCGATCGACGATTACGGGACCGGCCAGTCCTCGCTCTCATACCTTCAGAAGATGCCGGCGACCGAGCTCAAGATCGACCGAAGCTTCATCGCGGCGATGGCTGCCGGCCCCCGCGACCGGATTCTCGTCCGCTCCACGATCGCGATGGCTCACGAGCTCGGGCTCGTCGTCGTCGCCGAGGGAGTCGAGGACGATCATTGCCTGGATCTGCTGCGCGAGATGGGCTGCGACCTGATCCAGGGCTATCGGATCAGCCGCCCGGTCCCGGCGGGGGCGGTGGCCGACTTCGCCCTGACCTTCGACGGTACGCCCGAGCCGAAGGCACGGGCGGCGGGCTGAAGCCCGGGCCGCAACTTCCGAATCGGATTTACTTGTCGGAGATCGGGGCTTGCAGTTCCGATATTATTCTCCTTGCCGAGTCGCGGACCCGGCGGGGCTCTTTGACATTGTGAGACGATGTTCCGACCGGGCGCGGGGACCGCGGACGGGCCTAGGCGCCGCGCCATTTGAGGAGGAGCAGGGGCCTGGCGAGGAGGAGGCCGGCGACGAAGCCGCCGATGTGGGCGAAGACGGCGATCCTGAGGCCGCTGGTCTCGAAGGTCAATCCGATCAGGATCTGGATCCCGATCCATGCGGCGGCGAGCCACAAAGCGTGGAGCAGGCTCGCGAGAGCGGGATTCGCGACCTTCACCTTGTTCCGGCCGAAGAGCAGAGCGAAGGCGCCGAGAACCGCGGAGATGGCGCCGCTCGCACCGACCATCGGCACAGTCTCCGCCAGGTTGGAAGCATATTGCGCCGCGGCCGCGGCATAGGCGCCGACCAGGTAGAGGATGACGATCCCCTGCCCGCCCAGCACCCGCTCCACCGAGCGGCCGCAGAACAGCAGGATGATCAGGTTGAAGAACAGGTGGGCGAAGCCGGAATGGACGAGGGTCGCGGTGAGCGGCGTCAGGACGACCGGAAGCGGCAGATCGTCGCCGGGCAATCCTCCGACCCGCGCCGGAATGAAGCCTCCGGCGACCGCGGCAATCTCCTGCCATCCGCCCGCCCAGGCGACCAGCCAGGCGGCGGCGGTCAGGATGGCTATTGCGAGGGTGACGGGCGCCGCGCGCAGGTCGTCGGGAAGGCGCATTCAATCAAGGTCCCGGCGGCTGTTCGAGTACATCCGTTCGGGCCGAGCCTGTCGAAGCCCCTCACTTCCCTTCGCCCATGAATTGAAGGGCTTCGACAGGCTCAGCCCGAACGGTGAAGGGACAACCATCTGATCCGTAAGCCTCAGATGAACTCGACCTTCTCGATCGAATAATAGCGGTCGCCGGACGGGGTCGTGACCTCAACCTCCTCGCCGATGGTGCGGCCGATGAGGGCCCGGCCGAGCGGCGAATTGTACGAGATCCGGCCGACCCGGGCGTCCGCCTCGGTCTGGCCGACGATCTGGTAGGTGACCGGCTTGTCGTCCTCGTCGAGCAGGTGGACGGTGGCTCCGAAGACGACCTTGTCGCCCGACAGGGTCTTGGGGTCGATCACCATCGCCCGGCTAAGCCGGTCCTCGATGTCGGCGATCTGCGCCTCGACCTGGCCCTGGCGCTCCTTGGCGGCGTGATATTCCGCGTTCTCGGACAGGTCGCCATGGCCGCGCGCGACCTCGATGGCCTCGATCACCGAGGGGCGTTCGACCGTCTTCAGGTGCCGAACCTCGGTCTGAAGCTTCTCGTAACCCTCGGCCAGCATCGGCATCTTGTCGACCGTCGCCATCGCCACTTCACCTTTCGTCAAAAACCTATTTCGGGCGCCATCCCGGGGTGGGAGGACGCCCTGATTGCGTGTTCAGTTGTTCAGGATCACGCTTTGGAGGCTGAATAATAGTCCTGCAGGGACTTCACTTCAAGGCTGTGCTCCCCGAGCACCGCTATCGCCCGGACCACGGCCGCGCTCGACGCCGCGGTCGTGAAGTAGGGAACCTTGGCCATCAGCGCGGAGGCGCGGATCGAAGCGGAGTCCTTGTGGCTCTGCCAGCCTTCCGTCGTGTTGAAGATGATGTCGACTTCGCCGTCCTTGATCCGGTCCACGATATGGGGACGGCCCTGGGCCACCTTGTTGACCTGGCTGACCTCGATCCCCTGCTCGCCAAGCCATGAGGCCGTGCCCGCCGTTGCGATGACCTTGAAGCCGAGCTCGCAAAGCGCCCTGACCGGCGCCGTGATCGCGCCCTTGTCGCTGTCCTTGACGGACACGAACAAGGTCCCTTCGAGCGGGAGGTCGAGCCCGGCTCCGAGCTGCGACTTGAGGAAAGCCTTGGCAAAATCCGCATCGATTCCCATGACTTCTCCCGTCGACTTCATCTCGGGTGAGAGGACGGGATCGATCCCGGGGAAGCGCGCGAAGGGAAACACCGCCTCCTTGACCGCGATATGGTCGACCTTCGTACGGAGCGGGAGGAAGCTCATCAGCGGCTCGCCCGCCATGACCCGGGCCGCGATCTTCGCGATCGGAGTGCCGAGCGTCTTGGCGACGAAGGGCACGGTCCGGCTGGCCCTCGGATTGACCTCGATCAGATAGACCCGGGAGTCCTTGACCGCGAACTGGACGTTCATCAGCCCGTGGACTCGGAGCGCCAGAGCGAGCGCTCGGGTCTGGCGCTCGATCTCGGCGACGATCGCGGAATCGAGGCTGTAGGGCGGAAGCGAGCAGGCGCTGTCTCCCGAATGGACCCCCGCCTCCTCGATATGCTGCATCACCCCGGCGATCGCGACGTCCTTGCCGTCGCAGATCGCGTCGACGTCGACTTCGATCGCGTCTCGAAGATATTTGTCGATGAGCACCGGGCTGTCGCCGGAGACCTGGACCGCGGTGACGATATAATCGTCGAGCTGCGCGGGCCCGTCGACGATCTCCATCGCCCGGCCCCCCAGCACGTAGGAGGGCCGGGTCAGGACCGGATAGCCGATGCGCTCGGCCACTGCGATCGCCTCTTCGCGCGAGCGGGCTATGCCGTTCTCCGGCTGCCTGAGCCCGAGCTTGTGGACCAGGGCCGCGAAGCGCTCCCGGTCCTCGGCGAGGTCGATGGCGTCGGGCGAGGTTCCGAGGATCGGGATCCCCTCCTTCTCAAGCGCCGCGGCGAGCTTCAGCGGAGTCTGCCCGCCGAACTGGACGATGACTCCGACCAATTCGCCCCTCGATTTCTCGACATGGAGGATCTCGAGCACGTCCTCGGCGGTCAGAGGCTCGAAATAGAGCCGGTCGGACGTGTCGTAGTCGGTCGAGACGGTCTCCGGGTTGCAGTTGATCATGATCGTCTCGAAGCCGGCTTCGGCGAGGGCGTATGCGGCATGGCAGCAGCAATAGTCGAACTCGATCCCCTGCCCGATCCGGTTCGGCCCGCCGCCGAGGATGACGATCTTGCGCCTCTCGGACGGCTGGCTCTCGTCCTCCAGTTCGCCGAAGCTGGGCGCTTCATAGGTCGAGTACATATAAGGGGTCTTGGCCTCGAACTCGGCCGCGCAGGTGTCGATCCGCTTGTAGACCGGCCGGACTCCGAGCCTGTGGCGGAGCGCCCTCACCTCCTCCTCCGTGGTGGCTCCGATCATCATCCTGGTGACGTCGTGGATGAGCCCGTGGCTCCGGGCCCGGGTCTTCACTCCGCCGCCGCGGATCCCGGCGCCCCTCAGTGCGAGCTCGGCGAGCCGCCGGTCGGAAAAGCCCATCGCCTTGAGCCGCCGCATACCCGCCGGGTCGCGGGGCAGGCCGTCGCGGCAGACGGCCTCCTCCTCGTCGACGATCTCCTTGAGCCGTTCGAGGAACCAGGGATCGTATTTCGCGATTGCGTGGATCTCGGCGACCGTGAAGCCCTCGCGGAGCGCCTGGGCCGCGACCAGCAGCCGGTCCGGCGTGGGCCGGGCCAGGGCGGCCTCGATCTCGATCCGCGGAGCCCCGTAAAGCTCCCGGACCCCGTCGAGGCCGATCAGGCCGATCTCCAGGCTTCTCAAGGCCTTCTGCAGGCTTTCGTGGAACGAGCGTCCGATCGCCATCGCCTCGCCGACCGACTTCATCGCGGTGGAGAGCAAAGGATCCGAGCCCTTGAACTTCTCGAAGGCGAAGCGCGGGATCTTGGTCACGACATAGTCGATGGTCGGCTCGAAGCTGGCCGGCGTGACCCCGGTGATGTCGTTCTGGATCTCGTCCAGAGTGTAGCCGACCGCCAGCTTGGCCGCGACCTTGGCGATCGGGAAGCCCGTCGCCTTCGAAGCGAGCGCCGAGGAGCGCGACACGCGCGGGTTCATCTCGATGACGACGAGCCGGCCGTTCTCCGGATTGACTGCGAACTGTACGTTCGAACCCCCTGTTTCGACACCGATTTCACGCAGGCAAGCAATGCTCGCATTGCGCATGATCTGATATTCCTTGTCGGTCAGGGTCAGCGCCGGGGCGACCGTGATCGAGTCGCCGGTGTGGATCCCCATCGGGTCGATATTCTCGATCGAGCAGACGATGATGGCGTTGTCCGCTTTGTCGCGGACCACCTCCATCTCATATTCCTTCCACCCGAGGACCGATTCCTCGATCAGCACCTCGGTGGTCGGCGAAGCGTCGAGCCCGCCGGTGACGATCTCGACGAATTCCTCGCGATTGTAGGCGATCCCGCCGCCGGTGCCGCCCAAGGTGAAGCTGGGCCGGATGATTGCGGGCAAGCCCGTGACGTCGAGGGCACGCACCGCCTCGTCGAGACTGTGCGCGATCGCCGAGCGCGGGCTTTCGAGCCCGATCTTCGACATGGCGTCGCGGAACTTCAGGCGGTCCTCCGCCTTCTCGATCGCCTCGGCATCGGCGCCGATCATCTGGACGCCATATTTCTCGAGGGTCCCGTCCTTCCACAGCGCCAGGGCCGTGTTCAGCGCCGTCTGCCCGCCCATGGTCGGGAGCACCGCGTCCGGCCGCTCCTTCTCGATGATCAGCCGGACGAATTCGGGCGTGATCGGTTCGACGTAAGTGGCGTCGGCAAGCTCCGGATCGGTCATGATCGTCGCCGGGTTCGAGTTGACCAGGACGATCCGATACCCCTCGGCCTTCAAGGTCTTCGCGGCCTGGGTCCCCGAATAATCGAACTCCGCCGCCTGGCCGATGACGATAGGGCCTGCGCCGATGATGAGGATTGTGGAGATGTCGGTTCGGCGGGGCATTATTGCTGGTTTCCGGTCTGGTTGGTCTCGTTGCCGACGAATCCCATTTTCATCGGCATGTCGGTCTTCTTCAGAGCGTTGAGGACGCAGTCCACGCGCTCATATTTCGCGCTGGGGGACGGCCTGAATCGCACATCCTCGGTTCCGACGGGCTTTAGCGTCCCTGGAAGGCCGCAGTCTGTGGCGATCCTCTCCAGCTGCGCGATCCGTTCCGATCGCAGGCTCGGCCGGGGCTCCGGGTCCGGCCCGGCGCAGGCCATGACCGCCGGAGCGAGAATGAGAGCGAGTGCCCGGCCCGTCATGCGTCGACGTTCATGACCGGATAGTCGACGGTCAGCCCGCGCGCGCGCGCCTCGCGCTCCAGGCATGGCATGGCGCGCTCGATCATCCGCTGGCGATCCGAGACCGGCGCCGTCCCGATCCCCTCCTCGGTCCGGATCGTGCCCTGGACCTGATATTCCGCAAGCCGGACCTGCTTGCGCCGACGGTCGTGAGTGAAGCGCAGGTCCGGAACCCCGCAGGCCTCGCCCAGCCAGGCCGACGGGTCGGGCTGAGCGCTCTCGGAGCAGGAGGCCAGCGAGATGGCCAGAAGCATGGCGGCCGGCGCCTCGACCGCTCGGGTTGCGGTCCCCGCGAAGCGCGCGGCGGGGCCGGGGACGGAGGACAGATCGGTTCGACCGAGCATCACTTGGTCGCCGTGAACAAGGCAATGATTGCGATAAAAAATTGGCCAATGGATGCAAGCGCGCCACCCCGCTGGACCATTTCCCATATCAAATCTGGCTGTGGATCGGGGGCCTCGGCAAGCAGGATTGCCGAGTGGACATAGGCTTTCGCCTGTGCGGCCTGGGAGTTTGGCAAACCGCTCTGCTCGAGCTGACGATCAGCTTCACGAAGAAGTCGAACAAGCGTGTGCTTCACTTCGGGCGTAAAGCGGAAGCCCCGAGGGAGCCCGGTCCATTGTGCGCTATCGACGCTCAGCTTCTGGAGGATCGTGAGCGCCCTTGGCAATTGACCGACTGCGGCTGCTTCTCGCAAATCGCGCGCATTTTCTTCCGTAAAGTTCAAGGCCGCCGGACCGAGATTCAGCAACTCATCGAAGTTGAAGTTAAAGTCATTAGTGTCCAACTCACCGTGCTGGTTGTGACTTAGCGTTTCCCCGAAAAGAATGTCCCATTCGATATCCGTTTCAACCAGCACCTCCTGCTTCACCAACTTCGCAATCACATCCCGCACTTCACCTTGAGAGAATTCGGCGCCAAACATTTTCTCTCGATCACGGATGATCTGGTAATAGGTGAGGTGCGTGTCGCTGTTCAAAGCAATCGCTGTGACCTGGATTTCCAAGGGGCTAGCCATTACGATCGAGGCCCTTGATGAACTTCCCGAACAGATAAACGCTGTCCTGCGGTCCCGGGCTCGCCTCCGGGTGATATTGCACGCTGAACGCCGGCCGGTCGGTCAGCTCCAGCCCGGCGAGGCTCCCGTCGAAGAGCGAAACGTGCGTCGCCTTCGCATTGGCCGGCAAACTCTCCGTCTCCACCGCGAAGCCGTGGTTCATGCTGGTGATCTCGACCCGGCCGTCGGAGAGGCGCTTCACCGGGTGGTTGGCGCCTCTGTGGCCCTGGTGCATCTTCACGGTCCTGGCGCCGACGGCGAGGCCGAGGAGCTGGTGGCCGAGGCAGATCCCGAAGAGCGGCTTGCCGGTTTCGAGCAGCCGGCGGATCACCGGCACCGCATATTCCCCGGTCGCCGCCGGATCGCCGGGCCCGTTCGAAAGGAAGAACCCGTTCGGCTCGTGGGCCATCACCTCCTCGAAGGTGGCGGTTGCGGGGAGGACGGTGACCCGGGCGCCGGCGTCGGCGAGGTTTCGGAAGATGTTGCGCTTGGAGCCGTAGTCGATCGCGACGACGTGAGGGCGGGTCTCGTCGCCTTCGCCTTCGCCATAGCCCTCGCCGAGCTTCCAGCCGCCGCCCGACCAGCGGAACATCTGCTTGCAGCTGACCTCCTTGGCGAGGTCCATCCCTTCCAGACCAGGCCAGGCGCGCGCCTGGGCCAGCAGGTCATTCAGGTCGAACGTGCCGTCAGCCGAGTGGGCGATGACACCGTTGGGCGCGCCTTCCTCCCGGATCTTTCGGGTCAGCGCCCTCGTGTCGACCCCCGAAAGCCCGATCCGCCCGTTCGCCTTCATCCACGCGTCGAAGGTCTGCACCGCCCGGAAATTGCCCGACTCGGTGACGTCCTGGCGCACGACGCAGCCCAGCGCCCAGGGATTGTCGGCCTCGACGTCCTCGTAATTGGCGCCCACGTTGCCGATGTGCGGGAAGGTGAAGGTGACGATCTGGGAGGCGTAGGAGGGATCGGTCATCACCTCCTGGTAGCCGGTCATCGCGGTGTTGAAGCAGACTTCGCCGACCGCCGAGCCTTCGGCTCCGAAGCCCCTGCCCCAGACCACGCTTCCGTCCGCCAGGACCAATACGCCCGTGGCCCCTTTAGGCGCGGGCGAAGGCTTGGCGTCGGCCATCGGGGCGGGCACTCCTTTAGGAAACGGCGATGTCGCTAAGGCCCGACGGCTAGAGGCGGCGGCGGGCAGCGTCAATCTGTTAAAAGGCCGCACGCCCCGCTATCCTTCCCGGCTTTCCCACGCCCGGACTGGACCGACATGATTCGCGACGACATCAAGGCCGCGCTGGTCACCGCAATGAAGAGCGGCGACAAGGCGCGCACCGCAACCCTTCGACTCATCCAATCCTCGCTGAAAAACCGCGACATCGAGCTTCGCGGCGCCGCGGCCCCGGCGGACGACGACGTCACGGTCACCGAGGTGCTCCAGAAGATGGTCAAGCAGCGCCGCGAATCGGTCGCCCTCTACGCCCAGGGCGGGCGCCAGGAGCTTGCCGACGCCGAGACCGCCGAGATCGAGGTCATCGCGGGCTTCCTCCCCCGCCAGATGAGCGAGGACGAAGCCAAGGCCGCGATCGACTCCATCGTCGCCGAGACCGGCGCGAGCTCGGTCAAGGACATGGGCAGGGTCATGGCGGCGCTGAAGGAAAAGCATTCCGGAGCGATGGACATGTCGAAGGCGAGCGGCCTCGTAAAGGCGCGGCTTTCCGCTTAGGCTCCGGGCATGTCGCTCAGCCCGCAATTCCTCGACGAGCTCAGGGCGCGGACGTCGCTTTCGGCGGTCGTCGGCCGGACGGTGAAGCTCCAGAAGGCCGGGCGCGAGTGGAAGGCCCCCTGCCCGTTCCACAAGGAGAAGACGCCGAGCTTCTACGTCAACGACGAGAAGTGCTTCTACCATTGCTTCGGCTGCTCCGCCCACGGCGACGCGATCCGCTGGCTGACCGACGCCCGCGGGATGCCGTTCATGGACGCGGTCAAGGAGCTGGCCGAGGCCGCCGGGATGGAAGTGCCCGCGGCGGACCCGCGGTCCCAGGAGCGGGCGGAGCGCGCCACCGGCCTCTATGACGTCATGGCGGCGGCCCAAAGCTGGTTCGAGGAGCAGCTCGGCGGAATCGAAGGTTCGGAGGCGCGCGCCTATCTCGAGAGGCGCGGAATCTCGGAGCGGACCCGGGCCCGGTTCGGCTTCGGCTTCGCCCCGGACGGTCGGGGCAAGCTGCGGACCGCGCTCAAAGCGTTCGGCAATCCGGCCCTGGTCGAGGCCGGGCTGCTCGTCGCTCCGGACGACGACCGCGAGCCCTACGACCGTTTTCGGGGCCGGCTCATGTTCCCGATCCGGGACCGGCGCGGCCGGGTGATCGCCTTCAGCGCCCGCATCCTGGGCGCCGGCGAGCCCAAATATCTCAACTCGCCCGACACGCTTTTGTTCGACAAAGGTCGAACCCTCTTCAACATCGACCGGGCGGCCGCGGCAAGCCGCGAGTCGAAGCGGGTGATCGTCGTCGAGGGCCAGATGGACGCCATCGCCCTCGACCAGGCCGGAATAAGCGAGGCCGTGGCGCCGCTCGGAACGGCCGTCACCGAGGTCCAGCTCGGACTGCTCTGGCGGCTCTCCCCAACCCCGATCTTCTGCTTCGACGGTGACAATGCCGGCCAGAAAGCCGCGGTCCGGGCGTTGCTTCGGGCGCTTCCCCATGTCGGGCCGGGCCGCTCGCTGAGCTTCGCCACCCTCCCCGCCGGCCAGGATCCCGACGACATCATCCGGGCCGAGGGGCGCGAGGGCATCGAAGCCTTGCTCGAGACGCCGGAATCGCTCGTGGACCGGCTCTGGAGCCACGAGCTGAACGCGGAGCCGCTCGCCACTCCCGAGCAGCGCGCCGGGCTCAGGCACCGCCTCAGCGAGCATATCGCCGCGATCCAGGACCCTCATGTGCGGGAGCAATATCGCTCCGAGCTGATCGGCCGCTTCAACGCTTTGACCGCGCCTCCGCCAAGGCCGCCCTGGAAGCCGAGGCCGCCCGGCCCCGGCGGCTTTCGTGGCGGAGGCAGGTTCGTGCCGAATCGTCCCGTTTCGGACCAGGCCAAGGGGGTGGCGAGCGCCGGGATCAGCCCGAAGACCGCCCGGTCGGTCCTCCACGGACTGCTCCGTTTCCCCGGGCTCGTCGCCGCGCATTCCGAGGCGATCGCGGCGCTTCCGATCGCCGACAAGATCGCCGCCCGGCTTCGCGACGCCCTGCTCGAAGGCGCGATGGCGCACGGCGAGCTTGATCCAGAGCACCTTCATACCATATTGCTTGAAGCTGGCGTCGCCCCTCTCGCCGAGAGGCTGCGCCTGGAACGCGGACTGGCCTTCTCCTTCAACCGCCGTGATGCCGACCCGGAACGCGCCTCCCGCGATCTCGTTCTGGTCATCGACACATTGGCGGCGCAACCGGGACTCTATGCCGCGCTCGACGCGGCGACCGCCCGGCTCAAGGAGGACGGCGACGAGGCCGCCTTCCAGGAGCAGCAGAGATTGCGGGCGGCGAGGGACGAGGCGGACAGGCAGCTGGCGGCGCTGATCGAGAGCGGCGCCTAGCGGATGAAAATATAAGGCGTTTAGATGGCGAAGACGAACACGCAGGCCGAGACGGACGATAAGCAGGACAACGGCGACGCGCCGCTGATCGACCTCAACGAGGCCTCGCTCAAGAAGCTTGTCGCCCGCGCCAAGAAGCGCGGCTACATCACTTACGACGAGCTCAACGAGGCCCTCCCCCAGGACCAGATGTCGACCGACCAGATCGAGGACGTGATGAGCGCCCTGAACGAGATGGGGGTCAACGTCGTCGAGAACGAGGAAGCCGACGAGGACGACGACAAGTCGGACGAGCCCGAGGTCGACAGCGGCGCCGAGGAGGGCGACGGTTCCGACGGCGAGCGCTTCGTCATCGAGAAGAAGAAGGAGACGGTCGACCGCACCGACGATCCCGTCCGAATGTATCTTCGCGAGATGGGCGCCGTCGAGCTTCTCTCCCGCGAGGGCGAGATCGCGATCGCCAAGCGTATCGAGGCGGGCCGCGACACGATGATTTGGGGCCTTTGCGAAAGCCCGATCACCTTCAACGCCATCATCCACTGGTCGAACGCCCTCAACGCCGGCGAGATGCAGCTTCGCGAGATACTCGACCTCGACGCGATGCTCTCCAAGGGCCCGACCCCCGAGCAGGTGGCGAGCGCCGAGGAAGGCGGCGAGGACGAGATCAGCGAGAAGACAGCCGGCCCCTCCTACAAGGAGGAGGAGGAGGTCGTCTCCGCCCCGGCGGACGAGGAGGAGGACGAGGAGGACAGCCTCGTCGAGCGTCGCGCCCGCCCCCAGTTCGAGGAGGAGGACGAGGACAATACCCTCTCCCTCGCCCAGATGGAGGAAACGCTCAAGCCGCAGGCGCTCGAGCGCTTCGCCCGGATCACCGACCTCTACAAGAAATTCTCTCGAGTGCAGCACGCGCGCATGGACTCGATGAGCGCCGGCCAGGAATTCTCGAAGGCCGACGAGAAGAAGTACCAGGCGCTCTCCGAGCAGCTCACCGCCGAGGTCGAGAGCGTCCAGTTCCACGGCGCCAAGATCGAATATCTCGTCGACCAGCTCTACAGCTACAACCGCCGGCTGACCGCCCTCGCCGGCCAGATGCTCCGCCTCGCCGAGCGCCACAAGGTGCCGCGCAAGGCCTTCCTCGAATCCTATATGGGCCACGAGCTCGACGAGGGCTGGGCCGAGCGGGTCTGCGGCCTCGACAAGAAATGGACTGCCTTCTGCCAGTCGGAGAGCGCCGCGATCGAGCGGATCCGGGCCGAGATCGCCGAGATCGCCCAGGCGACCGGAATGAGCCTCGCCGAGTTCCGGCGGATCGTGAACCAGGTCCAGAAGGGCGAGCGCGAGGCCAGGATCGCCAAGAAGGAGATGGTCGAGGCCAACCTGCGTTTGGTGATCTCGATCGCGAAAAAGTACACGAACCGCGGCCTTCAGTTCCTCGACCTCATCCAGGAAGGCAATATCGGCCTGATGAAGGCGGTCGATAAGTTCGAATACCGCCGCGGCTACAAATTCTCGACCTACGCCACCTGGTGGATCCGCCAGGCGATCACGAGGAGCATCGCCGACCAGGCCCGGACCATCCGGATCCCGGTCCACATGATCGAGACGATCAACAAGCTGGTGCGCACGTCGCGCCAGATTCTCCACGAGATCGGCCGAGAACCGACCCCGGAAGAGCTCGCCGAGCGCCTCTCCATGCCGCTTGAGAAGGTCCGCAAGGTGATGAAGATCGCCAAGGAGCCGATCAGCCTCGAGACCCCGATCGGCGACGAGGAGGATTCGCACCTAGGCGACTTCATCGAGGACAAGAATGCGGTCATCCCGGTCGACGCGGCGATCCAGGCCAATTTGAAGGAGACTGTCACGCGGGTGCTCGCCTCGCTGACTCCGCGCGAGGAGCGGGTGCTGCGGATGCGCTTCGGCATCGGGATGAACACCGATCATACGCTGGAGGAGGTGGGGCAGCAGTTTTCGGTGACTCGGGAGCGTATTCGGCAGATTGAGGCGAAGGCGCTTCGGAAGCTGAAGCATCCGAGCCGGTCGCGGAAGATGCGCTCTTTCCTCGACCAATAATTTGCGAGTTTGAGCAATGGCCGTACGCCGTGCCGACCCGGTCCAGCCAACGACGGCGTTGACGGCATTTTCTTGTCCTCATTGCGGCGCGCTGACCACCCAGTTTTGGAGGAGTGCGAAAGTACAGTTTCGCAGCGAGAAGAATACCCTTCCCATACGCTTCCGTGAACCCGAAGAGGCCAAGAAGGCATTCGTCGATACGCTTGAGAGTGCTGAGTCAAAGCAAGGCATGAGTGATTTTATCGACCGGGTTGCGAGTGGGCTCCCATCCATCGGGGACAAATATTCCAGCTCTTCTCAAGAGCTAACCAACGTCGATGTCTCAGAGTGCTACAACTGTCATAAACTGGCTATTTGGGTGGGAGATCGAATGGTGTGGCCGCATGCCAATGAGGCCCCTCCCCCCAATGCAGACCTGCCGGAAGATGTGGCAGCCGATTATTCAGAGGCAGGCGACATCGTTAACGCATCCCCCAGAGGTGCTGCCGCGCTGCTCCGTCTGGCCATCCAAAAGCTATGCATTTTTCTCGGAGAGCCCGGCAAGAACATCAATGCTGATATAGCTTCGCTTGTTCGGAAGGGCCTAGACCCGAGAGTGCAGAAAATGCTCGACGTCGTTCGGGTAATTGGAAACAATGCGGTTCATCCAGGCGAAATAGATTTGCGCGACGACCGAGGCACCGCCGAGAGGCTTTTCGTACTCGTAAATATGATATCCGACATCATGATTAGTCAGCCAAAGGCTGTTGAAGAGATGTACAACGGCCTCGGGCAGAACGCGTTAGCAGCCATCGCCAAAAGAGACACCCCTACCTCGTAGCCGGTCACATTGCGCTTTCGTGCGAGCGCGCCCCCTCGGTGCTTTGCCCATCTGCACTGGCAATTTTTGATTTCACGCAAAGCCGCGAAGGCGCAAAGAGGCTCCTAGGGCGGTAGGTGCCAGGCACGTGCCGCATACGGAGGCGCAGGGCGGCGATCTGACGCATTAGCGCAAGAACCTTATGTCGCTGTAAAAGCCCGCTCCAAGGCGCATCCATGCTCGGCCACGGGCTTCCCCGAAGCGATACGTTCCGACGACCTTTGCTGCCTCGCCATTATCGAGGATGTCCTCGTACATAGCTCTGCTCCTTGCATCCTCGAAAGTTTTGCGCCGCAGGCCTCGTCGCACCTCTACTCTGGTGTAGTCACCACGCTTCGTGTGGATCGGCCGGGGAAGATCAATTCGAATGCGTCTTCCAACGAATTCGTCATCATCCGCCTCAAAGGTCCGTAGCTTCTGCTCGCGAAGTTCCGTGTCGGCCCGCTCCCGGCGGTCGAGAACTCCCAATTCATTTTCACGCATCTCGCCGGGGGCGTCCAAATTCGGTCGCGGGCGTGGAAACGCAACAGCAGCAGCGAAACGAGGGAAGCCTGCGCTACGTAACTGCTTCGCAAGCGTGCCTCGCACGACAGCGCTTCTAACCAAGTGTGGATCTTGATCCCTGACCACATACTTTTCTGGCGGCTCGGGATCAACGATCCGCATTTCAGTCTCGTCACCTGTGGGGCCAGCAATGAAAATACCCGCGGCCAAAATTTCCCCTGCCAAGTGCCCGGGCAGCTGAATAGTCATCTTTTGAGCTCTAGCCGTGTCCCGAAGCTGGCTATTCCTATATCCAAGGGATGACTGCGTTCCCTTGCACTCTATCACATGGAACAAGCCGGCTGCGTCCAAGGCAACGAAATCAGGCGATTTCCCTAATCCCCGCTTGGCAGTCCCGCCTGAGTACGTTCCGCCTATGCTCGTAAGATGGTTCTCAATAAAATATCGTCCGTCGCAAGCCGCGATGAAGTTCAGCCGATCCGCGAGCCAGTGCATGCTGAACCCAACGCCAAAGTCGTCGCTTAAGATCGTTTTTTGATGGGGGTCCATCTCCTGAAAGTCCGACGTAAGCCTGAGGTCACTGTCTTCGGTGACTGCGAACAAATAGCGCACGAAAGCCCACAGCTCACTCAGTGAAGCTCCGCTGGAAAGTGGCGGCGTCGTCAAGATACCAATCACGTTCAATACGGCTGCAACGTCAATATCTTCTGTCCGCGAATAAGAAGGAAATGAGGCGGGCATCGTGCGGCTGCGGGGCCAGGTGGAAGCCATAGCCTGAACTCTGATCGACCGCGGAAGCAGCATCTTGATTACCCCAATTTACACGCTCCATGCTGAAGCTCTTGCACCCGGATTGCAAGTCCACGCCAACAGTCGGACTGTGGATCGGCGATGATGGAAGCGCGAGGGGCAATGAGACAATTGCAGATAAATCTCTCCCGCTGCGTCTTTCGGCAACGGAGTGCCTCAGCCCCAATACCAGCGAGGATCTTCGGAGTAGGCTTTCTCCAGGTCCTTCGCCATCCGACGCACAGAATCGCGAAACTCAGGACCTTTGGCGATCGCGCGCAACGACCCCGTCATGTCTTCTTGCGCTTCAAAGATCACTAAAAGCGCCCGGCCTAATGTGCCACGGCTGAAATCCCACCCCTCGTCATGGTCGAGAAATTCAAGGAGTTTAGCCAATCCTGACACGCCTAGGTTTGTCACCGCCGTTCGTGCAAACTCCTTTACATCTGGCGGGATTGTAGCCGTGGTGAACGTGTAAGATAAATCCCAGTTTCCAAGGAACTTTGAGAACGCTGTAGGAACCAAGTGTGAAAGATCGTCTGCATCACGACTGACAAATAGGCCTATGAGTTCCTCCCATGCGGCCCTCTCAATATAGTGTCCTGATAAAAGGATGCGTACTCCAATCGAATGGGTATCGAAGTCTAAATCCCTGCTCCACAAGACTGCTTCTTCCACTGAGAGGTTCGGCGTTTTATGCATTAGAATGGGAAGCAAAACGTCACGAAACCCGTTACCGTGAAACCGGTTATACAAGGACTTGCGGAATAGCAGTGACTTCGGTGGGTGACGGTCGCGTAGCAACTCTTTGGCGTTACCCTTGAGGTCAACCCAGTACGCCCCTCGCTCGGAGGGATCGTACACCACTCCGAGGGTCTGGAGGTCGTGCTTCGCCCAGAAAGTAAGGTGGTCGGCATTAACCGGAATCCTGCAGAACCCTGCCCGGTTATAAGTTCTGCCTGATTTGATCTGAAGCGCTATCTCGCGAGGTTGCACCTCTCCACCAACGACTAAGATAATGGTCGCGTCATGGCCGAAATCATGTTGAAGGTTGATTTCCTTGAAAAGACAGCCAGCTTCTTCGACCACTTGTCGAACGAAATTCACGCCTGCGCGCTCTATCGGAAGGTTACTACGGGTCCTCAAGACGCTAGCCAGCTCCCAATGCCGTCTCCAATAGCCGCCTGATCGCCTCCGAGCGCGACGGCTTCGGCTCCGGCTGACGTTCGATCCAAGCGTCGAGCTTGGCGTTCAGATCGGCGGGGATGCGGACGCCTGTCATCGGGGTCAGCCCGGTCGCCGGTCGGCCGCGCGGTCTTTTTTGTTTATCGGCTATTGACCCGTCCCTATTTTACGCTTAACGTTTAATCAGTCGAAATATTGCCCCTCCACCACCTTCGGGTGGTTCCCCTCCCCTGCAAATGCAGGGGAGGATCAAGGAGACGCGCCTGATGGTTGCTGGCCAGCATAAGCTGTCGCGCCGCGCGCTGCTAGTCGGTGCCTGCGCCCTGCCCCTCGCCCGTCATTCCGGGCTTGACCCGGAATCCATGAACGCCGCCGGAACTTCAGCTCCCACTACCGTGTCCATGGATCCCGGTTTTCGCCGGGATGACGGCAAAGGCCGGGATGACGCGAAGTGGCAAGACGCCCTCGCCCGCTTCGAGCACGCCGACCGGGAGGTCGAAGCCCTGGTCCATTGCCGGAATGAGCGAGTCTACGATCGCGCCCTCGGGCGGCACTCCACCGCCCTCCGCCGCCTCATGCGCGCCCCCGCGCCCGATCTCGCCTCGGCCGGGCTGAAGCTCGAGCTGATCGTCCGGCACCATGTCTTCGAGGCGAACTTCGCGGAAGCGGCGCTCGCTTCGCTGCGACGGGACATCGGGCGCTTCGCGGCCCTATCCTCTTCTTAGCGTCTTTGCGGCTTCGCGTGAGCTCCTCCTTCCAGCGTCCGCTGACAGTAACAGAGGCCAGCAGCAGAGGTTCGCGCGGGCGGACTTCGGCGGCGGCTCAGCGGTCGTAATCGGCCGGCGGCACGAACGCCTCGCCCCGGGCGCGCGCTGCGGCGGCCGCCTCGGCGATGGCGATCTTCCGGTCGAGCTCCGACTGCTGCGCCCTCTCGCGCCGCAGATCGTCGCGCTTCACGGCGATCCAGTTTCCGACGAGCTCGGGCGCGCACAGGAAGAAGGTGGCTCCGACCAGGATCGGGATCGCGAGGACGATCTGCAGGATCAGCGGGAGGCCGTTCATGCCTCCGGGTGTAGCCGGTCCCGGTTAAGCAATGGTGGCAAGGTCGACGCGAAGCCGCGAGGGCGCGGAGAGGGCCGCGCGGCGAGAACCGACTCCGGCGGGTTGCCGGCGGTCGCGGCACCTGTTCCGGGCGGCTGTCCCGATTTGGAGAAATGCGCTAATCTCCCCCGGCGGGTAGGCAGCCGAGAACCCAATCGAGGAGATGGACGATGGCATACAAGACATTGGCCCTGACCTTCAGCCTGATCGCCGCCGTTGCGCCGGCCGTGGCGCAAACCTCCGGACGGGACGACATGGCGGGCGCCCCGGCGGCCGGGCCAGAGGCCCGCTACTGCCTCCGGGTCGCGGCCGATACGGGGACCCTCATCGAGCGCGTCCGGTGCTGGACCCGCCGGCAGTGGGACGAACAGGGCGTGGACGTCGACAAGGAATGGGCCAGGGAAGGAGTCACCGTCATCGAGTGAGGGAAAGCGCTTCGAGCGATAAGTCCACCGTCACCGAAATCGCTTCGCTTCGCGCCTTCGCGCCTTCGAGTGAGGCCCTTTCCGGCGTCGCGCAGGCAGGCCCGGAATTCATCACGCAAAGCCGCGAAGCCGCGAACAGAGTCTCGACAAGCTCATAGAAATTCGCACCGGAACCGGATCGGACTCGCTTCCACTTCGGAGCAATTCCGTTCGGCCGGCGAGCCGATCAAGCTATATATTCGGACGACACAAGAATATCACCACAATGGACCATTCTCGGACTCGCCTCGTACAACACAATAACCATCGATTCATACTTTCTACAATAACAAGGCCCTCGGCTTTTCGCACCGCGACTCGAATACAAGTCACGGGGGGATGCGGGGCCTTTAACGTGAATTGACCAGAAGGATAGAATCAATGGATACTGTGAGCACCATCAGCACCGGAAGCGCCACCGTCAGCTCCGGCACCGCCGATTTCAAGGGCCAGTGCGGCGAATGCAGCAACGGCTATTTCAGCGCCACCTCGACCGGCGGAATGCAGCCCGGCCAGTCGGCGACCGTGAACGGCAACCCGCCGCAGAATTGCGTCGTCGCCAATGACGGCGCCACCGTCTTCGGGATCGAGCTTGCCCGGATCGCCGGGATCTACAGCTACCAGGTCCGGGTCGACGCCCAGGGCCCGAGCGGACCGTTCAGCGGGTCCATGTATCTCGCGTTCCAGGACGCGACCGGGGACATCTATTATCTCAGCATCTATTCGTCGACCCGCGAGGGCCACGAAGTCTCGTTCAACAGCGGCAACCCGAACATCGTCAAGATCTTCTGGAGCGACAATTCGTTCACGGTGAGGGACGGAGTCTCCAACCGTCCCAAGCCGCAATATCAGGTGGTGAGCCCGGCCGGCCGAGCCGGCTGATTTCGCCTCGCCGGGAGGCGAGGGGGACGCGCGCTTCGAATGGGAACGAGCGCGCGTCCCCACTTGCGTCCACGACCCCGCCCCGTCATCCCGGCGAAAGCCGGGACCTCGGGGAGACCCGCCGAGACACGTCTCGCGTCGCTCCGGGCGCCCGCTTCACGCCCCGGCCTCCCAAGCTTTCCCCGCGCGACCGAGCAGACCGATACTTTCACGCAAAGACGCAAAGAGCGCGGAGCGCTCCACCGCCCGGCCATGGCGGCTCGGAGCGCCCCCGGGCCGGACCGGACCATGTCCGCCCCGCGGCATCGTCGCGTCGTCGCGTTCAAAAACGACCTCGCACGGCCTTAGTCGAACCCACCCGCTCCTGTTATGTCCGAACCCATGGGAGCCGTTCATAAAAATCGCGCACAACGCGGCAGGAACCGCAAGACCCTCCGCCCGCAACCCGAGCTCGCGGAAGCTCGAACGGAAAAGTCGGACATCGTGAACTTCATGAACTTCACCCCGCGCTTGTTGGTCGAATAATCGTGGAAGACGGTTGCCGCGCGGGATAATCCGGACCGGTCTCCAGTCGCTGGAAGGAAGAAAGTGCCGATCCCCAGCCCGAGCCTGGTCCTCGCTCTTGCGCTGATCGGGTCCGCCCCGGCCTCCGCGCCCGAGCCCGCCCCCGGGCCGCCCCGGATCGGCAAGCCCCGCCCCGCTCCGCCCGGCCCCTCGACCCTTCCGCCGCTTCCGCCGGCGGTGATCGACGAGGCGCTGGCGATCGGCGGCGACGACATCGACGCCCGAAAGGTCGAGACCCGGCTCAGCGTCGAGGTGCGGGTGAACGGCCGCGGGCCCTACCAGTTCGTCGTCGACAGCGGCGCCGACACCTCGGTCATCGGCCTTCGCATCGCCCGCGACCTTCAGCTCCCGCTCGGGACCCCGGTCACCTTGAACAACATGACCGACCGCAACATCGTGGACCGGGTAAGGGTCGACACCCTGAGCCTCGGTCCGAGCACGATCTCCAACCTCCAGCTCCCGGCCCTTCGCGAGGCCGATCTCGGAGGCGCCGGGATGATCGGGATCGACGCTCTCGCCCGCCAGCGGCTGATGATGGACTTCGAGAAGCGCCTGATCCGGGTCGAGGACGCGTCGAGGCCGGTCAAGTCGATGCCCGGCGACATCGTCGTCACCGCCCGGCTCCAGCGCGGCCAGCTGATCCTCACCGAGGTCAAGGCCGGCGGGCTTACCCTCGACGCCGTGATCGACACCGGGTCGCAGATCACGATCGGCAATTCCGCACTTCGCGACAAGCTGCTTCGCCGGCGAATCGGCAAGTTCAAGACGGTCACGGCGACCGGAGTCACGGGGACCACCGTGAACCTCCAGCTCGCGCAGGTCGGCGAGCTCCGGCTCGGCTCGGTGGTCCTTCGAAACGTTCCGATGGCCTTCGCCGACGTCCCGCCCTTCGAGGTGTTCGGCCTCTCCGGCAAGCCGGCTTTGCTTCTCGGCACCGACCTGCTCGAGACCTTCCGGCGGATCTCGCTCGACTTCAGGGCCCGCAAGGTGCGCTTCCAGCTCCGGCGCTGCCGCCAGGGAGTCGCGGTCAGCACCTCGCCGTCCGCCTCCCTCACCCGATTGTCGACCAGCGGCCAGGGCTGCTCGAGATGAGTGGGGCGCCGCGATGGCCCGCGCCCGGCGAAATCCTTCGGCCGGGCAGGACCCGGCGGCCCGGCTGAAGCATTGTATCGAAGGCCTTTCCGGCCGAAGGAGGTGGAATGAAGAAACCCATCTCCTTGCTCGCTTCCGGGATCGGCTTCGTCATTCTCGCAAGCAACGCGCCGCCCCCTTACGAGCCGGCGGAAGCGGCGGCCGATCGGGGTCCGGCGCCCCAGCCCCTGCTCTCCGCTCCGCCTCCGACGCTGATCGCCCCCGCGCCGCCTCCGCCGCCGCCCCCTCCCCCGCCTCCGCCGCCGACCCCCCGCGAAGCGCTCGAGGACGGAGTCCTGATCGTCGTAAGCCTGCCTTCGCAGAAGATGTTCGTCTTCAGGCAGGGCGAGCTTTGGGACACTTCGAGGGTCTCGACCGGCAAGCCGGGCAAGGACACGCCAGCGGGCGTCTTTCCGATCCTCCAGAAGAAGGTGATGCACCGCTCCAACCTCTACGACGACGCTCCGATGCCCTGGATGCAGAGGCTGACCTGGGGCGGGGTCGCGCTCCACGCCGGACGGGTGCCGGGCTATCCGGCCTCCCACGGCTGCGTCCGCCTTCCGGGCGCCTTCGCGAAGAAGCTCTATGCACTCACCCGCTCGACCTCGACGATCGTGATCGTCGCCGACGAGCCGCTCGCCACCGCGAAGCAGGCGCGAGAGCTGGCCTAGCGTCCGCGCCGCCTTCCGCGTCTCTCACTCCGGGGGCGGACAGGTCCGGGCCGCGGCCAGTCGCAGGTTGGACTCGCCCAGCCGGACTTCCCGTCCGCCCGACAGGCTGAGCGTTCCTGCAAGAGTCGCCGGCTCCCTTCCGCCTGGAAACCTCCTGTCCCTCCACCGGACCGTGCCGTGCACCCGCACCAGAGCGACCGAGCGAAGCGGTTCGAGACTTCCGAGCCAGGTCACCCCGTGGGTCGATTCGCCTTCGAACAGGCCTTCCGGTGTCGCGTTCCGGCCGGCTCTCAGCCGCCACCCGGTCGGGATCGCGCACAAGGCGACCCAGTCCACCCCCCAACTCGCCAGCTTGAACCCGGTTACCCTTTGCTCCCCGGCAATCGGCACGTCGGCGATCGAGAGGAGGTAGAGACCGCTCTCGTCGGCCCCGGCAGCGGGCGTTGCGGCGGCGAGGAGCGCGGAGAGGACGAGGCTTTGCATGGACGCAGGCTACCAGCCTCGCCCCCGCGCACAAGCCGCGGGGCAGCAATCCGCCCCGGTCGGCTTGTCCGCGGCGGAATCGAGCCAGGCGTTTCCCTGCCGCCCCGTCCTGGACTAGAGCCGGTATTGCGCAAGCGGCCGACTTGTCGTTCGGATCGAACTTCCGTCGGGGCACTGATTCGCGAAGGAGAGACTCAGGTGATTCAAGCATTGCGAAGGGCGGCCGACGGGCGCCTGACGAGCAGGACAATTCTGGCCGCCGCCTTTCCGCTGCTCCTCGCGGGCTGGAGCGCTTCCGCTTCGGCCGCGGACGAGGACGGCGAAAAGAAGGAGCCGCGGCGGATCAGGGTCGGCCTCGGCGCCCAGTTCGTGCCCATTTATCCCGGCGCCGACGACCACAGTCTTCGGCCGCTCGTCGACGTGTCGGTCGCCCGGGGCGACAAGCCCTTCCGGTTCGAGGCGCCGGACGAAAGCTTCGGCCCCTCCCTGATCAAGGAAGGCGGGTTCGAGGTCGGGCCGGCGCTCAACTTCGAGGGCAGCCGAAAGGCCAAGGACGTCGGAGCGGACCTCGACAAGGTCCCCTTCACATTCGAGGCGGGCGCCTTCGTCCAATATGCGTTCGGCCCCAAGTTCCGGGTCCGGGCCGAAGCCCGCAATGGCCTCGGCGGCCATGACGGCTGGACCGGACAGGCCGGCGCCGACTTCGTCGCCCGGAACGGCGACGACTGGCTGTTCTCGATCGGGCCCAGGATCACGGTCTCGGACGGCCGCTACCATCGCGCCTATTTCGGAGTGACCGCCGCCGAGTCGGCGCGCACCGGGCTCGTCGCCTACCGTCCGGACGGCGGGATCCAGGCGGTCGGAGCCACCGCCGGCTTCCTCAAGCAGCTCGGCAAGCGCTTCGGTATCTACAGCTACGCCAAATATGACCGGCTGGTCGGGGACTCGGCGGATTCGCCGGTCGTTCGCGGCTTCGGCTCCCGCGACCAGTTTTCGGGCGGGCTCGCTTTGACCTACACGTTCGGCGGCGGCTCCAGGTAGGTCACGTCCCGGTCGGTAGGCCCTCTCCCCGTCCGGGAGAGGGCCGGGATCGCGCGGCCACCCCCCGCCCACGACATTTCTGCGAGATTGACCTCACCTCCGGCATAATGGATGTAATCTCATCCACATCGGACCTAGATGGGGGCCGAAGTCTCGTGTTCGCACGCTTCCGGCCCCCGCCCCCGCCGGAGGAAGCCAAATCAACCGGCGGGGGCACCCGACCGGTCCGGCGCCTCCTGCAGGCACCAGGCGGGTATGCCCCGGCCTCGCTTGGTGGTTTTTCCCAACTTTTGGCGGACGCCCGCTTCCAGAATCTCCGCCCCGAACCCGCGATGGCCGGCTAACCCATTGTAAAGTCTGGACCCGCTCGATCTGGCACGGCTTATGCTGAAGGACCTGCATCTACGCTTGAGGAGCTTCGTGATGCAGACCGTCCAACCTTCCGTCTTCGCCCGCGACCACACAATGTTCGGAGTCTGCGAGGCGCTCGGCGAGGATCTCGGCTTCAGCCCCGTCTTCCTGCGCATCGCCTTCGCGGTCGCGCTGTTCTTCTCCCCGATCGGGGCTCTCGCCGCCTACGCCGCGCTGGGCGCGCTCGTCCTCTTCACCCGCCTCGTCGCCCCGGTCCCCCGCCAAGCCCCCGGACCCGAAGCCGAGACCGCCCCGGCGGACGCCGCGCAAGCCCAGCCCGAGCCCGAAATGGCTCTCGCCGCCTGAGCGCCGCCCCTTGGAGTGTTCCAGTGAGTGGAATCGTTTCCGGGCGCATTCCGGGGGCCGGCCACGGCCCGAGGCGCTGGACCCGGCTTTCGCCGGGCGACTGGGACTCGAAGCCGCCGGTTCGAAACAAAGGCTCGAAGACCGGAACGCGCGCGCACCCCGAGCGCTTTTCCGTCATGCCCCGCTACTTCCTGCACGTGTGCAACGGCAACGGCTTCGTCCAGGACGAGGAGGGAATCGAGCTGCCCGACCTGGACGCCGCCCGGCTCGAAGCGATGCGGAGCGCCCGAAGCATCATGGCGAGCGACGTGCAGCGCGGCATCCTCGATCTGTCGTCCTTCATCGAGGTCGAGGATTGCGACGGAAAGCTGGTCCTGACCCTCGGCTTCCAGCAGGCGGTCGACCTCACCCAGCGCCACTGACCCCGCGCATCGCCGCCGCCGGCGAGGCCGATCCCCTTTCGGGAACAACAGCCTTTCCGCCGCCCTAACGGGGCGTAAACCGGGTTTTTACGGCATTGATATAGGTGAGGCTTTTAGGGCGGTTCGGGAACCGCCTCGGGAGGGCCCAATGGCTTCAGCATCGGTCGAAACTGCCGGCGGTCCAAGGACCGGCGCGCTGCTGCTGGAGCGACTCGCCGAGCATGGCACGGCCGCCCATGCCTATGCGGCCGGCGCGCAGCTGCGCAGGGCTCCCACCTCCGGCCGCGACCTTGCCGACCTCATCCATTATCTGTGCGTGCTCCATGGCCGCTATCCGGGGCTGATCGACCATGCCACGGCCCGGGCGGTCGAGCCGGATGCCCGCGCCTGGCTCGCCAACGCGACCTACGCCTTCGCCGGCGAGCGCGCCTATCTCGCCCGCCTCGCGGTCGCCGCCGGTCCCGTTCCCAGCACTCCGGGCGCCTCGGGCACCGACGCCGCGGTGCTCGGCCAGCGCCACGCCATGGAGACGCTGGCCCTGTCGGAACGTCGCGGCTGCGCTCTGGGCGCGGCAATGGCGCTCGTGCTCGACTGGGCGGCGATCCGGTCGTGCCTCGATTCCGCCGCCTTGCGCTTCGGGGTCGACTCCCCCGCTTATCCGGCTGCCGAGGCCGATTCGATCCTCCGGCTGGCGGACGATTACGGCTCGGCGCCCCAGGTCCAGCGGGCGCTCCTGTTCGGGGCGCAGCAGATCCTGGTCCAGCATCACGGGCTCTGGGACCTGCTTGAGGCGAGGCATCAGGCCCGGGCGGCCGCCTAGCCTTCGGACGTCTTGCCCTCCCCGGGCCCCTCCCCTATCCCGCCGCAATGCGATTCCAGGGCACCCAGAGCTATGTCGCCACCGACGACCTCAAGGTCGCGGTCAACGCCGCCGTCACGCTTCGGCGGCCGCTCCTGGTCAAGGGCGAGCCGGGCACCGGCAAGACCGTCCTCGCCCACGAGATCGCCGCGGCACTCGACGCGCCGCTGATCGAATGGCACGTCAAGAGCACCACCAAAGCCCATCAGGGGCTCTACGAATATGACGCGGTCGCCCGGCTCCGCGACGGCCAGCTCGGCGATCCGAGGGTCCACGACATCTCCAACTACATCCGCCGCGGCAAATTGTGGGAGGCTTTCACCAGCCCCCAGCTTCCCGTTCTTCTCATCGACGAGATCGACAAGGCCGACATCGAATTCCCGAACGATCTCCTTCAGGAGCTCGACCGGATGGAGTTCCACGTCTACGAGACGAAGGAGACGGTGAAGGCCGCCGAGCGCCCGATCGTAGTCATCACATCGAACAACGAGAAGGAGCTTCCCGACGCCTTCCTGAGGCGCTGCTTCTTCCATTACATCAAGTTCCCCGACCGCGAGACGATGCAGGCGATCGTCGACGTCCACTTCCCCGGCATCCAGAAGATTCTGGTCTCGAAGGCGATGGACATCTTCTACCAGGTCCGCGAGGTCCCCGGCCTCAAGAAGAAGCCTTCTACGAGCGAGCTGATCGACTGGCTGAAGCTGCTCCTGCACGAGGACATGCCGCTCGAGGTGCTCCAGTCGCGCGACCCCTCGAAGGCTATCCCGCCCCTCCACGGCGCCCTTCTCAAGAACGAGCAGGACGTGATGCTCTTCGAGCGGCTGGCCTTCATGAGCCGGCGGCCGGGGAGCTGAAGCGCGGCGGGACGCGTTCCCACCGGCCGGAATATCAAATTCCGATCCGGCCATTCGGACGATTGTCGTCCTACCGGCAAAGTGTCATTCTTTCCCGGTGGGGGAGGAGGCACGAATGCGTCACTCGATCTTCTTGGCGGCACTTCTGATCGGCCTCGCCAATCCGGCGAGGGCCGCGGAGGCGGGGCGACCGGCCGATTATTGGAAAGTCTCGGACGAGCGCCTGAACTTCGAGCTTGCAAAGATATCGGTGCCGCGCCGGGCGGCGGGGGTCGAGTATCACGAGACGATGGAATTCAGCCACGCGGGCGAGGGACTCGACAGCGCGGTCAAGTATCGAAGCGCGGATCAGGAGGTCTTCGCGACCGTCTACGTCTATTATCCGAGCATTGCGCATACCGGGATTCAGGCCATCGCCACCGACCAGGCAATCCTGGCCAATTCGTCCGCGTCGCGAGCCCGGCCGCTGGGCACCGCCGTCGCTTCCGCGGCCGGCAAGCCGGCAGCGGCGGTGACCGGCGAATATGACCATTATCTCGGAAACCTGTTCAGTAAGGCGGCCTTCGTCAAGGCAGGCCGCTGGATGTTAAAAGTTCGAGTCTCGGGTCCCGAAGCGCGCTCCGGCGAGGTCAAGGCGGCAATGACAGCCCTGCTCGACGGCCTGCGCTTCGAGGGCAAGACGCAGCCGGCACCAGCGACTCTGATCTCTGCGGACGAATGTGCCTCGACCGATCGGCCCGATGCCAAATCGGTGCCGGACGACGATGCCTTGGCCGCTTACGGGATGATGGCGACGTTCGACGCCGCCGGACAGCCCGCGGCCAACGCGCCGCGCGGCGACCGCACGCCGCTGCTTGCGCGGATCGGCCGCAATTGGTGCCGGACCACGCTGACGGTGGGCAAGGACCAAGTCACCATGCTCGAGGCAACCGGAAATGCGCGGGGTGACGGTCTCGGCGGAGATTCGGCGCTGCTCGTCCTGATCGACGACGGCGGCGGAGTGATCGAGGTGGTCCGGATGGCGAAAGAGCAGAGATATGTGCTTCTGAACCACAGAATCGCTGAAGTGGACGTTCTGGGCAGCTATGACGCTCTTCCCAGCGTCGCTCAGATCGCCCGGCTGTTCGTCGAGCCCGCCAGAGTCCGGGCCCGGGTGCGGCTCAAGCCCAACGGCAACACCGAACTCGATCTTCCGTCGCCGGCCAAGAAGGCGCCGCGGACCGCACGGGCCGACCTGCCTCCAGGCTAGAGCCGCATCGCCTCGTCCCTGTAGGCGAGCTCGAAATTGCCCCAGCGGCGGCCCCCTATGTGGAGCGGGACGAAGACGGTCTTGACCGGAAGGTAGCGGCCCTGGCCGAGGTCCATCGAGTAAGTGGCGAGCATCGCCTCCTTGTCGCTCTCGATCGCCCGGCGGGTGACGTCGTCGAGGAAATTGCGGCGGTTGCGGCAATGCTCGGCGTTCCACGCGGGATCGGCCGACTGGGGCCGGGAGCGCTCGGATGTGTGAGTCGGAAGATAGCCGTTGTTGTCGGTGATCGCGCAGGCGATGACCCTCGGCTCGCGGGCCATGAGCTTGTCGAGCAGCGGGCGCACCCGGCGGTCGGCGAGATTGCAGAATCGGGTCTCGTACTGGACCGGGTTGGTGCCCGGCATCGCCGTGTAGCGGGTGTCGAAGACGTCTTCTTCGCTCACCTCGCCGGCGACGATCGCGGCTTCGACCGCGTCCCGTATCTCGCGCATTCCGGACTGGGCGAATTCGATGAAGGGCGTGTCGTCGATCCGCACTCCCGAGCTTGCCAGCCGGTCGAGCATCTCGTTCGACAAGGTCTCGAGCCTGCTCAGCCGGCCGTGGACCTGGAGCAATTGCCCGCCATTGTCGCGGGCGTCGGCGGCGAAGCTCGACAGGCCCGATTTGACCGAGTCGACGCTGAGCTGGATGTGGCTGGTCGACTGGGCGATCCCGTCGGTCTGGCGGTCGACCAGTGCGACGATCTCGGCGACCTGGCGGACGGTGTCGGTGATGGTGGCGAATCCGCTCCGGGCGACCCGGCTCCGGTCGACCCCGTTCTCGATCTCGGAGGTCACCGCTTCCGCCTCGCGGGTCAGCGAAGCGATGGTTCCGGTGATCTCGCTGGTCGCCGTGCGCGTCTCCTGGGCGAGCTTCTTCACTTCGGCGGCGACGACTGCGAAGCTTCTCCCCGCCTCCCCGGCGCGCGCCGCCTCGATTGTCGCGTTCAGGGCGAGCATGTTGGTCCGGTAGGCGATCCGCTCGATGCTCGAGGAGACGTTCTGGACCCGGCTCATCGCCTCGGCGAAGCCGCTCATCCGCTCGCCGAGCTGGACGACGAGGTCGGTCAATCCGCTGAAGATCGCGATCGTGTCCTCGATCGCCGCCCGGCCTTCCGACAATCGCTCGCGCGCCTGCTCGGCGAGGATCCGCGCCTCGTCCGTCGATTCCGCCACCCGGGCCTGGTCGAGCAGAAGTCGGCTGGTCACGTCCTCGAGCGAGTCGAGGGTTCGAAGGTTGGACGAGATCCGCTCGGACACGCCGGAGACATAGCCCGAGACGTCGCTGCACTCGATCGCCAGAGCGCCGCAATTGCGGGCGACGATGTTGATCGCATTGCCGTCCGGTTGGTCGATCGACTGGCTCGCCACGCTTGCCCCCGTTTGGTGGTTCCCGGGACAAGCTAAGGGGGAGATGTTGAAACGTCGTTAACCACTGACGAGCGGAGCGAAGGCATGGCGGCCCATCACCGTTCGCGCTGAGCTTGTCGAAGCCCTCTCCTTCTCTTTCAGGAGTAGGGAAAGGAAGGCCTTCGACAAGCTCAGGCCGAACGGATGGGGTGGAGCGGCTGGTCCTCCCCGTCATGCCGCGCTAGACGCGGCGCGCCATGTTCTTCTCCTTCGTCAACGAGCTCCGAGCCGCGGGCATCTCCGCCTCGCTCAAGGAGCATCTCCTGCTCCTCGAAGCGCTCGACGCTGATGTCATCCGGTCCAGCCCGGAGGAGTTCTACTATCTCGCCCGGGCCACCTTCGTGAAGGACGAGGGCCTGCTCGACCGGTTCGACCAGGTCTTCGGAAAGGTCTTCAAGGGCCTCGAGGCGGATTACGGCCCCGATTCCGTGCCGATCCCGGAGGACTGGCTGAAGAAGGTCGCCGAGCTCTATCTCACTCCCGAGCAGATGGAGGAGATCAAGTCGCTCGGCTCCTGGGAAGAGATCATGGAGACCCTGAAGAAGCGGCTCGAGGAACAGAAGGAGCGGCACCAGGGCGGAAGCAAGTGGATTGGCACCGGAGGCACTTCGCCCTTCGGCCACGGCGGCTACAATCCGGAAGGGGTGCGCATCGGCGGCGAGGGTCGCCACGGCCGAGCGATCAAGGTCTGGGACAAGAGGGAGTTCAGGAACCTCGACAACCAGATCGAGCTCGGCACCCGCAACATCAAGGTCGCGCTCCGCCGCCTTCGCCGATTCGCCCGCGAAGGCGCGGCGGACGAGCTCGACCTCGACGGGACGATCGACGGCACCGCGCGGCAGGGCTGGCTCGACATAAGGATGCGGCCGGAGCGGCACAATGCGGTGAAGCTGCTGCTGCTGCTCGACGTCGGCGGCTCGATGGACCCGCATATCAAGGTCTGCGAGGAGCTCTTCTCAGCCGCCCACAGCGAGTTCAAGAACCTCGAATTCTTCTACTTCCACAATTGCCCCTATGAGAGCCTGTGGAAGGACAATCGTCGCCGCTTCGCCGAGCGCACTGAGACCTGGGACGTGCTCCACAAATTCGGCCACGACTGGAAGGTCGTCCTCGTCGGCGACGCCTCGATGAGCCCCTACGAGGTCAGCCATCCCGGCGGCTCGGTCGAGCATTATAACGAGGAGGCCGGAGCGGTGTGGATGCAGCGCCTGGTGAACACCTATCCGAGCTCGGTCTGGCTGAACCCCACGCCCGAGAAATATTGGGGCTACAGCCAGTCCACCCAGATGATCCGCCAGCTCATGCACGAACGCATGTATCCGCTGACCCTCGAGGGCCTCGACGACGCGATGCGGGCGCTGAGCCGGAAGGCGTGAAGTCGCGTCGCCCCAGCGAAGGCTGGGGCCCCGGGGGGTGAAATGCACGGCGGTCTTCACCCCCTGGGGTCCCAGCCTTCGCTGGGACGACGGTCAGCCAAAATCGGCCGCTTTATCCCCCAGCAGGAACCGTGGCCCCGCCCCCGCCCGCGCCGCCCGATCCTCCGGATTGTAGAGCGCGCAGGTCTCCAGCGACAGGCAGCCGCAGCCGATGCAGCCGTCCAGCCGGTCGCGGGTGCGCTCCAACATCGTGATCCGCGCGTCGAGGGTGGAGCGGAGTCGCTCGCTGATCGACTGCCAGTCCGCCTTGGTCGGTGCGCGCCCGTTCGGCAGGCTCGCCATCTCCCTTTCGATCTCGCCGAGGGTGAGGCCGCAGCGCTGGGCGATGAGGGCGAAGGACAATCGGCGGATGTCGGAGCGCATGAAGCGGCGCTGGTTGCCGCCGGTGCGGATCGCCGCGACGAGTCCGCGCGCTTCGTAGAAGCGGATCGCCGAGACCGAGAGCCCGGTCCGCCGCGCCAGCTCGCCGATGGTGAGCAGGGCCGTGGATGCCATGGCGGGAGTCCCTCGAAACGAAGCTTGACCTCAACTTAGCTTGAGGTCGTACGACTCGCAAATCGAGAAGTGAGAGCGAGGAGACCGACTATGGCATTGCCCAGGATCGAGCATGTGAACGTGACGGTGAGCGACCCGGATCGGGCCGCGCGGCTGATGGAGTCCGTCTTCGGCTGGAAGGTGCGCTGGCAGGGGCCGTCCCTGGCCGGCGGCCGCACGATCCATGTCGGAACCGACGAACATTATGTCGCCGTCTACACCGACCCGAGCCGCGCCTATTCCAGGGAGGATTTCACCAAGGGCCGGCCGCTCAATCATATCGGGGTCGAAGTCGACGCACTGGACGAGACGGAGGCGCGGGTGATCGCGGCGGGGCTCGTCCCCTTTTCCCACGGCGACTACGAGCCCGGCCGGCGCTTCTACTTCCTCGACCCGGACGGGATCGAATATGAGGTGGTGAGCTATCGCTAGCGAGACGACGACCGTCATTGCGAGGAGCGAAGCGACGAAGCAATCCACGCGCACGGCCGCTGGATTGCTTCGCTCCGCTCGCAATGACGACGGGTGGCCCTTGCGCGATCCCCGTCGCCCCAGCGAAGGCTGGGGCCCCGGCGGGTGAAGACCGAAGCCGCTTTCACCCGCTGGGGTCCCAGCCTTCGCTGGGACGACGACGGGGGGCTCAGCCGGTCGCTTTCGCCGCCGCGATGGCAGGCGGAAGATGAGCGGCGGCGAAGGGTTTCTTCACCACCGGCGCCTTCGGGTCGCCCGCCTGGACCCGGCCGATCTGCTGAGTGATGAAGAGGACCGGGACCTCGAGCTTGGAGCGGATCCGCTCGACCGCACTGATCCCGCTGCCGCGCTCCAGCTCGACCGCGGCCGTGACGAGGTCGGGCGGAAGGGCTTCGGCGAGGGCTACCGCCTCCTCCTCGGTCGTGGCCATTTCGATCGACGTGAAGCCGGCGTCGCGGAGTGCATCCTCGATCATGAAGGATGTGAAAATCTGTGGCTCGATGATCAGAGCGCGCATCAAAATCTCTTGTCTTGAACTCGAAGGCGGCGGGACCGTGAACAACCCGACGAGCAGACTAAACGACTTTGATCTATGTTGGTTGCGCGGACATGAAGAAAAATAGTCGTTTGTTTCCCGGCTGTTACGATTCGTCAGGATACCGGCCGGCGGGCCCTTAGCGCCTGGGCCAGAGTCCCTTCGTCGAGATAGTCCAGCTCTCCCCCCACCGGAAGGCCGTGGGCGAGCTGGGTGAGCCGGACGGGGAAGCCTTCGAGCCGCTCTGCAAGATAATGGGCGGTGGTCTGGCCTTCGAGGGTCGCGTTCATCGCCAGGACGACCTCGTCGATCCCGCCTTTCGCCACCCGGCCGAGCAATTTGTCGATGTTGAGATCCTCGGGCCTGATCCCTTCCAGCGCCGAGAGCCGGCCGCCGAGGACGTGGAAGCGGCCTGGAAAGAGCCGGGAGCGGTCCAGCGCCCAGAGATCGGATACCTCTTCGACGACGCAGAGCAGCCGGTCGTCGCGCCTGGAATCGGTGCACACGCTGCACGGGTCGACGGTATCGACGTTGAAGCAGTTCGAGCAGACGGAAAGATTCTCATTCACCCGCTCCAGCGCCTTGAGCAGCGGAGTGAGGGCCGTGTCCCGCTTCTTCATCAGGTGAAGCACGGCGCGGCGCGCCGAGCGCGGCCCGAGCCCGGGAAGGCGGGCAAGCGCCTGGGTGAGAGCGTCGATCTCGGGAGAAGCCATGGGGGGGTAGGTAGAGGGACTGAGCCCCGGTTTCAAATACGTCGGCCTATTGCCTCATCCCGGCGAAAGCCGGGACCTCGGGGAGACCCGCCGAGACTTCTTGTCCTGAGGTCCCGGCTTCCGCCGGGATGACGATCAAGTCGTACCCGCCATCTGGCCCCTCCCCATCCGGCGATGGGGAGGATAAGCAGCCCCGATGCGCATCGCTTTCATGGGTACCCCCGAATTCGCAGTTCCGACGCTCGACGCCCTCGCCGCGGCGGACCACGAGATCGCCGCCGTCTATTCGCAGCCGCCGCGCCCGGCCGGCCGCGGAAAGGCGCTTCGCCCCTCCCCCGTCCAGCAGCGCGCCGAAGCGCTCGGGATCGAGGTCCGTACGCCCCTGTCGCTCAAAGACCCCGAAGCCCAGGCCGGCTTCGCCGCCCTCGACCTCGACGTCGCGGTGGTCGCCGCCTACGGGCTCATCCTGCCGCGGCCGATCCTGGCGGCGCCGCGGCGGGGCTGCGTCAACGTCCATGCCTCGATCCTTCCCCGCTGGCGGGGCGCCGCTCCGATCCAGCGCGCGATCCTGGCCGGCGACGAGACCACGGGGGTCACGATCATGAAGATGGAGGAAGGCCTCGACACCGGCCCGATGATGGCCGTGATGGGGACGAAGGTCGGCCGCAAGAGCGCGGGCGAGCTTACCGTCGAGCTCGCCCGTCTCGGCGCCGAGTGGATGGTCGAGGTGCTCGACCGGTGGGACCGGATCGAGCCCCGGCGGCAGCCGGACGAGAAGGCGACCTACGCTCCCAAGATCCGCAAGGAGGAAGCGCGGCTCGATTTCAATCGGACCGCCCTCGAGCTCGAGCGCCAGGTGCGGGCCTTCAACCCGGCGCCCGGCGCCTGGTTCGAAGCTGGCGCGGAAAGGATCAAGCTGCTCGCCGCCGATCCCGTCGAGGCCTCCGGCGAGCCTGGGCAGGTCCTTGCGGGCAAGGGCCTCGTCATCGCCTGCGGCGAGGCCGCGCTTTGCGCCACCCTCCTCCAGCGCTCGGGGCGGGCGCCGATGACGGGCGCGGAGCTGCTCCGCGGATTCCCGATTCCGCCCGGCACGATGCTCGGGTGACCCGCTTCCGGCTGACGGTCGAATATGACGGCGGGCCCTTCATGGGCTGGCAGCGCCAGGCGCACGGCCCTTCGGTCCAGCAAGCGCTCGAGGAGGCGGCCGAGGCGATCACGGGCGAGCCGGCCACCCTCCACGCCGCGGGGCGCACCGACGCCGGGGTCCATGCGCTCGCAATGGCCGCCCATGTCGACATCGAGCGGCCGATCGCTCCGTTCCGGCTCGCCGAGGGGCTGAACGCCAGGCTCCGGCCGCTGCCGGTAGCCGTTCTGGAGGCACGGGATGTGGCGCTCGACTGGCACGCCCGGTTCAGCTGCACCGGCCGCCGCTATCTCTACAGGATCGTCAACCGGAGGGCGCCGCTCGCGCTCGCGGCGGGGCGGGCCTGGCAGGTGGGGGTGCCCCTCGACTCCGAGGCGATGAACAAGGCGGCCCAGGAGCTTGTCGGCCTCCACGATTTCACCACGTTCCGCTCCGCCCACTGCCAGTCCGAAAGCCCGGTGAAGACCCTGGACCGGCTTTCGGTTCGGCGCGAGGGCGACTCCATCCTGATCGAGGCCGCCGCCCGCTCCTTCCTGCACCATCAGGTGAGGTCGATGGTGGGATGCCTTCAGCTCGTCGGGCGGGGCAAATGGAGCGCGGCGGATCTGAAGGCGGCGCTTGAGGCGAAGGACCGAGCGGCGCTCGGCCTCAACGCCCCGCCCCAGGGGCTGTATTTCGTCGAGGCGGTCTATCCCGCCTGACTCGTCATCCCGGCGAAAGCCGGGACCTCAGGACAAGCGGTCTCGGCGGGTCTCCCCGAGGTCCCGGCTTTCGCCGGGATGACGGGCTCAGCTCGCCTTCCTCACGCTTGCCCCGAACCCGAACAGCCTCTGAAGCGACTTGTCGAGCATGAGCAATTGCCACAGCAGCCGGCCATGCTCGGCGCGGCCGGACCGATGGGCCGCCGCGAGGCGGGCGATCGAATTGCCGTCGAACCAGCCGAGCTCGGCCAGGGCCGGGCTTCGGGCGATCGCCGCCGCTTCGCCTGCCAGCGGTCCGCGGAACCAGGCGCTGACCGGAGTGACGAAGCCCATCTTGGTCCTGTGCAGCACTTCGTCGGGCAGATAGCGGCCGAGCGCCTTCTTCATCAGCCATTTGCCCGAGCCGCCTCGGAGCCGCATTCCTGTCGGAACGCGGGCGGCGAACTCGACCAGCCGGTGGTCGAGCAGCGGCTCGCGCGCCTCCAGGCTCACGGCCATGCTGGTCCGGTCGACCTTGGTCAGGATATCGCCCGGGAGCCAGATCTTGAGGTCGGCATATTGGGCTCGAGAGAGCGAGTCCGTCGCGGGCGCTTCGGCCATCGTCCGGACATAGCGCCCCTCGGCCCTGTAGTCGCCCAGAACGCGTCTGAAATCGGCGCTGTAAATGCTTGATCTTATGTGCCCGGGCGTCACGCCTACAGCCGCCGCATAGGCCTCCCCGCCATCCTGTCCGATCGCCTGCAAGGTCGTCTTGGCGCGAAGGAAGCGCGGCGCCCAGTCGAGCTTCGGATACAGGTTGCCCACCGCTCCAAGCATGTCGCGCGCCGGGCCGGGCAGGAACCCCCTCACCCGCTCCTCGGCGGCGAACATCCGGTAGCGGCGGTAGCCCGCAAAGGCCTCGTCCGCACCGTCGCCGGAGAGCGCGACCTTGACCGTCTCGCGGGCGAGCTCGGAGACACGGTAGGTGGCGAGCGCCGAGGCGTCGGCGAAAGGCTCGTCGAAGGAATCGGCAAGCGTATCGATCAGTCCGAAATCGCCGGATTCGACGATCCGGCTGCGATGGCGCGTGGCGAAGCGCTCGGCGACGAGCGCCGCCCATTTCGTCTCGTCATGGTCCGCCTCGCTGAAGCCGATCGAGCAGGTCTCCACCGCCGAGCGGCTCGACTCCGCCATCAATGCGACCACCGCCGAGCTGTCGACCCCGCCCGAGAGGAAGGCGCCCAGCGGAACGTCGGCGACCATCCGCGAGCGCACCGCCGCCTGGAGGCGCTCGACCAGCTCCTCCTCGAGCGCCTTCGCCGAGGCACGCGAGGGATTCGAGAAATCCACGTCCCACCATCGCACCGGCGCCGGCAGGGCCCGGCCGCGCCGCACCAGGAGGTAATGACCCGCGGGAAGCTTGCCGACGCCCTCGACCATGCAGCTGTCGTCGGGGACGTAGCCCAAGGCAAGATAATCCTCGACCGCCCAATGGCTCGGGGACCGGCGAAGCAGGGGATGGGCGAGGAGGCCCTTCAGCTCGGAGGCGAAAACCAGAGCGCCGTCGGGAAGGGTCGCCCAGTAGAGCGGCTTCACCCCGAGCCGGTCGCGCGCGAGGAACAGGCAGTCCTCGTCCTGGTCGTAGAGGGCGAAGGCGAACATCCCGTTGAACCGGGAGAGGCAGTCGGGGCCCCATTGCCGCCATGCCGCCAGGATGACCTCGGTGTCGCTCTCCGTCCGGAAGCGATGGCCGAAGCCTTCCAGCTCCCCCCTCACCTCGCGGAAATTGTAGATCTCGCCATTGTAGCTGAGCGCCAGCTTGCCGTCGGCCGAGCGCATCGGCTGGTCGCCGGTGGCGAGGTCGATGATCGAAAGCCGCCGGTGGCCGAGCCCAATTCCCGGAGCGGTCCACACCCCGCTCCCGTCCGGACCGCGATGGGCGAGCGTGTCGGTCATCGCCCGGACCCTTTTCGGGTCGACCGGCTTTGGGCTGCTGACGTGGAAGAGGCCGGCGATTCCGCACATGGTCAGTCCCCTGCCAGCCCGGCGGCCCGGTCGGCAAGGGGCGCGACCGGCCCGAGGCTTTCGAGGAAGGAGTCGATCGCCGGGCGCGGGCTTAGCCCGTCGGCCGGAGCCTCGGCCGCGACCAGAACGGCCACTGCCCGCTGCGGCCCGCCGAGCAGCCTCGTCCTCACCGTCTCGAGCTTGACCCGGGTGCGGCTGCCGGTGACCACATCCCCCACCCGGTAGAAGCTAACCACCTCCCGAACCTTCCCATGCGACCCGATTAGCTCGGCCTTGCCGTCCGCCGGCGGAGCGGAATCGCCGGTCCAGGACCAGGCGCCGTCCTCGTCCGAGGCGCCCTGGCCGTAGCCGACCAGCTCGCGCCCGTCGGTCTGGCGGGCGAAGACGACGACCGCGAGATCGACCTGGCGGCCCGAGCCGTCCCGGTAGCGCGCGAGCCGGATCCGGTCGGCGCCCGAATAATGGGGCTGCCACTCCGGCCCGGCGGGAAGCCTGGTCCAGCCGGGCACTTCGGGAAGCTGGAAATCCGGAACCGCCCGGGTCCCCGCCGCGGCGACCGCTCCGGACCAGAGCGGAGCCGCCGCCGCGAGGACGACGGCCATCGCCGCGGCCTGGGCCGCCGAGGCCGTCCTACCCGGCTCGGCCCCAGGCGCCTGGAGCTCGGCGGGGTCGAACCAGCGCGCATTGGGCGCCCGGTCGACGAAGCGCCAGGCGGCCGCGGCGATGAGAGCGATGACGATCGCGAAGAAGATCCAGCCGTAGACGAGATGGTCGATCCCGACCGCCACGGCGTTGTCGGTCTTGAAGGCGATGTAGATGGTTCCGAACGCCCTCACCCCGTTGGCGAGCACCGAGACGGCGAGCGCGAAGGCCACGAACGCGAGCCGCCGGCGCCAGGACCGGAAGCACAGGTTGGCGGCGAGCGCCCCGAGCGCCGCCATCGCCACCAGGAAGCGGACTCCGGAGCAGGCCTCCGCGACCCGGAACAGCCCGCTGGGCGTCGAGATGAAGATCCCCTCGATATGGGCCGGCACTCCGGTCAGAGCGAGCAGGCCCATGCTCATCTTCGCTGTCAGGGTCTGCAGCGGCGCGACCAGCTCCTCGCCGAACGGGACGAGGAAGAAAGCGTAGAAAAGCGGGAAGGCCAGCCCCCGCGCGACCGCCTTGCCGAGGCAGGCGACCACCGCGCCCTGGACCATCGCGACGAGGGCGAAGTGGCGGATCAGAGCGACGTTGCCGGCCTCGCCGAGCAGCCAGGCGCAGGCGCCGGCCCCGACCAGGACCAGCCCCGGAGCCCAGGCGCGCGGAGCCAGAGCCCTGAGCTCGGGCATCCGCTGCCAGACCAGCCACAGGATGATCGGGCCGATCAGGAAGCAATGGTTGAAGGTGGTGCTGTCCCTCCAGATCTTCGCCATGTCGAGGGCGTCGCCGAGGAACAGGAGCCCGATCGCCGCGGTCGCGGCCGCAAGCGCGGCGAGATGGCTCCGCCAGGCCGAGTCGAGCGGATCGGCGCGTGCGATGGGCAGGACCGCCGTCATGCCGCCGCCTTGTGCGGGGCGGCCCCGACGATGTCGCCGAGCGCCGCGAGCCGAGCCTCCCAGCGATAGGCCTCCTCCATCCGGCGGCGCGCGGCCTGCCCGATGGCGGCTGCCCGTTCCGGGTCGTCGAGAAGCCCGCCGATCGCTTCCGCCTGCGCTTCCGCCGAAGCGGCGACGAGGAGATGGCGGCCGGGCTCGGCCTCGATTCCCTCGAAGGCGGCGGGCGAGGCGACGACCGGACGCCCCATCGCCATCGCCTCCAGCACCTTGTTCTGGATCCCGCGCGCGATCCGAAGCGGAGCGGCGACCACGTCGGCGGCGGCCAGCCAGGAGCGGACGTCCGGGACCGCTCCGGTGACGATGGTGCGCGGCCCGGCCAGCTTGAGCACCGCCTCGGGCGGCTTTCGGCCGACGATCGCGAAGCGCGCCTTCGGAAGCATCGGCATCACCTCGTCCGCGAACCAGCGCACCGCGTCGATATTGGGCGCGTAATCCATCTGGCCGGTGAAGACGATCAGCGGCGATCGCTCCTCGATCCGGGGAAAAGGCGCGCGCGGATCGTAAAAATCGAGGTCCACCCCGTTGTGAAGCGCCCGGATGTCGGCGCCGCCGAGTCCGCTCCGGCGCCTGAACAGCTCCGCCTCCGAGTCGCTGACGAAAAGGCTGACGTCGGCCCGGGCCGCGACCGACCGCTCAAAGGCGGCGAGAAGCCTGCCCTCGCGGCGGTTGATGGGGGCCATCGCCCCGCCTTCGGCGCCGTAAGCCTCGAACTTGGCCGAATCCACGTCACCGAAATCCATCACGAAGCGGGCGGCCAGCCGCTCGGGAACGAATTGCCCCATCTGCCCGGAAAAGGCGAAGACGGTTCCGATCCGGCCCGTGGCCAGAATCCTCTCGACGAAGCCGCGAAGCGCTCCGGAGTCGAACAAGGTCAGCGACACGGGCCGCCTCTCGATCAGGGCGCGGGCGCCCGCCGCGACCCTGGAAATCCGCCGGATCTCGACATGCACCTCGCCGAGCGCCGGGCCGATCGCCTCGCGAAGGCCGGCCAGGTTGGCGGCGTCCTCCTCATCGTCTGCAAGGCAGGCGAGATGCACCCGGCCGAGGCCGGCGAGGTGCCTGAGCTCGTGGAAGGTCCGGATCTTGTCGCCCCGGTCGGGCGGGAACGGGATCCGGTGGGCGAGGAACAGGGTCTCGGACATCAGCCGAGCCCCCTGGCGAGGACCGGCCCGAGCCGGTTCGACGCCCAGAGCGGGAGCTTCTTCCAGGCTTCGACCTTGAGCCGGTTCTTCGGGCTCGCCGGATTGATGTCGCGGGGCGCGGCGCCCGGCGCCGTCCGTACCCCGTAGCGAAGCGGCTCCGGCTCCATTCCCCAGTTCATCTTGAAGCTGTGATTGCCCGAGCCGACCTTCGACCGGCCGAAATCGAAGCGCGTGCAGCCGCGCTTCGAGGCATGGCACATCACCTCGAAATACATCAGCTCGCTCGCGAAGCAGTCGCGCGCGGCCGCCGTTCCTCCGCCCCAGTAAGGATGGACCGTCCCCTTGAAGTAGAAGTTGAGGACGCTGGCGACCGGCTCGTCGCCGTTCGAGACGGTCAGGATGTCCGAATCCGGGCCGAACAGGTCGAGCATCGAGTCGAACAGTCGGGGCGGGAAGACGGGGGAGCCGAGGTTGCGCATCGACTCGCCATAGACGCGGAAGAAGTCCGAGCGGTCGGCCGGGCCGGAGCCGATCCGGACGCCGAGCTCGAGGGCCCGAGCCCTCTTGACCCCGCGATGGCGCCGCTTGATCGACTTGATGATCGCCGCCTCGCCCTCCGGCAGGTCCATCGCGAAGCCGACATAGACGTCGTCGCGCACTGCGTAACCGTCCGGATACTCGCCGCCGCGAAGCTCGAGCGTCGCGCAGCCCAGCCGGTCGGCGAGCTCGGCGGCGGATCGGAGCAAAGCGGCGGCGGCGGACCGGTCGTCCGCAATGACTCCGCCGCCGGTGCCGAAGCCGGTCGAGACGAGGGCCCGGCCGAACAGGGCCGACCGGATGTCGGTGAGCGGAAGGCAGCCGGCGAGCCCGCCGTCGGGCCGCTCCGCGACGAGATAGTAACCGCGCTGGCCGCAGCCCCGCTCGACCGCGAGGCTCCATTGCGGCCGGTGGAAGAAGACCGACTCCGGATGTTCCGCCACGTAGCAATCGATCCGGGCGCGCTCCGCGGGGTCGCAAAGATCGGCCGCTCGGACGGCGGCCGAAGCGATCGGCGAGTACAGGGTCACGACAGTCTCTCCCGTTCGCGCTCGACTACCTTGTCGGTCCGGTCCCAGCGATGAGCCTTGAACAGTTTCAGCAACTTGGGCCGCATTGCCGAGAGCCGGCTGTAATGACGAAGCCGGGATTTCAGCGGCGCCGCGGCGACCCGGGGCTGGCCGGGATCTATCTCCCAGGGGTGGAAATAGAAGACTGCGGGGCGCTCCTCGTCGCGGTTCACACGGTCGATGGCCCAGCTCGAGAAACGGTAGGGCAGCAAGCGGAAGAAGCCGCCGCCGCCCGCCGCCATCCGCCGCCCGGCAAGCTCGACGGTGGTGACCGGAAGCTCGATCAGGTCGCTGTCCGCGAGCGGCCGGTGGGCGAAGCGCGGCGCCTCGCGCCAGCCATAATGGTCGTGGGCGACCGGCGCGACGCTCGACGAATAGGAATAGCCCTGCTCGGCCAGGATCCGGTGCGCCCAGGGCGTCCGGACGTCGATCGAGAAGCTCGGAGCCCGATAGCCTTTGGGCTCGACTCCGGCGGCGTCGCGGATCGCGGCATGGGCCCGGCGAAGGTCGGCCCGGAAGCCCTCCTCGCCGAGGTTGAAGACCCGCTGGTGGTCCCAGCCGTGGCTTGCGATCTCATGCCCCTCGGCCGCCGCCCGCCGGACCAGGGCCGGGTGGCGCTCGGCGACCCAGCCCAGGGTGAAGAAGGTGGCCTTCACCCCGGCTTCCGCGAACAGGTCGAGCACCGCGTTGCCGTTGCGCTCGACCCGGTGCTCGAGGCCCTCCCATTGGTCGCGGCCGATCACGGTCTCGAACGCCCCGACCTGGAACCAGTCCTCGACGTCCACGGAGAGGGCGTTCAGCATTTTATTTCCCTCATCCTCCCCATGCAGAGCATGGGGAGGGGGACCAGGCGAAGCCTGGTGGAGGGGTAGATGGCGCAGGCCTGTTCCAGTCACCCCTCCACCACCCTTCGGGCGGTCCCCCTCCCCGTCGCTTCGCGACAGGGAGGATTTGAACTTTTCAAGCGGCATTGCTTCGGCGCGGCCGGCTTTCGTTCTCGACCCAGTCGAGGAGCACGGTCAAGACCCGGCGGACCGCCGCTTCCTGCTCGTCGAGGCGGGTCTCGATGGCGGCGATCCGCCGCTCGAGCGAGACTTCCCCCCCCGGCTCGGCCGAAGCGCTCGACGGCCGGCGAAGCGGAAGCACCCGGTTGGAGGCGCTTGCCGGACGGTCGGCCGCCATGTCGGCCGCGACGGCTTCGACGTCGTCGCCGGAGATGGTCTCGAGCCGCTCGACCCCGGCATAGAGCAGCAGCCGGTTGGCGAGCTGGTTGAGCTTGCGGGGGACTCCGCCGCTGTGGCGGTAGAGCGCGGCGAAGGAGTCCGGGTCGAAGGACGGCCGCCCGTCCCAGCCGGCGACTGCGAGCCGGTGGACCATGTAGGGCTCGACCTCATTGGCCTCCATCGCGTCGAGATGGTGGGTGGCGATGACCCGCTGGCGAAGCTGCTCGAGGCTGTCCTCGCCCGCGACCCGATCTCGGAACTCGGGCTGTCCCAGAAGGAAAATCTGAATGAGCGCACGGCCTTGGCTGGTGAAGTTCGAAAGCATGCGAAGCTCTTCGAGCGCCGAGACCGGAAGGTTCTGGGCCTCGTCGACGACCAGCAGGGTGCGCTTGCCCCTCCCCGCTTCCTCGCGAAGCCGCTGCTCGATGCGGTCGAGCAGCTGCGCCTTGGCGACTCCGCCGGTCTCGAGCCCGAGGCCCTGGGCGGCCAGCCGAAGCATGTCGTCGCCTTCGACCTGGGTCGAGACGAGGCTGATCGCGTTCAGCCGCTCCCGGTCGATGGTCGCCATCAGGTGGGCAACCAGGGTCGACTTGCCCGCGCCGATCTCGCCGGTGATGACGATGAAGCCTTCGCCCTGGGCGAGCCCGTAGCCGAGATAGGCCATGGCCTTCTTGTGGGTGCGGCTCTCGAACCAGTAACGCGCGTCCGGCGTCAGCTGGAAGGGGCGTTCGGCGAGGCCGTAATGTTCGGTGTACATCGCTTCCAGTCCTCAGAAGGAGTAGCGCAGGCCGGCGAGGATCGAGCCGTAGCTGGCGTCGAACTCCCCGGCTTGGGTGGTGTAGAGGCCCGCCGAGATTTGCGCCTGCAGCCGATCACGGAAGACGTTCCGGTAGTAGCGGCCGGTGAGGCCCGCCCCGAAGCTCGAGTCGGTGTCGGCGATCCCGCTGTCGAACCAGGCCGCATAGGCGTCGAGGTCGTAGCCGGAGCTGCGGGTCAGCCGCCGGCCGAGATTGCCGGCAAGGCTGAAGCTCTGGTCGGTCACTCCGTTGAGAGCGAAGAGGCTGCTGTCGGGAGCGAGATATTTGCGGTTGGCGTAGCCGGCGCCCAGGCCCATCGTCCACGGCCCGCGGGCCGCCGAATATTGCACGTTGGCGCCACGGTTGCGGAAGTTGAAGTTGGCGATCGACTGGAAGGCGTCGCCGAAGCAGCGGCCGGTGCCGGGGTCGTTCCCGAAGACGCAGCCGTTACCGGTCAGGCTGCCGTTAGATGGAGCCTTAAATTTCGTCGGTACGCCATTGAGATCGGCCACTAAAAGCCGTCCGAAGCTGCTTACGCCGTCATAGATCGAGGCGTTGAGGGCGGAGCGGCGGTTGATCTGGTGGGAGAGCGACGCGGTGAAGCTCTCGCCGCCATAGCGCCATCCGCCCCGGGCCTGGAGCTCCGTGCGGGGGCTGGGCCGCCAGATAATCCCGGCGTCGTACATGATCCCGTCCTGGTCGACTGTCTTGAGGCGGGGCCTGGAAGGATCGGCGATCAGGTTGCCGCCGGGAGTGAGGACCGGAAGGCCGCCCGGGCCCCGGACGAAGTCCTGCTGCGAGCCCTGCATCGTCTCGTAGCCCACTCCGCCGGTGACGGCGAGGGTGGGCGAGACCGGCAGGACGACGTCGCCCCGGACATATTTGGCTTCGAAATTGGAATCGAGCCGGTTCATGTCCTCGCGAACGTAGCCGCCGCCGACCGTCCAGCCGAACGGAAGCCGGCCGGGTTCCATCCCGAAGCTGACCGTCGCGTTGTGGACGACGCTGCTCGAATAGCGGTCGATCCTCGGGGCGCCCGGCGGAAGCCCGCTTCCGGCGAGGCTGTGATCGTCCACCGCCACGTAGCCGAGGCGGTAGCTCGCTCCGACCGCCACCGGCCCGGCATGGGTCGTAAGGGTCGGGCCGGCATAGGCGCTGTAGATCTCGGCGGTGCCGCCGCTGTCGAGGGCTCGATCCGTCGGGACCGGGACCCGGATGTCGGAATGGGTTCGCGCCGCCATTGCGCCGGCGTCGAGGGCAAGCACGCCCGGGACCGCGTCGACGTGGACGGCCGCGAGGCCGCTGACGACGTCATTGTCCTCCAACCGGTCGTTCCAGCCGACCCGGTGCTGGTAATTGGCGCTGATCGTGGCCTGGACCCGTCGGGTCGCGACCGACGCGTCGATCCCGCCTCCGACCCCGGTATAGGTGAGCACCTCCCCCCGGTCGAAGTCCATGGTCGCGACCTGCTGGACTTCGAGATAAGGGTGGATGCTGGTCCGGGGCTCGCCGTGGACGGCCGCCGCTCCGGCGAGCAGGCTGACTCCTGCAATACCTGCGATACCGAGCCAGCTACGCGCTGTAAGTCTTTGGAAGAGAGCCTGTTTCATTGGCCATATCCATAATAGGAGCCGAATTTCCGGCCCGTGGCGGCGAAGCCCGTGCCGTTGAGCAGCAGGCTGATCTGGGGACAGCCGGAGAGAAGGCCGGCGGCCTCCTTCAAGTCGGCTTCGTTGGTCTGGTCGGCCCTCACCACCAGCAGCAGCTGGCCGACATGGGCGGCGAGGGCGGCGGCCGCGCTGGCCATCAGCGCCGGCGGCGAATCGAAGATCACGATTCGCTTGGGCCGGCCTTCCGTCAGCCGCGCCAGGACCTGGGCGGTCCGCGCGGAGCCGAGCAGCTCGGGGACGTCATTCTCGTAGCGCCCGGCCGGCATGACCGAGAGGTTGCCGATGTCGGTCCGGATGACGAGCTGCTCGGGATCGAGCGACGGGTCGGCGAGAGCATCGACGAAGCCGGCCTCCCGGGCCTCGAGCCCGAGGATCGAGAGGACTTCGGGCTTCGGGAAATCCGCGTCGACGAGGAGCACTTCCATGTCGCGCTCGCCGGCCAGCGAAAGCGCCAGGTTGACGGCGCAGAAGGTCTTGCCCTCGTCGGGCTGGGCCGAGCAGACCAGGATCGTCCGGCGCTTGTCGGCGCTGATCGGGCTCCCGGCGCCCATCCCGAGCAGTAGCTGGCGCTTGACGATACGGAACTCCTCGGCGAGCGGGCCCGCCGGGCTGTCCGGGACGATGAAGCCGCGCGTGCCGAGCGATTTGCGGTCCACCTCGGCCTTCGCCTCGGTGACGACTGGGAGGAATGTGCGACCCGCCTCCTCCCCCGCTCCCCGGCGGAGGCCGGGCGCCAGATCTTCGGCCGCACCGGGCCCCGGCCGCAATTTATCCTGAGCGACGCCGCGGGCGGAGTCGAAGGGCCGGGGAGCAGGATCGGCGGCATGGGCAACCTCCGCTTCGCGGGCGATTTCGGGCTCCGGCGCGGGCGCTACCGGCGCCTCGGGCATCCTTGCCGGGGAGCCGAAGCCGTAAAGCTCCGCCGCCCGTTCGAGGAGCGAGCCGGAATGGCTGAGGGGGCTGTGCTTGTTCATTTCGCTATCCCTCACGCGACCGTGCTGCGCTGCCAGAATTCGACCGCAAGGAGCACGGCCCAGGCCGCTCCGAGCGCCCCTGCCCCGCCGCCGAGCCAGATCAGGCGCTGGCGGTGCTTCGACCTTGCTTCCTCGGTGAGCACCTCGCCGATCGAGCCGAGCACCGGCAGCCCGGTCGCCTCGGCGAGCCGGCTCTGGGTCGGGAAGGTGGTCTGGATCTGTCCGAGCACGTAGGCCGCGCCCGCTCCGGCGGCGAGGCCGACGAAAAGGATCAAGGTGAGCAGCAGCGGCCGGTTGGGCGTGAGCGGGACGCTCGGCTGGCTCGGCGGATCGATGACCTCGAACTTGACCGCGTCGGTCTGGCTTCGGACGTCGGTCCTCAGGCGAACCTGGTCGCGGTCCTCGAGCAATTTGTCATATTGCTTCTTGAGAACGTCATAGTCGCGGTTGAGCCGCTCCTGCTCCGCGGCGACTCCCGGCTCCGAGGCCTGGCGGGCGCCGAGCTGGGCGAGGTCGGACTGGAGCTGCGCCTTGCGGGTCGCGGCGGCGTTCACCTGGCCTTCCTTCTCGGCGACCATCGCCCGAAGCGACACGTAGGAGGGATTGGGCATGGTCCCGGCGCCGGTCGGCTCGCGCGCGGCGAGCGGCCTCAGCCTGGCGATCTGGGTCCGAAGCCTGACCACGTCCGGATGGGAATCGGTCCAGCCCTGGGCCGCCGACTGGGCGAGCTGCGCCTCGAGCGCTGCGAGCTGGCCGCGGGCTCCGCCCCCGCCGGCCTCGCCACCGATCGTTGGCATGGTCGCCGGGGTCGCGCCGAGCTGGCTGCGGAGCGCCGCGAGCGAGCTCTGCGCCTGCATCAGCTGCTGGTCGATCCCGGCAAGCTCGGTGCGGGCCATCGCCATTCGGGACGCGATCGAGCCTTCGCCGGGAAGCAGGCCGAGATAGCGCTGCTCGAACTCGACCCGGCGCTGCTCGGCCTCCTGGAGCTGCCCCTCGCGGGCCTTCAGCTGCTGGTCGAGGAAGGCGAGGCTCTGGTTGGCCTCGTCGCGATCGCCGGCGAGATTCTGCTCGACGAAGATGTCGAGAAGACCCTGGACGATCGCGGCGGAAAGCTTGGCGTTCTGGCGGTTGGAGAAGCCGGAGACCTTGGCGGTGGCGCTGATCTCGAACATGTTGTCGGGCTGGGCGGTGACCTTGATCGCGGTCCGAAGGCCGGCGACCTGGACCGCGAGGTCGCGCTCGTTGGCGACGAGGCTGTTCAGATCGGTTCGGCGGACGACCTTGGCCAGGTTCTCGCTCGACGTGAGAGTCTGCTTGACCCGGTTCAGGTCCCCTTCCCGCTCCTGGACCGTGATCCCGACCTGGTTCGGAAGGATCGACTGCGCCTGGACGAAGACCCTGGACTTGGATTCGTAGGTGTTCGGGATGAGGGCGACGGCGAGCCAGCCGAGCACGCAGATTCCCCACGCCACCGCGAGGGCCAGCCAGCGCCGGCGCCACACCTGGTGGATGGCGATCCTGATCTGTTCGTAAAGTCCGTCCATCGAGCCTGCTATCCCCTGGGTGCTTAGATTGGGCGTGCGTGGGTTGGGCGGCGGGAAATCCGCCTCAGAACATGCTCTCGGGAATGATGATGACGTCGCCCGGCTCGAGCCGGACATTGGCCTTGGTGTCGCCCTTCTTGAGCAAGCGGGCGATCTTGAGGTCATATTCGGTCTGCGAGCCGGTCGACTTGTCGTGGCGGATAAGCCGGGCGCGGTCGCCGGCCGCATATTCCGACAGTCCTCCGACCGCGATCATCGCGTCGAGCAGGGTCATGTTGGCGCGATAGGGAAGCGAGGCCGGCTTCTCGGTCGCTCCGACGACCCGGATCTGCTGGCTGAAGCTGCCCTGGAAGGTCTCGACCATCACCGTCACCCGGGGGTCGTCGACATATTTGGTGAGCGCCAGACGGATGTCGTCGGCGAGCTGGCCCGGAGTCTTGCCGGCGGCCTGGAGGTCGGGGATGAGCGGAGTGGTGATCATCCCGTCGGGGCGGACCTGCACCTTGCCGCCGAGGTCGGCGTTGCGCCAGACGAAGACGTTGAGCTGGTCGAGCGCTCCGATCACATATCTCTCGCTTGCGGCGGTGTCGTCCGCGCCGACGAAGCTGGCGGGCGGGAGGTGGTTGCCGGTCCTTGCGCCGGCCGTCCCGCAGCCCGCGAGGGCGAGCGCGCCGAGGCTGAGGGCGATAGCGAGCTTTGGACTTGGACTCATCGAACTGATCCTCTTCTGGTCGCCGCGGATCGCGTTCCTGACGTCAGGGACGCGATTTGGGTCCGCTATGGCGTGAAGAGGTAAAATTACCGTTAGGAACAATGGCCTTTAGAGCCGCGTCCCGAATTGGGACTAAGGGCGCCCCCAGGTTAATTGCCCTTTGCCGTCATCCCGGACTTGATCCGGGATCCACCTTTTCCGTGACGTTTCCGGGGAAGAACGTGGATGCCGAATAGTCCGGGATGACGCCTTACCCGACCGCCATCTCCCTCGGAGCCGGATGGCCCAGGAACCCTTCAGGGCTGGCCGACCGCCCATAGGCGCCGGCGAGGAAGACCGCGACGAGGTCGCCGACCTCCGCTCTCGGGATCATGACGTCGTCGGCGAGGCGGTCCAGCGGCGTGCAAAGGCAGCCGACGATGCTCGCCTCCTCCTCGGCCGGGGCCTCGAAGCGGCTTGCGATCGCCACCGGATAATTGCGGCGCACCACCTGGCCGAAATTTCCCGACGCGGCGAGCTGGTGGTGCATCCCGCCGTCGGTGACCAGGAAGGTCTTGCCGTGGCTTTCCTTGCGGTCGACGATGCGGGTGAGATAGATTCCCGACTCCCCCACCAGCCATCGGCCGAGCTCGATCGCGAAGCCGCTCGCGGCCAGGATGGCCGGCCGACGGGCCAGGGTCTCGGCCAGCGCCGCGCCGACCGCCTCCACGTCGAGCGGCGCTTCCGTCGCGAAATAGGGGATTCCGAAGCCGCCGCCGAGATTGACCAGCGGGGGAGTCGCTCCGACCGCTTCGGCGAGCTCGGCGGCGAGCGCTACGGTCGCCCGCTGCGCTTCGATCAGCGCGTCGGCGGAAAGGGCCTGTGAACCTGCGAAGATATGCAATCCTCGCCACATCCCTCCACCTTCGACCACTTTCCGGATCAAGGCCGGAACCCGCTCGGCATCGACCCCGAACGGCTTGGCTCCGCCGCCCATCCGCATCCCGGAACCCTTGATCTCGAAGTCCGGATTGACCCGGACCGCGATCCTTGGAGTACGGCCCTGGGCCCGGCCGATGCCGAGCGCCCGCTCCGCCTCGCCTTCGGATTCGACGTTCAGGGTGACACCGGCCTGGATTGCGGCGGCGAGTTCTTCGTCGCGCTTGCCCGGCCCGGCGAAGGAGATTTCGTCCGAGGCCGTGCCCGATCCGAGCGCCGCCTGCATTTCGCCCGCCGAGGCGACGTCGAGACCGTCGACGAGCTTGCCGATATGATTGAGGAGCGGCGCGTAAGTATTTGCCTTGATGGCATAATGCAGGTTCACGCCCGGACAGGCGGCTCGGAAGCGCTCGACCTGAGCCGTCACTCGCGAGAGATCGTAGACGAACAAAGGCGTATCGCCCGCTTCCTCGACCAGCAAATCGGCGCGGCGGCCGCCGATCAGCAGCATTCCATCCTCGGCCTCGAAGCCGGCGGGGATCGCCCCCATGGGCTTGCTCATTGGGTCAGCTCGCTCTTGATGACTTCGCGGTCGAGCTTGCCGTTGGGAGATCGCGGCAGCTCGTCGCGCCAGACGATATGAGCGGGCTGCATAAAATTCGGTAACTCGCGGCGAAGAAAGTTGCGAAGCTCCATATCCGCTTGCTCGCCCTTGCCCCGGACCACGAGGGCGATCGCCTCACCGAGCCGGTCGTCCGGCACTCCGAGCGCGACCGCCTCGGTGACGACCCCGCTCGCCACCGCGGCCTCTTCGACCTCGGTCGGGCTGACCCGGTTGCCGCTGGTCTTGATCATCGAATCCTCGCGGCCGACGAAATAAAGCAGACCCTGCGCGTCGCTCCGCACCCGGTCTCCGGACCAGACGGCGGTTCCGCCGTAAGCGGAGCCCGGCGGAGCCGGCTTGAACCGGACGGCGGTCCGCTCGGGATCGTTCCAATAGCCCTTGGCGACGAGCGGGCCGGCATGGACCAGCTCGCCGCCCTCGCCCGGACCGCACAGGGTTCCGTCGGGCTTCGACGCCATGACTTCAGCGAAGGGGATGGCGGTGCCAATGGAATCCGGATGCTCGTCGAGCAAAGCCGGCTCCAGGTAGGTCGAGCGGAACGCCTCCGTGAGCCCGTACATCAAATAGAGCTCCGCTGCTGGAAAGAGCTCGCGAAGGCGCCTGACGATCGACACCGGAAGCCGGCCGCCGCTGTTGGTGAGGCGCCGCAGCGACAGGGCTGCCGCGGCTGGCCAGGGCGCCTCGACCAGCTGAACCCAGAGGGGCGGCACTCCCGCCAGGGTCGTGATCCCATGGGTCTCGACGGCTCTGATGACGTCGCGGGCGGCGAGATATTCGATCGGGACCACGCAGCCGCCCGCCGCCCAGCTGGAAAGGAGCTGGTTCTGGCCATAGTCGAAGCTGAGCGGCAATACTCCAAGCACGCGGTCGCGCGATTCCAGGCGCAGGTAATGAGCGACGCTGACCGCCCCCAGCCACATATTGGCGTGGCTGAGCATCACGCCTTTAGGGCGTCCGGTAGAGCCGGACGTATAGAGCAAGGCGGCAAGATCGTCGGGGTCGGCGCTCGACGGCGGCAGGCGGTCGGCGCCGGCGAGCATCGCGGCGCCTTCTTCCTCGACGGCGACGGAGCAGCCGGCCGGCAGGTCCCCTTCGCCGAGGGTGCCGAGGCGCGCCTTGCCGGTGATCAGCAGCTTCGCCCCGCTGTCGGCCAGGATATGCCCGACCTGGCCCCGCTTCAGAAGCGGGTTGACCGGAACGTGGACCAGGCCGGCGCGGGCGCAGGCGAGCGGCAGCAGGCTGGTCATCCGGGTCTTGGGAAGCCAGCTCGCCACCCGGTCGCCGGGAGCGAAGCCCCTTTCAGTAAGCGTGAAAGCGAGCGCTCCGACGCCGGCCTCGAGGCCCGAATAATCCAGCAGACCTTCCCTGGTGAGAAGCGCCGGAGCGGCGGGATCGCCCATCGAAGCGAGGTGGTCGAGCGGACGGGGGGTCGGATCTGGGGCTTGCACCGTGGCTCCTGTGTGCGCCACAGCGTGAAGCTGGGCTTGGAGCCGGGGGATAGCGCGTTGGGCTTCGAGGTGAAACTGTTCGATGACCTCGAATCCGTGGCAGCGGATCCGACCGCGGCGTCACTCGCGCGTCAGCCTTCGCTGTTCGACCGGATGGAATGGTTTCGTCTGGTGGCGGCGCATTGCCCGCCGCCGGGACGGCCGCTCGTCGCGCGGGCCCGAGACCGCGACGGGTCCGCCGCCTGGCTGTTCCTCGCCGAGCAAGGCGGGAAGGCGGAAGCATTGCGCTGCTGGTATTCTTTGCGCTTCGGTCTCGTCGGGCAGGCCGAAGGTGCGGAAGCGGTGGCTAGGTCGCTGCGCAAGCGCTTGAGCCGGTTGGAGATCGCTCCGCTGGAAGACCCGGAACCTCTCGCCGGGGCGTTCCGGCGCTCGGGCTGGGCGACCTTCGTCGGCCCGGCCACGGTTTCCTGGCGGATTGACACGGCAGGTCAGGATTTCGAGGCCTATTGGGCGACCAGGCCCGGCAAGTTGCGCAACACCGCCCAGCGCAAGGCCAAAGCCGCCGGGCTCGACATCGAGATCCATCGCGCTTTCGAAGCGGCCGCCTGGGCCGCCTATGAGGAGGTCTACGCCGCGAGCTGGAAGCCCGAGGAGGGCTCGCCCGCATTCCTTCGCGCCCTCGCCGAGCAGGAAGGCGAGGCCGGCCGGCTCCGGCTGGGAGTGGCGCGCAAGGACGGCCGGGCCCTCGCCGCCCAGCTGTGGACGGTGGAGGACGGCACCGCCTGGATCCACAAGCTCGCCTATCGCGAGGATTCCAAGTCTTTGTCCCCCGGCACGGTGCTGAGCATGGCCATGTTCCGGGCCGCGCTCGACCAGGACCGGGTCTCCAGGATCGACTACGGCACCGGCGACGACGGCTACAAGCGCGACTGGATGGGCGAGCGGGCGACGCTGTGGCGTCTTGAGGCGTTCAACCTCGCCTCCCCTCGCGGCCTTCTAGGCGCCGCCCGGGCCGGATTATCCGCGCTTGTCCGCCGGGCCCGAAGCCGGTAGGCGCGGCGCGCTACGAGGGGAGCCCTTTCATGACCGCCGCCTTGAACGACGAACAGGAAGTCGACGCCACTCTCAGGGCCGTCCTTCGCGACGTCCTCGGTCTCCCCGAGGCCCAGGTCGCCGCGTTCGACGAGTCGAGCCCGCTCTTCGGAGCCCTTCCGGAGTTCGATTCGATGGCTGTCGCCGGCCTTCTCACCGAGCTCGAGGAGCGGCTCGGAATCCTCATCGAGGATCATGAGGTCGACGCCGACATGCTCGAAAGCTTCGGATCGCTCCTCACCTTCGCCCGCTCCAAAACGCTCCAGTGAGCGGCACGGGTCTCCGTTACAGCCGCTACCGGGCGGGAGAGCGGGACGAATGGATGATGCGGATCGGGAGCGGGACCCCCCTCCTCTTCCTGCCGCCTTTGTTCGAGGAGATGAACCGGACCCGGGCGCTTCTGGCCGCCGCGATGCGGGCGCTTGCGGCGCAGGGCTTCGAATGCTGGTTGCCGGACCTTCCGGGAACCGGCGAGAGCGAGCGGGCCCTGGAAGACGTCTCATGGCAGGACTGGCGCGAAGCCGCAGCCTCCGCCTTCGAAGCTTCCGGAGCGGTGGCCTCGGTCAGCCTTCGCGGCGGCGCCCTTCTCGACGGGGCGGCCGGGTCGCGCTGGAGGTTCGCGCCTGCGACGGGCACATCGCTCGCCCGCGACGTTGCGCGCGCCGGTCTCATGACCGAAGGCGGAGGCGGCTACGCTCCGTCCGAGGCCCTGCTCTCCGGGCTTGCCGGGGCCGAGCCCGCGCAAGGCGGCACAATCCGCACGCTTCGCCTTTCCACCGACCGGGCCGAGGCCGACCTCAAGCTCGACGGGCCGCCGATCTGGCGCCGCGCCGAACCTCAGAATTCTTCTGAGCTTGCCGCTGCAATGGCTTCCGACATCTCGCAATGGGTGCGCTCATGCGGACTCTGCTGAGCTTCGACTGCAACGGTTCGGCGCTTGGCGCCACGGTCGATTCCGCCGCGGGCTCGACCGGCCTCCTGCTCGTGACCGGGGGGACTCAGACCCGAATCGGATCGCACCGAATGTACGAGCGGCTGGCGGCGAGCCTGGCGCAAGCGGGCTGGCCCTGCTTCCGCTTCGACCGGCGCGGGGTCGGCGACAGCGAAGGCGAGGATCCCGACTTCAAGGAGAGCGGCCCCGACCTCGCCGCCGCGGCGGCCGCGTTCCGCCGCGAGCAGCCTCAGCTCGGGCGCCTGATCGGCTTCGGACTGTGCGACGGCGCTTCGACCCTCGCGCTCCACGGCGCTGCGGCCGGTCTCGACGGCTATATCCTCGCCAACCCCTGGTTCGTCGAGGCGGAGGCTGGCGAGCCCGCCGCGGCGGCGATAAAGTCCCGCTACAAGGACCAGTTGCTCAGCCTGGAGGGTTGGAAGCGCTTGCTTTCGGGCTCAATTTCTTATCGCAAGGTCTTGAAGGGATTGCTGAAGATTGCGGGCAGCAAGCCGTCGAGCCTGGCCGGCGAGATCGCCGCGGCGCTGGGCAGGGCCCGGGTGCCCGCCCAGCTCATCCTGGCGAGCGGCGACGGAACCGCGATCGCGGCCCAGGCCGAATGGTCTTCGGCCGGCTTCAAGAACCTCCGCGAGGCCAATCCCGCCCCGATCAGGATCGAGAGCGACTCGCACACCTTCTCGAGGCCTGGGGATGAGGCGGCGCTGCTGAAGGCGGTGAGGGAAGCGCTGGAGCGGCTTTAGTCGTCATCCCGGCAAAAGCCGGGACCTCGGGACGAGAAGTCTCGTCGGTCTCCCCGAGATCCGGCTTTCGCCGGAATGACGGGGGTCAGGCGATCTCGTGGACTGCCCCCGCGGCCGCCTCGAACTCCATCTCCGCGAGGAACCGCTCCGCGTCCAGTGCCGCCATGCAGCCCGTCCCCGCTGCGGTCACCGCCTGACGATAGACCTTGTCCATGACGTCGCCGCAGGCGAAGACGCCCTCGACGCTGGTCCGGGTGCTTCCGGGCTCGACCTCGATATAGCCGTCCTTGTCGAGGGTCAGTTTGCCCGTGAAAAGCTCGGTTGCCGGCGAATGGCCGATGGCGACGAAGCCGCCCTCGACGTCGATGTGCGACATCTCGCCGCTCTTCGTGTCCCTGAGGTCGATCCCGACCAGCCCCTCCGGCTCCCCGCCCGCGACGAAGCGGTCGACCGCCTTGTTCCACAGCACCTTGATCTTCGGGTTCGCGAACAGCCGGTCCTGAAGGATTTTCTCGGCGCGAAGCGAATCGCGGCGGTGGATCAAGGTGACGTCGTGGCTGTGGTTGGTCATGTACAGCGCTTCCTCGACCGCGGTGTTGCCGCCGCCGATCACCGCCACCTTGCGGCCGCGGTAGAAAAAGCCGTCGCAGGTCGCGCAGGCCGAGACGCCCCTGCCCTTGAGATGCTCCTCGCTGGGCAGGTTCAGCCATTTGGCCTGGGCGCCGGTGGCGATGACCAGGACGTCGCCGCTGTAGATCGTGCCCCCGTCGCCGACGAGCCGGAACGGGCGCTGGCCGAGATCGACCTCGACGATATGGTCCCACATCATCCGGGCCCCGACATGCTCGGCCTGGGCCTGCATCTCTTCCATCAGCCAGGGGCCCTGGACCACCTCGCGGAAGCCGGGATAATTCTCGACGTCCGTGGTGGTGGTGAGCTGGCCGCCGGGCTGGATTCCCTGGACGACGATCGGGGCGAGGCCGGCGCGGGCGCCATAGATCGCTGCGGAGAGGCCGGCCGGGCCTGAGCCGAGGATCAGCATTCGGGTGGAGTGGGTCGCGGGCATTGCAGCGAGATATGGCTGCGACCGCAGCGGCGCAAGGCGCATTTGCCGCCCGCCGGGGGGCTTGATACAGAGCCGCCAACCCCAGGAGGTCAGACATGCCCCACGAAAATCCGCTCGGCCTAGACGGCTTCGAATTCGTCGAGTTCACCAGCCCCGACCCCGAGGCGCTTGGCGACCTCTTCGGCCGGCTCGGCTTCGCGCATCGAAGCGACCATAAGGTCAAGCGCGTGCGCCATTATGCCCAGGGCGACATCAACTTCCTTCTCAACATGGAAGCCTCCGGCCATGCCGAGGATTTCCGCGGCGCCCACGGGCCGTCGGCGAGCGCGATGGCGTTCCGGGTCGCGGACGCCGAACGCGCTCTGGCGCTTGCGGTCGAGCGGGGCGCGACCCGGGTCGAGGGCGAATACGGCCTGCCCGCGATCGAGGGCATCGGCGGCTCCTACCTCTATCTGGTCGACCGCTACGGGGCGCGGACCATCTACGACCGCGATTTCGTCCCCGCCGCGGGCGCGGACGCCACGGAGGCATCGGGGCTGCACACGCTCGATCACCTCACCCACAACGTGCACCGCGGCCGGATGGATCATTGGGCGCAATATTACGAGCGCATCTTCAACTTCAGGCAGATCCGCTATTTCGACATCGAGGGCCAGCAGACCGCCCTCCTCTCACGGGCGATGACGGCGCCCGACGACAAGATCCGGATCCCGCTCAACGAGAGCCAGGACGAGCACAGCCAGATCGAGGAGTTCCTTAGAGAATATAAAGGCGAAGGAATCCAGCATCTTGCGCTCGCCACCGACGACATTTTCGCAACTGTCGACCAGCTTCGGGCCAACGGAGTCAGGTTCCAGGACAGCCCCGAAACCTATTACGACATGATCGACAAGCGAGTGCCCGGCCACGGCCACTCGATCGCCGAGATGCGCAAGCGCCGGATCCTGATCGACGGCTCGCCCGAGACCGGCGAAGGCCTGCTCCTCCAGATCTTCACCGAGAACATGATCGGCCCGATCTTCTTCGAGATCATCCAGCGCAAGGGCAATGAAGGATTCGGCGAGGGCAATTTCAAGGCGCTGTTCGAATCGATCGAGCTCGACCAGATCCGCCGCGGAGTGATCCCGGCGGCGAGCGAGCACGCCTGAAATTAATCCTCCCTATGGCGAAGCCATGGGGAGGGGGACCATCCGAAGGGTGGTGGAGGGGTAGAAGCGCCGAGCTCAGCCGCGTCCCGCTGAAACCGATAATTATTGAGCCAATACCCCTCCATCATGCTTCGAATGGTCTCCTTCCCCATCCGGCGGTGGGGAGGACAACCAACCGAGCAGCCGTTGAAGCTTGAGCGCATCCCCGGTCGCGGCGGACGAGGCGGTGTTGTCGAAGATGCACCAGGTCGGGACGCCCGTCGCGGCGATGCGCTGGGCATAGGCTTCGAGCCGGCCGTCGTCATAGCTCGACCGATACATGACGGGCGAGCCGTGAAGCCGGTAATAAGCGAGGCCCCGCCAGCCGCCGGGCTGGGCCGCGGCCGGAACCCTCGCTGGATCGGCGGCGACCCGGGCGACTCGTCGGTCCGCGAGAAGCGAATCCGCTTGGGGCTCGAACCAGCTTGGGTGACGCGGCTCGCAAGCGACTTGCCGGTCCCAGCGGACTCGAAGTCCGCTGAAGAACGGATCGGCCACGGCAGGGTCGAATGCGAAGCTCGGCGGGAGCTGGACCAGAAGCACCTCGAGCCCTGCGCCAAGCGCCTCCATTTCGGCCAGAGCGCCGGCGAGAAGCTCGTCGCAGTCCACCAGCCGCCGCTTGTGGGTGATCTCCTTGGAAAGCTTGGCGGCGAAGCGGAAGCCCTCCGGCACCGCGGAGCCCCAGCGTCGCCAGGTGTTGGCGCGATGCGACCGGTGGAAGGAAGAATTGATCTCGGCGCAATCGAAGCGCCCGGAATAGCGCTCGAGACTGCTGCCGTCGGCCGGGAAAGCGTCCGCCACCGAAGCCGGTATCGTCCAGCCGGCGGTTCCGATTCGAAAATTGGGCTCTCGCATCAGCCGCGAACGCGCGGGCGGTCAGTCCGGCTCCTCGGCCCGATATTCCTGCCGCCCCGAATGCAGGGTGCGCGCGCCCGAGACGAAATGACGGTTGAGATCGGCCACCAACCCGAGCACCGCTTCCTGCAGGTCCTCCGGCAAAGCGAGATAGGCGGACAGAAGCTGGCTCGCCTCTTCGCCGAGCCAGGCGCCTTCGCTTCGCTTGGCGGTCAGAACGTAGACGACGTCGACCTTCGCCGCGGCGAGGCGCGACAGATAGTCCGCACGCAATTCGCGCCGGTCGTTTTCATAAAGGCTCTGCTTGGGAACGTCGGTTCCTACAAGCGATGCGAACTCTGCCTGCTTAAGGCCGAGCCGCTTCCTTTCCTCTGCAAGCCTAGCGCCGAAACCCATTGGAATTGACGATCCCCACTCGACTGGCCGCCGGTAAACGACGGCCTACCACGAATTTAATCCGAATCGGTTCATTGCACAGGCGATTTCAATCTGTCTCCTGCATTTTTCGTCAGGGCCTTGGCTTGGGCCCTCCAAGGTCGAAGACGGGCAGAACAATCCGCTATGGCGCCGCCCTGCCCACGACCCGAAAAATCCCGCAGCCGGCCGGTTCCCGGACCGGCGCCGATTATCTGGTCCATATTGGCGCTATCGGCATCCGCGCGAATGGGCAACCGGCCCGGAAAGGCCGAGCCCCGGTGAGTCGATCAACTGCACATTTCGAAAAGTGGTAGCGGAGGAGGGACTTGAACCCCCGACACGCGGATTATGATTCCGCTGCTCTAACCAGCTGAGCTACTCCGCCCCATCGGGCTCCGGCGGCGGCCGGGCGTGCGCGCTATAGGAAGGGCCGCGCGACGGGTCAACCGGAGCGGCCCGGGCCCGTTTCGGAGCCGCGCGCGGCGGCGACGGTGCTGGAACCCGCTTGCCCCTCCTGTCGTTTGCGGGCCGACTGGAGACAAGACATGGAACTGCTGACCCCTCTTGAAAGCCTGTGCAGGATCATCATCCGCGCCCGCGAAAACGAGGCGCAGGTCCCCGCCCAGGATCCGGACGAGGATGCCGATAACGTCGACGATTTCGACGACGAAGGCGGCGAAGCGCTCTCGGTGCTCGAGGACGAGCTGAACAGCGGAGTCGAGGAGGAACTTCGAGCGATACTCGACGACCTCGCCGACGATCAGCTCGCCGAGACCCTCGCTCTCGCCTGGGTCGGGCGCGGCACCTACGACGTGAGCGAATGGGATGACGCCTGCGCCGAAGCGAACGACATCGATCCGGAAAGCGGCATCGACGAGCTGATGGACATGCCGCTTCTCGCTTCGCACCTCGAGGCCGGGCTGGCGGCGTTCGACTACAGCTGCGACGGGGTCGGCCAGCTGGACTGACGCTGGGACGCGGCGCCCACCGTCACCCCGGCGAAAGCCGGGACCTCGGACGCGAAAGTCTGCGAGGCTGTCCCGAGGCCCCGGCTTCCGCCGGGGCGACGGCTACCCTCTGAAGGTCCAAGTCTTCACCGGCTCCCAGGGCCCGTCCAGGTAGCGCCACAGCGCGAGGCCCTTGATCGCCAGCGGCCGCCGCTCGAATGCAGCCCGCAGGCGGGCCTGGAGCGCCTTGGCCTCCCTGGGTTCGACCTTGTTCTGGACGGTGATGTGCGGCCGCCACGGCGCCCTGTCCTGGGGCGTCAGCAGGCCCTGCAGGGCGAGGGCGAGGTCGTAGCGAATGTCCTCGAGGCCTTCGCTTTCGACTCGCAGCGCGGTCCCTGCCCCCAGGTCCATGATCCCGCCTATCGCCGCGGCGGGAGGCGGTGTCGCTGCATATTCCGAAAGCCGCCGCTGGAGCTCGCTTCGGACGCTGGGCGGCAGATGATGGAACAGGGTCAGGTGTGCCGGCACCCGATTGCGTTCCGGCGGATAATGAGCCCGCCTCAGCTCCTGAAGCCAGCCATTGTCGCCGTCGCCGAACAAGGCGGTGACGATAAAGGGCGGCGACCCGCTCAGATTTCCACCTGGCTGCCGAGCTCGACCACCCGGTTGGGCGGGAGCTTGAAGAATTCCATGGCGCTTTCCGCATTGCGGAGCATCCAGGAGAAGAGGTGCTCGCGCCAGACCGGCATCCCCCGCTTGCGGGCCGCGATCAGGGTCTGCCGGGACAGGAAGAAGCTCGTCTCCATCATCTTGATGTCGCGCCCGCAGCTTACTCGTCCCAGGGCCTCGGGAAGGTCGCTTTCCTCCATGAAGCCGAAGCGCAGGATGAGCCGGAAAAACCCCTCGCCGAGATCGGTGAGGTCGCAGCGCCGGTGGGCCTCGACGAACGGCGAGTCCTCGATGACGACGGTGAGGAGCATGACTCGTTCGTGGAGGCAGCGATTGTGCTTGAGATTGTGGAGCAGGGAGGGCGGGACGCCCTGGTTGGACGTGGTCAGGAACACGGCGGTGCCGGGGACGCGGACGACGCTGCCGGCTGCGGACTTGATGAAGATTTCGGTCGGCATCGCCGAATCGGCGAGATGCGCTCGCATCAATTGGCGGCCCTTCGCCCAGGTGGTCAGGAGGATGAAGGCGACGACCCCGACCAGGAGGGGGAACCAGCCGCCGTCGGGCACCTTGGTCAAGGTGGCCCCGAAGAAAGCGACGTCGACCGCGAGGAAAAGTATCAGCAGTGGCACCCGCCGGGTCGGCTTCCAGGTCCACAGCGACGAGATCAGTGCGGCGAGCAGGCAGGTGTCGATCAGCATCGCTCCGGTGACTGCGACGCCATAGGCCGAGGCGAGCTCCGACGAGCTTCTGAAGGTCAGGACGAGGACGAGCGCCGCGGCCATCAAGGTCCAGTTGACGACAGGAATGTAGATTTCCCGATGCTCCGTCGTGTGCTCGATCCTGAGCCGCGGGACGAAGCCGAGCTGGATCGCCTGCTGGGTGACCGAGAAAGCGCCCGTCACCACGGCCTGGGTGGCGATCGTGGCGGCCAGGATCGACAGTAGTACGAGCGGAAGCTCGAACCCGGCCGGAGCGAGGCTGAAGAAGGGGCTTTCGGCCGCCGCCGGATCCGAGAGGATGAGTGCGCCTTGCCCGAGATAATTGAGCATCAGCGCGGGAAGGACGAAGAAAAACCAGCCGTAGCGGATCGGGCGTCGGCCGAACCGGCCCATTTCGGCGTAGAGCGCCTCCGCGCCGGTCACCGCCAGCACCACCGAGCCGAGCGCGAGGAAGGCGAGCCAGGGCTGGGCGGCGAAGAAGCGGAAGCCATGGCGCGGATCGAGCGCCGCGACCACTTCCGGGTTGCGGACGACGGCGAGCGCGCCGAACAATCCTATGGTCAGCAGATAGAGGGAGATGACCGGTCCGAACCAGCGGCCGAGCCGCGCCGTCCCGCCCTTTCGGCCGACGAAAAGTCCAACGATGATCCCGGCCGCCAGCGGAAGAACCGCCGGGGCCAGCCGCGGATCGAAGACGGCGAGCCCCTCGACCGCGGCGAGCACCGAAATCGCCGGAGTGACCATCGAATCGCCGTAGAAGAGAGCGCAGGCCAGCACTCCGAGAAGGACAATTCCGCCGCTCCACCGCCCCTTGCCCCCGGTCTTGCGCGAGATGAGGGCGAGGAGCGCAAGGCTGCCTCCCTCTCCCTTATTGTCGGCCCGGATGAGGATGGTGACGTATTTCAAGGTCACCACGATGATCATCGCCCAGAAGATCAGGCTCAACACTCCGAAGACGTTGAGCGCGTTGGGCACGAGCTCGTGATGGCCGGTAAAGGCTTCGCGAAAGGCGTAAATCGGGCTCGTCCCGATGTCTCCGAAGACCACCCCTATGGCGCCGAGTGCGAGGCGCGCCTGCGAGCGGCCGCGCGCCTCGGGCGCGGGCGGTGGGACCGCGGTGGAATCGGAGGCGATGGGGGCGTCGGTCATGTCGGGAAGGCGGCGGCGTCTAGCATGACGTCGGGCGCTTTCGCAACGGCGACAAAGCGCAAAGGCGCCGCTATAGGGCCGCGAACCCTCGCTTCACGGAGTCGGATATGCGCGTCGGCGTCCCCAAGGAAATCAAGAACCACGAATATCGGGTCGGACTGACCCCCGCCTCGGTCGCCGACCTCGTCGACGCCGGTCACGAAGTGATCGTCGAGACCCGGGCCGGTCTCGGAATCGACTTCGACGACCAGGATTATATCGACGCCGGAGCGCGGATAGCCCCCGACGCCGCTTCGACCTTCGCGCAGGCGGACATGATCGTGAAGGTGAAGGAGCCGCAGCCGCAGGAGATCGCGCTCCTGGAGCCGAGGCATTTGCTCTTCACCTATCTGCACCTCGCGCCCGATCCCGATCAGGCGCAGGGCCTGATGAAGTCGGGAGCGACCTGCATCGCCTATGAGACGGTGACCGCCAACGACCGCTCGCTGCCCCTGCTCAAGCCGATGAGCGAGGTCGCGGGCCGGATGTCGATCCAGGTCGGAGCCCATTATCTCGAGAAGGAGCAGGGCGGACGCGGGGTCCTGCTCGGCGGAGTGCCCGGAGTCGCTCCGGCCAAGGTCGCGATCCTCGGCGGCGGAGTCTCCGGGGTCAACGCGGCCCAAATGGCGGTCGGGATGCGCGCCGACGTCACCATCTACGACATCTCCAACGCCCGGCTCGCCGAGCTCGACATGTTCTTCGGAAGCCAGATCAAGACGGCTTATGCCTCGAGGGCCGCCATCGCCAAGGCCGTGACGAAGGCCGAGCTGGTGATCGGCGCAGTGCTCGTGCCCGGCGCGGCGGCGCCCAAGCTCGTTACCCGCGACATGCTCAAGACGATGAAGCGCGGATCGGTGCTCGTCGACATCTCGATCGACCAGGGCGGCTGCTTCGAGACTTCGAGGGCGACCACCCACGACAATCCGGTCTATGAGATCGACGGAGTGATCCACTATTGCGTCGCGAACATGCCGGGCGCCGTGGCTCGTACCTCGGCCTTCGCTCTGAACAACGCGACCCTGCCGTTCGTTCTGAAGCTTGCTGGCCAAGGCGCTGAAGCGGCTATGAAAGCCGATCCGCATCTGGCGAACGGCCTCAACGTCTCGGGCGGCAAGATCCGGCACGAGGCGGTCGCCGAGGCGCTCGGCCTTCCGTTCGAGCCTGCCTAGGGTCGACTGCGGTCATTGCGAGCGAAGCGAAGCAATCCAGAGCGGCCTCGCGCCCACTGGATTGCTTCGTCGCTGCGCTCCTCGCAATGACGCGCGGGGGGAACAAGTTCGGAACATTGCCGTTGGTGAGGAAATCCTACACCGAGGGAAGAACCATGTCCGACCAGCAGCAGAACCAGCAGCCCACCGCTGAGAAAGATCCCGAGGATTGGGTGACCGGCGACGAATCGATGACCGGTCCTCAGGCCTCCTATCTGAAGACGCTCAGCCAGGAGGCCGGCGAGGAGTTCGATCCGGAGCTCAGCAAGGCCGAGGCCTCGAAGCGGATCGACGAGCTCCAGAAGGAAACGGGGCGCGGCGTCGACCATTGATCGTCCCGGCCTGCCGAATATCGCCGATACCGGTAGACATCGCCCGATCATCCCGGCGCAAGTCGCGACCTCGGGTCGAAACGTCTCCCGGGGTCTCCCCGAGGTCCGGGCTTTCGCCGGGGTGACGAGATCTTCGCCCCGAGGCCCCGGGCTTTCGCACGCCGACAATCAGCGCCCCTGCCCCCTCGCCTCCCGCACCATCTCGATCTGGCGTTCCAGCCCTTGCCTCCACGCCGCGTCGGCGGGGCTGAGCGCCAAAGCCTGACGCCAGGCCAGTTCGGCCTCCTCCAGACGCCCGTTCTGGGCGAGCGCGATGCCGTAGAAGATGCGAGGGCCCGGATGCTTCGGAGCGAGCCGGACGGCCCTTCGGAAAGCCAGGTCCGCGGCCGGGCCGAGCAAGCCGTCGCCATGCAGGACGAGCGCGTCGGCATAGCCGGTCCACAATATGGCGTTGTCGGGATGGGCTCGGATGGCGGAGCGGATGAGGCCCGAGGCTTGGCGCGTGTCGCCCTGGGCCAGGTAGCTTTCCGACATTCCGAGCCATCTGTCGGCGGTGTCGAACTGGCCGAACATGTCCTTACGAAGCGCCGCGAAGGCGGTCTGAGGCGCCGGCGGTCGCTGAGCCGCGGCTTGCGGGCTGCCCGCGAAGCCGGGGCTGCCCTGCCAGGCATAGCCTGCGCAGGCGAGCAGCAGTCCGGAGGCGAGGAACTGGACGCCGGCTCGGTCCAGGCCGGCGAAACGCCAGATCGCTGCGAAAGACGCCAGGGCCAGGACGAGAAGGATGACCAGGCCCATCAGGCCGTCTTCCTTCGGAACCGGCCGCGGGCCAGCCAGAGGCCGAGGGCGACCAGGACGACCGGGGCCGCCCAAAGCGGCCAGGTGAGGGGCTCGACCGTCGGCTTGTAGCTGACCCAGGCGCCGTAGCGTTCGATCAGCCAGCGCCGGATCGCCTCCGGATCGTCGCCGGCCGCGATCCGCTCGCGGACCAGGGCGCGCATGTCGCCGGCCATGTCGGCATCGCTGTCCGCGATCGACTGGCCCTGGCAGACCAGGCAGCGCAGGGTCTCCATCAGCGCTTTGGCCCGCGCCTCCTGCTTCGCGTTCTCGAGCTGGCTGTAGGCGTAGCGCGCCGGCGGAAGCGCGGATTGGGCGAAGGCGGGGGCGGCGAGGAAGAGAAGGACCGCACAAAGCCCTCCCTTGCGAGCGAAGCGAAGCAATCCAGCAGCGCCGACGCCGAGGCTTGTATTGCTTCGTCGCTTCCCTCCTCGCAGTGACGGGGCCAGCCTCATTTCGCCGCCTCCCAGGCCGCGATTATCTGCTCGACATTCTCCGGCCGGATGTCGCCGATATGCTGGTGGCGGATCACGCCCTTGCCGTCGACGACGAAGGTCTCCGGAACCCCCGACGAGCCGAGGGCGAACTGAAGCCGGCTTGCCGGGTCCGCGCCGATCCGTTCGAAGGGGTCGCCCGAATCGGTGAGGAACCGGGCGATGTCCTCGCTTCGGTCGCGGATCGCCACTCCGTCGATCGGCACGCCGCGCTGCTTGAGCGCCATCAGTTGCGGCGCCTCGGCCTTGCAGGGCACGCACCAGCTGGCGAAGACGTTGACGAGGCGCGGCTGTCCGGATCGCAGGTTCGCGGCGGCCAGCGGCGGATGGTTCGCGACCGCGGCCTGGAGCTCGAAATCGGGCACCGCCTTTCCGATCATCGCGGAGCGGATTTCGGGGTCCGCCGGCTTTCGAAGGCCGATCGCCACCGTGATCAAGAAGGCGAGGAACACGGCCAGCGGCAACCACAGGAGAAGTCGCTTCATGCAAAGGCCTCCTGACGCGCCGAGCGGCGCTCCCGCCGGACCCGCCCGACCAGGGCGAGGAGGCCGCCCAGGGCGACCAGCGCTCCGCCGAGCCAGATCAGGGTCACGAACGGCTTCCACCAGAGCCGAAGCTGCCAGCGCCCGCTGCGGTCGGGCTTTCCGATGACGGTGTAGAGCTGTCCGTCGAGCCGGGTCGCGATCGCCGCTTCGCTGGTCTCGGTCGGCGGAGTGCTGAACATCCGCGCTTGCGGCCGAAGGACGAAGGCAGAGCCGCCGCCGCGCCGCACGGTGAGCTTCGCCTCGACCGCGGTCCAGTTGGGGCCCGCCAACGGATCGACGGAATCGAACCGAAGGTCGAAGGGCCCGACCGAAACTCGGTCGCCGACCCTGGCCGCGACCAGGGTTTCCTTGGTGAAGGCGCTCTCGCTGGCCATTCCGGCCAAGGCGACTGCGATCCCGAGATGGGAGATCACCATTCCCCAGGTGAAGAGCGGGGTCCTGAGCAGGTTGCGCTTCCACAGCGGCGCCAGGCTTGCCGCTCCAACGCCCACCGCCAGGACCAGCCCGAGGAAGGGCAGGATCCGCATGCCAGGGACGAGAACGAGAAGGAGAAGCAGCACCGCGGCGGTGAGCAGGATCGGCAAGGCGGTTCTCCGGGCGACCTCGCGCAGCCGGTCGCGGCGCCAGCGCATCAGGGGCCCGAGCGCCATGACGGTCACCAGCGCTAGTGCGAACGGCCCCGCGACGAGGTTGAAATAGGGGGCGCCGATCGAGACCTTGACCCCGAGCGCCTCGGTGGCGAGCGGGTAAAGGGTGCCCATCAGCACCAGCGCCAGGATGATGCACAGAAGCAAATTGTTGACGACCAGGGCCCCTTCCCGGCTGACCGGCTCGAACGTCGAGCCTTCCTTCACCGTGCCGACCCGAAGCCCGAACAGGGTCAGCGCTCCGCCGATATAGAGCGCAAGGAGAATGAGGATGAACGTCCCGCGCCGGGGATCGACCGCGAAGCTGTGGACGCTGGTCAGGATGCCCGAGCGGACGAGGAAGGTGCCGACCATCGACATCGAGAAAGCGACGACGGCGAGCATCACCGTCCAGGCGCGAAGGCCGTCGCGGGTTGCGAGCACTGTCACCGAATGGAGCAGGGCCGTCGCCGCCAGCCACGGCATGAGCGAGGCATTCTCGACCGGATCCCAGAACCACCAGCCGCCCCAGCCCAGCTCGTAATAGGCCCAGTAGGAGCCGGCCGTGATACCGAGCGTGAGGAAAATCCACGCGCCAAGGACCCACGGCCGCATCGCCCGGGCGAAAGCCGGGCCGACGTCGCGCGTCACGAGGGCCCCGACCGCAAAGGAGAAGGCGATCGAGATTCCGACATAGCCGAAATAGAGGGTCGGCGGATGGAAGGCGAGCCCGGGATCCTGGAGCAAGGGGTTGAGGCCGTTGCCCTCGACCGGAACCGGGAAGAGACGCTCGAACGGGTTCGACGAGAAGAGCAGGAAGGCGTAGAAGCCGAGGCCGATGGTCGCCTGGGCCGCGAGGGTGGCGATCAAGGTGCGTTCGGGGAGCCGGCGCTCGAGCAACGCGACCGCGGCGCCTGCCGAAGCGAGCACCGTCACCCACAGAAGCATCGAGCCTTCGTGATTGCCCCACGCGCCCGCGAATTTGTACAGCCATGGCTTCAGGGAGTGGCTGTTCGAGGCCACCAGCTTCACCGACAGATCCGTCCGGAGGAAGAGCTGGATCAGGGCGAGGAAAGCGAAGCCGACCAGGGCAGCCTGGACCACCGCGATCGGGCGGATGGCGCGGGCGTAAGGACTCGTCCTCCCTGCGGCGAAGCCGTGGGGAGGGGGACCATGCGAAGCATGGTGGAGGGGCGAGCCCGCGCCGTTTGCCCCTCCACCGTCGTGCGGACGGTCCCCCTCCCCGCCCGCTTCGCGGCCAGGGAGGACTAGAGAAACAATCCCGAAGCCCAGCTGGAGAAGCGACAAGGCCGCCGCGAGCCACAAAGCCGCAAGACCGGCTTCGGCGATCATTTCAGGCTCTCGCTCTTATGCTCGCCCGTCTTCCGGTCGAGCCGCGGGGGCATGTAGGTTTCGTCGTGCTTGGCGAGGATGTTGTCGGCGACGAACAGGCCCCCGGGCTGGAAGCGCCCCTCGGCGACCACCCCGCTATTCTCCTTGAACAGGTCGGGCACGATTCCGGTGAACCGGACGGGGATCGAGTGCGGGGTCTCGTCCTTGACCGTGAAGTGGATCGTCACTCCGTCGGCCGCCCGCCTGAGCGAGCCGGCCTGGACCATCCCGCCGATCCGTACGGCCCGGCCCACCGGAGGCGGCTGACGGGCCACGTCGCCGGGCGAATAGAAATAGGCCGCCTGCTCCTTGAGCGCCGACATGGCGAGCAGAACCGCCCCCAGCATTGCGGCGACGGCGACTGCGAGCAGGACCAGGCGCTGGTTCTTCGCCTTCACCGCTCACCCTTCAAGGATTCGACGGAGCGCTCGGCGCGGCGCATCGCGGCGAAGCTCGCGCCGGTCAGGCCCAGGGTGCCGAGCAGTGCGACCGCATAGGCGCCGACGACGAACGGCCAATGGCTCATGCCGCCATCCTTCGAAGCCGCGCCTCGACCTTCTGGCGGGCGAGCGCCGTGCGGATCCGCATCAGCACGACCGCCCCGAAGAGGAGCGAGAACCCGGCAGCGGAGATGAAGAGGGGCCACAGCATCGAGGAATCGATGCTCGAACGAGTCAGCCCGACGCTCTGGCCCTGGTGAAGGGTCCTCCACCACAGGACCGAATAATGGATGACGGGCAGGTTGATCGCCCCCACCAGCCCGAAGATCGCGGCGAGACGCCCCTCCCCGCCCCGTTCGCGCTCGGCATCGGCCAGGGCGATGAACCCGATGTAGAGGAAGAGGAGGACGAGCATCGACGTCATCCGCCCGTCCCATTCCCACCAGGTGCCCCAGGCCGGACGGCCCCACAGCGAGCCGGTGGCGAGGCAGATGAAGGTGAAGACCGCGCCCGGCACGGCGAGCGCACGGGCGGCGACTGCGGCGAGCGGGTGGCGCCAGACGATCTGCATCAGGCTCGCCGCTGCGATCCCGGCCCAGCCGGCCATTCCCAGCCAGGCGGCGGGGACATGGACGTACATGATCCGGACCGTATCTCCCTGCAGATAGTCGGGCGGCGCCGCGAACAGTCCGATCGCCAGCCCCGCGGCGATCAGCAGCGCTCCGCTCCAGCCGAGCCAGGCGGTAAGCGGCCGCGCCAGCCGCAGGAAGCGTGTCGGATTCGCGAGAATATGCATTGCCCGGCGCGTATGTAGCGTGGGCCGACCGCCATTACGACCCCGGCGCAGGCCGGTGTAAGCAATCCTGCACACGCCTCGGGCACATTCGATTGCTTCGCCGCTCCGCTCCCCGCAGGATGGCTCATGGCCATCGACCGTCCAAAGCAGAACCGGGTTGCAGGAATCGGCCTTCGGGTGGCCGCGGCGACCTGCTTCGCGTTCATGGCCGTGCTCGTGAAGCTCGGCCACGAGTCCGGTGCCGGGACCCTCGAGATGGCCTTCTATCGCTTTGCATTCGGGCTTCCGCCGCTTTTCCTGTGGATCGCTGCGAGCCGGAATTTCGGGGCCTGGCGAACCCAGCGGCCCCTCGCCCATGCATGGCGGGCCGCAGCTGGGCTGACGACGCTTCTGCTCAGCTTCGGAGCGCTCGCCTGGCTGCCGCTGGCGGAATCGGCGACGATCGGATTCGCGGCGCCGCTCTTCTCGGTCGCCCTGTCCGCCCTTGTGCTCGGCGAATCGGTCGGAGGGCACCGCTGGACGGCGGTCGTCCTCGGCTTCGTCGGAGTGCTCGTCGTGATGCGGCCCGAAGGACGGGATCTCCCTCCCGTCGGCCTCGTGCTCGCCGCGACGGCCGCGTTCGGGGCCGGGATCGTCACGATCACGATCCGGCAGGTGGGGAAGACGGAGGGGACCCAGACCACGGTGCTTTGGTTCAGCCTGCTGTCGATGGCGGCGACCGGCTGCCTGATGCCCTTCGTGGGGAAAGCGCATGACGGCGCCACCTGGCTACTCCTGGCCGCGCTCGGGGCGGTCGGGGGCTTCAGCCAGATCTGCCTGACCGCCTCGTTGCGCTTCGCGCCTGTCTCGACGGTGGTGCCCTTCGATTACAGCCAGTTGCTGTGGTCGGTCCTGCTCGGCTGGCTGATCTTCGACGACAGGCCGGCCTCGACCACCTGGCTCGGAGCCGCGATCATCATCGGGAGCGGTCTCTACACGGTTTACCGCGAGCACCGGCTGGGCCGCGAAGCAGCAGCGGAGCCCGCGGCCCTTTAAAGTCATCCCAGCGAAGGCTGGGATCCCAGCGGCTGAGAGGCGCCTCGTCTTTCACTCCCGGGGCCCCAGCCTCCGCTGGGGCGACGTCATCTCCCGATCAGCCGCATCGCCATCGAGTCGGCGACCTCGGCCGGGTTTCGGCCTGTGGCGGCGCTTTCGGCCCAGATCTGCTCGAGCCGGATCGGGATCTGCTCGATCCGGCCTCGCACCGTGTCCTGGTCGCCATCTTTCAGATATTCGGTGGAAACGTTGATGATCCCGCCCGCGTTGATCACATAATCCGGCGCATAGAGGATTCCGCGCTGGTGGATGCGCTGGCCGTCATCGGGCGTGGCGAGCTGGTTGTTGGCTCCGCCCGCCACGACGGGCACCTTGAGCGCCTCGATCGACTCGGCGGTCAGCACCGCGCCGAGGGCGTTTGGGCTGAGCACGTCCGCTTCAAGGGTCATGATCGCCTCGGGCGCAACGGTCTCGCCGCCGACTTCGGCCGCCAGCGCCTCCGCCCTGCCCCGGTCGATGTCGGTGAGGGTGATACGAGCGCCTTCCGCCGCGGCTCGGCGAGCGAGGCCGGAGGCGACGCTCCCGGCGCCCTGAAGCGCGATGTGCACCCCGCCCAGGTCGTCCTTGCCCAGCGCCCGCTTCACAGCGGCCTTGAGACCGAGGAAGACGCCATAGCTGGTATGCGGCCCGGGATCGCCTCCGACGGACCCATCGGCCACCGGAAGGCCCGCGACGTGGCTCGTCTCGCTGGACAGCGCGACCATGTCGGCGACGCTCATTCCAACGTCCTCGGCGGTCACGTAGCGCCCCCCCAGGCTCTGCACGGCCCGGCCGTAGGCGGCGAGCATCTCGGGGGTCTTGGTCCGGCCCTCGTCGGCCAGGATGACGGCCTTGCCGCCGCCGAGCGGAAGGCCGGCCATCGCATTCTTGAAGCTCATCCCCCGCGACAGCCGAAGCGCATCGCGGACGGCCTCGCCCGGGTCGGAATAATGCCAGAACCGCACCCCGCCGCCGGCCGGCCCGAGGTGGGTCGAGTGGAGCGCGATGACGGCCTTCAGGCCGCTGGCGGTGTCCGTGACGAAGTGGACGATCTCATGATCGTCGAAATCGGGATAATCCCACGGGGCCTGCATGAAAATGTCCTGATCTGGTCAGGCGCGGTGGGGCGATCGACGGGACTTGAACCCGCGACCCCCGGTACCACAAACCGGTGCTCTAACCAACTGAGCTACGATCGCCACTGCGCCTTCAAGGTGCGGCGCGCACATAGGGGCCGGGGGCTCCGACCGTCAAGGGACGTGTGGCCCGCGGCCTCGAAAGGCCGGCCACGGAATTGGCCTAGGGGATTGTACCTAAGGGCTTCTCCTGAATGGGCGCAATCGTCCCTGGCTTCTACACCCGCGGCATCGAGACCAGGGAGGACCCCCATGAACCCGCCGCCGATCGAACTCGAAGTCCACCACGCCCCCCGCGGCCTCTCCGACCGGGTCGCGTTCGGCTTCACCAAGCTTCTCCGCTTCTGCGCCGACACCTTCTTCGCGGAGCGCTACGGCCACCGGGCCGTCGTCCTCGAGACGGTCGCGGCCGTGCCCGGGATGGTCGGAGCGACGATAAACCACCTCCATTGCCTGCGCCGGATGTGCGACGACCGGGGCTGGATCCGCACCCTGATGGACGAGGCCGAGAACGAGCGCATGCACCTGATGACATTCGTCGAGATCAGCAAGCCGACCCTTTTCGAACGATTGGTTGTCATCGCCGTTCAGTGGGTCTTCTATCTCGCCTTCTTCGGCCTCTACCTTGTCTCCGCCCGCACCGCCCACCGGGTGGTCGGCTATTTCGAGGAGGAAGCGGTGATCAGCTACACCCACTATCTGCAGGAGATAGACGAGGGCCGCTCCGCCAACGTCCCGGCACCGGACATCGCCAAGCGCTATTGGAGCCTGCCCGACGAAGCGATGCTCCGCGACGTCGTTCTGGTGGTGCGGGCCGACGAAGCCCATCACCGGGACGTCAACCACGGCTTCGCGGACGAGCTCGCGGGACTCGCGCCGGGGCTCGCGGCCCCCTGCCCTCCGCATGTCGAGCTTCAGCCCCACTGGAAGCAGGCGGCGTGACTGGAGCGCGCGCGATCACCGAAGACGCGCTCGGCCGGCTGGTCGGCCGCTTCTACGCGAAGGTGCGGCTGGATACGCTGCTCGGCCCGGTCTTCGATTCCGCGGTCGAGGACTGGCCCGAGCATCTGGAGCGGCTCCAGGCCTTCTGGTCCTCGATCATGCTGACCAGCGGTCGCTACAAGGGGCGGCCCCTCCCGGCGCACCTCAAGCATGCCGACGCGATGACGCCCGAACGCTTCGAGCGCTGGCTTGCGCTCTGGGAGGAGACGACCGCCGAACTGTTCCCGGCCGACGCGGCCGCCGCGCTCCAGCTCAAGGCCAGCCGGATCGCGGAGAGCCTGTCGCCGGGCATAAGATTTGCCGGGGGCGCCGAGGCGCTCAGAGGCGCGTCATGAGCGACCCGCCATACAGGACCACCCCGGTCTTCGACGAGTCGACGCTCCCGGCCGGGCTTCGGCGGGTCCATTCCACCAAGGCGGGAGTGTGGGGCCTCGTCCGGATGCTCGAGGGCCGGCTTCGGCTGTCCTTCCCGGAAACCGGCCGCGACCTGGTGCTGCGGCCGGGCGAGCCCGGACTGCTCCAGCCCTGCGAGCCGCATTCGGTCGAGCCGCTTTCGCCGTTCAGGATGCAGGTCGAATTCTATCGGTCGGATCCGTCCATTCGAGAAGCCCGAGCCGCTCCCGCCGGACCCAGCGCACCAGAAGCATGAGCGCGACCGCGGCGAGCCCCGAGGCCAGGCCGATCCAGATGCCCACGCCCTTCCAGCCCAGGCCAAAGCCCAGGCCGACCCCGGTGACGAGCCCGACCACCCAATAGCCGAGAGCGGCGTAGGCCATCGGGACCTTCGTATCCTGAAGGCCCCTGAGCATGCCGGCGGCGACCACCTGGGCGCCGTCGAATATCTGGAAGAAGGCGGCGACGATCAGGAAGGAGACGGCGAGCGGGATGACCCGGTCGTTGGCCGGAAGCGCCGGGTCGAGGAACAGGGTGACCAGCGCGTAGGGCAGCGCGATCATGAGGAGACCGGTCAGCGACATGAAGCCGGTGCCAAGCGCGAACGCCGTCCAGCCGGCCCGGGCGATGGCGTCGCGGTCGCGTCGGCCGAAGGCCAGCCCGACCCGAACGGTCGCCGCCTGGGACAGGCCCATCGGCACCATGAAGCTCAGGGCCGCGAGCTGGATGGCGATGGCGTGGGCGGCGATCGATTCGGCGCCGATCAGGCCCATCAGGAAGACCGCAGCGTTGAAGATCGTGATCTCGAGCGCGAGCGTCACCGCAATCGGCAGGCCGAGCCGCCAGACCTCGCGGAAGCGCTGCCAGTCGGCCCTCCAGAAATGGCCGAACAGGCGGAACCGGCGGAAGCGGCCGTGGATCAGCACGACCAGGGCCATTCCGGCGAACATGAGCGTATTGGCGAGCGCGCTTCCCATCCCCGCGCCAAGGATCCCAAGTCGGGGGAGACCGAAATGGCCGAAGATGAGCCCGTAATTGACGAGGCCGTTGAACAGCACCGCCGCCACTCCGACGATGAACGACCAGAGCGGCTTCTCGAGCGCCGAGATGAAGGAGCGGAGCACCAGGTACCACAGATAGGGCAGGAATCCCCATTGCAGGGCTCGAACGAAGAGCTGGGCGTCCGCCGCGAGACCCGGGTCCTGGCCCATGGCGACCAGGATCGAGCCGCTGAACCAGAGCACGGCCCAGACCGGGATGGTGAGGGCGACTGCGGCCCACATTCCCTGGCGAACCGTCCGTCGGACGTCCCGCACGCTGTGGCGCCGTTCGCCGAGCTCCTTGGCGATCATCGGGGCGGTCGCGGTCACCAGGCCGATCCCGAAGATCAGGAAGGCGAAATAGATGTTCACTCCGAGCGTCCCCGCCGCCAGCACCGACGGTCCCGCCCAGCCGAGGAGAACGACGTCGGTGACGTGGATCAGCGCCTGGGCGATGTTGGTGAGGATGAGCGGCCACGCGAGCGCCAGCGTCGAGCGAATCTCGTCGCGCCAGAGGCGGCGGGTCTCGGAGCTCTGCTGAAGCATGGCGACGCCCTAGCCTCCCCGTCATCCCCGCGGAAGCCGGGACCTCGGGGAGATCCGCCGAGACCACTCGACCGAGGTCCCGGCTTTCGCCGGGATGACGGGCTACCCATATGGCTTTCATGATCCCCCTTTCAGTCCTCGACCTCGCTCCTGTCCCCGAAGGGGCCGATCCCGGCCGCGCCCTTCGCAACTCGCTCGCCCTCGCCCAGGCCGCGGAACGGCTCGGCTACCGCCGCTTCTGGATGGCCGAGCATCATTCGATGCCGGGGATCGCAAGCGCCGCAACGGCGGTCGCGCTCGCCTTCGTCGGAGCCGGCACCTCCACCATCCGGATCGGCGCCGGCGGAGTGATGCTCCCCAACCATGCGCCGCTGGTCGTCGCCGAGCAGTTCGGAACCCTCGAGTCGCTCTTCCCCGGCCGGGTCGATCTCGGCCTCGGACGGGCGCCCGGCACCGACCGCGCGGCAGCCCTCGCACTTCGCCGGAATTTGGGGTCGGACGAGAACCAGTTCCCGCAGGATGTCGTCGAGCTGATGTCCTATTTCGAAAGCCGCGAGGCGCGCGCCGTCAGGGCGGTCCCCGGCGAAGGCCTGGAGATCCCGGTCTGGATCCTCGGCTCCAGTCTGTTCGGAGCGCAGCTGGCCGCGATGCTCGGCCTGCCCTACGCCTTCGCCTCGCATTTCGCGCCGGGACAGATGATGCAGGCGATCGGCAGCTATCGCGAGCGGTTCCAGCCGTCGGCGCAGCTCGATCGTCCCTACGTGATGCTGGGCTTCAACGCCTTCGCGGCGGAGAGCGGGGAGGAAGCGGAGCTTCTCGCCACCTCGGTTCAGCAGGCCTTCGTCAACCTCAGGACCGGCATGCCGGGAAAGCTTCCGCCGCCTCTCCACGGCTATGCCGAAACGCTCCCATTGGAGGGGCGAGCGCTCCTTCGCCAGGTTCTGACCTGCTCCGCGATTGGCGATGCCGCGACGGTCAAGGCGCAGATCGAGGCCTTCGTTCAGCGCACCGGCGCCGATGAACTCATGATCACTTCGCAGATTTACGACCACTCGGCTCGACTTCGGTCCTACGAGATCGTCGCCGAGGCGATGGCCTGACCCGTCATCCCGGCGAAAGCCGGGATCTCGGGGAGACCCGCCGCGACTTCTCGCCCTGGGATCCCGGCTTTCGCCGGAATGACGTCATGCCGCCGAGTCCAGCATCTTCACCAGCCGCTTCGGGGCCTGCGGCCGATAGCTTTCGTCGATCCAGTCCTTGAACCGCTGCAGGCTCGGAAACTCGCTTTCGTCGGGAGCGAAGGTCACCCAGCCCGATTTGCCGAGGCCGTAGGCGGTGGGAGTCGCATAGGGGAGTTCCAGTGCTTCCTCCCCGGTATAGGGCAGCTTGACCGACAGGCTGAACGGCTGCCCGGCCGCTGGAAGATAGGCGAAGGTCTTGTCGTTCACGGCGAGGTCGTCATGATCGGGCCAGGGCGCCTTGGACTGGGCGCCCGGATAAGCCAGTCCGAAGGCTCGGAGCGCCTTCAGGACCGAGTCGGTCGCATCGCTCATGCCGGAACCTCCTTGCCGCGGCGTCATTAGCACAAGTGAGGAGACCTTGGCATGGACGACAAAGAGAAGATCAGCACCGGCCCCAACGAGCGGGCGCGCAACGAGACGATCGCCGGGACGGGTCCCGGAATACCCGACGATGCGCGTGGGCCCGGCGAGGAAGAGCTTCCGGAAGCGCCGACCGACGAGGACGTGGAGCGGGCGAAGAAGGCGCTCGGAGTGACCGGCTCCGGCGAGGAGCAACCGCTGGAGGGGCAATAGATCCGGCAGTTTTGCAGAGCTCGTCATCCCGGACTTGATCCGGGATCCATGAACACCGTCGCAGAAGATCGCCCACGGCGGCGTTCATGGGTTCCCGCTTTCGCCGGAATGACGATCGAGGCGTGGTGGGCGCGGTAGGGATTGAACCTACGACCCCACCCGTGTGAAGGGTGTGCTCTACCACTGAGCTACGCGCCCACGCCGTTCGGAAGGCGCCACTTAGTAACGCTGGAGCGGACTGTCTAGATGCTGCTCCCCGGCGAAGGCCGGGGCCCGGTCGCACTGCCGTGGGTCTGGGTCCCCGCCTTCGCCGGGAAACAAGATTCAGCGCCCCACCGAATCCTTCAGCACCTTGCCCGCCTTGAACTTGGGCTGGGTGGATTCCTTGATCTGCATCGGCTCACCCGTCCGCGGGTTGCGGCCGGTGGACGCCTTGCGCTTGGAGCAGGAGAAAGTGCCGAAACCGACCAGCCGGACCTCGTCGCCGCGCTTCAGGGCGCCCTGGATCGTGTCGAACACCCCCTCGACCGCCCGGGTCGCGTCTCCGCGACTAAGCCCGGTGGCGTCGGCCACCGCCCCGATAAGCTCCTGCTTGTTCATCTCTCCCGAACCCCCTTTTTTCCGATTGAGTCGCAGCTGGCGCGCTTGCCTCCATCTAACGGCAGGAGCGGAAGAGGAGTCAAAAGGAAAGCGCGACTTTCCGAGGGAAAATCGACCCGGCCTGATCCAAATTCGTTGATGCGTTGCACAATTGATCTCCCCATGCGACGCATGGGGAGGCGGACCAGGCGAAGTCTGGTGGAGGGGTAGAGTATCAGGCCCCGCCACCTACCCCTCCGCCACACTTGGCGTGGTCCCCCTCCCCCATCTTTCGATGGGAAGGATTAATGCCTTATCGACCCGGCGACATCGTCGGGGGCGGCCGCCAGCTCCGGCGCCGGAACGGCGGCAAGCTCGTCGGCTTCGGTCCAGTCGATCGGAGCGACCGGGGTCGCCAGAGCGTGGCTGAGCACCTCGTCGACATGGCTGACGGGCACGATTTCGAGTCCGCCGGTGATCGTCGCCGGGATTTCAGCCAGGTCCTTCTCGTTCTCCGCCGGGATCAGAACCTTCTTGATCCCGCCGCGAAGGGCGGCGAGCAGCTTCTCCTTGAGGCCGCCGATCGGAAGCACGCGTCCCCGGAGAGTCACCTCGCCGGTCATCGCGACGTCGCGCCGCACCGGGATCCCGGTCAGGGTGGAGATGATCGCGGTCACCATTCCCACTCCAGCCGACGGGCCGTCCTTGGGCGTGGCGCCCTCGGGCAGGTGGACGTGGATGTCCTTGCGTCCGAACAGGCTCGGCTTGACCCCGTAGCTGGGGCTCCTCGCCTTGACGAAGGCGAAGGCGGCCTGGATCGACTCCTGCATTACGTCGCCGAGCTTGCCGGTCCACTTGATCTGGCCCTTCCCGGGGACCGTGACCGCTTCGATGGTGAGGAGCTCGCCGCCGACCTCGGTCCAGGCCAGGCCGGTGACGGCGCCGATCTGGTCCTCTTCCTCCCCCATGCCGTGACGAAAGCGGCGCACTCCGGAATATTCACCGATATTCTCGGCGGTTAGCTCGACTCGCTCAGTCTTGCCCTCAAGGATCCGCCGAAGCACCTTGCGGGCCACCTTGGCGATCTCACGCTCCAGGGTTCGGACGCCCGCCTCGCGGGTATAATGCTGGATCAGACTCCTCAGGCCGTCCTCGGCGAAGACCAGCTCGCCTTCCTTCAGACCGTGCGATTCGATCTGCTTGGGAATGAGATGGCGCCGGGCGATCTCGACCTTCTCGTCCTCGGTATAGCCTTCGAGCCGGATGATCTCCATCCGGTCGAGAAGCGGCTGCGGCATGTCCATCGTGTTCGCGGTGGTGACGAACATGATGTCGCTGAGGTCGTAGTCGATCTCGAGATAATGGTCCTGGAACTTCGAGTTCTGCTCGGGGTCGAGCACCTCGAGCAGGGCCGAGGCGGGGTCGCCGCGGAAATCCTGGCCGAGCTTGTCGATCTCGTCGAGCAGGAAGAGCGGGTTCGAGCTTCCCGCCTTCTTCAGGTTGGAGATGATCTTGCCGGGAAGCGAGCCGATATAGGTCCGCCGGTGGCCGCGGATCTCGGCTTCGTCGCGGACCCCGCCCAGGGACTGGCGAACGAACTCGCGGCCCGTCGCCCGGGCGATCGAGCGGCCCAGCGAGGTCTTGCCGACTCCGGGAGGGCCGACGAGGCACAGGATCGGCCCCTTCAGCTTGTTGGTGCGCGCCTGGACGGCGAGATATTCGACGATCCGGTCCTTGACCTTCTCGAGCCCGTAATGGTCCTCGTCGAGGATCGCCTGGGCCTCGGCGATGTCCTTCTTGACCTTCGACTTCTTGCCCCAGGGCAGTCCGAGCAGGACGTCGAGATAATTGCGGCTGACCGTCGCCTCCGCCGACATCGGCGCCATTGCCTTCAGCTTCTTGAGCTCCTGCGTTGCCTTGCCTCGGGCCTCCTTCGACAGCTTGGTCTTGGCGATCTTGCGGGTCAGCTCGGCGAGCTCGTCGCCCTCGCCTTCCTCGCCCTCGTTGCCCAGCTCGCGCTGGATCGCCTTCAATTGCTCGTTGAGATAATATTCGCGCTGGGTCTTCTCCATCTGCCGCTTGACCCGGCTCCGGATCCGCTTCTCGACCTGGAGCACGCCCAATTCGCCCTCCATGAAGGCGAAGACCATCTCGAGCCGCCGAACCGGGTTGAGCTCGGCGAGGAGGGCCTGCTTGTCCGACACCTTGATGTTGATGTTGGCGGCGACCGAATCGGCGAGCTTGGAGGCCTCCTCGATCTGGCCGAGCTGGACCGCGGTCTCGGCCGGAAGCTTGCGGTTGAGCTTGGAATAATTCTCGAACTGCTCGACCACCGACCGCATCAGGGCCGCGACCTCCGCGCCCTCGGGCTCTTCGAGCTCGATCGGGTCGACCTCGGCGACGAGATGCTGGTCCTCCATCCCCATCGAGAGGAGGTTGGCGCGCTGCTGGCCCTCGACCAGGACCCGGACGGTGCCGTCGGGAAGCTTGAGCAGCTGGAGCACCGTCGCCACCACGCCCATGTCGTAGAGGGCGTCGCGATCGGGATCGTCTTCCGCCGGATCGAGCTGCGAGACGAGGAAAATCTGCTTGTCGGCGGCCATCGCGCTTTCGAGCGCGGCAACCGATTTGTCGCGGCCGACGAAGAGCGGCACGATCATCTGCGGAAAGACCACGATGTCGCGAAGCGGCAGGACGGGATAGGATTGGGTCATCGAAACTCCACATTCAGGCCGTCGAGGCCTTCTTGCAACCTATATGGGGAGTTGAAGCCGTGCATCAATAAACCTGCATCCCGGCGAAGGCCGGGGCCGGTTTCGACCTGCGCCGGGCGCCGGCTTTCGCCGGGCACCCCCGATGCCCCGATTGCCCCTTTTCCACTTCCCTTCGATATGGCAAACTCGCCAACGGGTTAGGCGAGCTTTCGCCTATGTCGGGAGCGGGGGCTGCGACAATTGACACATAGGCGCGAACCCCGCGGCATGAAGCCGCAACAGGGCCGGACTAATGCCCATTCGAGAGGCCAGCCAGGCTCGGGGAGTTATTCTATGCGTCGGTATCTGTTCGCGATCGTTCCGCTCACTCTGATCTCGGTCCAGCCGCCCGTCTACGCCAAGGAGCGAAGCGGCGACTCGACGACGCAGAATTGCCAGCCCAAGAAAAAGAAGAGCGGCATGTTCGGAGCCATTGCAGGCGGAATCGCCGGCACCGCGCTTGGCGGCTGGGGCGGCGCTCCCGGCGCCCTCATCGCCGCCGGCCTGCCGGTCGCGTCACTCCTCACCGACGCGATCATCCGCAAGCTCGACTGCAAGGAGCAGGTGCAGGCGGCCACGGCGACGGACAATGCCGTTCGCGGCGGAGTCGGCACCACCACCACCTGGGAGAGCGAGACCCGCCCCGGCGTCAAGGGTTCCTCGACGGTGCGCGACCAGCGGGCGTCGGCCGACGGCGGGACCTGCATGCTGATCAGCGACGTCGTCATCGTCGACGGCGAGGAGACGACGGTCGACAAGAAGATGTGCCGCAAGCCCGGCGGCGGCAATTACGTGCTCGCGGCCTGAGGCGATGCGGAGGGGCGCTCCCATCCTGGCTCTGGCCGGCCTGCTTTCGTCGTCATGGGCGCAGGCGGCCGTCGACCCGGCGAACCCGACCTGCCCGAAAGAGCTCAACGTCACTGCCAATAAGACGATGCAGCTCACCTTGAAGCAGGAGAACGGGCTTCGGATCCTGCTTGCCGAAGGGGCGATCGACAGCGGCCTTCCCGCACGGCTTCAGGCGGCCCTCAAGAAATACGAGCCGATCGACCAGATCTGGCTTCGTTCGCCCGGAGGGGACGCCCGGGCTGGAACCGAGGCGGGCAAGCTGATCCGGCAGTCGATGGCCTTCACTCGGATTCCGAGCGGCTGGGCCTGCTTCAGCGCCTGCAACTTCGTGTTCATGGGCGGCCGGGGACGAATGGTCGACGAAGGCGGGCTTTTCGTCGTCCATATGTTCACCCACACCAGCGACCGGGGCGCGATCGAGGCCGAGGTGCTTCGAGGCACCGAGAGCACGGTCGGGCTGATCGGCGACATCGAGCAGGATTCCGCACTGCTCGCCAGCGAGGACAATGATTTCCTGATCCGGATGGGCGTGTCGCGAAAGCTCCTGACCGACATCATGTACCGCCAGAAGGCCGTGAAGGAGCAGGGCAGCGACAGCTCGACCCGGCGTTGCCTCACCCAGGCGGAGGTCTTCCAGTACAAGGTCGCCAACGTCCGAGCCGAGCGCAACTAGGGCACATCGACTTTCCGTCATTCCGGCGAAAGCCGGGACCTCGGGAAGACCCGTAGAGCCTTTCGACCTGGGGTTCCGGCTTCCGCCGGGATGCCGGTCTAGCTAGCCATCAGGATGAGCCCGACGGCGAAGGCGTTTTGAAGCGCGTGGATCGAGAAGGCTGCGGCTAGAGCCTTGACCAGGCCCTCGCGGCGCCAGGTCAGGAAGGCGATCGACATGATCAGGAACGGCCACCAGATCACCAGCCCCCAGGTCATGACGACGAGACTGTGGACGATCCCCCAGAGCACGGCGCTCGCGATCACCGCCGGGCCCGGCCCGGCGACGCGATTGAGGAGAAGGACGGGCGCGGCCAGAAGAAGCGTCTCGAGGGCGGGCCCGACGAAGACCACGAGCAGGACCAGGAGTCCGGGACTGGCCGGAAATTGCGGCGCCTCGGCGCCCGTGGCGATCTGCCGGACCAGGGCCGACAGCGCGATGCTCGGCACGAGCGCCATGAGCCACGCCTTGGCGACATAGATTGGAAGAGCGGATTCGGTCTCGAAGAGGAAGCGGGGAAGCCACGCCATATAGGGCGGCCTCCCGGGCGGAGCCGAGCCCGCGTTCATCCTTCGGCCGCTCCGCTCAGGCGGCGCTCTCGCCCTTCTTCTCGGCGTAGACCCGGATCGGGTCCTTGCGGCCGTCGACGACGTCCTTGTCGATCATCACCTCGTCGACGCCGTCCATCGAAGGCAGGTCGAACATCGTGTCGAGAAGAATGTTCTCCAAAATCGAGCGGAGGCCCCGGGCACCGGTCTTGCGCTCGATCGCCTTTTTGGCGACCGAGACCATGGCGTCGTCGGTGAAGCTCAGCTTCACGTCTTCCATGTCGAAGAGCTTGGCATATTGCTTGACCAGCGCGTTCTTCGGCTCGCGCAGGATCTTGACCAGCGCCGTCTCGTCGAGATCCTCGAGAGTAGCGATCACGGGCAGCCGGCCGACGAATTCGGGGATCAGCCCGAACTTCAGCAGATCGTCGGGCTCGCCCTGGCGGAGGATCTCGCCGGTACGGCGCTCCTCAGGCGCTGCGACATAGGCGCCGAAGCCGATCGACTTGCCCTGGAGACGGTCCGCGATGATCTTCTCGAGGCCGGCGAAGGCGCCGCCGCAGATGAAGAGGATGTTGGTCGTGTCGACCTGGAGGAATTCCTGCTGCGGATGCTTGCGCCCGCCCTGCGGAGGAACCGAAGCGGTGGTGCCCTCCATCAGCTTGAGCAGCGCCTGCTGGACGCCCTCGCCCGAGACGTCGCGGGTGATCGAGGGGTTGTCCGACTTGCGGCTGATCTTGTCGATCTCGTCGATGTAGACGATCCCGCGCTGCGCCCGCTCGACATTGTAGTCGCTGGCCTGGAGCAGCTTCAGGATGATGTTCTCGACGTCCTCGCCGACATAGCCGGCTTCGGTGAGGGTGGTCGCGTCGGCCATGGTGAACGGAACGTCGAGCAGCCGCGCCAAAGTCTGGGCGAGCAGCGTCTTGCCGCAGCCGGTCGGCCCGACGAGCAGGATGTTGGACTTGGAAAGCTCGACCTCGCCGCCCTTCGAACCGTGCGCGAGGCGCTTGTAATGGTTGTGCACGGCGACCGACAGCACCCGCTTGGCGTGGCTCTGGCCGATCACGTAATCGTCGAGATGCTTGCAGATTTCGAGCGGCGTCGGAACGCCGTCGCGGGTCTTCACCAGCGAGGACTTGGTCTCCTCGCGGATGATGTCATTGCACAGCTCGACGCACTCGTCGCAGATGAAGACGGTGGGCCCGGCGATGAGCTTCCTCACCTCGTGCTGCGATTTACCGCAGAAGGAGCAGTAGAGGGTGCTCTTGGAGTCGCTGCCGCTTAGCTTCGTCATTCCGATCCTTACGGGCACTCCGGTTGGCGCCCTCTGCCTATCCAGCCATCCTAGACCGCACTATCGCACGACCACAATGGCTTATTGATTAACGCGCCTTGCCCGCCGATCGGGATGCGCTGGGGGGAAAGCGTTCCGCCCGCAAAGACTTGCCGGGCCAATGTGGCCCCGCAGGCCCACGGCGACAAGGCCCGGTGCCCCAAATCGAAGCGCGTGAAAGCGGCCGGCCGACGCGAAGTGGACGAGCGCGGGGAAGCGGTCCCGCGCTCAGAAGACCAGGGCGACGATGATGATGATGATGATGAGCGTACCGAGGCCGATCGTGACGTTCCGATTCATTGAGAGTCCCCTTTAGATGCAGCTTCGTTCCGTAACAACGGGAAGCGGGGCCGGGTTCCCCGAACCCGACCCCGCCTCGTCATTCGTTGAAGTCGAAACCGGAGGTGCGCTTAGGCCGCCTCCGCCTGGTGCGTCGAATCGCCCTCGCCCGGCGCCGGCCGCTTGTCGAAGACCTCGTCGATCAGGCCGAAGATCTTTGCTTCTTCCGCCGAATAGAATTTGTCGCGGTCCATCGCCTTCTCGATCTCCTCGAGCGGGCGGCCGGTATATTGGGCGTAGAGCTCGTTCATCCGGTGGCGGATCCGGAGGATCTCCTTCGCCTGGATCTCGATGTCGGTGGCCATGCCCTGCGCCCCGCCCGACGGCTGGTGGACCATGATCCGGGCATTGGTCAGTGCCACGCGCATTCCGGGCTCCCCGGCGGCCAGAAGGAAGCTGCCCATCGACGCGGCCTGTCCGATGCACACGGTCCCGACCCGGGGCCGGATATATTGCATCGTGTCGTGGACCGCCATTCCGGCCGTCACCACGCCGCCCGGCGAGTTGATGTACATGAAGATGTCCTTCTTCGGATTCTCGCTCTCCAGGTACAGCAGCTGGGCGGTTATCAGGGTCGCCATATGATCCTCGACCTGCCCGGTCACGAAGACGATCCGCTCGCGCAGCAGCCGCGAATAGATGTCGAAGCTGCGCTCGCCGCGGTTCGACTGCTCGATCACGATCGGAACGAGGCCGTTGACGATGTCTTCATGGTCCATGTGGGGAGGATTCCTGCTCTGTGTTGTGTCGTCCACCACACATCGGAGCATCCGAGCGAAGGTTCAAGCCCCGTCCGGCCGCTTTGCCGGGGCGGTGCCGAAACCCATGCCCCTCCCGTCCGTTCAGCGCTTCCCCGGACATTGGGTTAACGGCAAGGGATGCGATGACCAAGGACGCCAAGGACAACAAAAGAGGCTGCCTCATCGTGGTGGCCCTGGTCGCGCTGCTCGTCGCGCTGCTGGCCTACGGGATCCTCTCGACCGGCACCGATCCGCGCTCCAACGGGATCGAGCCGAGCGGCGCGCCGCCGGCGGCCCCGGCCGGAGCCGCGGATTCGAGCGCCCACCCGGCCAATCCCGAAATTTGAGCCGGCGCTGCCCTCCCCTCTTGCGCGGCGCCGTGGCTTGGGCCACGCTGAAGTTCCTGTCGGGAGGGGATTATGCGTCATTATCGGGTGAACAAGCTCGCAACCGCGGGCGGCGAGGTCGTCAAGCGCAAGGACATCCTGGCGAACGACGATCGCGAGGCCGTCGCCCGGGTCGAAAACGATGCCGATTGCCCGATTTGCGACGTCTGGCGCGACGGCCAGAAGATCGTCTCGATCACCTGAGGTAGCGCTAGGGAGATGGAGGCGGCCGACCGGAGCAATCGCGCTCCCGTCACTCGGTCGGAGGAGGCTGTGACTCCGGCTCCGGCTCCGGCAGCCGCCAAATAATCCGGCCGCTGTGGCTGTCCACCGTCGGCCGGCCTTTCCTGTCGAGCGCCGGCAGGAAGCGAGCGCGAGACCTGAGCAGCCGGCAGGTCGTCGAGTCGAGGATCGGCGAGCCGCTGCTGATGGTGACGGTGCAGACCGCGACTCCACCGTCCGGGCCGACCTCCAGCCGAAAGCCCACCGCGCCCTGCTCCCCGGCCCGAATGGCGGAAACCGGATAGTCCTCGTCCGAGAAGAGCTCGGAGAGGGTCACCCTGACGCGCGCCGGCTGCGCCTTGCCGCGCCGGCGCGACGACGGCGGCGGTGGGGGGGGGCGGAGGAGGCGCCACGGGCGGAAAATTCGCTGCAGTCGCGATTTCGGTCACGCACGGGCCAAGCCGGGCCAGAGCGGGCGCGATCCCGCTGAGATCGACCCGCCCGAGCAGCGCCCCGTTCGAGCCGGCCACCTCGACCAGACCGCCGTCGGAGAGCTGGGCGATCAAGCCTGCGCCGTTCGCGGTCGACCGGCTGAGCCCCTGGAAACTCCTGTCGTCGTCGGCAGCGAAGTTTCGGCGCGCGCCGCCTTGGACCAGAGTCAGGCGGTAGGATCGGCGGTTCGAACCGGCCACGCCCGGTTGAGCACGGCCAGATCGGCGCGGCCCTCGCGGGTGCTCGATACCAGGAACATGGTGCCGTCGCGGAATTCACGGGTCACCGAGCAGGTGCCGGCGGTAAACGCGCTCACCTGCCATTGGCCCACATGTTCGCGATGTTCTCGCGGCTGAGCGCCCTCGGCCGCATCGAAACTCGAAGCGCCGAGGATGAAGGCGCCGATCAGCTCGAATACGCCCCACACGTCGCGACCCTCCCGGAAGCCCCAGATTAGCCGACGGTTGGCCGAAAGACCAGCGCCGTGCTTTCGACCTCGGCAGCGGCCTTGTTACTTCATTTCAGTTCGCGGACTATTTTCCGGCGGACGTCGGGATCGAAGCCGATCAGTCCCGATCGTCCGCTTCGTGCCGCTCGCTGCGGCTCCCCGACCATTTGAACAGAGCGAAGGCCGCCACGCCCACTGCGGCCGTGACCGCGACCTTGGTCACCAGTCCCTTCCGGTTGTGCTTCCATTCCGAGCGCATCCCCATCTCGGCCGGGATGTTCGGGATCTTGGCCCTGGCGAGGTCCTGGACGATTCCCTCGACCATGTTCACCCGGTCCGCGCCCATCAGCATCAGCCAGTGGGCCCAATGGGATTCGCTGTACCTGAACGCGCCTCGCCGGAGCATTCCGCTCACGCCGCTCGGCGGGGTCGAGGTCCCGAACACGGCCGGGCGCCTTTTATGCTCGATCGACTGCAGGATCTCGACGTCGCTGTGCTGCACCGGCGGCCGGGCCCACTCGCCCGAATGATCGTCCTTGTCGCGCTCGCGATAGGGATAGGTGGGATCGTTCTCGGGGTCGGCGTCGACTCCCCAGCCGGGAATATTCGAGCGGTCGGGAACGAGGGCGTTGCCGGCGGTGGGGGCATCCATGGCTTGCGGGCTCCTGTCAGGCGGCGTTGGGGACGAGCACGGGCTTGATGCAGCCGTCGAGCTTCTTCGAGAAGATGTGATAGGCGTCGGAGATGTCCTCGAGCGGCACCCGGTGGGTGATCATCGCCTTGGGATTGATATGCCCTTCCTTCACATGCTCGATGAGCCGGGGAAGGAGCCGCTTCACCGAAGCCTGGTTGGCGCGAAGGGTCAGGCCCTTGTTGACCACGTTGCCCATCGGAACGAGGTTGCCGGTCGGGCCGTAGACTCCGACGATCGAGACCACCCCGCCCTTCTTCACCGAGTTGATCGCCCAGTGGAGCGCGATCGCGGAGCCGGCTTCGAGCTTCATCTTCTTGCCGAGGACGGTCTGCCAGATATTGCCCGAGGCGTCGTTTCCGACCGCGTCGATGCAGACGTCGGCGCCGAGCCCGTCGGTGGTCTTCTTCATGAAGACGACGAGATCGTCGAGCTCGCGGAAATTGTAGACCTCGGCGGGCCCATAGGTCTTCACGAATTCCAGCCGGTAATCCAGATGGTCGATGACGATCACGCGTCCGGCGCCGAACAGCCAGGCGCAGCGGGCGGCCATGATTCCGACCGGGCCGGCGCCGAAGACGCAGACCGTGTCGCCGCGCTTGATCCCGGCCATCTCCGCTGCCTGGTATCCGGTCGGGACGACGTCGGTAAGGAGGACTGCATCGTCCGGATCCATCCAGTCGGGGATGATGGTCGGCCCGAAATCCGCATAGGGCACCCGCACATATTCCGCCTGCCCGCCGTCATAGCCGCCCGCGGTGTGCGAATAGCCGAAGATGCCTCCGACCGCGGTCGCTTCGGGGTTGGATTCGTGGCAATTGCCGAACAGGCCCTGCTTGCAGAAATGGCACTGCCCGCAGGCGATGTTGAACGGGACCAGCACATGGTCTCCCGCCTTGAGGTTCTCGACCGCGGAACCGACCTCCTCGACGATCCCGCAGAATTCGTGGCCGAAGGTCATCCCGACCCGAGTGTCGGGTACAAGCCCATGATAGAGGTGGAGATCCGAACCGCAGATGCATGAGCGGGTCACTCGAACGACCGCGTCGCGCGGATGCTCGATCGTCGGCATCGGCTTCTCTTCGAGCCGGACCCGGTATGGGCCCCTGTAATCCATCGCCCGCATTGACAGCTCCTCAATTCGCTTTGGCCCCAAGAACTTGAGCCCGCTGGGATGGTTCCGGCGCTTGGCGACGAAAAGACTGAGCGGTCGGGTCGTTCGAGTAACGAGTTGAATAGAGAGCCTTTCCGATGGTGAGTTCCGGAACCGCCAAGCGTCCACGCGGGTTCAGCCGCCGAGTTCCAACCAAGGAGGCCGTCATGGCTACGAAGTCCGAATCCAGGCAAGGCAGCAAGTCGCGCTCGAGCGGCGGCAATAACGGCGGAGGCGCGACGAAGCGCGATAGCGAAGGCCGCTTCACCAACGAGCGCAGCGCCTTCTCCTTCGGCGGCGGCAATGCGGGCGTTCTCGCGGGCGCTGCGATCGCTGGAGCCGCGGTGGGGATCGCCGCCAATTTCGGCCGCAAGTTCCTGATGCAGATGCCGGCCGCGGCCGCGGGCGACTGGTTCGACGCGCTCAAGGCCGAGCACGCCGCCACCCTCGCCGTGTTCGACAAGATCGAGGCGACGAACGACAGCCAGACGACTCTTCGCACGACCCTGCTGATGAAGCTGAAATATGCCCTCACCAAGCATGCGCACGAGGAAGAGGCGATCATCTACCCGGCTCTGAGGCAGGCGAATTCCGCCCACGACGCCGACGCTCTCAACGCCGAACACGGCTATGTGAAGACCTATCTCTACGAGCTCGAGAACCTCGCCAAGGACAGCCCGGAATGGCTGGCCCGGGTCCGCGATTTCCGCTCGATGCTCGAAGAGCATATCCGGATGGAGGAAGACGAGGTCTTCCCGGCCTTCAAGCAGGTGATGAGCGAGGAGCAGAACGCCAGGCTCACCGCCCGGATGAACAAGGAAGGCTTCAAGATGGCGTGAGGCTTAGTCCTCCCCATGCGCAGCATGGGGAGGGGGACCAGGCGAAGCCTGGTGGAGGGGCATTCGCGCAGGCTTCTGCAGGTTGCCCCTCCACCACCCTGCGGATGGTCCCCCTCCCCACCGCTTCGCGGCGGGGAGGACGAAGTTGAAGGCCGGCGGGTGTCCCCTCCCCGCCGGCCCTTTCTCGTTCTACGCCAGCTGGCCGTGGCAGTGTTTGAACTTCTGCCCCGACCCGCACGGGCAGGGCGCGTTGCGGCTGACATTGGGCATGTCGGCCTCGGCGATCTCGAACGTCCCGGCCGGCATTTCCGGACGGGCCGCCTGCAGCGGCGGAAGCCTCGAGAGGATCGCCCCGGTGCCGGCGTCGATGTCGGCGGTGTCGTCGTCCCCGGTCAGCGGGTCGATATGGTGGGTGATGAAGTCCGGAAGACCGCCCAGGTCCGGAAACGGCTCCTCCTGCTGCAGGGTGAAGACGGCACGGCCGAAGGTCCGGGTGACGTCCTCGCGGATCGACGCGAGCATCCGCTCGAACAGCTGGAAGGCCTCGTGCTTATATTCGTCTATCGGCTTGCGCTGGGCGTAGGCGCGCAGGTGGATGACCTGCCGCAGCGCGTCGAGCATCGCCAGATGCTCCTTCCAGTGATGGTCGAGCGATTGGAGGAGGATGCTCTTCTCGATCTGGATGTAGGTCTCGGGCGGAAGCGCGTTGGCCTTCTCCTCGACCTGCTCGTCGGCCAGCTTCTGGATCCGCTCCAGCAGCATCTCCGGATCGACGGCTTCCTCCTGGAGCCAGTCGTCGATCGGCGGGTTCATGTTGAACACTTCCTCGACCCGCTCCTTGAGGAGCGGGATGTCCCATTGCTCGGGATAGGTGTTCGGCGGGCAGGCCTCGCCGACGATGGCGTTGACCGTCTCCGCGCGCATGTCAGTGACGACATCGCCGACGGTTGCGGCGTCCATGATGTCGGCGCGCTGCTCGTAGATGACCTTGCGCTGGTCGTTCATGACGTCGTCATATTCGACGACCTGCTTTCGGATGTCGTAGTTGCGCGCCTCGACCTTCTTCTGCGCGGTCTCGATCGCCTTCGAGATCCACGGGCTGACGATCGCCTCGCCGTCCTCCAGATTCTTGTTCATCAGCCGGGCGAACATCGTCTGCGGACCGAAGATTCGAAGCAGGTCGTCGTCGAGGCTGAGGTAGAAGCGGCTGAGGCCGGGATCGCCCTGGCGGCCCGAGCGGCCGCGAAGCTGGTTGTCGATCCTGCGGCTCTCGTGGCGCTCGGTACCGAGAACGAACAGTCCGCCGGCAGCGATGACCCGCTGCTTCTCCTCCTCGACCTCGCGCTTGATCCGCTCGATCGCCTGATCCTTCTCGGGGCCGTCCTCGATTTCCGCGAGCTCGTCCCCCACCCGAAACTCGACGTTGCCGCCGAGCTGGATGTCGGTGCCCCGGCCCGCCATGTTCGTGGCGATCGTCACCTTGCCGAGCCGTCCGGCCTGAGCGACGATATGGGCCTCCTGCTCGTGGAAGCGGGCGTTCAGGACCGAATGCTCGACTCCCTCCTTCTGGAGGAATTCGCCGAGCAGCTCAGATTTCTCGATCGACACCGTCCCGACGAGGACCGGCTGCCCGGTCAGCTGCTTCTCCCGGATCGACTTGGCGATCGCGGCGAACTTGTCGTTCTGATTCTTGTAGAATTCGTCATCCTCGTCGACCCGCTTGACCGAAAGGTTGGTCGGGATGGTGACGACGTTGAGCTTGTAGATGTCCCAGAATTCCGCAGCCTCGGTGGCGGCGGTTCCGGTCATCCCGCCGATCTTGGGATAGAGCCGGAAATAATTCTGGAAGGTGATCGACGCCATGGTCTGGTTCTCGGGCTCGATATCGACGCCTTCCTTGGCCTCGACCGCCTGGTGGAGGCCGTCCGACCAGCGCCGCCCGTCCATCATCCGGCCGGTGAACTCGTCGATGATGACGACCTTTCCGTCCTTCACGATATAATCGATGTCGCGCTTGAACATGACGTTGGCGCGGAGCGACTGGTTCAGATGGTGGACGACCAGGGTGTTCTCGAAATCGTAGAGATTGGAGCCGTGCAGCAGCCCCGCATCCTCGAGCAGGCGCTCCATCTTCTCGGTGCCGTCCTCGGTGAGAACGACCGAGCGCTGCTTCTCGTCGACTTCGTAATCGGCGGGATTCAGTCCCTTAACGATAGCGTCGACCCTCAGGTAGAGCTCGGACTTGTCGTCGGTCGGACCCGAGATGATCAGCGGGGTGCGCGCCTCGTCGATCAAAATCGAGTCCACCTCGTCGACGATCGCGAAATTGAAGGGACGCTGGACGAGCGACTCGCGCTCGTACTTCATGTTGTCGCGCAGATAGTCGAAGCCGAACTCGTTGTTCGTGCCGTAGGTGATGTCCGAGCCATAGGCCATCCGGCGCTGGTAATCGGTGAGGTTGGGGACGATGACCCCGACCGTCATTCCAAGGAATCGGTAGACCTGTCCCATCCAGTCGGCGTCGCGGCGGGCGAGATAGTCGTTGACGGTGACGACGTGAACGCCCTTCCCTTCGAGCGCGTTGAGATAGACCGCGAGCGTCGCGACCAGCGTCTTGCCCTCGCCGGTGCGCATCTCCGCGATCTCGCCGCGGTGGAGAACGATCCCGCCGATCATCTGGACGTCGTAATGACGCTGGCCGAGGGTGCGCTTGGCGGCCTCGCGCACCGTCGCGAACGCCTCCGGGATGAGCGAGTCGAGCTCCTCTCCCTCGGCGAGCCGGCGACGGAAGACGGCGGTTTGGTTGGCCAGCTCGTCGTCCGACATGGCGGAAATGGTCGGCTCGAAGCCGTTGATCTTGTCGACGATCTTGCCGATCGACCGGACGTATCGGTCGTTCGACGATCCGAAAATGGCTTTGGCGACTCCGCCGAACATATCGAAATCCTGTCATGTCTGAGTGTGTCGGAACGCTCGTGGCGCTCTGCGCCCATGGCGCTGTCGAGAAATCGGCCCGCGGCCAGGCGGGGGGCCGGGGCGCGCTATTCCAGCCGGCGCTCGTCGACCGGAGCTGTCTGGGGCAATGCCGAAGCGGCGGCGGGGAACGCGGGCGCCGACGACGGCGCGGCGGCGACGAGAGCGACTATGACGGCGCGTCGTTCGATCCTGGCGGAAGCCTCGGCCGTCCGGGCGGTCGGATCGGAGGCCGCGGTGGCGGCGACCGCGGCCCGCTCGACCTGGCGAACGTCGACGGCCCGGTCTCCCGAGATTAGGCCGGTCAGTCCGGCGAGCATCGCCGAGAGGAAGAGCAACAGTTCCAAGCGCAGATCCAGGTCGGCGCCCGCCTTCGGGCGCCTCGACGTCGGACATAGTGACTGAGACCGCCGCAGTCCATGGGTCCGGTCGGACGATTGACGCCCGAGCCGCGAAAGGCTTAGCGCGCCCTCATGACCGAACCTCTCGAAGGCGGCTGCGCCTGCGGCGCCGTCCGCTACCGGCTGATGAGCGATCCGTTCGACGCCGGCTGGTGCCACTGCCGGACCTGCCAGCGAATTTCCGGCGCCCCGGCAATGGCGTTCGCCTCCGTGCCCGCCGGAAAGCTGGCCTGGACCGAGGGCGCCGACAAGGTGAAGCGCTTCAAGTCGTCGAGCTTCGGGCACCGAAGCTATTGCGGCGAGTGCGGGACACCGTTCCTGATGGAAGTCGATCACCAGCCCGAGACCGTCGATTTCACCGTCTCGACGCTCGACGAGCCCGGGCGGGTGAGCCCGGAATTCCACATCTTCTGGAGCAGCCGGGTGGCCTGGTTCGAGCCGAAGGACGATCTGCCGAGATTCGACCGCTTCCGGCCCGACACGCGCGGGCTGGAAGGGACCGAGCCTCCGGGCGACTGACCGTCGCCCCCGCGAAAGGCGGGATAACGGGGAAGGTTTAAAGCCCGGCCGTTCCGTTCTTGGCTTGGTAGTCGATTCCGTTGAGCACCTGCTCGAGCCAGCCCTGGAGCTGGGTCTTGGGAGCCGCTCCGACCTTGGTCGCGGCGACTTGGCCGCCGTTGAACAGGATCATGGTCGGAATGCCGCGGACGCCATACTTGGCCGGAGCGCTCGGATTGTCGTCGATGTTGAGCTTCACCACGGTGACCCGCTCGGCCATCTCCTGGCTGATCTCCTCCAGCGCGGGAGCGATCATCCGGCAGGGGCCGCACCATTCCGCCCAGAAATCGACGAGGACGGGCTTGTCGGAACCGAGCACCTCCTGCTGGAAGGTGTCGTCGCTGACGGAAGTGGTCATGGAAATCTCCTGATGGGGTCGGATGTCATTTAGGAAGCCGCGGGCGCAGGCTCAAGCACCGGCCGGTAGCGGTCGAGCAGGTCGGCGGGGAGGTCGAACAGCACCGGGGCCGCGGTGTAGAGCAGCTTCGCGTCGATCGTCCGGCCCGGGAAGACGACTTTCAGCGCCTCCACATAGGCCGACATCTGGCGAAGGTGCGGGACCGGGATGTCGTCGAGCGTCTCCGGGGCCCGGCGCCCCGTCTTGAAGTCCGCGACGAGTATCCTGTCCGGGCCGACGAGCAGCCGGTCGACCGAGCCTGACACCACCACCCCTCCGCCGACCACGGCGGCGATCGGGGCCTCGGCGAGGGCGCCGGGTCCGAACAGCTCGGCGTGGGCCGGATCGGCGATCAGCCGGCAGGCGTCGGCGACGAGGCCGCCGCGGAGCTCCGAATCGTCGATCCCGGCGGAACGCTCGAGCCAGCGTTCGGCCCGCTCCGCCCTCGCCTCGGCGGGAACTTCGGGAAGCCGCTCGAACAAGGCATGGAGAAGGCGGCCGCGCTGGGCCGCGACCCGCATCGCCGGCGACGGCGGCGGATCGGCGACGTCGTCCTCGCCAAGCGCCGAGGGCGCAAGCGGACGCGGCGGCCGGGCTTCGGCGGGAGCCGGCCGGCGGATCCACTCCGGAAGCGAGCCTTCGGGCTGCGGCGAGCGGGCGGCGGCCTTGGTGAAGAATTCGCCGTCTCCGAATCGGCGGGCGCGGCCCCAGTGCGGATCGTCTTGCCACTCCGCGCCGAGGCCGAGCAGCGCCGAATCGAGCGCCGTCCACCAGCTCGATTGCGGCGGCCCCTTGCGGTCGGCCGGACCCAGCGCTCCGCCGATGTAGAGCCGCTCCTCGGCACGGGTGAGAGCGACGTAGAGGAGGCGCCAATGCTCCTCGCGCTCGCGCCGGTCGACCGCCGCGAGCTGCGACTCGATCGGCTCGGCGACCTCGTCCTTGCGGGGGCGGAAAATGGGTATGGAGGGACCGTCGGGAGGGAGCGAGACGGTGGCGAAATTGGTCTGCGGCCCCCCTCCCCGCCGGTCGGGATCGGCGCAGGCGTCGGCGAGGATAACCACCGGAGATTGCAGGCCTTTCGAGCCGTGGACGGTCATCACCCGGACCGCGTCGAGGGGGGCCGAGGGGTCGCGGACGATCTCCACTTCGCCTCGGGCGAACCAGTCGAGGAAGCGCTGCAGCGAAGGGGCCGGGTTCGACTCGAAATCGAGCGCCGCCGAGAGCAGCTCCTCGACCGGGTCCCGCGCCTCGTTTCCGAGCCTTTCCAACAACTTGCGACGGCCGTCCAGGGGCCCGCTCAGGATCGTCTCGAAGAAGGCGTGGGGGGTGGCGTAGTCGGCCATTGCGAGCAGCGCGTGGAGGCCCTCGAGGGTGGTCGAAAGTTGAGGATTCGCCGCGAATCGCAACTTATCGCCACGGATGTTGAGCCATAGGGGGCCTTCGCGGCGGAACGACGCATCGAAAAGCTCGTCCTGGGTCCAGCCGAAAATCGGCGAGACGAGTAGCGCGGCGAGATTGAGATCGTCCAGCGGCTGGATGGCGAACCGGGCGGCGGCGAGCAGGTCCCTGACGGCGAGCGGCGCGGACAGCGCCAGCCGGTCGATCCCGGCGACCGGAACGTTCTCGGCATGCAGCCGGGCGACGATCAGCGAGGCGAGGTCGCCGCGGCGGCGGACGAGGACGAGTATATCCTCGGGCCGGACCGGACGCCGCTTCGAGCCTTCGCCGAGCATGAACGGGTTTCGGGTCCAGGCGGCGATCTGGGCGGCGAGCCGGCGGGCATAGTCGCGGACCGTCTCGCTCACCCACCCTTCCTCGCCGCCGTCCTCGCCTGCCGCTCCGTCATTGTCGTCGCTGTGGGGGAGCCAGAGGGTGACCGAGCCCGGCCGGCCGAGATGGTGGCTCTCGTGCGGGTTGGGCGCCCTGGGAAGCCCCATCGCCTCGAAGCCGAGATCCTCGATCAGCCGATCGACGGCGGCCAGGATCGGCGGCGAGGAGCGGAAGCTCAGGTCCACCGAAAGGTCGAGGAAGTCGCGGCCGACCGACTCGGCCTGGCGGGCGAACCAGGCGCGGGCGAGCTCGAAGCTCTTCGGGTCGGTGCCCTGGAATCCGAAGATCGCCTGCTTGTAGTCGCCGACCGTGAACAGGGTGCGGTGACGCTTCGAGGCGCCCTCCCCCGCGAAATATTCGAGAGTGAGCGCCCGGACGATGTTCCACTGGGCCTCGTTGGTGTCCTGGGCCTCGTCGACGAGGATGTGGTCGGTATTCTGGTCGAGCTTGAACCGGACCCATTCGCCCATCCCGGCGGTCATCAGCAATCGCTCGGCGAGCCGGATGAGGTCGTCGAAATCGAGCACCGCATGGGCGCGCTTGGCGGCGGTCCAGGCCTCGGAATAGGCCTGGCCCGAGCGAAGCCCGGCGGCGAGGCAAGCGACGAGCGCCGCAAGCTTTCGCATCCTGAGAAGCCGCGCGCAGCATTCGAAGGCCGAGGTGGCGAGCTCGATATAGGCCTCGTCCTGGGGCGCCTGGCCCTTGGCGAAGCTTCTGATCTCGCCGTCCGCCTTGGCCCAGACGGTGTGCAGCCTGTCGAGAAGCACCGCCCGCTCGGCCGGTTCCGCCGACGCCCATTGCTCGCACAGGGAGGCGCGCTCGAGACCGCCCTTGGTTCCCCACTGGCCGTTGAGGAGCCCGATCCGCCGCAAGGCGCCGACGTCGAAGATCTCGTCGCAGCATTCGCCGGCGATCGCCTCGTCGATGTCGCCGAGGGGAAGCCCGAAGGCGCTCCGGAGCCGGTCCTCGACGAGCTCGGGCGGTCCCAATGACGCCATGGCGTCGGGCGCCCTCGCGCAGCGCCGGACGAAGGCTTCCGCGCCCCCCTCCCCCAGCCGGTGGCTGAGCGCCTGGATGTCGCGGATGAGGCCGTGGTCCCGGCCTTCCTCGGCGCGGACCAGCATCTCGGCGAGGGTCTGGCGGGCGAGCAATTGCTCCTCGCGTCCCTCGAGCGGCCGGAAGCCGGGCACCAGCCCCGCCTCGGCCGGGAAGGCGGCGAGAAGGCCCTGGGCGAAAGCGTGGATCGTCTGGATCCTGAGGCCGCCGCCGGCCGAGTCGAGCACCCGGGCGAACAGCCGCCGCGCCCGCGCCCGCGCCTCGGGATCATAGTCCTCGCCGAGCGAGCGAAGCTCCGAGGCCAGCTCGGGATCCTTGAGCCGGACCCAGTAAGCCAGCCGGCGATGGATCCGGTCCGCCATCTCGGCGGCGCCGGCCTTGGTGAAGGTGAGGCAGAGAATGGAAGAGGGATCGACCCCCGCGAGGAGCAGGCGGAGCACCCGCGCGGTGAGGACGTGAGTCTTGCCGGTGCCCGCCGAGGCGGACAGAGCGGCGTGATCGCCCGGGGCGGAGGCGGAAAGCTGCTCGGCTTCGAGCAGTGCGAGGGGGCGGAGGCGGCGGGACATTGGGGCGTTGTTGCCACGACCCGCCAGCAAACGGCAACGCTCCAGTGCGCTCGACCTGCAGACCTGGCGAGGCGGCCGAGCCGTTCGCGTGATGCCCGTCACGCGCGATCCCGACACGGCGGCCTAAGCTTCCTCAACCGGGGCCTTCGCGCCCACATTCCGGGGAGACAGGGAATGCTTATCTGGAGAGGGGGCGTTCACGAGCCGCTCAATATCCGAGTCGTGATATCCGACACTGGAAAGGGCGCCTTCGAGTTGTGGCGGTTTACGCCGCAGGGGACGTACGAACATGCCGGCCAACGAGCCGACGGCACCAGAATGGATGACGATGCTCACTTCGGATTCTCGGCTGAACAGCTCACGGCCTGGCTCTGGCAGCCACTGACCCTCCGGCTGGTGATCGTAGCGGGAAATCCGGCCGCGCAGGACATGCGAGCCTATATGCGCGTCGACCAGAATAGCGGCCCTCTGAGCCCGATCCAAGCAGGTCAGAATGCGAATATGCTCGCGAATGGCGTGCAGCTGCTCCCGGTGCTGAGGGACAACGAACCCGGGTTATACGATTTTCAGGTATACTTCCAATGAGCGCCGCGACCCGCACGGGCCGGCCCTTCACCATGGCGCTCGCCCTTCTCGCGTCCGCCGCGGCGCATTCGCAGCCGCCGGGCGACGCAGCCGGCTCCCCGGCCGCGGATGCGCCGACGGACGAGGAGACCGCGAAGGAATTCGTTTTCATTGACGAAAAGGCATCTGAAGAAGGGGTATTCAGTTTCGATTTCGGCGTCCCTTCCTCCCCCTCCCTGAAATTGCTGGGCCAACCCGAGGACAAAGTCACGGTGGTCAATGGCCTGAAGCCCTTCATTCTCCAGCTGCCGAAGATCCTAGGCAATGGCGACGGCGGTCAAAGCCTCGGGCTGGACTTCGCTCCAGCCTGGCTTCTGGAAGACGCCAGCGAGCGACGCGTGTCCACGTATACGAGTCGAGGCCGGATGTACCGGATCCTCTACAGGACACATATCGGGGGGGCTCTTTACGAGGGCTCCTCGGATAGCGACCCGGCCAAGGCGCGCGCCTCCAGGCTCGCCTTAGGTGCGTCGACATCGCTGTCGGACGGCAACGATCTGCTCATGGCAACCGCAAGCGTAGACGGCAAAGCCTACGGATGGGGACCCTGCACCGACCGCAACTCCGAGCTGATGGCCACGACGGTGCACAATATCAAATTCAATAAGGACGCGGACCGGCGTGGTTTATTGGATGACCAAACCGCGCTGGAAACCGAGCTTTTTGCCCTTGAGCCCAAGGTTCGGCAGGGAAATGCGACCCAGATGGAGATAGCGCGCCTCGCTGAACTTCGGCTCAAGCTGTCCGCGGTCGATGAAAAATTGACCGCCATCACTGCTCGCGATCAAAAGGTCCTCAGTGGCCAATGGTCGAAGGAAAAGGCCGCGACAGTCTTTCCCGAGTGCCGGAAGGAAGCCAATCTCGTCGCTCAATATGGCGAGAGCTTCAACCTTGGCTTCGGAGGATTGTGGGAGGGCACGCCAGGAAAGCTGAAAGGCTTTTCCAACTCCGGCTGGGTCGGCTGGGTCTCCTATCGTCGCCCGCTTATGCGATCCTTCGACGTCGACGACAAAGGCGCTTTGAAGATCATCAATCACTGGATGATCGGATTATCGGCCCGGGCAAGCGTGGACGAAATCGTCGAAACCGGGATCGCCGCGACGCCTCGCGTAAAGGCCGACGTATTCGACGGCTGGGCAGGCTTGGAAAGGCTGGCGCCGGACTCCCGGATCGGTCTTCAGATCGGCTATCAGATCCGGGACACCGAGGGCGTGCTCGCCGAATTCGACCGCAAACGCCTGCGCTATTTCGGTTCGTATGCACAAAGACTGGGCGGAGAGAAAAGCGGCATCTGGCTTCAGGTCGGCTATGGCCACGTGCGCTCCAGCGACGACGACGACGAAGCCTTGTCGGTTTCGCTGATCTTCGCGCCGCCCTCCCCGGCCAATCTGTTCGGCACCAAGTAGAGGCTGGGGGGGCGCCGTCTCAGATAAACCTGGGATTACCGGGCCACAATGGCGAGAAAAGCCCGTGGGGACAATTACGTAACTGTCCCCAACCCAATTGTGGGACAGTTAGGTGACAGTTACGTAACCGTCCCCGACCTCAAACTGTGCCCCGTCGAACGCCTGTCCGGGCCCGCGCGACCCTCGCGGGCCCGCCGGGCTGGCCGTGGCGCCAGAGGTTGAGCTTGCCGGTGAACTCGGCGATCCGGATTGCATCGAGATCGGGATCGTCGAGGCCCGAGTCGAGGAAGGCTCGCCAGTCGCCGATTCGCTCCTGCAGTTCCGGCCGCGGGCCGACGGCGCCGTCGAGGCCGAGATGGATCCGGGCGCTCGCAGGGGCTGACGCGCCGATTGCCCCTCCACCATGCTTCGCATGGTCCCCTCCCCTTCGCTTCGCGAATGGGGAGGACGGATTACGCCGCGCTGCTCAACCGATAATCGCGATATTCTTCGCGAAGCGCCGTCTTGAGAAGCTTGCCCGTCGCCGTGTGCGGAAGGCTTTCGACGAAGACGATTTCGTCCGGAAGCCACCATTTCGCGACATGCTTCTCGAGATGGTGGAGGATCTGCGCCGCACTCACGTCCGAGCCCGTCTTCCTGACCACGAGGAGTATCGGCCGCTCGTCCCACTTGGGATGCTTGACCCCGACCGCGGCGGCCTCCGCCACGCCGGGGCAGCCGACGGCGGCGTTCTCGAGATCGATCGAACTGATCCATTCGCCGCCGGACTTGATGACGTCCTTCGAACGGTCGGTGATCTGGAGGACCCCGTCGGGGTGAAGCGCCGCGACGTCGCCGGTGTCGAACCACCCCTCGGAGTCGATGCAGTCGCCGCTGCCGTCCTGGAAATAGCGACGGATGATCCAGGGGCCCCGGGTCTGGAGCCGGCCGGAGGTTTTGCCGTCGCGGGGAAGGACATTGCCTTCATCGTCGACGGTTCGAAGCTCGACCGCGAAGGGAACCCTGCCCTGCTTGCAGAGCAGGGCCACCCGCTGCTCCCGGCTGAGATCGTCCCAGTCGCCGCTGCCCGCTCCCACCGTTCCGAGCGGGGACATCTCCGTCATTCCCCAGGCATGGCCGACCCGGATGCCGCGGTCCATGAACCATTCGATCATCGCTCGCGGAGCCGCCGAGCCGCCGATATGGACCGTGGTGAGCTTGCCCAGGTCCTCGCCGGTCGACTCGACGTGGTTGACCAGGGCAAGCCACACCGTCGGCACCCCCGCGGTGTGGGTGACTCCTTCCGTTTTCATCAGGTCGCACATGACCTGGGGCGTGTAGTCGGCGGAGAAGACCATCTTGCCGCCCGCCATCGCCGTGCAGAAGGGAAGACCCCAGCCCGCAGCGTGGAACATCGGAACCACCGGAAGGACGACCGAGCGGGCGCCGAGGTCGAACACGTCCGGGCTCAGCTGCATCATTGCGTGGAGCATCGCCGAGCGGTGCTCGTAGAGCACGCCCTTGGGATTGCCGGTCGTTCCGCTCGTATAGCAGAGCATCAGCGGGTCGCGCTCGTCGCCCTCGACCCACGAATAATCGTCGCTCTGGGAAACGATCAGGTCGTCGAAGCCGCCGTCGTCGAAGCAAACGAAGTGCTCGATGCTCGTCCAGCGGGGCTTCAGGCGCTCGACCAGCGGAGCGAAGGCGCGGTCGTAGAACAGCACCCGGTCCTCTGCATGGTTGGCGATGTAGACGAGCTGGTCGTCGAACAGGCGCGGATTGATCGTGTGGATCACTCCCCCCATTCCGATCGTGCCGTACCAGGCGACGACGTGGCGCGCGTGGTTCATCGCCAGGGTGCCGACACGGTCGCCGGGCTTGAGGCCGAGCCGCTCGAGCGCCCGCGCCAGCTTTCGCGAATCGCGGGCGATCCCGGCCCAGTCGGTGCGCACCCGGCTTCCGTCGGCGTAGAGCGAGACCAGCTCGCGAGCTCCGTGCTCGCGCTCGGCATGATCGAGGATCCGCATGATCCTCAGCGGCCAGTCCTGCATCCCTCCGAGCATGATCCCTCCCAGCGCGTGGAAGGGTCAGTCTATGCACTCAGGAGACGAGCGCAAGCCGGGGCTGGGGGGCGACCGACAGTCGAACGGCGGCGACCCCGTCGATTCGCTCGAGGCGCGCCGCGAGCTCCGCGTCGAGCCGGAAGTCGCGGCCGAGCACCAGCTCGGCCTCGCCGCCCTCGATCTTCACCCGGAGGCGAAGCTCGCCCTGGCCGCCGCGCTCGTCCGCGACCGCCTCGGCCAGCCGGGCGATGGCGGCGGCCTCGTCCACCTCCACCTCGAGCTGGAGCCGGGAGCGCTTTGACAGGCTGTCGAACAATTGCAGGGACCGGATCGTCACCCGGGGCGCCTCCTCGCCCGGGCGCCGGTCGAGCTCGACGTTGAGAAGCGCGCAGGCGCCCGACTTGGCGGCGGCCTCGACCTGGGCCGCGGCGTCGTCGTCGAACACGGTGGCGACGAACTGGCCCGAGGAATCGGACATGGTCGCCATCAGGTAGCGCCGCCCCCTGGCGGACGTGCGCGGACGGGCCTCCTCGACCATCCCGGCCATGACCGCCCCGGTGCGTCCGCCGTCCGCCGGCGCCGGAAGCGAGGCGAGCTCGGAATAGCTTTTCGCGCCATGGGCGACGGCGAGGTGGCGGTAGCGGTCGACTGGATGGGCCGAGAAATAGAAGCCGAACGATTCCTTCTCGGCGGCCATCCGCTGGGCCAGGGACCAGGTCGCGGCGACCGGCATCCGGATCGGCACGACGTTCGATTCGCCGCCGCCGAACAATCCCCCCTGTCCGCTCTCCCGGGCGTCGGCGGCGCTCGCGGCGTGAGCGAGCAGGGTCTCGGCCGCGGCGAAGACCGCCGCCCGGTTGGGATTGAGTGGATCGAAGGCGCCGCCGCCCGCGAGGCTCTCGAGCTGGCGCCGGTTGAGCAGCCGCGGATCGACCCGCTCGGAGAAATCCTCGAGCGACTTGAAGCCGCCGTTCGAGCGCCGCTCCTCGACCAGCTGCTCCATCGCCTTCTCGCCGACGCCCTTGAGCGCCCCCAGCGCGTAGCGCACCGCGAGCCCCTCCCCCGCCGGCTCCACCGAGAACTCCGCCTCGCTGGCGTTGATCGACGGCGGAAGGCACTCGACCTCGAGGCGGCGCATGTCGTCGGTGAAGATCGCGAGCTTGTCGGTCTGATGGATGTCGAAGCACATCGACGCGGCGTAGAATTCCACCGGGTGGTGCGCCTTCAGCCAAGCCGTCTGGTAGGCGATCAGAGCGTAGGCCGCGGCGTGGCTCTTGTTGAAGCCGTAGCCCGCGAACTTGTCGATCAAGTCGAACAATTCGTTCGCCTTGGCCTTGGGGATCTTGTTGACCCGCTCGCAGCCGGCGACGAAGCCGGCGCGCTGGGCGTCCATCTCCGACTTGATCTTCTTGCCCATGGCCCGGCGGAGAAGGTCGGCCTCGCCGAGGCTGAAGCCGGCGAGGACCTTGGCGGCCTCCATCACCTGCTCCTGGTAGACGAAGATCCCGTAGGTCTCTTTCAGCACCGGCTCGAGCAAGGCGTGCGGATATTCGATCGGCTCGCGGCCGTTCTTTCGGGCTCCGAACATCGGGATATTGTCCATCGGACCCGGCCGGTAGAGCGAGACGAGAGCGATGATGTCCTCGAAGCTGGTCGGCTTAACCGCCGCGAGGGTGCGCCGCATCCCCTCCGATTCGAGCTGGAAGACTCCGACCGTGTCGCCGCGCTGGAGCAATTTGTAGACTTCGGGATCGTCCCAGGCCAGCCGGTCGAGGTCGGCGTGGATGCCCCGCTTCGCAAGCATCTGCACCGCCTTCTGGAGCACGGACAGGGTCTTGAGACCGAGGAAGTCGAACTTCACCAGGCCCGCCGCCTCGACATATTTCATGTCGAACTGGGTGACCGGCATGTCGGAGCGCGGGTCGCGGTAGAGGGGCACGAGCTGGTCGAGCGGACGATCCCCGATGACGACTCCGGCGGCGTGGGTCGAGGCGTGCCTCGGCAGGCCCTCGAGCTTCATCGCCAGGTCGAACAGCCGGCGCACCTGGGGGTCGTTCTTATATTCGGCGGCAAGCTCGGTGACCCCGCCCAGCGCCCTCTCCAGCGTCCAGGGGTCGGTGGGGTGGTTGGGGATCGCCTTGGCGAGCCGGTCGACCTGGCCGTAGGACATCTGGAGCACGCGCCCGGTGTCCTTGAGGACCGCCCTCGCCTTCAGCTTCCCGAAGGTGATGATCTGGGCGACCTTGTCGGCCCCGTAGCGCTGCTGGACGTAGCGGATGACCTCGCCGCGCCGGGTTTCGCAGAAGTCGATGTCGAAGTCCGGCATCGACACCCGCTCGGGATTGAGGAAGCGCTCGAACAGGAGGCCGAGCCGGATCGGATCGAGATCGGTGATGGTGAGCGCCCAGGCGACCACCGAGCCGGCGCCCGAACCGCGGCCCGGGCCGACCGGGATGTCGTTGTCCTTGGCCCATTTGATGAAGTCGGCGACGATCAGGAAGTAAGCGGAAAAGCCCATCCGGACGATGATGTCCGCCTCGTAGTCGAGCCGGTCGAAATAGGCTTTGCGGTCCTCCGCGCTCAAATCCGGATAGACCGCCAGCCGGGCCTCCAGCCCCGCTCGGGCGTCGCTGTGGAGCTGCTCGGCTTCCGCTTGGGTGTCGCCGGCGATGCTCGGAAGGATCGGCCTGCGCTTGGGCGCTCCGAACGCGCAGCGCCGGGCGACGACGCTCGTATTCTCGATCGCTTCGGGCAGGTCCTCGAACAACCGGCGCATCTCGGCCGCGGGCTTGAGCCAGGCCTCCGTCGACGATTTGGTGCGGTCGTCGCGGTCGAGCTGGCTCGACTGGGCGATGCACAGCATCGCGTCGTGCGCCTGGTGGAAATGCGCCTCGGAATAGGAAGCGGGGTTGGTCGCGACGAGCGGCAGGTCGTGCTCATAGGCCAGCTCGATCAGACGCGCCTCGGAGCGGGTCTCGACCGGGTCGCCGCGGCGGCTCAGCTCTATGTAGAGCCGCCCCGGGAAAAGCGACTTCAAGCCCTCGAGTATTTCAAGCGCGCTGTTCTCCTGCTCCTCGGCCAGGAGCCGCGCCAGCGCGCCTTCCGAGCCTCCGGTCAGAGCGATCAGGCCCTCGCTTCGGCCCGCGAGCGAGTCGAAGCCGACATGGGCGGGCTCCTCGACCGGCCGGCCGAGATGCGCCGCGGAGACCAATGCGCACAGATTGTCGTAACCGCGGTCGTTCTGGGCGTAGAGGCCGATCCAGTCGAGCGCAGCCTGGCCACCGGCGCCGCCCGGCCTCGCCACCGCGAGCATGGTCCCGACGATAGGCTGGACCCCGGCTTCCCGGCAGGCGTCGGTGAACGGCATCGCCGCGTAGAGGCCGTTGCGGTCGGTCAGGGCCGCGGCCGGGAAATCAAGCCTTTTGGCCTGCTTGGCAATCGCCTTCGGCTCGATCGAGCCCTCCAGCATGGTGTAGCAGGAGAAGATCCGAAGTGGGACATAGGGGCCGGCCATCGGTCCGTTATGGTGGCTGGCGCGCGGCGATGGAAGCGCTCAGCCGGGGTTTTCCACACCTATTCGGGCAGCGGCGTCATCCCGGCGAAAGCCGGGACTTCGGGGAGCCCGCCGAGACTTCTCGACCCGAGGTCCCGGCATTCGCCGGGATGACCGGGTGCCCGTCAGTCCCCCCTTCCGATATTCCTCAGCTCCGCCATTCGCGATGCGTAGGCCGAGTTGACGCAGCCCTCGCTCCGGCACTGCTCCCGCTTGCCGAGGAACGCGTCGCGGCTTCGGCGCAGATGGCCCCTCGTCGCGGGATCGGCCCCGGCCATCAGGTCGTAATAAAGCGACGCCATCGCGCGGTCCTGGGCAGCCAGCCTCGGCGAACCGCAGATCATCTTCTCGGTCCGGGTCTTGCCATAGCGGCAGTTGAAGCTCGGACGGACCGTGACCCGGGTCGCCGGCGCCGCGGCAGCGGCCGTCACGGGGGCCGGAGTCGCATCGGGCCGCCGCTCAGCCGTCCGCACGGGAGGCGGCGGCGGGGCCGGCCGGGGCGCGGTCTCGGCCACCGGCGTCATCAAGGCGGGTTCCGCCGGAGGTGCGACTGCGGGGGCCGGCGCTGGCTCCGGCTCCGACGCGACGAGGGTCGGGAGCGGCCCGCCCTTCATTCCGAACGTGGCCAGGCGGTAGATGATCGGCTCGGCGCCATCCATCTGGTAGACGAGGCCGCTTCCGTCGACCGCCGCCTGGGCGGCATATTCGACCTCCGCGTCGAGCCGCCTTTTGCCGTCGAACGCATTTTCGGCGCCGGGCGGAAGCTCGAGGATGAATCGGCCGCTGCAGACGGTGACATTGAGCTCGTCGTCGCGGCTCTTGACCAGCGGCGCTTCCATCCGGACCACGGCGGCGGCGGCCAGCGGATCGAGGTTGCGGGGATCGGAGTTCCGAATCCGGGCCGCCTCGTCGAACACCAGTTCCTTGAGGCGCGCATAGGTCGCGTCGGAAGCGCAGGCCTTGCGGATCCGCTCCCTCTGCTCGCCGGCGAGCTCCGTCCTGCTCTTCTCCGCGGGAGCGTCCTTCTTCTTCATCCAGTCGCAGCCGCCGAGCAGCGTCGCGGCTCCGGCGCCCAGCAGAATCAGGTTACGCAACGCCATGAATACTCGCTCCAGCTGCGGATCACCCGCCGCTAACGCAGCAAGGAAGGCATCTTTCCCTCGGGTCGAGTCCGTCATCCCGGCGAAAGCCGGGATCTCGGGACGAGAAGTCTCGGCGGGCCTCCCCGAGGTCCCGGCTTTCGCCGGGATGACGGCCTACTCCAGGACGCCCTCATGGAGCCTGAGCACCCGGTCCATCTTCGCTGCGATCCGTTCGTTGTGGGTTGCGACGAGGGCGGCGCTGCCTTCGTCGCGGACCAGCCGGAGGAACTCGGCGAAGACGATGTCGGCCGTCGCCTCGTCGAGATTGCCGGTGGGCTCGTCGGCGAGGACGAGGGCCGGGCGGTTGGCCAGCGCCCGGGCGACTGCGACCCGCTGCTGCTCGCCGCCCGACAATTTGCTCGGGCGATGAGTGACCCGGTCGGCCAGGCCGAGCGATTCCAGGAGGGACTTCGACCGCTCCTCCGCGTCTTCGCGGGTCGCGCCCTTGACGAGCTGCGGGATGACGACGTTCTCGAGAGCGGTGAAATCGGGAAGCAGGTGGTGGAACTGGTAGACGAAGCCGAGGGTGTCCCGGCGGACCCGGGTGCGATTGCCGTCGCCCAGCTCCGCCACTTCCTCGCCGGCGATCCGGATCGAGCCTTCGAAGCCGCCTTCGAGCAATCCGACCGCCTGGAGCAAGGTCGACTTACCCGAGCCCGACGGCCCGAGCAGCGCGACGATCTCCCCCTGGCGCACCGCGAGATCGACTCCGCGAAGAACGTGGATGGTCACCTCCCCCTGGCTGAAGCTCCGCCTCAGGCCCTTGACGGCGAGGACGTCATTCATAGCGGAGCACCTGCACCGGATCGGTGCTCGCCGCCTTCCAGGCCGGGTAGAGCGTGGCCAGGAAGCTCAGCACCAGCGCCATGGTGACGATTGCCAGAACCTCGAACGGGTCGGTCTTGGAGGGAAGCTCGGTCAGGAAGCGGATCGACGGATCCCACAGATTCTGGCCGGTGAGGAACTGGATGAGGTTCACGAAGGGCTGGCGGAAATAGAGCAGCAGGAAGCCGAGCCCGAGTCCGGCGAGGATCCCGATCGCTCCGATGATCACTCCGACGGTCATGAACACCTTCATCAGCCCGCGCCGGCTCGCGCCCATGGTCCGAAGGATGGCGATGTCCCGGGTCTTGGCGCGCACGAGCATGATCAGCGAGGAGAGGATGTTGAACACCGCGACCAGGATGATGATCGAGAGTATGACGAACATCGCCACCCGCTCGACCTGGAGGGCCTCGAACAAGGCGGTGTTCATCGATCGCCAGTCGGCCACCGAGGCCCGGCCGCCGACGCTCGCCCGAAGCGGCTCGAGGATCTCGCCGACCCGGTCGGCATCGACCGTCTGGACCTCCACCATTCCGACCGAGTCGCCGAGCAGGAGCAGGGTCTGGGCGTCTTCCATCGGCATGATCACGAACGCCTTGTCGTAATCATAGACCCCCACTTCGAAGATCGCCGAAACGTTGTAGGAAACGATCCGCGGGACCGTCCCGAACGGGGTGGTGCGCCCGTCCGGGCTGATCAGGCTGATCTGGCCGCCGACATTGGCTCCGAGCGCTTCGGCGAGCCGCGCTCCGATCGCGACATTGCCCGCGCCCGGCCGGAGCGACTCGAGCGAGCCGGCCAGCACCTTGCCGTTCAGCGTCTGGTTGCGAAGGATGTCGGCGCGCTCCATGCCCCGCACCAGGACGCCCTCGACCCGGCCTTCGGAGCTCGCCATCAGCGGCTGCTCGATGAGCGGAAGCGCATCGGTCACCCCCGCAGTCGCCCTCGCCTGCCTGACGATGTCGCGCCAGTCGGGGAGCTGGCCGCCATAGCCCTGGACCACGGCGTGGCCGTTCAGCCCGACGATCTTGTCGAACAGCTCGGCCCTGAAGCCGTTCATCACGCTCATCACGACGATGAGGGCCGCGACTCCGAGGGCGACGGCGACGAGGCTGATCCCGGCGACGAGGAAGATGAACCCCTCGCCCTTGCCGGGCAGGAGATAGCGCCGGGCGACCATCCGCTCGTAGCGGGAGAGGATCACTTTCCGTCGCCCCAGCGAAGGCTGGGGCCCCGGGGGGCGAAAGGCGCGGCGTCCGTTCTCACTGGGGCCCCAGCCTCCGCTGGGGCGACGAGACCTCCGTCAGCCTCGCAAGCGCGCTCTCAATGGAAAGCTCGTCGCGCTCCCCGTCGGAGCGGCGCTTGAGCTCGACGATTCCGCGCTCCAGCCCCTTGGGCCCGACGATCAGCTGCCAGGGAAGGCCGATCAGGTCCATGGTGGCGAACTTGGCTCCGCCGCGCTCGTCGCGGTCGTCGTAGAGCGTCTCGACGCCGGATTCCTTGAGCCGGCCGTAAATCTCGTCGGCGGCGCCGGTGACCTTGGAATCGTCGGCGCGCATGTTGACCAGGCCGACCTGGAAGGGCGCGACGCTGTCGGGCCAGACGATGCCCTTGTCGTCGTGGCTGGCCTCGATGATCGCCCCCATCAGCCGCGAGACTCCGATCCCGTAGCTCCCCATCTGCGGGTGGACCTGGCCGCCGTCCTTCGTCTGGACCGAAAGGCCCATGCTTCCGCTGTACTTGGTCCCGAAGGCGAAGATGTGTCCGACCTCGATCCCCCGCCGGGTCCGGAGCCGGTCTGCGGGAACCGGGCAATCGGCGACCTTGCCATGCTCCTCCTCCTCCATCGCGTAGAGGCCGGTGAGGCGGGCGATGGTCGAGGAGTCGGCCGAGAGCAGCTCGTCTCTCGAGATGTCCTCGATGGCGGCGTCGTAGAAGAGCGCGCTTTCGCCGGTGTCGGCGAGGATGTGGAACTCGTGGCTGAGGTCGCCGCCGATCGGCCCGGTCGGCGCCTTGACCGGGACAGCGGTGAGGCCGAGCCGGGCGAAGGTCCTGAGATAGGCGACGAACATCGACTCGTAGCTCGCCCTCAGCCCTTCCTCGTCGAGGTCGAAGCTGTAGGCGTCCTTCATCAGGAACTCGCGGCCGCGCATCACTCCGAAGCGCGGGCGGACCTCGTCACGGAACTTCCACTGGATGTGGTAGAGGATCCGGGGGAGGTCGCGGTAGCTTTTGGCTCCGTCGCGGAAGAGGGCCGTGACCATCTCCTCGTTGGTCGGGCCGAAGAGCATGTCGCGGTCGTGGCGGTCGCGGATTCGGAGCATCTCGGGGCCGTAGGCGTCGTAGCGGCCGGACTGGCGCCACAGGTCGGCGGACTGGAGAGTCGGCATCAGGAGCTCGACGGCGCCGGCCCGGTCCTGCTCCTCGCGGACGATCCGCTCGATCCGCTTCAGGACCCTGAGGCCGAGCGGGAGCCAGGCGTAGATTCCGGCGGCGGTCTGGCGGACGAGCCCGGCCCTGAGCATCAGCTGGTGGCTGACGATCTGGGCGTCGGAAGGAGTCTCCTTCATGACGGGCAGGAAGTAACTGGAAAGTCGCATGCCAGCGCCTCTAGGGGGCGCCTCCCGCCAAGGCAACCGGGGCGCTGTGTTGCAGTGCCGACACAGGGCGTGGGCAAAGTGGGTCAAGCCCCTGGATAGGCAGTGACAAGCCGCCCCCGCGCTCATAGCGTCCCGCCCACGAACGAAGGCGACAGCCGGGTTCGGGGAGGCCCTGGGCCCCGCATCCTCATGCGAGGTGGGATGCGTGCGGGCCGGGGCATCTTGACTAAGGGGGTCGGCGCGCAAGCGCCGCGACGGTGCCCGGGCAGCGATGCCCGGGCACTTTTCGTTGGCGGGCCACGCCGTTCGACAAGCGGTCGAAAGCGGTCGAAACTGGTCGGGTGTTCGAAAGTGGTCGAAAGCGCTCGCCGGTTCGGGCCGGTTTCCCAACGGACGGCGGAAATCCGCCCTTTTCAGCGCCGATAATCGCTAAACATCGCCACGAATCGCTACGAAGGTGGAGAAAAGGATGCGCAAAGGCCGGACTCTCGCCTTCGCCGCCGCTTTGCTCCTCCTTCTCGGCGCCGGCTGGTGGCTCGGCTCGCCCTGGTGGACCTTGTGGCGGATGCGCGAGGCGGCGCGGGCCGGGGACAGCGAGGCGCTCGCCGCCTATGTCGACTTCCGGGCGCTCCGGTCCTCGACCCGCGAGCAGCTGGGCCGCCGCTTCGGCCCGCTCGGCGGCCTCGTCGCAGGCCCGGCGCTCGAGACCGCGATCAGCCCGGAAGCGCTGAGCCTGGCGCTGGGCGCGGGCCGGGCGGGGCCAGATGACGGGCGCGGCACCGGGCAGGGCCGGGGCGCTGGCGAGCCCGCCAAGATCGATTTCTCCCGAACCGGCGCAAGCGAGTTCAGGGTCAGGGGCAAAAGAAGCGACCTCGTCTTCCGCCGCCACGGCCTGGGCTGGAAGCTCGCCGAGGTCCGGATCCGCTGAGCACGCGCCGCCCGCGGCGCCTCACAACGGCGGCGGCGGCATCGGAGTCGGTTCGACCGATTTGCGGATGGAAACGACCGGCGTGGAGGCCGCCACGGCGGGGTTCGAGGGCACGGCATTCGTGACGACGACCCAGGAGTCCTGCGGCAGCCTTCGAAGAAGCCTGCGGGCCGACGATTCCGCCTCCCGAGCCAAGGCGCTCGAGCCACCCCCGGGCCTCGGCTGCTCGAGGATAAGGATTTCGAGCCGCTCGCCGCCCCTCACGTCCAGCCCCGCCATCGCCGCCTCGATGGCACGGGACAGCTCGTCCAGGGCCCCTGGTCCGTAGATATTGACCTCCGCGAGCGTGCGGTCCGTGCCGCAGCAGCCGGGCAGGTCGATGAGGTCCGTCCGTGGAGTCGGTTGCACCGGAGTCGGGGTGGCGACCATGACGAAGGTCTTTTGGACAAATCCCTCCGTTCCGTTTCGAAGCCTCACGCGCCACCAAGGTCCCGCCTGAGCAAGAACCTCCACCAACTCCCCTCGGCGCAGCTTCGTCACGATGGAAGCCTCGGCGGACGGACCGGACCTAACATTCACCGAAACAGAACCCTTCACGGTGCCGATCGTGCCGGCCAGCGCGGGGTCCTGCCGAACCGGTTCCCGGGGCGGGTCGGGCCGCGGTTCGCTGGAAATGTTGCCTGAGATATTCGAAGCCGGATCGCCGGGCTCGCCACCCGATGGGAGGTTGGAGCCGATGGGCGGGGCGCCGACAGGACCGGGGTCCGAAACGAGGTTGCCGGAAGGGTCGACGGCGTTGGCGAGGGGGTCCGTCTCGCCGGGGTCCGCGCCGTCGTTGCCGGGTTGCCCGACATAGCCTTCCGGGGTCGTGCGGCCCCTCGCCTCCAGCTCGAGCCCCGGCCGCACTATCCAGAGGCTGAAGAGGACCAGGAGGTGGAGGAACAGCAGGGCCGCCAATCCGATCCAGAACCAGCCCAGCAAGCGCTCGAACAGGCCGTGGACGACGGGTCCCCGCGCGCCCGGGCGAACCTCGCCAAGATCCCCGGGAGGCTTTCCGAGCAGCGCGTCGACGAGGATCGGGTCGTGGAATTCGCTTCCGGGATTGGCGCGAAGCCAGGCGAGGAAGTCGGCTCGCGATCGCGCGTCGTCGGAGCGGGCCAGGGCCTCGTCGAGATCGCCGGAGGGCGCGGTGAGATAGGCCTGGACGTGGCGAACGCCGAATTCGAGGTCGTCGAGCGTCAGCTCCTTGACGAGCGCGAGCCGGAGCCATTGCGGATAAATCCCGGTTCGGAACCAGGGCAATCGGGACAGCCGGAGGAGCAATCCCTCGTCAAGCAGCGGCGGCGAGCCCCGGCTGCCCAGGAAGGCAGTGAGGCCGGGATCGACGAGCGGGTGAAGGGCCGTCATCCTGAGCAGCCGGATTCCGCGGGGGCCGAGCCATTCCTCGAGAGCGTCGAGCAGCGCCCCGACGATCGCCGGCTCCGGGGCAACGTCTTCAAGGTAGAGATCCGGGCGGCGCGCCAGCACCCGAGGCAGATCCTCCATAAAGGCATCATCGAGCACCGACCGCCGCTCGTCGCCATCGCCCGACAGGGAGCGGGCGTAAGCCAGGATTCCGGCGGGCGAGGCGGGCACCGCCAGCAGGTCCGCCTCGTCGATCAGCGGCAGCCGTTCCGGCCGGCCGGCAGCCTTGCCCGGATCGATCAGGACGGGACGATCGAAACCGGTCAGAAATTCGAACCAGGAGGCCGGCCGGCCCTTGCGATCGAAGCATTGCCCGCGTTCCGCAAGCATCATCAGCCGGGCGCCCGGATGCGACGGAAGCAGATCCGGAAGAAGCTTCACCGACGGGTCCGGATCCGGCGAGATCCGTTTGAGCCGCCGAGGATCGGCGTAGAATTCGTAATGGGTCGCGTTGATCTTTTCTTCGGCCATTCGACGGGCGAGGATATCGGCAATCACCGGAAGGTGGTCCTGCGGGGATTCGCGGTCGCAAAGCAGCACATATTCGGGCGTATGCGGTCGAACCCCGAAGCGAAGGACCGGCCGGCCGCCGGTCCGGATCGTCGCCCGGATGGTCCGGCCGACATGAAGCCGGCCGCTCACGACCGTCCGGTGCCGGCGGAGCGCTCCCAAGCCATTGCGGAAAGCAAGTCCGGCGAAGAAATTGGGAAGGGCCGAAGCGAGCGCCGCCTCCTCCGCCATCGACGTGTCCGGCGCCGCGGCCCCGGTCGAGGCCGGGCGCAGGCGCCGAGCCAGGATTCGCCAGCCGATGGCGAAGGCGGCGAGCAACTGCAGGGGCACGGCGATCCTCACCGCGATCTCAACGAGCCCCATGGTTATCGGGGGCGGCCGTCCCGATTCCCCGGCCTGTTGATACCGACCAAGATCGGGGTCGATCAAAATATCCGAAACCGGATCGGCCGGGGGATCCGATAAGAGGAAGCGAGCAAGCGCGTAGAGCAAAAACCCGGCGAGGATGAGAAAGATCACGAGCCAGTCGGACGGCGTCAGCTTCCCTTTTACCTCCTCCTCGTCCGAATCTTCCCAACCCTTCGTTCCGGCACTCGGAACGCCGGAGCCGTCGCGCCGGTCTTCGGCCGCCGCGCCGGTGGGCACGGAGGACCGGAAGACATCGTAGAAATGCTGCTGCTCGGCGGGGGACCGGCAAACCACCGGGGCCAGCCACGGCAGCGCCTCGGCCGAATCCAGCGAGATGCCTCGACTGACGAGCATCACCGACGTGCGCTGCAACCGCAGGCGATCGGTCGGAGTCAGATCGAACTGGGTCCCCAGGCGGCGAAGCAGGTCTTCGAAGTCCGGCGAGGAGACCGCCATCAGTCCGCCGACTTCCGGGCCCAGTCCTGGATCATCCTGCGGCCCTTCTTCTGGTCGGCGGTCGTTTTCATGACCGCGGTCAGGGTCGTCCCGATGCGGCGCTCGGGATCGCGGCAGGCCTCGCGCAGGGAATCCCCCGGCCGCAGGCCCCTTCGGAGCAGGACGTCGAGCCAGGCGAGCAGCTCGGCCGTCCCGGGCGCCTTGGTCAGGGCCTGCGGCGCGCGGAACCTGAGGAAGGCGTCGAGCGCCTCGGTGACCAGGGTTCCGCCGCCCTTCAGGGTCTGGATCGACCCGTCGATGATCTCCTTGAGATCGTCTTCCTCCGGGAAAGGGATGTCGAAGAAGGCGCAGCGTCGAAGGAAGGGATCGGGCAGCGATTTCTCGGAGTTGGTCGTGATGATCACGATCGGCCGGTAGCCGGGATCGCCCCGCACCTTCACGCCCAGCTCGGGGATGTTGAATTCCATGTCCTCGACCTCCACGAGCAGGTCGTTGGGCGTGTCGCGCGGGGCCTTGTCCAGCTCGTCGATCAGCACGACCCGGTGACGGGGCGCCGCCGCCCGGAAATCATGAGCCTCGGGCAGGAGCAGGGACACGGTGGCCGCGACCTCGCCCTCTCCGGCCTCGGCGCGCCTGAACAGGTCTTCCGCGGCTTCGCCGAACGCCTCGACCAGCGGCTTGCGGCGCCGGAGAAGTTCCTCCCCGACCAGCTTCTCGCCCGACAGGGTGAAGAGGCTGGCTCGCCCGCCCGCGGATTCGACGATGGCCTTGCCCAGCGCGTTGAAGCGCAGATACTCGACCATGGGCCGGTCGCCAGGGCGGCTGCTGTCGCGGAACCGCGAAACCTCGTCGAAGTGGTAGAGCAGGTCGGATCCGAGGGTGTTCGACTTGACGTCGAAGCGAAGCAGAGGGGTCCGCAGCTCGTTTTCCGCAAGCCAGTGGGCGGCGCGAGTCTTGCCGACGCCCGGATCGCCGCTCAGCAGAAGCGGCACTCCGAGCATCATCGCAACGTCGAGGGCCTCCGCCAGTCCCGGCGCCGGCCGGTAGGCGGCCGAGCGCTTGTGCGACTCGATGAGCGGCTCGCACAGCTTCAGCGGCTCCAGGCTCTCCACGGCCGAAAATCCCATCAGTCTACTCCCCGATTTCCATGATCCATTTTTCCAGCTCGGCCAGGCGGCAGCTCGGCTCGGCCGGGAAGCGCCTGCCAGCCTCCAGCCGGAGGCGCCGCATCACGGCCGGTTCGAGTTCGACATCGTCCTCGAAGGAGTCGAGCCAGTCCTCAACGTCGTCCGCCTGAAACGGAGTGAGCATCGGCAGGCGCTCGAAGCTGCCGGCTTCACCCGGCGGGAAGCGGCTTTCGTAGAAGCTCAACCGGCTCCTGTTCGCCCGGCGGACGTCGAGACCCGCCTGGTCGCGGAAGGTGAAGAGAAGCAGGTGGGCGAGCGGCTTGTTCAGCGGCTCGGCGCCCAGCGCCTCCCAGAACTGCCTCCACCGACGGAGCAGCTCCTGATGATCGGCTCCGAATTCCTCCTGCACGATCTCGCTGAAGAAGACGAAGCCCTTGAGCTGGTCGTTATAGCGGGAGCGAAGCCGATCGGGGTCGTTGCCGCGAGTCTCCTTGAGCGCGGCCTTGATTCCGTTCTTCAGTCCCTCGATCGCGTCGGCTATGTCGAACTGCTTCGTGTCGGGCCAGGGCAGCTTGTGAGCCTTGAGGCCCGAAGTCGCCACCTGGAGCTCGGCGAAGCGGCCGCCGAGCTGGCTGCGAAGGGTATCGCGGCAGGCGCGCGGGAGATCGGCGCGCAAGCCTCCGACAAGGCACAGGAGCGGCCGGTTCGATTCGTCCCAGGTGCGGCTCATCGCGGTCTCGAAGCGGGTGGTCTGAGGCTCGCGATCGAAAGACGGTAGCTGCTCCATCAAGATCTCGGCGACCTCGGAGCTGGCGCGGGTCAGCGTGGCAAGCTTCGCGATCGCCGCCGGGCGGTCGGGCGCATCGGCCGCCGGGCGCTCGGGCTGGATCGGATGCACCGTGTCCAGCAGCGCGACCGGGATCATCACGCCGCTGAGCCGCTCCTGCCAGCTGACCACCATCCCGACCACGCCCTGGTCCTTCATCCAGACCGCGCTTCCCGAGCAGCCCCTGCGGACCGCGCTCTCCTCGATCTCCGAGCCGATCTGGTAGCGACGTCCTCCGCCGAGCGGCCCCTGAAGCCGGCCTTCGACGATCTTGGGATGAAAGGTCGCACCGCTCGGATCGCGTGCCTCGATGATCCCGAACGCCGAGAAGCCCTGACCACTGGCCGGGCCTTCAGAGCGGACGGCGGCGACCGCGGTCCGGGGAAGATCGTGGCCGGGGCAAAGCTCGAGCAGAGCGATGTCGCCGCCGCCGGATTCGTCGCGTGGAATCCATTTGCCGGGCACCACCCGCGCGGCCGCCAAGGACGCGGGATCCCGACGCGTGGGGATATGCTCGGCGGCGAGGGAATCGAGATATATGATCCCCGTCGGCCGCCCGGTCTCGTCCACGTCCGCGCCGGGGCCCAGGCTCGCCGCGACGACATGCGCGCAGGTCATCACGAGGCGCTCCGCGACGACGAAGCCGCCGCCTACCGGGCCGGCCGAGCTCCAGATCCGCACGTGCGAATGATCTCGCCTTTCGTAAGCCGTCGACGCCATCGGCTCATTCCTGCGCCTTGCCCGCCCATTTGAGCTTGACGGTGAAATTGGCTTCGGCACTCGCCTTGGCGATGATCGCCCCGGCCTGGGCGTTGAGCTTGACGCCGAAGGTTATCTCGCATTCGTCGGGCTGCACCGACATCGTCCGGATCGTGTCGATCAATTCGTTGGCCGCGCTCTTCACGCGCCTGAGCGCCTTGCCGAAGTCGATCTCCTGAGCCTCGCCGTCGGCGAAGGAAGCCTCGCCGAAGGCGCCCTGCGGCTGCTCGACCTCGGCGAAGATTTCGGATCCGTCCTCAAGACGAATTGCAATCACGGTCTCGGCCATGCGTCGTTCCCCCCCGATGCAGACTCGTATTTTTCCACCCTACTTCAATTCGGTCCGGCTTAGAAGGCTCGCACTTCGCCGGGGAGGGACGGCGGGCCGCCCTGGAAACCTTTTCAGTCCCGGCTCATCGGGACCCTCGTCTTCCACCGTCACGGCCCGGGCTGGAAGCCGGTGGAAATTCGTCTAAGCTCGCGGGGCTGATCCGTGGGGAGGGGGGGATGAAGCTTGCACTGACTTTGCTCGCGCTTGCGAGCCTTGCCCCGCCCGACACCGCGGCGGCCGATGGGCCCGAGGCGCAGCGTGGGCGCTGCACCCGGGCGGCGGTCGGTTCGGCAGCGATCGCGCTGCGCTCCGAACGCCAGGCGCTGACCGCCGTCCCGCTCGAGGAGGACGGTACTTCGGTCCCGCCGGCCGCCGCCCGACGGATCGAGGCGGTGAAGGACCGGATGCGGGACTTCGTCCGCTCGATGATGGCCTGCGCCCCGACCTCGGTGGACCCGGCCGCCCTGGCCGCCGCGATGGCGCAGAGAAGCGGAGTCTCGCAGACCGCGCCTTCCGATTCCGCCGCCCCTCCCGAGGACCGGCACGGCAGCGCCATCGCCTTCGACGTTTCGAGGGTGGAGGCGCAGCCGGACATGCTGGCCGTGGTCGCGACCCTTGGGATCAAGTGCGGCTCGGATTCCATCCTGATCCTCTACCGGCGCACCCGCCCCGGCTGGCGCGAGGTCATGGTCCGCCGGGCCGAGCCCTATTCGGAAGTCAAAGGCGGCTGGGGGGACCTTCGCTTCGCCGTCTCGCCGGCCGACGCGACGGGAAACTGGTTCGTCGCCACCGTCTCGACAACGCCCTGGTGCACCTCGGCCTGGCAGGGAATGCCCTTCGAGCTCGCCCGCCCGGGCGCCGCGCCGGAGCGGCCGAAGGTGATCTTCCGGGGCAGGAACACGATCTACCTGGGCAATGAGAGCGATCTCGTCCTCAAGGCGGAGCCGGGCGCCTTCGAGATACGCAACGACGGAAGCAGCCTCGATCCGGAGGTCCTCATCCGGCGCCATGTCCGCCGCTATTCGGTGGCGGGCGACTCGGTTCGGCGGGTGCAGCCGGTTGCGGAGAGCGTGCGCGACTTCGCGGACGAATGGATCTCGTCGCCCTGGGCGGAAGCGAAGGACTGGTCGGGGCGCGACCCGGCCCTGGCCGCCGCCCATAAGGCGTTGCAGGCGGCTCGGCTGGAGACCTTGCGGGGCTTCGACTCGGTGCGGGGCTGCTCGGGCGATTCGACCGAGGTCCAGCTCGACGACCGGAGCGGCCCGAACTGGTTCCTGCTGGTCCGCGGCGGCCCCGACGGGCCCTGGACCCTGGAGCGGGCGGCGCGGCGGCCGTCGAAGGGATGCCTGGGCGCCGACGGGCTGCCCCGCTAGAGGGTGTCCGTCGAGGCTGATGCGTCATCCCGGCGAAAGCCGGGACCTCGGGGAGACCCGCCGAGACTTCTCGACCCGAGGTCCCGGCTTTCGCCGGGATGACGGGCACTGGCCGCAATCTTCCGCTCACCAGCCGCGACGGGGCTCGCAGGCGATCCCGTCGCCGTCGCCGTCCATCCCCGGACGGTAGCCGGGCTGTCCCTCGTAGAGCGGATCGAGCCCGGCGGCGCGGACCTCGTCGCAGCCGGAGAAATAAACCGGGTCCGCGGCTCCGGCCGGCGGCGGCGCGGCTCCGGCGACCGGAACGGGCCGGGGCTCCGGCGCCGCGGGAGCCGGGGTGAGCCAATAGACTCCGGCGAAGGTGGCCAAAGCGGCGAGCGGGATGGTCGCGGAATTCACATATCCAATATGACTCGGGCTGGTTGCCAAAATGCTAAGCCGTGGCGACGCCGGACCCGCGGGCCGGTGGACTCCGTAAGGCAGAATCCCAGGGATAGACGGATGAGAGGGGCAGGCTTTTCCTGTTCTTTCCAGTCTCTCTTCCACGAGCAGGCGCCGGCGCATTCCCTGCATTTCCGCCCGCCTCCGCTGGAACCCATTTTGATTGAGAAAAGGCGCGAAGGCGCAAAGCCGCGACGCAGGGAGCCCCTTTTTCTACGTCGCGCCTTCGTGCCTTCGCTTCGAAAACCGGCGCCGGCGGCCGGAGAGGACCGGCGCGGCCGCTCGTGCCTCCGGAGCCCGAGCGGGCCCCGGGCCCGACCCTGACACCTTCAGGGTGACGGCAGGTCCGAGGAAGGGGGGACAGTTACGTAACTGTCCCCTTTCTTGATGTGTAGCGTCACTCTATCTTCCCTGGGATGCCCCCTACCCTCGCCCGGATCGCCGCTGCGGGCGCGCTTCTCGCGGCGTGCGCTCATCGGCCCGGGCCGCCGCCGATCGAACTGAAGGTCGCGGGCGACGACGCCGGGTGCCGGTTCGAAGCGGAGGGGCGGATCGTGGGCGCGGGACCTTCCGCCGAGACGATGCTCGCCGAGGCGGCGCGGCGATGGCGCGGACGATCGGTGATCATCCTCGGTGGAGCGGAAGTCCCCTACAAATGCTTCGGGCTGGCCGTTTACGTGCTTCAGCGGGAGATGGTCGATGGAAGGATCGGCTTCATCTCCGAACCGCCGCCCGAGCCGGACTGAGGGAACCGGCCGCCGCGCTTCCGCTGCCCTTTCTCGAAGACCGCGGGTCCTGTTTTTTCGGGAGACAGGGCGATTGCAGGCGGTCGAAGTGACCCGCGCAAGGTTGGCGACGGAGGCTCGGGGCGGTGCCGTTATCGGCCGAAGTTGCCAAAACCGCCCCGATTCCCTACATAGGAAAAGCTGACGTCGCTTCGACGGAATTTGCGGCCCGTGGGGCCCCGCCTTCCCTTTCAAGCTTCTCGCCCGTGCCGGCGGTCTCTTCGCTCGCTCGGAAACATGCAATTTACCGGCCCCATGCGGCCGAGGGAGAATAAGGTTTGGCGAAGGAAGCTACTCTCACCGTCGAGGGCGAGATCGACGAAATCTATCCGGACGGCCGTTTCGGAGTGATGCTCGACAACCAGCATCGGGTGATCGTCTACACCGCGGGCAAGATGCGCCGCTTCCGGATCCGCTCCGTGGTCGGCGACCGGGTCCATGTCGAGATGACCCCCTACGACCTGACCAAGGGCCGGCTCATCTTCCGCGAGCGCACCCCCGGCCAGGGCCCGAACAGCGGCGCCCGGCGCCCCGGCGCGAAACGCTAGACCTTTCCTCGACGTTATAGTCCCGGCGAGCGGGACAGGAGACTCATCATGGGCGGCACCCCCGACAGCACCCGAACCCCGATCAAGCCCTTCCTGATCAACAAGGACGAGGAAGGCCGGGTCCGGCTGACCCTGCGCGAGACCCGCTACAACGGCCAGGGCTATCCGATCGTCACCACCACCCTCCACGACGAACCCTTCGCTACCGCCACCGCGGCGCGCGCTTATGCCAAGGAGCATTTCGGCGCCGAGCCGGGGCAGTTCGCGAGCAAATAGGCGCTGCGCGAAGCCGGCGATCGATCCGTTCGCTGCGGCGGGCGGCTTGACGGCCTTCTTGGTTCACACAAAGGCGAAGGCACAAAGGCGCTTCCGCGGCAAAGCCGCTTTGTCCGACCCTCCGGCACGGGATGGATGGTGCTGCGCACTTTCTGCACCGGCCTCTTTGTGCCTTCGTGTCTTTGTGTGAACCCATTCTTGCGGCGGAGCGCGGAGGCTGCGGAAGTCCGGAACCCACGGTGTCCGTGGATCCCGGATCAAGTCCGGGATGACGGCTTTCGCCTCAGTGCGGCCTGGGCGGCGGCGAGTCTTGCGATGGGGACCCGATAGGGGGAGGCGCTGACGTAATCGAGGCCGGTCTTTTCGCAGAAGGCTATGCTCGACGGGTCGCCGCCATGTTCGCCGCAGATTCCGAGCTTGAGGCCCGGGCGGGCGCCCCTGCCCCGCTCGGCGGCGAGTGCGATCAGCTCCCCGACCCCGTCCTCGTCGATCGAGACGAAGGGGTCGCGCTCGAAAATGCCCTTCTCGACATATTGGGTGAGGAAGCGGCCCGCGTCGTCGCGGCTGACGCCCAGGGTGGTCTGGGTGAGATCGTTGGTTCCGAAGCTGAAGAATTCGGCCTCGCCCGCGATGTCGGCGGCCCGGAGGGCGGCGCGGGGGAGCTCGATCATGGTCCCGACCAGATATTCGACCCGGGCTCCGAGCTCGGCGAAGACGGCCTCGGCGGTGCGGTCGATCAGAACCTTGATGATCCGGAGTTCGGCCCGGGTCGCGACGAGCGGGACCATCACCTCCGGAACCGGCGCGCCGGGAGCATCCGGGCCCCCTTCCCTCGCAACGGCGACCGCGGCCTCGAAGATGGCACGGGCCTGCATCTCGTAGATTTCGGGATAGGTGATGCCGAGCCGGCAGCCGCGGTGGCCGAGCATCGGATTGAACTCGTGGAGCTCGGCGACCCGTCGCTTGAGGGCGTCGACCCCGACCCCGGCGCCGGCCGCGACCTCCTCATATTCGGCCTCCGAGTGGGGGAGGAATTCGTGGAGCGGCGGATCGAGCAGCCGGATGGTGACCGGGAGCGGAGCCATGATCCGGAAGATCTCCTCGAAATCGCCGCGCTGGGCGGGGAGGAGCTTCGAGAGGGCGGCGCGCCGGCCGGCTTCGTTCTCGGCCAGGATCATCTGGCGGACGTTCGAGATGCGCTCGGAATCGAAGAACATATGCTCGGTCCGGCACAGGCCGATGCCTTCCGCGCCGAACTCGCGGGCGGTCCGGCAGTCGAGCGGGGTCTCCGCATTGGTCCGGACCCTCAGCCGGCGATGGGAGTCGGCCCAGGCCATCAGGGTCCCGAAATCGCCGACCAGCTCGGGCTGGACGGTGGCGACCGAGCCGAGCATCACCTCGCCGGTCGAGCCGTCGAGGGTGATCGTCTCGCCCTCCTTCACCTCGATTCCTCCCACCCGCATCGCCCTCGCCTTGTAGTCGATCGAGACCGAGCCGGCGCCGCTGACGCAGGGGCGGCCCATTCCCCGGGCGACGACGGCGGCGTGGCTGGTCATTCCGCCGCGGGCGGTGAGGATTCCCTGGGCGGCGTGCATCCCGTGAATGTCCTCGGGGCTGGTCTCGACCCGGACGAGGATGACCTTCTCGCCGAGGCCGGAGCGCTTCTCGGCGCTGTCGGCGTCGAACACCGCGGCGCCGGACGCGGCCCCCGGCGAGGCCGGGAGGCCCTTGGCGATGACCCGCCGCTCGGCCGCGGGGTCGAGCGTGGGATGGAGCAGCTGGTCGAGCGCCTGCGGATCGATCCGGAGCACCGCCTCCTCCCGGTCGATCAGCCCTTCCTCGGCCATGTCGACCGCGATCCGGAGCGCCGCCCTGGCGGTGCGCTTGCCCGAGCGGGTCTGGAGCATGAACAGCCTTCCGCGCTCGACGGTGAACTCGATGTCCTGCATGTCGCGATAATGGCGCTCGAGCAGGTCGAAGACCCGGGCCAGCTCGCCATACACTTCGGGCATCGATTCTTCCATCGAGGCCGCCTTGGCTCCGGCCGCTTCCCGGGCGGCCCGGGTCAGATATTGGGGCGTGCGGATCCCGGCGACGACGTCCTCGCCCTGGGCATTGATGAGATACTCGCCGTAATAGGCGCGTTCGCCGGTCGAGGGGTTGCGGGTGAAGGCGACCCCGGTGGCGGAGGTCTCGCCCATGTTGCCGAACACCATGGCCTGGACGTTGACCGCCGTGCCCCAGTCGGAAGGAATGGAGTTGAGCCGGCGATAGGTCTTCGCCCGCTCGGACTGCCAGGAGCCGAACACGGCCCCGATCGCGCCCCACAGCTGCTCGTGGACGTCCTCGGGGAAGGGCCTGCCGAGCTGCTCGGCGACCAGCTGCTTGTAGCGGGCGGCGAGGCGGCGCCAGTCGTCGGCTTCGAGCTCGGTGTCGAGATGGACCCCCTTGTCCTCCTTGGCGATCTCGAGCGCTTCCTCGAAGCCGCCGTGGTCGAGGCCCAAGACGACGTCGGAATACATCTGGATGAAGCGGCGGTAGCTGTCCCAGGCGAAGCGAGGATCGCCGGAGATTGCGGCAAGGCCCTCGACGGTGGAATCGTTGAGGCCGAGGTTGAGGACGGTGTCCATCATCCCCGGCATCGAGACCCGGGCGCCCGAGCGGACGGAGACGAGGAGCGGGTCGGCCGGGTCGCCGAAGCTCTTGCCTGTGAGGCCCTCGATATGGGCGAGGCCGGCTGCGACTTGAGCGCGGACGGACTGGGGGAAGCTTTCGCCCTCGGCATAATAGAGCGCGCAGGCTCCGGTACTGATCGTAAAGCCCGGGGGGACCGGAAGCCCGATCGAGGCCATCTCGGCGAGGTTGGCGCCCTTGCCGCCGAGCAGCTCCTTATTGCCGGCCTCGCCGTCGGAGGCGCCGCCGCCGAAGCGGTAGACGTAGCGGGTCATTTCAGCCGGCCTTCCGAAAATAAGTTGAGGAAGTTGAGACTTGCCGAGAGGCGCGGCCCAGCCCCGCCAACTCAGCCCTCGATCCGGGAGAAATCGGCCACCCGGTGAACCGCGTCGCGCATCCGTGCGAGGAGTGCGAGCCGGGCTTCGCGCTTGGCGGGATCGGGATCATTGACGGTCACCTTGTCGAAAAACGAGTCCACCGGGGCGCGCAGGCTTGCAAGCGCCGCCATCGCGCCTTCGAAATCCTCGGCGTCGACCGCGGCCCGGGCTCGGGGCTCGGCCGAATCGAGGGCCGCGATGAGGGCATCTTCCTCTTTTTCGGGCGTGTAGGGAAGAGTTTTGTTCTGGGCTTGTTCCGTCGCCCCAGCGAAGGCTGGGGCCCCAGCGGGATTAGCCGCAGCCGGTGAGCCGCCTTGCCGTCCATCGGCGCCGAGCCCTTCACCCCCTGGGGTCCCAGCCTTCGCTGGGACGACGGCCTGGGGCCAGCCCTCCTTCCTGAGGATGTTGGCGGCGCGCTTGTAGCCGGCGAGGAGGTCGGCGCCTTCGGACGTCTCGACGAAGGCCTGGAGCGCCTTCACCCGGGCGAGCAACCGGACGAGATCGTCCTCGCCTCCGAGCGCGAAGACGGCGTCGATCAGGTCGTGACGGACCCCGGCCTCGCGCTGCTGGACCTTTAGACGGTCGGCGAAGAAATCGAGGACATTAGCCATCAGACTCCACAAAACGACGAGAGCTAGGCCGTCCAGATTTTTATCGGGTATTCCCGACATGGCAGATCTGAGCTGCCGTTTTGCGTCTTCCTCCGTAAACCCAGCATGAAATCTGCGGGACCACGTTGAGGCAACTGCATCGACAAGGCTCAATCTGAGCGAATTTCGAACCACTAGCTGGATTACGCCCAAGCCGGCCCGCCTTAAAGCAAACGGATCCTTTGACCCGGTCGGCAGCATTTGTTCTTCGAAAAATGAGAACAAAGTATCCAGCTTGTCCGCCAAACTCACCGCCACCGTCACCGGAGCGGTCGGAACCTCGTCGCCCTGCCCCACCGGCTTGTAATGGTCGCGGATCGCGTCGGCGACTTCGTCCGGCTCGCCCTGGGCTCTCGCCAGGTGGCCGCCGATCAGGCCCTGGAGCTCGGGGAACTCGCCGACCATCTGGGTGACGAGGTCGGCCTTGCAGAGGCGGGCGGCGCGTTCGGCCTGGTCTGCCAAATCCGTCATGCCAGCGGAGGCTGGCATCCATGCGACCTCCGTGCCGGGCCCCGACTCAGCATGGGCCCCAGCCTTCGCTGGGGCGACGGGGGTTGCATCGGCGCCGCGCTCTTCACCCGCGGGGGCGCCAGCCTTCGCGGGGGCGACGATGGTAGCGGGGGAGTGACTCGAACCCCCGACGACGCCCTCCTCGACCAGCCATCTGGCCAGCTTCGCGACGCGATCGACCTTGTCCGCCACGGTCCCGAGCTTCTCGTGGAAGACGATGTCGGAAAGCTTCTGCGCCTGGTCCTCGAGCGGGACCTTGAGGTCCTGCTCCCAGAAGAACTTGGCGTCGGACAGCCGGGCCGAGAGGACGCGCTCGTTGCCGGCGACGATCGAGGCCCCGCCGTCCGCGGCGTCGATGTTCGCGGTGCAGACGAAGTTGGGGGCGAGCCTTCCCTCGGCGTCGGTGCAGGCGAAATATTTCTGGTTGGTGCGCATGGTGAGCTGGATCACCTCGCGCGGGACTTCGAGGAAGGCGGGATCGAAGCGGCCGAGAAGCGGCACGGGCCATTCGGTGAGGCCCGCATTCTCGGCGACGAGCCCTTCGTCTTCGACTAGGGTCACGCCGGCTTTGGTAGCGACTGCAGCGGCGCCTTCGCGGATCAGACGCCGCCGCTCCTCCTGTTCGACGACCACATGACAGGCGCGAAGCTTCTCGACGTAATCGTTCGCGCCGCCGATCGTGATGATTCCGCTGTGATGGAAGCGGTGTCCCACCGTAGCCGCGCCCGATTTTACCCCGGCCACCTCGAATTCAACGACCTCATCGCCAAAGAGAGCGACCAGCCCCTGCAGTGGGCGGACCCAGCGGAGACTCTCGGTGGAACGGGAAGCTTCGCCCCAACGCATCGACTTGGGCCAGGAAAAGGCGCGAATGATCCACGGTACGGCTTCTGCCAGCACCGCCTTCACCGAGCGCCCGGGCTTTTCGATGATGGCAAACCAAATGCCATCGCGTTCCGTTAGTTGTTCGCTGGACAAGGCGTTTTTGCGCAGGAATCCTTCCAGCGCCTGCGGCGGGGCGGAAATGCGCGGGCCCTTGATCTCCTCGCGGGTCGCTGCCGTTTCAGTGGGAAGGTCGCGAATGACCAACGTCAGACGGCGCGGCGTGACGGTGCTCGGCTCAAACCGAAAGGCACCGATACCGGCCTGGGTCATATGCTCGCGAAATGCGATGACAAGCTGCTCATGAGCCCTGCCCTGCATTCGGGCGGGTATCTCTTCCGAGAGAAGCTCGAGGAGGAAATCAGGCATTTCCGCCCAATCCTGCGCGAGGCGCCAAAGCCGCTATGGGTTCACACAAAGACACAAAGGCACAATGAGGCTTCGGCGGCGAAGCCGCTTCAACCTTTTCTCCAATCAAGGAATTGAAGGCGCTGCGCGCCGGATCGCTCAGGACCCTTTGTGCCTTTGTGTCTTTGTGTGAAACAACCCTCATCCTTCCCACCCGTTCTTCTCCATCCAGGACTGGCAGGCGCCCTTCGCCAGGTCCCTGACCCGGCCGATATAGGCCTGGCGCTCGGCCACCGAGATCACGCCTCGGGCCTGCAGGGTGTTGAAGATGTGGCTGGCCTTGACCGCCTGGTCGTAGGCCGGAAGCGGCAGCTTCGCCTCGATGCAGCGGGCATTTTCCTCGGCGGCGTCCCTGAACCAGCGGAACAGGGTCTCGGTGCTGGCCACCTCGAAATTATAGGCGCTGAACTCCCGCTCGTTCTCGAGGAAGACGTCGCCATAGCTCACGCCCTCGTCGTTGAAGGCGAGGTCGTAGACGTTGTCGACGCCCTGGACGTACATTGCGAGACGCTCGAGGCCGTAGGTGAGCTCGCCCGCGACCGGCTTGCAGTCGTAGCCGCCGACCTGCTGGAAATAGGTGAACTGGGTGACTTCCATGCCGTCGCACCAGACTTCCCAGCCAAGGCCCCAGGCGCCCAGGGTCGGGCTTTCCCAATCGTCCTCCACGAAGCGGATGTCGTGGCGCAGGAAATCGATTCCGATCTCGGCCAGCGAGCCGAGATAAAGCTCCTGCAGGTTCGCCGGGCTCGGCTTCAGGATGACCTGATATTGGTAATAATGCTGGAGCCGGTTGGGATTCTCGCCGTAGCGGCCGTCGGTCGGGCGCCGGCACGGCTGGACGTAGGCGGCCTTCCAGGAATTGGGGCCGAGGCTTCGGAGCGCGGTGGCGGGATGGAAGGTGCCCGCGCCCATCTCCACGTCGTAGGGCTGGAGGATGAGGCAGCCCTGCCGGCTCCAATAATCGTGGAGGGTGAGGATCAGCGACTGGAAGCTCGGGGGCCGGTCCACTTGGGCTTCGCACCTGCAACAAAGGGTGAGGCTGCTCTGGCGCAAGGGGGATGGAGGGTCAAGCGGGGCGGATCGCCGATGCCGCTCGCCTGCGGGGACAGTAAAGGGACAGACACCTGACTGTCCCCTGATTGCTTTTTCTCCTGTCGGAGTGCTCGCGATTGACCGGCCTTTGCAAAAGCTTCAGGAGCGGAGCGGGCGGACAAGTGTCGAGCGGGCGTGACATGAGCTTCAATTCGTTGATTTTTTCGATAGCGCCATGGCTTTTGCCGCTGGCCGCGCTGGCCGCTCAGCCGGCGGCGGCGGCGGCGGCGCCCGCCGGGGCCGGCCCGGCCAAGACCTCCGCCGGTTCCGCCAAGCAGAGCCGGAACAAGGGGGCTCCGGCGCCTGCGCCCCGGCCGGAGCCCCGGCCCGCGCTTTGGCTCCTGGCCGACGACGACACCCGGATCTACATGTTCGGGACCATCCATGTCCTTCCGCCCGGATTCCGCTGGCGCTCGGCGGCGCTCGACAAGGCGGTCGGCGAATCGGCGGAGCTCGTGGTCGAGACCTACGATGCGCCCGGCGCCGAGACGAGCGCGGAGACTTCGGCCGGCTTCTTCGCGGACAAGCCGGTGCCGCTCCTCCAGCGGGTCCCGAAGAAGAACCGCAAGCGCCTCAAGGCCGCGGTCGAGGCTTCGGGGCTTCCGGCGCCGATGCTCGACCGGATGCACAGCTGGGCGGCCGCGATGACTCTCGGGATCGCCCAGATGCTGTCCGAATATGGAGTCGAGGACCCCGACGACGCGCCGGGAGTCGAGGACGTGCTCGAGGAGACGTTCCGGAGCGCGGGAAAGCCGATCCTCAGCGTCGAGGACGGCAACGCCGTGCTCGCTTCGATGAGCGCGCTGCCCGAGGCGGTCCAGACCCAGCTCCTGCTCGAGGCGATCGCTCCGGCCGCCTCCGGGGCCAAGGGAGCGCCGGAATCCGAGGTCGGCGAGGAGGACTGGGTCGCCGGACGGGCCGAGGCGCTCGACCTGGAGCTCGAGGACGACTTTCCGCCGGCCTTGTTCGACGTACTGGTCCGCCGCCGCAACGCCGCCTGGACCGTGTGGCTCGAGGAGAGGCTGAAGAAGCCGGGCACACTGCTGTTCGCGGTCGGCGCCGGTCATCTCGCCGGACGGGAGTCGGTCCAGGCGATGCTCGCCAGGCGCGGGCTGCAGGTGAAGCGGGTGGATTGAGCTGCCGTCGTCCCGGCGGAAGCCGGGATCTCGGGCCGGATGAGGCTCGTCGGGTCTCCCCGAGGTTCCGGCTTTCGCCGGAATGACGAAAATCAGGCGAGGCCGGCCATTGAATCTCAAGACTTGGAAGCGACATGCTGTCGGAAAGAAAAGGAAGACGATGATGGCGGCGACTGGACGAATGAAGTGGCTTCGGCTCGCTCTCGCGGGTCTCCTGCCCGTGGTCGGCGGCTCGGCCCATTCGGCGCCGGCGGCCAAGGCGGCCCGGCCGGCGATGTGGAAGCTCGCCGATTCCGACACGACCGTCTATCTGTTCGGCACCATCCACCTGCTCCCCCAGGGCCAGGGGTGGAGGACCGCGGCGATGGACTCGGCCCTGTCCGGGGCGGACGAGCTTGTGCTCGAGGTCGCCAATGTGGACGACGTGACGGCCTCGGCCAGGGCGATGGCCAAGCTGGGGATGTCGCCCGGGCTTCCGCCGATCGCCGAGCGGGTGCCGGAAGACAAAAGGGCGGCGCTGAGGGCGATGATCGCCGAGAGCGGCTATCCCGAGGCGGTGTTCGACCGGCTGGAGACCTGGGCGGCGGCGCTCCCGCTGCTCGGAGTGACGTTCAAGCGGCTCGGCCTCGATCCGTCGCTCGGAGTGGAAAAGCAGATCGGAGCTCCGTTCCGCAAGGCCGGCAAGACGGTGACCGGCCTGGAGACGGTCGAGCAGCAGCTCGGCTATTTCGATACCCTTTCCGAGGACGCCCAGCGCGCACTCCTGCTCTCGGTGGTCGAGGACAGCGCGGAAACGAGGACCCAGTTCAAGGCGATGCTCGACGCCTGGGCGAGCGGCGACCTCAAGGGCATCGAGCGCAATTTCGACGACGAGACCCAGATGTCGCCGGAGCTGAAGGCGGCGCTGATGAGCCGGCGCAACGCCGCCTGGGCGGATTGGCTGGCGAAGCGGATGGAAAAGCCGGGAACGGTCTTCGTCGCGGTCGGCGCGGGGCATCTGGCGGGCGCGGATTCGGTCCAGAGGATGCTGAAGAAGAAGGGGCTCAAGGCGAAGAGGGTTCAGTAATTCTTGCCTCCCCATCGGAGATGGGGAGGGTGGAGGGGTAATCGCACAGGCCTGTTCCGGTTACCCCGCCACCATGCTCCGCATGGTCCCCCTCCCCATCGCTTCGCGACGGGGAGGCAAATCCCCCCTTCCCTTGCCTTTCCGGCCCCTCTCCGCTAGAGGCGCCGCTTCCCTGCTCATGGTCATCCCTGGAGGCGTGAGCGCGGGTTTTATCAATCCAGCTATTGGAGACATGCAAATGAGCGATCAGCTTACGCTGTCGGCCGAGACGCGCGAGCGGGCGGGCAAGGGAGCCTCCCGCGCAATGCGTCGCGAAGGCCGAGTCCCGGCCGTCGTCTACGGCAACAAGGAAGAGCCCCTCGCCGTCCACGTCGAGGAAAAGGCGCTGATGAAGATGCTCAATACGGGCCACTTCATGAACTCGGTCGTGATGATCGAGGTCGCCGGCGGAACCACCGCCCGGACCCTTCCCAAGGACGTCCAGTTCCACCCGGTCTCCGACCGGCCGCTGCATGTCGACTTCCTCCGGATCTCCGAGCATTCGAAGGTTCACGTCAACGTCCCGATCCGCTTCACCGGAGAGGAGCAGTCGCGCGGCATCAAGCGCGGCGGAGTCCTCAACGCCGTCCGTCACGAGCTCGAGCTCGTATGCGACGCCGCAGAGATTCCGGACGAGATCGAGATCAGCCTCGCCGGAATGAACATCGGCGATTCGCTGCATATCTCCGCGGTGACCCTGCCCAAGGGCGTCGAGAGCGCGATCACCGACCGCGACTTCACGATCGCGACGATCGTCCCGTCCTCGGGCTCGGTCATGGAGGCCGAGGACTCGGCCGCCGGAGCCGAAGTCCCGGCCGACGAGGTCCCGGCGACCGACGCCACCCCCGGCGACGAGGCGGAGGACCAGCCCACCCAGTCGCAGGACTGACGGCTTGTCGATCCTGGGCTGGCTCGGCTCGCTCCTCGGCCCACGGGCCGTTGACGTGCCGGGCCAGCCCGGAAACGCCCCTGCGACGGACGATTGGGGGGATCTGGAACCCGTGCAGATCTGGGTCGGACTCGGCAATCCCGGCGCGAGCTACGCGATGCACCGGCACAATGTCGGCTTCATGGCGGTCGACTCGATCGCAGCGACCCACGGCTTCGAACCGCCGAAGAAGAGCTTCCATGGCTGGGCCCAACAGGGCCGGATCGGCGGCCAGCGCGTCCTGCTGCTCAAGCCCGCCACCTTCATGAATGAAAGCGGCCGAGCGGTCCGGGCGGCGATGGACTTCTTCAAGAAGGACGTTGGCGACGTCACTCTCTTCCACGACGAGCTCGACCTCGCGCCGTTCAAGGTCAAGGTGAAGACCGGCGGCGGCACGGCCGGCCATAACGGCCTGAGGTCGACCGAGGCCCATATCGGCAATCCCTTCCGCCGGGTGCGGATCGGGATCGGCCATCCCGGCCACAAGGACAAGGTGACCGGCCACGTCCTCGGCAATTACGCCAAGGCCGAACAGGACCGCCTCGCCGACATGCTCGGAGCGATCGCGGCCGAGGCGGAATGGCTGGCGAAGGGCGACGACGCCCGCTTTATGAACGCGGTGGCGCTGAGGCTTCAGGACTGACAGGCTAAGGCGATGCGCCGGCTTCTCTACCTCTGCCTCGGTTTCGCGTCGGTCGCGCTTGGGACCGCCGGAATTTTCCTTCCGCTTCTTCCGACAGTTCCGTTCATGCTTCTCGCCGCTTTCTTCTTCGCGCGGAGCTCGCCGCGGCTCGAGGCGCGGATCCTCGACCATCCACGCTTCGGCCCGCACGTCAGGGCCTGGCGCGAGCGCGGTGCGATCAGCCCGGCGGGCAAGCGCGCCGCGCTCGTCGCCTTCGCCTTCAGCGCCGTTCTCGGGCTGGTGCTCCTCCCCTTCCCGTGGCTGCTCGTGCCGGCCGGGGCGGGCCTGATCGGCGGAAGCTGGATCGCGACCCGGCCCGAGGCCTGAACGCGGCGCCGGGCCGGCAAGGGTCGCCGGGAGAAGCGGTTGCGGGCGGCGCGCGGGCAGGATAGCCTGCGCGGATCGGGGGCGATTCATGAGACGAGCAGGGATTGCGATCGCGGCGGCCTTGGCGCTGGCCCCGGTCGCTGCGGCGGCGGAGCCGGTCTATTTCCACAAGCCGGACGTCGAGCGGGGATCGTTCGAAGCGGATCTTTCGGAATGCGTCGAGCTTGCCGGCGGGGTCCGAAGGCCGGTTCCTTACGTCCCTTATTCCCCCAACATCTACGCGGCCGCGGCCGGCGCCTTCCTCGCCGGCTTCATGGCTTCGAAGGAGCAGCGCCACATGGTGAAGAACGTGCTTCGGACCTGCATGACCGAGAAGGGCTATCGCCGGGTCAAGGCGAGCGATTCGGTGTCGGACGAGCTCAGGAAGCTCGGCAAGGCGCAGCGGGCGGAGCGGCTCTACGCCCTCGCCGCCTCGGCCGAGCCCACCGGCGAGGTGCTTCCGCAATGAGCCGGCCCGCGCTCCTGGCCGCGCTCGCGCTGGCGGCCGCTTCGCCCGCCGCGGCGAAGACCCTTCCGAAGGTCCCGGCGGCGCTCGACCCGGCCAAGGCCTATATCCTCGTCGAGTACAGGCTGCTCAAGAACCCGTTCGCCAACTTCCCGGGATCCCGCAAGACGATGCCGCTCAAGACCGGTCTCGCCTTCGGCCGCTACGATCCCGCGCTCGGCGACATCCGGGGCCTCGGCAAGGCCCGGAGCAATCCCGTCGCGGCGGGCCAGCTTCCAACCGAAGGATTCCGCTACAAGCCGGTCGCGAAGGGCCCCGCCACCCGGCTGCTCCTGGTCGAGGTCGAGCCCGACACCTGGGTCGTGCAGGGCTTCGGCAATACCAGCTTCTCGCTCGGCTCCTACGCCTTCGAGCTCGCTCCGGGCACGGTCACCGACCTTGGAGTGGTCGAAGCCGAGCCGGACTGGGCCGAGGGGCAGGACCCGCCGGAGATCGGCGACGTCTTCAAGGCCGGGCTTGCCGGGCCCTTTTCGAAATCTCCGGACATCGCTCCGATGCGCGCCACCTTCCGCCCGCGCGCCGCCGGCGACATCCCGATCCCGGCCGCAATCCCTTCGGACCGGGTTCGCCCGGTCGTCTTCGTCCCGGGCGCGAAGTTCGGCAATTATCTCGGCGGCCTGGTCAACAAGATCGAGGGGGTCAATGCGGGCCTTCGCAAGCCGCACTGGACCAGCTCGACCAACAAGTAGGGCCGGCCGCGGGCGGTAGCGGCAGGCCGCTGCCGGGGCCGGCACGAACGAAGCAGCTGTTCCCCGGCGAAGGCCGGGGTCCAGCGGCGCCGACAGTGGGGGCTGGGTCCCGGCCTTCGCCGGGAAACGATTCCTCCGCTTCGGACCTTGACGTTCATGGACTCCGGCTTTCGCCGGAATGACGGGAGACGGATCAGCGCGGGTCGCTATGGTCCTTGTCGGACGCGGTGCCGGGCTCGGCGAGATGGCGGTGCATCTCGCCCGAGACTCCGCCGCCGAGCACCGAGGCGGCGGCGACCTGGAGCTTGTTGTGGAGGCCGTGGATGACGCTGCGCTCGCCCTTCTTCATGGCTTCCCAGCCGGTCTTCGCGACCGCCGCCGGATCGTCCTTCGGCGCCGTTCCGACCCTGGTGTCCTTGAGGTCGGCGCGCTCGAAGAAGTGGGTGTCGGTTGCGCCGGGCTTGAGGCAGGTGACCGTGACCTCGCTGTCCTTGAGCTCGTTGACGAGGGCGTCGGCGAAAGAGTCGATGAAGGCCTTGGTCCCGTTGTAGACGGCCTGGAAGGCGCCGGCCATGTGCCCGGCGATCGAGCCGGTGATCAGGATCCGGCCTTCGTTCCGGGCGACCATCGACTTGGCCACCTGCTGGACGAGATAGACCGTCCCGGTGACGTTGGTGTCGATGACGTGGCGCCATTGTGCCGGATCCTGATCGAGGAAGGCCCGGCCGAGGCCGTGGCCCGCATTGGCGACCAGCAGGTCGACCCGGCGCCCGCCGGCCGCCTGGAGCAGCCGTTCGACGCCTTCGAAGGTGGAAAGGTCGGTCTCGACGTTGAGCACCTCGACCCCGAGACTCCGAAGCTCGCTCGAAGCGTCGACCAGGGGCGTATCGGCCGCGACGATCAGGTCGAAGCCTTCTCCGGCGGCGAGCTTCGCGAGCTCGAGCCCGATCCCGCTCGACGCTCCGGTGACGATCGCGAGCCTGCTTTGTCCTGCCATGATCGATCTCCCTTCCGATTGCCTGATCCGCCAACCCGGACCGACGCGGCGGGTTCCGGAAAAGCGCCAGCTTGCGGAAAGGCCCGGGCGAGCGCATAATCGGGCCATGAGGTCACTTTTGCTGCTGGCCCTCGGGGCACCCCTCGCCGCCGCTGCCGCACCCGGCACCGGCATCCCGCTGCAAGCTCTCACCGAAGCCGATGTCGGCGCGAACGCGCTGAAGGAGGCCGCCTGCTATGCGCATGACGGCCCGGCCGTGCTCGTCGTCGCCACCAAGAAGAACGCGGTGGTCAACGCGGAAGGCGACCTGCTTCTGCTCGAACGGCTCGACCAGGCCGGCTTCCCCGCCCGCGGAGCCCGCTACGGCAACAACAGCTTCAAAGTCCTCATCGCGCCGGCCCCCGGGCCTGCCGACGACGTCGGAGCGGACGGACGCACCCACCAATCGGCGCAGATCAGCGTCCGGCGGCACGGAAGCATTTCGAGCATCACGGCCCGGTGGAGCTGCAGCGGGTCCGGAAGCGCCTAGCACGGGTTCATCTCAGCTTGGTCCCGTTTCTCGTCATCCCGCGAAAGCCGGATCCATGAACACGGCCAGTTTCGACTGGAGCGAGGACGGTGTTCATGGATTCCGGATCAAGTCCGGAATGACGGGTCAGGCCGGCCAAAACCGATCCTGCTCCAGGGTCGCCCACCGGGCCGGGATGGTCTAACCCTGCACGATGCCGACCCGCCCCCTTTTCGCCAGCCGATTCTACCAGGGGGAGATCGGCGATCCCGGGCTCGTCGCGGAGCTCGAGGATTCCTGCCGCGCGCTTGCGCGGGAGGATGAGGCCGGCCGGCGCTGGTCCCGCGACCACGGCTATCGCGGCTATACGTCCTACGCATCGCTAAACGACCTGCCCCGGCGCGATCCCGCTTTCGCCGACCTGGTGCGGAACCTCAACCGCCACGTCGCCGCCTTCGCCGCCGATTGCGCCTTCGATCTTGGCGGGCGGCGGCTCAGGCTCGACAGCCTGTGGGTCAACGTCCTGAGGCCCGGCGGGACGCATTCCGGCCACATCCATCCGCACAGCGCGGTTTCCGGCACCGTCTACGTGACCGTGCCCCCCGGTTCGGGGGCGCTCAAGCTGGAGGATCCCCGACTGGCGATGATGATGGCGGCGCCGCCGAGGCGGCCCGACGCTCCGGAAGATCTGAGGACGTTCGTCTACGCCGAGCCGGAGCGGGGATCCGTCTACCTGTGGGAGAGCTGGCTGAGGCACGAAGTCGCGCCCGGGACGGGCAAGGGCGAGCGGATCAGCATCAGCTTCAACTACCGCTCGTGAGCGGGGCGATCGCCGGGCCGTGCGATCCCGGCCTCGCCGCGAGCGCCCGGCAAGCAGGCTCCGGGGCCGGCGCCGGGCTCACCCTGCTCGCCTCGATCCTCGCCTCCAGCCTCGCCTTCGTCGACGGGTCGGTGGTGAACGTCGCCCTACCGGCGATCGGGGCGGACCTCCGGGCGGAGGCTGCCGGCCTGCAATGGATCGTCAACGCCTATCTGCTCCCGCTGAGCGCGCTCCTGCTGCTCGGCGGAGCGGCCGGGGACAAGTTCGGGCGACGCCGGCTGTTCCTTCTGGGAATAGCCCTGTTCGCCCTTGCCTCGGCCTTGTGCGCGCTCGCCCCTTCCCTTCACTTGCTGCTGGCGGGCCGAGCGCTCCAGGGGATCGCCTCCGCGATGCTGATGCCCAACAGCCTCGCGCTGCTCGGAGCCGCCTTCGCCGGGGAGGCGCGCGGGCGCGCGATCGGAAGCTGGGCGGCGGCGGGCGCGATCGCCGGGGCGCTCGGGCCGCTGCTCGGGGGCTGGCTGGTCGAGACCGTCGGCTGGCGCTCGATCTTCCTGGTCAACCTGCCGGTCGCGGCCGGCGCCTTGTGGCTCGGCTGGCGCCATGTCGCCGAGAGCCGGGAGGAGGTACGGGCGCCCCTCGACTGGCTCGGGGTCGGGACCGCGACCCTCGGCCTTGCGGCGGTCACCTGGGGACTGACAATGGTCTCGGGCGGCGGCAGCCTCGCGGTGCAGGGCCTGGCGGCGACGGCGCTGGGCGGTTTCGCACTGCTCGCTTTCGTCGGCATCGAGCGCCGGCGGGGCGAAGCGGCGATCATGCCGCTCGCCTTGTTCGGGACCGCGAGCTTCGTCGGGCTCACCCTCCTCACCTTCTTCCTCTACGCGGCGCTCGGCGGGCTGTTCGTGCTTCTGCCCTACCTGCTGATCGAGCTTCGCGGCTATTCTCCGGTGGAGGCGGGAGCAGCGCTTCTCCCCTTGCCGGCGGTGATCGGCCTCGCCTCGCGGGGGATGGGCGCCGTGGCGGCGCGGATCGGCCCGCGCCTTCCGCTCACCGTCGGTCCACTGATCGTCGCCGCCGGCTTCGCCTTGGCAGCCCGGATCGGCGAAGGCGGATCCTATTGGACGAGCGTTCTTCCGCCGGTGCTCCTGATCGCCGTCGGAATGGCCGGAGCGGTTGCACCGCTGACGACCGCGGTGATGGCGTCCGTCGACGGCGACCATGTCGGGACCGCCAACGGCTTCAATAGCGCGGTTGCGCGCACCGGCGGGCTGATCGCGACGGCCCTCGTCGGCGGAGTGCTGGCCGCCCGGGGAGAAGCGCTGGCGGAGGCCTTCGCGGTTGCGGCCTTCGTGGCCGCGGGGGCAGCGGTGGTGGCGGGGCTCTCGGCGCTGGTGCTGCTGAGGCCGCACGAGATCCGGGCTGCGGAACTCAGCCCGGACTTGATCCGGGATCCCTGAACACCGTGGCCCGTCCAGACCGAGCCTGCCCGTGTTCATGGATTGCGGCTTTCGCCGGAATGACGGTGGGGGACGAGCGGCCTATTCGGGCAGCCAGCCATATTCCCAGCGCCAGGGCAGGCCGGTGTCGCCGAGCACCGACTCGACCAGCTCCGGGAAGGCGGCTTCGGCCCGGACGTCGTTGGCGAGGAGGATGACGCAGCGGCGGCCCCGTTCCAGGCAGACCCAGCTGTTGCCAGTGCTGTCGTTGTGGCCGCCCTTGAAGAAGCCCCTGCCCTGCGGCCCATCGAAGGTGACCACGCCCAGCCCGGCGGCAAGCCCTTTCCAGCGCTTCCCGGGAGGCGCGTCGGGAGCCATCGTGGGGAACTGGGAGAGCGAAGCGATCGGCAGTAGCGGCTTGAGCATCTCCGCCCGTGAAGACGGCTTCAGCCCTTCGCCGCGCATGAAGGCGGCGGCGAACCGGGCGAAGTCCGCGACGGTCGTGTCCATCGAGCCGGCCGCCCGGACCCGGCTTCGCTCGTCGTGGGGCTCGACCTTGCCGTCCTTCATCCAGCCGTCGGCGAGATTTCGGGCGAAATCGGGCCGCCACCTCATGCTCGTATTCTTCATTCCGAAGCGATCGAACACCCGCCGCTTCATCTCGGCCCCGAGATCGAGGCCGAGCCCCTTCTCGATGATGAACTGGAGTAGGATGATCCCTTCGCCCGAATAAGCGTAGCGGGTCCCCGGGTCGAAGTTGATCCGCAGCTTCTGGTCCGGCTCGTCCCAGGAGAAATTTCTGAAGCCCGAGCTGTGGGTGAGCAGGTGGCGCGCGGTCAGCCTTCGCCAGCGCTCGTCGCCGGCGAGGTCGCCCCAATTGCCGTAGGCGTCGAGATTGCCGTATTCGGGAAGCGGGCGCGGCAGATATTCGGCGACCGGGCGATCGAGATCGAGGCGGCCCTCATCGACGAGCTGCATGACCGTGTAGGCGAAGACCGCCTTGGTCAGCGACGCCCCGTACATGATCGAATCCGTCCCCAGCGGATCGCCGGACGCGTTGCGATGGCCCCAGGCACGGACGAAGACGGGCTTGCCGTCCTCGACGACCGCCATTGCGAGGCCTCGGGCCCCGGTCCGCTGCATTGCGGCGCGGGCGGCGGAATCGATCTTCGCTGGCGAAACCCGCGCCTGAGCGGAACAGGCGAACGCGGTCGAGGCGGCCAGCGCCAGCGCGACAGATTTCATCACCATCATGCTACGTATGTAGCAGGTCTTGGTCGGGCCGTCACCCTGAACTTGTTTCAGGGTCCATTTTCGAGCATCGCCGGCCTTCATCGAACTGGATGCTGAAACGAGTTCAGCATGACGGTCCTTTCGGAGTAACTGAGAAGCCATGGGTTTTCGTTGCGGTATCGTCGGCCTTCCCAATGTCGGCAAATCGACTTTGTTCAATGCGCTGACCGAGACCGCGGCGGCGCAGGCGGCCAATTATCCCTTCTGCACGATCGAGCCGAACGTCGGCCGGGTGGCGGTGCCCGATCCCCGGCTCGACGAGATCGCCCGGGTCGCCAAGTCCGCCCAGGAGATCGGAACCCAGCTCGAGTTCGTTGACATCGCCGGGCTGGTCCGAGGCGCCTCCAAGGGCGAGGGGCTGGGCAACCAGTTCCTCGGCAACATCCGCGAGGTCGATGCGATCGTCCACGTGCTGCGCTGCTTCGAGGGCGGCGACGTTACACATGTCGAGGGCCGGGTCGATCCGGTGGCGGACGCCGAGACGGTGGAAACCGAGCTGATGCTCGCCGACCTAGAGAGCCTCGAGAAAAGGGTCCCGGCACTCGCCAAGAAAGCGCAGCAGGGGGACAAGGAAGCCAAGGTGCAGGCGTCGGTTCTCGGCCAGGCGCTGGATCTGCTCCGCGAGTCGAAGCCGGCTCGGCTCACCGAGCCTCACGACGAGGAGGAGAAGCTGGCGCTGGAGCGGGCGCAGCTGCTCACCGCCAAGCCGGTCCTGTACGTCTGCAACGTCGACGAGGGCGACGCCGCCGGCGGCAACGCCCACAGCGCCCGGGTCTTCGAGAAAGCCGGCGCGGAAGGCGCCGGAGCGGTCGTCATCTCTGCCGCGATCGAGGCCGAGATCGCGACGATGGACCCCGCCGATCGGCCCGAGTTCCTAAGGGACCTGGGACTGGAGGAGACCGGCCTCGCCCGGGTGATCCGCGCCGGCTACGACCTCCTCCACCTCATCACCTTCTTCACCGCAGGCCCGAAGGAATCGCGGGCCTGGACGGTCGAGAAAGGCTCGAAGGCGCCCCAGGCGGCGGGCGTGATCCACACCGATTTCGAGCGCGGATTCATCCGGGCGGAGACCATCGCCTACGAGGATTTCGTCAAGCATGGCGGCGAGGCGGGCGCCAAGGAGGCCGGAAGGATGCGCTCCGAAGGCAAGGAATATGTCGTCCAGGACGGCGACATCATGCTGTTCCGGTTCAACGTTTGACGATCGAGCGGCGGCTCCTCCAGGCGGCGGTGGCGCTGGGCTGCGTCGTTCCGCTCCTGGCGGGCGGCTCGGGCATGATCGAGGGTCCCGCCTTCCTTCACGGCGTGGCGAGTCCGGTCCCCGCCGACCTCGACAGCCATTTCAGATACCTTTCGGGCCTGCTCTTCGCCATCGGCCTCGCCTTCGCGAGCTGCATTCCCGGGATCGAAGGAAAGACGGCGCGCTTCCGGCTGCTCGCCTTCCTGGTGGTGATCGGGGGCCTCGGACGGCTCTTCGGGCTGGTCGCGTCCGGTGTGCCGGGAACCGGCCACATCTTCGGCCTGGCCATGGAGCTGGGCACCATCCCGCTCCTCGTCCTCTGGCAGGCGAGGATCGCGAAGGCGTCCAACCCCTAGTCGATCCCGTGCTCCTCGAGCCATGCGCTGACGGCGGGCATTCCGCGCTCGCGCCGCAGAGTCTTGCCGTCGGAGAAAAGTCCCCGGGGATCGGCACCGGCGTCGAGCAGTCCGAGCACGGTTCGGTCGCTCCATGCCGTGAAGACGGCGGAACGCCCCATCGTGTCATGAACATCCGCTCGAACGCCCAGAGCAAGCAGCCGCTCTTGCAGGTCGGGGTCTTCCACCAGGTAAAGCGCGTTCCGCCCGTCGGAATCGACGGCGTTGGGATCGACTCCGAGGCCGGCAAGCTCAGCCACCAGAGCGTCGAGGGGCAGCCCGCGGCAGGGGCCGTAAGCGGTGACTGCCGACATCAGGGCCGAAGCCCCCTTTATCTGCCCGCTTCCCACGGTCCGGGCGGTACCAGCCTTGGGATCCGCGCCGGCTGCAACCAGGGCGCGCGCGACGGCCGGATCGCAGCCCCCCGCGCCTTCGGCGAAAGCCGTCGACAATCGCTCCCGCGACACCCGCCCCAGCCAGCCGCGACTCGCCAGCCAGTCGAACAGCCGCGGACGGTGCTGGCCGATGGCCGCGACCAGCAGCCTCTCGCCGAGCGAGGCCTGCGGCAGCGCTCCTTCCGCGGGCATCATCCGGTCGGGCGATACTCCGGAGTCGAGGAGGCCGATTATCACGGCCTCCGGAGACTCCCGCCAGCCCGCCGCGGCGGCGGCCAGCTCGGCCGCTTCCGCTGAGCCGAAGTCGAAACCCTCGGCCTTCAAAGCCGCAACAGTGCTTTCGTCGCCGCTCACCCAGCGCGACGTTCCGGCGGCCGCATCGATGGCGTCTTCCAATCGGGTGACCACGGCAGGCATGCCCGCCCGGTCGCCGACATAATCGGTGACGGTCCAGGCGCGGCCGCCCGTCCGGAAGCTCAGTATGTAGGTCGGATTGTCCGTTATCCGCGCCGAATATTTCCGCTCCAGCCCGAAAAAATGCGCTGCCCGGAATTTCTCGATCAGCGAGTCCAGCGCGGGCCGCTCGATCCGCGACAGGTGCCGGCCCGGGATCAGCACGCCGCGCCCGGGACTGAACTTGCGGCGTTCGACACCTTCCTCCCAAGGCAGCGCGCGGTTGTTGAACTCGACCGTGCCGTCCCCGCGGATCGTGACGTCGTAATCGGGGCAGTCCCCAAAGCAGTTCGAGCGGGCCAGGCTTATCTCGAGGTTGGAATAATCGATGGCCGGCAGCTTTGCGGTCGGGTTCCTCCATTTCGGGGCGGGCCGATAATCGATCGAGATCACGCCCTGTGCGGCCACGGCCGTGCCTCGATAGCGGAAAGGCCTGAACTTCCAGCGGCGCGCGGCCGCCAGGGCCAGTGCCGGATCCGCGTCTTCGTCATTCTCGTCGCGATCCACCCGCGCGGAGGTGACATCTCCTTCGGGAGAGATCGAGACGATGACCGGAATGCCCGAAAAGGTCGGCTCGTCCCCGGCCCGCCCGACGACGCGTGTTTCCCCCCGCAGCCGATGCTTCAGGAGCGTCTGCGAGTCGAAACCTATGCGCGCAGGCGCACCCGCCGCGGAGCTGGCGGAAAGCAGAAGCGCAAGCGGCCAGAAGCTCTTCATGGGGCCGTGGATGACCCGGAACGGGCTCCGCCGCAAGCAGGGAGGGCCGGGCTAGATCTTCGCGGCAACGACATCTTCGCGATAATAGATGTCCCGGTGAAGGATCTCGCACCGGAACAGGCCCGCGGGGGCGCGAATCCGGTTGAGGAAGGTGTGGGCGTAAGGGAAGAAATGGACGTGTAGGTTGAGCGGATAGCGCGCCTCCCGCTCCCTCGGCACAACCAGGATCAGCCGGCGGCGGGCGATCCGCCTGAGGTCGGCGACCGCCTCGTCGATGTCGAGGATATGCTCAAGAGTGTGGGTGCAGACGACCGTGTCGAACGATCCGTCGGCGAACGGGAGTCGGCCAAGCCAGCCTTCCACGAAGCTCAGGTTGGGCGGATTTTCGCCCGAGGGCGGAGCCAGATCGGCACCCACCACCGTTCGTTCCGAATCGGCACCGGCGATCAGCCGGGCGAGGCTCCCTCGGCCGCAGCCGGCGTCAAGGACGGTGGTACCGGCTACCTCCGCCAGGATCCGGTCGACGCAGGGCCGGTTCAGGTCGCAGTCGCCATGGATCGGGGTGATCCGGGCATAGAAACCCGCATATTCTTCGGGAGTCATCGTTCGAAGCCTGTCGCGGAAGCTTATGACCCGGAGCGCGTCCCTCCCCCAGGCCAGGTACATGACCGGCAGGAACAGGGGCGAATCGCGAAGGGCCGACGGAAGCAGGTCTTCCAACAGGTAGCGGACGGCGTTCACCGTCCTTCTGCCGAGCTTGATCATCCGGCCGTCATTGCGAGGAGCGGAGCGACGAAGCAATCCAGCAGTCGAGATGCAGCGCTGGATTGCTCCGCTTTGCTCGCAATGACGACGGCTAGCCGAGCGCCTTCCTGAGAAGCTCGTTGACCACCCCGGGATTGGCCTTGCCCTGCATCGCCTTCATCACCTGGCCGACGAAAAAGCCGAAAAGCTTGTCCTTGCCGCCGCGATATTCGGCGACCTTGTCCGGGTTGGCGGCGAGCACGTCGGCGATGGCCTGGTCGATGGCTCCGGTGTCGCTGGTCTGCTTGAGGCCGCGCTCCTCGACGATGGTGCCCGGATCCTGGCCGGTCTCGAGCATGATCTCGAAGACCTGCTTGGCGAGGGTTCCGGACAGGGTCCCGTCGGCGGTGAGCCGGAGCAGCTCGGCGGCCTGGGCGGGCGTGACGGGGCTTTCCTCGATGCTCTTGCCGAGCCGGTTGAGCGCTCCGAACAGATCGGAAGTGACCCAGTTGCCCGCGCGCTGGGCATGCTCCTCGCCGAGCTTTTCGAGAAGCGACTCGAACCACCGGGCGGTGGTGACGTCGGCGGTGAGGACGCTCGCATTGTAGGCGGAAAGGCCAAGCCCCTGCTCATAGCGGCGGCGCTTGGCGTCGGGCAGCTCGGGCAGCGAGGCTCGGCATTCCACCAGGAAATCGTCGGAAAGCTCGACCGGGAGCAGATCGGGGTCGGGGAAGTAGCGATAATCGTGCGCTTCCTCCTTGGACCGGAGGCTTCGGGTCTCGGACCTGTCCGGGTCCCACAGCCGGGTTTCCTGGACGATCGATCCGCCCGCCTCGAGGATGTCGACCTGCCGGTTCGCCTCATGCTCGATCGCAGCCATGATGAAGCGCACCGAATTGACGTTCTTGGTCTCCGTCCGGGTGCCGAGCCCGCCGCCCGGCCTTCGCACGCTGACGTTGACGTCGGCGCGCATCGAGCCCTGCTCCATATTGCCGTCGCAGCTTCCCACGTAGCGCAAAATCGCTCTCAGCTTGCGGATGTAAGCCCCTGCTTCCTCGGGACTTCTCATGTCGGGCTTCGAGACGATCTCCATCAAGGCGACGCCCGAGCGGTTGAGGTCGACATAGGAGAAGCTGGGATGCTGGTCGTGCATGAGCTTGCCCGCGTCCTGCTCGAGATGGATTCGCTCGACCCCGATCCGCTTGGCGGTGGATTCGTCCTTGTCGTCGAGAAGGATCTCGATCTCGCCCTCGCCGACGATCGGGTGGTAGAGCTGGCTGATCTGATAGCCCTGCGGGAGGTCGGCGTAGAAATAATTCTTCCGGTCGAAGCGCGACCAGGGATTTATCTTCGCCTCGAGCGCCATCCCGGTGCGGACGGCCTGGCGGATGCATTCGGCGTTGGGGACGGGAAGCATCCCGGGCATCGCCGCGTCGACCAGGCTGACCTGGCTGTTGGGCTCGGCCCCGAACTCGGTCGAGGCACCGGAGAAGAGCTTGGCGTTCGAGGTCACCTGGGCATGGACCTCCAGGCCGATCACCACTTCCCATTCGCCGGTGGCGCCCTGGATTCGATAGTCGGTCATCGAGGCTCTCCGCCGTCATGCCAGCGAAGGCTGGCATCCATGCCGACTCTGGCGCCGGCCTCGGGCCCGGCATGGACCCCAGCTTTCGCTGGGGTGACGAAATGAAGCGGCACGACCCTCACCACCACGCCTCCGGCCTTGCGGTGAAGCCTGCGCGCTCCTCAAGCGCCAGCGCGGCGTTGAGGACGCCCTGTTCGTCCAGAGCCCTTCCGACCAGCTGGAGGCCGAGCGGCAGGCCCTCGTCGTTGAGTCCGGCGGGGACGCTGATGGCGGGGAGACCCGCGAGGCTGGCCGGAACGGCGAAGACGTCGTTCAGGTACATGGCGATCGGGTCGGCGCTCTTCTCGCCGAGCGCGAAGGCGGCCGACGGCGCCGTCGGAGTGAGAATCAGGTCGCACTTCTCCCAGACCCGCTCGAAGTCGCGGGCGATCAGAGCCCTCACCTTCTGGGCGCGGTTGAAATAGGCGTCGTAGAAGCCGGCCGAGAGGACGTAGGTGCCGATCATGATCCGGCGCTTGACCTCGGCTCCGAAGCCTTCGGCGCGGGTCGCTTCGTACATGTCGGTGAGGTTGCCGTTCTGCGGCGCCACACGGCGGCCGTAGCGGACGCCGTCGTAGCGGGCGAGGTTGGACGAGGCCTCGGCGGGCGCGATGATGTAATAGGTCGGAAGCGCGTATTTCGTATGGGGCAGCGAGACTTCGACGATCTCGGCGCCGGCATCCCGCATCAGCGCGATCCCCCGCTCCCAGACCCGGTCGATCTCCGCCGGCACGCCCTCGATCCGATATTCCTTCGGGATCCCGATCCTCTTGCCGCGCACGTCGCTGCTCAGCGCCGCCTCCCAGTTCGGGACCGGAAGATCGAGCGAGGTCGAATCCTTCGGGTCGAAGCCGGCCATGGCTTCGAGCAGGATCGCGCAGTCGCGCACGTCGCGCGCCATCGGCCCGGCCTGGTCGAGGCTGGAGGCGAAGGCGACGACCCCCCAGCGCGAGCAGCGCCCGTAGGTCGGCTTGATCCCGGTGATCCCGACGAAGGCGGCCGGCTGGCGGATCGAGCCTCCGGTGTCGGTCCCGGTGACTCCGGGCGCGAGCCGGGCCGCGACGGCCGCAGCCGAGCCGCCCGAGCTTCCGCCGGGCGTGAGAGCGGCATTGCCTCCGTCGTTCCGCCGCCACGGCGACAGCACCGGCCCCCAGGCGCTGGTCTCGTTCGACGAGCCCATCGCGAACTCGTCCATGTTGAGCTTGCCGAGCATCCCGGCGCCGGCGGCGAAGAGGTTGGCGCTGACGGTCGATTCGTAGCGCGGCTCGAAGCCCTGGAGGATCCTGCTCCCGGCGGTCGTCGCGACGCCCTCGGTGGCGAAGAGGTCCTTGATCCCGAGCGGCACTCCGGAGAGCGGCTTGAGGTCGCCCGAAGCGCGTGCGGAGTCCGCGGCGTCGGCGGCGGCGAGTGCGTGGTCCGGAGTCTCGACGGTGAAGGCGTTGAGGGTCCTGCCCTTCTCGACCGCCGAGCTGAAGGCCCCGGCGACTTCGCGGGCGGAGAAGGCGCCGTCGCGCACTCCGTCGCGGATCGCCGCGATCCCGAGGTCGGTGAGGTCTGTCATCAGACCGTCATCCCAGCGTAGGCTGGGATCCCAGGGGGTGAAAAGCGCCGGCGTTCTTCACCCGCCGGGGCCCCAGCCTTCGCTGGGGCGACGAGGAGGTTCGACATCATTCGATCACCTTGGGAACGGCGAAGAAGCCGTGCTCCGCGGCGGGGGCATTGGCCAGGACGTCGCCCTGCTTGCCGCCGTCGGTGACGACGTCCTCGCGCAGCCGGAGCGTGTTCGGGATGACGGCCGTCATCGGCTCCACGCCCTCGACGTCGACCTCCTGAAGCTGCTCGACCCAGCCGAGGATGTTGTTGAGCTCGGGCGCGAGCGACTCGACCTCGGAGTCCGACACGGCGATCCGGGCGAGCTTGGCGATGTGGCGGACGGTTGCGGCGTCTACGGACATGGGGGCGCGCTAGCATTCGCGCTGCAATGCGGCAAGGAGCGCTATTCGAAGTCGCTGTCGACCGGCTTGCCGCCGACGAACAGCTGCCGGCGGGTCACTTCCCGGATCTCGATCTCGCCGCGGCGAAGGGCCTGCCGCCGCCGTGCATTCTCAACGGCGGCCTGCTCTCCGGCGGTTGCGGTCTGAAGCAGAGTCCCGTCCGAAGAAAGGCTCCAGCGGCCGCCGTCGCGGCTGATGACGACGCGCTGGAGGTCGCAGCCGTACCGCTGCTCCGCCGCGGAAGCCTGCGTACAGCGATCGAGGATGGCGACGGCAATCTCCTCGCCCGGCTTCCAGTAGAGGAAGCATTCGCCTTTCCCCCGGCAGGCGCCGGGTCGGCCCGGGCGGCCGAGGACCGCCTGCCGCAGATCGGCGGGGACGGGGGTGCCGCCCGGGAAGACTCGCATCTGCCGGGGCGCTTCGACATAATCCTCGATGTCGCCGCGGGCTTCCCATCGGCTCTTCGCAGCCAGCACGACCCCGGCATGCTCGCGGATCGCGGCATTCCGGCTCCGCGACAGACGCTCCAGCGCGCGGCGGCCGGCGGGACCGAAGTCGAAGCGCAGGGCGGCCCAATCGAACTTGTCCGCAGGGATGCGGCCGGACTGAAGGCGCGCCACCTGGTCTCGGGTCGAGATCGCCCCGAAGCTCACGATCGGGAGTGCGAGGAACAGGGCGAGGAGGCAGATGCCCATGGCGAGCCGGAGGTTCACGGTTCGGAGCATCGCCGGCCATCGGTCGGGGCCGCGGACCAGGGCGAACAGATAGGCTGAGGCTCCGGCCACGGTGATCGCGACGAACACGACCGCCCACAGTCGGTCCGGCGTGAAGCCATGCTGAGCGATTCGCTGGCCGGTTGAGACAGCGGCGACGGCCGCCAGAGGAAGCGCAACCGCCGCCAGCGCCGCCGCGGCCCAGCGGACGATCCGCGAGCGCGATTCCTCTTCAGCGCTGCTGCCGATCGCTGCGTTGACCAGGATGACTGCTCCGACCACGCAGCTCAGCAGGATCGGAGTCGTGGCGTTCGTCTGGTCCCACAGGGGCTGGAGGCCCGTGGCGGGCAGAGCGAGGACGAAAAGGACAAGGCCGGCGGCGAGAATCGGCGCGAGCACGGAGAGGATCGCCGTCGCCACCCTTTGCAACAGGCCGAGGACCCGGTCGCGCTCCCGAAGCAGGCCGACGGCCGCGCCCAGGGCCGCCCCGACCATCGCCGGCCCGAACCAGGGCTCGTTCAGGAGGTCGCGGACGACCTTGATCCCGATCAGCTGGAACAGCTCGGCGAGCAGGTTCAGCATCAGGTAGACGATGCCGACGAAGCCCCAGGCGACGAACCACAGGACCACGTTGGTCCAGGCGTAGCCGTGGACCGTCCGGTAATCGAGCTCCACGCGGCCGGAGTCGCGACTGGCCTGGAAGAGCGGAACCGCGATGACGAGGGCGAGGAGGACCGAGGTGAGCTGCCAGCCCTCGCCCGCGCCCCAGCTTTGAGGCTGACCGTTCCAATAGGTGACGAAGCCGACGATGCACCCCGCGGCCGCGGCGAAGGCTGCAGACCAGGCCCAGCGCAGCCGCTCGAGCGAGAAAGCGAAAACGATCCCGCCGGCAGCGAGGAAAGCGGCAGTGCCGAGCTTCACCGGATTTTCCGTCCACTGCCACACTTCGGGTCCGCGCGTGAGGAAATGGATCGCCAGCCCCAGGCCCGCTCCGAGCGCCAGCAGCAGAAGTGCCCGGAACGGCCAGGCCTGGTGGTCCAGCTGCTCGCCCTCCGTCATATTGATCCTCCCCGCGCCGATCCTAGAGCTTGCATTCGATTCTACCATCCGCTTGTGCAGCGGCGATGCAGGCGGGGAGGATTTGATGCTGGCGCGGCGGTTCCTTTGGGTGGTGGCCGGGCTGACCATGCTCGTCGTCGCCGCGGCGCTCGTCTACCGGCTGTTCGGAGCCGACCTGATGCGGTTCGCGATGGTTCCGTCGGCGGCCTTCGAGGGCGGACCGCCGCCCGCTCCGAAGGCCTATGCCGACAAGAGATTGTGGATCGCCCGTCCGGACCTTCCGGACAGCCCCGGCCTGTGGATGCCGGCCGGACTGAAGCGCGAGGGCACGGCGACGGCGTCGGCCTTTTTCATCCACCCCACGTCCTACCTTCAGACGTCGCACTGGAACGCGCCTCTCGCCGATCCGGAATCCCGGTGGCGGGCGAAATTGTTCGTCCAGAGCCAGTCGAGCGTGTTCAACGCGGTCGCCGACATCTGGGCGCCCAGATACAGGCAGGCGACGTTCGGAGCCTTCCTGACCACCAAGGCGGAAGCTCAGAAGGCGCTCGACTTCGCCTATCGCGACGTCGCCGCAGCGTTCGACCAGTTCCTGCTCGAAGTGCCGAAAGACCGGCCGATCATCCTCGCCGGCCACAGCCAGGGCAGCCTCCACTTGATGCGACTGCTCGCCGAGCGGATCGCCGGAAAGCCCGAGGCGAAGAGGGTGGTCGCGGCCTATGTGATCGGCTGGCCGGTCTCGATTCCGGCCGATCTCCCGTCGCTCGGGCTACCCGCCTGCGAGGAGCGCGAGCAATCGGGTTGCGTGGTGAGCTGGCAGAGCTTCGCCGAGCCCGCCGACCCCAAGCAGGTGACCGACGTCTACGACAAGTCGGCGGGGCCGACGGGCATCTCCCGCGCCGGGTCGCCGATGCTGTGCACCAACCCGCTCACCGGAGCGCCCGGCGGCGAGGCGCCGGCGTCGGCCAATATCGGCACGCTGGTTCCCAACGAGGCCCTGACCCAGGGCCAGCTGAAGGCGCCGGGCGTCCCTGCCCGCTGCGACGTGCGGGGCTTCCTACTGATCGGAAGCGAGGCTCCCGAGCTCGGCCCCTATGTGCTTCCGGGGAACAATTACCATGTCTACGATTACGCTTTGTTCTGGTCGAACCTGCGTGCCGACGCGGCGGCTCGGGTGAAGGCGTACGAGGCGGGGAAGTGAGCTGCCTGCGTCATGCCAGCGAAGGCTGGCATCCATTGTGTAGGCGGGGCAGTCCGGAGGAGTCGGCATGGGTCCCAGCCTTCGCTGGGGCGACGGTGGAGCAATGATCACCACCTCCGCCGCCGATTATCGCGACGTGCTTCCCGAAGGCGGGCGGCTGCTCGGGCTCGACGTCGGCACCAGGACGATCGGCCTCGCCTTGTGCGACGCGGACTGGACGATCGCCACTCCGGCCCAGCTGCTCGAGCGCGGCAAGTTCGGCAAGGACCTGGAGAAGCTCCGGGCGCTGTGCGAGGCCCAGCGGGTGACCGGACTCGTCGTCGGGCTTCCGCTCAACCTCGACGGAAGCGATTCGCCTCGAACCCAGTCGGTCCGCGCTTTCGCCCGTAACCTCGAGCCGCTCGAACGCCCGGTCCTGCTCTGGGACGAGCGCTGGTCGACCCAGGCGGTGACCCGGACCCTGCTCGACGCCGACGCGAGCCGGGCCCGCCGCGCCGAGCTCGTCGACAAGATGGCCGCCGCCTACATCCTCCAGGGCGCGATCGACGCACTGACCATGGGATAGGTCCGAATCGGACTATCCTGAAGGATATCGCGGCTTGATGTTCCGCTATTGTTCTTTCCAGCCGAGTCGCGAGAAGCTCGGGGGCTCTTTGAAAATGTGAGACGAAAACGAAACGCTCGCCTAAGCCGCGTTCGGCCCGGGCCCGTTGGGATCGGCTCCCTTCCTGCGACACCAGAGGAAGGAGAGGCGTTCGACGCGCTCGGGGCGACGGTCAGGTGGACGGGGCCGTTGGCTGCGGTGAAGACGACGAGGCGGCGGCCTTCAATTTCCAACCCAAAGACGCAACGACGCTACGAGGCAGCGGCCGTCATGGCTGTCTAGGGACTCCTACGCCGCCGAAGGCAGCAGGTCTGTGGGGCCTGCAGAAATCGGAGGGCTGGCGGGACGGGTACGACATCGTTGCGTCGTTGCGTCGTTGCGTTGAAATTTGATTGGCCTGCGGCCCGGCGAAGGAGAGGCGCCGGATGCTGCTGCCTGCCGGGCTAGCCGCCGACTTGGCGCAGGGCTTCGCGCATCGCGGTTCGGAATTCGGGGCGGTCGTAAATGTCGTTGTGGCCGGCGCCGGGGATCGTCCGGTCGAAGACGAGGCGGCCGGCGGACCGGCGCAGGCCGTCGGTTCGCTCGGCCGGGATGAGGGTGTCGCGTCCGGCCGCGATTATCGCCGTCGGAACCTGGGAGCCGCGAAGCCAGTCGGCGGCCCGGAATTCATGCCGGAACAGCAGGCTCACCGGAAGCCAGGGATAGTGGCCGGACGCGACCTTCGTCATCGAATCGAACGGAGTGACCAGGATCAGTCCGTCGAGCGGCCGCCGAGTCGACAGTGCGGCCGCGACCCCGCTTCCGACGCTCAGGCCGATCGCGACCGTCCGGGCGGGACGGGCCCTGCCCACCGCGAGATCGTGGACGAGCGGCGAGTCCTCGACCAGTGCGCCTGCGTTCGGCGAGCCGGTGGAAGGCCGATAGCCGCGATAATGGAAGGCGACGACGTCCGCTTCGGGGAAAAGCCCGTGAAGATAGGCGGCGGCCGTCTCCGCGTTCCAGCCGTTGCCGCCGAAGCCGAGGATGAGCGTGCCCGAGCGTGGAGCCGAAGGCGCGATATGGATCCCATGAAGTCGGTCGCCGTCGGGCGTGTCGAGGCCGAGGCGCTCAGCCCCGGGCGGGAGCGGTCCTGCCGGGCCGACGGCGCCTGCCGGGAAAAGCAGGCGGGCCTGGAACGCGAATGCCAGGGCGGCGACCGCCGCGTAGAGGAACAGCGGGATCAAAAGGAGCTTGAGCATCTTTCCTCCCTACCGCGAAGCGGTGGGGAGGGGGACCACCCGAAGGGTGGTGAAGGGTATCTGCCGTAAAGTAGGAGGTTCCGGCGAGAACCAGCGGGCACGGGCGCCTTCTACCCCTCCACCGCACTTCATGTGGTCCCCCACCCCATCTGCGATGGCGAGGACGATCAGCCTCCGCACGCCTCCGCCAGCGCCGGCTCGATCGCGTCGAGGGTGAAGGGCTTGGAGAGGACCGGGACGCTCGCATGCTGCGCGGGCGGCGGCTCGATATGGCCGCCGGTGGCGAGGACGTAGGGGACCCCCTGGGCGGCGAGGCGGTCGGCGACCGGCCAGACCTGCTCGCCGTTGAGGTTGACGTCGATGATCGCGACGTCGAACCCACCCTGGATGACCCGGTCGAGCGCCTCTGAGACGGTGTCGCAGGTTCCGGCGACGGTGTGGCCGAGCGAGTCGAGGAAATCCTCGAGCATCATCGCGATCAGGGGTTCGTCTTCGACGATCAGAATGGAGCGGGCGGTCACGAAGGCTCGCTTAAGGCGTAACTATCGTTTGCGAAACAAGTTTTTTGACGGGCCGAGTCGCGGCAAGCGGCTCGGCCCGTCACCCCGGCGAAAGCCGGGGTCTCGGGGGAGGCGCGCCGCGACTTTCCGGCCCGAGGTCCCGGCTTTCGCCGGGATGACGGGAGGGCCGCGTCGGGCCTATTTCATCACCAGCGCGTCCCGCGTCGCCTCGGCGAGCTTCTGGACCGAGAAGGGCTTGGCGAGGAAGGCGACGCGCTCGAGGTCGATCGACTGGCGCAATTGCTCCTCGGCATAGCCGGAGATGAAGAGGATCGGCAGATCGGGCTGGCGGATCCGCGCCTCCCGGGCGGTGGTCGGGCCGTCCATGGTCGGCATGACGACGTCCGAGATCATCAGGTCCACGCGCTTCTCGCGGTCGAGTATCTCGATCGCCGCCTCGCCATTCTCGGCGAGAAGCACGGTGTAGCCGTGCCGGGTCAGAGCCCGCTCGGCGACGGCGCGGACCGTCGCCTCGTCCTCGACGAGCAGGATGGTTCCGGTCCCCCAGAGCTCGCCGGCCGGCTCCCTCGCCTTGCGCGCCGGCTTCGCGGCCGCCTCGGAGCGGTGGACCGGAAGGTAGATGACGAAGCTCGTCCCCTTGCCCGGCTCGCTCTCCGCGAAGATGAAGCCGCCCGACTGCTTGACGATCCCGTAGACCGTGGAAAGGCCGAGGCCGGTCCCCTTCCCCACTTCCTTGGTGGTGAAGAAGGGCTCGAAGATCTTGGGCAGCAGATGGGGCGGGATCCCGGTGCCGGTGTCGGACACCCGAAGCGCGGTGTAATCGGCGATGGGCAGGATCTCGCTTCCCATCCGGCGGACGTCCTCCGAAGTCACCGCATAGGTGTGGAGCGTGAGCAGGCCGACGCTGTTGTCGTCCTTGACCGTCATCGCGTCGCGCGCGTTGACCGCGAGGTTGACGATGACCTGCTCGAGCTGGCCCGGATCGGCCCTCACCGCTCCCAGGCCGCGGCCGTGCTTGACCTGGAGCTTGACCCGCTCCCCGAGCAGCCTTTTGAGGAGGGTCGACACCTCGGCGATGACGTCGGGCAGCTGCAGGACCTGGGGCCGGAGAGTCTGCTGGCGCGAGAAGGCGAGGAGCTGCCGGGTCAGGCTGGCGGCGCGGTTCGAGTTGGAGCGGATCTGCTGGATGTCGTCATAGTCGCTGTCGCCGGGCGCGTGGCGCATCAGCATGAGGTCGCAATGGCCGATGATGGCGGTGAGGATGTTGTTGAAATCGTGGGCGACCCCGCCGGCGAGCTGGCCGACCGCTTGCATCTTGGTCGCCTGGGCGACCTGGCGCTTCAAGCGGTCCTCCTCGCTATTGTCCTTGAGCGAGAGCAGCACGGCGGCCTCGCCGAGGCCTCGGGCTCCGGCCACCGTCAGGGCCACCGGCTCCTCCGCATTGGCCTTCAGCCGAACGGCGACGTCCCCGGACAGCGAGGCGCCGCGCGCGAAACGGCGGATGGAGTCGGCGACCGCGGCCTTGTCCTCGTCGACGACGAGGTCGCTCGGCCAGGTCGGCATTTCCGCCCTCGACAGCCCGGCCGCGCGCCGGAAGGCGGCGTTGAGATAGACGAAGCGCCCGTCGCGGTCGGCAAGCGCGAGGCCGAGCGGAAGGATCTCGAGCAAGGCGTTGATGTTGTGCGCGGAGTCGGTCCCGGCCCCGCCCAGCTCGTCGAGGAGCAGGAACAGGCTCGGCCCGCCTTCCTCTTCCGCGAGCGGCACCTGAAGGATCCTGAGCGCGCCTCCGGCCTTGCCTTCGCGGGCGAACTGGAACTGGTGCTGCTCGTTCATCACCAGAAGGTCGACGAGCGGAGTGCCGGGGGCAACCTCCGCCTCCCCGCCGGCGCGGGCGTGGAACGCCGCGTTCGCTTCGAGGATCCGGCCGTCGGCGGCGGTGAGCGCCGCCATCAGTCCGGCTTCGGCCAGGCGCCGGCCGGTCTCTCCGCCGAGCAGCGACCGGACCTCGGCCGCGGCATCCTTGCGGCCGGTGCGGACGAAACGCCAGAGAAGAGCGCCCTCGCCCTGGCCGGCGGCCCGGACCTCGGCGCAGAGGCGGAGCTCGCCCGATTGCAGCCCCTCGGCCCGGGCCCGTCCGTCGCGGGTGGCGGCCGCGAGCGCCGGGGCGAGGGCGTCGCCGAACGGAAGCTCGAGCGGCGGCCGGATCCCGAACCCGCTTTCGTACCGGTTGTTGGCCGCGACCAGAGCGCCGCTGGAATCGGTTATCGCCGCCGCGTCGGGCGAGGCTTCGAGGGCCGCCCGGACGAGGGCCAGGTCCGTCCCGCTCTCCACCGCCTCGGCCGGCGCCTCGCCCCCCCGGCCGACGAACAGCAAGGGCAACCCGACGGCCAGCACTCCGGCAAAGAAAGAGGCGGCGAAGACCGGGCTGTCGAGGGCCCACAGAAGCAGGCCCGCGGAGCCGGCCGCCGCGGCCAGAACGGCGAGCACGCCGGGGCCGAGGCCGGACCGCGCCGCGGAAGCCGTCGCCGGGCTCGCCACGGCTACCAGATTCGCACCCGTTGCGCCGGGGCGACGTAGAGCGCCTGCCCGGGCTGGACGTTGAACGCCGAGTACCAGGGATCGAGGTTGCGGACGACGGCGACGCGCTGCTCCGACGGGCTGTGCGGATCGGTGAGCAGCCGCTGCCTGAGATTGGCCTCGCGGTAATTGCGGCGCCAGACCTGCGCCCAGCCGAGATAGAAACGCTGGTCGCCGCTGAAGCCGTCGATGACCCTCGGCTCGGCCCCGTTGAGCGAGGCCCTGTAGGCGTCGTAGGCGACGGTGAGGCCGGCGAGATCGGCGACGTTCTCGCCCATCGTGAGCTTGCCCTGGACGTGCATCCCGGGAAGCGGCTCGTAGGCGTCATATTGGGAACCGAGCGACGCCAGTCGCGACTCGAAATTGCCGACGTCCTGCTTCGTCCACCAGTCGACCAGCCGCCCCTCGCGATTGTACTTGGCCCCCTGGTCGTCGAAATGGTGGCTGAGCTCGTGCCCGATGACTGCGCCGATGCCGCCGTAATTGACGGCGTCGTCGGCCTTGGGATCGAAGAAGGGCGGCTGGAGGATCGCCGCCGGGAAGACGATCTCGACCATCCCGAAATTGGCGTAGGCGTTGATCTCCATCGGAGTCATTCCCCACTCCCAGCGATAGATCGGCTTGCCGAGCTTGCCCACTCCATATTCATGTTCGAAATTGGCGGAGCGGATGGCGTTGCCGAGCGGGTCGTCGCGGCGGATCTCCAGCCCCGCGAAGTCGCGCCAGCGGTCGGGATAGCCGATCTTGGGCGTGAAGGCGGCGAGCTTGGCGTGGGCCGCGGCCCGGGTCGCGGGCGCCATCCACTCCAGCTGGTCGATGCGCCGGTCCATGGCGGCGATGACGTTGCGCACCAGCCTGTCGGCCGCCGCCTTGGTCTCCGGCGGGAAATGGCGCTGGACGTAGATCTTGCTGACCTCGTCGCTGAGCGCGTTGGTGACGAAGGTCACTCCGCGCTTCCACCGCGGCTCCTGCTCCGGTGTGCCGGAGAGGACGGTGCCGTAGAAAGCGAAGGCCTCCTTGTCGAACTTCGCCGGGAGATATTCGGAATATTGGTCGAGCGAGCGAACCAGGAGCTGGTCCTTGAGCACCTGAAGCGGCGCCCGGCCGACGGCGGCGGCGATGCCCTTCATCGCGCTCGGCTGGTTGACGATGAGGTCGGTTACATTCGCCCCGACTCCGCGCGCATAAGCCGCGAAATCGAATCCGGGCGCGCTTCTGGCGAGCGCCGCCAGGGTCATCTTGTTGTAGGTCTTCGTCGCGTCGCGGCTGTCCACCCGGGTCCAGTGCGCCTTTGCGATCTCGGTCTCGAAAGCGAGGATCGCCTTCGCCCGCGCTGCGGGGTCGGGCTCGCCGGCGAGGGTCAGGACGTTGGCGAGGTGAGCCAGATAAGAGGCCCGGGTCTGGGCGAGCTTCGGATCCTGGCTGAGATAATAATCGCGGTCCGGCATTCCGAGCCCGGCCTGGAACATCGTGTAGGCGTAGGTCTCCGGATCCTTGTCGTCCTGGCCGACATAGCCGCCGAAGGGGCCGCCGACTCCGTTTCGGTCCGCCGCCGCGGCGAGCGCGGCATAGCCCCCCTTCGACTTCAGGGCCCGGATCTGGCCGAGCCAGGGCTCGATCGGGGCCAGGCCCCTCGATTCGATCGCGGCCTCGTCGAGATAGGCGGAATAGGCGTTGCCGATCTTGCTGGCGGGGTCGTCCTTGACCTCATCGAGTATCTCGCGGGTGCGCTGGCGCGACAGGTCGTCGAGAAGGGTGAACATGCCGTAATTGGACCGGTCCGAAGGGATGGGAGTGTTCTTCGCCCAGGCCCCGTTGGCGAAGCGGTAGAAATTCTCCCCCGGGGCGACGCTGCGCTCCATCCCGGCTTCGTCGAAACCGAAGGTCCCGATCTCGGGCCGGTCGGCCGCTGCCGGCGCGGCGGGAGGGCTGTCGGCGGGCGGCTCGTTCAACGGGAGGGGCGAGGCGCCGTTCGAGGCGCAGGCGGCAAGGGCGGTCGAGGCGGCGAGGAGAGGAAGGAATTTACGCATGTCTGGGAGGTCCCGTTTCGGCGGAGGGAGGGCGGCGCCGCAATAGCAGCGGCGGCCGGTCATTCAAACGTCCGTAAGCTCCCGGCGGGCCCGGCGGCGCCACTTTCGGGCCGTCCACCAGCGCCAGACGAGGATCGAGGCGAAATAGCCGACCAATGCGCTCAGGGTCGCGATCACGAACAGCCCGCTGACGGTCGCCAGGGCCGCGTCGGAGAAAAGCCATTCGAACCACTGCCTGATGCTCGCCTCGCGTCCCGGAACGCCGTGCTGCCCGCCGACTCCGAGCGACTCGCCGACGATATAGGAAGCGGTGAGGATGAAGGGGGTGGTGAAGGGGTTGGACAGGAATGTCATCAAAGCGGCCACGGGGATGTTCCCCCGGACCGGGACGCACAGCAGGGCGGAGCCGATGATCTGGAGCCCGGGGATCATCACGAAAATCCCGATGAGCAGCCCCACCGCCACTCCCCGCGGCACCGAGCGGCGCGTGAACCGCCAGAATTCGGAGTGGAGGATGCGCTGGCCGAACGGCTTCACCCAAGGGCTTTGGGCGAGGTCCTCCCGGCTCGGCATGTTGCGCCTCGCCCAGCGGGCGAAGCGTCCCGCGCGGTCAGCCACGGTCGCGCAACAGCCGGCCCTGCTCCCGCTTCCAGTCCTTCTCCTTCTGATATTCGCGTTTGTCGGGCGCCTTGCGCCCCCGCGCCAGGGCGAGCTCCACCTTGGCCCGGCCGCGGCTGTTGAAATAGATGGAGAGCGGGACGAGGGTCATTCCCTGGCGGGCGACGGCGCCGTGGAGCTTGGCGATCTCGCGCTCGTGGAGGAGCAGCTTGCGCGGCCGCTTGGGCTCGTGATTGTGGCGGTTGCCGTGGCTGAACTCGGGGATGTTGGCGTTGATCAGCCAGGCCTGGTCCTCCTTCACCTCGGCATAGCTCTCGGCGATCGACCCCTCGCCGAAGCGGAGCGACTTCACCTCGGTGCCGGTGAGCGCGATCCCCGCCTCGTAGGTCGTCTCGACCGCATAGTCGAAGCGTGCGCGCCGGTTCTCGGCGACGACCTTGACCTTGTCGAAAGTGGCTGGGCGGGGACGGACCATGATCAGCAGATAGGGGGCGCGGCGCAAAAAGCGAAATGGATCATAGCAGACCCGCGTGAACGAGGGCCGCGTCGACGGCCTTTCGGCTGGCCTCGGAAGGCGGAGTCATCGGCAGTCGAAGCTCGGCGGAAGTGCCCGGGCGGACCCGCGACAGCGCATATTTGACCGGCCCGGGGGAGGCGTCGGTGAACAAGGCCGCGTGGAGCGGGTAGAGCCTGTCCTGGAGTTTCAAGGCCGCCTTCCAATCCCCTGAAAGACAAGCATTCTGGAACTCCGCGCAGAGCCTGGGCGCGACGTTTGCGGTGACCGAGATGCACCCGGTCCCGCCCATCGCCGAGAAGCCCAAAGCCATGTCGTCATTGCCCGAAAGCTGGACGAAATCCTCGCCGCAGGCAGCGCGCTGGGCGGAAACCCGGGCGAGGTTGCCGGTGGCGTCCTTGACCGCCACGACGTTGGCGATCCTGGCGAGCCTGGCCATGGTCTCGACCGAGATGTCGGTAATCGTCCGGGCCGGCACGTTGTAGAGGACGATCGGGATGTCGACCGCCTCGGCGATCGCCGCGAGGTGGGCGTAGATGCCCTCCTGGTTGGGACGGTTGTAATAAGGCGGTACGTGCAGGGCGGCATCCGCCCCCGCCTCCTTCGCCGAGCGGGTCAGTGCAATGGCGTGCGCCGTGTCGTTGGACCCGCAGCCGGCGATCACCTTCACCCGCTTGTCCGAGCCTTCGATCGCGAGCTCGATCACCCGGCGATGCTCGGCCGAAGTCAGCGTCGCCGATTCGCCGGTCGTCCCGCAGGGCACGAGGGCATGGCTCCCTTCGGCCACCTGCCAGGACACGAAGTCCAGAAAAGCGCGCTCGTCCAACGCTTCGTCCCGGAAAATCGTCACCAGAGCCGGGATCGACCCGCGGAACATCACAAGACTCCTTCACGTGAGGCTGCAGGCCGACGATAAGGACGTTATCGGGGTCGGCCGTTCAGCGCCTGATAAGGAGGGGGTTGGCATTCTGTCCAGCATGCAGAAAAAAGCGTTGGCTCTGAGCCTCTTGGGCGTGTCCGCAATGTCCGTCGCAGCGGTCGCGACGGGGGTGAGGCCGGCGCATGTCGCCAGGATCCTGCCTGCCGCGGTCCAGAGCACGGTCGTTCCGGCCCCGCAGCAACCGCAGTTCGAGGCCAGGCCCGCCCCAGTTTATTCGCCCGTCCCGCCTTCGGTGGCCGCGGATCTCGCGCGGTGGAACAGCCTGAGGCAGACCGACAGCCTGCCTTTCTCCTCCTACGCCTCGTTCCTGATGGGCCATCGCGGCTGGCCGGGCGAGACGGCGATGCGCCGAACCGCCGAAAAGGCCAATTCCGACGGCGGAGCCGCCTTCGAGGTGATCGGTTTCTTCAGCGCCTTCCCGCCGCTTACCCCGGCCGGGCACGCCCGCCACGCCTTCGCGCTCCAGTCGTCGGGGCGGGGCGACGAGGCGCTCGAGGCGGCCCGCAAGGCCTGGACCGGAGGCGTTCTTCCGGCGACCGACGAGGCCCGTATCCTCGGCCAGTTCGGCGGCCGGCTGACCAGCGCCGACCATGATTCGCGGCTCGAGGCGCTGCTCGGCAACGGAGACACACAGAGTGCGCTGCGGCAGCTGCCCTTGGCCTCGGCCCAGCGCCAGGCGCTCTACTCGACCCGGATCGCGCTCCAGACCCGGGCCCCCGACGCCGCGGGCCGGCTCTCCGCCTTGGGAAGCGTCGAAGGCGATCCCGGCCTTCTGATGGACCGGGCCAACTGGCTTCGGTCGAGCGGGCAGAGCCTCGCGGCGCGCCAGCTCATGGCCCAGCCGCATCGTCTGTCGCGGCCCCCCGCCAATGCGGAGAAATGGTTCGAGACGATGATGACCCTGGCCAAGGGCGCCGCGAATGACGCGCAATGGTCCACGGCCTACGAAATCGCCTCCCAGCTCGACGACGCCTATCCGGCCGGAACGGACGTGAGCTCGAGGTCCTATGGCGAGCGCGACGAATATACCAACCTCGCCTGGCTCGCCGGAACCGCCGCGACCAAGCTCGGCCGTCATTCCGACGCGTCGCGGATGTTCGACCGGTACGGCCGAGCCGCCAAATCCTCGCAGACGCGGACCAAGGGCTTCTACTGGGCGGCGCGTTCGGCGTTCAACGCCGGCCAGCAGGCCCAGTCCAATTCCTATCTCGAGCAGGCGGCGGCAAGCCCGGACCAGTTTTACGGCCAGCTTGCGCTCGAACGGCTCGGGCGTCGGGTCACGCCCCCCTCCCCCTCCTCCGCGGCGCCGAGCCAGGCGCAGCGCTCGGCCTTCGCCGCCCGGCCGCTGGTCCAGGCGACCAAGGCGCTCGGCGACATGGGGCGGTGGAGCGACCAGTCCCTGTTCGTCCGGGCCCTGGCCGAACAGTCGGAGACCGAAAGCGAGCGGGTCCTCGCCGCCCAGCTCGGCCGGACGATCGGCCGCCCGGACCTCGGAGTGTGGGTCGCGCGCGAGGCGCGGAACAAGGGCCAGAGCTTCTACGATCCGGCCGGTTTCCCCGAAGTCACCCTGCCCTCGTCCTATTCGACCCATTGGGCCCTGGCGCACGGGATCACCCGGCAGGAAAGCTCGTTCGACCGGGCCGCCACCAGCCCGGTCGGCGCCCGCGGGCTCATGCAGCTCATGCCCGGAACGGCGCGCGAGCAGGCCGGCAAGGTCGGACTGCCCTACGATTTCGGCCGGCTGACCTCCGACCCGGCCTACAACGTCATGCTCGGCACCAGCTATTTCGAGCGGCTGCTCAACCAGTGGGGGGGCCAGGCGGCGCTCGCGGTGGCGAGCTACAATGCCGGCGCCGGCAACGTGAACAAGTGGGTGCGCGCCAACGGCGACCCGCGCGGCGGCACGGACATCGTCACCTGGATCGAGGCCATCCCCTATTCCGAGACCCGCAACTACGTCCAGCGGGTGCTCGAGAATGCGGTGGTCTACGACGCCATCCGGGCCCAGCGCGGCGGCGGCCGGCCCAACCGGCTGTCTTACTATCTGGGCAAGAGCGGGCCGGGCTGATGGCTTGCCTCCCCATGAGCGCAGCTCATGGGGAGGGGGACCACCCGGAGGGTGGTGGAGGGGTAGCTGACGAGGCCTGCGCCATTTACCCCTCCACCACCTTCGGTGGTCCCCCTCCCCATCTTAGATGGGGAGGCAGATCGTGACCGACCGCCCCAATTACATCACCCCTGAAGGCTATCGCCGGCTTCGCGAGGAATATGAGGCGCTGTTCGCGGTCGAACGGCCCAGGCTGGTCGAGACGATCAGCTGGGCGGCGGGCAATGGCGACCGGTCCGAGAACGGCGACTACATCTACGGGCGCAAGCGGCTTCGCGAGATCGACCGGAGGCTCGGCTGGCTGTCGCGCCGGATGAAGGACGCAAAGGTCGTCGACGCCGCCGCCCAGCCCGAGCGCGGCAGGGTCTATTTTGGGGCAACGGTCGAGATCGCCGACGAAGACGACAAAAGGCGGACCGTGACCCTGGTCGGCGAGGACGAGACCGACGCGGCGAACGGCCGCATCGCCTGGACCTCGCCGATCGGCCGAGCGATCCGGGGCGCGGGCGTGGGCGACTTGCGCCGGGTCACCCTGCCTGGCGGCGAGCGGGAGCTGGAGATTCTCGCAATATCCTATCCGGCCGGTTCGGGGTGACTGCGATGATGAAAGCGCTTCCGGCGGCAATGGCGGGCCTGGCCTTTGCGGCGGCCTTCGCCCTGTCCGGCGCGGTCGCGGCGCCCGGCGCGGACTCCGCTTCCGAAATCGCTCTGCCTTCGGCGTCGAAGGTCCTTCGCAACGTACGCGCCGCGATCGGACAGGAACGGCTGAAGGGGTTCGGCAAGGGCTTCGAAATCACCGAGACGGACTCCGGGCACGAAACCCGTCGAATCCGCTTCGGGACCCGGGCCGGCGAGCTGCGCAACGGAGACGAATTCCTCTTCGACGGCAGGCTGGGATGGCAGTTCGACTCTCGCCGCAACATGTTCTTCCCCGCCTCGCTTCGCCAGCGTGAGAAGCTGGCGTGGCCGCTCTGGATCCGCGGGCACTGGTGGCTCGACCCGAAGAACGGATTCCAGGCCAGGGTGATTCCCGGGGAGAGCGATGCCCGCCGGGTCGCGGTGGCGCTTTCGGCGCCGGGCGGAGTCGTGGAAGCGACGGTCCATGTCGACCGCCGCACCTGGCTCCCCGACCGGGTCGTCGTCCCCTACGAACGCGGGCCCTTCACCCAGAGCTATTGGGATTATCGAAGCATCAGGGGCGTCCGCTTTCCGTTCGCCGTCGACACCCGCTATCGCGACCAGTCCGGGAGCACGGTCGCCTCGGTGGTCCCGCTCGAATCGACTTCCCTCTTCGCTCGGCCGCGGCCGCCCCTCGATCACCGGTTCGATCCGGCCGTTCCGGCGGGGCTGGAGACCCGCCAGGGCGTGCCCTTCCCTTCCGGCACCCCGGGCCACGTCCATGTCAGAGCCATTGCCGACGACATCCGACCGGGCTGGTGGCATCTCGATTCCGGCGCGGACTCGTCGATCATCGACGAGGCGGTCGCCAAGGAGCTCGGAATGGCCGTGATCGGCACCCACCGGTCCGCCGGGGCCGACGGCAAGCCGGTCGAAGGAACGTGGCGGCGGGCGAAAAGCTTCACCCTCGGCCGGATCCGGATCGAGAATGCGGTCTTCCGGGCGATGGACCTCAGCGCGAGCAACGCTCCGGCCGGCGAGCGCCGGATGGGGACGATCGGCTACGACCTTTTCGCCCGGGCGGTGGTCGAGTGGGGAGATCGAGGCAGGCGGGTCCGGATCTGCGACCCGGCGCGCTATCGTCTCCCGCAAGGGGGCCGTTGGCGAAGGCTCGAACATATCGACAGCACGCCCGCCTTCCGGGGCGTCGCCGAAGGCCATGCGGGCCTCTTCCAGATCGATACGGGCTCCGCGGGGACCGTGGACTTCGCGAGGCCCTTCCATGAAGCCAATTTATTGCTTCGCTTGAGGCCGACCCGGGAGGTGCAGGTGCAGGGCTCGGGCGGAACCTTCCCGGTCCGGGTCGGCCGCCTCGCCGACTTCAAATTCGGCGGCCAGGTCTATCGCGATCTCGAAGTCGCCTTCCGGACCGGCGGAGTGAGCCGGGAGGGAAGCGCCGGGACCATCGGCCGCGACGTGCTGGAGCGCTTCACCCTCGTGTTCGACTATCCTCACCAGCGGCTGGCCTTTTTGCCGGCGGGCGGTTCAGGCGTTTGTGATTAGGGCGTGATCGCCTTGGCCGAATTCGTCATCCGGACTTGATCCGGGATCCATGAACAGCGTCCTCGCTTCAATTAGAGCGCCGGGCCTTGAATCTCGGTCGTCATCCCGGACTTGATCCGGGATCCACCTTTCCTCGGTCACCTGCCGAAAGAAGGTTGATGCCGGATCAAGTCCGGCATGACGAGCGGTGCGAATTAAAGGCCCGACGCTCTGGATCCGTCGCGTTCGTTGATCCCGGCCTTCGCCGGGAGGACGGTAGAGGCGGTCAGTCCGATCCGAACGCTTCGCGCGCGAGCTTCTCGACTTCGGGATCGGCTTCCGGAGGCTTGGGCGGGCAGGCCGCTTCGAGCGCCTCCGCGACCGCCGTCAGTGCGGCGATGCGGGCGGCCTTCTTGTTGTTGCCGTCGATCACGGTCCAGGGCCCCCAGCGCGTGTTCGTGCATTCGAACATATCGGCGGCGGCGGCGAGATAGTCGTTCCTTCGGGAGCGGTTGCGGAAATCCTCCGCCGTCACCTTCCAGCGCTTCCAGGGATGATCGAGCCGGGCCTTGAGGCGCTCGTCCTGGGTCTCCCGGGTGACGTGGAAGAACAATTTGACGATCGTCGTTCCGTCGTAGCTCTGCTGCGCCTCGAATTCGTTGATCTCGTCATAGGCGCGGCGCCACTCTGTCTCGGAGGCGAAGCCCTCGACCCGTTCAACGAGGACCCGGCCGTACCAGCTTCGGTCGAACACCGCGATCTCGCCCGTGCCGGGAAGCTTGTTCCAGAAGCGCCAGAGGAAATGGCGGGCCTTTTCCTCCTGGGTCGGAGCCTTGATCGGCCAGACCTGGAAGGCGCGCGGGTCCCATCCGGAGGTCAGGCGCTGGATCGCTCCGCCCTTGCCGGCCGCGTCCCAGCCTTCGAGGACGATCAGGCTGCGGCGCCTGTTGACGATGTGCGCGACGAGGATGCGGCCGAGCCGGTCCTGAAGCGCCTCCAGGTCCTCGTTGTAGTTGCCGCGGTAACGGGCGCCGGATTCGAAGTCGGAGAGGTCGATCATGAGGCTCCTTATGCCTCCCCATGCGCAGCATGGGGAGGGGGACCACCGAAGGTGGTGGAGGGGTGATCTGACGAAGCCTGCTCCACATCACCCCTCCACCAGGCTTCGCCTGGTTCCCCTCCCCATCTGCGACGGGGAGGCAAAATCATTCCGGAGCCACCGCCTTCGCCGGGTCCTTCTTCGCCGCGCCGGCGGGTTCGACGAGGCGGATGTTGAGCTCGCGAAGCTGCTTTGCGGAAACCACGCCGGGAGCGCCCATCATCAGGTCTTCGGCGCGCTGGTTCATCGGGAAGAGGACGACCTCGCGGATGTTGGGCTCGCCGGCGAGGAGCATGACGATCCGGTCGATTCCGGGCGCCGAGCCGCCGTGGGGCGGGGCTCCGAACTTGAAGGCGTTGATCATTCCCGAGAAGTTGAGGTCGACGTCTTCCCTGGAATAGCCGGCGATCTCGAACGCCTTGTACATGATGTCGGGCCGGTGGTTGCGGATCGCGCCCGAGCTCAGCTCCACGCCGTTGCAGACGATGTCGTACTGGAAGGCGAGGATGTCCAAGGGGTCCTTCGTCTCGAGCGCCTCGAGCTCCCCCTGCGGCATCGAGAAGGGATTGTGGCTGAAGTCGACCTTCTTCGCCTCCTCGTCATATTCGAACATCGGGAAGTCGACGATCCAGCAGAAGCGATACTCGTCGTCGCCGATCAGGCCGAGCTGCTCGGCAACCCGCGTGCGCGCGAGGCCGGCGAGCTTCGCGGCCTGGGCTTCCTTGCCTGCGGCGAAGAAGATTCCGTCGTCGGGCCCGAGGCCGAGCTCGGCGATGAGCCTGCGCATGCCCTCGTCGCCGTGATTCTTGGCGATCGGCCCGCCGAGCTCGCCGGCCTTCTGGGTGACATAGCCGAGGCCGGCATGGCCTTCCGAGCGGGCCCAGTCGTTCATCTCGTCGAAGAACTTGCGGCTCTTGTCCGCCGTGTTCGGCGCCGGGATGGCCCGGACGGTGCCGCCGCCCTCGACGATCCTGGCGAAGAGGCCGAAGCCGGAGCCCTGGAAGTTGCTGGAGACGTCGGAGATCAGGATCGGGTTGCGGAGATCCGGCTTGTCGGAGCCGTATCTGAGCATCGCTTCCTTGTAGGGAATGCGCGGGAACTCGCCCGCCGGCGTGACCTTCTTGCCGTTGGCGAACTCCTCGAAGACTCCGGCGAGGATCGGCTCGAGCGCCTGGAACACGTCTTCCTGGGTGACGTAGCTCATCTCGAAGTCGAGCTGGTAGAATTCGCCGGGCGAGCGGTCGGCCCGGCCGTCCTCGTCGCGGAAGCACGGGGCGATCTGGAAATAGCGGTCGAAGCCGGCGACCATGATCAGCTGCTTGAACATCTGCGGCGCCTGGGGGAGCGCGTAGAACTTGCCCGGATGGACCCGGCTCGGGACGAGATAGTCGCGGGCGCCCTCGGGGCTCGACGCGGTGAGGATGGGCGTCTGGAACTCGGTGAAGCCGGCTTCCACCATCCGCCGCCGGATCGACGAGATGACCTGGCTTCGAAGCACGATGTTGCGGTGAAGCCGCTCGCGGCGGAGGTCGAGGAAGCGATAGCGAAGCCGGATCTCCTCCGGATAGTCCGCCTCGCCGGCGACCGGGAGCGGAAGCTCTTCGGCCATGGACTGGACGACCACTTCCTCGGCCGAAAGCTCGATCTCTCCGGTCGGGAGGTTGGGGTTGGCCGCCTCGGCCCCGCGCGCCACCACCTCGCCCACGATGGTCACGACCGACTCGGCCCGAAGATGCTCGAGCGCCCGGAGCGGCTCGCTGTTCGCCTTGGCGACGATCTGGGTGAGGCCGTAATGGTCGCGAAGGTCCACGAACAGCACTCCGCCATGGTCGCGCTTCCGGTGGATCCAGCCCGAAAGCTTCACCCGCTCCCCGACATGGGAGGCGCGGAGCTCGCCGCAATGATGGGTGCGATAGGCGTGCATTTCGGGCGCTTTCTAAGGTTTTTTCACAGATTTGAGGATGGGGGCGCTTCGCCACGCAGCCTAGCTTTGTCAAGCGGCGAGACTTGAATGTGCGGCGGGGCTGTGGTCTGCGCCTGACTATTACGCAGACGGTGCCCAAGGCCCTGGGCGCGGTCAGCTTTCGCCTCTGGTGCCTCTTGCGAGGTGTCCTTCCCCCCGCTGCCCGGCCGCTATAGCGGCTGCCCATCAATTTTCCAATGCGTCCGCTTCATGCCGCCGCTATGAGCCACCCGATGCACATCCACCCCCTGATCACTGACTCCCAATCGCTCAAGTCGCTGTGCGAGCGCCTGGCTAAGCAGCCGTTCGTCGCCGTCGACACCGAGTTCATGCGCGAGAACACCTACTGGCCCGACCTGTGCCTGATCCAGATAGGCGACGTCGACGAGGCCGCGGCGGTCGACCCGAAGGCCGACGGGCTCGACATGAAGCCGCTGCTCGACCTGCTCGTCAACAACGAGGACGTGCTCAAGGTCTTCCACGCCGGAAGCCAGGACGTCGAGATCATCTACAACATCACAGGCAAAACTCCCCACCCGATCTTCGACACCCAGATCGCAGCGATGGCGCTGGGGCTCGGCGAGCAGGTCGGCTATTCCAACCTGGTGGAGAGCCTGGTCGGAAAGAGCCTCGACAAGGGCGCACGCTTCACGGACTGGGCGCGGCGGCCGCTCGACCGGCGCCAGATCGACTATGCGATCGGCGACGTCACCCATCTGGCGACCCTCTTTCCGAAAATGCTTGAGCGGCTCCGGCGGACCGGGCGGGGCGAATGGCTCGACGAGGAGATGGAGAAGCTCGCCGACCCCGCCAATTACGAGAACGATCCGGCTTTGTCGTGGAAGCGGATCCGGATCTCGAGCCGAAAGCCCGAGGTGCTAGGGCGGCTGAAGGCGCTCGCCGCGTGGCGCGAGCAGGAAGCCCGCGGCAAGAATTTGCCGCGCGGGCGGATCATGAAGGACGAGACGATCGCCGACGTCGCCGCCCATCCGCCGGCCAGCCAGGACGCTCTGGCGCGGGTCCGCGGACTTTCTCCGGCCTGGGCCGGAAACGAGATCGGCGCCCGGCTGATGGCCGCCCTCGCCAACGCCGAGCCGATGCCGGCCGACGAGCTTCCGGCGCGAGAGGACCGCGGCCCCGGCCTCGGCAAGGAGGGCGCCCTCGTGGCCGACCTGCTCAAGCTACTCCTCAAGATCCGCTCCCGGGAGAGCAACGTCGCGGCCCGGCTGATCGCCCGAACCGAGGAGCTGGAGCTGCTCGCGGCGGGACGCCGCGACGGACTCGCTATCCTGGAGGGATGGCGCTTCGACCAGTTCGGGCGCGACGCCCTCGACCTGGTCGAGGGGCGGCTCGCCTTCGCGGTCCGCGGCGGCAAGCTGGTCATGACCCTGACGGCGGACGGCGAATGAGGGCATTGGCGGCGGCCGCCCTGCTGGCGTCGGGCTGCGCGACGACGGCTCCGCCGGCCGAGGCCGGAGCGATGGGCAAATGCGACGCCGCGAAGGCTCAGGGGCTGATCGGCCGGACTCGGAGCGCCGAAACCGCAGCGGAGGCGCTTCGGCTCAGCGGTGCCAAAGGCCTGCGCTGGATCGCGCCCGGAGCGATGGTGACGATGGATTACCGCGAGGACCGGCTGAACCTGCGGGTGGATCCCGAGGGCAAGGTGGTGAAGGTCGACTGCGGCTGAGCTGAGCCGTCGTCCCAGCGAAGGCTGGGACCCCAGGGGTGAAAGGCGCCGCGTTCTTCACCCGCTGGGGCCCCGGCCTTCGCTGGGGCGACGGGTTATTCCGCGACCATCTCCGCTTTGCACCCCAGCGCCGAGGCGAGCTTCCTGAGGCGCCGGTCCACCGTCTCGCCGTAAAGAGCCTCCTCTCCTCTGGTCAGGACGAGGCGAATGACGTCCCCTTCCCGCTCGAGCCGGCTTCGCTCCAGGCTCGACGCGAGCCCGCCGCTGAGGCGCTGGCCGAGCCGCATCGCCAGGCCCCAGCGCGACGCGCAGGCGAGCTCGGAGCCGCTGCACAAGGCGGAGATGCGCTTGTCCGGAAACTCGCGGCCGCCGAAGTTGGAGAAGAGCGCCTGGGCGACCATGACCCGGCCGCAGACGTCGATGCCGACCCAATTGCCGTGAAGCGCCATCTCCACGCCCCGCTCGGCCCGGAAATCGGGATGCGCCTGCCAGGCGACGTCGGCCAGAAGGCAGGCGGCGAGCCGGAGCCGGGCATTTCCCGCCGAATCGGAGAAGATGGGGGAGATCCAGCGGTCGAGCAGGTCGCCATGCTCGCCGAACCGGCTCAGCCCGCGACCGGCGTCCCGCGCCGCCTCGATCAGCGGATCCTTGACCCGTTCGGGCGCCGGAAGCTCGTGATAGAGCAGCCCCTCCCGAATTCCGAAGCTCGAGACGACGAGCTCGCTCGGCTGGAGGGCGTCGACCAGCGCGGACAGGATGAGCTTCGCGTTCGGCAGCGTCGGGATACGGGACGCGGTCAGCATCGGCATGCTCTTGGGGTCGCTGCGGCTCAGCGAGGCGATCAGCTTCCTCAGTTCCGCCGGCCGCTCGGGCGGCATCCGGTAATTATGGGTGATCGGAAGCGGATAATCGCGCGAGATGATGTCGAGCCTGGCGAGAGCCCGCCAGGACCCGCCGACCATGTAGAAGGGCCGGCCTCGGCCGCGGGCGCCGAGGCCCGATTCTTCGAGCGCTCCGGCCAAGCTCTGCCGAAGCTTCTTCTCGGCCGAGGCGTCGGGTTCGCCCAGGCGAAGAACCCCGAAAGGCAAAGAGATGCTGGAGCGGACCGAGCCTTTGCCGACGTCGGCGAGCTCGAGGCTGCCGCCGCCGAGATCCCCGACGAGCCCGTCGGCGTCGGGGAAACCGGACAGGACACCCTCCCCCGCGAGTCGTCCCTCCTCTTCGCCGGAAATGACCTGGGGCTCGAACCCGATCGCCCTCACCTCGTCCAGGAAGACGTCGCCGTTGCTCGCGTCGCGGACGGCGGCGGTCGCGAGGACCCGGACGTCGCGTACCGCCATCTGGCCGACCAGGAGCCGGAATCGGCGAAGGGCGGCGAGCGCCCGCTTCCTCGGGCCTTCGCCGAGCATGCCTGTCTCGCCCAGGCCCTGGCCGAGACCGGCGAGCACCTTTTCGTTGAAGATGATGGACGGCGCCCTCGGGGCGCCGGAATAGACGACCAGGCGCACCGAGTTGGAGCCGATGTCGACGATCGCCATCGGCTCGGCGTGAAGCAATGCGCCCCCCCTCACGGGCCGCGCCGCAGACGAAGCTTCGGAACCGACCCGCTTTCCTTGAGCGCGGCGCCCCGGCCGGAAAGCGAGGGATTGGTCATGAAATAATGATGGAGGTTGAAGGTCCGGTCGTCCTCGGGCCCGAGCCGCTCGTAGCTTCCGTCGGAATGGAGGCGCCAGCTTTGCTCGTTGTCGATCAGGTTGGCGACCATGACCTGGTCGAGCACCTGGGCGTGGACCGTGACGTTCTCGAGCGGGAGCATATATTCGACCCGGCGGTCGAAGTTGCGCGGCATCCAGTCCGCGGAGCTGATGTAAACCTTGGCCTTGCGGTTGGGCAGCTCGTCGCCGTTGCCGAAGCACCAGATCCGGCTGTGCTCGAGAAACCGGCCGACGATCGACTTGACCCGGATATTGTCGGACATGCCCGGCACCCCCGGCCTGAGGCAGCAGATTCCTCGAACGATCAGCTCGACCTCGACGCCCGCCTGGCTGGCCTCGTAGAGCTTGTCGATGATCGGCGGGTCGACCAGCGCGTTCATCTTGGCCCAGATCACGCCGGGGCGCCCAGCCCGGGCATGACCGATCTCGGTCTCGATGAGGGCGAGCAGCGAATCGCGCATCTGATGCGGCGAAGTGGAGAGCAGCTCGAGGTCGCGCGGCTCGACATAGCCGGTGATGTAGTTGAACAGCTGGGCGACGTCGCGGCCGACCCGGGGATCGGCGGTGAAGAAGCTGAGGTCCGTGTAGATCCGGGCTGTGACGGGATGATAATTGCCGGTGCCGAGGTGGCAGTAGGTCCGGTAGCCGCGCTCCTCGCGGCGCACGACCATCGAGACCTTGGCGTGGGTCTTCCAGTCGATGAAGCCATAGACGACCTGGACCCCGGCCCGCTCGAGGGCCGAGGCCCAGAGCAGATTCTGCTCCTCGTCGAAGCGGGCCTTCAGCTCGACGACCGCAGTCACCGACTTGCCGGCCTCGGCGGCATCGATCAGCGCCCGGATCACCGCGGACTGCTTACCCGCGCGGTAGAGCGTCTGCTTGATCGCGATGACGTCGGGATCGGCGGCGGCCTGCTTGAGGAATTCGACCACCACCTCGAAACTCTCATAGGGGTGGTGGACGACAATGTCCTTGGTCTGGATCGCGGCGAAGCAGTCCCCGCCATGCTCCCGGATGCGCTCAGGAAAGCGGGGCGCGAAGGGCGCGAACTTCAGGTCCGGGCGATCCTCGTCGTAGAGGGCGTCGAGATCGGCGGTCCCAAGGAATCCGGTGGATTCGGTGACGATGGCCTCAGCCGCGCCCACGCCTTCGCGGACCATCGCGACCAGCGCGTCGGGCATTTCGGCTGACAGCTTGAGCCGGATGACGCTTCCTCGGCGGCGGCGCTTGATTGCGCTCCGGAAGTAGCGAACGAGGTCCTCCGCCTCCTCCTCGACCTCGATGTCGCTGTCGCGCAGGATCCGGAAGGCGCCGCCGCCGACCAGCTCGTGGTCGGGAAAGAGGGCGGCGATGTTCCGGCGGATGAGGGTCTCGACGGCGATGTAGCGCGCTTCCCTCCCGGGCAGCCGGATGAAGCGCGGAAGCGTCGCCGGGACCATCAGCAATTCGCGGATCGGCTCCCCGGTCGTGCGGTGGCGAAGGTCGAAGATCAGCGAGAAGCCGCGATTGGGGATGAAGGGGAAAGGATGGGCCGGATCGATCGCCTGGGGCGTGAGCACCGGGAAGATCTGCTCCCGGAAATGCCGCTCGAGCCATTCCGCCGAATCGGAATCGATGGCGCCGCTGCCGATCACCGCCACCCCCGAATCGGCAAGCGCCCGGCGAAGCTCGGTCCAAACCTGCTGCTGGCTCCGGGTCAGCTCGTCGGCCTCAGCGGCGACGGCCGCGAGCTGCTGGGCAGGCGTAAGGCCGTCGGCCGAAGCCTCCTCGACTCCGAGCAGTCGGTGCGCCTTCAGGCCGGCGACCCGCACCATGAAGAATTCGTCGAGGTTGCTTCCCGAGATCGAGAGGAAGCGGAGCCGCTCGAGCAGCGGATGGGCGGGGTTGCAGGCCTCTTCGAGCACGCGCCGGTTGAACGCGAGCCAGCTCAGCTCGCGGTTGAAGTAGCGCTCCCGCGCCGCCAGCGGCGGCTCGGGCGAGGAAGAATGGGCAATCTCGTTCATTCGGGTTGGCTTCTAGCCCTCTTGATCATGCCGTCTTCCGAAAGCGCGCGCTTCACCATTGCCACGGTTATGCGACGATGATGTGACAAGGCGGCGCGGTCGAGCGCCGCGACGGCCTGGAGAACGGCTACGTAGGACCGTTCGATCCGAGGAACGATGAATGCGGGGACTTCGGGGGGCACCGCGATCCCGCGGTCGCCCAGCAGCTTGACGATGAGATCGCCGATCAAGCTGTCGTCGGGTCCCCCGATCGCGACGTGCGGAGTCGCGGCAAGCCGCGAGCGCAGGTCCGGCAGGTCCACCTGCCAGGAAGGCGGCGGCGAATCCGCGATTATGAGAAGCGGCCGGCGCGACTGCTGGGCCTGGTTCCAGGCATGGAAGAGCTCTTCCTCGTCATGATCCTCGGCATTGTCGAACAGCCGGCCGCCGGTCTTGCGGACGAAGAGCCTGCCCATCAGGCTCCGGCCGGACTTGCGCGGGCCGGTGACGAGGGTCGCCATGACGGGCCACAAAGACCAGCGTTTCAGATGATCGAAGGCCGCCCGGTTCGCCTCTGAGATGAGGAAATCCTCATCGCGGTCGGCTACCGGCCAGTCGAGCGGCAGCGCGATCTGGGGCACGTCAGTCGCCGCCTCTCGACAGGCGCAGGCTGGCGCCCGAGCCGGAGACCCGCCACCCCTGCGCTTCGAGCGCGGCGGCGAGGGCGCCGGGCTCGCCCATGTAGCTCACCCGGATCGCCGAGGTGCCGCCGACCGACGGGTTGGTCGTGAAGGCCGAGGTCACTCCCGGAACCCGGCTCACCGCAAGCTCCGCCCGGCCGATGGCCGCCTGGTCCGGAGTGTCGACCTCGATCCGGACGACGGTGACCGCGCCGGTTGGAGCGGTGCCCGGCGGAGGCAGCGGCCGCCGGGATTCCTCGACCACGGTCTCCACCGACTCCCCGTCGTCCTCTTCGATCTGCTCGACCAGGGGCGGCTCGGGGACGATCAGCGAGGGGTCGGGAACCAGCTCGCCGGCGGCGAGGGCGCGGCTGTAGAGCATGTCGAGGCCGCGGACGCCCTCGTCGAGCAGGCGGGGGATGAGCGCGCTGCTCTCCACTCGAAGGGTGAACTGGCCCAGTACCCTGTTGTCCGGGCCGTGGCGCGCGGTGAATATTCCGATCGCGGGCCCGCCGGGATAGAGCCGCTTGAGATGGACTTCGGGAGTGATGACGTCGGCGGCGCCATATTGATCGAGAAGCATCCGCCACCAGGCGCGGCCCGGCCGGCGGCTCTGCGTGACGTTGAGGAGCAGCGGGTCGATCCCGGAGCCGGTCGGCCGGACATAATCGACCGGGCTGTTGCCGGTCCGGTAACGGGCCCAGGCACGCTGCCACTCGTTGCGCGATTCGAAGGTCTGGAAGGACGAGCCGGTCAGCATCACCGGAATGACCAGGACCGGCGCCGAACGGCGCACCGAGCCGCTGACTCCGAGAAGCTGGCCGGTGCGAGCCCGGTCGAAGAGGATACCCAAGGTGGCGATATAGCGTTTCGGGCCGATCTGCTCATGCTCGACGACGATTCCGGCGACCATCCCGTTAAGCGCCGAATCGGTGAGCCCGGGCGCCTCCTCTATCGGGCGGCCGTTGGTCTTGGCCCACAGCGCCTTCCAGCCCTTCTGCTGCGCCTCGCGCCAGCCTTCCTCGCGCGCCTTGTCGGCGGTCTCCGCGCTCACGTCGACCTCGACTCCGGTGATCTCGAAGGTGCTGGCGCTGTCGATCGGCGGGACTCCGCGGTCCGCGCCTTCCAATTGCGCCCAGACCGCCCGGCCCGCCACGAGGGAGGCAAGGAGGGCCACGAACAGGAGGGACAGACGAAAGCTTGGCTTCACGCCCGCCTTTTGGCGAGTTGGGCGTGGAAATCCAAGCGCGATGTGGGTACCCGTCCTTCGATACACGGCTTCGACAAGCTCAGCCGTTACTCAGGATGAGCGGCAGACGCTCTTTCCGCTCATCCCGAGTAGGGACCGAGCGGAGGCGAAGGCCCGTATCGAAGGACAGGCTGAGGCGTTGAAGGACGAACAACCCTACACCTACGCCAAAGCCGGCGTCTCGATTGCCGCCGGCAACGCGCTGGTCAAGGCCATCGCGCCGCTCGCGAGGTCGACGGCCCGGCCGGGGGCCGACCCCTCGCTCGGCGGCTTCGGGGGCTTTTTCGACCTGAAGGGGGCGGGCTATAGGGACCCGCTCTTGGTTGCAGCCAATGACGGAGTCGGAACCAAGCTCAAGCTCGCCATCGATTCGGGCCGGCACGACGGAGTCGGGATCGATCTCGTCGCGATGTGCGCGAACGACCTCATCGTCCAGGGTGCCGAGCCCCTCTTTTTCCTGGATTATTTCGCCACCGGGAAACTCGACTCCCAAGTGGCGGAGCGGGTGATCGCGTCCATCGCCGAAGGCTGCCGCCAGGCCGGCTGCGCCCTTATAGGCGGCGAGACGGCCGAGATGCCCGGAATGTATGCGGAAGGGGATTACGACCTGGCAGGCTTCTGCGTCGGAGCGGTCGAGCGCGACGAAGCGCTGACCGGGGCGCGGGTCGCGGCCGGGGACGTCATCCTCGGCCTAGCCTCGTCGGGAGTTCATTCGAACGGATTCTCCCTCGTGCGCCGGCTCGCCGCAGACGGGCACTGGAAGCTTGAAAGGCCTGCTCTCTTCGACCCGGACGTGCTTCTGATCGAGGCCTTGCTGGCCCCGACCCGGATCTACGTGAAGCCGCTGCTGCCGCTGGTCCGGGCGGGAAGCATCCGGGCGATGGCCCATATCACCGGCGGCGGCTTGCTCGAGAACATACCGCGCGTCCTTGGCGACGGGCTTCACGCCCGGATCGACGCTGCCGCCTGGCCTCAGCCTCGGCTGATGGCCTTCCTCCAGGCCCAGGGCAATATCGAGCCCGAGGAGATGGCCCGAACCTTCAACTGCGGCGTGGGAATGGCTTTGATCGTCTCACGAGACGATGTGAGCAATGTCACTCAAGAGCTTGAAGGACAAGGAGAAAGCGTTTTCCCGATCGGCGCGGTGGAGGAGGGGCTCAAAGGCTGCACCGTCGCCGGCCCGGCCGGAAGCTGGAGCGCGCGGGGGGACTGGACCGCGACCCACGATGGCTGACCGGGTCCGGGTAGGCGTGCTCGTCTCCGGGCGCGGCACCAACATGGTGGCGCTGAGCGAATATAAGAGGCGCGAGGCGCGCAGCTACGACCTCGCCCTCGTCGCCTCCAACGTTCCCGAGGCCAGGGCCCTCGTCGCCGCGCGCCGGCTCGCGATCCCGACCTGGGCGCATAGCCACAAGGGCTTGGAGCGCGAGGAATTCGATCACCTGGTCGATCTCGCGCTGCGCGAAGCCGGAGTCGAGCTGGTCGCCCTCGCCGGCTACATGCGGCTGCTGTCGAGCGAGTTCATCGCCAGGTGGGAGGGCCGCATCCTCAACATCCACCCTTCGCTCCTGCCCGCCTATAAAGGCCTAGATACGCACCGGCGGGCCCTGGAAGCGGGCGAGATCTGGGTCGGCTGCTCGGTTCACCTGGTCACTGATGATCTGGACGCTGGTCCGGTGCTTGCCCAGTCCAAGGTGAGGGTGCGCGAGCGCGAGACGGTTGAGCAGCTGGCGGCGCGGGTTCTCAAGGAGGAGCACCGGTTGTACCCCGAGACCCTCGACGCCTTCGCCGCGCGGCTGCTTCCCCGCCGCGAGATAGTTCTTGGAGGGCCGAAGCCGTGAGCGACGACAGGCAGACCCCGGCGGAGCGCAAGGAAGCGTCGGCGATCCGTCGGCGCTGGATCACGCTCGGCGAGGTGCTCGCGGTCATCGGGGTCCTGATCTCGGGCCTGGCGCTGTGGAACAGCTGGTCGGAGCGCAGCACGGCCCGGGAAGAACGGGCCGCGGAGAAGGCCGAGCAGGCCAGCACGTCGCGGATCGTCGTCCTGAAGGCCGGCGGAACCGGCAAGCGCCTCGCACTGACGGCCCAGGATCCCGACCAGGCGATCCAGGGGCAGACCTTGCTCTTCCCTTCCGGTTTCGGCCTTGGAGCGTTCGACACGACGGAGCCCCGCATCGAGGCCGAGTGGATCAAGCGCGCGCTCAAGAAGGCGAACGAGAAGGACGGCAAGGTCCGCGGCGACGCCCGGTTGCCGGTGGCGATCACCACCCGCTTCGTCGCCGACGGGCGCGCCTTCACCGACACCGCTCTCTACGACGTCGGCTATAAGGAGAGCGACGGCGGCCTGTTCGGAGGCAAGGAGGTGGAGCTCAGGGGCCTCTCCCTGATCGCCCGGACCACGGCGGCCAAGGCTCAGGCGAAGCTCGACGCGCTTTGGCGGACGAGGGCGGGGTAGGCACCCCATTCCTCCCCGAGCTTGCTCGGGGAGGGGGACCACCCGAAGGGTGGTGGAGGGGTAAAATGGCAGAAGCTGGGGCCGTACCCCTCCACCAGGCTACGCCTGGTCCCCCTCCCCAAGCGCGGCATGGGGAGGACGAATCAGCCGACGATCTCTTCGGGCTTGAAGAAGTAGTCGATCTCGATGGCCGCATTCTCGGCGCTGTCGGAGCCGTGGACGCTGTTCGCCTCGATCGACTCGGCAAAGAGCTTGCGGATCGTCCCTTCATCGGCATTGTCCGGATTGGTCGCGCCCATGACTTCGCGGTTGCGGGCGACGGCGTTTTCGCCCTCGAGCACCTGAACCACAACGGGGCCTGAGGTCATGAAGGCGACGAGGTCGTTGAAGAACGGGCGCTCGCGATGGACGCCGTAAAAGCCCTCGGCCTGCTCCCGGCTCATCCGGATCCGCCGCGAGGCGACGACCCGAAGGCCCGCTTCCTCGAGCTTCGCGGTGATCGCTCCGGTCAGGTTGCGCCGGCATGCGTCGGGCTTGATGATCGAGAAAGTGCGTTCGGTCGCCATGGCCGGTCTGTGCTCCGTGTTCATGAGGGAATTTGGCCGGCTCTCTAGGGGGAGATGGAGCGCAGGGCAATTCCCCTCCCGACCTACGGCCCCTGAACCCACTTGCCGCGCTCGTCCTGCTTCCAGTAGCGGGCCTCGACCTCCGCCCGCCCCTTGAGCGAACGCCAGGCGCCGCGTGCGCTCTCCCGTCCGTCATTGTCGAAGAAGTAGAAGGTGCGGTCGAAGCCGAGCGCCTCGTCGCGCCAGCGGCCGTCGGCCAGCGCGATGTTGGTGGCTCCGTTGGCGGGCACCGGCTCGGGCGAAAGGAACACCGGCTGGCCTTCCGGGCGCTCGCGGCCGTGCGGAAGGAAGCTGTCCCTCGCGTAGCTCCACAATTGCTCGTCGAGCCGGGCGAGCTGATCGGGGCCGGCGACCACGAGAAGCCGCTGCCCGCCGGCGAGAACCTTCTCGGCAATCGTCGGAAGGACCCGGTCGAGGGTCGAGGCGGTGAGGTGGTAGAAGTCGACGATCATATCTTCGTCATCCGGCGAACCCTCGCCATCCCGGCGAAAGCCGGGACCTCAGGACGAGAATGCACTGTGGGTCTCCCCGAGGTCCCGGCTTTCGGGTTCCCATCGAAGTACTACTTCGATGAGATCCCTCCCGGGATGACGGATCATGCTTCGTAATTCGCGGCGATGAAGCGGTCGAGCAGGGCCACTCCGTAGCCGGTCGCCCCCTTGTCGTAGAGATGGCTGGGCTTGTCCGCCCAGGCCATTCCGGCGATGTCGAGGTGGGCCCATTTGACGCCCGGCTCGACGAAGCGCTGAAGGAAGACCGCCGCTGTAATCGAGCCCCCCTCGCGCGGTCCGACATTCTTCATGTCCGCGATGGGCGAGTCGATCAGTTTGTCGTATGGATCGCCGAGCGGCATTCGCCACAATTTGTCGCCGCTCGCCGCCCCCGCCGCGGTCAGCTGGCCGGCAAGACCGTCGTCATTGGAGAAGATGCCGGCATATTCATGGCCGAGCGAGAGGATGATCGCTCCGGTGAGGGTGGCGAGGTCGACGATCACCTCCGGCTTGTATTGGCGCTGGGCCCAGGTCATCGCGTCGCACAGGACCAGCCGGCCTTCGGCGTCGGTGTTGATCACCTCGATGGTCTGCCCGGACATGCTGGTGACGACGTCGCCAGGACGCTGGGCGTTGCCGTCGGGCATGTTCTCGGCGAGCGCGCAGACGACGACGATGTTCGCCTTCGCCTTGCGCCCGGCCAGTGCCGCCATCGCTCCGACGACCGCCGCGGCGCCGCCCATGTCCCATTTCATCGCTTCCATCCCGGCCGCCGGCTTGATCGAGATACCGCCGGTGTCGAAGGTGATTCCCTTGCCGATCAGGACGACCGGCCGGGCGTGCGGGCTCGCGGCGCCGTTCCACCGCATCGCAAGCAGCCTCGGCGGCTTGACCGAGCCCTGGGCGACTCCGAGCAGGGCGCCCATCCCCAGCGCTCGCATCTCATCCTCGCCGAGCACTTCGAACTCGACTCCGAGCGGCTCGAGCCGCTCGCGGCAGCGCTCGACGAAGCTTTCGGGATAGAGGATGTTGGCGGGCTCGGTGACGAGCTCCCGGGTGAAGGCGAGGCCGTCGAGCAGGGCGGCCCGGTCGCTCCACGCGGAAGCGGGATCGCCGCCGCCCACGACGACGATTTCCTCGAGCGTCGGCTTCTGCTTCTTGGTGAGCTTGGTTCGGTATCGGTCGAAGCGCCAGCTGCGCGCCGCCGCGCCTAGACCGATCCGGGCGGCGGCGTCGCCGCCGAGGCCGAGGCCGCTAAGATCGACGACGAGCCTGGTCTCGCCGGAGGTCAGAAGCCGGGCGGTCAGGGCTCCGCCGACCTTCTCGAACAAAGCGTCGTCCTGGCGGCGGTCGCCCAGCCCTACCAGGAGCAGTCTTCGGGCCCCCTCCCCTTCGGCGACGAAGGTTTCCGCCACCGAGGCGGCCTCGCGCTCGAAGCGCTGTGCTTCGGCGGCTCTGGCGGCGACGGAGCGGCTGGCCGGATCGAGGCCGGCGAGGCGGTCGGCGACCAGATCCTCGCTCCACACCGGAAGTGCGAGGGCATAGGCGCCGGAGGGGCGCTCGCTGGCGAAGCTGATTTTCATGGGCGTTGCTTAACTCCTGGCTTTGGTTTCGGCTCTAGGCGTTCGCCGAACCCGTGCAAAGGGGGCGATAGGACTGTCGTCATCCCGGCGGAAACCGGGACCTCGCGTCGGAAACGCGCCTTCATCGGCCTGGGGTCCCGGCTTTCGCAGTGATGACGGAACCGCCTGTCCGCGGCTCGCCCTTGCGCCATTGCAGCCCCGCCCTTCCGGTGCGATAGGCCGGTCAAGGTCGCGCGTGCTCCTGCCGGCGGGGAAAGTGAAGAAGCTCAATCTCATCTGCCTGACCGCGCTCCCGCTGCTGGTCGCCGCTCCGGGCGCCGCCCGCGCGCAGGAGACCGGCCCGGTCGTCGACGACGGCTCCGCCGCTCCGGCCGCCGCGGACGCGCGCGAGGTGGCCTTCAGCTCGGACGAGCTCAGCTACGACAGCGAGTCGCAGGTCGTCACCGCGAGCGGCGACGTCCGAATGAACAGCGAGGGTAACCGGCTTCGCGCCGAGCGGGTGACCTGGAACCGGACCACGGACGAAGTCCGGGCCGAGGGCAATGTCCGGGTGGTCAACCCCGGCGGAGATGTCGTCTACGCCGACAACGTCGTCCTCACCGATGCATTGCGGAACGGAATCGTCGAGAACATGCTTCTGGTGCTCGCCGACGGCGGGCGCCTCGCGGCGGACAAGGCCGAGCGCAAGGACGGCTTCACCACTCTCTACCGAGCCGCTTATTCGCCCTGCGCGGTGGTGAATTCGAAAGGCTGCCCGAAGAATCCCACCTGGCAGATCAACGCCGTCAGGGTCGTCCACGACCCGGTCAAGGGGCGGATCCGCTACGAAGGGGCCTCGCTCAACCTGCTCGGCGCCCGGATCGCGGCCCTGCCGTTCCTGTCGCACCCCGACGGAAGCGAAGGCGGCGGGAGCGGAGTGCTCGTTCCGGACATAAGGCTGAGCTCGAGCAACGGCTTCGAGCTTGCGGTGCCTTATTATCTGAAGCTGGCGCCCAATCGCGACGCCACGGTCACGCCCCACGTCTACACCGAGGTCGCCCCGATGCTGGAGGGTCGATACCGCCAGCTGACCGGGCTCGGCGCCTTCCAGCTCGGCGCCTACGTGACTTACGGGTCGCGAATCCCGATCACCGCACCCCTCACCACCCTCAAGGACGAAGGCGTCCGCGCCTATCTGGAGGGCAACGGGCGGTTCCAGCTCAGCCCGATCTGGAGCGTCACCGCTTCGGGCCGCTACGTGACCGACCGCACCTTCCTCAGGCGCTACGACATTTCACGCGACACCCGGCTTCGCTCGATGATCGAAGCCGAAAGGATCACCGCTGAAAGCTACGTCTCGATCGCCGGCTGGGCCTTCCAGGGCCTTCGGGTCACCGACGTCGCCGGGCAGCAGCCGATCGCCTTGCCGGCGATCGACGCGCGCTGGCGGCTGCCCGGCAAGATCGCGGGCGGCAAGATCGAGGTTCAGGCGAACAGCCTCGCCATCCTGAGGACCGGCGGCCAGGACACCCAGCGCGCCTTCGCGGGCGCGCGCTGGGACCGGCGGAGCCTGACACCGTGGGGTCAGGAGATGCTTCTGACCGCCTACGCCCGCGGCGACCTCTATCACAGCAGCGACAATCTGCTCACCGACACGATCCTCTATCGCGGCGAGGAAGGGTGGCACGCTCGGGCTATCGGAGCGCTTGCGGCCGAGTTCCGCTGGCCTCTGGTCGGGCCGTTCATGGGCGGCACCCAACGCCTCACCCCCCGGCTTCAGCTCGTCGCCTCCGGAGCCACCGACAATCTCGAGGTCCCCAACGAGGATGCCCGGGCGGTCGACCTCGAGGATTCCAACCTCTTCGCGCTCAACCGCTTCCCCGGCCACGACCGCTGGGAGAACGGGCCGCGGGTCACTTACGGCCTGGACTGGGGCCTGGACCTTCCCGGGATCGCGGTCAGGACCACGATCGGCCAGAGCTTCCGGCTCGACGACAAGCCGAGCATCCTGCCGCCCGGCACGGGTCTTTCGGACCGCTTCTCCGATTATGTCGGCCGAACCAACGTCAAGGTCGGCCGCAAGCTTAACCTCGTCCACCGCTTCCGGATCGACAAGGAGAGCCTTGCGCTGAGGCGCAACGAGATCGACGCCGTGGTCGGCGGCCGCCAGACCTACGGGACGATCGGCTATCTGCGGCTGGACCGCAATATCGACCCGTCGATCGAGGATCTGCGCGACCGGGAGGAGATAAGGCTCGGCGGCCGGGTCCGCTTCGCGCGCTACTGGTCGATCTTCGGCTCGACCGTCATCGACCTCACCGACGCCAAGGAAAGTCCGCTTTCGTCGGCGGACGGCTACGAGCCGGTACGCCACCGGATTGGAATCAGCTACGACGACGACTGCCTCGAGATCGGCGTGACCTGGCGTCGCGACTACGACAGGGTCGGCGACATCGACCGCGGCAACACCTTCCAGTTCCGAATCGCGCTCAAGAATCTCGGCCGCTAGGAGCCCTCCCCGGGGCGCCGGTCCTTCAGTTCCGGGTGGCGCTGAAGAATCCCGGGCGCTAAAGATGAACGGTCAAGCTGGGGTTCAGCAAATTTCAGGCATCGCTACCGGCCTGCTTTAATTGGAGGAATGATGAAGCTCGGCATCTATTACGGAGCGGCGCTTATGCTGGCCGGCTCCCTCGCCGCCGTCGCGGCCGCCCAGCAGACCGGCAGCCCCGCGCCGGCCGCGCCGTCGGCGAGCCTCAACATCCCGGCGAACCCGCAATTCATCACCGACGAAGACCCCAATGTCCGAAAGGCGACCGCGATCGTCAACGGAACCGTCATCACCCGAACCGAAGTCGACCACCGGCTTGCGATCATCAGGATGGCCGCCGGGGGCCAGATCCCCGCCGAGGAACTCCCCCGGCTCCGCCAGCAGGTCCTGCGTAACCTCGTCGACGAGGTCCTGCAGATCCAGGCCGCCGAGCAGGCCGACATCAAGATCACTCGGGGCGAGATCGACCAGTATTTCGCGCGCTACGCCCAGGGCCAGTTCAAGATGACGCCCGACCAGATGGCGCAATATCTGCGCTCGCACGGAGCCTCGCCCGAGACCCTCAAGCGGCAGATCCACGGCGAGATGGCCTGGTCCCGGCTCCAGAGCCGCAAGATCGAGCCGTTCGTCAACATCAGCGAGGACGAGGTCACCGCGGTCATCGAGCGGCTCAACGCCGCCAAGGGCACCCAGGAGTTCAAGGTCTCCGAAATCTTCCTCTCGGCAACTCCGGAGACGGCCGCCGAGACCCGCGCCAATGCCCAGCGTATCGTCCAGCAGCTTCGCGGCGGAGCCTCGTTCCTCGCTTATGCCCGGCAATTCTCGGAAGCCTCGACCGCGGCGGTCGGAGGCGATCTGGGCTGGGTTCGGTCCGCCCAGCTTCCGGAGGCGCTTGCCGGAGCGGTGCAGTCCCTCCCGGTGGGAAGCGTCAGCGATCCCATCGCCATTCCCGGCGGATTCTCGATCATCCAGGTCGCCGATACGAGGCAGGTGCTCACCGCCGACCCGCGCGACGCCGTCCTCAGCCTGAAGCAGCTGACCCTCCCGCTCCAGCCGGGCCTGACCCGCCCTCAGCTCGAGGAGAAGGCCCAGACCCTGATCCGGGCGACCCAGTCGATGGGCGGCTGCGGCGGCGCCGAGGCGACCGCGGCTTCGCTCGGGGCCGAGGTCATCTCGAACGACCAGCTGAAGGTCCGCGACCTTCCGCCGCCGATGCAGCCCCTGCTGCTTTCCCTTGGGGTCGGCCAGTCCACCGCGCCGTTCAGCTCGTCGGCCGACCGGATCAGCGTTCTGGTGCTGTGCGGCCGGGACGATCCGGATCCCGCCTCCAACGTCAGCTTCGAGCAGGTCTACAACCAGATCGCGGAGAATCGGGTGAACCTTCGGGCCAGGCGGTTCCTTCGCGACCTTCGGCGCGATGCGGTGGTCGACTATCGCTAGCAGAGGCCGCTCGTGATCGCTCCCTTGGCCGTCGCGCTCGGGGACCCTGCGGGGATCGGGCCCGAGATCATTGCAAAGGCGTGGGAGCGGCGGGTCGGGGACCGCGTGCCGCCCTTCTTCGCCGTCGGCGCTCCGGAATCGCTTCGCGCCGTCTGGGGCGGCCCGGTGCAGGTCGTCGCCGCACCGGACGAAGCCGCGGCCTGCTTCGAGCAAGCGCTCCCGGTGATCCGGATCGACTCGGCCGGCGAGACCAGCCCCGGCCAGCCGACGTTCGAGGGGGCCCGAACGTCGCTCGACGCGCTCGAGCTCGCCGTCGGCCTGACCCGGTCCGGCGCGAGCTCCGCGCTCGTCACCGGCCCGGTCTCCAAGTCGCAGCTCTACGCCATCGGGTTCAGCCATCCCGGACAGACCGAGTTCGTCGCCGAGCGCTGCGGGATCGCCGCGGAAATGGTCGCCATGATGCTCGCCGGACCAACCCTTCGGACCGTGCCGGTCACCACCCACGTGCCGCTTCGCGACGTTCCGGACCTTCTGACGACCGAGCTGATCGTCCAGCGCGGCCGGACCACGATCCGCTCGCTTCGCCGACTGTTCGGAATCGAAAACCCACGGCTCGCTGTGGCCGGCCTCAACCCGCATGCCGGCGAAAGCGGAGCGCTCGGCCGCGAGGAGATCGACGTCGTCGTCCCCGCCATCGACCGGCTCCGCGAGGAAGGGGCGGAGGTGACCGGCCCGCACGCCCCCGACACGATGTTCCACGACCGGATGCGCTCGACCTACGATGCGGCGCTCTGCCTCTACCACGACCAGGCGCTGGTGCCTTTGAAGACCCTTCATTTCGACGAAGGGGTCAACATCACGCTCGGCCTTCCGATCGTCAGGACCTCGCCGGACCACGGGACCGCCTTCGACATCGCCGGGCGCGGCCTGGCCGAGCCGACCGCGATGCTTGCGGCGCTCAGGATGGCCGCCGAATGCGCGGCCCGGCTGGCGGCGGCGTGACTCCCCTGCCTCCGCTGCGCGAGGTCATTGCGCGGCACGGATTGAGGGCGGCCAAGTCGCTCGGGCAGAATTTCCTTCTGGACGAGCAGCTGCTCGACCGGATCGCGCGGGTGCCGGGCGATCTCGAGGGGCAGCGGGTCTATGAGGTGGGGCCGGGCCCCGGCGGGCTCACCCGGGCCCTGCTGAGAGCCGGCGCCGAGGTGGTGGCGGTCGAGCGGGACCGGCGCTGCCTCCCCGCTTTGGCCGAGGTTGGCGAGGCCGCCGGCGGCCGGCTCCGAGTGATCGAAGGCGACGCGCTGGCGATCGACGAAGCGCTCGAAGCGGGAGAAGGCGCGCACGTCGCGGCCAACCTTCCCTACAATGTAGGCACCGCCTTGCTGGTCCGCTGGCTCGGCGGCGAGGCCTGGCCGCCCTGGTGGCGCTCGCTGACCCTGATGTTCCAGCTCGAGGTCGCGGAGCGGATCGTCGCCCGGCCCGGCACCGGCGCCTACGGCCGGCTCGCCGTCCTCGCGCAATGGCGAAGCGAGGCCCGGATCGCGATGAAGGTCCACCGCTCCGCCTTCGTCCCTCCGCCCAAGGTCATGTCGGCGGTGGTGCACATCGTCCCGAAGACGGCGCCGGACGGGGTCCGTGCGGCGACCCTGGAGCGGCTGACCGGGGCCGCTTTCGGGCAGAGGCGAAAGATGCTGAGGCAGAGCCTGAAAGGGCTTCAGGGCGCTCTGGAGGCTTTGGCCGAGGTGGGGATCGACCCGGAGCGCCGGGCGGAGACGCTGGGGATCGACGAATTCGTCGCGGTGGCCAGGGTGATGGAGGATTAATCCTCCCCGCGATTTCGCGGGGAGGGGGACCAGGCGAAGCCTGGTGGAGGGGTTTTATGGCTTGGGAAGGCCCCTCCACCGCGCTTCGCGCGGTCCCCCTCCCCTGCAAACGCAGGGGAGGACTGGGGAGGTTAAGGTTTGGGCGCTGCGACTTCCGGCCGCTGGGCGGTCATCACCTCGGCGGGCGGACCCTTGGCGATCGCCGCGGCGAGCTGGGTCGCCTGCGGGCAGGGATTGGCGCAGAGCGTCTTGATCCGCTCGAGATTCTTCTTGGCCCGCTCGACCGCTCCGCGCTGGACCAGGGCTTCGCCCTGGCCGGCGAGCGCGGCGACGTCGTTGGGCTCGAGCTTCAGGGCCTCGAAATAGAATTTGATCGCCTTGCCGGGGAGCTTCAGCCCCTGGGCGGCCCTGGCGAGGCCGATATAGGCCTGGCGGTTGCGCGGATCGACGACCAAGGCGGATTCGAGGAGGTCCGTCGCTTCCTGATAGCGCGCCTGCTGTGCAAGCGCCTGCCCCTGCTGGGTGAGAGCGACGGAACGCGCGTCGATCTGGTCGTCGGGCTTCTGGCCCTGGCCGGCGCTCGCCATGGTCGCAAGCGCGACGGCGATCGTGAGTGCGATGGGGGTGAGGCGCATCAGTAACTCCATGATCCTGTCGAGCGATGGTTTAGCATGGGGCCCGCCACCGCGCGACGAAAAAGCCGTCCGTTCCGTCATGGGCGGGGGTGAGTATCCGGCCCGGGCCGGCCGGCCGTCCCCCCTCCATCGCAGCCGGTTCCGGAACCATGGCTGAACGGGAGGAGAAGGCCTCCGCCTGGCCCCTCCCCTCGTCCGCGAGGAGCGAGCAGACGGCGTAGACGATCCGGCCGCCGGGCCGGATTATTTCCGCGGCAAGATCAAGCAGATAGGACTGCAGCTTGACATATTGCGCGAGGCGCTGCGGGTCCAGGCGCCAGCGCAGCTCGGGATTGCGCCGCCAGGTGCCCGTGCCCGAGCAGGGTGCGTCGACCAGGATCAGGTCGGGAGCGTCGACGAGGTCGTCCAGAGTCTCGCGCTCCCGGCCCGGGTTCAGCAATCTCGGCTCGACGATCGTGACTCCGGCGCGCCTCAGTCGAAGGTCCATCCGCGAGAGCCGGCCGCGGTCGGTGTCCGAAGCGACGAGGCGACCCGAATTGCGCATCTCGCCGGCCAGAGCGAGAGTCTTGCCGCCGGCCCCGGCGCAAAGGTCGAGCACGGTCTCGCCTGGCGCCGCCGCGCAGGCGAGCGCGAGGAGCTGGCTGCCTTCGTCCTGAACCTCGACCAGGCCAGATGACCAGGCCTCGCTCTCCTCGACGGCGATCGAGTCGGGGAGCCTGAGCCCGAGTGGGGACAAGGGGGTCGGGACCGCCCCGGCGAAGGCCGTCAGGACCTCGTCGCGGCCGGCCCGAAGCCGGTTGACCCTGAGGTCGAGCGGCGCCCGGTCGAGAAGCGACCGCAGATCCGCCGGGGTCACCGCGGGATCGAATTTTCGGACGAGCCATCTGGGCGCCGGAGCGGAGGAAGGCGTGAAGCCCTTTTCCGCCGGCGACGCCTCGGCCGGTCCATGCGGCGAGCCGTCGAACGCGGCGAGCAGCGCGGAGTCCGCCGAGGCCACTCCGAGCATCGCCGCTCGACCCGACGGCGGCGGCTCCGGCCAGGCCCGGATCGCCCGGTAGACGAGCTCGCGGACGGCCCGGCGGTCGCCCGATCCGGCGTAGCGGCGGGTCTTGAAATAGCGGACTATGAGCGTATCGGCCGCTGCGCCCCCACCCCTCGCGGCGGCGGCGATCTCGTCGAGCAGCTCGATCGCTGCCTGCATTCGTGCGGCGGGAGTCATCGAAGCGCTAGAGCAGAGACCGTCCGGTTGATAAAGCTCGAAGTCGGGCGGGGCTCGCCTTCCGCGGCCGGGCCGGCATCGCGCCAAACATCCTCGATTGTTATCAATCAGTTCCCTTTCACTGTGCGATAGACGGGCTACACCACAGTTCATTATATGATCAGTCCAGATTGGGCAGACGACGTGATCCAATGGAAGACGATCCGTGCCAACCAAGCATCTCCTGAAGAATTCTGTTTACGCACTTATGGACATGTGTAATCATTCGATGTTCGAGTCGCCTGTTCTTTCGAGTCGCCTTTTGGCGCTCGATGGTGACTCGAAGTGCGTCGTTCAGTCTGCGCCCTCTACTTGGGCGCGAGCAGGAAAGGAATGATGTCATGGCCCTATCCACCACTGCCCGCCGCTCGGCGCAAATATCCTTCGGCGAAAAGGGCGACACGCGTGCGGTTCGCGTGTCCGTCCCGGGGCGCCCCACTCCGGGCGACATCGACAAGATCAACAAGGTCCTGATCAACGACGTGATCAAGAACCTGACCGGATGCCCCTGCATGTCCGGACTGGTCGACGTGATCTGGGAACCGGCCTTCAAGCACGCGCTCGAAGTCAATTTCGAAGCGGTCAAACCGGGAGCGTGACGGCGGCACCGATGGTCGGGCTGCTCTACAGCCCGGCCACGCCCGCGGTGCTCGACGCAGCGGGCGAACTGGTCGATTTCGTCGAGATCATCCCGGAGCGCCTCTGGTACGATTTCGGCGCCGATGCGTCCGAACGCTTTGCCCATGCCCGGAGCGCGGTCGACCGGCTCCGAGGATATACGGAAAAAAGGGCCGTGACCGGCCACGGGATCGGCCTGTCGCTGCCCAGCGCGATGCCCCTGGACGAGGCCCTCCTGGACCAGGTGGAGGCCTCGCACCGCTGCCTGGACTATCGCTGGTACAGCGAGCACCTGAGCATGTTCCTGACCCCGGACGGCAGCGTTCCGAACGCTCAGGCCGGGATGGGACTGCCGGTAGTGCACGACCTGGAGACACTCGAAATCGTCGGCGGCAAGGTCCAACAGATCCAGGATGCGCTGGGAGTGCCGCTCCTGCTCGAGAACGGCACGATATTCTCGGCCATTCCGGATCCCGACATGAGCGAGCCCGAGTTCATGAACCGGCTTCACGCCCGGACCGGGTGCGGGCTGCTGCTCGACCTCCACAACCTCTATGCCAACAGCCTCAATTTGGGCTGGGACGCTTCCGACTATCTAAGCGCGCTGGATCCCGGCATCGTCGTCGAGATCCACCTTGCCGGCGGCGACTGGCTGATGTCGCATTATACGGACTCGCATTCCCGGCGGACCCCCGAGACGGTCTGGGCGTGGCTTCGCAAATGGGGCCCGCGCTTTCCGAATCTTGCGGCGATCACTTTCGAATATCACGAATCCTATCACGAGCGGATCGGGCTCGGCGGAGTGGTCGAGGAGCTCGAGGCTATGCACCTTTGCGCCTCGGAAATCGCGGCCGCCCGGCAGGCGCCCCCGGTGGCCGCCTGATGCTCGCGGCTTTCCAGCGCGCGCTGACCGACCTCACCGCGTCGCCGGCGCTGTGCCGAGCCGCGCGCGAGGATCCGGCCCTGCTGGCCAGCCGCTATCGGCTGACCGAGAAGGAAGCGCGGCGACTGAACGGCATCGTTCGAAGTCGCGGCATGGAGGCCAATTGCAGCCTGTATCGCGCCAACCGGCTGGTCCCGGTGGCGCTGAACTGCCCCCGATTGTGCGCCCTGCTCGATGAGGATCTCAAACGGCTGATCTCCCTTTACTGGGAATCCGAGCCGAGGACGAACGTCCATTTCCTCTTCGAAGCGGACCGTTTCTGCCGCTTCCTGGCGGGACGCGACGACTTGCCGGAGGGCGCTGCCGAGATATTGGAACGCGAGCATGGAGCCATCGCCGCCCGGCTCGCCGCGACCCGGGCAATGTCTGGCCATGACGCCTTCGACTGTTGAGAACCGGCTCCGCCCGCGCGCGGGCGATCGCCGTCAGCCTGACGTCGGATAATTGGGCGCCTCGCGGGTGATCGCGACGTCGTGGACGTGGCTTTCGCGGAGGCCGGCGTTGGTGATCCGGATGAACTTCGCCCGTTCGCGAAGCTCCTCGAGGGTGGCGGCGCCGGTATAGCCCATCGCCGCCTTGATGCCCCCGACGAGCTGGTGGATCACGTCGCGGGCCGGACCCTTGAAGGGCACCTGGCCCTCGATCCCCTCGGGAACGAGCTTCAGCTGGTCCTTGATGTCGTGCTGGAAATAGCGGTCGGCCGATCCCCGCGCCATCGCTCCGACCGATCCCATGCCCCGATAGGATTTGTAGGAGCGGCCCTGGTAGAGGAAGGTCTCGCCCGGCGCCTCCTCGGTGCCGGCGAGTAGCGAGCCCGCCATCACCGTCGAGGCTCCGGCCGCGAGCGCCTTGGCGAGGTCGCCGCTGGTCCTGAGGCCTCCGTCCGCGATGATCGGGGTGCCGGAAGCCGACGCCGCCTCGGCGCAGTCCATGATCGCGGTCAGCTGAGGCACTCCGACTCCGGCGATCACCCGGGTGGTGCAGATCGAGCCCGGACCGATCCCGACCTTGACCGAATCCGCCCCCGCTCCGACCAGAGCCTTCGTCGCCTCCGCCGTCGCGACGTTGCCCGCGACGATCTGGACGGCGTTGGAGAGCTTCTTGATCCGCTCGACGGCGGCCGCGACCTCGCGGTTGTGGCCGTGGGCGGTGTCGATGACGATGAGGTCGCATTCAGCGTCGATCAGCGCCTCGGAGCGCTCGAAGCCCTTGTCCCCGACCGTGGTCGCCGCCGCCACCCTGAGCCGCCCCGCCGAATCCTTCGTGGCGTTGGGATAGGTGACCGCCTTCTCGATGTCCTTGACCGTGATGAGGCCGGTGCAGCGGCCGGCGTCGTCGACGACGATCAGCTTCTCGATCCGCCGCTGGTGGAGCAGCCGCCGCGCCTCCTCCTGGCTGACGCCCGGGCCGACGGTAGCGAGATTGTCCCGGGTCATCAGCTCGGAAACGGGCTGGCGGGGATTTTCGGCGAAGCGGACGTCGCGGTTGGTAAGGATCCCGACCAGCCGGCCGCTCTTCTCGGTCACCGGAATGCCCGAGATCCTGTGCCTCTGCATCAGCTCGAGCGCGTCGGCGAGACTCTGGTCGGGAGTCATGGTGATGGGGTTGACCACCATCCCGCTCTCGAACCGCTTCACTGCCCTCACGGCCGCCGCCTGCTCCTCGGTGGTGAGGTTGCGGTGGAGGACTCCCATCCCGCCGAGCTGGGCCATGACGATCGCCATGTCGGCCTCGGTCACCGTGTCCATCGCCGAGGAGAGGATCGGGATGTTGAGGCGGATCTCTCGGGTCACCTGGGTCGAGGTATCGGCCTGGCTCGGAAGCACCGACGATTCGCCGGGCTGGAGCAGAACGTCGTCGAAGGTGAGCCCTAAGCGGATGTCGGGAACGCGGGTCGGATCGGCCATGTGCGCCTATGCCAAGGAAAGCGCGATTCGCCAAGGCACCTTGGGCGACTCCAGATCGCCGCCGCGAAGCGGCAACTACCCGGCTTCTACGTTGTGCCTTCGTGCCTTCTCTCAAAAAAACTGGGCACCGCGCAAAGAAAGAGCGCCCGGATGCGCGGCCGGGCCGGCTCCTGCCATGCACTCGGCCGGAAGTCCGCGCGGCGCCTCGATCGCTTCGCCACCCGATTTTTGAGAGAAGGCACGAAGGCACAACGTAGAAAGGGAGGGTTTTTCGCTTCGCGGGAGACTCGGGCCACGCTGCCTATCGATCAAAAAAGAAGCGGCCCGTCCCGCGGGGGGACC
>DASVQD010000040.1:0-32758 GCA_036389345.1 Allosphingosinicella sp. | reverse complement strand
GCCAGCCAGAGCCTGGTGGGCGACGACAGCGGCGTGCGCTTCAGCCCCGGCCAGCGCCTCAAGCTGAGGCTGGTGGAGGCTAATCCGGTGTCGGGCGGACTCAGGTTCGAGCTTCCGGACTCGGGCTATACGGCGGCCGCGCCCCGCCGCCCGTCGCGCCGCGGGCCGCCGCGGCCTTTGGCCGGAGCGGAGGCCCCTTCGGCGAGCTCGAACCTCAGCCCGCCCGAGACCGGATTGGCCTCGACCAGCCTCAGCTTCAGGCGCTGCCCGGGGCTGAAACGCTCGCCGCTATCGTCTCCGACGAGGCTCTGGCTCGATTCCTCGTAGCGATAGTAATCGGAGCCCAGGGTCGAGACCGGGACCAGCCCGTCGCCGCCGAGGCCCTCCACCGTGGCGAAGAAGCCGAACGGCTGGACTCCGGTGATCCGGCAGTCGACGAGGTCTCCGACCCGCTCGGAGAGATAGGCCGCGACGTAGCGGTCGAGGGTCTCGCGCTCCGCCTCCATCGCCCGGCGCTCGAGCTGGGAGATGAGCTCGCCCGTCACCTCCATCGCCTCCGCTTCCTGGTCGGTAAGGCCGCCTTCGCCGAGGCCGAAGGCGCGGACCAGGGCGCGGTGGACGACGAGATCGGCATAGCGGCGGATCGGGCTGGTGAAATGGGCGTAGGAGCCCAATGCGAGTCCGAAATGGCCTTTGTTGTCGGGGGCGTAATAAGCCTGAGTCTGGGTCCTGAGGATCTGCTCCATCACCTGGGGTCGGAAGTCGGCTTCGCCGATCCGCTCGATGACGTGGTTGAACGTGGCGGGCCGGATCACCTGGCCGAGCGCGAACTCGACGTCGAACGTCTTGAGATAATCCTTGAGCGCGACCAGCTTCTCGCGCCCGGGCGGCTCGTGGTCGCGGTACATGACCGGAGCCTTTTTCGATTCCAGCGCCTTGGCCGCCGCTACGTTGGCCGCGATCATGTAATCCTCGATCAGCTTGTGCGCGTCGAGCCGCTCGCGCGGGGCCACCGACAGGATCCGCCCCTTCTCGTCGAGCTCCACCCGCCGCTCGGGAAGGTCGAGGTCGAGCGGAGCGCGCTTCTGCCGGGCAGCGTAGAGCGCCCGCCAGCAGGCCCAGAGCGGCTTCAGGGTGGATTCCACCAAAGCGGGATCGACCGGGGGATCGCCCGCTTCGATCTCCGGCATCGAGCAGGCCGGCGAGGAGACCTCGATCCGCTCCTGGCCGGCGGCGGAATCGATCGCCGCCTGCGCATCCTCATAGGCGATATTGGCCGCGATCCTCACCCGGGCGCGGCTGAAGCGCCAGCTCTTGAGCTGGCCGGCCTTCGACACCTGGAGATGGCAGACGAGTGAGGCCCGGTCCTCGCCTTCCTTGAGCGAGCAGATCTCGGCGCTGAGGGTCTCGGGAAGCATCGGAACCACCCGGTCGGGGAAATAGACGCTGTTGCCGCGCTTGCGCGCCTCCTTGTCCAGAGCCGATCCGGAGCGGACGTAGAAGCTGACGTCGGCGATCGCGACGATCGCCCTCCAGCCGCCCGGATTGTCCGGGTCGTCGTCCGGGGCCGCCCAGACCGCGTCGTCATGATCGCGGGCGTCGGCCGGGTCGATCGCCACGATCGGAATTTGGGTCAGGTCCTCGCGCTCGCCGAGCGGCTGCTCCGCCATCCGCTCGGCCTCGACGATGACGGAGTCGGGAAATTCGTGCGGGATTCCATGCTTGTGGATCGCGATCAGGCTGAAGCTTCGAGGCGCGAACGGATCGCCGAGGATCTGGGAGACCCGGGCGGTGAGGCGCGGCGGCCGGCCCACCTTCTCGGCGAGGACGAGGTCGCCGGGCCGGGCGTCGCCGAGGTCGGAGATTGCCAGCTCGCGCCGCTCCTTCTTCTCGACCGGCCGGAGCCAATGGCCGTGGCCCTCCTGGTGGACGACCCCGAGGACCAGCTCGCTGCCCTTGGCCAGCTTCTTCATCGGATGCGCCGCATAGCCGTTGCCGCGCTGCTCGGTCCGGGCGAGCAGCCGGTCGCCGACGCCGAGGGCCGAGCCCCTGCCCTTGCGCTCGAGCACCCGCAGCCGGGGCTCGGGAAGGTCCGCTTCCCAGCGCTCGGGCACCGCCCAGGCCTGGCCGCTGTCGTCGACGTCGACGATCCTCAGGACCGTGACCTTGGGCACCCCGCCCGACTGGTGAAAGGCCCGGCCGGGCGAGGCGTCGATCAGGCCCTCGTCGGCCATGTCGTGGAGAAGCGCCTTGAGTGCGATCTTGTCGTGCCCCGAGAGCCCGAAGGCGCGGGCGATCTCGCGCTTGCCGGCGGGCGCATCGCTGGACGCGATGAAGTCGAGGATCTGCTGGCGGCTCGGAAGGCCGGCTCGGGTGGGTTTACGAGGCATTCCGATCCTTATCCGCTCATCTGAGTAGCCGTTGAGCTTGGCGAAACGTCGTATCGAAGGACCGTCCTTCGATACGAGGCTTCGACTTCGCTCAGCCTCTACTCAGGATGAGCGGTTGGTGTTCCGTCACTGCGCCGGGGGCGGAGGCATGTAGGGCCGGAACGCGCCGCCCGGGACCGCCGAAGCGACCGGGCTCTCGAAGCCCTCCTTCGAGACCGAGGCCACTCCGAACACGAAATCGTCGACCCGGACGCCCTTGAGCACCTTCGAGCAGGTGGCGAAGACCTTGTCCCCGGCGGCGTTGGCGGGGGCGGGCCGGCCCGGACACCTGGCGAGATCGTCATAGGTCACGCGCAGGCTTCGTTCCCAATTCGCGGAGTCCGTCGGCCGCCAGCGGATGATGTAGGATTCGGCGCCCTTCACCGGGTTCCAGGTCAGGGTCGTGTCCGTCGAGACCCCGCCTTCCACCGTCGGCTCCGGCGGCTGCGGCGAGCTGGCCAGGGCCGCCAGCGCCGCGACGTTCAGCTTCACCACCTTGGTCAGATAGGGAAAGTCCATCTTGTCGACCGTGTCGCCATAGTGGATCCCGCGCTCGACCCGCAGGTCCTGGTGCTGCCAGTTGTAATTCTCGATCGCGACCGTGATCCGGACCGCCGGGAAGCCCGCGTTGAGCATCTCGGTATGGTCGCCGCCGCGGCCGAAGCGGTCGTTGCGCCAGATCTGGCGGACGTCGAGCCCGAGGCCGAGATCGTCGGCCAGGCCGTCGATCCAGCGGGAGATGTTGCGCGAGGGGGCGTCGTTCTCGCCGCCCAGGCTGCGCTGGCGGGCGGCGAGGTCCTCATGGCCCTGCCAGCGCGGACCTTCCGAAAAGACCCTGACATGGGCGTCGTCGCAAAGTCCGTCCGAGCCGCAGCTGTTGCCGATGATGTCGTTGTTGAGGTTGGCGATCACCTCCCAGCCCTGGGCCCTGGCGTAATCGGCCATGATCTTGCCGCCGAGCAGGCCCTGCTCCTCGCCCATCAGGGCCGCGTAGACGATGGTGTAGGGAAATTTGCGCTTCGAGAGAACCCGCGCGGCCTCGATCACCGCGGCGGTGCCCGAGCCGTCATCATTGGCGCCGGGCGCGTCGGCAGAAGCGTTCATGACGTCGCTCACGCGGCTGTCGATATGGCCGGAGATGATCACCACCCGGTTGGGATCGGCGGTTCCGCGCTGGATCGCGAAGACGTTGGTGACCTTGGTCGGATTGGGCACCCGGCGCCCGGTGACGACGTCGGAGGGAGTGACGACCTTGAGGCAGCCGCCGCAGCCCTTCGAATAACGGCCGAATTCAGCTTCGGTCCACCGAAGCGAAGCGCCGATGCCGCGTTTGGGATCGGTCTGCGACGACAAGGTATGCCGGGTGCCGAAGCTCACCAGCTTCTCGACGATCGAATGGAGCCGCTCCTGGCTGACCTCGTCGGCGATCTCGCTGGGCGAAGCGGCGGTGGCCGGGGATGAAAGGAGCAGGACGGAAAGGAGCGATGCGAGCTTTCTCATGGGCTTGGCCCCTGAACCTCTCTTCCGGGATTCGCAAGCGCGGGTAAGCCGGACTGCTTTACACTGCTAAAACGCTCTGCCAGACCCGCTCTCGAACATCCGGGTTGGGGAACCTCATCAAATGCTTGAACTCGCCGACGTCAGCCACGTCTATCCGAACGGCACTCGCGCGCTCGACCATGTGACCTTGTCGATCCCGCGCGGGATGTACGGGCTGCTCGGGCCGAACGGCGCCGGCAAGTCGACCCTGATGCGCAACGTCGCCACCCTCCAGACCCCGACCGAGGGAAGCATCCGCTTCGGCGACATCGACGTCGTCGCCGAGCCTGAGAAGCTGAGGCGGGTGCTGGGCTATCTGCCGCAGGACTTCGGGGTCTATCCGAGGGTCTCGGCCTACGACATGCTCGATCACATGGCGGTCCTCAAGGGCATCGCCTCGGCCGGGGCGCGCAAGACGACGGTCGAGGGGCTGCTCCACCAAGTCAATCTGTGGGACGTCCGCAAGAAAGCGCTGGCCGGCTTTTCGGGCGGGATGCGCCAGCGCTTCGGGATCGCTCAGGCGCTGATCGGCAATCCCGAGCTGATCATCGTCGACGAGCCGACCGCCGGCCTCGACCCCGAGGAGCGCAACCGCTTCCTCAACCTCCTCGCCGAGATCGGCGAGAACGTGGTCGTCATACTTTCCACCCACATCGTCGAGGACGTGTCCGACCTCTGCCCGCGGATGGCGGTGCTCGCCGGAGGCCGGATCCAGCTCGAAGGCGCGCCGCTCGAGCTGATCCGGTCGACGAAGGGACGGATCTGGATGAAGGTGATCGAACGTGGAGAAATCGACACTTACCGCCAGAAATTCGAACTGATCTCCACGCGGCTGTTCGCCGGCCGGACGGTCATCCACATCCTCGCCGACTCCGACCCCGGCGACGGCTTCGAATCCGTCGAGGGCGGCCTCGAGGACGTCTATTTCACGACCCTCGCGCAATCCCGCCGCGCCGCGGCCTGAGGAGCCAGCCATGTTCCTCAAGATCGCGCGCTTCGAGCTTCGCTACCAGATCAAGAACCCGGTCTTCTGGGTCGCTGCGGCGATGTTCTTCCTGCTCTGCTTCGGATTCATGGCCTCCCAGGCGGTGAGCGGCGGAGCGACCGGCAACCTGCACCGCAACAGCCCGGTCCAGCTCGCCCAGGTCCAGATCACCTTCGGACTGTTCTTCATGTTCGTGACCACCGCCTTCGTCAGCAACATCGTCGTTCGCGACGACGAAACCGGCTTCGGTCCGATCATCCGCTCGACCCCGATCACCCGGCTTCAATATCTGGGCGGCCGCTTCGCAGGGGCGATCGCCGCCTCGGCGCTCGCCTATCTGTTCATCGCGCTGGGATTGTGGGCCGGCTCGTCGATGCCCTGGGTCGATCCCGAGACGCTGGGCCCCAACCGCCTTTCCTACTATCTCTATGGATTCCTGGTCTTCGGATTCCCGAACCTGCTCGTCACCGCGGCGATCTTCTTCACCGCGGCGACCCTGACCCGCTCGATGATGTGGACCTATGTCGCGGTCGTCGTCTTCTTCCTCGCCTGGCTCATCCTCAACGGGATCGGCCAGGCGAAGCCGGAATTTCGAGCCACGCTCGCACTGATCGAACCGTTCGGAGCCGCCGCCTTCGGCAATGCGGTGAAATATTGGACGACCGCGGAACGCAATACCGGCCTTCCCCCGGTCGAAGGCGCGATACTCCTGAACAGGCTGATCTGGCTTGCCGTCGGCTCGGCCTTCCTCGCCTTCGCCATCCTCCGCTACCGGTTCGCCGAGCCGGCACTCTCGAAGAAGCGGCTCAAGCTCGAGGCGGCGGAGGCGGCCCGGCCTCCCGCGGCGTCGCCAGCTCCGGCCGCCGAACTCCCGGCCGCCGGCGGCTCGGCGGCCTGGGCCCAGCTCAAGGCGCGGACCGGGCTCGAGATCAGGCAGGTGGTCAGGAGCCCGGCATTCTTCGTCCTGGTCGCGCTCGGGATGATCAACACGATCGCCAATCTGTGGTTCTCGGGCGAGATGTTCGGGACCCCGACCCTTCCGGTGACCCGCTGGGTGATCCCGATGCTGAGCGGCTCCTTCGGGATCTTCTCGATCATCATCGCCATCTATTATTCGGGCGAGCTGGTCTGGAGGGAACGCGACCGGCGGATGAACGAGATCATCGACGCGACCCCGCTCCCCAACTGGGCCTATATAGTTCCAAAGACGCTTGCGGTCTCGCTGGTCCTGTTCTCCACCCTCCTGTTCGGGATGGTGGCCGCCATCCTGGTCCAGGTCGCCAAGGGCTATACCGACCTCGAGCTCGGCAAATACGTCCTCTGGTACCTGCTTCCGCTGGGAGTCGAGATCGTCACCCTCGCCGCCCTCGCGGTGTTGGTCCAGTCGGTGAGCCCGAACAAATATGTCGGCTGGGCGGCGATGGTGGTCTACATCGTCGCGACCATCACGATGGTCTCGATGGGCTTCGAGCACAATCTTTACCAATATAACGGTTCGCCCAACGTGCCCCTGTCCGACATGAACGGAAGCGGCGGATTCGCCGCCGGGGCGTGGTGGTTCAGGCTCTACTGGGCGGCGTTCGCGGTGCTCCTGCTGGTCGCCTCCCACCTGCTGTGGAGGCGGGGCACCGAGACTCGCCTCAGGCCGCGGCTCCGCCGGGCTCCGCGCCGGCTGGCGGGCGGGCCGGGGATCGTCGCCGGACTCGCGCTCGCAACGTTCGTGGCGACCGGCGCCTGGGCCTATTACAACACCAACGTCCTCAACACCTACGAGAAGAGCAGGGACCGCGACGAATATTCGGCCGGGTACGAGAAGAAATATCTGAAGTACGAAGCCCTGCCGAGTCCCACCATCTCGAAGGTGGCGCTGAACGTCGCCCTCTATCCGTCCGACACCCGGGCCGTGGTCGACGGAAGCTACGTCCTTTCCAACCTGACGTCGGGCCCGATCAGCGACGTCCATGTGCGGATGCCGCCCGGCGGCGACGTGGAGCTGCTCCGGCTCGACTTCCCGGGGGCCAGGCTTCGAATGGACGACGCGGAATATGGCTACCGAATCTATACGCTCGACACCCCGATGAAGCCCGGCGAGACCCGGCCGCTGAGCTTCCGGACCCAGCGCTGGAGCCGTGGCTTCCGCAATTCGAGGCCGGAGACGAAGCTGGTCCGCAACGGCACCTTCCTCAACAATATGGAGATCGTCCCGGCGATCGGGATGGACCGGGGCGGGATGCTCCAGGACCGCTCCAAGCGCCGGAAATACGGGCTCCCCCCGATTCAGCGCGCCGCGCGGCTCGAGGATCTGTCGGCGACCCGGAAGAGCTATTTCGGCGGCGGCTGGACGACGGCGGACATCATTGTCTCGACCGAGGCGGACCAGGTTCCGATCGCCCCGGGCAAGAAGGTCTTCGACAAGGTCGCCGGCGGCCGCCGGACCGCCCGCTTCGTCTCCGACGCTCCGATCCTGACCTTCTTCTCGATCCAGTCGGCGCGCTATGCCGAGAAGCACCGCGACCATCGCGGAGTCGATCTCGCCGTCTACTATCATCCCGGCCATGCCTGGAACGTGGACCGGATGCTGAACGCGCTCGCCACGTCGATGGACTATTATCAGGCGAGCTTCGGCCCCTATCAGTTCGACCAGGCGCGGATCATCGAATTCCCCGGCTACCAGACCTTCGCCCAGGCCTTCGCCAACACGATGCCCTATTCGGAGGCGATCGGATTCGTCGCGGACACGTCCGATCCGGAGAAGATCGACTACGTCACCTACATAACCGCGCATGAGTTCGGCCACCAATATTGGGGACACCAGCTGATCGGCGCCGAGATGCAGGGCGGAACGATGCTGTCGGAGACGCTCGCCCAATATTCCGCGCTGATGGTGATGAAGCGGCTCTACGGCGACGACAAGATCCGCCGCTTCCTCAAATACGAGCTCGACACCTACCTTCGGCTTCGCGGCGGCGAGCTGGTCGAGGAGCTGCCGCTGATGCGGGTCGAGAACCAGCAATATATCCACTACAACAAGGGCTCGCTGGTCATGTACCTGCTCCAGGACCGGCTCGGCGAGGCGGCGGTCAACCGGGCGCTGCGGGGCCTCCTCGAGAAGTACAGATTCAAGGGCGCGCCCTATCCGCGCTCGATCGAGCTGGTCGAAGCCTTCCGGCGCGAGGCCAAGTCCCCCGAGGACCAGGCCCTGATCACCGACCTGTTCGAGCGGATCACGCTCTACGACCTCAAGGTCGGCGAGGCGAAGGCGACGAGGCGGGCGGACGGCAGATGGGACGTCGTCGTCCCCGTCGAGGCGAAGAAGGCCTATGCCGACGGCAAGGGCGCCGAGACTCCGGCCCCCTTGGCCGACCGGATCGCCGTCGGGCTCTTCACCGCCGAGCCGGGCCGGGGCAGCTTCGACCGGAGCAACGTCCTGACCATGCAGCGCCAGCCGGTGAAGAGCGGGAAGCAGGTCTTCCGGTTCGTCACCGACAAGAAGCCGAGCCACGCCGGGATCGACCCCTACAATTTCTACATCGACCGTAACTCGGACGACAATGTGGGGGCGGTGACGTGACCGTCATTCCGGCGAAGGCCGGGATCCCAGGGGGTGAAAGGCGCCCCGCTTTCCACCCGCCGGGGCCCCAGCCTTCGCTGGGGCGACGAAGCCCTGACCGTCATCCCGGCGGAAGCCGGGACCTCGGGACGAAAGTCTCGGCGGGTCTCCCCGAGATCCCGGCTTTCGCCGGGATGACGGTCAGGCGACCGTCTGCTCGATCACTCCGAAGACCGGATGGCCGTGCTCGTCGTCCATCCAGATCCGGACCGAATCGCCGCGCTTCAGGAACTCGGTCCTGGGCTTGCCCTCGAGGATCGTCTCCACCGTGCGGACCTCGGCGATGCAGGAATAGCCTAGCCCGCCCTGGTCGATCGGCTTGCCCGGGCCTCCGTCCGAATCGCGGTTCGAGACCGTGCCGGAGCCGATGATCGACCCGGCGCCGATGTTGCGCGTCCTGGCGAGGTGGGCGATCAGGGTCCCGAAGTCGAAGGTCATGTCGACCCCCGCATCGGCGCGGCCGAAAGGTTTGCCGTTGAGGTCGACCTTGAGCGCGCCGTGGAGCTTGCCGTCCCTGAACCGGTCGCCGAGGGCCTCGGGCGTGACGAAGACCGGGGACAAAGCCGAGGCGGGCTTGGACTGGAGGAAGCCGAAGCCCTTGCCGAGCTCGCCGGGGATGAGATTTCGAAGCGAAACGTCGTTGACCAGGCCGACGAGCAGGATGTGGGCGAGCGCATCCTCCGCCGTGATGCCCTGGGGGACGTCGTCGGTGACGACCACGACTTCCGCCTCGCAGTCGCAGCCCCACGCCTCGTCGGGGAGGGGAATGGACGAGCGCGGCGGGAGCATCTCGTCGGAGCCGCCCTGGTACATGAGCGGGTCGGTCCAGAAGCTTTCCGGCATCTCGGCGGCGCGCGCCTGGCGGACGAGTGCGACGTGGTTCACATAAGCCGAGCCGTCGGCCCATTGATAGGCGCGGGGCAGAGGCGCGAGGGCCTCGCGCTCGTGGAACCGGTCGCGGGGGATGACGACATGCTCGAGATCCATCGCGAGAAGCTCGAGCTGCGGGGCGAGCCGGTCCCAATCGTCGAGCGCCGCCTGGAGCGTCGGGGCGATATGGGTGGCGTCGGCGCACCAGGCCAGGTCGTTGCTGACCACCACCAGCCGGCCGTCGCGGCCGCCTTTGAGACTCCCAAGCTTCATTCGCCTCTCCCGTCATGCCAGCGCAGGCTGGCATCCATGCCGACTCCGTGCCCGCGCCGCCGCCGCATGGACCCCAGCCTTCGCTGGGGTGACGGGTTACAGGCGACGGAGCAACTGGCATTTCCCCGCCGCCTTGGCTAGTGGGCTGGCAACCCACGAAATCCCCGGTCCAAGGACTTCACATGCGTAACATCGATCATTTCATCGGCGGCGCGGCGCTCGCGTCGGGCGAGCGGCAGGGCGACGTGTTCGACCCGAACAACGGCGGCGTGCAGGCCAAGGTGCGGCTCGGCACCTCCGCCGACCTCGAGACCGCGGTCGCCGCGGCCCGCGAGGCCTTTCCGGCCTGGGCCGCGACCAACCCGCAGCGCCGCGCACGGGTGATGTTCAACTTCAAGGCCCTGGTCGAGGAGAATATGGAAGAGCTCGCGCTCCTCCTCTCGTCCGAGCACGGCAAGGTGATCGCCGACGCCAAAGGCGACATCCAGCGCGGGCTGGAGGTCATCGAGTTCGCCTGCGGAATCCCGCACGCCCTGAAGGGCGAATATACCCAGGGCGCCGGCCCGGGAATCGACGTCTATTCGATGCGTCAGCCGCTCGGCCTCGTCTGCGGGATCACTCCGTTCAACTTCCCGGCGATGATCCCGATGTGGATGTTCGGAGTGGCGATCGCCTGCGGCAACGCCTTCATCCTCAAGCCCTCGGAGCGCGATCCCTCGGTCCCGGTGCGGCTCGCCGAGCTGATGAAGGCGGCGGGGTTGCCCGACGGGATCCTGCAGGTCGTCCACGGCGACAAGGAGATGGTCGACGCGATCCTCGACCATGAGGAGATCAGGGCGATCAGCTTCGTCGGCTCGAGCGACATCGCGCAGTACATCTATTCGCGCGGAACCGCGAACGGGAAGCGGGTCCAGGCCTTCGGAGGCGCCAAGAATCACGGCATCGTCATGCCCGACGCCGATCTCGACATGGTGGTGAACGACCTGGCAGGCGCCGCCTTCGGCTCGGCCGGCGAGCGCTGCATGGCGCTTCCGGTCGTCGTGCCCGTGGGCGAGAAGACCGCCGACAACCTGCGAGAGAAGCTGATCCCGGCGATCGAGGGTTTGAGGGTCGGAGTCTCGACCGACGCGGAGGCCCATTACGGGCCGGTCGTCAACGCCGCCCACCGCGATCGCATCGCCAACTACATCCAGATGTGCGCCGACGAGGGTGGTGAGCTGGTCGTCGACGGCCGCGGCTTCAAGCTCCAGGGGCACGAGGAAGGCTTCTTCATCGGCCCGACCTTCTTCGACCATGTGAAGCCGAGCTTCCAAAGCTACCAGGAGGAGATTTTCGGCCCCGTCCTCCAGATGGTCCGCGCCGACAGCTTCGAGGAGGCGGTCCGCCTCCCCTCCGAGCACCAGTACGGCAACGGAGTCGCGATCTTCACCCGCAACGGCCACGCCGCCCGCGAGTTCGCGGCGCGGGTCAATGTCGGGATGGTCGGGATCAACGTGCCCATCCCGGTGCCGGTCGCCTACCACACGTTCGGCGGCTGGAAGCGCTCGGGCTTCGGCGACATCAACCAGCACGGAATGGAAGGAGTCCGCTTCTGGACCAAGACCAAGACCGTGACCCAGCGCTGGCCGGACGGAAGCGTGACGGGCGAGAATGCGTTCGTCATCCCAACCATGGGATAAACGAAAAACGCGTCAAGAACCTGCACCCTTGGACGGTAATGAAAATATTTTAGATTGGGAGAATGGCCGCGCAATTCGCCTTCGACACACGGCGTTCGTGAAGCGGCTGTCCGCCGCCGGGATGGAATCCCGCCAAGCCGAGGCCTTGGCCGAAGCTCTGACGGCGCACGCCTTCGACGAGCTGGCGACCAAGCACGACCTCAAGGACCTGGAGCTCCGCCTGACGATGCGGATGGGGGGCCTCGCGGCTGTGACCATCGCGATTCTCGGAGCCCTGATCACGCTCAATTGAGCTGCCAAGATTGCGGAATCCGAGGTATCGTCTAGACTTTCCCCATGATCCGCCCTCTTCTCGCCGCTACCTTGCTCTCGAGTCTCTGGGCAGGCTCCGTCGAAGCGAGTGAGCTTCGCGGACCGGCGCGCTTCTGCGGCTATTCGCCTATCATCGATCTCCTGGAGGGGGAGCGGGTGGTCGTGCTCAAAGGCGGCATTCACGCCGGCTCGTTTCGCTGGGAGGGCGCGTTCGGGAGCTTGAAGGTAGCGGGGATCGGCTGGGCGAGCCGACCGGCCGGGAAGATGCTCCGGCGGCCGACCTCCAGAGGGCACGCCCTCTTCGAGCAGAGTTTCCGCGATGGAGGGTTCAGCGTCGCGATCTGGAACCGGAGGCAGGGTGCGGCCTATTTCTCGTCGAGCGCCCCTATCACTCGGGACCAGCTTGCGGCGATCGACCGGGTGGACCTGTTCCAGGAGGGTGAAGAGCCCGGAGATTGCCGGCTCAGGACGATCTTCTCATGGGATTGACGCCTCGTACGGCCGTGTCCCGCTTCCTGGTGCTGGCCTTCCTCTTCCTGATCCCGCCTTACGTCGCTCCCGCAGCGCCGAAGCCGGAGACCAAACGCATCGCGCTGAGCTTCGACGACGTTCCCCGCCGCCCGGGCGCCTTCCTGACTCCGGACCAGCGGACCGAGGGCATCCTTTCCGGGCTCGCGGCGGCGAACGTGAAGCAGGTCGTGTTCTTCGTCACCACGGGCAATCTCGAAAAGCCCGAGGGCGAGGGCGGAGTCGATCGGATCATGATGTATTCGGGCGGCGGGCACCTCATCGCCAACCACAGCCATGCCCACCGCCGGCTCTCGGAAATCCCGGCGGAGGACTATCTGAAGGACGTCGACCGGGCGTCCGATTGGCTTCGCAACCGGCCGGGCTACCGGCCCTGGTTTCGCTTCCCCTTCCTCGACGAAGGCCGGGCCGACAAGGCGAAGCGCGATGCCGTCCGCGCCGGGCTGGCGAAGCGGGGCCTGGCCAACGGCTACGTCACGGTCGACGGCGCCGACTGGAACATGGAGGCTCTGACCGTTGCCGCGAGCGAGGCCGGAAAGCACATGGACATGAAGGCGCTCCGCGAGCTTTATGTGGAGACGATGGTCGGAGCGGCGGATTTCTATGACGGCCTAGCCCGCAGGACCCTCGGCCGATCCCCCGCCCATGTCCTGCTCCTCCACGAGACCGATCTGGCAGCGCTGTTCCTCCCGGCGCTGGTCGACGCGCTTCGCAAGGACGGGTGGGAGATCGTCACCCCCGACGAGGCCTATGCCGATCCGATCGCCCGGGCCCTGCCCGACACCCCCTCGGCCCAGGGGACCCGGACCGAGGCGCTGGCCTGGCAGAAGGGCCTCCCCGCCCCGCGCTGGTACGAGCGCGAGAACGTGAAAGTGGCCAACGCCCTGTTCGCGGAGCGGGTGCTGAAGGAGAAGCCGGCGGCCCCCTGAAACCCGCCATCCCGGACTTGATCCGAGATCCATGAAGACCGCGGCCCCGAGTTTCGAAGGCAGGTGGTCATGGATTCCGGCTTTCGCCGGAATGACGGGGGTCATAGCGCCCCTGACGATTGCGATTCCCGCCGCGTTCGCTAGAGCGCCCCGTCATGAGCCAGTTCGACCTCACCGACGAGCAGCGCCAGATCCAGGAGATGGCGCAGCAATTCACCGCCGACGCGATCACGCCCCACGCCGCCGAGTGGGACGAGAAGCATATCTTCCCCCGCGACACGATCCGGCAGGCGGCCGAGCTCGGCTTTGGAGCGATCTACGTTTCCGAGGAGAGCGGCGGGATCGGGCTCGGGCGGCTCGAGGCGGCCTTGATCATGGAGGCGATGGCCTATGGCTGCCCCTCCACCTCGGCGTTCATCTCGATCCACAACATGGCGAGCTGGATGATCGACCGGTTCGGATCGGCCGCGGTGAAGGAGAAATACCTGCCCTCGATGGTGACGATGGAGCGCCTAGGCTCCTACTGCCTCACCGAGCCGGGCTCGGGCTCCGACGCCGCGGGCCTGAAGACCCGGGCGGTCAGGGACGGCGATTCCTATGTCGTCAGCGGATCCAAGGCGTTCATTTCCGGCGGCGGCGAGAACGAGATCTACGTCACCATGGCCCGAACCGGCCAGGACGGCCCAAAGGGGATCAGCGCGCTGGTCATCGAGAAGGACATGCCCGGAGTCAGCTTCGGCGCCCAGGAGAAGAAGCTGGGCTGGCATTCCCAGCCGACCTGCCAGGTGAATTTCGACGACGTCCGGGTTCCCGCGGAAAACCTCGTCGGAGGCGAGGGCGAAGGCTTCCGGATCGCGATGATGGGCCTGGACGGCGGGCGGCTCAACATCGGCGCCTGCTCATTGGGCGGCGCCCAACGCTGCCTCGACGAGGCGGTCCGCTACACCAAGGAGCGCAAGGCGTTCAGCCAGGCCATCGCCGATTTCCAGGCGACCCAGTTCACGCTCGCCGACATGGAGACCGAGCTTCAGGCGGCGCGCATCTTCCTCTACGCCGCGGCGGTGAAGGTGACCGGGAACGCGCCCGACAAGACCCGCTTCGCCGCGATGGCCAAGCGTCTGGCCACCGACACCGGCTCCTCGGTCGTCGACCGGGCGCTCCAGCTCCACGGCGGCTACGGCTATCTCCAGGACTATCCGGTGGAACGCTTCTGGCGGGACCTCAGGGTCCACTCGATCCTCGAGGGGACCAACCAGATCATGCGGGTGATCGTCGCCCGGGACATGCTTAGGCAGTGACGAGGAGCCGTCATCCCGGCGAAGGCCGGGATCCATGAACACGGTCGGTTTCAACATGAGCGCTACGGTGTTCATGGATTCCGGCCTTCGCCGGAATGACGTCGAACCATGACCCCGGAGCTCATCACCAAGGTCGAAGGCAAGGTCGGGCGGATCCGCCTGAACCGGCCCAAGGCGATCCATGCCCTGACGAAGGACATGTGCACCGCCATGATCGCCGCCCTCCTCCCCTGGCGGGAGGATCCCGACGTCCAGGCGGTGATGATCGACCATGCCGAGGGCCGCGGCTTCTGCGCCGGCGGCGACGTGGTGATGCTGGCCCGGAGCGGGGCCGGCGACGGAGCCGAGGCGCGGGCCTTCTTCCACGAGGAATATCGGCTCAACCACCTGCTCTTCACCTACGCCAAGCCCACGATCGCCTTCATGGACGGGATCACGATGGGCGGGGGGGTCGGGATCTCGCAGCCCTGCCGCTACCGGGTCGCGACCGAGAATACCCGCTTCGCGATGCCGGAGACGGCGATCGGACTTTTCCCGGACGTCGGCGGGGGCTGGTACCTGCCCCGCCTGCCCGGCCGAGCCGGCCATTTCCTGGCCCTGACGGGAGCCCGGCTGGACGGCGCCGAATGCCTGAAGCTGGGCCTCGCCACCCATTACATGCAGTCGCTCGCGCTCGACGACCTCAAGGCGCGGATCCTCACCGGCCCGGAGCGGATCGAGGAATTGCTCGGCGAAAGCAGCACGCCGCCCCCGCCGGCCCGGATCGAGTCGAACCTGGATCGGATCGACCGATTGTTCGCCTCGGACGATTACGAGGCGGTACTCGCCGCGCTCGAGTCGGACGGCTCCGACTGGGCGAGGACCGAGCTCGAAACCTTGCGCGGCAAGAGCCCGCAGGCCTGCAAGGTCTCGCTCCGGCTGCTCTACGACGGCCTCCGGGTCCAGGATTTCGGCCATGAGATGCGCCAGGAATATGCCGTCGCCACCCGAGTCGTGCAGCGCCACGATTTCGTCGAGGGGGTTCGCGCCCTGCTCGTCGACAAGGACAATAGCCCGCGCTGGGAGCCGGCCACGCCCGAGGCGGTGACCGAGCACTTGATCGACACCATCTTCGCGCCGATGCCGGAGGGCGAGGAATGGACACCGTTGTGATCGTCGTCCCGGCGGAGGCCGGGATCCATGAACACGGACGGTTGAAGTTTCCACGCGGCAGTGTTCATGGATCCCGGCCTACGCCGGGATGACGGAGTAAGAGAATGAACTACGAAACCATCCTGGTCGAGCAGCGCGGCGCCGTCACGCTCATCACCTTGAACCGTCCGAAGGCGCTCAACGCCCTCAACAGCTCCGTGCTCGCCGAGCTGATCCAGGCCTTCGCCGCGTTCGATTCCGACGACGGGCAGCGCTGCGCCGTCCTCACCGGCTCCGAGCGCGCCTTCGCCGCCGGCGCCGACATCAAGGAGATGTCGGACCAGGGCTTCGCCTCCATGTATTCCTCCAACTTCTTCCAGGGCTGGGAGAAGGTCACCGCGACCCGCAAGCCCTGGATCGCCGCCGTCGCCGGCTATGCGCTGGGCGGCGGCTGCGAGGTGGCGATGATGGCCGACTTCATCATCGCCGCCGACACCGCCCAGTTCGGCCAGCCCGAGATCAAGCTCGGGGTCACGCCGGGAATGGGCGGATCGCAGCGGCTCACCCGCGCGATCGGCAAGGCCAAGGCGATGGAGATGTGCCTCACCGGCCGGATGATGGGCGCCGAGGAGGCGGAGCGCTCCGGCCTCGTCGCCAGGGTCGTTCCCGCAGACCGCCTCCTCGACGAGGCCCTCGCCACCGCCGAGAAGATCGCCGCAATGGCCCCGCTCGCCGCCATGGCGACCAAGGAGCAGATCAACGCCGCCTTCGAGATGAGCCTTGCCCAGGGCATCGTCTTCGAGCGCAGGCTGTTCCACGGCCTGTTCGGGAGCGAGGACCAGAAGGAAGGCATGGCCGCCTTCGTCGACAAGCGTAAGGCGGAGTGGAGCGGGAAATAGTCGTCATCCCGGCGAAGGCCGGGATCCATGAACACGGACAGTTGAAGTCCGGACACGCCGGCATGACGAGGTAGGAATATGGCACGTATCGCATTCATCGGGCTCGGCAACATGGGCGGCGGAATGGCCGCCAACCTGGTCAAGGCGGGGCACGAGGTGCGCGCCTTCGACCTTTCCGAGGCGGCCCTCGCCAAGGCTGAGCAGAACGGCTGCTCCCGCGCGGGCACGGCGGCCGAAGCGGTCGCGGACGCCGAGGCGGTGGTCACCATGCTGCCCGCGGGCAAGCATGTCCGCGACGTCTATGAAGCGAGCGTGATCGGCAAGGCGCCCACGAGCGCACTCCTTATCGATTGCTCGACCATCGACGTCGCCACCGCCCGCGAGGAGATCGAAAAGGCCGAGGCCGCCGGCTATGCGATGGTCGACGCTCCGGTCTCCGGCGGGATCGCGGCGGCGGACTCGGGCACTCTCACCTTCATGGTCGGCGGAACCGACGAGGCGTTCGGACGCGCCCGCGAGATTCTCGACAGGATGGGCAAGGCGGTGATCCATGCGGGCGGGCCGGGGTCGGGCCAGGCGGCGAAGATCTGCAACAACATGCTTCTGGGCGCGTCGATGGTCGCGACCTGCGAGACCTTCGTCCTCGCCGAGAAGCTCGGCCTCGATCCGCAGACCTTCTTCGACATCGCGTCCAAGGCATCGGGCCAATGCTGGTCGATGACGACCTATTGCCCGCTTCCCGGAGTCGGGCCTGTCACTCCTGCGGACCGCGACTATGAAGGCGGATTCGCGGCCGCGCTGATGCTGAAGGACCTGAGGCTGGCGATGGAGGCCGCGCAGAGCGTCGATTCCTATACCCCGATGGGCTCGGCCGCGGAGGAGCTCTACACCCGCTTCGCCGAGCGGCTCGGCGGCGGCGGCAAGGATTTCTCCGGGATCATCAAGATGATCGACGACAGCTGGAAGGCGCAGTGACCATCCCTCATTCCAGCGAAGGCCGGGACCTCGGCGAGGCCCGTCATTCCGGCGAAAGCCGGAATCCATGAACACGGACGCCTGAGGCTATTCGCTTCGGTCCGTGTTCATGGATCCCGGATCAAGTCCGGGATGACGAGGCTCAGCCTCCCCGCCTGAAACTCGTCCCCCCAGCGCGCCGCCGCTCGCCGCCGCCGTAGCGCGCCGCGAGCTCGGCCGCATTCGGCTCCGCCACCGGAAGCTTCGCCACCGCCGAGCGCCTGCGCAGATCCTCGACGCAGCGCGCGGCGGCCTTGCCGTCCCAAAGCTCGGGGCAGCGCACCGCCCGGGGCCCGGTCAGAGCGCGTTCCAGCTCGAGCAGAAGGGTCTCGGGAGTCACCAGCCGGTTCGTCCCTTCGGTGATCGTCACCGGCCGCTCGGTATTCTCGCGCAGGGTGAGGCAGGGAATCCCGAGATAGGTGGTCTCCTCCTGGATCCCGCCCGAGTCGGTGATCGCGGCCGCGGACCCCGTCACCAGGCTCATGAAGCGGACGTACGGCAGAGGCTCGATCAGCCTTACCCCCGCCCGCGCCAAGCGACCGTCGAACAGGCTCCCGGAAAGCCGCTTCGAGGTGCGCGGATGGACCGGGAAGACCAGGGGCAGTCGCCTCTGCGCCTCGATCAGCGCGTCGACGAGCCGTATGAGCTGGGCCGGATCGTCCACATTCGACGGGCGATGGAGCGTGACGACTCCGTAACCGCCGCGCTCGAGCCCGAGCTCGCCCGGGACGTCCGCGGCCTCGATCGCCGGCCGGACCAGCTCGAAGCTGTCGAGCATGATGTTTCCGACCCGGGTGATCCGGCCGGCGGGGATGCCCTCGGCGAGGAGATTCTCGTCGCCGTCAGGCGACGGCGTCCAGAGCACGTCGGCGAGGACGTCGGTGACGAGCCGGTTCAATTCCTCCGGCATCGTCCGGTCGCGGCTTCTCAGCCCGGCCTCGAGATGGACGACCGGGACCCCGAGCTTGCCCGCGACCATGGCGCAGGCGGCCGTCGAGTTGACGTCGCCGACGACGACGATCCAGTCCGGCCGGTCGGCGAGGGCCACTTTCTCATAGGCGATCATCACTCCGCCGGTCTGCTCGGCATGGCTGCCCGAGCCGACTCCGAGATGGAAATCGGGCTCCGGAAGCCGAAGGTCGGCGAAGAAGGCGTCCGACATGTTGACGTCGTAATGCTGGCCGGTGTGGATGAGGACCGGGGTGAAGCCGGGCGCCGCCGCGAGGGCGTGCCAGAGCGGCGCCACCTTCATGAAATTCGGACGCGCGGCGGCGATCAGGTGGATGCGCTGGGCCATGGCGGCGGAGATAGCGCGGGGGAGTTAAGATAGGGTTGGTAGCGACCGTCGCCCCAGCGCAGGCTGGGGCCCCGGCGGGTGAAGAACACCGCGCCTCTCACCCCCCGGGGTCCCATCCTTCGCTGGGACGACGCGCTAGCGAAGCACCCCCTCCACCGCCTTCTTCCACCCGGCAAGCCTCGAATCCCGCACCCCAGCGGTCATCGCCGCCTCGAACCTTTCCACCGCTCCGCGCATCGCCGCCGCTTCCTCCAGCGACTCGAACATCCCGCAGCCCACCCCGGCAAGCATCGCAGCACCGAGCGCCGTCGTCTCGACGAACCTCGGGCGCTCCACCGTCAATCCGAGCACATCCGCCAGATCCTGTACCAGCCAGCCGTTCGACGCCATTCCGCCGTCGACCTTCAGCACCTCCCAGGGCGCCCCGTCGGCGGCGAAGGCGGTCATCAGATCATGTGTCTGGTGGGCCATCGCTTCGAGCGCGGCCCGGGCGATATGGGCCCGGCCGGTGGCGAAGCTGAGGCCCGTGATCGCGCCCCGCGCCTCCGGACGCCAATGCGGCGCTCCGAGCCCGCTATGGCCCGGAACGATCTGGACTCCGCCGCTGTCGGGCACCGAACGGGCCAGCGCCTCCGTCTCCGCGGCGCTACCGAGCAGGCCGAGATCGTCGCGGAGCCATTTGACGAGGCTTCCGGCCACGAACACGGAGCCCTCGAGGGCGTAGCGCCGCTCGCCCGCGAGCTGCCAGGCGACGGTCGAGAGCAGCCGGTGGCGGCTTCGGCGAAGCTCGGCGCCCGTGTGGGTGAGGATGAAGGCGCCGGTGCCGTAGGTCGCCTTGCTGTCGCCCGGAGCGAGGCAGGCCTGGCCGATCGAGGCGGCCTGCTGGTCGCCCGCCATCCCGGCGATCGGGATGGGGCGTCCGAAATGTTCGGCCAAGGCCTCGCCCAGCGGCCCGGCGCAGTCGACGATCTCGGGCAGGATTCCGGCCGGAACCCCCCACAGGTCGAGCAGGCCTTCGTCCCACCGGCCGCTTGCAATGTCCATCAGGGCGGTGCGCGAGGCGTTGGTCGAGTCGGAGACGTGAAGGCCGCCGGTCAGCCGGAAGACGAGCCAGCTTTCCACCGTGCCCGCGCACAAATCGCCTCCGGCCTCCCTGAGCTGCGGCCAGTGATCGAGCGCCCAGGCGATCTTGGACGCGCTGAAATAGGGATCGAGGAGAAGACCGGTCCTCGACTGCACCGCCTCTTCATGGCCTTGTGCCTTCAGTCGGGCGCAATGCGCGGCGGTCCGCCGGTCCTGCCAGACGATCGCCGGGGCGAGCGCCCTGCCCGTCCGGCGGCTCCAGAAAAGTATCGTCTCGCGCTGGTTCGTGATCCCGAGCGCCGCCACCCGATCCGCGCCGCCGCCGGCCGCGACGGCGGCCCGAGCGCAGGCGAGGCTGGAGGTCCAGATCTCCTCCGCGTCATGCTCGACCCAGCCGGGCCTCGGGTAGGACTGGGCGAGCTCCCTCTGCTCCGTCGCAAGGCATCGCCCGTCGGCGGCGAACAGCATCGCGCGGGTGCTGGTCGTGCCTTCGTCGATGACGAGGATCGTCTCTGTCATCCGCCTCCCCCGTCATCCCGGACCTGATCCGGGATCCATGAACACGGCGATCGCCGATCCCGCACAATCCGTGTTCATGGATGCCGGATCAAGTCCGGCATGACGATGCCTGCCGCCGCCCGTCATTGCGAAGAGCGACGAAGCAATCCAGGTTCCACAGGCCGAGCCTCTGGATTGCTCCGCTTTCGCCCGCAATGACGGACGTAGGCCCGCTACCGCCTCGCCCATTCCTCCTGCATCTTCCGCTTGAAGGTGAGGAAATCGGCGTCCGAATTGGGGTCGAAATGCTCGATGTCGTCCTGGCCGAGATAGTCGAAGAACGGATGGTGCTCGTCATTGCCCTCGGAATAGAGGTAGCATTGGATGGTGATGCAGGGCTCGTCCATGTTGTTGTTCTTGAGCTGGTGAACCTGGTTCAGCCGGGGCGAGATCCAGGTCACGTCCTCCTTGACGAACGTCTTCACCGCGAACGGATTCGTCTCCTCGGGCGCAAGGAAGGCGAAGAGGCTGACCGTGATCTCCCCGTGGAGGACGCGGATCACCGCGTCGGAGCCGCCATGATTATGGATCGGCGAGTAATTGCCGCTCGGCCAGATCTCCATCACGAACGGAATCCCCGGCGATTCTCCCTGGTTGGTCCCGAGCGTGATCCTGAGATAGGTCATGTCCGGATTGTCGTCGCCGAACTCGTCCGCCTTCTTCTTCAGGATCTGGGCGCACCAGCCATTGTCCTTGTCGAGGATGCTCGCCTTGATGGCGGCGGAAAAGTCGGGAAAGTCGGGCGTGTCGAGGAGGAAGCTCTTCCCGGCGACGTTGTCGTACAGCTTCTGGCCGGTCTGGGTCAGGCTCGCCGGCACGGTGACCCGTCCGTAGGCCATCTCCTCCATTGTGATGACGTCGTGTGGGACGATCCGCAGAGGCAGCTCGATCGTCACGGGATCCTTCCACAGGTCGACGAACCCGGTGAGCGCGCCCGAAAGCTCGACATCCTGGATCCCGGACATCCACGCCCAGGGATCGTCCTTCTTCCTGTCCTCCGGGGGGAGCGGCAGCTGGCAGGAGGCGAGCATGGTGCCGAGCCGCATCTCGCCCTTGCCGTAGCGGACCAGCCGGTTGTGGCAGTCGAAGCTGAACCAATAGGGGCAGTCGAGCGAGGCATCGAGCCCGACTCCGCCCACTTCGAGCAGCTGCGTCTCGCCGCCGTCCACCGACAGAAGGTCGAGCCGGGCCGTGAAATGGTCGATGGTCCAGCGGAAGGAAGGGGCTCCCGGCTGGCCCGTCGCAGTGACGGTGATCGGCACCGACCTGGAAATGGTCAGGCCGACGGTTCCCTGTCCCTGCACGGGCAGCTTGGACATTGCTGCGACGACGGCGCCGTCGACCCCGTCGACGCCGACCTCGCTCGCGGGGACGGCGAGAGGCGGCTGCGTACGCTGGTAGGCCCGCGCGCCCGCGGCCGGATTCACATAGGTCATTATAGTCTCCCACGATTGAATTCGAAGGGAAGACGCCCCCGCCCACCCGACGATCTTTAGTGTACCCCTCCGGATGCACGGCTAAACTCTAGATCGTGGAGAGTTTCGATATTCTTGTCGTCGGCGGCGGGATCAACGGCGCGGCCATCGCCCGCGACGCCGCGATTCGCGGTTCGAGCGTTGTCCTGGTGGAGAAAGACGATCTCGCCGCCCACACCAGCTCGGCGTCGTCGAAGCTGATCCACGGCGGGCTTCGCTACCTCGAATATTACGAGTTCCGGCTGGTCCGCGAAGCCCTCGCCGAGCGCGAGATACTTCTCCGCACCGCGCCCCACATCGTCCGCCCCCTGCGTTTCGTCCTTCCCCATTGCCCGGCCCTGAGGCCGCACTGGCTGATCCGCTCCGGACTGCTGCTCTACGACCTCTTCTCGATCCGCGGCAGCCTGCCCCGCTCCCGCCGGGTCGGCCCGAGCGAGGCCGCGCTCCTCGCGCCCTTGAAGGCCGGGCGGCGAGTTCTCAGCTACTGGGACGCCTGGGTCGACGACAGCCGCCTCGCCGTCCTCAACGCCGTCGCCGCCGCCGAGCATGGCGCGCAAATCTGCACCCGCACCGAGTTTCTCTCCGCCCGCCGCGAGGGCGAGGCCTGGATCGCGGAGCTGTCGGGCGGACGTCTCGTCGCGGCGAAGGCCATCGTCAATGCCGCCGGGCCCTGGGTCGCCGAGGTGCTCGGTGGCCGGCTGGCGGAGACCGGCGCGAGCCGGGTCCGGCTGGTCAAGGGCAGCCATATCGTCGTTCCGGCGCTGTGGGAGGGCGAGCAGGCCTATATACTCCAGCAGGCCGACGGCCGCGTCGTCTTCGCCTTGCCGTTCAAAGGCGATTTCACATTGATCGGGACCACCGACATCCCCGTCGAGCGGCCCGGGGATTCCACCGTCTCGCCGGAGGAGGTGCGTTATCTGTGCGCGGCGGCGGACCGCTACTTCACCCGGCAGGTCGCCCCGGGCGACGTGGTGTGGAGCTATAGCGGGGTTCGGGCCCTGTGGGACGACGGCGCCGCCGACGCCAAGTCCGTCACCCGCGACTATCGGCTCGAGCTCGATCCGGACCCGGGGCCCAAGCTGCTCTCGGTCTTCGGCGGGAAGATCACCACCGCCCGGGCGCTCGCGGCCGAAGCGCTCGACCGGCTCGGAATCGAGGGCCGGCGCTCGACCTCGCACAGCTTCCTGCCCGGAGGCGACGTCTATCCGGATTTCCTGGACTGGCTCGAGAGCCTCGAAGCCTGGATGCCGCGTCCGCTCGTGGCCCGGCTCTCCGCCGCCTACGGAACCCGGCTTCGGGACATGATCGGCGAGTCCACGGACCTCGCCGACCTCGGCCGCCACTTCGGCGCCGGGCTGTACGAGCGGGAGCTGACTTGGCTCAGGGACAGGGAATTCACCCCGGAGCGCCGCCGACGTGCTTTGGCGAAGGACGAAGCTCGGGCTGGCGATGAGCGCCGAGGAGGCTGCGGCGGTGGAGAGGTGGTTCGGCTAATCCGTCAGGGCCCCTCGTGAAGCGGATCCGTCCCCGGCTCCGGCACCTCGTCCAGCTCGCGCCTGCTCTCCTGCGCCTGCTCCTCGATCCCCTCGTCGCCCGAGGGAAGGTCCTGCTCGTCGCCGCCCATGATGGCTCTCCTTCGAGGCCTCCAACGCCCCACTCGGGAACCCGCTCCGCCTCCGGCGCTTTGAAAGGTCCATGGCACCCACCGCTCAGCAAGCCTCCGCGTCGGCGGCGACAGGCGACAAAGGCGAAAGCACCATCGGCTGGAAGCTCGACCGCGACCAGCGCAAGGAGCTTCTCCAGCAATTCCCGCCCCGCTACCCGAACGTCGACGCCGATCATGTCACTCTGATCAGCGGGATCGCGGACGACGCGCTCCTGCCCGAAGAGACACTGGCCGAGATCGTCGGTCGGGCCGACGACGGCAAAGGGGTCGAGGCGATGGTCGTCTCGCTCGGCGGAACCACCGAGCGGCCCGACGGGAGCGTCTACCACATCACCTGGTCGCTCGAGCCCGGACGCGAGGCGCGCGAGTCGAACGACGTTCTCGCCGGCCGCGAATGGACCGCCTTCGACCTTCCGATGCCGGTGAAGCTCGAACCTTCGCGCTGGCCGTAGGCATGGAGCGGCAGCTCTACCTCGATTGCGACGGGGTGCTCGCCGATTTCAACCGGGGCGCGGCCGCGGTGCTCGGGATGCATCCAAAGGCCTTCGAGAAGCGCAACGGCCCCGGCCGCTTCTGGGCGAAGCTCGCCCGGGCGCCCGATTTCTATTTCGGCCTTCCGCTGCTCGACGGTGCGACCGAGCTGTTCGAAGCGGTGAAGCATCTCGACCCGGTCATCCTCACCGGCCTTCCGCAGGGCAATTGGGCGGCGGAGCAGAAGGTGCGCTGGGCGGCGAAACATTTCCCCGGAACCCGGATCATAACCACCCTCGCCCGCGACAAGCGCAAGCACGGCAAGGCGGGCGACGTCCTCGTCGACGACCAGTCGAAGCACGCCCATCTGTGGGAGGAGATGGGCGGTGTGTTCATCCATCATAAGGGGGTCGGGGAGACGCTGGGCCGACTGGGGGAGTATTTCGATCTGTAAACGTCATTCCGGCGAAAGCCGGAATCCATGCCCGGGACGACGGCGGCTCGGGCGCCCGGCCTCTCCGCCACGGGGAGGATTTACCCCGCTCCCCCTCCCCCTATACTCCCGCCCGAATCCGGGAGCCCGCCTTGAAACCTGCCGCCTGTCACCTCCTCGCCGCCGCCTGCCTCCTCACCGCCGCGAAGCCGCCCGAGCCGAAGCCCATCTCCTACAAGGTCACGCCGGTCCTCCAGAAGGACGGCAGCCGGGCCCTCGACGTGCGGATGCGGGTGCGCGGGGATCCGGACGGCGAGACCGAGCTGTTCCTTCCGAGCGTCTGGGCGGGCACGAGCGAGCTCTGGCGCTATGCCAAGGGCCTCGAGGTGCGCGGCGCCCGAAGCCTCGGCGGAACCTACGACAAGCCGGTCGCCCGCCATCGGCCCGGGGCCCGGCTCAAGCTGCGCTACCGGATCGTCTCGGCTTATTCCGACGATCCCGGATTCGCCTACGAGAAGGCCAGGCCGATGATCAGGCCCGGCTGGTTCTTCGTCCACGGCGAATCCATGTTCGCGGTTCCGGGCGACAGCCAGGAGCGGCCGGCCAAGTTCAAATGGGGCAAGCTTCCCAAGGGCTGGACGGTCGCCTCCGACCTCGACCATCTCCAGGGCAAGCCGACCACGCTCGCCAATCTCGTCAACAGCGTCGTCATCGGCGGCGAGAAGCTGAAGGTCGTCCGGCGCGATCTTCGAGGCGCTCCGCTCCGGGTCGCGCTTCTCGGCAGCTGGCAGTTCACCGCCGACCAGCTTGCCGATACCGTCACGCCGATCATCGCGGCCGAGGATGAGTTCTGGGGCGACCGAAGCTCGCCCTACCTCGTGGCGATGGCGCCGCTCGGGGATCTTCCCTCCGGCCTTTCCTACCACGGCACCGGCCGGACCGACGGCTTCTCGATCGCTTCGACCGGAGCGTTCGAGCTCAAGCAGGCGGTCCGCTTCCTCGCCCACGAGAACATGCACGGCTGGGTCCCGATCGCGCTCGGCGGAATGCCGGAGGAGGACGAGGCCCGGGATTACTGGTTCAGCGAGGGCTTCAACGACTATCTCGCCGCCAAGGTGCTCCTCCGCTCCGGGATCTGGACCCTCGCCGAATGGGCGGCGGACAAGAACGAGACCCTGCTCCGCTACGGCCAGTCGCCGGCGAAAACGGCCACCGGCGCCGAGATCGCGGAGCGCTTCTGGACCGATTCCGCCGTCCAGCAGGTCAGCTACGACCGCGGCCACCTGCTCGCCGCCAAGCTCGATTCGCAGATCGCCGCCCGCTCCGGGGGACAGCAAAGCCTCGAGACCGTCCTTCGCGCCCAGCGGCAGGCCGCCGAAGGCAGCTCCGAGCTCGCCGTCGCACTGTTCCGCAAGACCCTTCGCGACCGGACCGGGATCGACATCGACCCGGACCTCGAGCGCTACGCCCGCCGCGGCGAGGTGCTTCTACTCCCCGCCGGGCTGCTCGGCGACTGCGCCCGGCTGGTGACGGAGCGCCGAAAGGAATTCACTCGCGGCTACGACGCCGACGCCACCCGCCGCGGCGGCGGAGTGATCGCCGGGGTCGACAGGGGGGGGCCCGCTTACGCCGCCGGCCTTCGCGACGGAATGCAGCTCGTTCGCCGCGAGGCCGGCAAGATCGGCGACGCCTCGGTCGAGCTCGCCTACCGGGTCACGGAGGGCGGACAGGAGCGGGTGATAAGCTACATGCCCGAAGGCAAGGCCGAGTTCGAAGTGCAGCGGGTCGAGCTGACCGCCGGCGGGCCCGAAGCGGAGACTGCCTGCCGCACCCGGATCGGCGGCGCTCGATGACCCCGTTCCCGTCATTCCGGCGAAGGCCGGAATCCATGAACGCGGCCGGTTGAAACCTGACACCGCGGTGTCCATGGATCCCGCGTCGAGCCCGGGATGACGGGCCCGTCGACCCGTTCCATTTCGCAGGGGGCTGATCGGCCATGAGCTTCACCGCCAGGATATTGCTTCTCGGCTCCGGCGAGCTCGGCAAGGAGTTCGCGATCTCGGCCAAGCGCCTCGGCGCCTATGTGATCGCCTGCGATTCCTACGCCGGAGCGCCGGCCATGCAGGTCTGCGACGAGTCCGAGGTCTTCTCGATGCTCGACGGCGAAACGCTCCGACGGACCGTCGAGCGCCACCACCCCGATTTCGTCGTCCCCGAGGTGGAGGCGATACGGACCGAGGTCCTGGCCGAGCTCGAGTCGGCCGGAACCCGGATCGTCCCCTCGGCCCGGGCGACGATGATGACGATGAACCGCGATTCGATCCGCGAGCTCGCCGCCGGGCCGCTCGGCCTTCGAACCTCGCGCTACCGTTTCGCCGAGAGCTTCGAGGAGGTCGAGTCGGCCGCCGCCCACACCGGCTTTCCCTGCGTCGTGAAGCCGGTCATGTCGTCCTCCGGCAAGGGCCAGCTGACGGTCGGGGCGGCGGCGGATCTCCGCTCGGCCTGGGACTATGCCGTCGCCAACATGCGCGGCGACCGAGCGCGGGTGATCGTCGAGGAGTTCGTGGCCTTCGACTATGAGATCACCCTGCTCACGATCCGGACCCGGGACGGAATCCTGTTCTGCCCGCCCATCGGCCACCGCCAGGAGCGCGGCGACTACCGCGAGAGCTGGCAGCCCACTTCGATGTCGGAAGCCGCCCTGGCCGACGCCCGCGAGATGGCGCTCCGCGTGGTCGAGGATCTCGGCGGCTTCGGCCTCTACGGAGTCGAGTTCTTCGTTAAGGGCGACGAGGTGATCTTCTCCGAACTGTCCCCGCGCCCGCACGACACGGGGATGGTCACCCTGGTCTCCCAGAACCTGTCCGAGTTCGACCTCCACGCGAGGGCGGTGCTGGGTCTGCCCATTCCCCACATCGCCCTCACCGCCCCGGCCGCGGCCAGCGCGGTGATCCTGGCCGACCGGGAGTCGGAGAGCTTTCGATTCGAAGGACTGGCGGAGGCGCTGGCGCTCGGGTCCGAGGGGGCCGAAGTCGACGTCCGGATTTTCGGCAAGCCGGTGACGAGGCCGTATCGGCGGATGGGCGTTGCGTTGGCGACAGGCAAGACCGCAGACGAAGCGCGGGCGCTGGCACGGCAGGCTGCGACCAAGGTCGGTATCGTCTACGACTGACCCCCCCTCGTCATCCCGGCGAAAGCCGGGACCCCGGGCCGGATAAGCCGTCGCGCCTTTCGCCCCACGAGGTCCCGGCTTCCGCCGGGATGACGGCCTATTTCCCGAACCTCAGCACCAGATGGTCATACTCGCCGTTGCCGACGAACCCGTCGCCGTCGCCGTCATGGAACGCCACGACGTAGACCGGCCGGTGCGCCCCCGAGATTGGCACTTGCCCCCCCGCGCTCGTCCACAACGCCGAATAATAAACCGACGGCCGCTCCGGATCCGGCCCGAGCCTCAGGTCGATCAGGTAATTGTTCCCGGTATCGCTCAGCATCAAAGTGCCGGAACCCGCCTCGGTATCGGCCATCCCCGTGCCCGGAGCGAAGCAGGGATGCTCGCCGCCGGCATTGGGATCGCCGGGCACGACCCGGGCCTGGCGCGCCCGGAAGACCGACTTCCCGGTCCAGGCGCAGAGCTGGTAGGCGATGTCGGGGCGTCGCCCGGGGAACAGTATCCGGAAGGGCCGAGGCTCCAGCCGAGCCTCGGTCGTCCGCAAATCGACCCTGACCAGCCGGACGGGCTTGCCGTCCTGGACGATCCGGATCCCGAGCCAGGGGGTGTGCGCGACCTGGGTCGGACTTTCCCGCGCCTCCCCGGCGGCGGCGAGCAGGACGGCGGCGAGGACGAAGCTTCGGAATCCAGTCATGACCAACCCCTTCGCCGCAGGCTTAGGGGCAACCCGGGTCGAGGCCAAGCACGGCTGAGCCCCGGCGGCTTGACATCAGGTCATGTTCTTGTTATGTTCGGACCATGGCGACGCTCTCGACTCCATTTCCACAGTACAGCTGCGGGGCCTGCCGGCGGCTGGTGTCGGGCCTGCTGTTTCTGCTCGTCGGGAGGCTGAGCTTCATGAAACTTCCGGGGCGGATTTGCGATTTCCTCCGCCACGCGCTATTTCGCGCCGACCTCGTCCAAGCGTCTCATATTCAAAAGAATTCGGAGAATCGCGTGTTGAAGAAGCGCCTCGCTTTCGCCGCATCCATCCTCGCCCTCGCCACGGCGCCCGCAACTGCTCACGAATCGCGCGACTGCCTCGACGAGGCCTGCACGACTCAATCGCTCCTCGCCCTGCAGGAGAGCGGCGGCGCCACGGTTGAGGCGACCCGCTACGGAAGCTGGGGCTTCGACACCGCCGGGATGGACCGATCGGTGAAACCGGGCGACGATTACTACGCCTTCGTCAACGGCACCTGGGCGAGGAACACCCAGATCCCGGCCGACCGCTCTTCCTTCGGCGCCTTCGCGGTGCTCCGCGATCTTTCCGAGGCGAGGCTCAGGAAGCTGCTCGAAAGCTACCGTACGGCCGCCCCCGGCGACGAGGGCAAGGCTGCGGCGCTCTATCAGGGCTTCATGGACGAGGCCGCGGCTGAGCGGATGGACGCCATTCCGCTTCTCGCCCGGCTCGTCCCCATCTACCAGGCGAAGAGCAAGGACGACATCGCCCGGTCGATGGGCCGGGCGCTCGGCGGCTTCGGCTCCACCTTCTTCGGCCCCGGAGTGAGCGACGACGCCAAGCGTCCCGACGTCTACGCCCTCTATCTTCGCCAGTCGGGCCTGGGGCTCGGCGACCGCGACTTCTATGTCGACCCCAAGTTCAAGCCCCAGCGCGACCGCTACGTCCAGTACGTCCAGCAGATGCTGGAAATGGCCGGCTGGCCGGACTCGGCCAACGCCGCGCGCGAGGTGATGGCGCTCGAGACCCGAATCGCCGAGGCGCACTGGACCCGGGCGGAGAGCCGGAACCGCGACAAGACCTACAACCTGATGACACGGGCCGAGCTCGAGGCCCAGGCGCCGGGCTTTCCCTGGGCGACCTTCCTCGATTCCGCCGGGGTCTCCCGCGCCGAGCGCGCAATCGTCGCCCAGAACACCGCCTTCCCGAAGATCGCCCGGATCTTCGCCGACTCCGACCTCAAGACCCTCAAGGCCTGGCAGGCCTTCCACACCACCGACGAGATGGCGCCCTTGCTGTCGAAGCGCTTCGTCGACGCCGGTTTCGAGTTTCGGGCCAAGTTCCTGAACGGCCAGCCCCAGCAGCGCGAAAGATGGAAGCGCGCCGTCACCTTTGCCGAGAACGGGATCGGCGAGGCAATCGGCCGCGATTATGTGCGCCTCTATTTCCCGCCCGAATCCAAGGCGAAGATGGACGCCCTCGTCGCCAACCTTCGAACCGCCATGGGCAGCCGGATCCGGAACCTGCAATGGATGGGCCCGGCGACCAAGACGGAGGCCCTGAAGAAGCTCGAGGGCTTCAACGTCAAGATCGGCTACCCATCCAAATGGCGCGATTATTCGGCCCTGGAAGTGATCCCCGGCGACCTCGTCGGCAATGCCGAGCGCGCCGCCCGCTTCGAATGGGATTTCCGCCGCAACCGGATCGACCAGCCGGTCGACGAGGCGGAATGGGGAATGACCCCGCAGACGGTGAACGCTTATTACAACAGCGTGAAGAACGAGATCGTCTTCCCCGCCGCGATCCTCCAGCCGCCCTTCTTCGATCCCGACGCCGATCCGGCGGTCAATTACGGTGGCATCGGCGGAGTGATCGGCCACGAGATCGTCCACGGCTTCGACGACCAGGGCCGCAAGTCCGATTATGCCGGAGTGCTCCGCGACTGGTGGGCGCCCGAGGACGCGGCCAAGTTCGAGGCCCAGGCGGCGAAGTTCGGCGCCCAGTACGAGGCCTATACCTTCCCCAACCTCCCCGGAGTGCACATCAACGGCAGGGCCTCGATGGGCGAGAATATCGGCGATCTCGGCGGGATCACCGTCGCCCTCGAAGCCTATCGAACCTCGCTGGGCGGCAAGCCGGCGCCGGTGATCGACGGATTCACCGGCGACCAGCGGGTCTTCCTCGGCTGGGGCCAGGTCTGGCGTACCCTGTTCCGCGACGAGGCGCTTCGCCAGCAGCTCGTCGGCGACCCCCATTCGCCGGGAATGATCCGGGCGATCGCTCCGCTGCGCAACGTCGACGCCTGGTACGAGGCCTTCGGAGTGAAGCCGGGCGACAGGCAATATCTGGCGCCGGAGGACCGGGTCCGGATCTGGTGAGCTTTCACGGGCGCCGGTCGGACGCCGCGTCTCCTCCATGAACCGGCCCGGTCGTGGTATGAATCGCCCGCGACTCGTGGGGGGCCGAAGCGATGACGACCAAGTGGAACGGCTGGTTCGGGCTGGGCGGACAGATCAAGGGCGCGCCGGCGGCGGTCGCCCCGACGGCCGATACGATCGACATCTACGTCCGGGGCATGGACGACCGCCTCTGGCAGAAATGGTGGGACGGCTCCAAATGGCACCCGTCCGACGACGGCTGGACGGTCCATGACGACGGCGCCTTCAGGCTCGGAAGCTCGCCCTCGGTCATTTCCCGAGGCGCCGGTTTCCGGGACGTCTACGTCCGCGGACAGGACGGAGCCGTCTATCATAAATTCTGGGACGGCTCGAAATGGAATGGCTGGTTCGGCCTCGGCGGATCGATCAAGGGCGCGCCGTCGGCGGTGGGCCCGACCCCGGACACCATCGACATCTATGCCAAGGGTACGGACGACCGCCTCTGGCAGAAATGGTGGGACGGCTCGAAATGGGGCCCGTCCGACTCGCAGTGGCACCCGCATGACGACGGCATGATCCTTGGAAGCTCTCCTTCGGTACTTGCCGAAGGCGCGGGCTTCCGTGACCTTTATGCGCGGCATCCCAACGGGACGGTGATCCACAAATTCTGGAAGAACGGGACCTGGTCGCAATGGTTCGGTCTCGGCGGAAGCATTACCGGAGCGCCCCTGGCCCTTTCCGTCGTGCCCGGCTTCCACGAAATCTACGCGCGCGGCACCGACGGGCGGCTTTGGCAGAAAGCCTGGGACGGCAAGGCCTGGATCCCGTCGGACATGGGCTGGACGATGAATCATGACGGCAATCTGCGCATCGGGGAGGCTCCCGGCGGCTATGCCTTCGGGGCGAATTATCGCGACATCTATGCGCCCCTGGCCGGCGACGGCAGCGTTCTCCACAAATATTGGAACAACGCCTCGCACTCGGCCCCGCTCACGATCCGCGCCGACTCCACCAAGTCGGCCGCGATCGACAAGATCGCCGACCTCCTCGTCGGGGCGAACCAGCCCGGAGTTGCGATCGCGGTGGTGAAGTCCGGACAGATCGTCCACCTCGCCGGCCGGGGAGTGACGAAGGCCGGCGGCGCTCCGATCACCTCCGAGACGATGTTCCACCTGGCGAGCTGCGGCAAGCAGTTCACCGGGCTCGGGATCGCAATGCTCGACGAGGATCCGTCCAAGGATTTCAGCGTCGCCGACCCCCTGTCCAAGCACCTGCCGGAGCTGAAGGGCTATGGCAGCAAGGTCACCATCGAGCGTCTCCTCCACCATGTCTCCGACATCCTCGACATGTACGGGACCGAGGGCGCGAACGCCGTCGCCGCCCAGTCGGGCGCTCCGACGAATGCGCATGTGCTGAAAGCGATCGTCGCTTTGGGGTGCAAGATGGATCCCAACCCCGCCCAGCCGGGCACGGATTACAAATACAGCAATACCGAATATGATCTTCTGGGCTCCGTGATCGAGCGGGTTTCAGGTCAATCCTATCAGGAATTCTTCCGAACCCGGGTCTTCCGTCCGATGGGGATGACCGATTCCTTTTCGCTGCCCGACACCTCCCGCCTCGGCGATTTCAACACCGCCGTCGGCCACGACAAGGTGGGGGGCACCAAGATCACCGCCCTGCCGCCCCACTGGATGGACGGGATCGTCGGCGCCGGATCCTTCTATTGCAGCGTTTTCGACCTGGTCGCCTATGACGTCGGCCTGGCCGGGAACCTGCTCGTGAGCTCGGCGTCGAAGGCCAAGATGCACTCGAACTTCACCGCAACCGCCTCGGGGCCGACCAATTACGGCTACGGCTGGATTCTCGGCTCGTTCAAGGGAGACTTTGTTGAGCATGACGGCGCCTGGAACGGCTTCAGCTCCCACATCAGGCGCTATCTCGACAACCAGCTCAGCGTCTTCGTCCTGAGCAACCGCTCGGACCTCAATCCCGCCCAGTTCGTCGA
>DASVQD010000039.1:0-12575 GCA_036389345.1 Allosphingosinicella sp. | reverse complement strand
GGGCCCCTGGGCGCCGCTGGCCCCTCCACCATGCTTCGCATGGTCCCCCTCCCCACGGCTTCGCCGCAGGGAGGACGAGTTGTCGAAACGGTCAGTCATCGACGATCAGAACTTCCCCAGGTCCCGGCCGACCACCGAGCGCAGATGCTCCTCGGTAGGGGCGCCTTCCGGGGTGTAATAGCCGGCCGCCTTCTTCGCCTCCATCTCGACGCTCGCGTCGGGAGGGACGAGCCCGTCGGGTATGGGGACACGCTCGCCGATCTCGACCCCGCCGGCCGCGAGAGCGTCGTACTTCATGTTGGACATGGAGACGAAGCGGTCGATCCGGGTGATCCCGAGCCAGTGGATGATGTCCGGCATCAGCTGCTGGAACCGGGCATCCTGGACTCCGGCGACGCACTCGGTGCGCTCGAAATAGGTCGCCGCCTGGTCGCCGCCCGGCTGCCGCTTGCGGGCGTTGTAGACGAGGAACTTGGTGACCTCGCCGAGGGCTCGGCCCTCCTTGCGGTTGTAGACGATGAGGCCGGTGCCTCCGGCCTGGGCCTGGCGGGTCGCCTCCTCGATTCCGTGGGTGAGATAGGGCCGGCAGGTGCAGATGTCGGATCCGAAGACGTCGGAGCCGTTGCACTCGTCGTGCACCCGGCAGGTCAGGGTCCGGGACGTGTCGCCGAGATAGGCGGGGTCGCCGAAAATGTAGAGCGTCATCCCCCCGATCGGAGGCAGGAAGACGGACAGGTCCGGGCGGGTGACCAGCTCGGGATACATTCCCCCAGTCTGCTCGAAGAGGCAGCGCCTGAGGCTCCCCTCGGCCACTCCGAACCGCTCGGCGACTCCCGGAAGCCACCAGACCGGGTCGACCGCGATCTTGGTCACCGACACGTCGCCCGCTTCGTGGACGATGTCGCCGTCGACCTCGAGCCGACCCGCGGCGATCGCGCCCTGGATCTCGTGGAGGGTCAGCCGCGCCTTGGTGATCGCGATCGACGGGCGGATGTCGATCCCCTGCTCGATCAGGCTTCCGCAATCCTGTGCGACCCGGTGGCCCCACGGATCCAGCGATACGATCTTGCCGGGATCGCCCCATTGCGGGTGGGGGCCGATTTCGCAGACGGGCGAGGTATCGTGAAGGTCCGGCTTGGCGCCGGGGTCCATCGCCCCCGACGAAATCGCAAGCGCCCGGTAGATCGAGTAGGACCCGCCATGCGCTCCGATGGCGTTGCGGTCCGAGCGCGCGTTGACGGTGGCGATCACCGGCCCGCGCTCCGCCGCAGTCGCCGCGCCCCAGCTCAGCGGGAAGCGCACCGGCCCTCGCGACCCGGGATGCGACGTCAGCCGGATATGGCCGCTCTTCCCCTCCGCATTCATCTCGTTCGTCCTCTCGCTTCTCGTTCTAGTTCAGCACGCTACGCCAGCGGGAGCGGGGTGGCTAGCCACTGATGCCGAGTGCCGGGCGGAGGGCGACTCCCCTGCAACTTCCGAAACGGATCAAAGTGAAGGAGACTGCGGGGCTTGACGTCCCCAGATTGTGCGAGTGCCGGCACGAGTCCGGCAGGGCTCTTTGACAGTGTGAATGGAATGACTTTCCTCTTCGTCCTCGGGGCGAGGGGACCCTGGCCGCGCGCGGAAGGGTTCTTTCGATTGCCGCAAAAAGCCGGGGGGCGGTTTGGAAATGTTGATCTCCGCCCCGACGATGCGCAGTGGAGAGGCATGACGACGGCTGAAGGATTGCAGCGTTTCACCGACGCGCAGGCACAGGTCTACGAAACGGCTCTGCGCGAGCTTCGGCTCGGCCGCAAGCGGGGCCACTGGATGTGGTACATCTTCCCGCAGCTCAGGGGGTTGGGGATGAGCTCCACTTCCCAATATTACGGGATCGAGTCGAAGCGGGAGGCCGAGGATTATCTGGGGCACGGGCTGCTTGGGCCGAGGCTGATCGAGTGCGTGGAGACGGTCAATGCCCTGGAAAGCCGGTCGGCGGAAAGCATCTTCGGAGCGACGGACTCGATGAAGCTTCGATCATGTGCGACCCTGTTCGAGATCGCCGGCGGAGGACTCCCGTTCCGGGCCTGTCTCGACCGATATTTCGGGGGCCGCCCGGACGACCGGACGACCGCCCTGTTGAGCGGACAGGCGTGACGGTGCTCCGGCGGGTGGGGATCACCGGCGCCTCCGGCTGCGGGGTGACTACCCTGGGCGGGGCGCTGGCCGAGCGTCTCGGCGCCGTCCATATCGACGCCGACGACCATTTCTGGGTCGCCACCGACCCGCCCTATCGGGTGAAGCGGCAAGTGCCCGAGCGCCTGGCCGGGATCCGGGCGGAGCAGGGACGGACCGGCCGCTGGGTCCTGTCGGGGACGCTGGACGGCTGGGCGGAGCCGGCGAGCCGCGGCGCAGAACTGATCGTCTTCCTGCGCGTTCCGACGCCGCTGCGGCTGGAGCGCCTCCGCCTGCGCGAGCAAGCCCGGTTCGGCGAGGCCCTGCTGCCGGGCGGGGCGATGCATGAAACCCACCGCGAGTTCATCGAATGGGCTTCCCATTACGAGAACGCCACCGTTCCGGGCCGCAACCTCCCGCGGCATGAAGAATGGCTCGCCGGCCTATCGCAGCCGGTGCTTCGCCTCGACGGAACCCGCCCTGTCGCGGAACTGGTGCAAGCGGTGCTTGCGGGCGGTCCGGCCGGCGTGTCCTTAGCACCGTGAAAGTCTAGATCACCCGCTCCGTTCGCCCCGAGCCTGTCGAAGGGCTTGCTTCCGGATCCGAAAAGAAAAGGGAAGGGGCTTCGACGGGCTCAGCCCGAACGGAGGAAGAGACCACCCGCCTCCAGGGCTTCAGAGCCGCATCACGCCTCTGCGGGGCTCCCTCGTCGCCATCGTCTCCGCGGTGAGCGGGGCGCCCGCAGCGAGAAGCGCCTGGCGGCGGCCGGCGGGGGTGGTTCCGAGCTGGACCTGCTCGAAGGGCAGCAGCGAGTCGAAGCAGGACTGGGCGAGGGCGCGCTCGACGAAGCCGGCGACCCGCGGCCAGCGGGCCCGGTCGGGCTCCACTCCGATATGGGCGCCGTTTCGGAAGAAGGTGGCGATCGAGATGTCGGCGAGGCCGATCTCGCGGCCGAACAGGAAGCCCTCTGCCGGAAGCTGGCCCTCCAGATAATCGTATTCGCGCGGGAGGTCATGCGCCAGCGTCTTCGCGATCCGGTCCTGGTCGCCCGGCTCGCCCCAGACGAGGGGATGGACGAACTTCGGGTAGAAGAGGCCCCAGATGAAGACGTCGCCAAGGCGGGTATCGGCATATTCCTCCAGCCAGCGGGCCCGGGCGCGGTCCCCCGGGCTTTCGGGCAGGAGCGGGCGGTGCGGCCAGGCCTCTTCGAGCCAGGCGCAGATGACCGAGGAATCGTTGAGGACGAGATCCTCTTCGATCAGCACCGGGATTCGCCGAAGCGGGCTGAGCCGCTCGAATTCGTCGTTGCCGAAAAAGGCCGTGATCGGATCGATCTCGTAATCGAGCCCCTTGAGGTGCAGGCAGGCGAGCACCTTGCGGACGTAGGGGCTGACGAAGCTGCCGATGATCTCCATGTCCTGCTCCTTGCGGGGCGTGCTAGGCTGCCGCGTCGAAGGCTGCAAGAGAGCGGGAGGATAGGCATGGAAGCGACCGGAAGCTGCCACTGCGGGGCCGTGAGGATCGAAGCGCCGGCGCCGCCATTATGGGTCGCCTCGTGCAATTGCTCGCTCTGCACCAAGACGGCCTGGCTGGTCGCTTACTATCCGGACGGAGCGGTCAAGGTGGAGGGCGAGACCGTGCCCTACATCTGGGGCGACCGGATGATCAGGATCCACCACTGCCCGGTGTGCGGGTGCGGCACCCACTGGCGGACGCTTGGCGAGGATTTCGGAAAGATGGGGGTCAATGCGCGGCTATTCGACGGTTTCGACCCTGGGGCGGTGGAGGTGAGGCTGTTCGATAATAAGGGGTGACGGCACCGCGCGCTTCGGCCGCCCCTGAAAGCAGGGACAGCCTAGATTTTGCGCCCGGGGGCGCACTCAAGTATGTAAATTATATGCTGTCCGGGTTTTCCGTCCCGCTTCGGCGCGAGGCGACGATCAGCGCTGCGAGACCTAGTCCGCCGGCCACACTTACGGCGATGGGCCACCAGATTCCGACCCTGCTCCTCGCGCGAGTCGCAGGATTTTCTCCGAGTCCCATTCCTGGAAGACGCTCGACCTCGTGTGACACTTGTCTCAGGGCAAAGCTGAGTTGACGCACCGCCGGCACGTGGCGCTTCGCGCCTTGCCCGAGGCGCGCGTCGAGAAGGTCGCGCAAGCGGTCGAGCAAAGCCAGCGGCGCTGCCGACAGGACATTGCCCGGGGGGCGCCGCGAGACGATCGGGTGAGCGCGGGTCGGAGCGATCGCCCGTACGAATTCCCAGGCGGCACCAAGCAGCCGAAGCCTTGCCGGGCTTAGCTTCTCCTGCAGCCGGGGCAGCAACGCGTCTTCCTCGTCCCGCACGTCCTCGCGGAGCAGCTCTACCAGTCGTTGCACTATCCGGCGGTGCGCCGAAGAGCCCGGCTGCAGCCCTTCCAGTTCCGTCACGAGCGCATTCACCTGCTGATGCTCCAGCTCGACCCGAAGCGTGAGGGCCTCGCCGTCCGGCAGCACCCGGCGGACGACCGGCCAGACGACCGCCTCCTCCGCAAAGGCATGCCGGAATACGAGACGATAGATTTTCAGAAGCAGCGAATCCACCTCGCCCGCCTGGGCTAGGCTCAGCCGTTCCAGCAGTTCGTTCAGGTCGACATGGTCGCGCTTCTGCCGGGCGAGGATACTGCCCCGGCCCCCCAGTTCGTGCAGGTTCTGCGCGGAGATGGATCTCATCGAAGGCCCTTTCATGTGCCTTGCCAACCGGCGGGTCGAAAGCTCGGTTCCGAGGTCCCGGCTCTCCTTGATCTGAATCAGGCAAGTTTCGCCGTCATGAGCCGGGACAGCTTCCGTCTGCGCCCGCGAGCCGCACTCCGAGACTTTTCTTCCGCTCCAGCGACTCCCGCTGGCGGCGAAGCTCCGCCGCCAGCGGGGCAAAGGCTTCCCGCTTGCGGTCGGCACCGGCGGCGCCGAACAGTCCGAACTGGCGGCAGCGCCCGTCGTCCCAATCCGGAAAGTTCGTCACGGGATACAGGCAGATTCCCTGCACTGGGACGCCTCGGCGGATCGCGTCGCGCACCTCGTCGCAGACATAGTGGAGCCAAGCGGCCCGAGCGGACCCTTCGCCGCCGGTCTCCGTGATCAGAAGCGGACGCCCATAGCGTCGATACGTCTCGACCAGCATGTCGGCGAGCGGGCGATAGTCGTGACGGCCGAGCGGGATCGTGGACCCTCCGAGATACCATTGATTGTCCGAGTAGAAGTTGAGACCGACCGCATCCAGCCACTCGGGCGAGCCGCCGAGCTCGGGTGCGGTGCGGCCGCTCAGCATGTCGTAAATATGGAATTGGCTAAGCCGCTTGGCCTCTGCGTCCGAGGCTTCGGCCGGGGTCCGGGGAAGGACGTTGATGAGCGGCTCCGCCCAGACGAAACGACAGGCGGCATCCACTTCGCGCATGGCGCGCATGCCGGCGACCGCAGTGCTCACGAGATGGCGGGCGAGCCAGCCGTCCTCCTCGCCTGCGCCTATAGCGGGAAATACGCCGTTGCGCGCCGCCCAGGCAAGAAACGACATCTCGTTCAGAGGGCAGACGAGCGCCGGCGTGCCGGCCACCTCGCGGTGGAGGCGTACGGCCTCGGCCGCGAACCGGGCGTAGGAGCGGACAAACTCCGGGCTGGCCTGGTCCAGATGATCGGGGGAGCCGTAGTGGAAGAGGTCCCAGATCACCTGGACGCCCTCTTCGACGGCCGCTTCCAGCATGGGCAGCCAGCTGGACCACTCGAACCGACCGGGCTCCCGCTCGATCAAGTGCCAGCGAAGGCCGTCGCGGATGGTCAAAAGTCCGTGCTCGGCGCAACTTCTGTAATCGTTGCGAACCATGCGGTCGTGACCGGTGGCCGCGACGAGGTCGAGACGAACTCCGTCCTCGCGGCGGCGGTGCGAGGAGCTTTCGAAGCCCGCCATGTAAAAGCTTCTGAAGGAAATTCCCATGACCCGGCCAATTCCCGGACGACGGCGCGGTTGCAGACATTGGCCGAAGATTTTCGCTAACCTGGATGAAACAGACGCGCTCCGCGGGGTCAGATCGAGCGCGACACGACTTCCTTCATGATCTCGTTCGTCCCTCCGAAGATTCTCGTGACCCTGGCGTCCCGCCATAGCCGCGCGATCAGATATTCGTTCATGTAGCCCGCTCCGCCGTGAAGCTGGAGCGAGGAGTCGCAGGCTTCCCATTGGAGCTCGGTGTGCCAGAGCTTGGCGGCGGAGGCTTCGGCGGCGGTGAGCTCGCCGGCGACGTGGCGGCGGATCGCCCAGTCGAGGTGGGCCCAGCCGACCTGGAGCTTGGAGGCGAGGTCGGCGAGGGTGAACTTGGTGTTCTGGAAATCGAACACGGTCTTTCCGAACGCCTTTCGGTCCTTGGTGAAGGCCACGGCCTCGTCGAAGGCGCGCTGGGCGGCGGCCTGGGCGGCGCAGGCGATGGAGAGCCGCTCCTGGGGGAGCTGGTTCATCAGGTAGGCGAAGCCCGCGCCCTCGGCGCCGAGGCAGTTGGTGATCGGCGCCCGGACGTCGTTGAAGAACAGCTCGGACGTGTCCTGCGAGTGGAACCCGATCTTGTCGAGGTTGCGGCCCCTCGCATAGCCCTCGCGATCGGCCTCGACCAGGATCAGCGAGACCCCCTTCGCACCGAGCGAGGAGTCGGTCTTGGCGACGACGATGACGAGGTCGGCATGCTGGCCGTTGGTGATGTAGGTCTTGGAGCCGTTGATGACGTAATGGTTGCCGTCGCGCCGGGCGGTGGTCCGGATGCCCTGGAGGTCCGAGCCTGCGCCGGGCTCGGTCATGGCGATGGCGGTCGCGGTCTCGCCGGAGACCATGCGGGGGAGCCAGTGCTTCTTCTGCTCCTGTGAGCCGTAGGCGACGAGATAGTCGGCGACGATGTCGGAGTGGAGGGTGATCCCCGCGGTGGAGCCGGCATAGGCCAGCTCCTCGTCGATGACGGCGTTGAAGCCGAAATCGAGGCCGGGGCCGCCATATTCCTCCGGAACGGTCGGGCAGAGCAGGCCCGCCTCGCCGGCCTTGTTCCAGAAAGCGCGGTCGATGATCCCTTCCTCTTCCCAGCGGCCGAGGTGGGGGAGGAGCTCGCGGTCGAAGAACCGGCGGACGGAGTCGCGGAACTGCTCGTGCTCGGGGGCGAAGGCGGTGCGGCGGGACGTGTCGAGCATTCAGGGCTCCTTGAAGCGTGGGGCGGGGGCGGGCTGGGTCACTCCGCCGATGTCGAGGAAGGTGCCGCGGGCGGCGTTGTGGGGGTGGGAGGGCGCCTCGGAAGGCGAGAGGATCGGCGCGAAGCAGGAGTCGTGATGTTGCAGCAGTTCGCACCAGTGCGCTCGGCCGTAGCGCAGGAAGGCCGCTTCAAGCTCCGCCCGGAGCCCTGGATCGTGCTGCTCGCACTCCAACCCCATCCTCTCCTTCAGGACCGCGAAGAATTCGGGCTCGAGCGCTCCAATCGCCACCCACTCCCCGTCGCCGCATCGATAGACGTCGTAATAGGCCCGGCCGGTGTCGAGCAGGTTCACCCCGCGCTTGTCCTTCCACATCCCCGCCGCCTTCAGCGACCAGGTCAAAGCCGAGAGCAGGGCCGCTCCGTCGACCATCGCGCAGTCGATCACGGTCCCCTTGCCCGTGCTCCGGGCCGAGAGAATTCCCGCCAGCATCCCGAAGGCGAGAAGCATCCCGCCCCCGCCGAAATCCCCAACCGCGTTGACCGGAGGCGTGGGCGGCCCGCCGGCGCGGCCGTAGGTATGAAGCGCTCCCGCAAGCGCGATATAGTTGATGTCGTGCCCGGCCGTATCGGCGAGCGGCCCGTCCTGGCCCCAGCCTGTCATCCGGCCGTAGACCAGCCGGGGATTGCCCTCGAGCAGCAGGTCGGGCCCGAGCCCGAGCCGCTCCATGACTCCTGGGCGGAAGCCCTCGATCAGCCCGTCGGCGTCGCGAGCGAGCTCACGGACGCGGGCGGCGCCTCTCTCGGACTTGAGGTCGAGCCGGATGACCGAGGCACGGGAGCGACCGAGGATATCGAACTGCGGAGGGATCACAGGCGGCCGGTCCTCGCGCTCGACGCGGACCACCGTGGCGCCGTGATCGGCAAGCATCATCCCGGCGAACGGCCCCGGCCCGATTCCGGCGAGCTCTATGATGCGGATTCCGGAAAGCACCCCTGCCATGGCCCCTGCATAGAGCGCTCACCGCGGGCCCGCCACCCGGTGCCGGCCCCAACGGCGCCCCCGATGGCGGCGGTTGAGCCTGCCGGGGTCCATTCCGGATTAAATTGAGATTGTCTTTGCTCGGTTTCCGATAAATATCGGTGGCCGCTCAGGCGTTCACCCGGAGCGGCAGCGAAGAACGCCTGTGGCGAGAAGGTGTGCCCAAATAATCATGGCGGAACACAGAGAGGTGCACGACAGCGCCAGCTGGGGGCGGGTCGCAGGGGCATAATAGTTTCTGCTGATTAAGATCCTGAATGTTCCGAAAGTGCGGAAAAATATTTGGCTGTGCCGGCCCTCGCGAGCGGGTTCCGACTGGACGATTACGGCTTTAGAGGAGCTCCAACGTGATTCAGACTTATTCCCGGCGAGGCGGAGAATCGCGCGCCAACAGCACTCTTTCGGACGACCAGCTCAGTCCCTCGATCGCCAAGCTCGCCTCGGGCGGCTTCGTCGTCGCCTGGGCCGACTACTCGATATACGGCACCCGGGCGCAAATCTACGATTCCTCCGGAGCGAAGGTCGGCGGGGAGATCGTCGTCAACGGCTTCAATTCAGCCTTTCCGCCGAAGCCGGGCGTCGCCGGCCTGGCCGGAGGCGGTTTCGTCGTCAGCTGGCACAATTACGACGATCCCCTGGACCCCAATTCCTATGGCGTGATCGCGCAGATCTTCGACCCGGCCGGCGCCAAGGTGGGCGGTGAGTTCGCGCTCCCCGATGTGACCGCCGGCGGTCAACTATACCCCGATCTCGTCGCTCTTGGCGGCGGCGGCTTCGTCGCGACGTGGGTGGGCAGCGCGGGCTCGGGTATCCGGGCGCACATCTTCAGCGATACCGGCCTTAGAATCGGCGGCGAGTTCACCGTGAATACGACCTTCGGCGGCGACCCATTCGCTCCCTCGGCGGCAGCGTTCTCGAACGGCGGGTTCGTCGTCACCTGGTTCGACAATGTGAACGGCACGAGCGACGGCTGGGCCATCCGCGCGCAGAGGTTCGACTCCGCCGGGGCAAAGCTCGGCGGCGAGCTGCTCGTCAACAGCGTCTCGACCCATACCGAGCGTCCCGCCGTGGCCGCACTGGCTGGTGGCGGCTTCGTCATTACCTGGGACGACATCCGCCTCCGCATGGACGATTCCCTCGGCTATGAAGTCCGCGACTATGACGTCCGCGGCCAGGTCTACGATCCGAACGGAGACAAAGTCGGCGGAGAGTTCCTGGTCAATTACGCGGCCACCAACCGGCAATATCACTCGACGGTGGCCCCGCTTCCGTGGGGCGGATTCATCGTCAGCTGGTATGACTTCAGCCAGCGCCCCGATGATCTTTCCGGTGCCGTCCGGGCTCAAATCTATGACGCTACGGGCGTGCCGGTCGGCGCCGAATTCTTGGTCAACACGACCACTGACGGCTACCAGGGCGCTCCCGACGTCGCGGTTCTGAACTCGGGCGCGTTCGTCATAGGCTGGACGGACGTCAGGGGCGACGCAGACGTCAGGGTGCAGTTGTTCGTTCCGTCGGCCGGGCCCGCAGACCTCTCGCTGTCGCGTATGGTGGTGAACGAGGCCATGGTCCAGGGCCTCACCGTCGCGCGCATCTCCTCCGACGCGGCGAACGGCTCACCCATCTACGGCATTGTCGCCGACTCCACCGGCGGCGCCTTCTCAGTGGTCGGGGACAGGCTCGTCCTGCAGGACAGCGCCAGGCTCGACTACGAGAGCGCGGCGAGCGTCTCAATCACCCTGCGGGTGACCGACGTCAACGGCGCGTACTATGATGAGGTCTTCGCGCTTTCCGTCGCCGACAGTCTCCTGGAGGCGCGCTACGCCGTCAGTCCCGAATTCCTGGTCAATGCCAGCGTCGTCGGCCAGCAGGGCCAAGTCTCGATCATCCCGTTCGCGGGCGGGTTCGTCTACGGTTGGGTCGACAGCGGTTTCTTCGGGGTCGACCAAGGCGTCCTGAAGCTGCAGCTCGTCGATTTGACCGGGGTCAAGACGGGCGGCGAGATATCCCCCGGCGGCGGGGGGGCGCAGCTGGTCATGGCGCCGCTGCAATCGGGCGGCTTCGTCGCTAGCTGGGTGGAGTGGAACGCTCCCGGCGACGGCGACGACTTCGGAGTCCGGGCGCAGTTATTCGACTCGTCCGGCGCCAAGCTGGGCGATCCGCTGCAGGTCAATGTCGCTACGTCGGACCGACAGTCAATTCCCTCCGTTGCCGGGCTACCGGGGGGCGGCTTCGTCGTCAGCTGGACGGACGACGGGCACACGACGGAAAACGGCTCAGGGGTACGGGCACGGATCTACAACTCGGTGGGCGTTCCCCAGACCGGGGAGATCAAGGTGAACTCGAACGTTGAGTTCAATCAGCGCGAAAGCAGCGTCGCGGCGCTGGCCACGGGCGGCTTCATCATCACCTGGACGGACGTCACTGGCGACGGCAGCGAGACATCTCTCAAGCTCCAGCGATTCGACGACTTCGGCGAGAAGGTCGGCGGCGAAGTGGTGGTCAACACCGCTACAGAAGGCAGCCAGCTGCGGTCTACGATCTCGGGGCTTCCCAATGGGGGATTCGTCGTCACCTGGATTGATAATGGAGGCTTCGAGTCGAACGCCCGAATTAAGGCTCAGCTTTTCGATCCGGCCGGGGCCAAGGTCGGAGGCGAGATCGTCGTCACGCCATCCAGCGGCGAACAGTTTAGCGACCCGCAGGTTGGCGCGCTTCCCTGGGGCGGGTTCGCGGTCGCCTGGACCGACCGAAGCGGCGTCGGCGAGGACAAGAATGCCACCTCCGTCCGCCTGCAGATTTTTGACGGTCTTGGCGAAAAGGTGGGCGAGTCGATCCAGGTCAACGACATCGTGTTGCGGGAGCAGATGCAACCCAGCTTCGCGGTCGCCGCGGACGGAACCATTGCCCTGGGCTGGACGGATTACAGCGGAGATGGCGGCGGGTTCGCCTCGGCGGGCGTGAGGGGAAGGGTCCTGAGCCTTCCCGAACAACTCGGCGGCGGCCCCCAGGCCGACTTCCTCGTCGCCGGCTACGGCGATTCCGTCTCCGGCGGGAGCGGCCGTGACCTGCTTTCGATCGATTTCGCGGGCGCCCCCGGCGGGGTCGTCGCCGATTTCCGTCGGCAGGGCGAGGCCGCGACCATCAATGTCGCGGGGGCCACGATTGGCGGCATCGAGATGGTCTGGTACATGGCCGGGAGCGAGTTCGGCGATTATCTTGCCCCGGTCGGCAGCGCCGGCAGCGAAGGTATTCCCGGCGTCGTCTACGGGCGCGCCGGGGACGACGAAATCCATCTTAGCGGCTTCGGGAGCCTCGGCGGCATCGCCTATGGCGGTGACGGCAACGATCGGCTGACAGGCTCCTCGGGCGAGGACTCCTATCGAGGAGGCGAGGGCATCGACACGATCGACTTTTCCGGCGAGCCGGGCCCGGTCGCGGTGAACTTACAGAGCGGCAGCACCTTTGGCCCCTATTTTCACCCGGGTGCGACCCGGCTCCTCGGCCCCGGCGAGGCCCTCGACAGCTTCGGCAATTACGAAGCCGTTTCCGGGGTGGAGAATCTCATTCTCACCGGCGGCAACGATCATGTCTACGGCAGCGACGGCTCGAACCGCATCGAAGCGGGCGGCGGTAACGACCAGATCCACGGGCTGGGCGGCGACGATGTGCTCCTCGGCGGAACGGGCGACGACTCCCTGTTCGGCCATTTCGGCGATGACACGATCGAGGGCGGCGACGGCGTCGATCAGCTGCAGGGTGGAGAGGGCAACGATTCAATCGATGCGGGCGCGGGCAACGATTTCGCGCTGGGCGGCGACGGCAACGACAGGGTCCGTGGCGGCTCGGGCGACGACACGCTCGACGGCGGCGCGGGCGACGACAGCCTTTCGGGCGGTGCCGGGAACGACGTTTATTTCGTCGACTCCGCCGCAGATTCGGTCACCGAGCTTGCCGGCGAGGGCGTTGACGAGGTGCGCACGGCGCTCGCCGCCTACGCGCTCGGGGCCGAGCTCGAGAACCTTCGCGGCCTCTCGTCTGCAGGCCAGGCGCTGACCGGCAACGGGCTCGACAATTTCATCTTCGGCGGGGCCGGGGCGGATACGATCCTCGGCGGCGGAGGCAACGACCGGATCAACGGCGGGGCGGGCGCCGACGTCATGCGCGGCGGGACTGGCGACGAC
>DASVQD010000038.1:0-335798 GCA_036389345.1 Allosphingosinicella sp. | reverse complement strand
AACGGCGGGGCGGGCGCCGACGTCATGCGCGGCGGGACTGGCGACGACGTCTATGCGGTCGACAATGTCGGCGACGTCGTGGAGGAGAATGGAGGGGAGGGGACCGACACGGTCGTCACCCTGCTTTCGACCTACAGCCTGTTCGGGACCCAGATCGAGAACCTGACGGCGCCGTCCAACATCGCCTACGATCTCCGCGGAAGCACGGGCGACAACGTCGTCACCGGCGGCGGCGGAGGCGACTTCCTGAGGCTTCAGGACGGCGGCAACGACACCGCGATCGGCGGCGGCGGCAACGACGTGTTCCTGTTCGGAAGCACTCTGAATGGGCTGGATTCGGTCAACGGCGGCTCGGGCACCGACCAGGTCGCGATCCAGGGCGATTATTGGGGCGGCAAGGCCCTGACCCTGGGCTCGAACTTCGTCTCGGTCGAGAATATCGCGATCCTTCCGGGCAGCGACACGCGCTTCGGCGACTCGGGCACGAGCTTCTACGATTACAGCATCACGGTGCTGGATTCGGCGGTCGCCGCCGGGGTTCAGATGGTGGTCGACGCCAACCGGCTCAGGCCCGGCGAGGACTTCACCTTCAACGGCTCCGCGGAAACCGACGGAAGCTTCTTCATCTACGGCGGCGGCGGGACCGACTTGCTGACCGGAGGCGCGAAGAACGACGTCTTCATCTTCGGCGGCCAGAACCAGTGGGGCTCGGCCGACGTCGTCACCGGCGGCGCGGGGATCGACCAGCTCGCGCTTCGCGGCAATTACACGATCACTTTCGGGGCCGGCCAGCTGGTCGGGGTCGAGCAGATCGGAATGGTCTCCGCCCAGGATACCCGGTACGGCGCCCTCGGCTCGGTCTACAGCTACGACCTCACGATGGTCGATGCGAACGTCGACTCGATCCAGATGACGGTCGACGCTTCTCCGCTGAGGACTGGCGAGACCCTGAAGTTCGACGGCTCGGCCGAGGATGACGGAAGCTTCCGGGTGTTCGGAGGCCGCGACGACGACTCCATTGTCGGCAGCCAGAATGCGGATCTCATCCAGGGCAATGGCGGGGCCGATACCCTGACGGGCGGCCAGGGGGCGGACGTCTTCCGCTATTTCTCGGCGTCGGACTCGACGGGCTCCATCACCGACCACATCCTCGACTTCGCCGCGGGGTCGGACAGGATCGACCTCGGCCGGATGGACGCCGACAGCACGGCGGCGGGCGATCAGGCCTTCAGCTGGATCGGCCCCAACGCGTTCACCGGGTCGGCGGGCGAGCTTCGGGCCTATGAGTTCGGCAGCTACTGGATCGCCGAAGGCGACACCGACGGCGATGGGGCGGCCGACTTCGTCTTGATGCTGAGCCTCGACGGTCCGACGCCGCTCAGCGCGGGCGACTTCGTCCTCTAGGCCTCAGCGCGCCGGGAACCAGCTCTTGGCCGAGGCCTCCGATTCCTCGGACTGGCCGGTCAGCCGCGCGACGACCTGGGGGAAGGTGCCCTCGACGGCGACTCGATGCTCGCCGAAATAGATGTCGGTGAAGGGACCGGACGCGGTCCGGACGTGGGTCACCTTGTCGGGATTGATCGCAACCTGCCCGGGTTCGCCCCCCTTTTTCATCACGATCAGCTTCACGGCCGGCCCCAATAACGTCTGTCCCGAATGCGGCTTAGCGCGCCGGGGTTAACTACGGGTTTGTACGAGCTTGAACGGCAGCGCCGCCCCGGCGACCATCTGCCCGAGGGATTTTCCGGCGCCCCGCGTCGGGAAGGGCAATGAGGGGCCAACGTAGATGACGATGTACGTTTACAATACTGCCGGGGAGCCGCGCGGCTTCCTGTTCGAAACCACTATCTTCGGGCTCGACGGAACGCCGCTCGGCAGGGTGCTGGGCTCGCGGGTCCACCGGTTCGACGGCGCCTATGCGGGCGAATGGTTCCACCAGATGGTCGTCGACCGCCCGACGGCCCGTCCGCGCTCGATCCCGCCGGTCGCGGTCCCCGCGCCCCGTCCCCCGGCGCCGGCCACCTGGGGGCGGAGGCCTGTCGTGGAATATGGCGCCTATTCGGACGCCTTCGACCGGCTCGCCGCGCCCGACGACCATTACCAGATGGCCGCGGAATAACCCGTCATCCCGGCTTTCGCCGGGATGACGGGGAGGGGGGTGACGCGGGGGCGCCCTACCTGCCATGCAGGGCGCCATGAACCCGGTGCGCATTCTCCACGCCCATTCGACCTTCGGCCATGGCGGCAAGGAGGCTCGGGCGGTTCAGCTGATGAACGCCTTCGGAGCCGCCGCCGGGCATTGGGTGCTCTCGGCCTCGCCCGGGGAGCTCGGCGCCGCCAAAGCGCTCGACCCCGCGGTGAAGGTCGAATTTCCAGCCGAGGCTCCGCCGCTCGCCGGAATTCCGGGGCTTTCGCGCCTCTTCCGGCTTTCGCGCTACATGCGGCGCTTCGACCTCATCCTCACCTACAATTGGGGCGCGTTCGACGCCGTGATGGCCCGCCACCTGTTCGGAGGACCGCCGCTCATCCACCACGAAGACGGGTTCAACCAGGACGAGGCGGCCGAGCTCAAGACGAGGCGGAACCTCTATCGCCGGATCGGGCTCGCCTCCGCCCACCGGCTCGTGGTCCCGTCGGACCGGCTCGAGGGGATCGCGCGCAAGATCTGGGCGCAGCCGCCGGCGAAGGTGGCACGGATCGCCAACGGGATCGACGTCCCGCGCTACTCCGCCCCGCCGGCGCAGGAGATACCGGGGCTCGACCGGCGCCCCGGCGAGATCGTGATCGGCACCGTGGCGGGGCTCCGACCGGTCAAGAATTTGCCGCGCCTGGTCCGGGCCTTCTCCGCAATGACGTCGCGCGAGGCGCGGCTCGTCATCGTCGGCGGCGGGCCGGAAAGCGGGCGGATCGCGGCCGAGGCGCGGGCGAGGGGGGTCGCCGGCCGGCTGGTCATGCCGGGCTTCCTCGCCGATCCCGCAGCGTGGATCGGCCGCTTCGACATCTTCGCTTTGTCTTCGGACAGCGAGCAATTTCCGATCTCGCTCGTCGAGGCGATGGCGGCCGGCTTGCCCGCGGTGGCGACGGCGGTCGGCGACGTCGCCCAGATGGTCTCGCACGACAACCGCCCGCTGATCGTCGAGGCCGGGGATGAGGCGGCCTTCGCGGCGGCTCTCGACAGTCTGGCGGAACGCCCCGACCTCCGGCGAGCGATCGGCCGGGCCAATCGCGAGAAGGCGGCCGCGGAATATGACGAGGCCGGGATGGTGGAAAGCTATGCCCGGCTCTACGGCGAAGCCATCGGTCGGCCTGGAGCGTTCAGTGCCGCGTCGAGATGATTTTTGACGCTTTTGCCGGGAGTGGGGTATAGGCCCGCTCGATTTTTTCGGAGGTCGATTGTGTTCAAGGGTTTGAAGCCGATCCTGTACGGCGGCCGCGAAGTGTGGCCGCTGGTCGAGGGCGGCAAGGGCGTTTCGGCGTCCAACCATGCCAGCTCGGGCGCCTGGGCGGCGGCGGGCGGGATCGGCACCGTCTCGGCGGTCAACGCGGACAGCTACGATCCGCAAGGGCGGATCATCCCCCAGGTCTACCACGCCCTCACCCGCCGGGAGCGGCACGAGGAGCTGGTCCAGTACGCGATCGACGGAGCGGTCGCCCAGGTTCAGCGCGCCTACGACATCGCCGGCGGCCAGGGCGCGATCAACATCAACGTGCTCTGGGAGATGGGCGGCGCCCAGCGGGTGCTCCACGGCGTCCTCGAGCGCACCAAGGGCCTGGTCGCGGGCGTGACCTGCGGCGCCGGGATGCCCTACAAGCTGTCGGAGATCGCCGCCTCCTACGGAGTCAATTACCTTCCGATCATCAGCTCCGGCCGCGCCTTCCGGGCGCTGTGGAAGCGGGCCTATTCCAAGGCGGCGGAGTGGCTCGCCGCGGTGGTCTACGAGGATCCCTGGCTCGCGGGAGGCCATAACGGCCTTTCCAACGCTGAGGACCCGCTGAAGCCGCAGGACCCCTATCCGCGGGTCAAGGAGCTCAGGGAGACGATGCGCGAAGGGGGAATCCCGGACAGCGTTCCGATCGTCATGGCCGGAGGGGTGTGGAACCTGAAGGAATGGGAGAATTGGATCGACAATCCCGAGCTCGGCCAGATCGTCTTCCAGTTTGGAACCCGGCCGCTGCTCACCCAGGAGAGCCCGATCCCCGAAGGCTGGAAGCAGCGGCTGATGACGCTGGAGGAGGGCGACATCCTCCTCCACCGCTTCTCGCCCACCGGCTTCTACAGCTCGGCGGCCTACAATCCGTTCCTCAGGAGCCTGGAGGCGCGCTCGCACCGGCAGATCGCCTTCACCAAGGAGGAGCTTGGCGACCATTGCTTCCAGCTCGACGTCGGGGTCGGGACCAAGAAGAACTTCTGGGTGACCCGAGGCGACCTGCTTCACGCTCGGGAATGGTTCGCCCAAGGGTTCACCGAGACCCTGAAGACCCCGGACGAGACCCTGATCTTCGTGACTCCCGAGGAGAAGAGGCAGATCCGCAAGGATCAGGCCGACTGCATGGGCTGCCTCAGCCAGTGCGCCTTCTCGTCCTGGGCCGACAATGAAAAGAACACGACCGGTCGGCTCGCCGATCCGCGAAGCTTCTGCATCCAGAAGACGCTCCAGGACATCGCCCATGGCGGGCCGGTGGACGAGAATCTCATGTTCGCCGGTCATGCCGCCTTCCGGTTCAAGAAGGATCCCTTCTACTCGAACGGCTTCGTTCCGACGGTGAAGCAGCTGGTGGATCGGATACTGACGGGGGATTAGTTAGCCGTCGTCCCAGCGAAGGCTGGGACCCCAGGGGGTGAAGACTCCGGCGCTTTCCACCCGCCGGGGCCCCAGCCTTCGCTGGGGCGACGGACCTGCTGTCCCGCTCGGGGAAAGGCAAGAGGCTCCGCCCCTGCAATCGGGCGTTGAACCGGCGACCCGCTCCTGACTAAGAGGCGGTGAAGGAGGCTCGAGATGGCGAGGAAAGTCATGCTGGCGGCCGCGCTCGGGCTCGGCCTGACGATCGGATCGGCTCAGGCGCAGGACGAGCGCTCGACGCCCTATTGGGCCTCGATCAGCGCCGGCAAGGCGATGATGCGCACCGGGCCGGGGCAGAATTATCCGGCGACCTGGCTCTACGTGCGCGCCGACCTGCCGATCCAGGTTGTCGAAACCTATCCGAACTGGCGCAAGGTGAGCGATCCCGAAGGCACGACCGGCTGGATGCTCCAGCGGCTGCTCAGCGACCGGAGGACCGGTCTCGTCACCGGCGATTCCGCGCGCCCGATTCACGAGGATCCGGGCGAGACTTCGAAGGTCCGCTACCTCGCCGAGCCGGGGGTGGTCGGCCGGGTCTCGAAATGCGAGGGGAATTGGTGCCTGTTCGACGTCCGGGGACGCAAGGGCTATATCCGGCAGGACCATATCTGGGGCGTGAAGCCCGGTGAAACCCTGGATTAGGAGCGGGGGATGGAGTTGAGCCTGGCGCAATTCGAGGGCTTCGTCGGCCAGCCTTACGAGATCGTCTTTCCGGACGGCACGATCCCGATCGTCCTCGAGACGGCCGAGGGCCTGCCGCGTTCGATGCGCGAGGCCGGAGCCTTCCGCCTGGAGTGGCGCGGCCCGGGCGAACCCATTCTCCCTCAGTCCATCTACAGCTTCCGGCGGGGCGAAGAGCAGTTCGACATGTTCATCGTTCCGGTCGGCCGCGACGAGCGCGGGGCGCTCTACGAGGCGATTTTCAACTAGACTCTGTCCAGAGCATACTCGTCATGCCGGACTTGATCCGCCATCCACCTTCTTTCTTCCTTCCCTCTGCAAGGGAAGGTGGATCCCGGGTCGCGTCGGCATCACGATTCAATCTAATCGCCCGAGTCTAGACGTCGGGCTCGGCCGAGCAGGGCTTCCACTCCATCAGATCGTAGACCCCGTGCTCGTCGATCGGCTCGAAGCCGAGCCGCCGGTACAGCCGCATCGCCGGATTGTTCTTCTCGACGTGGATGGTGAGCGGCTTTCCGGCCGCGGCGGCCATGGTCATGAGGTCGGAGAGAATCGCGCTTCCGGAGCCGCCGCCGCGATGGTCGGGCAACAGGGCGATGTCGATGAGCCGGATCTGGTCGGGCCATTCCTCGATATAGAGGCGCCCGATCCCGGTCCCTTCGCGCTCGATCACCAGCCATTCCGCGGCCGGATAGTTTTGGCGATAGTGGCGGTGCTGGGCGTCGAACTGATGGGCGAGGAACCGCCGCTGAGCCTCGAGCGGCCAGCCGGTCCGGGCCACTTCCTCAAGTCGCGTCGACGCGTAGACGAGCGCGAGAAAGCCGAGATCCTCGTCCGAAGCGGGACGGTAGGCGATGCCCAACCGGGCCGCGCGGTCGAGGGGCGGCGGCACGGAGGCGCTAGGGCCGCTGAGGAGGCGCGCCGGCGGGCGCCATCGAATTGAATTCAGCCATTTCGAAGCCCCCCCTGAGATCGACGGATACAGGAATTCCGGACGTCATCAATCCATTGTCGAACGAAGAATCCTGGAGGGCGGTTGAGATTTCCCGGCGATGGCTGCAACGCGGGCCATGCCCGATTCTCCGCCGCCGCCCTTGTCCCGGCTCGCGCCCGCAGCTTTATTCCTCGATTTCGACGGGACTCTCGTCGAGCTTGCGAGCTCGCCGGACGCCATTGCGGTCCCCGGCGGGCTCGCCCCGCTTCTCGACAGGCTGTCGGAGCGGCTGGACGGCCGCCTCGCGATCGTCAGCGGCCGTGCCATCGACGATCTGAAGCGCCATCTGGGCGGCTGCGCGGCGGTCCTGTCGGGCTCCCACGGCGCCGAGCTTCGCTACTCCGACGGGCGCCGGATTCCGGTGTCGGCGCCTCCCGGCCTGGCCGAGGCGCGCGAGTCGGTCCGGCGGTTCGCCGCGGGAGGCGATGGCCTGCTCGTCGAGGACAAGCCGGCCGGGGTCGCGCTCCACTACCGGCTCGCCCCGGAGCGCGGCGAGGAGGTCGATTCCTTCCTCGAAGCTCTGGCCGGGCGCTCGGGCCTCGCCCTTCAGCGCGGCAAGATGGTGGCCGAGCTTCGGCCGGAAGGATCCGACAAGGGCAAAGTGGTTCGGCGGCTGATGGGGGAACCGCCGTTCGCGGGCGCGCGTCCTGTGTTCGTGGGCGACGATCTGACCGACGAGGACGCATTCCTGGCCGCCGCTTCGCAGGGCGGGGAGGGAGTGCTCGTCGGCCCCGACCGGCCGAGCGCGGCGCGGTGGCGCCTCGAGGGCGTGGCCGACGTGACGTCCTGGCTCGAGGCCGCAGCCAATGGCTGACCTTTCGCTCTGGCCGATCGGCAATTGCCAGGTGAGCGCCCTCGTCGACGGGCAAGCCGGCTTCGTCTGGGGCTGCGCGCCCCGCGTGGACGGAGACCCGCTCTTCTGCTCGCTGCTCGAGCCGAAAGGCGAAAGCGCAATGCCCAGAGGCGAATGGCGGATCGCGGTCGAGAACCAGGTCTCGGTCGAGCAATCCTATCTTCGAAACACCCCGATCCTGACGACGAGGCTGACGGACTCGGACGGAGCGGTCGCCGAGATCTTCGATTTCTGCCCTCGCTTCGAAAAGTCGGGACGGATGTACCGGCCGGTCGCTTTCGCCCGGATCGTCAGGCCGCTGGAGGGGGCTCCGAGGATCCGGGTGGCGCTCAACCCCGCTACCGGCTGGGGCGGGCTCGAAGCGGAGCGGACCAGCGGCACCAACCACATACGCTATCTCGTCAGGCCGCAGCCCCTGAGGCTCACCACCGACGCCCCTGTCGGCCACCTGATCGAGGGGCGAAGCTTCCGGCTCGAGCAGAACCTCCATTTCTTCCTCGGCCCGGACGAACCCTTCGTCGGCCATGTCGGCCACAGCCTCGCGGCGATGCTCCACGAGACCGCCGACGAATGGCGCGGCTGGGTGCGCGGCCTCGCCATTCCGCTCGAATGGCAAAGGGTGGTGATCCGCGCCGCAATCACGCTCAAACTGTGCCAGCATGAAGAGACCGGGGCGATCGTCGCGGCGCTCACCACCTCGATTCCCGAAGCTGCCGGAAGCGGCCGCAACTGGGACTATCGCTATTGCTGGATTCGGGACGCCTATTACACCGTTCAGGCCCTCAATCGGCTCGGAGCGCTCGACGTTCTCGAGAAATATCTGGGCTATCTGAGGAACATCGTCGACGACGCCAAAGGCGGCCATATCCAGCCTCTCTATGCCGTGTCGGGCGAAGCCAAGCTCGACGAGGGCGAGGCGGAAGGGCTTACGGGCTATCGCGGAATGGGCCCTGTGCGGGTCGGCAACGCCGCCTACGTCCAGATCCAGCACGACGCCTACGGCCAGATCGTTCTTTCCAACGTCCAGGCCTTCATCGACGAACGGCTGTTCCGGAAGGCGACCGAGACCGACTTCCACGCCCTCGAGCGGGTCGGCGAGCGGGCCTGGGAGGTGCACGACCAGCCCGATGCCGGGCTTTGGGAATATCGGACCCGGACCGCGGTCCATACCTACAGCTCGGTGATGAGCTGGGCTGCCTGCGACCGGCTCGCCAACGCCGCCGAAGTCCTCGGCCTCGACGACCGGGCGGCCCTGTGGCGGGAGCGCGCGGCGGCGATCCGGACCCGGATCGAGCAAGCGGCCTGGTTCGCTCCGGAGAGCCGCTTCGCCGCAAGCTTCGGCGGCGACGAGCTCGACGCAAGCCTGCTCCAGCTCGTCGACATGCGCTTCCTGAGGCCCGACGATCCCCGCTTCCTCGCCACCTTCGAGGCGGTGGAGAAGGGCCTGAGGCGCGGCGAGCATATGCTCCGCTACGCCGCAGAGGACGATTTCGGGCGTCCCGAGACGGCCTTCAACTTCTGCACCTTCTGGCTGATAGAGGCCCTTCACCTGGCCGGCCGCGAGGCGGAGGCGCGGGAGCTTTACGAGCATATGCTGGAGCGGCTGACCCCTGCGGGCCTGCTTTCCGAGGATACGGATTTCGAGACCGGCGAGCTGTGGGGGAACTACCCGCAAACCTATTCGCTCGTCGGGCTGATCAATTGCGCCGTGCTCCTGTCGCGGCCGTGGAGCGCGGTGAGATGAGCTTTCCCGTCATGCCAGCGAAGGCTGGCATCCATCCAGAGTCCGCATGGGCCCCAGCCTTCGCTGGGGCGACGAGGAAAGCATGAGCCGCCTGATCGTCATCTCCAATCGGGTCTCCAAGCCCCACGGCGAGGGGCAGGGGGCTCAGGGCGGGCTCGCCGTCGCTCTCTCGGCCGCCCTGCGCGACCATCGCGGGCTGTGGTTCGGCTGGTCGGGCGAGACCGCGGCAGAGTTCACCGGCCACATCGATTTCGACCGGACGGACGGGGTGACCACCGCGACGATCGACCTCGAGGAGCAGGACGTCGACGAATATTATAACGGCTACGCCAACCGCACCTTGTGGCCGCTGTTCCACTACCGGATCGACCTCGCCGAATATGACCGAAGTTTCGCCGGCGGCTACGAGCGGGTGAACGAGCGGTTCGCCGAGACGGTGCAGCCGCTGATCGAGCCCGACGACCTCATCTGGGTCCACGATTATCACCTGATCCCGCTCGCCCAGCAGCTCCGCGACCGCGGGGTGAAGAACCGGATCGGGTTCTTCCTCCACATCCCATTTCCGCCGGCGCGGCTGATGGTGTCGCTGCCGTTTCACGAGGGGCTGGTCCTCTCGATGCTGGCCTATGACGTGATCGGCTTCCAGACCGAGGAATGGCTGGAGAGCTTCCGCCATTATGTCGAGCGCGAGCTTGGCGGCCATTGCGACGAGGACGGCACGATCCATGTCGGCGAGCGCTCGGTCCATGCCGGCGCCTATCCGATCGGGATCGACTATTCCGAATTCGTGAAGGCGGCGGCGAGCCCCCGGGCCCGGGCCGCGTTCGAGCGGATGCGGGTGAGCGCGGCGGGGCGACGGACGATCATCGGCGTTGACCGGCTCGATTATTCAAAGGGGCTGGAGGAGCGCTTCCTCGGTTATCGCCGATTCCTCGAGGACCATGAGACTTGCCAGGGAGAGGTCTTCCTCCTCCAGATCGCGCCGCCGTCCCGAGGCGAGGTCGCGACCTACGAGGTGATCCGCGAGCGGCTCGACGAATTGTCGGGCCGGATCAACGGCGAGTTCGCGGAGGTGGATTGGGTCCCGATCCGCTACGTCAACCAGGGCTATCCCCGCGAGGACCTTGCCGGCTTCTATCGCGCCGCCGAGATCGGACTGATCACTCCGCTGCGTGACGGGATGAACCTCGTCGCCAAGGAATATGTGGCGGCTCAGGACCCGGAGGATCCGGGGGTCCTGATCCTCTCGCGCTTCGCCGGCGCCGCGCATCAGCTGAAGGAGGCCTTGCTGGTCAATCCCTACAGCAAGGAAGAGATTTCGGACGCCATCCTGCAGGCGATCGAGATGCCGAAGGAAGAGCGGATCCGGCGCTGGCGGGCGCTCAACGAGAGCGTCGAGCGCGACGACGTGCTCGCCTGGCGCAAGGCCTTCGTCGGGGCGCTGGAGTCGAGCGGCGAAGGCTGAGCGGCTCGTAAGCACGCGCCCCCAAACAAGGCTGGTACTCGTCATCCCGCGAAAGCCGGGACCTCAGGACAAGAGGTCTCGGCGGGGCTCCCCCGAGGTGCCGGCTTCCGCCGGGATGACGTGATCCACGAAAAAGCCCCTCCGGCGGGATGTGCCGGAGGGGCTTCTTCAGAGCGGGCGATCCGTTTGGGGGGGATTCGCCGCTCCGAGCCTTAGTGGGTGTGCTCAGCGAAGAGGACGTCGGTGATGACCTTACGGCCCTGGCCGAGGTCCTTCACGAACGTGTGGTGGCCGATCTGCCGGCCCCAGTCCGCGCGCGAATTGCCGATCGCCTGCTCGTTCGGAATTGCGGCCCCCGGCAAATTCGCCGCCGCGTGGGCATGCGAGTAGATGGAGGCGATCTGGTTGTAATCGTGCTGGTCGGGATGCTCGTTGCCCGACGGAATGTTGGTATATTCCATGCACGAATTGGTGGCGTCGGTGTTGAAATCCTCGTCCTGATGGGCGAGGCCGTAATCGTGGCCGATTTCCTGGCAGGTCACCGCGGCGCGCCATGCCGGCGTGTTGTAGCTGCTGCCGGAGGTGTAATAGCTGTCGTTAAGCTTGGTCGTCCCCTGGCTGATATGGCCGTCGGAGGCGAGCCAGATCGAGGCGATGCCGAGCCAGCCGGTGTTGCCGTAGGAATAGTTGCAGACTTCGATCCGGCCGGCCTTCGGGGCGCAGGTGCTCGGCGTGGTGATGCCGGCGACCTTCGTGCTCTGGATGTACGTCGAGGCATTCCAGTCGTTGACGGCGGTGGTGAGATAGCTGTCCCAATTGGAATTGACGTTGTCGCCGACGGGCGGGCTGATCTGCGTGGTGGTGCGCTTCCAGTGGTAGCCGTTCCAGCTGTGGACGGCGAGCACCGGAGTGGCGAGCAGGCCGGCGGCGGTCGCGAAGACGGCAGCCTTCAGAATAGTCGAACCGCTGCGCCAGCTTCCTTTGGTATGAGTCATGACGTTCCCCTTTATTGCCATCTGTTACGAGGGAAGTGAAATTTGCCGCCGATGACCACGGAAAGCAGAACTACGACCCTCTGGGCACCTACTCTATTTGAGAGGCGCAGCAGCAGCGACCGGAGTCGCTACCGATAAGTGCATCAAGCATGTTCTGGCATCCGGACGCAACTGGCTGTCATGATTGTATTTTGTGATCGAGGTTAGCGCGAAGGGCTTTGCGGCAGGCGATGCAGAGGGGAAAAGGGTGACTCTTCGCTATACTTGCACCCGTCAGCCAATTTGATCCGAAACAGATCAATCGCAAAAGCCTGCCCTCAAGTCGTCAGTCGAAGAGAATAAAAAACCCCTCCGGCCGTGTTGGGCCGGAGGGGCTCTTGGAAACGGCGGCCGATCGGCCGGTCGTCTTATTTACCGTGCGTATGCTCGACGAAGAGCACGTCGGTGATCACCTTGTTGCCGTTGCCGAGATCACGCTCGAAGGTGTGGTGGCCGATCTGGCGACCCCAATCCGCGCGGCTGTTGCCGATCGCGGCCTGCGAAGGCATGTTCTTGGTCGCGGCGGCGACGGCCGCCGAGTCGGTGTGGTTGTAGACCGACGCCAGCTGGTCGTAATCGTGCTGGTCGGGATGCTCGTTGCCGGCCGGAACGTTGGTATATTCCATGCACGAGCTGGTGGCGTCGGTGTTGAAGTCCTCGTCCTGGTGGCCGAGGCCGTAATCGTGGCCGATCTCCTGGCAGGTCACCGCCTGGCGCCACGCCGGAGTGTTGTACTGCGCCATCGCGTAGTAGGTGTCGTTGAGCTTCGTCGTGCCCTGGCTGATGTGGCCGTTGGTGAGCCAGATCGACGCGATTCCGAGCCAGCCCGTCTGGCCGTAGGCGGCGTTGCAGACGAGGATCTGGCCGGCGATGGGCTTGCAGGTGCGGCCGTTGCCGGTGCTGTTGCTCAGCGGGCTCTCGATGACGGTCGAGCGGTTCCAGTCGGCGACCGCGGTGGCGACCCGGGCGGACCAGGTGGAATTGGTGATGTTGACGACCGGCGGCGAAACCTGGGTGGCCGTGCGCGCCCAGTGATAGCCGTTCCAGCTGTGGACGGCGGCGGCCGGCATGGCGATCAGGCCGGCGGCGGTCACGAAGGCCGCGGCCTTCAGGATAGTCGACTTGCTGCGCCAGGTTCCTTTATTATGATTCATGGCATTCCCTCCGTTGTGGATATCTAGTTAGAGGAAGTGGAATTTGCCGCCGTTTAGCCACGGAATGCAGAACTACGCCCCTCTGGCACTCCCTCTACTTGAAAGAGCGCGGCGGCGAAGACGGGAAGTCTCGCCGATTGCAGCATCAAACATTATCCTGGCGGGTTAGGCAAGTGCTTGGCAGAGCACTGATTTTTCGGAAACTACGAGGTTCCGGGAGGGGGCCGGGGGCGCTCTGTGAGAGGGGAGGGGCCAATACTTGAAAGAGATTCCGCATTTGCGATGATTAGTTCATTTCGGATATTGCGGCGAGACGTGTGATCAGTGCGGCGGACTGAGGGCCGGCCCTTGGACGCCGACCCCAAATTGAATCCGAAAGCGATCTATTTCCAGCGGCTTGGCCCCGATTGTGGGTTTGCGGGGCCGATCGGCGCGCTAGGCTGCGGGTATGAGGGGCATGGTGGGCAGGTTCAGGCAATCGGGCGGGTTCGCATCGTCCGCGCTCGCGCTGCTCCTGCTGTTCAGGCTGCTGATCCCGTCCGGCTACATGATCGCTCCCGATTCCCAGGGGAGACCGGGGTTCGCGCTGTGCGCGGCTCCGGCGCGGGCGGCCGTTCAGGCGGCGATGCACGGAGCCCATGACGGCCATCCCGATCCGGCCCCGACCAAGTCCGGCGCTATACCTTGCGCCTTCGCGGCGCTCGCCGCTCCGCCGCTTCCGCCCGAGCCTCCGGCGGTCCCGCCCCGCCTCCAGGCGACTGCCGATCCGCCGGATCTGCCGGCCCACCCGGAGCTTCGCCAAGTCGCGTGCGCGGCGCCGCCGCCTCCCGCCCGGGGACCGCCGCTCCTCGTCTGATCCTCCGCCCACTCGCGAGACAGACAGGAAACCGACATGAAGAAACCGACACGCGCGCCCAAGGCGGCGCGCCTCATGATTTTGGGCTGCGCCGTAGCCCTGCCCGCCCCCGCCTGGGCCGGGCATGAAAAAGAGGATATCGTCGTCACGGCCCAGAAGGCCGTCGGCCCGGCCACGGTCGAAACCGTCGACTCCGAGCGCCTCGAAGAGACGACCGCGATCATCACGCCCGAGGACAGCCTGCGCTACATGCCCAGCCTGCTGGTCCGGAAGCGCCATGTCGGAGACACCCAGGCGCCGCTCGCGACCCGCACTTCCGGCGTGGGGGCGAGCGCCCGGAGCCTGATCTACGCGGACGGGCTTCTGCTCTCGGCGCTGATCGGCAACAACAACACCAGCGCCTCGCCGCGCTGGGGGATGGTCTCGCCCGAGGAGATCGAGCGGGTCGACGTGCTCTACGGCCCGTTCTCCGCGGCCTATCCGGGCAACTCCATCGGAGCGGTGGTCAACATCACCACCAGGCTTCCCGAAAGGAGCCAGGGCTCGGTGAGCGCCTCGACCAGCATCCAGAGCTTCGATCAATATGGTACCGACGGGATATTCCCGGCCTGGCAGGCGGGAGCCACGCTCGGCGGCCGGCAGGGCGCCTTCGCCTGGTTCGCGAGCGCGAACCACGTCGACAGCGAAAGCCAGCCGCTGGCCTATGCAACGGTGGCCCGTCCGGCCAATCCCGGAGCGGCGGGGACGCCGGTGGGCGGCGCCTTCCCGGACGTCAACCGGACCGGAGCGCCGATATTCGTCCTCGGCTCGGCCGGGCTGGAGCACCATCAGCAGGACAATCTGAAGCTCAAGCTCGCCTGGGAGGCGGGCCCGGGGCTGAGGCTGACCTATCGCGGCGGGCTGTTCCTCAACGATACCGAGTCGGAAGCGAAGACCTATCTGAGCGGCGGGATCTTCGCCGGGACCCTCAACATCGGCGGACGAACCGTCAACGTGCCGGCGAGCGCCTTCAGCAACAACGTCTATCTCCAGGACGAACGCCACTGGATGCACGGCCTGACCGCCGAAGGCCAAGCGGTCGGGCTGAGCTGGCGGGCGATCGCAAGCCTCTACGATTTCGACAAGCACGAGCAGCGGATCCCGTCGGGCGCTCTGCCGGGCGCCGCGGCCGGCGGGCCGGGCTCGATCGTCCGCCTCGACGGGACGGGCTGGCGGACTCTCGACCTCGAGCTTCGCCGAGGCGGGCTGAGGGGCGGAGCCCATTATGACGGCTTCCGGCTGAACAGCCGGCGCTTCGCGACCGCGGACTGGCGGGGCGGGGCTCCGGGAGCGCTCACCCAGCTGGCGCAGGGGAGGACGCGTACTCTCGCCGTGTGGGCGGAGAACGGATTCGACCTGGCCGACAACCTGCAGCTGACCGTCGGCGCGCGCTACGAGGGGTGGCGGGCTTATTCCGGCCGCAACTTCTCGCTGGCGCCCCCGCTCGACGTCGCCCAGCCTCGGCAGTCGGCGGACGGGATCTCGCCCAAGGCCAGCCTGCGCTGGCTTCCCGCGCGCGGCCTCAGCCTCACCCTCGCCGCCGGCCAGGCCTATCGCTTTCCGACCGTCTCGGAGCTCTACCAGGCAATCTCGACGGGGCCTTCGCTGACCGTTCCCAATCCCGATCTTCGCCCGGAGCGGGCGCGTTCGGCGGAGCTGGCCGGGATGTGGACGACCCCGACCGGGCACGTCCGGCTCTCGTTCTTCGGCGAATCGATCCGCAACGCGCTGATCTCGCAGACGGCGCCGCTGGTGCCGAACTCGACCGCCTTGTTCAGCTTCGTCCAGAATGTCGAGCATGTCCGGACTGCCGGAGTCGAGCTGGCCTTCGAACGGCGCGGCCTCGGCGTTCCCCAGCTCGATCTGTCGGGAAGCTTCACCTTGGCCCGGCCGAAGGTGGTCGAGGACCTCGCCTTCCCGGCCGCGGAGGGCAAGGACATACCGCAGGTGCCGAGGCGCAAGGCGACCCTGGTGATGACCTGGCGAGCCTCGGACGGGGCAAGCCTGACCCTGGCCGGCCGCTATGCCAGCCGCTCGTTCGGAACGATCGACAACAGCGACATCGTCGCCCACACCTATCAGGGCTTCGAGGAATATTTCGTCGTGGACGCCCGAGCCAATTTCCGCGTCGGCGAGCATTGGAACGCGGCCTTCGGAGTCGAGAACCTGACCAACGACAAATATTATCTCTTCCACCCCTTCCCGCAGAGGAGCTTCACCGCCGAGTTGACCTACCGCTGGTAACAGACCGCCGCTCGTCGCCGGCGAATAAGTTGAGGAAGTTGAGGGTTGGCGAGAGCCGGTCATCTCCTGTCCCTGCCGCGCGCATAGGCTTCCGCGAGCGCTTCCCAGGTCTCGTCCGGAAGGTCCTCCAGGAGGCCGCTCCGCCAGGCGCAGGCGAGCTGACCGTCGGTCCATTCGTCGAAGCGCCCGAGGTCGAGATCCCCTTCCGGCGGCGACTCTCCGTCGGCAGGGACCATGGCGGCCGCGACGGCGGCTTCGCGGCAGATGTGGAAGCGCATCGCGGCGCCCGGGCCGGCGGACGGGATAACGTCCTGCTCCTCGCCGATATGCAGCCAGGTCATGAAGCCGCTGCGATAGGCGCGGACCCACTGATCGGGATTCCAGCTCGCTTTGTTGCCGACATCGAGGTCGAGAACCTCGATTTCGCGCGGGTCGACGTCCAGATAATCGGAGCAGCCGGACAGTCGAGCGAAGGTCGTGAGCTGCGGATCCCCGTCCCGCCGACGATCCGGGTTGGAAGCGGTCGGAGCGGGCGCCTCCGGTCCGGCGGGGCGGCGGGCGGCGACGAAGGCGTCGGCGTCGCCGCCTTCGGCGATGCACTCGATGAACTCCTCCATGTCCTCGGAGAGGGCTCGAAGATGAGCCTCGCTCGCCGCTTCCCTTTCGGCCAGCCGGTCGAGGCGGGTGAGCAACGCCATGGCGAGGCGATTGTCGTAATAATGATACTCGCCGACGATCTCGCCGTCGCGCTTGCGGACGCTCACGCACCCGGCGATGGCCCGTGACTGAAGCTCGGAGGCGAGCCGGTCGCGGGCCCGATTGACGAGTATCGCGTCCCACATCCTGGCGAAGGCGCGGCCCTGCCGGCGGTTGCGGAAGGCATAGGCGGCCGAAGCGGACACTCCCACGGCGGCGGCGGCATGGTCCACCACTCCGGTCGCGGCGAGATTGCGGAGGAAGTCGGCGATCCGCTCCGGAGTGAAGCCGTCGTGACGAGGCTTGCGCGAGCCCGGCGGGAAGGTCTCCTCGAGCGAGTCGGCGATTTGGGCGGAGAGGGTCTCTCCAAGACAGTCGGAGATCAGGGGCGGGGGCTCGAAAGCGGGTCCGGGCTCGGGCGCGCGATCGCGTTCAGGCGGCCGCGGATTGGGGGAAGAGGCGCGCTCGTCGGTCGACGCCTCGATCGGATGCGCGTTGCGCGAATCGGTGATGTCCATCGCGACAGTAGAACACAACCAGAACATTTGTCAACGGGAGATTTCCCTGGACTTTCGCCGGCCGAGGAGGAAATCGGCCTATCGTCCTACTCACATGGGCAAAGCGGATGCGGCTGACCGACCTCGAGACTCCCGCCCTGGTGCTGGACCGCTCGCGCCTCGCGCGCAATATCTCGCGGATGCGCGAGCGGCTCGCCGGACTGGGCGTGCCGCTCCGCCCGCACGTCAAGACGGCCAAGTCGATCGACGTCGTCCGGCGCGCAGTAGAGGGCCAGCCGGGCGGGATCACCGTCTCGACGCTGAGGGAGGCGGAGCACTTCCTCGAGCACGGCTTCACCGACATCCTCTATGCGGTCGGGATCGTTCCCTCGAAGCTTGCGCACGTCGCGGCGCTCCAGCGGCGCGGGGCGGAAGTCACCGTCATCCTGGACAGCGTCGAGATGGCCGAGGCCGTCGCTCGCGAAGCCGAGGTGCTGGGCGCCAGGTTTTCGGTGCTGATCGAGGTGGATACGGACGGGGGCCGGGCCGGGGTGGCCCCGAAGGATCATGGCCGGCTGGTCGACATCGGCCGGATCCTCCACGCGGCGCAGGGCACCGTGCTTCGCGGAGTCATGACCCATGCCGGCCTTTCCTACGGCTGCCGGTCCCCGGAGGCGCTGAGGGCCCATGCCGAGCAGGAGCGGGCCGGGGCGGTGGCCGCAGCCGAAGCGCTTCGAGCCGCGGGCATGCCGGCGCCGGTCGTCAGCGTCGGTTCGACGCCGACCGCCTTCTTCGCCGAGCGGCTCGACGGCGTGACCGAGGTGCGCGCGGGCGTCTATATGTTCATGGACCTGGTCATGGCGGACCTCGGCGTCTGCTCGGAGGAGGAGATCGCGCTGTCAGTTCTCGCCACCGTCATCGGCCACCGCCGGGACCGGGGCTATCTACTGGTCGACGCCGGCGGACTGGCAATGTCGAAGGATAGCGGGCCGGCGCGGGACAGGCCGAGCTACGGGAGCCTTTGGGACGCGGCGACGGGCGCTCCGCTGGGCCTCGATATCGGCTCGACCAACCAGGAGCATGGCCTTGTGCCCGCGGGCGAAGCGGATTTCGAGAGGCTTCCGATCGGAAGCCAGGTCCGGATCGCCCCCAACCACGCCTGCATGACCGCCGCGGCGCACGAGGGCTACCATGTGGTCGAAGGTGGGACGGAGGTGTTGGGCGTCTGGGCGCGCTGCAACGGCTGGTAGAAGGGAGAGGGGGGTGCCCCGTCAATCGACGATCGTGAGCGATCCGTCCGGAGTCACTTCGATCTTTTTCGTGACGGGCCCCGGGTTCTTTTCGATCCTCTCTTCGACATAATCGATCCAGGACCGGTGAAGCATTCCTCGTATTGAAATCTCGATCTTGTCCTCAGGGCAGTTGACCTCGGCCGTGTCGATCCACGCGAAGGCAGCGAAGAGATTTTGCACTTGTCGATGGTGGGCTGCCGCAATGGGGCGAGGGCGGATCAACAGCCTTACGAGACGAACGCTCTGCGCCTTGGCAAGCGGCACCTCCTCCAGCGACAGCCATTGCTGATGCCAGGCCAAGGCGATCGAATTGCCGCCGCAGTCGAACGCATAGGCAATGTCGGTGGAGCGCGGCTTCTGAATGTGGCCGTCGATCTTCACCGTCGAAGGGTCGATCGGAAAGGCGGGAGCGACCTGCAGTGCGGTCATCGAAGCGAGCAGGAAGGGCGTGACGATCATCAGCAGCTGGTCCCGTCGTTGGTGAGCTGGGCCGGCAGGCGCACCTCGTCCGTTTTCTGCGTCTCGGTCAAATTTTGTAAACAGTGCTGTTCGAATATTGGAATTCACGCAATTCCTTGTCCGGATTTATGACATACAATGCCAGGCCGCCGCCGCCTGGACCACCGGCCCCTTTGCCGACCATGTAGTCAGCAAAATTCCAATCATTCTGAGAAGGATAGGAGTTGATAGAGACAGACTGGTTAGTTCCGCCGTACGCAAAGCGCGGATGATTATGAACAAAGCCTACGACTTGGCTGTACGCAACGCCATTATCAGTCATCCATTTCTCAATGGCTGCCACGGGCACTTCCGTCACTAGTCCCTGGATCGGCGGGGAATGCCGTATTGCTCCGTCTGCCCCTTTGTAAATCACGCTGCCGTGTTCCTTGTCGGAATCGTCGGGCTCGGCCTTGATCTCTCCGGCCGCCTGAAGGGCATTTCGGTCCCTGCAGTCGTTTCCGGTCTCGCCGCCGGTGCTTCCGCCGTCGCCGGGGCCTCCGCCGCCGGTGGCGGGTCCAACGTCGCCGCCGCCGCCCTCGTCAAGGGCGGGGTCGCGCGGGCGCCGGCCGGTGACTATGATATCCTCACTCTCTCCATCGCCCGCCGTTTCGGTTGAATCCGGCAGGCCGACGACGGGCGTCAGCGGGTCGTCGCCCGCGATGAACCCGGAGTAGAGCGAATAAGCGAACTGCTGCCGCCTTGGAGAAGCTGCCCCGTCGGTGGATTGGATCCGGACCATTGATCAGGAGCAAATATATCGGCCAGGTCGTTGGACGCCCCAGCGCCTCCCGCGGACGTCATCGAGCCTGCCGTCAAAACTCCCGTATAACCACCTGAAGAGCCCGGCATGCTGTCATAAAATCCGGATCCTGAGTCGACTGCAAGCGAAAGCAAAGTAGTGTCACCGAATTCTATCGACAAGTTACCCTCATTGGCCGGAAGTCTAGCAGCGAATTGAGCCGTGATTTCCGACAATGAGGGAGACATTCCGTTTTGATGTCAATTATGCTGGTTCAGCGTTTGTATCCGAAATGGATTATCGACGCTTAACGACGAAGAAGCCCGGGAAGCTGCAGACGGCACAGTGAAAGAAGGCGGGTTTATGGTCCGTTTCGGACACAACTCGCTCGATGAGCCGGTGCAGGAGCCGCCTGTTCTTTACGCACTCTCCCGACGACATCGGGAAGCGTCGTTCGCGCCCATGTTAAGGCGCCCGGACTCGTCCGCGAGCGACGGGCGGGTGAGCAACGGTTCGGACATCTCGAACCCAGCCGGAACCTCCAGGCGCGTTCCGTTCCCGGGTGCCTCTCAGTCGACCAGCTCTACCGCCATCGCGGTCGCCTCGCCGCCGCCGATGCACAAGGTGGCGAGGCCGCGCTTCCGGCCGTGGGTCTCGAGCGCGCTCAGCAGGGTGGCCAGCAGCCGGGCGCCCGAGGCCCCGATCGGATGGCCGAGCGCGGTGGCGCCGCCGTGGACGTTGAGCTTGTCGCGCGGAATCCCGAGGTCGCGCATCGCGATCATGGCGACGCAGGCGAAGGCTTCGTTGACTTCGAAGAGGTCGACGTCGCCGACGCTCCAGCCGGCCTTGTCGAGCGCCTTTCGGACGGCGGGGACGGGGGCGCTGGTGAAGAGATTGGGGGCCTGGGCATGAGCGGCGTGGGCGACGATGCGGGCGACCGGCTTGACCCCGAGACGGTCGGCGACGCTCTGGCGGGTGACGACGAGCGCCGCGGCGCCGTCGGAGATGGACGAGGCGTTGGCGGCGGTGATCGTGCCGTCCTTGGCGAAGGCGGGCTTGAGGCCGGGGATCTTCTCCGGGTTGGACTTGCCGGGCTGTTCGTCGATCGAGACCAGGTCCTCGCCCTTGCGGCTCTTCACGGTGACCGGGACGATCTCGCGCTCGAAGGCGCCCGACCGGATCGCCTCGGTGGCTCGGCGGAGCGATTCGATCGCATATTCGTCCTGCTGGCCGCGGGTGAACTGATATTCGCGCGCCGCGTCCTCGGCGAAGGTGCCCATCGCCCGGCCGGAATCGTAGGCGTCCTCGAGGCCGTCGAGCATCATATGGTCGTAGACCGTATCGTGGCCGATTCGGGCGCCGGAGCGGTGCTTCTTCATCAGGTAGGGCGAGTTCGACATCGACTCCATTCCGCCCGCGACGACGAGATCCGCCGAACCGGCGGCGATCATGTCGTTGGCGAACATGACCGACTGCATTCCCGAGCCGCAGACCTTGTTGATCGTCGTCGCCTCGGTCGAGCGCGGGAGGCCGCCGCCGAGCGCGGCCTGGCGAGCGGGGGCCTGGCCGAGGCCGGCGGGGAGGACGCAGCCCATGAAGATCTTGTCGACCTCCTCGCCCGAAATCCCGGCCCGCTCCACGGCGGCGCGAACCGCGGCGGCGCCGAGCTCGGTCGCGCTCGCTCCGGCCAGGGCGCCCTGGAAGCTGCCCATCGGGGTCCGGGCGTAGGAGAGGATGACGATTGGATCTTGGGTGGTCATGCTTGCTTCCTTCGTCACCCCAGCGAAGGCTGGGGTCCCAGGGGGTGAAAGGCGTTGGCGGTCTTCACCCGCCGGGCCCCAGCCTTCGCTGGGGCGACGGGTTTGCCCGACGTCCACATAGGGCGGTGGCGCCGCTTGTTCAAATCGCAGCCCCTCTGCTAGGGCGCGGCCCGGACAGGAGACCATCAATGGCCGATATCGGGCTCGACTTCGCGCTTGGCGAAATGGCGGATACGATCCGCGACACGACGGAGCGCTTTGCCGCCGACCGCATCGCGCCGTTGGCCGCGAAGATCGACCAGGAGGACTGGTTCCCGGCGGAGCTGTGGCCCGAAATGGGGGCGCTCGGCCTTCACGGGATCACGGTCGCCGAGGAGGATGGCGGCCTCGGGCTCGGCTATCTGGAGCATGTCATCGCCCAGGAGGAAGTGGCCCGGGCCTCGGCCTCGGTGGGCCTCTCCTACGGGGCCCATTCGAACCTGTGCGTGAACCAGATCCGCCGCTGGGCGAGCCCGGAGCAGAAGGCGAAATATCTGCCCAAGCTGATCTCGGGCGAGCATGTCGGATCGCTGGCCATGTCGGAGGCCGGCGCCGGATCGGACGTGGTGTCGATGAAGCTTCGGGCCGAGAAGGTGCAGGGCGGCTACGTCCTCAACGGCACCAAATTCTGGATCACCAACGCCCATCATGCCGACACCCTGGTGGTCTATGCCAAGACGGGGGAGGGGAGCCGCGGGATCACCACCTTCCTGATCGAGAAGGGCATGCCCGGCTTCAGCCTCGGCCAGAAGCTCGACAAGATGGGAATGCGCGGTTCGCCGACGGGCGAGCTCGTCTTCAACGATTGCGAGGTCCCGGACGAGAATGTGATGGGTCCGGTCAACGGCGGAGTGGGCGTCCTGATGTCCGGGCTCGATTATGAGCGCACGGTGCTTGCGGGGATCCAGCTCGGCATCATGCAGGCCTGCCTCGACGTCGTCCTTCCCTATGTGCGCGAAAGGAAGCAGTTCGGCCAGCCGATCGGCGGTTTCCAGCTCATGCAGGCCAAGGTGGCGGACATGTACGTCGCTCTCAATTCGGCCCGGGCCTACGTCTACACGGTGGCCAAGAATTGCGACGCCGGCAAAACCACCCGCTTCGACGCGGCGGGCGCGATCCTCCTGGCGTCCGAAAGCGCGGTGAAGGTCAGCCTCGAGGCGATCCAGGCGCTGGGCGGAGCCGGATATACCAAGGACTGGCCGGTGGAGCGCTTCATGCGCGACGCCAAGCTGCTCGATATCGGCGCCGGGACCAACGAGATCCGTCGGATGCTGATTGGCCGAGAGCTGATCGGCGCGGCCTGAGCCCGAGCGTCCGAAGGGCGGCCCCGATGACTTCCGACGCCGACATGGTCGCGGCCCTCTACCGCCCGGTGGAGCAAGCGGGCTGGATCGTCCGCCGCTGGGGAAACGATATCCCGCTCCGCGGCTATTGGAGCCCCGCCCGCCCCCTGTCGGGCGTCGTCTCGCTCGACCGGGGAAGCGACACCTGGATGTCGCTGATGCCGGTGGAGATCGAAAGCCAGCAGATCGGAATCGATTGCGCCGAGGGCCGCGTCGCCGTGCTCGGCCTCGGGCTGGGCTGGGCAGCGGCCCTGTGCGCCCTCAGGCCCGAGGTGGAGTCGGTGACGGTGGTGGAGATCGACCCGGGGCTGGTCGCCCTCCACGGCGAGCTCGGACTGTTCGAGCGGCTGCCCGGCGGCGCCGGCGCCAAGGTGACGATCGTCGAGGCCGACGCCTTCGACTGGCGGCCGGACCGTCCGGTCGACCTGCTGATGCCCGACATCTGGCTTCCCCTGGTCGGCGGCGACCGGATCGCGGAGGTCCGGCGGATGCAGTCGAACGTGGGCGCCGGGCGGGTCTATTTCTGGGGGCAGGAGCTGGAGATCGCCCGGCATTCGGTGGCCGCCGGGCGGCGGCGGCTGGACGACGGGGAGATTGCGGAGACCGTGCGAAAGTTCGAGCTGCCGCTCGCGGGCCTCGATACCCCCGGCTACGCCGAGCGGCTCCGCTCGGCGGTCGAGCAGTGGATGGGCGACCACTGGCTGTCGGAAGCTCGGCCCCAGGGGTTCGTGGAGCAGTTCCAGGCGGTCGGCGGCGCGGCCTAGCTCGTCATCCCGGCGGAGGCTGGGATCCGGCGGGTGAAGGGTGCCGGTGCTTTTCACCCCGTGGGCCCCCGCACGGTCACAGGCTTCGGCGGAAGAAACTGGCGAGCTTGTCGAACGGGATGACGTCCGTGCGATCGTAAAGGTCGGTGTGGCTGGCCCCCGGGACGATCATCAGCTCCTTGGGTTCGGCGGCGGCCGCATAAGCGGTTTCGCTGAAGTAGCGGGAATGCGCATTCTGGCCATGAATCAGCAGAAGCGGTCGCGGCGCGATCTCGTCGATGTAGCTCAGGAGCGGCATGTTCATGAACGACAGCGGGTTCGTGACTGTCCAGGAGCCGTTCGAGTTGATCGATCTCGGATGAAAGCCTCGCGGCGTCTTGTAGTAATCGTGATAGTCGATGAGGAACTGCGCCTCGCCGCCCTTCAGCTCGTTCATGGGCGGGCCGTAAGCGGGGGTCCCCCGTTCGGCGTCCTGCCAGCGCTGGCGAGCGAGCTGCTCGAGCGTCCGGGTGCGTTGTGCGAGCGTCATGCTGTCGTCATAGCCCTTCGACATCACACGGCTCATGTCGTACATGGTGACGGCGGCGACCGCCTTCACGCGCTTGTCCACGGCAACTGCGTTCAAGGCCATGCCGCCCCAGCCGCAGACTCCGATGATTCCGATGCGTTCGCGGTCGACGAACCGCTGCAGCCCCAGGAAATCTACGGCCGCGCTGAAGTCCTCGGTGTTGATGTCAGGCGACGCGAGGTTGCGCGGCTCGCCGCCGCTCTCCCCGGTATAGGACGGATCGAACGCCAGCGCCACAAACCCGCGCTCCGCCATCGTCTGCGCGTAAAGACCCGACGATTGCTCCTTCACCGCGCCGAACGGTCCGCCGACCGCCAGCGCGGGGAGACGGCCGTTTCCAGGCCGCTTCGGCGAATAGAGGTCGGCCGCCAAGCTGATGCCGTAGCGGTTCCCGAAGGTCACCTTGCGGTGATCGACCCGGTTGCTCTTCGGGAAGACCTTGTCCCATCCTGCACGGTTCCGAGGGTAGGCCGGAGCTGACGGAAGCGCCGCCATGCCGGCGGCGGCAACGGCGGCACCAGTGAGCTGCAGGATGCTGCGCCGACTGACTGGGCTCCGGCTATTGCATCGAGCTTCGATGTTCATCTGATCTCCAATCGACTTGATCACGAAAGTGGGAAGTCGCGCGCGACGGGACTGCGAGTGCTGAGCAGACCGAGCACGGCGGCCGCACCGAGCAGACCTGCGCTGACGAGGAAGGTCGCCTGGTGGCCCGCCAGGTCGAACAGGAGCCCGCCTCCGGCTGCGCCGAGGGTGATCGCCAGCTGCACGACGGCGACCATCAGTCCGCCGCCCGCTTCCGCATCGTTCGGAAGCGTCCGGCTCAGCCATGTCCACCAGGCGACGGGAACAGCTGTCCCGATCAGGCCCCAGGCGGCGAGCAGCGCGGCCGTCGGCAGTGGCATCGTGCCGGCGACGACCAGACCCACGGCGATTGCGGCCATCAGCAGCGGGGCGAGGACCAAGGTTGCGGCGAGGCTCTTCGCTATGGCTCGGCCGATCAGCCAGGTTCCGACAAGGCCCGCGCCCCCCATGACCAGCAGGACGAAGGAGAGCACCGAGACGCTGAGCTGTGTGACGTTCTCCAGGAACGGGCGCAGATAGGTGAACAGGGTGAATTGGCCCATGAACAGCAGCGCCACGGCGGCCATTCCGATGCGGCCTTCCGCCCGACGCAGCACGCCGAGCGCGCTTCCGGCGCCGGTGCCGCGGGCCGACGGCATCCGTGGCAGGGTCTTCCACAACCACGCAAAGGTGACGGCCGCAAGCGGGACCACGATGAAGAAGGCGCCGCGCCAGCCGACATACTGGCCGAGGAAGCTGCCGAGCGGAGCGGCGACCGTGGTCGCCAGCGCGTTGCCGCCGTTCAGCATGGCCAGGCCCCTGGGTACCTGATCCTCCGGCAGCAGGCGCATGACCGTGGCCGCCGACATCGACCAGAAACCGCCGATGACGACGCCGAGCAATGCGCGGCCGGCCATCAGGACGGCGTAGCTCGGCGCAAATGCCACGATGACGCCCGACACGAGCATCAGCACGGTCAAGCCGAGAAGCAGGGTCCGGCGATCGACTCCCGCTGTCACCGATGAGAGGGTGAGGCTCGTCAGCACGGCGAACAGGCCCGAGACGGAAATGGCCTGACCGACAGCACCCTCCGTCAGGCGAAGGTCGGACGCGATCGGGGTCAGGATGCTCACCGGCATGAATTCGGACGCGATCAGAGTCGCCACACACAGAGCAAGCGCGACGACCGCGCCCCAGGCGCCGGAGCGTGAAGCTGCGGATCGATCCCGAAAAGTGAGTTGCCTTGCCATGCAGTCGATCTAGGCGCGACCGCTTGCCTCGATTAGACGGTAAGATCGGCAAGCGGCAGTGAACGGGATTCAACGATGCAGCGGGAGACCATGGCGGACCTCGTCGCATTCCTTGCGGTTGCGCGGGAGCGCAGCTTCACGCGCGCGGCAGCTCGGATGGGCGTATCGCCTTCGGCGCTCAGCCACACCATTCGCAAGCTGGAGGAGAGGCTCGGGGTGCGCCTTCTCACCCGGACGAGCCGCAGCGTTTCGCCAACGGAGGCGGGCGAGCGGCTGCTGCAGCGGGTAGGACCGCACTTCGACGAAGTCGGGGCGGAGATCGAGGGCCTGAGCGAGCTTCGGGACAAGCCGGCGGGCACTCTCAGGATCACCGCCGGCGATCATCCGGCAGAAGCGATGCTGACGCCGCGCCTGGCCGAGCTTCTGCCCGTCTATCCCGATCTCAAGTTCGAGATCATCGTGTCCAACGGCTTCGTCGATATTGCCGCCGAGGGATATGATGCGGGCGTGCGGCTCGGCGAGACCCTGGCCCAGGACATGCTGGCCGTGAGGATCGGGCCGGAGCTCCGAATGGCGATCGTCGGCTCACCGACCTACCTGGCCGAGCGCGGCGTGCCGGCCGACCCTAACGATCTGTCGACGCACGACTGTATCGGCCTCAGGTTTCCGACGCATGGGGGTCTCGCGCTCTGGGATCTGGAGAAGGACGGGCGTGCATTGAACGTGCGGATCGAGCCTCGCCTCACGGTCAACGACTCCCGGCTGCAGCGGCAGGCCGCGCTCAGCGGAGCCGGCCTGGCCTATGTCATGGAGGAACTTGTCCGAGCCGATCTCATCGCGGGCAGCCTGGTCCAGATACTCCAGGATTGGTGCCCTCCCTTTCCCGGCTATCATCTCTACTACCCGAGCCGCCGCCAGCGCTCGCCGGCGCTGGCCGTGGCCATAGAGGCGCTTCGCTACAAAGGGTGACCGCCGAGTCCGTCCGGGCGCCCGTTCCCCTTCGCCCCTGTGGCCCCGGCATTCGCTGGGGCGACGGTTGATTCGCATGCGCCGAAGCCGTCACGCGAGTTAATCGCGTGACGTCAGTCCTCGCTTCGCGAGGCTGGCCGGCTTTTGCCGGCTCTTCGCGCTGCTCCGGCGGCGCTCGCGTCGGCGGCGCTGCGCTCGACGGCTTCAGCCTACCACACTTTCACCCTTTTCTCCGGGGCCAGATAGAGCTTCTGGCCGGGCTTTACGTCGAACGCCGTGTACCAGGCGTCGAGGTTGCGCACCGTGAGCGCCCGGAACTGGCCCGGCGCGTGGCCGTCGGTGAGGACCCGTTGGCGAAGCGTCTCGGGACGCATGCTGCTAGCCCAGGCCTGGCCGAAGGCGATGAAGAAGCGCTGGTCGCCGCTGAAGCCGTCGATTACCGGCGCCTCCTTTCCGCCCAGCGACGCGCGATAGGCGTCATAGGCCGCTGAGAGGCCGGCGACGTCGGCGATATTCTCGCCCAGGGTGAGCTTGCCGTTGACCTTGAGGCCGGGAAGCGCCTCGTAGGCGTCATATTGCGCGGCAAGGGCGCCGCCCGCCTGCTGGAAGCGCTGGAAGTCGGCCGGGGTCCACCAGTTCCTGAGCCGGCCGGTGGAATCGAACAGGGCGCCGTTATTGTCGAAGCTGTGGCTGATCTCGTGGCCGATGACCGATCCGATCGCCCCGTAGTTGAAGGCCGCGTCGGCCTTGGGATCGAAGAAGGGCCGCTGGATGATCGCCGCCGGGAAGTTCAGGGCGTTCTGGACCGGAAGGTTGACCGCGTTGACGAGCTGCGGCGGCATCCACCATTCGTTGCGGTCCGTCGGCTTGCCGATCTTCGAGATCTGGTAGCGATATTCGGCGAGGCCCGCATTCTTGCTGTTGGCATAGGCGTTGTCGGCGCTGATCTGCAGCGATGAATAGTCCCGCCAGCGGTCGGGATAGCCGACTCCGACGACGATCGAGCGGACCTTCTTCAGGGCCTCTTCCTTGGTCGATGGCGCCATCCAGTCGATCGCCTGGACGCGGCGGGCGAAGGCGGCCTTGATGTTGTCGACCATCTTCTGGACCTCGGCCTTGGCGGAGGCCGGGAAATATTTGTCGACATAGGCCTTGCCGACCGCGTCCTGAAGGGCGTTGCTGACCGCATTCAGTGCGATCTGATCGCGCGGCCTCTGCTGCTTGGCGCCGGAAAGCGCGGTCCCGTTGAAGGCGAAGCTTGCATCCCGGATCGGCTTGGGAAGGACGCTCGCCTGCTGGTTGAGGGTGTGGAAAACGAGCCAGTCCTTCCAGCTCTGGAGCGGCTCGGAGCCGACCAGGGCCGCGAGCTTGGGGATCGCTCCGGCATGATAGGCCTGGAACTTCTGGGCGCCGCCGAGCTGCGCCGCTCCGAGAAGGGCGCCCCAGTCGATTCCCGGCGCCCGCTTCTCGAGGTCGGCCCGGCTCCACACCTGGGCGCCCTTGGCGAAGTCCTCGCTCTCCTCGCGGGTGGCGTGGGCCCTGGCGATCTTGGTTTCGAGATCGAGGATCCGACCCGCAGCGCCGGCCGGGTCCGCGGCGCCGGCGGCCTTCATGATCGTTGCGATATAGGCGCGATACTGGTTGCGGAGCGCGGCCATCTTGGAGTCGCCGCCCAGATAATATTCGCGCTCGGGAAGGCCGATCCCGCCCTGCATCAGATAGGGCAGGGTCTCGCCGGGGGTCGCGAGGCCCTGGGTGACGAAGATCCCGAACAGATTCTCGGTCTGGTAATTGGTCGCGTTGAGCGGGTCGGTGTCGGCGCGCAGGGTCGAGCCGATCGCCGCGCTGAGCTGCCTCTTGTCGGCGATTCCCGCGATCGAATCGAGGTCCGCCTTCGCCGGCGCCATCCCTGCCCGGTCGATCGCGTCGGTGTCGAGGAAGGCGTTGTAATAATTGGCGATCAGCGCCTCGTTGCTTCCGGCGGCGGGCTTCGAGCCGAGAATTCCGGTCAGCAATTCGCGGGTCTGCCTCTCGCGCTCCTTGTCGGCGATCAGGAAGGCGCCGACGCTGGAGCGATCGGCCGGGATCTGGGTGTTCCTGACCCAGTTTCCGTTGGCATAGGCGAAGAAGTCGTCGCCCGGCGCGACCGCCTTGTCCATCGAGGCCGCGACGATCCCGGCTTCAGTGCCCGGGGTCTGCGCCGTTTCCTCGCTCCCTTTGCCGGGTCCCGACGGTGAGCAGGCGGCGGTGGCGAGAAGGATGGCGAGGAGGATTGACCGATTCATCGCGGGGCCTTTCGAAACGTGATGTAGTCACCAGCGGATAGAGGCAGTTCGAGCGTCGCGCCAGCGCTTCCAATCGCGGCGCTCAGCCGTTAGGCAGCCTCGCCATGACGGGAGCCTATAAATGAGCAAGGGCCTGATCGACGCGCTCGAATGGTACGGCTCCATCGCCGGGGCCCTGGCGGCGCTGATCGTATCGCTGGATCTCGGCCGCCGGGCGACCGGTTGGGCGTTCGTGATCTTCTGCAGCTCGTCGGTCGCACTGGTGACCTGGGGCTTCATGTCCGACAAGGCGGAAGGGATCGGGACGCAGAACATCTTCCTGTTCGCGATCAACGTGATCGGGGTCTACCGATACCTGATCCGCAAGAAACCGGTGCATCCGGAGCCGAAGCCGGCATGAGGGACGGCCTCGTCATGCCAGCGAAGGCTGGCATCCATTCGGTCTCGGCATGGACCCCGGCATGCGCTGGGGTGACGGGGGACGCGGATGACTGAGATCGTCTCCAAGATCGACACGGGCTCGGACTCGTACCGCACCTATGCCGAGCACAATCGCGGGCTCGCCGAGGCCCTTCGAGCCAAGGTGGCGGAGACCGCGAAGGGCGGTCCCGACAAGCATCGCGAGCGGCATGTCTCGCGCGGCAAGCTGCTTCCCCGCGACCGGGTGACCCGGCTGCTCGACCCCGGCTCGCCTTTCCTCGAGATCGGTCAGCTCGCCGCGAACGGGATGTACAATGACGAGGCGCCCGGCGCGGGGATGATCGCGGGCATCGGACGGGTCTCCGGCCGGGAAACGATGATCGTCGCCAACGACCCGACGGTGAAGGGGGGCGCCTATTTCCCGAGCACGGTGAAGAAGCATCTGCGCGCTCAGGAGATCGCGATGCAGAACCGGCTGCCCTGCGTCTATCTGGTCGACAGCGGCGGCGCCAATTTGCCGCACCAGGCCGAGGTGTTCCCGGACCGCGAGCATTTCGGCCGGATCTTCTACAACCAGGCGCAGATGTCGGCGGAGGGGATCGCCCAGATCGCCTGCGTCATGGGGAGCTGCACCGCGGGCGGAGCCTATGTGCCGGCGATGTCGGACGAGAGCGTGATCGTCCGCAACCAGGGCACGATCTTCCTGGGCGGGCCGCCTTTGGTCAAGGCGGCGACGGGCGAGGTGATCTCGGCGGAGGATCTGGGCGGCGGCGACCTTCATGCGCGCAGGTCCGGAGTGGTCGACCATCTCGCCGAGAATGACGAGCATGCGCTGGCCACGGTGCGCAGCATCGTCGGCCGGCTCAACATCGTGAAGTCGGTCGGCCTCGACCTCGCCGAGCCGGTCGCTCCGAAGCTCGACCCGGAGGAATTGTACGGAATCGTCCCCGACGACGTCCGCACCCCCTACGACGTCCACGAGGTGATCGGCCGGATCGTGGACGGCTCCGACTTTCACGAGTTCAAGGCGCTCTACGGTTCGACCCTGGTCTGCGGTTTCGCCCGGATCTGGGGAATGCCGGTGGCGATCCTCGCCAATAACGGGATCCTCTTCTCGGAGAGCGCACTGAAGGGCGCCCATTTCATCGAGCTCGCCTGCCAGCGCCGAACGCCTTTGCTGTTCCTCCAGAACATCTCCGGCTTCATGGTCGGCGGGAAGTACGAGGCGGGGGGGATCGCAAAGGACGGGGCCAAACTGGTGACCGCCGTGGCGACCGCGCAAGTTCCGAAGGTCACCGTTCTGATCGGCGGAAGCTTCGGAGCGGGGAATTACGGGATGAACGGCCGAGCCTACGGGCCGCGTTTCCTGTTCACCTGGCCCAACAGCCGGATCAGCGTGATGGGCGGCGAGCAGGCGGCGAGCGTGCTCGCGACCGTCCACAAGGACGCCGAGACCTGGACTCCCGAGCAGGCCGAGGCCTTCAAGGCCCCGATCCGTCAGCGCTACGAGGACGAGGGCAATCCCTATTACGCGACGGCGCGGCTGTGGGACGACGGGATCATCGATCCCGTGCAGACCAGGGACGTGCTCGGCCTCGCCTTCAGCGCCTGCCTCAACGCTTCCATCCCGGAGCGGGCGCGCTTCGGCCTTTTCAGGATGTGACCCATGGACGATGAGCCAGTCAGGATGGACCCCGAGACCCACGAGCGGATCGTCGCCTTGTACAAGGAGGGCGAAAAGCTGGTCGAGGAGGGCATGATCGGCTCCGCGCTTGGAAAATATGCCGAAGCCTGGGCGCTGATCCCGGAACCCAAGCAGGGGTGGAAGATATCCACGCCGCTGATCTCGGCGATCGCCGACTGCTGGTTCCTCGCCGGCAAGCATGACCAGGTGCTTCGAGCGCTGGAGTTCGGGATGAATTGCCCCGATGCGGTCGGCAATCCCTTCCTTCATCTCCGGCTGGGCCAGGCGCTGCTCGAGCAGGGACAGGGGGATCGCGCGGCGGACGAGTTGATGGTGGCCTACGAGGCCCATGGCGAAAAGATATTCGCCCAGGAGGATTCAAAATATCTCGAGTTCCTCGTCGCTAGGGGACGGATACAGCAATGATCCCTTGCTTACCGGTCGCCTGCGGGCTTGCTCCAATCCGCAACGCGCCTATCCATGATCGGGCGCGATTTGGCGCGTTCGGGATTTGAGGGGATGACTGCAATGCGAATGATCCGGATCGTCGTGCCCGCGGCCTTGACCCTGCTGGTCGGAGTCGCGGCCGCAACCGGGGCGCCGGCCCCGAAGCCGCAGCCGGCGAAGGCGGCTCCGGCGGCGGCAATCGTCCGGCTGCTGCCGCTGAGCGACAAGGATATGATGAGCACTCGCCAGATGGGCTGCACCTGCACGTTCGACTCGAAGAGCGGCACCCTCATTCAGGCAATCGGAAACGAGCTGATGGTCCGGACCCAGGCCGGCCTGAAGGTCTGCCGGATCGGCGAGGCCCAGTTCCAGAAACTCGCCGACGCTTCGGGGGTCCATTCCTGCGGCGGAGTCCGGATGAGCCTTCGGCGGACCGGGAAGGTCGATACCTCTATCGAAAGCGACAGCGCTTCGTCTCCGGCTTCGATGACCCTGGGCGAGGGTGCTTCGAAGCGCAGCGTCAACGGCACCTGGGGCTGCGCCTGTTGAGGCCTCGATGATCAAGTCCCTCCTCATCGCCAACCGGGGCGAGATCGCCTGCCGGATCATTCGGACGGCGCGACGGCTCGGCGTTCGGACGGTGGCGGTCTACTCCGACGCCGACCGGCAGGCGCTGCATGTGCGCGAGGCCGACGCGGCGGTGCATGTCGGTCCGTCTCCGGCCCGGGAGAGCTATCTGGTCGGCGAGAAGATCATCGCCGCCGCGAAAGCGACGGGCGCCGAGGCGATCCATCCGGGCTACGGCTTCCTCTCGGAAAATGCGGAATTCGCCGAGGCCGTGGAGGCGGCGGGGCTGATCTGGGTGGGGCCGAAGGCGGCTTCGATCCGGGCGATGGGGCTGAAGGATGCGGCGAAGAAGCTGATGGTCGCTGCCGGCGTCCCGGTCACCCCGGGATACCATGGCGAGGACCAGGATCCGGAGCGGCTCCGGTCCGAGGCGGATTCGATCGGCTATCCGGTGCTGATCAAGGCGGTGGCGGGCGGCGGCGGCAAGGGCATGCGGCGAGTGAACTCCGCTCCCGAGTTCCAGGACATGTTGGCGAGCTGCAAGCGCGAGGCGGCGGCCTCGTTCGGCGACGACCGGGTGCTGATCGAGAAATATGTCGAGCGGCCGCGGCATATCGAAGTTCAGGTGTTCGGCGATCGCCAAGGCAATGTCGTCCACCTGTTCGAGCGCGACTGCTCGCTTCAGCGGCGTCATCAGAAAGTGATCGAGGAAGCGCCCGCGCCTGGAATGGACGAGGCGACCCGGGCGGCGGTTTGCGGCGCGGCCGTCAAGGCGGCCAAAGCGGTCGACTATGTCGGAGCCGGGACCATCGAGTTCATCGCCGACGCCTCGGACGGGCTGAGGGGCGACCGGATCTGGTTCATGGAGATGAACACCCGGCTCCAGGTCGAGCATCCGGTGACCGAGGAGATTACCGGCCAGGACCTGGTCGAGTGGCAGCTCAGGGTGGCGAGCGGCGAGCCGCTTCCGCTCCGCCAGGAGGACCTCGCGATCCGCGGCTGGGCGATGGAGGCGAGGCTCTATGCCGAGGACCCGGCCCACGAATTCCTGCCCTCCACCGGCCGCCTCGACCATTTCCAGCTCGGACGAAGGGTCCGAGTCGACACCGGGGCGGAGGAAGGCGACCGGATCAGCCCTTATTACGACCCGATGGTCGCCAAGCTGATCGCCCGGGGCTCGACTCGCGGCGAGGCGATCGACCGGCTGGTAGACGCCTTGGAGCAGGTCGAGGTCTGGCCGGTCAGGACCAACGCCGGGTTCCTCGCAAGGGCGGCGGCGGACCCGGACTTCCGCTCGGGCGACGTCGACACCGCCTTCATTCCCTCGCGACTCGACCGGCTTGTGCCGGATCCCGCGCCCGCCGACTCGATCTGGAACCTGGCGGCGACCGCTTTGCTCGAGTCCAGCTTCGGCAATGGCGACGAGTCGGATCCCTGGGATTCGCTCGTGGGCTTCCGAGCCAATGCCGACGCCGATCGGCGCGTGGCGCTCAGCCATGCGGGGGGGACCCGGGTGGTCGACGCCGGCGGCGATCCGCCGCTCGAAGGAATCGCGACCGCGGTGGGCGAGACCGTCCTCGTCTTCTCGGCCGGCCAGGCCTTCGCCTTCGCTCTTCCCGGCGCCGACGGCGGAGCAAGCGGCGGCGCGGCCTCGGACGGAGCATTGCTGTCGCCTATGCCGGGCCGGGTGATCTCGGTCGACGTGGCCCCGGGCGACCGTGTCGCCAAGGGGCAGAAGCTTCTGACCCTCGAGGCGATGAAGATGGAGCACAGCCTCGTCGCACCGTTCGAGGGCGTCGTCGCGGAGCTGGCCGCCGCGCAGGGCGCCCAGGTGACGGAGGGGACGCTGCTGGTTCGGGTGGAGAAGGTGGATGGATAGGACCCGTCGCCCCAGCGGAGGCTGGGGCCCCAGTGGGACCGAAGCGAGGCGTCTTTCACCCGCCGGGGCCCCAGCCTTCGCTGGGGCGACGAAGTAATGCCCGGCCGCTTCTACGACGAGTGGACGATCGGCGACCGGATCGCCCACCAGCCGCACCGCACCGTCACCGAGACCGACAACCTCCTCATCTCGGCGCTCACCCACAATCCCCAGCCGCTGCATCTCGACTCCGAATATGCCGCGGCCACCGAGTTCGGCCGGATCGTCGTCAACGGCACCTTCACCTTCTCGCTCCTGGTCGGACTGTCGGTCGGCGACACGACGCTCGGGACGCTGGTCGCCAACCTCGGCTACGACAAGGTGCGCATGCCCAGGCCGGTCTTCATCGGAGACACGCTGAGGGCGGAGACCGAGGTGATCTCGCTCAAGGATTCCGCCTCCCGGCCGGAGGCCGGAATCGTCACTTTCCAGCACCGCATGCTCAACCAGCGCGACGAAATCGTCTGCACGACGGAGCGAACGGCGCTGCTCAAGAGGCGCGGATCATGATTGTTCCTTCCCGGAACGGGGAGGGGGACCAGCCGAAGGCTGGTGGAGGGGGCCCGCGCGTGTTGCAGGCGCCGATCAAGACTGTAAAACTCGCACGCAAGCTGAGAAAGGATTTGAGCCCGGCCGAGAGCCTCCTCTGGTGGGCTTTGAGGCAGCGCCCCGAAGGGCTCAGATTCCGGAAGCAATGTCCCCAGGGCCCGTATTCGTTGGACTTCGCCTGTCTTTCGGCGCGGCTGGCGATCGAGGTGGATGGCGAAGCGCATGACAGAGACGATCGCCCTGCCCGCGATGCGGCTCGCGACCGCCATCTACAGGATTTAGGTTTTCTCACCATGCGCATTCCTGCGGCAGAAGTGTTCAACAATCTCGACGGTGTAATTCTCGGAATCGTCGACGCTTGCCGGAAGCGGGGCCCCCTCCACCATGCTTCGCATGGTCCCCCTCCCCGTTCCGGGGAGGAGCAATGGTGAGGCTCCGTTCCCTCCTTTTCGTTCCCGGGGACCGGCCCGACCGGATGGAGAAGGCGCTCCGCGCCGGGGCCGATGCGCTGATCCTCGACCTGGAGGATGCGGTTGCGCCGGCCGCCAAGCCGGAAGCCCGGCGGCACGTTGCGGCCTTTCTCAACGCGAACAGCACTGCCAGGCTTTGGGTCAGGATCAATCCGCTCGACGGCGACGAGAGCGACAAGGACCTCGCGGCGATCCTCTCCAGCCATCCCGATGGAATCGTGCTCCCCAAGGCGGAGGGCGGGGCCTCCGTCGCCGACTTGACCCGGCGGCTCACGGAGCGCGGCAACGCCACCGCGCAGATCCTGGCGATCGCCACCGAGACCCCGGCCGCGATCTTCCAGCTCGGCACCTATGGCGGCTCGAAGCGGCTCGTCGGACTGACGTGGGGCGCCGAGGACTTGCCGGCGGCAATCGGCGCTTCGACCTCGCGCGAGCCCGATGGGCGATTCACCCCGCCCTACGAGCTTGCCCGCTCCCTCTGCCTGTTCGGAGCGGCGGCGGCCGGAGTGGCTCCGATCGAGACCGTTTATCCGGCTTTCCGCGACTCAGACGGGCTGGCGGCCTACGCCGCTCGGGCCCGGCGCGACGGATTCACCGGGATGATGGCGATCCATCCGGACCAGGTGCCGGTTATCAACGCCGCCTTCACGCCCAGCGAGGCCGAGGTCGCCCGCGCGCGCGCGGTGGTGGCCGCGTTCGAGGCGAATCCGCAAGCCGGGGCGCTGTCCCTCGAAGGCCGGATGATCGACCGGCCGCACCTCGTCCAGGCGCAGCGAACGCTCTCGGCCGCCGAGGTCCGGTGAACGGCCTTGCGGCGCCCGCGGACGCGGCCTGGACGGCGCTCGCCTTCATCCTCGGCGCGGCGATCGGGAGCTTTCTGGCCACTATCCTGATCCGCTGGCCACAGGGGCGGAGCGTGGTCGCCGGCCGCTCCGCCTGCGACAAATGCGGCCGAACGCTGGAGGCGCGCGACCTGGTTCCGATCCTCAGCTGGTCGCTTGCCAGGGGGCGGTGCCGGACCTGCGGCACCCGGATCGACCGGCGCCATCTCGCGGCGGAAGCAGGCGCCGCGATGATCGGGATCGCCGCCATCCTCGCCCATCCCATGCCGCTGGCGGGGGTGACCGCGATCCTGGGCTGGTGGCTTTTTCTGCTGGCGGCGCTCGATCTCGAGCATGAGTGGCTGCCCGACCGGTTGACCTGGCCCCTGCTCGCCGCGGGGGTGGCGGCGGCGTGGGGCGGGTTCGGCCCGGATCTGGAGAGCCGACTGATCGGCGCGGCCGCTGGCTTCGCGTCGCTGTTCCTGGTCGCCCTCCTCTATCGGGCCTTGCGCGGCCGGGACGGCCTGGGGGGCGGGGATCCCAAGCTTTTCGCTGCGATCGGCGCCTGGCTCGGCTGGGCCCAGCTTCCTTTCGTCCTGGTCGGGGCCGGACTGCTCGGAATCGCAGCTTTGATCTTGAAGCGGCTTCGTGGAGGCGTGGTTCAGGCGACGGACCGGCTGCCGCTCGGCACATTGATGGCCTTGGCCGCCTGGCCGATCTGGATCGTCATAGCGAGGTAACAATAGGACGGCAGTGCGGCGCAACTGCTTCCGGCCGAAGGCGGGGATCCAGCGGCAGGGGGCCTGCGCGGCTGGACTGCGGCCTTCGCCGGGGAGGGATGTCGACAAGCCGCTTGCGCGGGCGCTTAAAAGCTGGAAGTTTGCCCGGCTGGCGAATCCTGGGCTGGATGGTCGCCAAAACATTGTACGACTGTGGAAATTTGCCGCGGTGGGTGTCGCGGAGAAGGGGTTCGAATTAGATGCGTTTAGCTTTTGACAGCCGGCGGCTGATCGGCCGCGCCCGGGGCGTCAACGGCTGGACTCTGCTCGAGCTCGCCCTGCTGGCCCTCATCGCGCTTCAGTGCGCCCGGCTGATCTGGACGGCGCTGACCCCGGTCGGACCGCTCGGCGAGTGGCAGAGCGGCGATGTCGAAGACAAGTCCTCGTCCGGAGTGCTCGGCGGCTTCGATCCCTTCTTCCGGCTGAGCGGCGCCGCCGGGCCGGTGACCGTCACCTCGCTCAACCTGAAGCTCTTCGGGATCCGCCAGGACCAGGCGTCGGGCCGCGGATCGGCGATCATCGCCGGCTCGGACGGCCAGCAGCGCAGCGTCGCCGTCGGCGAGGAGATCGAGCCCGGCGTCACCTTGAAGTCCGTCGATTTCGACAGCGTGACCATCTCGCGCGGCGGCTCCGACGAGCAATTGTTCATGGATCAGTCGCAGGCACCCGTCACGGTCACACCGCCGCCGGCCGGTCTTACGGCTCCGACGGTGCCCGTGGTCAATCCGACCAGCTCGGTCGAGCCCGGCGGGCCGCCCGTTCCGCCGTCCCGGCCCCAGCCGACCGAAAGGCCCGCCCAGTGAAGCGCGCCTTCCTCGCAGCCGCACTGATGCTCGCGGTGCCGCTGACGCCCGTCTCGGCCCAGCACGTCGTCAACTTCCGTGAAGCGGACATCCGGGCCTTCATCGAGGATGCCGCCCGGGTGACCGGCCGGACCTTCATCGTCGACCCTGCGGTGAGCGGCAAGGTCTCGGTGGTGACCCAGCGGCCGCTGTCGCGCTCCGAATATTTCGAGCTGTTCCTCTCGACCCTCAGGGCCAATGGCCTGATGGCGGTCCCGCTTCGCGGCGGCGGCTTCCGGATCCAGCCGATCGCGACCGGCGCAGCCGCGGGCGGCCGGGTCGGCGGCCGGGGAAGCGCCAACAATTTCGTGACCGAGATATTCCGGACCCGGAGCATCGAAGGCGCCCAGGCGCTCGAAGCGCTCCGTCCGCTGGTCAGCCGCGAGGGCTCGATCACCGCGAGCCGCAACTCGATCGTCGTCGCCGACTTCGCCGATAACGTAGCCCGGATCCGTCAGGTGCTTCGGAGCATCGACCGGGACACCAACAGCAGCCGGATCGTCGCACTTCGCAATGCCGGCGCCCGGGAGATCGCAACGTCGCTCAACGCCCTGATGGAGGGGAGCAGCCCCGGCGGCCGGGCAGCGACCATCGTCCCGATCGACAGCTCCAACTCGATCGCCCTTCGAGGCGACGCCGCGACCGTCTCCCGCCTCGCGGCGATGGCCGAGGAGCTCGACCAGCGCGCCGCCACCGGGACCGAGATCAGGGTGATCTTCCTCGAGCATGCCGATGCCGCCCAGCTTCTTCCGGTGCTCCAGACATTGCTCGGGCAGCCTGTGACCCAGCCGCCGCCGACTCCGGGCCTGTCGTCGTCCCGGAGCGAGGGCTCGACGACCTCGTCGACGAGCCGGAGCGGCGGCGGCCGGCCGCCGGTGCGAACGTCGACGACGACGACCCCGGAAGCCGCTGCACCGGCTCCGGAGACTGCGACCACCGGGCTCAGCATCTTCGGACCGCGCGGCGCCGTGGTGACTCGCTTCCAGGGCGCCAACGCCCTCGTCATAGCGGCCTCGACCGACGTCCAGCGCCAGCTCGGCGAAGTCATCCGCCAGCTCGACACCCGACGCGAGCAGGTGCTGGTCGAGGCGATCATCGTCGAGATTTCCGACAATGCCGCCAAGAAGCTCGGGGTCCAGCTGCTGCTCTCAGGCCTGAGCGGAAGCAACATCCCGTTCGCGGTGACCAATTATTCCAATGCCAGCCCGAACCTCCTGACGGTGGCCGGGGCGGTCGCCGCGGAGCGGCTCCGGACGACGACGACCACGGTCAACGGCCAGGTCGTGACGACGACCCAGAATTCGCCGGTCGCCGACGCCCTCCAGGAAGCCGCGGTCAACTCGGTGCTCGGAGCCACCGGTGGTATCGGCGGACTCGCCTTCAGGGCCGGCAACGCCATTTTCGGGGCGATCATCAACGCGGTGAAGTCCGACAGCAAGTCGAACATCCTGTCCACGCCGTCGATTATGACCCTGGACAACCAGGAGGCCCGGATCCTCGTCGGACAGGAGATTCCGATCACCACGGGCGAGGCGCTCTCGCCGAACTTCGACAATCAGTTCCGAACCGTCGACCGCGAGAATGTCGGAATCACGCTCGAAGTGCTTCCGCAGATCAACGCCGGCGGGTCGATCAAGCTCAACCTTCGCCAGGAGGTCAGCTCGATCGCCGGGCCGGTCTCCGGCCGGTCGAGCGACCTCATCCTCAACAAGCGCGAGATCGAGACGGTGATCACGGTCGACGACGGCGAGATCGTTGGGATCGGCGGGCTTCTCGACGACAACGAGCGGCGGACGATCGAGAAGATTCCGTTCCTCGGCGACCTTCCGGCGGTCGGCAACCTCTTCAAGTCGAAGAGCCGCAGCCGAGCCAAGACCAACCTGATGGTCTTCATCCGGCCGACCATCCTTCGCTCGCCCGAGGACGCACGGGCGATGACGGAGCGCCGCTACGGCTACATTCGCGGGATGCAGTATCAGCAGGATCCGGAGGCCGAGCCGTCGATCGACGAGCTGGTCAGGGAATATATGGGGATGGTCCCGCCCAACCCGGCGCCGCCGCCGCCCGCGCCGGCCGATCCGGCGGATTACGTGCCGGGAGCGCGGCCGGGCGACTCCGTGGTGGCTCCGCCGCCGTCGGGAACGCCGAGGTGATGGCGGACCGTCATCCCGGTGAGGGGTCCCATCAAAGTAATACTTTGATGGGACCCCTCGAAAGCCGGGACCTCGGGTCGGAAGACCTCGGCGGGTCTCCCCGAGGTCCCGGGCTTCGCCGGGATGACGAGCCTGCCTCGAATCTCCCCTATCTGTTCGCCAAGCGGAACGGTATCGCCCTCGTCGGGGAAGCCGGCGGCAAGGCTCGGGTGGCGCTCCGCCAGGGGGCCGATCCGCAGGCCTTGATCGAGGCCAGGCGGGTGCTCGGTCGTCCGCTCGCGGTCGAAGCCGTAACCGCCGAGGGCTTCGACAAGCTTCTCTCCGAACGCTACGCGATGGATGACCAGGCGGCGGCGGACGCGGCGGGCTCGCTCGGCCTCGGCGACGAACTGAGCCATCTCGCGACCGACCTGCCGACCGCCGACGACCTTCTCGACAGCGCCGACGACGCCCCCGCCATCCGGCTGATCAACGGGATCATCGCCGATGCGGCCCGGCAGGGCGTCTCCGACATCCATATCGAGCCGTACGAGACGGGCCTCGTCGTCCGGATGCGGATCGACGGGGTGCTTCGCGAGACCCTTCGGATGCCCGCCCATGTCGCGCCCGTGGTGGTCAGCCGGATCAAGGTCATGGCCCGGCTCGATATCGCCGAGCGGCGGGTGCCGCAGGACGGCCGGATCGGCCTGACGCTGGGCGGCAAGCTTCTCGACGTCCGAGTTTCGACCCTCCCAAGCCGGGCGGGCGAGCGGGTGGTGCTCCGGATCCTCGACAAGGAAAATGCCGGGATCGACCTCGACTCACTGGGCATGCCGCAGTCCGTTCATGCCCTGTTCGCCGGTGCCCTGACCGAGCCGAACGGGATCGTGCTCGTCACCGGCCCGACCGGATCGGGAAAGACCACCAGCCTCTATGCGGGCTTGCGCCTCCTCAACGACGGAAGCCGCAACATCCTCACCGTCGAGGATCCGGTGGAATATGCGGTCGACGGGGTCGGCCAGACCCAGGTCAACGCGAAGGTGGGGCTGAGCTTCGCGGCCGGGCTTCGGGCGATCCTCCGCCAGGACCCCGACGTGGTGATGGTCGGCGAGATCCGCGACCGGGAAACCGCCGAGATCGCGGTCCAGGCGTCGCTCACCGGCCACCTCGTCCTCTCGACCGTCCACACCAACGACGCGATCGGAGCGATCACCCGGATGCGCGACATGAAGGTCGAGCCGTTCCTTCTCGCCTCGACCCTGCGCGCCGTCATCGCCCAGCGGCTGGTCCGCCGGCTGTGCCCGGCCTGCCGCGCTCCGGTCGAGGCCGACGCGGCGACGGCCGCGCTGGTCGGACTGGAGCCCGGAAGCATCGTCCACGAGCCGCGCGGCTGTGCGCAGTGCGGCAACAGCGGCTACCGCGGCCGGACCGGCGTGTTCGAGGCGGTCAGGATAGACGAGACCGTCCGGCGGCTGATCAACGCCGGCAGCGACGAGGTCGAGATCTCAGCCCACGCTTTCCGCAACAGCCCCAGCCTCGCCACGGCGGCGCAGCAGCTCGTGCGCGAGGGCGTGACCAGCGTCGGCGAGGCCGTGCGGGTGTCGCGGCGCGAGAGCGAGGATGTCTGAGTTCGCCTATCTCGTCCTCGACCGCGCGGGACGCGAGCGGCGCGGGTCGCTTCGCGCCGAGACGGTCGACGAAGCCCGGGAGAAGCTGAGCGCCCGCGGCCTTTTCGTCGTCAAGATGGAAAGCTCCAGCGGGCAGGCCGCGCCGGCCCTGCTCTCGCGCCAGATCTTCGCCCGCAAGAAGCTCAACGGCCGCCAGCTCACCGTCTTCACCCGGCAATTGTCGACCCTGGTGATGGTGAGCCCGCTCGAGGAAGCTCTCCGGACCATCGCCCGGCAGACCGAGAAGGACCAGATCCGGGACATCCTGATGTCGGTCCACGCCTCCGTCCTCGAAGGGCGCCGGCTTTCCGACGCGATGGCCCGCCAGCCGGCCAGCTTCCCGCCGCTCTATCGCGGAATGGTCAAGGCGGGCGAGGGTTCGGGGACCTTGCCGGAGATACTCGAGCGGCTCGCCGGACTGCTCGAGCGCCAGGCCCAGGTCAGGAGCAAGGTGCTGAGCGCTTTGGCCTATCCGGCGGTCCTCGCGCTCGTCGCCGCCTTCGTCGTCTTCGCGCTCATGGTCTTCGTCGTGCCCCGCGTGGTCGAGCAGTTCGAGGACATAGGACAGCAATTGCCCTTCCTGACCCGGGCGGTGATCGCCGTCTCGCACCTTCTGGCGGGGTGGTGGTGGGCGATATTGCTCGGCCTGGTGGCGATCGGCTTCCTGGTTTCGCGCGCGCTTCGAGACGAGGGCGTCAGGCTTCGCTTCGACCGCGGCCTGCTCCGGGTCCCGGTGATCGGCCGGCTGCTTCGCGACCTCCACGCCGCCCGCATGGCGCGCACCCTCTCGACGATGGTGGCCAGCCGGCTTCCGCTGCTCGAAGGACTGAAGCTGACCACGGAGACCGTCCACAACCGCGCGCTCCGGGGCGCGACCGCCCAGATCGCCGAATCGGTGCGTACCGGCGGAAGCCTGTCCGGAGCGCTCAAGCGCTCCGACATCTTCCCGCCTTTGCTCGTCTACCTGGCGGCGAGCGGCGAGGCGAGCGGCCGGCTGGACCTGATGCTCGAGCGCGCCGCCGACTATCTCGAGCGCGAATTCGACAGCTTCACGACGACCGCGCTCGCACTGCTGGAGCCGGCAATCATCGTCCTGATGGGCGCGCTGGTTGCCGTGATCGTGCTTTCGATCCTGCTGCCGATCCTGCAGCTCGACACACTTGCCGGAGGAATGGGATGAGGAACGTTCGTGGATTTTGCCTCCCTATCGCGAAGCGATGGGGAGGGGGACGACCCGAAGGGTGGTGGAGGGGTAGAACCCGCAGGCCTGCGCGGGTCACCCCTCCACCAGGCTTCGCCTGGTCCCCCTCCCCATCTCCGATGGGGAGGCAAGAAGGCGGCTTCACCCTGGTCGAGCTGATGGTCGTCATCGTCATCATCGGGCTGCTCGCCACGGTCGTCATCATCAACGTCCTCCCGGCGACCGACAAGGCGGCCATCACCAAGGCCAAGGCGGACGTCGCCACCCTAGAGCAGGGCGTGGAGATGTACCGCCTCAACAAGCTGCGCTACCCGAACGGCTCGGAAGGACTGAAGTCGGTGACCGCGGAAGGCTATGTGAAGCGGCTGCCCAAGGACCCGTGGGGCAACGATTATCGCTACGCCTCGCCGGGCCGCGACGGACGGCAGTTCGAAATCTACAGCTACGGCGCCGACGGTCGCGAAGGGGGTGAAGGCCAGGATGCGGACATCGGCAACTGGGATTCGTGAATAAGGATGAGCGGGTCGCCCGCCCTTGCTCCTCCCCGGAACGGGGAGGGGGACCATGCGAAGCATGGTGGAGGGGGCCCACGTCTGCGCCGCTCTGACGCGGGACCCCCTCCACCACCGGCTTCGCCGGCGGTCCCCCTCCCCGTTCCGGGGAGGAGCAAAAACGGTTTCACGCTCATCGAGCTTCTCGTCGTCCTCGTCATCATCGGCCTCGTATCGGCGGCGGTAATCGTGGGCATGCCCGATCCGCGCGGAGCGCTTCGCGGCGAAGCGCTTCGCCTCGCCGCCCGGGCCGACGCCGCTCGGGAGCGGGCGATGATGGACAACCGGCCGGTGGCTTTGGTTCTCAAGGACGGCGGCTACGGCTTCGAGTGGCGCACCGGCGGCGAGTGGAAGGCGATGAGCGAGAGGCCGTTCATCGAGCAGAGCTGGAGCCAAGGCACCCGCGCCTCGATGGAAGGCGGCGAGTCCCGGATCGTCTTCGATTCCACCGGTTTCGCGGAGCCCGCGCGCTTGCGGCTCGTACGCGGCAAGGAAGAGGCTCAGGTCGAGGTCACGGATGGAGGGCGGATCCATGTCGTGCGCTAGGCGCGTCCAAATCCTCCCCGCGATTTCGCGGGGAGGGGGACCGCGCGAAGCGCGGTGGAGGGGTTTTACAGAGTCCGGAAGGCCCCTCCACCAGGCTTCGCCCGACGGCTGCTGCGCAGCCGGTTTCGGCTCTCGGCATGCCCCCGGCATGCCGACCCGCCTACACCCCCCTCCCCCGCAAAAGCTGGGGAGGACTGAAAGGGGCTTCACACTCGTCGAGATGCTGGTCGCCCTGGCGATCTTCAGCCTCGCCGCCATGGCACTGCTTCGGCTCGAGGGCGCGACCGTGACGACCACCGCCCTGCTCCGGGAGCAGGCGGTGGCCCAGACGGTGGCGCGCAACCTGGCGGTCGAGGTCCTCACCGATCCGCAGCCGCCGGCTTACGGCGCCACGAAAGGCGAATTGGTCAACGCCGGCCGCAAATGGCGCTGGCTCCGGGCGGTGGGGCGCTCGCCGGAGCCCCGGATCCAGCAGATCCGCATCGAGGTCCGGAGCGACCGAGGGCCGGAAGCGGCGAACCTGACCTTGTTCAGGAGGGCGGCGCGGTGACCCATCCCCGTCATCCCGGCGAAAGCCGGGACCTCAGGACAAGAAGTCTCGGCGGGTCTCGCCGAGGTCCCGGCTTTCGCCGGGATGACGCGGGGGAAGCGGGATTCACTCTCGCCGAGCTGCTGGTCTCGCTGTTCATCTTCGGCTTGCTCTCCGCCGCGGGAGTCGGGCTGCTCTCTTTCAGCGTGAGGGCCCAGGAGGCGGCGGAGGCCCGGCTGAACGACCTTGCCGACTTCCGGCGCGCCGGGACCTTGCTCGCCGGCGATCTCGCCCAGGCGGCGCCGCGGATGCCCCGAGACGAGACCGGGACTGCGCGCCAGGCCTTCCAGGGCCTCGGCGGCGAGCGGGGAGGGGTTGCGCTGGCCTTCGTCCGGCGCGGCTGGGAGAATCTGGACGACACGCCCCGGGCCTCCCTGCAGCGGGTCGAATATGGATTGGTGGACGGGAGGCTGGAGCGGCGGGTCTATCCGAGGCTCGACGGCGCCGCGGCGCTCCCGGCCACCATCGTGGTGGACAAGGTCCGGCGGATCCGCTTCCGCTTCCGCGACCGCGAGGGAGCCTGGCGCGAGCGCTGGGATCCGGCCAAGGCGACCGAATTGCCGCGCGCCGTGGAGCTCGTCATGGACGCGGAGGGCAGCGGCACCACCCGCCAGCTCTTCCAGACCGGGACGATGTGGTGAAGCGGCCCGTGGCCCAGTCGGAACGCGGCGCCGCCTTGCTCGCGGTGCTGGTGCTCGTCGTGATCATGGCCGCGATTGCCGCCGGCGCTTTCGAGCGGCTCAGATTGTCGACCGCGATGGCGATGAACGGGGCCGCGCTGGACCAGGCGCGAAGCTATGCGCTGGGCGTGGAGGATCTTCTGACCCTGCGGATCGACGACCTCGCCGGCGCCGACGCCTACGTCACGACCCTCGCCGGCGACTGGAACGGCAGGGCCCGGCAGATACCGCTGCCTGGCGAGGGGCTCGCCACGGCGACCGTTCGCGACGGCGGCAATTGCTTCAACCTCAACAGCCTCGTCCAGGGCGATCCGACGTCCAGCTTGATCCAGAGGCCGGCCGCCATCGAGCAGTTCGTCTCCTTGATGGCCGTGCTCGGACTTCCCGAACCCGCCGCCCGCCGAGTGGCGGGAGCGACGGCCGACTGGATCGATTCGGACGACCGGCCCAGCCCGCAGGGCGGGGAGGACTCCGCTTATGGGGGCTCGGAGCCGGCCTACCGCACCGGAAACACCTTGCTCGCCGACCCGAGCGAGCTTCGGGCCATCGCCGGCGTCACTCCGGAAATCTACCGGGAGCTGAAGCCCTACGTCTGCGCTCTCCCGGCCGCCGACATGTCGCCGATCAACGTCAACACGCTCCTTCCCCGCGACGCGCCGCTGCTCGCGATGTTCGCTCCGACCAAGGCGCGGCCCGACCGGGTTCGGGGGCTGATCTCCTCCCGGCCGAAAGACGGCTGGCGCAACACGTACGATTTCTGGCGCAGCGCGGAGCAGGCGGGGCTAGAGACGAACTCTGATCCCATGTCGCAGCTCCAGCTCAAAACCTATTGGTTCACCATCGACCTCTCCGTCCGCTTCGGCGACGCCGAGATGGAGGAATGGGCCCTGGTCGACGCCCGGGTCGCTCCGGCGAAGGTGGTCGCCCGGCGTTGGGGCGGCGGCGAATGAGGGATGCGCTTCTGCTTTTCCTCGCCCGCGACGGCGGAGTCGACGGCTGGATCCGGCTCGCCGAGGGCGCGGTCGCGGAGCGCGGCACTGGGCTGGATGGAGCGGAGGGCCACCGGTCCGCGCCCGTCGTCGCCGTCGCGCCCGGCGAGGCGGTGACCCTTCGGTGGCTGGAATTCCCGTCCGGTCTCTCGCCGGCCCAGGCGGCCGGAGCGGCGCGGCTTATGGCCGCCGAGCTTAGCGCCCAGCCCCTGAGCGAGCTCCACGTGGCGGTGGGACGCGGCTCGGCCGAGGGCCCGGCCCGCTGCGTCGGGCTGGTCCCGATCGAGACCATGCGGACCTGGCTCGACGGGCTCGAAGGCGCCGGCTTCGACGCCGAGCGGATAATTCCGGAGACCCTGCTCGTGCCGGCGCCGGCCGAAGGGCTGTCGACATGGGATTCCGGGCTGCTCCGGCTCTACCGCGGCCAGGGCGAGGCCTTCGCGGCGGAGCCCGAGTTGGGCGACCTGCTGCTCGCCGGCCGGAGCGCGGTTCCGGTCGATCCCGACGGCTTCGCCGCCGGTCTCGCCGGAGCGCTCGACCAGGCGCCGCTCGACCTTCGCCAGGGGCCGTTCGGGCGCCGGCGGGACTGGCGGGTCGCACCCGCCCGGGCCCGGCGGCTTGCGGGCCTGACCGCAGCGCTCCTGCTCGTCAGCCTCGCGGTGCAGGTCGCACTCATCGCCCGCTATATGTTCGCGGCCGATTCCGCCGAAGCCGAGACCGGCCGGATCGCCGCCGCCGCCTTGCCGCGCAGCCCCGGCCTCGCCGATCCGCAGGCGGCACTGACCCGGCGCCTGGCGGAACTTCGAGGCGGCGGCGCCGGCTTCACCGCTACGGCCGAAGCCGTGTTCGAGGCGGTGAAGGCGACCCCCAATATCGAACTGACCGCGATCGCCTTCTCGCCCGACGGAGCGCTTCGGGCTACCGCCCAGGCGGATTCGCCGGCGGCGATCGAGGCGCTTCGCCAGCGCGTCGAGGCAAGCGGGTTCGCCGCGGAAGCCGGAGCGCCGCGCTCGGCCGGCGGACGTCCGGCCGCCGACCTGACGGTGACTCCGCGATGAGCGCCCGGCTCAAGGTCCTGTGGCTGGCGCGCAGCCCGCGCGAGCGCTGGCTGCTGGGAGTGATGCTGGTGCTGGTCGCGCTGGTCATCGTCTGGCTGGCGATCCTTCGTCCCCTTTCCGACATGCTCTCGGCCGCGCGGCAGAGGCATGGCGAGGCCGTCGCTGCGCTGGCGGAGGCGCGCTCGCAGGCCGCGGCGATCGCAAAGCTGGAGGGCAATCGGCCCGCGTCCTTCGTCGGCCCGATCGACTCGGCCGTTGCCGCCGCCGCCGCCGAGGCCGGGTTCCAGCTTTCCGGGCTTCAGCCCGAGGGATCGGGCCGGGTGTCCCTCGCCATCGGAGCGGCCAAGCCCCAGGCCTTGTTCGGCTGGGTCGAGCGGCTCGAGGCGCAGGGCTATATCGTGCAGAGCCTGACCGCCACCAGCAATCCCGACCGGACCCTCTCGGCCCGGATCGTGCTTCGAACGAGGGGGAACTGATGCGGCTTCGACTGCGATGGTGGAGGCAGATCTTCTTCTTCTGCGCGTTGCTGTTCTCGCTCGCCGCCTTGCTTCCGCTGCGCTTCGCGCTCGGCTGGCTGGGCTATTCGGACAAGGGCCTGGCGGCGCGGGAGGCGACCGGGAGCGTCTGGCTCGGAGCGCTCACCGAGGCTCGGTTCGGAACGGTCGCGCTCGGCGACGTCGGGACTCGTCTCCGATTCGTGCCTCTTCTCATCGGCCGGGCCCGGCTGGACCTCGAGCAGGCGGACGACGGCCTTCGCGCCGGAGTGACGGTTTCCCGTCACGGCTTCGCAATCGATAGCGCCACCGGTCGGATCGAAGCTGCCGCGCTCGCCGATCTGCCGCCGCCGACCCTCGACCTGTCGGACGTCAGCGTGAGTTTCGGGGACGGGATGTGCGTCCATGCGGAAGGGCTGGTGAAGGCGGTTTTCGCCGGCGAGCTGGTCGGAGTGCCCTTGACCGCCGGCTTCAGCGGCGAGGCGCGTTGCGACGGGCCAGCGGTGCTCCTGCCTCTGGTCAGCCAGTCGGGAGGCGATCGGCTGGACGTGCGCCTGTTCGCCGACGGGCGGTACCGGATCGACGCCGCCCTTCGCCCGGGCGGACTGCCCTATTCGTCGCGGTTCGAAGGCCGATTCTAGAGCGCCATCGTCTCGGCGGGTTCTCGTTCAGCCGCAACTTCCGAAATGGATCTTCTTGTCGGAGATCGGGGGCTTGTGTTCCTATATTGTTCTTTCTGCCGAGTCGCGTATCGGCAGGGCTCTTTGAAATTGTGAGACGAATTCCGAAGGCGGTCTATCGCCTTGGGAGGCGCGCCGCGGGCGGTCTTCCGGGCGGGACGGGTCGTCCGCTTTCTCGAAGCGGCGGCCGCGGCGGCCTCCAATTTTCAACGCCAAGACGCGAAGACGCGAAGAGTCCGAGGAGCTGGGCAAGGTCACGAGCACCTTCCGGCGCCCAAGGCGTCCCACATTTTGCGCAGGATGAAGCACACCCGGCGGTCGGGACCGCCAGGGCATCGTTGCATCTTTGCGTGTTTGCGTTGAAAAAAATGACTGGCCGGGGGCCGGCGAGGAGGAAGGCTGGGGCCGGGGCGGTGACGGCCGCGGGCGCTATTCACCCGACGGGGTCCCAGCCTTCGCTGGGACGACGGGGACGCGGACCCTAGGCGCGTTCGTCGCCGGGCAGGAGCCGCTTGCCCTCGCCCCGGTAGCGGCTCTCCAGGAAGCGTTCCTGCGTCTCCAGGGTCATCAGCGGGTCTCGGCAAATTTCGCGGCAGAGCCCGTCCAGAGCGTCGGCCACGGTCACCAATCCGGAGAGCAGCCGGGCGCGGACCTCGCGGTCTTCCTCGCGCAACGTGGACGGGATGTCTTCGAAGGCGAGGATCAGCCGCGGCAGATGGTCGCCGAGCAGCCGCCTTGCTTCCCAGGCCGGGGAAGAATGGGGGGCTAGGGAGGCGAGATGCGGCTGGAGGTCGCCCAGGCGCTGGAAGATCCGGTCGAGCTGGGGACGACAGTCGAGCGGCAGGCCGTCGCGCCGCTCCAGCAGCCAGTCCTCGGTGTCGCCGGGAAGCTCGGCCAGCTCGACCTGCGAGAAATCGCCTTCGCGGCCGCGCCTCCGGGACGGCCTGAAAAGCGTGCCGACGGCGAGCAGCAGCGCGCCGCCGCCGGCGGCGGCCGCGAGGACCGGAACCGCGACCGGCGCGGCCAGGGCCCCCACTCCGAGAATGGCCGCTCCGGAGGCTCCGCCGACCATCGCCGCCCGCTTGATCCGTGCTTCCGCCTCTCGAGACTGCCGCTCCTGCCGCCGTCTCTCGGCGGCCCGAACCGCTTTCGACTTCATGTTGCGGCGCAGATATTCGTCGGCCTGCCGAAGCATTCCGGCGACATCGAAGCCCATCACGCCTCTCCCGGGCCGCGCTCTTCCCTGTAGCGGCTTTCGATGAATCGGCCCTGGGTCTCGAACGCCTGGCGATCGCCCTGGACCAGCTTGTCGCCGATGTCGCCGAGCGCCTGGCGGGCCGCGTCGAGGCTGGCGACGAGCCGCTGGTCGGCGGTCAGGCCTTCGCCGTCGGGCTGGTGGCGGTAGCCTGCCGGAATCCGTTCGTAGCGCTCGATCAGCTCGGGCAGATGCTTGCCCATCAGCCGCCGGGCGTCCTGGGCGAGGGGGTCGAGCGGGTCGACCTCGGCGAGCCTCGATTCGAGCAAGGGTAGCTGGGCGCCGATCGCCTCGGCGCGCTGGGCGGCCGGGGCCGGGAGCGCGGTCCGGCGGCGCACCAGCATGTTCTCGAGCTGGCGGACGACCGTGCCGGTCGGCACCTGCTCGTTATAGGCGACCCGTTCCGGCTCGGACGGCCAGAAGGACACGGCGAGCATGATCGCCAGGATTCCGAGAGCGACGAAGAAAAGTCCGGTAACCCCGATCGGGCTTATCGCCAGGCCGAAGACGATCGTCGCGACGATGAGAGCGCCGATCGCGATCCCCATCACCGCGCCGCGCCGCGCCATGCCGGCGGCCGCGCGGCCGTAATAGCGCCGCTTCAGGCTGGACTCGGCCGGCGTGTGCCCGTCGAGCCTCGCCGAATATTCGTCGAAGCGGGCGATCGCTTCCTCCACGCGTCGGGGCGTCCGAGCCACGTTCAGCCCTCGATCGGTCCGAGCAGCGAATTGGGGACGCTCCGTCCGGCGAGCCGGTTCTGCTCCGTGCCCTCGGCCCGAGCGATATAGCCGCGGCTCTTCTCGACCTCGCTGGAGAGAGTCTGGACCGTCTGCTTCATGCTGCCCAGCGCTTCGAGCTTGAACGTGTCGATGGTGTCCATCGTGTCGTAGATGTTCTGGAAGGCGCGCTGGAGGGTCTCCAGCGGAATGGTCGACGACGCCGCCTGGCGGTGGATCTCGGCGGTCTGGCTCTTGAGGAGCTCGCCGGTCGAATCGATGATGTTGGCGGTCGTCGTGTTGAGCGAGGTGATCTGCTCGAGGACCAGCTTCTGGTTGGTCATCGCCTGGGCGACCGTGACCGCGGTCCGAAGCGCGGCGACAGTCGTCGTGGACGCCCGGTCGACGCCCTTGATCAGCTCGACATTGTTCTTCTTGACGAGGTCGAGGGCGAGATAGCCCTGAACCGTCACTGCCATCTGGGTCAGCAGGTCGGTGGTGCGCTGTCGGGTGTAGAAGAGCGCGGTCTCGCGGATCGCCTTGGCCTTTGCGGGCTCGTTGGCGTCGAGCTCGTTGGCCTTGTCCTCGAGCTTCTGGTCGAGCTGCTTGGAGATGTGGATCATCTGCTCGAGCTGGCCCATCGTCTTCCACATCGCGGCGCGCTCGGTGTTGATCGCCTCGTTGTCGTACTGAAGCTCCTCCTTGCCGGAGGCGAGGCTGTTCAGGATCTTCGAGATGTGGGTCTGGGAGCTCTGGTATTTCTGGAAATAGTTGCCGAGCTTGTTGCCCCAGGGAATGATCCCGAGGATCTTCCTGGGCGTACTGAGATTGCCCTGCTTGCCGGGGTCGAGCTCCTCGACGGTGCGGCGAAGCTCCAGCAGGTCGGCGCCGATCCCGGTATCCTTGTCGATCGCCTTGATCGGCCGGTCGAGGAAGCGATTGGAATGGCCGGCGGCCTCGGCGATCTGCTTTCGGCCCATGTTGGTGAGCTCGTCGACCTTCTTGCCGAACTCGGGGCTGTTGGCGTCGGCGGCGACCAGCTCGTTGACGAACTTGTCGACCACGGTCTCGAGCTTCGACTTCACCCCTTCCTCGATAGGGACGAGCCCCGCCGCCTGGGCGGGCTCGACCGTCTGAAGCGCCTCGGGCGCCTCGAGCTTAAGCTTGGTCTCGGTCTGGGTGGCCATCTTCGGTCGCTCCGTTAGCTTTGGGGCTAAATGGGGCAGGGGAGGCGCCGAGCGCAAGGGGAAACGTGTGTTATTTATATAATACACGGCGTGCGGTCGCCGGATACGTCATCCCGGCGAAAGCCGGGACCTCGGGGCGAGAAGTCTCTGCGGGTCTCCCCGAGGCCCCGGCTTTCGCCGGGGCGACGTCACCGGCTCAGACACTCAGCCTCTCCAGAGTCTCGCGGTCCACCTTACCGGAGAGCCCCGGCACCTCGTCGAGCTGGCGAAGCGAGGTGAAGCGGCCTCGCTCTTCGCGGTAGCGGACGATCTCGTGGCCGTGGCCCTTGAGGCCCTCGACGGCGTCGATCTCCTCCTTGGTCACCTCGTTGATGTCGAGCCGGGCGCTCACAGGTCGGGAAGCACCTGGCTGGCTTCGCCCCAGCCCTGCAGGGCCCGGCCCGAGGCGCGTTCGACGAGCTGGTCGCCGTCGCGGACCGTGAAGGGCGCCCCGGACTGGAGGTCCTCGAGCTCGTCCCAGCTGATCGGAGCTGCGACCGGGGCGCGCTCCCGGGCCCGTGCGGAATAAGGCAGGATCGCCGTCGCTCCGCGCTGGTTCCGCAGGTAATCCAGGAAGATCCGCCCCTTGCGCTTCACCTTGGCGAGATTGGCCGTGAAGCGGTCGGGGTCGGCGGTGGCGAGCGCGACGGCGAAGCGCTGGGCGAAATCCTTCACCTCGGGCCATTCGGCCTGCGGGGTGAGCGGAACGACGACGTGCAGGCCCTTTCCGCCGGTCGTCATCGGGAAGCTCTGAAGACCCATGTCGGCGAGGTAGCGGTGAAGGTCGCGCGCGGTCCGCCTGACCTCGTCGAAGCCGAGCCCTTCGTCGGGGTCGATGTCGAAGACGAGCCGGTCGGGCTTCTCCACCTCCGCGACCGACGAGCCCCAGCCGTGGAACTCGATCGTCCCCATCTGGGTGCAGGCGATGATTCCCGCCGATTCCTCGACATAGACGTAATCCTCGATCTGGCCCTTCTTCTCCTCGATCGGGATCTGGTGGACGTGGGGCCCGAAGCTTCCCGTATTGTGCTTCTGGAAGAAGCATTTGCGCGCCCGTCCCTGGGGACAGCGGACGAGGCTGAGCGGGCGGGCGGCCGCCCATTCCATCATCATCGGGCCGATCGTCCGGTAATAATCGACCAGCTCGCCCTTCGTGACTCCGGCGTCGGGGAACAGGATCCGCTCGGGATTGCTGATCTTGACCCCATCGCCGGCGGGCGGCGCGGCGCGCTCGACCGGCTGGGGAGTCTCCTCCACCACCTCGGCCGGCTTCTTGTCGGAGCGAAGGCCGAGGAAGCTGCCGTGGCGGACCACGCCCTCGGAGGTGAACTCGGCGAAGGCGACCTCGCAGACCAGCTTCGGATTCACCCAATGCGCGCCCCGGGCGTCCGCTCTCGGGACCGAGGCGGCGGGCTTGTCCGCCACGATCTTCTCGAAGCGCTCGAGAAGGTCCTGCTGCACCTGGTTCGAGAAGCCGGTTCCGACCTTGCCGGCGTAGCGCAGCTTGCCCTCCTCGTAGACTCCGAGGAGGAGGGCGCGGAAGCCTCGGCCCTTCTTGTCGCTTTCCGACCAGCCGAGGATGACGAACTCCTGGCGGTAGGTGCACTTTATCTTCAGCCAGCTCTTGGTGCGGCCGCCACTATAACGGGCGTCGGCGCGCTTGGAGATGATCCCTTCCTGGCCGGCCTCGCACATCGCGTCGAACAGCTTCTCGCCATGCCCGACGATATGCTCGGCATAGAGGATGGTGGGCGGCTTGCCCTGTCCGACCAGCGAGGCGAGACGGGCCTTGCGGTCGATCGTCGGAAGCCCGGTCAGGTCCTCGCCGTCGATCTCGAGCGCATCGAACAGGAAGAGGGTGAGGCCTCGGCCGCCTTCGCTGATCGCCTGCTGGAGGGCCGAGAAGCCGGTATTGCCCTTGTCGTCCAGGGCGACGATCTCGCCGTCGAGAAGCGCCGAACCCACTTCGAGCTGCGCCGCCGCCTCGACGATCTCGGGAAACTTGTCCGACCAGTCCAGACCGGAGCGCGTATAGACCTTGGCCTTGCCGCCGATGCCCAGCAGGCAGCGATAGCCGTCATACTTCATCTCGTGGATCCAGCCCGAGCCGGAGGGGACGTGATCGACGAGGGTGGCCTTCTGAGGCTCGCGGAAGGGGGGGAGCTTTGCTCCTCCCCGGGACGGGGAGGGGGACCGCCGACGCGAAGCGGCGGTGGTGGAGGGGGCCCCCGGCGCCGGGACCCCTCCACCCCGCTTCGCGCGGTCCCCCTCCCCGTTCCGGGGAGGAACATAAGGATCCGTCCTCCACCCCTTGAGCTCCTTCGCCTTCTTGCCAGCCGCGATCTCCTGCATGCTCCGGCCGGTCTTGATGCTGGTCAGATATTTCTCCGTAAGCCCCATCGAGCCGCCGGCATGCTCGTCGGTGACCTTCTTCAGCATCCAGTTCTCGGCGCGCTCCCCGGGTCGCCCCTTCAGCCGGAACATCACCCATTCGCCCTTCATCCTGTGCCCTTCGAGGGTGAAGTGGAGATGGCCCTCCTCGATCGTCTTGCGCGGGTCCTTGTCCGGATGCGGGATCCACCGGCCCCAGTCCCACAGCATCACCGTGCCGCCGCCATATTCGCCCTTGGGGATGGTGCCCTCGAAGCTTGCATAATCCATCGGATGGTCTTCGGTGCGGACCGCAAGATGCCGGTCCGAAGGGTTGAGGCTCGGCCCCTTGGGCACCGCCCAGCTCTTCATCACCCCGTCCATCTCCAGGCGAAGGTCGTAATGGAGGCGGGTCGCGTCGTGCTTCTGCACCATGAACAGGGCAGGCGCGTTCGGCCCGCGGGCGGGCGCGACGGCGCCGGCCGGCTCCGCCGTCTTCGCGAAGTCGCGCTTGCGCTTGTAGGTCTCGAGCGGGTCGGCGGGTTTCTTGAGCAGTGCCATCAATTCGACCGTTCGCCCTGAGCCTGTCGAAGGGCTTTTCTTCCCTCTGCGCGGCTCGCGGAAAAAGAGAGGGCTTCGCCAGGCTCAGCCCGAACGGTTTCCAACACTGTCCGCTCCTATGCCCGCTTCCGGGCCGGAGCGGCCTTCGCCGGCGCCTTCTTCGCCGCCGGCTTGCGCGCTGCCGGCTTGGCAGCCGCCTTCTTCGCCCCGCCGCCCGTATCCTTCGCGGCGGATTCCTTGCCTCCGGGCTTCTCGATCGAACGCTTGAGCGCCGCCATCAGGTCGATGACGTTGGAGCCCCGGGCCGGCGCCGAATCCTCCTCGGTGTGGATGGTCTTGCCCTTGCGCTTGCGCTCGATCAGCTCCTCGACCGCCTCGATATAGCGGTCGTGATATTTGGAGGGGTCGAAGGGCGCGGTCTTGCGATCGATCAGCGCCTCGGCGAGGTCGAGCAGCTCCTCGTCGGGCTTGGCCTCGGCGATGTCGCGGAAATAATTCTGGGCCTTGTTGACTTCGTCGGCATAGCGCAGCGTCTCGAGGACGATCCCCCGGCCGCAGGGCTTGAGGCTGACCAGATATTCGCGTCCCCTGAGCGCGAGCTGGCCGAGCGCGACCTTCTTGGTCCGCTTCAAGGCCTCGCGAAGGACAATGAAAGCCTCCTCGGCGAGGTCGTCGGCGGGAACGACGAAATAGGGCTTCTCGTAATAGAGGACGTCGATGTCGTCATAATCGACGAACTGGGTCAGCTCTAGCGTCTTCTTGCTCTCGAGCTTGGCCGATTCGATCTCCTCGTCGGTGAGAAGCACGTAGCTGCCCTTCTCATATTGATAGCCCTTGACGATCTCCTCCGGGTCGACCGGGCCGACGCCCGGAACCACCTTCTCATATTTGACCCTCTTGCCGGTCGGCTCGTGGATCTGGTTGAAGGCGATGGTCGCCCCGCTCTTCGTGGCGGAGAAGATCTCGACCGGGATCGAGACGAGGGCCAGCCTGATCTGTCCCTTCCAATAGGCGCGTGCGGCCATGCGTGCGTGCTCCGACAAATCGATTCGTTGCCGGTTCAATCCGCGGGAGAGGGAGGGGTTCCCCCCAAGATTTTGAGCGCGAGGGGACGGTCTGGTTTCGACCGGTTCCTGCCATTGGCGGGCGCTCGCATTGACGGGACCGCTGAGCAAACTAACTTCTCCTCCATGACTAACTCGGCAAGAAAAAGGCGGATGCTGTTGAGTGCCGGGGGCATCATAGCCGGCCTCCTCGCAGCAATGACTTTTGCAATTGTGTCCGTGACCTTGAAATCAGATTATTTCGTATGGGACCGGGGCAAAGTGGGCATGCCACGATTGCTAAAGCAGGCCGAGGTTGCGACAGACAATCTGCCTGCCCTGATTGAAGCAATGTCTCGCGGGCCAGCCTCGGAGAGGTGGGCAACACTGATGTTCAGCACCCCGGACCGTCCCTCCGATGCAGATGCGGTTGCCCTCCAGATGTCTTTCGAAAATGGTAAGCCGGGATTTGATTGGGTGCTTTTGGCTCCGCGAAACATCGATGACCAAGAGAGATTCAGGAAATTTGCTCGTGCGCACCATTTGCAGCCGGTTGCTCGGTCAATGAACGGCGTTTCATATCTCCGCGTCGATTGTCCGGATGTCGCGAGATTTACTGCCAGCGTCGTGACGGAGATGTACCACCGCCCTCCGAATGAGGCACTCGCTCTTGTTTATGAGGGCTTCGAGTGGCCGCAGACCTGAGATGCGCCAACGTTCGCTTGCCGCCCGCGGCGGACGTTCGCTAGACCGGTATCTCCGTCGTATATTTGACCTGCCTCAAGGCGAAGTTGCTCGCCGCATTGGCGACGCTGGGATGCGCGAGGACTCCGCGCATGATGAAGCGGTCGTAGTCGGCGACGTCGCGGACGGCGATTCTGAGCAGGTAATCCCACTCCCCCGACATGGAATAGCATTCGACGATCTCTTCGCGAGACTGGATGAAGTCCTCGAAATCGGCCCGGGCCTCGACCGTCTGCCGGGCCATCCTGACCTGGCACAGCACGTTGACCGAGCGGCCGAGCGCCTGCGGGCTTGCGATCCGGACGGTTCGGCCGAGAACCCCCGCTTTCTCGAGCGCCCTGACTCGTCGCCAGACCGAAGCGGCAGACGCTCCGACCCGTTCGGCGAGGGCAGCGTGGCTGAGGCTCGCATCGCGCTGCAGTTCGCGAACGATCCGGCGGTCGACAGCGTCGAGGCGATCATCTTCTTTCATGTTTGCACGATTAGCTGAATTTTTGTTTCAAATCCATCGCGGCCGTCCTCGACTCTGGTACGCAATCCGAACCGAAACGGCCTAAAGCGCGTTCAGCCTGGCATTCGGAAGGGACTCGGATGGACAATTCATTTCTGCTCAGCGACGGGCCGCCGCTTTTCGACCGGCTCGAAGAGCAGAAATCGGATTCGCTCCTCCAGCTCATCGCGCTTTGCGAGGCCGATCCGAGGCCGGACAAGATCGACGTCGGGGTAGGGGTCTATCGCGATTCCGCCGGCGGCACTCCGATCCTTCGGGCGGTGAAGAAGGCGGAGCGGCTGCTCTGGGAGCGGCAGGAGACCAAGGCTTATCTCGGCTCGCAGGGCGACGCGCGGTTCACCGAGCTGATCCGACCGATCGTCTTCGGCGAGTCCGTCGCCGCGGACGAGCGGATCGTCGGGCTCCAGACCCCGGGCGGCTGCGGAGCGCTTCGTCTCGGCGCCGATCTCGTCACTAAGGCCAATCCCAAGGCGCGGATGCTGGTCGGGCAGCCGACCTGGCCCAATCACGGTCCGCTCATCGAGTGCGCCGGGGTGGAGCTGGTGCCGCATCCTTATTACGACCCGGCGAGCCGCCGGATCCTCTTCGCCGAGATGATGGAGGCGCTCGACAAGGCGAGCGCCGGGGACCTCGTCCTGCTCCACGGCTGCTGCCACAATCCCACCGGCGCCGATCTTTCCGCCGGCCAGTGGGCGGAGGTCGCCGAGATCGTGTCGAGGCGCGGCCTCATCCCGTTCGTGGACCTCGCTTATCAGGGCCTCGGCCACGGCCTCGAGGCCGACGCGGCGGGAGTCCGGCTGGTCGTCGGCAAGGCGGAGCAGGCGCTGGTCGCGCAGAGCTGCGACAAGAATTTCGGAGTCTATCGCGAGCGGGTCGGCAACCTCTTCGTCAAGGCGCCGAGCGCCAAGGCGGCGCGGATCGTCTACGGCAACCTCCTCCAGCTCTCGCGCACCATGTGGTCGATGCCGCCCGATCACGGGGCCGCGCTCGTCCACCTGGTCCTCGAGGATCCGGAGCTCCGGGCCGACTGGAACGCCGAGCTCAAGGAAATGTGCGCCCGGATCAGGCACCTTCGGGCCAGGCTTGCGGCCTATGACGAGCGCCTGGCCTATATCGACGGCCAGAACGGAATGTTCTCCATCCTTCCGCTGAGCAGGGCCCAGGTGCTCGAGCTGCGCGAGGAGAAGGGCATCTATCTGGCGGACAGCGGCCGGTTCAACGTCGTCGGCCTCTCCGACGACAATGTCGACCTGTTCGCCGCGGCGGTGGTGGAGAAGATGGATGGCTGACAGCGGGCAGAAGGTCGAGCATCGCGACCTCGCGGTGGACGAAGGCTATGACTGGCGGCGGATCGCCTATGTCGTCCAGCTCAGCCGGGCGATGGACAAGCTCGAGGAGGAACGGCTGGTTCCCGAGCGCAAGGTCCTCTACCAGTTCTCGGCCCGGGGCCACGACATGGCCCAGGCGATGCTGGGGAGCCGGCTGACCCACCGCCGCGACGCCACCTGCGGCTATTACCGGTCGAGGCCGCTGCTTCTCGCGCTCGGAGTCCCGGTCGAGGACGCGCTGGGCTCGGGAATGGGACGGGAAGGGGGCTATTCCGACGGACGCGACATCGGGGTGGTGTTCAACTACCCCAATCCCGGCGGAGCCCCGGCCCTCCCGATGTCGGGCGGGGTCGGAGCCCAGTATACGCCGACCGCGGGCTGGGCCCAGGCGATCGAATATTACCGGACCGAGCTCGGCGACCGCAGCTATGACGGAGCGATCGCCGTGGTTCTCGGCGGCGACGCCTCCTGCGCGACGGGCGGCTTCTGGTCGGCCCTGACCATCGCCACCACCCAGAAGCTTCCGATGCTCTTCTACGTCGAGGATAACGGCTTCGGAATCTCGGTGCCCTCGAGCTTCCAGACCCCGGGCGGCGACATCGCGCGCAACCTCGCAAGCTTCGGCGGCCTTGCGATCTTCGCCGGCGACGGAACCGATCCGGCCGAGGCCGCCGACCTGATCGACCGCGCCGTCGGCCATGTCCGGAGCGGCAAGGGTCCGGCCCTGCTCCGGCTCACCGTTCCGCGCCTCCAGGGCCACAGCTTCCAGGACACCCAGGCCTACAAGTCGGAGGAGACGGTCCGCGACGAATGGACACGCGATCCGCTTCCCAAGCTCAAGGCGCATCTCGTCGGGGCGGCGATGACCGAGGAGGAATGGGACGGGATCGAGGCCAGGGCGCAGGCCGACGTCGAGGCGGCCCGCCACGAGGCGGAGGCGCGCGGAGTCTCCGATCCCGAGCGGGTGCTCGACCACGTCTTCTACGAAGGCGAGATGCAGAAGATGGGCGGGCAGTGGACCCATGGCTACCGGGCGCCGCGGAGCCACGAGGAGCCCAAGCCGGAAGGCCAGCGGATCAACATGGTGACGGCGATCCGCCGCACGTTGGACCACGAACTTTCGGTCAACCCGCGGGTCCTGCTGTTCGGCGAGGATATCGGGCCGAAGGGCGGGGTCCACGCGGTCACGCTCGGGCTCCAGGAGAAATACGGGTCGGCCCGGGTCTTCGACACCAGCCTCAACGAGGAGGGGATCATCGGCCGGGCGGTCGGGATGGCGATCGCCGGGCTGATGCCAGTGCCCGAGATCCAGTTCCGCAAATATGCCGAGCCCGCCACCGAGCAGATCAACGATTGCGGGACGATGCGCTGGCGCACGAACAACCGCTTCGCCGCTCCGATGGTCCTGAGGATCCCGGGCGGCTTCTTCAAATGCGGCGATCCCTGGCACAGCCAGACCAACGAGGTGGCGTTCGTCCACAATCCGGGCTGGCAGGTGGCGGTGCCGTCGAATGCCGAGGACGCGGTGGGCCTGCTCCGGACGGCGCTGCGCGGCAACGACCCGGTCGTCTTCTTCGAACATCGCGCGATGCTCGACGACAGCTGGGCCCGTCGGCCCTATCCCGGCGACGGCTATGCGCTCCCGTTCGGGCGGGCGAAGAAGGTCCGCGAGGGGGACGAGATCACCATCGTCACCTGGGGCGCAATGGTCCCGCGCTGCGAGGAGGCCGCGAAGGACGTTTCAGCCGACGTCATCGACCTGAGGACGCTGATGCCCTGGGACCGGGAGACGGTGCTGGACAGCGTCCGGCGCACCCGCCGCTGCCTGATCGTCCACGAGGACCTGAGGACCGGCGGCTTCGGCGCGGAGATCGCCGCGGTGGTCGCCGACGAAGCCTTCCTCGACCTCGACGCCCCGGTGGCCCGGGTGACGATGCCGGACATCCCGAGCCCTCACAATCCGGTGCTTCTCAACTGGGCCGTTCCCTCGGTGGAGAAGATCAAGGCGAAGATCGAAGAATTGGTGAGGTTTTGAGCATGGGCGAGGCGGGGAGCGACACGACCATCGTCACCCCAGCGAAGGCTGGGGTCCCGGCGGGTGAAAGGCGCCGGCGATCTTCACCCCCCGGGGCCCCAGCCTTCGCTGGGGCGACGGGCCTCCGCCGCGATGACGGCCTGATGAGGAGGCCGTCATGATCGACGTCGTCGTCCCAGAGGAGCAGGAAGGCACCCAGGCGGTGGTGAGGGCCTGGCTGAAGAAGGTGGGAGACCGGGTCGAGCTCAACGATCCGCTGGTCGAGCTCGAGACCGACAAGGTGGCGATGGAGGTCCCGGCGCCCGCGGCCGGCGTGCTTCGCGAGATATTGCTGGAGAGCGATGCCAAGGCGGTGCCGGGCGCGGTGCTCGGGCGGATCGCGGCCGAGGGGGAGGAAGAACAGGTCGCCCCAGCGCAGGCTGGGGCCCCGTCGGGTGAAAAGCGCCCGGGTTCTTCACCCCGCGGGGCCCCAGCCTTCGCTGGGGCGACGGAGCATCGCCTTTCCCCCTCGGTGAAGCGCGCTCTCCTCCAGCACGACATCGATCCCTCGCGGATCGAGGGCAGCGGCCGCGACGGACGGATCACCCGTGCCGATGTCGACCGGGCCGTGGAGGCCGCGACGAAAGTCCAGAGCGAAGGCCCGCGCACGACGGCGCAGCCTTCCGTCATCCCGGCGGAAGCCGGGACCTCGGGGAGACCCGCCGAGACTTCGCGGCCCGAGGTCCCGGCGTCCGCCGGGATGACGGGGCTCCCCACTTCCGCGGGCATCCGCTCCCACTCCATTCCGCACGACCGGATGCGGCTGAGGATCGCCGAGAACATGCTCGCCTCGGTCACCCGGGCGCCGCACGTCACCGCGATGTTCGAGGCCGATTTCAGCGCCATTATCGCCCATCGCGAGGCGCACAAGGCGTCCTGGGCGAAGAAGGGCGTGAAGCTCACCTACAGCGCCTATATCGTCGCCGCCGCGGCCGAGGCGATGAAGGTCGCTCCGGCGATCAACAGCCGCTGGCACGAAGACCGGCTCGAGATTTTCGACGACATCAACATCGGAGTGGGAACCGCATTGGGCGAGAAGGGCCTGATCGTGCCCGTGCTCCGCAACGTCCAGACCCTGTCGCTCAAGGGGATCGCCGCCGGGCTGGACGCGCTGGTCGAGAAGGCGAGGGCCGAGCAGCTCACGGGCAGGGACGTCTCGGGCGGCACCTTCACGATCTCGAACCACGGAGTCTCAGGCTCGCTGTTCGCTGCTCCGATCATCATCAACCAGCCCCAGTCGGCCATATTGGGGATCGGGAAGCTCGAAAAGAGGGTGGTGGTCCGGGAGATCGGCGGAACCGACGCCATCCTGATCCGCCCGATGGCCTATGTCTCGCTGACCATCGACCACAGGGTGGTGGACGGCCACCAGACCAACGCCTGGCTGACGAGATTCGTCGAGGTGCTGGAGGGGTGGCCGGCGGAGTGAGGTTGGCGCGTCGCCCCAGCGGAGGCTGGGGCCCCAGGGGGTGATGGGCGCCGGTGTTCTTCACCCGCCGGGGCCCCAGCCTGCGCTGGGGCGACGGTCAGTCGAACAGCGCCTTCAGCTCGCTCTTCAAAATCTTGCCGTTGGCGTTTCTGGGCAGGGGCTCGGGGAGGAAGGCGATCTTCACCGGGGTCTTGAAGACGGCGAGGCGATCCCGGACCCAGGACTTGAGCTCCTCTTCGGTGGCGCTCGCGCCGGGCGCCAGGTGGACGACGGCTGCGGGTTCCTCGCCCAGCGTGCGATGGGGGAGGCCGATCAAAGCGGCGTCGGTCACCGCGGGGTGGTCGAAGAGGACGTTCTCGACCTCGATGGAATAGATGTTCTCGCCGCCCCGGATGACCATGTCCTTGGCCCGGTCGACGATATAGAGGAAGCCCTCCTCGTCGAGGCGGGCGAGGTCGCCGGTACGCACCCATCCGTCGACGAAGGTCGCGGCGCTGGCCTCCGGGGCGTTCCAGTAACCGGCAACGACCTGCGGCCCGCGCGCCCACAATTCGCCGACCTCGCCGACGGCAAGCGCCTCGGTCCCGTCGGGCGACATGATCTTGAGGTCGGCGACCGGAACCGGCGGGCCGGCGCTGTCGGGGCGGGCGAGATAATCCTCGCCGACATGGCTGGTCACAGTCGCCGTCGTCTCGGTCATGCCCCAGCCGTTGCCGGGCAGTGCTCCGAATTCCTCCCAGATCCTTCGGACCAGCTCGGGGGCTGCAGGAGCGCCTCCGTAGCTGATCTGCTCGAGGCTCGAGAGGTCGAAGCGGGCCCGCTCGGGATGCTCGATCAGCTGCCAGGCGATGGTCGGGACTCCGCCCGTCATCTGCACCCGCTCGCGCTCGATGATCGCAAGGGCTTCGAGGGGATCCCATTTGCGGATGAAGACGAGCGTGTGGCCCGCGACCATCGTTCCCATCAGCATCGCGCTCAAGGCGGTGCAGTGGAAGAGCGGGATGACCATGAGCGCGGTCTTGGGCTGGGGCTCGGGCGGCGCCTCGCCGCGGCGCAGCGCGGCGCGGGCGTTCGAATAGCCGACCGAGAGGATGTTGGTGGTGAAGTTGCGGTGGCTGTGGAGCGCCCCCTTGGGCCGGCCGGTGGTTCCGCTCGTATAGAGGATCGCCGCCCAGTCGTCCGAAGCGACCGCAACCTCCGGGAGATCGGAGTCGGGCAGCCCGGCCCAGGCGCCAGGCGCTCCGATCGCCTCCTCCAGCGCGACTGCGCCGGCGAGGGGCTCGGCCGAGCGGCTGACGATGACATGCGCGAGCTCGGCGAGCGCCGAGCGGCGGGGCTCGATCCGCCGCCAGCGCGCCCAATCGGCGATCAGCAGCTTTGAGCCGGAATCGGCGAGGCCGAATTCGAGCTCCGGTCCGGTCCACCAGGCGTTGAGCGGGACCGCGATCGCGCCCAGAGCCGTCGCCGCGAAGAAGGCGACCGGCCATTCCGGAAGGTTCGCCATCGCGATCGCGACCCGGTCCCCCTTGCCGATCCCGAGCCGGGCGAGCTCGGCCGACAGAGCGACGATGGCGCGGTATTGAGCCGCCCAGGAGACTCGTTCCTCTTCGTAGACGGTGGCGATCCGGTCGCCGTGGCTTCGGGAAAGCCGGACCAGGAAGGGAAGGTCGGGCGGAGCGTTCTTCCAGATCCGGGTCGGCCGGCCGCGGATGACGGCTTCGTCCGTCTCCAGCCGGGAGCCGGGCGCGGTGAGAAGCGAGTCGACCTCCTTCAGGCTCATCCGCGGCCAGTCGGGATCAAGCTGGAAGCCTTCGATCACCCGGTCCTCCTTTTTTCGCGACGCCACTGAATGACGTTGATTCGGCTTTCGCTCAAGCGGTAGGCGCGATCCTCAATTCCTCCCCCAGCTTGCTGGGGGAGGGGGACCGCGGCGGGAAGCGCTGTGGGGGAGGGGTGACGGCCGGCTCCGATTGCCCCTCCACCGCGCTTCGCGCGGTCCCCCTCCCCGAGGCAAGCTCGGGGAGGACTAAGGGAAAGGAGCGAGGATTGGAGCGGGTGGAAGCAACGCAGGCGGGGTTCGATCCGGATCGGCTGGCGCGGGTCGACGCCTTCCTCAACGAGACTTACCTCGCACCGGAGCTGCTCGCCGGGGCGCAGCTGCTGATCGCCCGCGACGGCAAGGTCGTCCACTTCTCCACAGCCGGCAGGGCCCGGGCGAGCGGCGAGCCGATGGGCGAGGATTCGATCTTCCGGATTGCCTCGATGACCAAGCCGGTCACTTCGATCGCCTTCATGATGCTGGTCGAGGAGGGCGCGGTGACCCTCGACCAGCCGGTCGAGTCGATCATTCCGGAATGGAAGGGGATGGGGGTTTATGACGGCGGCGGCGGCGGAGCGCCGTTCCTGGTCAAGCCGCCCGAGCGGCCGATGATGATGATCGACCTGCTTCGCCACACTTCGGGCCTCACTTATTCCTTCCAGCACCGGACGAACGTCGACTCCGCCTATCGGAGCCGCAAGCTCGAGGGCTGGCACGGCGACCTCGATCTCGACGGCTTCGTCGCCGCACTTTCAGACATCCCGCTCGAATTTTCGCCCGGAACCGCCTGGAATTATTCGGTTTCGACCGACGTGCTTGGGCTGGTCGTCGAGCGCGTTTCGGGGCTGAAGCTCGACCGCTTCTTCGAGGAGCGGATCTTCGCCCCGCTCGGGATGGTCGACACCGCCTTCCACGTCCCGCCGGACAAGGCGCACCGGCTCGGCGACGCCTTCGCCTGGCGGGAGGGCAAGGGGCCCGTAATCTACGATCCCGGGGCGAAGAGCGCCTGGAGCGAGCCTCCGAAACTCCTCGCCGGAGGCGCCGGCCTGGTCTCGACGATCGCCGATTATCATCTTTTCTGCGCGATGCTCCAGGGCGGCGGAGAGCTTGACGGAGCCCGGATCGTCGGGCGCAAGACGCTGGAGCTGATGACTTCGAACCATCTGCCGGGCGGCGCCGACCTGACCGAGATGAGCCGCTCGCTGTTCAGCGAGGCGGTCAATGCCGGCCAGGGCTTCGGCCTCGGCTTCGGAGTGAACCTCGATCCGGCCAAGACGATGCTTGCGGGCTCGAAGGGCGAATATTATTGGGGCGGAATGTTCTCCACCGCCTTCTTCGTCGACCCGGTGGAGCGGGTGCACATGATCTTCATGACTCAGCTGATGCCGTCCTCGACCTTTCCGATCAGGCGGCAGTTGAAGACTTTGATCTATTCGGCGCTGAAGTAAGGCTCGTCGCCCCAGCGAAGGCTGGGGCCCCGGCGGGTGAAGAACAAAGGTGCCCTTCACCCCCTGGGGCCCCAGCCTTCGCTGGGGCGACGGCTTCCACGCTGTGCGGCGGCAGGGCATAAGGCTCCAATGACGACCCCGCCCCAACCCCGTCCCCGCCCGCTCCTTCCGGGCGAGCCCGTGCCCTGGTTCCGGGCCAAGGCGATCGGCGGAAGCGACAATTATGTCTTCGACACCGCCGCGGGCCGCTACATATTGATGCTGTTCCTGGGCCGGGCGACGGATCCGGGGGCGGCCGAGGCGCTGGCCTGCGTCGCCCGGCACCGAGCCCTGCTCGACGACGACTCGGCCTGCTTCTTCGGAGTGACGTCGGACCCGGACGACGCGGCCGCCGGGCGGGTCGCGCAGCAGCTTCCCGGAATCCGCTTCTTCCTCGATCCCGGTGGAGGGCTTCCCGCCTTGTTCGGAGCCTCGCCGGGCGGGGAGGGGGAGGCGGACCGGCGGCACTGGCTGCTGGTCGATCCGATGCTTCGGGCGGTGGCCGCTTTTCCGCTGGATGCCGGGGAGGCGGCCTTCGCCGCGCTGACGAAGGCCATGGCCCGGATGCCCTTGCCGGACTGGGCGCCGGTCCTGATGGCGCCGAACATCCTCGAGCCGGCCCTGTGCGAGCGTCTGGTGCGGCATCATCGCGAGACCGGGGGCGAGCCTTCGGGCTTCATGCGCGAGGTGGACGGCAAGACCGTCCTGATGACCGACCCGGCGCACAAGATGCGGCGCGACCGGGAGATCGCGGACGAGCCGCTATGCGCGATCCTCCGGGCGCGGGTCGTCGCCAGGCTGGTGCCGATGGTGAAGCGGGTCTTCCAGTTCGAGGCGACCCGGATGGAGCGCTACATCGTCGGCGCCTATCCCGCCGGCGAGGGCCATTTCCGGCCGCACCGGGACAATACCACCCGGGGCACGTCGCACCGCCGGTTCGCTGTGACGATCAACCTCAATTCGGGCGACTATGAAGGCGGCGATCTTCGATTCCCCGAGTTCGGCGCCCGGACCTACCGGGCGCCGACCGGGGGCGCGGTCGTCTTTTCCTGCTCGATGCTCCACGAAGCGACCCCGGTCACCCGGGGCACGCGCTACGCCTTCCTGCCCTTCCTCTACGATGATGCGGCGGCCCGCCAGAGGGAGGAGAACAATCCGCACCTGGGCGAGGGCGTGGGGGCGTACAAGGCTTCCTGATCCGGTCCTTCGATACGGGCCTTCGCCTTCGCTCAGTCCCTACTCAGGATGAGCGGGAACGCACCCGCTCATCCCGAGTAGCCGTTGAGCCTGGCGAAACGGCGTATCGAAGGACCTTACCCCTCCTCGGTCTGGTTGTGCTCTCCGCCCGGGTCGGTGATCCCGTCGAGTGCGACGGCCGCGGCCTCGCTCTGCTCCGAGCGGCTGATGTCGCCCAGGGAGACGATCCCGACCAGGGTCTCGTCCTCGCGGCTGAGCACCGGCATTCGGCGGACCTGGGAGTCGCTCATCTTCAGGGCGACGGCCTCGACCTCGTCGTCGTCGAAGCAGTAGAGCACGTCGCCCGACATGACGTCGCGGACCGGAGTGTCGGGCCCGCGCCCTTCGGCGACGGCTCGGACCGCGATGTCGCGGTCGGTGACCATCCCGACCAGCCTGTCGCCCTCGCTGACCGGCATCACTCCCGAATCGGCGCGCAGCATGAACTGCGCCGCCTCCTGGATGGGCTGGTCGGGGTTCACGATCTCGATGTCGCGGGTCATGCATTCGGCGATCTTCATTGCGGCTCTCCGTGGCAGGGGTTCGCGCCGAAGAACAAGCCGGCGATGCCGCCGTTCCGGCGCGCGCCCTGCGTCTGCCGTGTCCCGACCACGCCCTGGCGAGCAGGGTCCGGATGCGCTTCCGAAGACCCGTGTTTCCCGGCGAAGGCCGGGATCCAGCCGCACCGCGTCGCCGCTGGGCCCCGGCCTTCGCCGGGGAACGACTGCCCTATTTCTTCGCCATGGGCACGATGGCGATCTCGTACAGCTTCGCCCAATTCTTGCCGGTGACGAACAGACGATCGCCCTTTTTGTCGTAGGCGATGCCGTTCAGGACCGCGTCCGGATCGCCGTTGGAGTTCTCGACGGCCAGCTGCGAGAGGTCGATCCAGCCCTTGACCGAGCCGCTCTTCGGATCGATCCGGGCGATCCGGCGGCCCATCCAGATGTTGGCGAAGATCTCGCCCTTCACCCATTCCAGCTCGTTGAGGCGCTCGACGGGCTGGCCCTTGTAGGTGACCCGGATCCGGCGGCGTTCCGCCATCGTCGCCGGGTCGAGCACGCGCAGCTCGGCCGTTCCGTCGCTCATGTAGATGTTCTTGCCGTCCTGGGTGAGGGCCCAGCCCTCCCCCTGATATCTGAACTGACCTTTTGGGCGGAAGTCCTTGAGGCCCCAGCGGAAACCCACTCCGTTCTGCCAGGTGAGGCTGAGGATGTCGCCGCCCCAGTTGACGATTCCCTCGCCGAAATATTGCGGATCGAGGCTGACCGAGCGGAGCACCTTGCCGTCCTCCAGCCTGACCTCGCGGATGGTAGACTGACGGTTGAGGCCGGTGCTCTCGAAGAGCCTTCCGTCGAGGTAGAAGAGGCCCTCGGTGAAGGCGGTCGGATCGTGCGGATATTCCTTGACGATCCGGTATCCGTCCACCGGCGGCTCGGCGGGGGCCGATGCGCCGCACGAGGCGAGAGCGAACAGGAGCAGGGCGAGCGATCGGTTCATCATGGCATGTTCATCGTCAGCAGGTCGTAGGAAGCCACAATCTCGTCCTTCTGGTTGAAGACGTAAACCGCCCAGCGTACCTCGCCCATCTCCTCGTTGCGGATGCTTTTTGACTTGACGGTCAGCTCGACGCGCATCGAATCGCCGGGATAGAGCGGAGTCTGGAATCGCAGGCCCTCGAGGCCGTAATTGGCGAGGACGGGCCCCGGATCGGGATCGACGAACAGGCCGGCGGCGAAGCTCAATATGAGGTAGCCATGGGCGACCCGGCCGTCGAAGATCGGGTTCGCCTTCGCCGCTTCCTCGTCCATGTGGGCGTAGAAATTGTCGCCGGAGAAGGCGGCGAAATGCTCGATGTCCTCCAGGCTGACGGTTCGGCTCGCGGTCTTCAGTGTATAGCCGATCTCAAGCTGCGAGATGCGCTTGCGGAACGGGTGGCGGTCGCCTTCGGGCTTGGGCGCACCGGGCAGCCATTGCCTCACCACGCTCGAGAGGACGGCCGGCGAACCCTGGAGCGCGGTGCGCTGCATGTAATGGGTCACGCCGCGGATTCCGCCCATCTCCTCGCCGCCGCCGGCCCGGCCGGGGCCGCCGTGGACGAGGACCGGGAGGGGAGAACCGTGGCCGGTCGATTCCTTCGCCGAAGTCCGGTCGAGGATCACCATCCGGCCGTGATAGGCGCCGGCTCCGAGAACGAATTCCTCGGCCACCTTCGGATCGAAGGTGAACAACGACAAAGCGAGGCTGCCCATGCCCCGGTTGGCGAGCGCGACGGCGTCGCCGAGGTCCCGATAGGGCATGATCGTCGAGACCGGGCCGAACGCTTCGACGTCGTGGACCGCCGCGGATCCCCAGGGATCGTCGGAGCGAAGAAGGATCGGCGAGATGAACGATCCGTTCCCCTCGACCGGCGGGCGCTCGGGATCGCCCGAGACGATCCGGGCCGACTTCGACAGCTCCGCCACCGCCTCGCGCACCGAGCGGAGCTGCGAGCGGCTTGCGAGCGCGCCCATCGTCACGCCCTCCTCGCGCGGATTGCCGATCCGCGCCTGGCCGAGGCGGTGGATCAGGGCCTCCTGGACCGCATCGAGATGGTCGGCGGGGGCCAAGGCCCGGCGGATGGCGGTGCATTTCTGGCCCGCCTTGACCGTCATCTCGCGGGCGATTTCCTTGATGAAGAGATCGAATTCGGGAGTCCCGGGTCCCGAATCCGGCCCGAGCACCGAGGCGTTGAGGCTGTCCCGCTCCGCGATGAAGCGGACGCTTTCGCGGGCGATCACTGGATGGGCCTGGAGCTTCATCGCGGTCTGGGCCGAGCCGGTGAAGCTGACGACGTCCTGGAGGGTCAGGTGATCGAACAGGTCGCCGACTCCGCCCATCACCAGCTGGAGCACGCCGGGAGGAAGGACGTCCGCCTCGATCATGATCCGGAACGCGGCCTCGGCCAAATAGCCGGTCGCGGACGCCGGCTTCACGATCGCCGGCACTCCGGCGAGCAAGGTCGGCCCCAACTTCTCGAGCATTCCCCAGACCGGGAAGTTGAAGGCGTTGATGTGGACCGCGACGCCCTGCAGGGAAGTGTAGACGTGCTGGCCGACGAAGCTCCCGCCCTTGGACAGGGGCTCGGTCTGGCCGTCGATCAGGATCCGGCCGTTGGGAAGCTCGCGCCGGCCCTTGGAGGAGAAGGAGAAGAGGGTGCCGGCGCCGCCCTCGATGTCGATCCAGCCGTCGGTGCGGGTCGCTCCGGTCTCGTAATTGAGCTCGTAAAGCTCTTCCTTTCGGGCCATTATCGCGTTGGCCAGCGCCTTGAGCATATGCGCCCGCTCGTGGAAGGTGAGGCGCCGGAGCGCCGGGCCCCCGACGGTCCGGGCGTGGTCGAGCATCGCCTTGAAATCGAGGCCGCCGCTTCCGGTCTCGGCGACCACCTCGCCGGTGACGGCGCTTTCCACCGGGGCAAGGCCGCCTTCGCCGCCGTACCAGCGGTCCTGGGCGTAGTTGAGCAGCTTCAGCGTTTTCATGTCTCTTTTCCCGTCATGCTGAACTTTTTCAGCATCCAGTCGATGAAGGTCGCGATGCTCGAAACTGGACCCTGAAACAAGTTCAGGGTGACGTTAGGGCTGTCAGGGTGAGGGTTATTTGCCCGTGAAGTTCGGCTTCCTCTTCTCCATGAACGCGGCGACTCCTTCGCGATAGTCGTCGCCGAAGCCCAGCTCGCGCATCGAGTCGCGCTGCAGGTCGAGTTCCTCCTCGAGGCTGTGGCCCCAGCTTTCGCGGATCATCTTCTTGATCCGGCCCAGCCCCTTGGTCGGAGCCTCGGCGAAGCGGGCGGCGAGGCCGTCGACCTCCTCGTCGAGCTTGTCGTCGTCGACCGCCTTCCAGATCAGGCCCCATTCCGCGGCCTTCTCCGCGCCAAGCGGCTCGGCGGTCAAAGCGAGGCCGAGCGCCCGCGCCTGGCCGACCAGCCTTGGAAGGACCCAGGTCCCGCCGCTGTCCGGAATGAGGCCGATCGAGGCGAAGGACTGGATGAATTTGGCCGATCTGGCGGCAATGACGATGTCGCAGGCCAGTGCGATATTGGCCCCGGCGCCCGCGGCGACTCCGTTGACCCCGGCGATGACCGGGAAGGGAAGGGAAGTCAGGGTCCGGATCAGGGGATTGTAGCGTTTCTCGACCGACTCGCCGAGGTCGACCGACTGTCCCGGAGCGACGGCGCGGTCGTTCAGGTCCTGCCCGGCGCAGAAGCCGCGGCCGGCGCCGGTCAGCACCAGAACCCGGGCGCCGTCCAGCCTGGAAAGCGCGTCCGCCACCTCTTCGTGCATCTCCACTGTGAAGCTGTTCAGCCGGTCGGGGCGGTTCAGGGTGAGCCGGGCGATTCCGCGCTCGTTGGCGAATTGGATGGTGTTGTAGCTCATGGGCGCGGCTTTTAGGCCGGGCACGGCGGTGGCGAAAGTGCCGTCATCCCGGCGAAAGCCGGGACCTCAGGTCCGAAAAGTCTCGGCGGGTCTCCCCGAGGTCCCGGCTTTCGCCGGGATGACGGGAGCGGCACGCGGGGAGGCGTGGCAATCCTGCGTTAAGGCGGGTTTGTTATATTGTTACTGGCGGCTATGTCCGGCCCGCGCCAGGGGGTTTTTCGGTTTGGCAATCTTGAGTTCCAACGTCTGTCCATGACTCGTCTCCTGACCTTGCTGATGATCGTCGTTCTGGTGATGGCCCACGGCTCGTCCGTGGCTGCCGCGATCTGCCGTCACCAGGACGGGGTGGCGCACATTGCCGCGCTTCAGAGCGGGGATGCGGGGGTCTCCGCCGCCGCCTATGGCGAGGAAACCGCGGGCAAGGCGGCCTCGGGGAAGGGCGCTCCGGCCGATTCCGGAGCGGTGCATTCGCCGTCCGACATGCTCCCGTCGCCCGCGCTTCCAGTCCCGTTCGAAGTCAAGGAGCCGGCCGAACGCAACCCGGCCGAACCTCCGGCGCTCGTCGGTGCCTCGATCCGCCCCTTGCTGGAGCCGCCCTCGGCCTGAGCCCGGAGTGCCCCCGCACGTCCCCGACCAAGCTCAGTCGCGCGTCCCCCCGATGCGCAAATCGAATGCCCCGTGAGGCTATCGAGAATTGGAAATATTGAAATGATCCGCTCAGTCCTTCTGGCAGGCGCCGCCACGGTCCTGCTTCCCAACCTCGCATTCGCTCAAGACGCCCCGGCCGAGGAGGCCGCAGTCGCGGCTCCCGCCGACGAAGCCGCCGTCGCTCCTCCCGCAGCGGACGCCGTCCCGGCCGGCGACGACGATCCCCACGCCGACCACACCCAGGACATCATCATCACCGGCTTCGCGCGCAACCGCGACGACGTGCTCTCGGGCACTTCGGTCGTCTCGGGGGCCGAGCTCGCCCGCGAGCTCCGGCCGACGATCGGCGAGACCCTGGCCCGGCAGCCCGGAGTCTCGGCGACGTCGTTCGGGCCCAACGCCTCCAGACCGGTGCTCCGCGGCTTCCAGGGCGAGCGGGTGCGGGTCCTGACCGACGGGATCGGAAGCCTCGACGCGTCCAACACCAGCGTCGATCACGCCGTCGCGATCAATCCGCTCACCGCCGACCGGATCGAAGTGCTTCGCGGCCCGTCCGCCCTGCTGTTCGGATCCGCCGCGATCGGCGGGGTCGTGAACGTCATCGACTCCAGGATCCCGCGCCGGGTTCCCGACGACAGCGTCCATGTCGCGGCCATCCTCACCTACGGCTCCGCGGCCGACGAAAGGTCGGCCAACGCGACAATCGACGTTCCGGTTTCGGGCAAATGGGTGGTCCACGCCGACGGCAATTACAGCAAGACGGACGATCTCGGGATCGGCGGCTTCGTCCTGTCCCGCGATCTTCGCGCCCAGGCCGCGGCGAGCGCCGATCCGGAAATCCGGGCGCTCGCCGACCTGAAGGGCCGGCTTCCCAACACCGCCGCGGAGACGTCGGACGTCGCCCTGGGCCTGGCCTATGTCGACGGCGACACCAATTTCGGAGTTTCGGTCAACCGCTACGACAGTCTCTACGGAGTCCCGGTCCGTTTCTCGCTCGAGCCCGGGGTCGAGGCCGAGGCGCCGCGGATCGACGTTCGCCAGAACCGGGCCGACGCCCGGGCCGAGATCGACACCGGGACGGGCTTCGTCGACTCCGTTCGGTTCCGCGCCGGCTATTCAGACTATCGCCACGACGAGCTCGAGGAATCGGGCGACATCGGGACCACGTTCCTGACCAAGGGGCTCGAGGGCCGGCTGGAAGTCGTCCAGTCGAAGCGCGGCGGCTGGGGCGGCGGCTTCGGAATGCAATATTTCCGTCGCCACCTCGACGTGATCGGGGATGAGAAATTCCTGCCCGAGAACCGCACCTCGCAATTCGGCCTGTTCGCCCTGCAGACCTATGAAAAGGGGCCGCTGAGCGCCGAGGCCGGAGCGCGCTTCGAGCGGCAGACGGTGAGCGCCGAAGCGGACCCGGATCTCGGCAATCCGGCCATGAAGCGGAGCTTCGATGCCGTGTCCGGCTCGCTCGGCGCCCGCTACGAGGTCGCCAAGGGAATCAGGTTCGGACTGAACGGTTCGCACAGCCAGCGCGCACCTTCGGCCGAGGAGCTGTTCGCGAACGGACCCCATGCCGGAACCCAGTCCTTCGAGATCGGCGATGCGGGCCTCGGCAAGGAGAAGAGCTGGGGCCTCGAGGCCACGTTCAGCGCCGAAGGCGACGGCTACAGCCTCTCGGCCTCGCTCTTCAAAAGCTGGTTCGACGATTACATCTTCGAGCGCCGGACGGGGGCCGTCGAGGACGACCTCCCGGTCTTCCAGATCAGCCAGGGGGACGCCCGCTATTCGGGAATCGAGCTGGAAGGGTCGGCGCGTCTCGCCCGCACCGGCGGAGTGACCTTGAACGCCGACATGGTCGCCGACTATGTTCGAGCGACCGTCGAGGGAGTCGGCCCGGCGCCGAGGATTCCGCCGCTCCGGCTGATGGGCGGTCTGGAAGCCCAGGCCGACCGGGTGCAGGGCCGGATCGAGGTCGAATGGACCGCCCAGCAGGACCGGCTCGCTCCGCTGGAGACCGAGACCCGGGGCTTCACCCTGGTCAACGCCTCGATCCAGTTCAAGCCGCTGCGCAACAACAAGAACACCAGCATTACGCTCGCCGCGAACAACATCTTCGACGTCGACGCCCGCCGCCACGCCAGCTTCCTCAAGGATGTGGCACCGCTGGCGGGAAGGGACATCAGGCTGACGGCGCGGCTGAACTTCTGAATTCCTCCCCCAGCTTGCTGGGGGAGGGGGACCATGCGGAGCATGGTGGAGGGGTAGCTCCCGAGGCTTCTACCATTCACCCCTCCACCACCCTTCGGGTGGTCCCCGTCCCCGAGCGAGCTCAGGGAGGATTAGGGAGTCCGTCGCAAGTCTGGAACGTCCTGCCGATACCCGCCATCTTTAAGCTGGCGGAAAGCCTGCCCCGCGTATGATGATTCCATTGGGGATTAAGGGTTTAGGAGGGGCCAGTGACCGTATCGCGCCGCCAGTTCATCGACGGATCGGGCCGTTTCGCCCGGGGATCCGCGCTTCTAGGGATCGCTGCCATCGGGATCGCGAGCGCCGCTCTCGCCCAGGCCCAGCCGGGCGGCCGCGGGGCGCCGGCCCAGTCCTTAGCCGGTACGGTCAGGGGCTATAGCGCTCCGGGGCCCTACGTTCCGGCGGCGACGGCGCAGGAGGCGGCGGCACGCCGGATCCTCGAAGGCCAGGTTCGGGCGCTCGGCCAGGCGTTCAGCGGCGACATCGGAATCGCGGTCCGCGACGTCCGGAGCGGCTGGACGACCAGCTATGACGGCGACACCTACTTCCCGCAGCAGAGCGTCAGCAAGTTCTGGGTCGCGCTCACCGCGCTCGACAAGGCCGACCGGGGCGAGCTGAGCCTGTCGCGGCCGGTGACCCTGACCAAGGCGGACATCACCCTCTTCCACCAGCCGATCGCAGCCCAGATCGGCGCCAACGGCTACACGACGACGATCGACAGCCTGATGACCCGGGCGCTCCAGCAGAGCGACAATACCTGCAACGACGCGGTCCTGTGGCGGGCCGGCGGGCCGGAGGCGGTCAGGGCCTTCCTCCGCGACAAGGGGATCAGCGGGATCCGCTTCGGGCCCGGCGAGCGGCTCCTCCAGAGCCGGATCGCCGGAATGGAGTGGAAGCAGTCCTACGCTTATGGCGGCGGCTTCTACGCCGCCCGCAACGCAATCCCGGCGAGCGTCCGCCGCGCGGCCTTCGAGCGCTACATCCAGGACCCGATGGACGGAGCGACTCCGAACGGGATCGTCGACGCGCTCGCCCGGCTGAAGCGGGGCGAGCTGCTCTCGCCGGGTTCGACCTCGAAGCTGCTCTCGATCATGTCGAACACGAAGACCGGACCCCAGCGGCTGAAGGGCGGACTCGCTCCCGGCTGGAGGCTCGCCCACAAGACCGGGACGGGTCAGGTGCTGGGCGGAGTCCAGGCGGGCTACAACGACATCGGAGTGATCAGCGGTCCCGACGGGCGCTCCTATGCCGTGGCGGTGATGATCCGCCGCACTTCGGCACCGCTCGGCGAGCGTATGGCCGCGATGCAGAGCACGGTCCGGGCGGTGATCAGCTTCGACCAGAACCTGACGAGCTACGGAATGGCCCGCTACGGCGGCGGCTCGGATCAGGCGAGCCGCTGAGGGTCGACCGGATCGGTCCGGCAGGGCTCCGGAAATTCGAGGCGGAAGCACGACCCCGGGGCCGAATCAAGCAGCCGGACCGACCCGCCATGGGCGTTCATGATCTCGCGGACGAGGTGGAGGCCCAGCCCGCAGCCGTCCCGGTCCCAGCGCTCGCGGTGGAAGGGCTCGAATATCCGCTCTCGAGCTTCGACCGGGACCCCCGGTCCCATGTCCGACACGTCGACACAGCCGCAGCCTAAGACCCGCACTTCTATCGTTCCGGTACCGCCGCCATGCGCGACGGCATTGCCCAGCAGGTTCGCGAGGGCCCGGGCCACGGCGTGGGCGTCGGCGTCGATGACGACCTGCTCGCGCTCCGAGCTGAAGGCCATCTCGTAGCCGCTGGCCAGCGCCAGCGGGGCGATGTCGGCCACCGCCGACCTGGTCAGCGCGACCAGGTCGATCCTCTCCCGGCGGCGGGCTGCGAGGGCGAGCCGCTCGGAATCCAGCATCTGGCCGATCATCTGGCCGAGGCGGTAGACCGTGCGCCGAAGATCGGGCTTGGGCGCAGCCTCGGGCAATGCTTCGATGTGCATGTTGAGGATCGCCAGCGGGGTCCGAAGCTCGTGGGCGACGTCGGCGATGAAGCGGCGTCGGCGCTCGAAAGCGGTCTCCAGCCGCCCGAGCGCCTCGTTGAACGCCCGCACCAGCGGAAGCAGCTCCTTGACCACGCCCGTTTCGGGAAGCCGCTGGGTGGGGTCCGCGGGATCGAGCAGGGCGGCGGCGGCGACGGTGGGGCGTACCGACCTGAGCACCAGCGGGATCGCGATCAGGGCGCCCAGCAAGGTGAACAATGCGGACCCGACCGGAACCAGAGTGAACAGCTCCCGGTGCAGATAGCCGAGCCAGGCGCCGCCGGTCACCGCCTCGGCCCTCACTCCCCCCGCGGCGACCAGGATCGGCCCCGATTCCGACTCGATTGCGGCGACGCTCACGTCTCCGGTGCGGCCGGAAGCCCCGATTCCGCCGAATTCCGCTTCCTTGGTGATGGGCGGCAGGTTCGCGAAAAGGCGATGGGCTTCGGCGGGTACCGGGCCGAAGGCGAGGCGGCTTTCGCCCTTGCGCGCCACGAACCAGATTTCGGGGCTTCGCGAGGCGAAGTCGAGAAACGCCGAGCCGGGCCGAAGCTCGAGCCGGTCGTCCGGACCGACAAGGTCGCCCCGCAGCAGTGAGACGGCGATGTCCGGCCCGACCTGGTCGACCGGATCCATTCGGGCAAAGGGATAGAGCGCGATCAGGAAGAGGGACAGGGCAAGGCTGTGGCCGGCGATGAAGCCCAGGGTCAGCCGGCGGACTAGCGAGCCGCGGGGGCGCCTCACGCCGCCCTCAGCATGTAGCCGATCCCGCGCACTCCGTGCAGCATCACCCCGGCCCCGGCTTCCGACAGGCGCTTGCGCAGCCGGGAGATGTGCGCTTCGAGCGCGTTCGAGCTGATCTCGTCGTCATAGCCGTACACCTGCGATTCGAGATGCTCGCGCATCACGACCCGTCCGGCGCGCCGGGCAAGCGCGTCGAGGATCGCAAGCTCGCGGCGCGGAAGCGGGAAGGGCAGCCCGCCGATCCGGGCCTCGCGCGAGGCGAGATCGAATTCGAGCCCGCCGACGACGACGCTGGGAGTCCGCGACCCGGCGCCGGAACGGCGCTGGAGCACCCGGATCCGGGCCAGCAGCTCGTCAAGGGCGAACGGCTTGATCAGATAATCCTCCGCTCCGGCATCGAGCCCGGCCACCCGGTCGGGAACGTCGTCGAGCGCTGTTAGGACTATGGCCGGCGGCGAGGTGGGACGGGTCCGAAGGACCGGCAGAAGGCTCAGCCCGTCGCCGTCGGGGAGTCGACGGTCGAGAAGCACGAGGCGGTAATCCGCGCCGAGCACCGCCTCGATCGCCTCGCCCAGACCGGTCGCGAGATCGACGACATAGCCTTCGGCCTTGAGGCGCTCGGCCAAAGTTGCGCCCAGCTCGGGCTGGTCCTCGACCAGAAGGATCCGCACGTCGCCACTCCTCTCGGCTTTCGTTCTGATGAACGGACCTTGCGCCAGGCTTACGGGGCCGCCCGCCAGAGCGTAATGGTCCCACAAGGCGAGCCTTCCACCTTCACTTCCGCACCGCCGCCACCTTCGGGCAGCGGCCAAGGGAGGGATAGATGAAAAAGACCCGTATCGTGACCGCCGCCCTGCTCGCCGGCGCGGGCTTCGCGTCGGGGACGGCGCAGGCGCAGACCAGAGGTGGGTTCGAAGCCGGCGTCGAGGTCTTCGACTACGGTTACAGGGAGCGGGACGAAGGCGAGACGGTAGTCTATGACGACGGCCAGTTCGCGGGATTCCATCTCGGCTATGTCGAGAGGATCGGACGCGGCCTCTTCCTTCGAGGCAAGCTTTCCGCGTCGGCAGGATCGGTCGACTATCGGGCGCCCGACCCGGCCGCCGACGACCGGATCGAGAATGTCGACCAGGCGCTCGGCCAATTGGAGGTCCACGTCGGAATCGATATCCCGGTCGGCGGCGGAGCGACCCTGAGCCCGTTCGCCGGCCTCGCCAGCCGCGCCCTGATCGACGAGAGCGGCGGCGAGACTTCGTCGGGCGGCCTCGCGGGCTACGATCGGGAGACAAGCTACGCCTATGTGCCCGTCGGAGTCGGGGTGCGGGTGCCGGCGGGGAAGGGGGCGCTGCTGCTCAGCGGCCAGTATAATCTGGTCGTGGGAGGAACCTCGAAGTCCAAGCTGTCCGGCATCGATCCCGAGCTGCCCGACCTGAAGCTCGACCTGGACGGCGGCCACGGGTTCGAGGCGAGCGTCGTCTACCGGATCCCCATCGGCAAGCATGCCCTGAGCTTCGGGCCCTTCGTCCGGCACTGGAAGCTCGACCGGTCCGAGACATTCACGATCGCCAATCCGGACGATCCGAGCGAGGCCATCGAATTCTTCGAACCCCGCAACCGGACGACCGAGCTCGGCCTCAGGCTGTCCTTCGCCTTCTAGAGCGGCCGTCGACCGGCTGTATTCGAAACCGTTCGGGCTGAGCTTGTCGAAGCCCCTTTTCTTCTCCTGAGAAACAAGAAGAATAGCCCTTCGACAAGCTCGGGGCGAACGGTTCGAGCGATTCAACCTGTTCGCTCGATGCTCTAGGCGTCGTAATCGACCTCGAGCCCTTCGCCCTTCGGCACGGACTGGCAGGTCAGAATATAGCCGTTCGCCACCTCCTCGTCGGTTAGGCCGTAGCGCGCGGCCATTTCGACTTCGCCGGAAAGCACCCGGGCCCGGCACGTCGCGCACACCCCGGCCTTGCAGGCGAAGGGGGCTGGGAGGCCGGCGAGGCGGGCGCTGTCGAGGATGTTGCCGGCCTCGGCGCTGAAAGGGACCCGGCGCTTTCGGCCGTCGAGGGTGACGGCCATGGTCAGGCCCTCCGCCTCCCGCGACATCTCCTGGAGCTGAGCCGCAAGCGCTTCCGGCGGACGGTCGGCGGTGAAGCGCTCGAGATGGATCCGGTCCTTCGCGATTCCGCTGTCGCACAACGCCTCCTCGGCCGCGTCCATCATCGGGCCGGGGCCGCAGATGAAGAAGGCGGCGACTTCGGAAGGATCCACCAGGCTGCTCAGGATCTCGCCGCATTTCGACCGGTCGAGCATCCCGTTGAACAGCTCGATATCCTCCGATTCCTCGGCGAGGAAATGGTGGATCTCGAGCCGGCCCATATAGCGGTTCTTCAACCGTCCCAGAGCATCGAGGAAGATGACCGACTGGCTGTCGCGATTGCCGTAGAAAAGGGTGAAGCGGCTTTGCGGCTCCTCGATCAGTGCGGTCTTGAGGAGCGAGATGACCGGAGTGATACCGGAGCCGCCGGCGAAACCCACATAGAGGTTGCGCGCCCCGGGCGTGAAATCATGGGTGAAGCTGCCGTGCGGGGGCATCACGTCGAGGCTGTCGCCGGGCTTCAGATTGTCGTTCGCCCAATTGGAGAAGAGGCCGCCGGCGATCCGCTTGACGGTCACCATGAGCTTTCCCTCTTCCGGGGCCACGCACAGCGAGTAATTGCGCCGGACATCCTCGCCGCCGATCTCCGCCCTCAGCGTGAGATGCTGCCCCGGCCTGAACCGATAGGTCTCCGCCAGCTCGGGGGGAACTTCGAACCGAATGGAGCTCGCGTCCGCCGTCTCGGCGATCACCTCGGCCACCTTCAGCCTGTGGAATCCCGCGCTCATCGGTCCCTCAATGGCATTTGAACAGGTCGAAGGGTTCGGCGCAGGACCGGCAGCGCCAGAGCGACTTGCAGGGCGTGGAGCCGAAGCGGCTGATCTCCTCCGTCTCGGCGGAGCCGCATTGCGGGCATTCGACTTCGCCTCGGCTCGGCGGCGCGATTCCGTAGGCGCGGAGCTTGCCGCGGCCCTCGGGCGTGATCCAGTCGGTCGTCCAGGCGGGGGACAAGGCGGTCTCGATCCGGACTTGGCGATAGCCCGCGGCGTCGAGGGCGTCGCGGATGTCGCGCTCGATCACCTGCGCTGCGGGGCAGCCGGTGTAAGTGGGGGTGATGACCACCCGGTCGGCCTCGACGGAGCGGACGATCCCGAGCTCGACGACGGAGATGACGGGGATTTCCGGGTCCGGAACTTCGGCCAGCACGGCCCGGATTCGATCCTCTTCGTCATCCCGGCGAAAGCCGGGACCTCGGGGAGGATAAGGCGTCCCTCCGGCCTGAGGTCCCGGCTTTCGCCGGGATGACGGGTTAGCGGCCGCTACCATGTCGCATCCGGATAGGTCCGGGGAAGAAATTGCATCACCGCGAGAAGGTGGCCGAGATGCTCCGAATGATGGCCCCGGCGGCCGCCGAGGATCGGACGCTGGTTCGGCGGCGGCTGCAACGTCGCTTCGGCGAGGACGGAGGCGATCTGCGCATCGTAATCGGGGCGCAGGGCGGCAAGGTCCGCGCCGATTCCCCGCTCCGCAAGGAAGCACGCGAGATCGTCCATCTCGAACAGCTCGGGCACGAAGCGCCAGTTCCAGTCGAGGCCGTCCTCCATCCGGCGCCGGCTTTCCTCGGTCCCGTCGCCGAGCCGTACCACCCATTCGCTCGCCAGCTCCTGGTGGTAGGTGACCTCCTTGACGGCCTTTTCCGCGACCCCGGCGATGCGCTCGTCCTTCGATCGGAGAAGTGCCCCGAACAACAGCTTTTGCCAGGTCGAGAAGAGGAATTGCCGGGCCATCGTCCGGGCGAAATCGCCATTCGGCTGCTCGACCAGCCAGCAATTGCGATAGTCGAGAACGTCGCGGCGGAAGGCGAGCGAGTCGCCGTCGCGGCCCTTGCCCTCGACCTTTCCGGCATATTCGAGAAAATGGGTGGCCTGGCCGATCAGGTCGAGCGCGATGTTGGCGAGGCTGAGATCGACCTCCACCGAAGGCGCGTGGCCGCACCATTCGCCGAGTCGCTGGCCGAGGATAAGGCTGTCGTCGCCCAGGCGGAGGAGATATTCGAAGAGGGCCCCGCCTTCGGGCTCCCCCTGCGGGTCGAAGGCGCCGTGCGGCTTGTCTTCGGCTGCTCGTCGCTCGTCTTCGGGGCGGATGGGAGGAAGCGACGGCATTTATGCCTCCCCATAGCAGATGGGGAGGGGGACCGCCGAAGGCGGTGGAGGGGTAATCTGGCGCGGAGTCTGAGCCAGGTCACCCCTCCACCAGCTTCGCTGGTCCCCCTCCCCACGCGTTGCGTGGGGAGGCAAGATCGACCCACCCCTCATATGTGCGTGATTCCGTCGGGGATGTCGTAGAAGGTCGGGTGGCGGTAGACCTTGTCGGCGGCGGGATCGAACATTGCGGCGTCCTGGCCGGGGTCGGATGCGACGATCGAGGCCGAGGGGACGACCCAGAGGCTGATCCCCTCCATCCGGCGGGTATAGGTGTCGCGGGCGTGGCGAAGCGCGATCTCCGGATCGGGGGCGTGGACCGAGCCGACGTGGCGATGAGCCATCCCGCCCTTGGAGCGGACGAAGACCTCCCAGAGCGGCCAGTCGTTCATTTGCGGTCGTCCCAGCGAAGGCTGGGACCCCGGGGGGTGAAAAGCTCGGCGCTCGTTCTCACTGGGGCCCCAGCCCTCGCTGGGGCGACGGTCTCGCTCATGCCGCCTCCGCCTTGCGGCTGTGCTTCTCCGCATAGGCCGCCGCCGCCTCGCGGACCCAGGCTCCGTCCTCCCAGGCCTGACGTCTTGCCGTCATACGCTCCTTCGCAACCGGCCCTTCGCCCCGGACGACGGCGTAGAATTCCTCCCAGTCGACCTCGCCGAAATCGTAACGGCCGGCCTCCTCGTTCCATTTCAGCGCCGGATCCGGGACGGTGAGGCCGATCGCCTCGGCCTGGGGGACGGTGATGTCGACGAACTTCTGGCGGAGCTCGTCATTGGTGTCGCGCTTGATCCTCCAGCGCATCGACTGGGCGGTGTTGGGGCTGTCCGCATCGGGCGGTCCGAACATCATCAGCGACGGCCACCACCAGCGGGTGAACGCGTCCTGCATCATCCTTTGCTGGTCGGGCGTCCCGGCCATCATCGCCATGCAGATCTCATAGCCCTGGCGCTGGTGGAAGCTCTCCTCCTTGCAGACCCGGACCATGGCCCGGGCATAGGGACCGTAGGAAGTGCGCTGGAGCGGCACCTGGTTCATGATCGCGGCTCCGTCGACCAGCCAGCCGATCGCTCCGATGTCGGCCCAGGTGAGCGTGGGATAATTGAAGATGGTGCTGTACTTGGCCTTGCCCGAGTGCAGCGCCTCGATCATCTCGCGCCGGCTGGTGCCCAGCGTCTCGGCGGCCGAGTAGAGGTAGAGGCCATGGCCCGCCTCGTCCTGGACCTTGGCGAGAAGGATCGCCTTGCGGCGGAGCGAGGGGGCCCGGGTGATCCAGTTCCCTTCGGGGAGCATTCCGACGATCTCGCTATGCGCGTGCTGCGAGATCTGGCGCGTGAGGGTTCGGCGATAGGCCTCGGGCATCCAGTCCTTGGGCTCGATGAACTCGTCGGCGGCGACCCGCGCCTCGAAGGCGGCGAGCTTGTCGGAATCCTCGGTGGAAGCGACGTTCTTCGACTTGCCGAGCTCGGTCGTGTACATGCTTTTCTCCTGCGCGCGGCCCTAGCAGGGGGCGCCCTTCGCGGCAATGAACGCTCGAGCCGCCCAAGAGTGGCGAGGCCGGATCGCGGCCGCCGCGGGCAAATAAGTTGAGGAAGTTGAGGGTTGCCGGGAGCCGTCTCCCCGGGCGCGCCGAGAAAGCCGGGGCGGGAGGCCGGGGAGGCGATCGTTGAGGCGAGACTCGAACCGCATGGAAAGGAACATAGCATAAACGCCGTCGCGAGGGGAGTGCCCCGGCGCCGCAACGAGCGCGCGTGACGCGTTTGGTCGCCCCAGCGAAGGCTGGGGTCCCGGCGGGTGAAAGGCGAGGCGTTCTTCACGCGCTGGGGTCCCAGCCTTCGCTGGGACGACGGGCGCGTCACACCCGCTCGATGACCAGAGCGATTCCCTGCCCAACTCCGATGCACATGGCGCAGAGGGCGTAGCGGCCGCCGCGGCGGTGAAGCTCTTCCGTCGCCGTCATCGCCAGCCTCGCGCCCGACATGCCGAGCGGATGGCCAAGCGCGATGGCGCCGCCGTTGGGATTGACGTGGGGGGCGTCGTCCGGGAGGCCGAGCTCGCGAAGCACCGGCAGGGCCTGGGCGGCAAAGGCCTCGTTGATCTCGATAACGTCCATATCGCCGATGCTTAAGCCAAGGCGCTTCAACAATTTCTGAGAAGCGGGCGCCGGTCCGATGCCCATGATTCGGGGCGGAACCCCGGCGACCGCCCCACCCACGATCCGGGCCCGGGGGGTGAGGCCGTTGCGCCCGGCGGCCGCCTCCGACGCCACCACCATGGCGGCGGCGCCGTCATTCACTCCAGACGCGTTACCGGCAGTGACGGTGCCGTCGCCCCGGACGATCGGCTTCAGCTTGGCCAGCGCCTCGACGCTCGTCTTGCGCGGATGCTCGTCGCGGTCGACGACGAGTGGGTCGCCCTTGCGCTGCGGGATCGAGACCGGGACGATCTCCGCGGCGAAGCGGCCATTTTCCTGGGCGCCGGCCGCCTTGTCCTGGCTTCGGACCGCGAAAGCGTCCTGATCCTCGCGGCTTACCTGCCATTCCTGAGCGACGTTCTCAGCGGTCGACGGCATCGTGTCGTCGCCATATGCCTGCTTCATCTTGGGATTGACGAAGCGCCAGCCGATCGTCGTGTCGTACATTTCGGCGTTGCGGTCGAAGGCGCTCTGGGCCTTGGCCATGACGAACGGGGCACGGCTCATGCTTTCCGAGCCGCCGGCCAGCACCATGTCCGCATCGCTTCCGCGGATGATCCGGGCGGCCATGGTGACGGCATCCATTCCCGACCCGCAAAGCCGGTTCAGGGTCACTCCGCCCGATTTGTCGGGGAGTCCGGCGAGCAGCCCCGCCATCCGGGCGAGGTTGCGATTGTCCTCCCCCGCCTGGTTGGCGCAGCCGAGTATGACGTCGTCCAGTTCGTCCCAGTCGACTTGCGGGTTGCGCTCCATCAGCGCTCGGATCGGGATTGCGGCGAGATCGTCGGCGCGAACGTGGGCGAGGCTTCCGCCGTAGCGGCCGATCGGGGTTCGCACGGCATCGCAGATGAAGGCTTCGGTCATGTTCCTACTCCGTCATGCTGAGCTTGTTCCAGCATTCAGCTCGATCAGGATCGCGTTGCTCGAAACCGGACCCTGAAACAAGTTCAGGGTGACGGATGGGATCCCAAATAAGGCGCGAGCCTCATCCACTCCGCCAGCTTCTCCTCGAACGGACGTGTGTAAGCCGGGCTGCTCGACGGAAGCGCGATCAGCGCCAGGTCAGGCCTGCCCGCGAGCTGCACCATTCCCAGCGCCGCCGATTTTCCGCCGTTGAAGCCGACCGCCCTGAGTTCCGGAAGCCGGCCGGCGAGATCGGCGAGGTCGTTCGCCAGATGGCCTCGAATGGCGGCGTCCAGGCTTCCGCGCCGGCTCGCCGCCGCCACCGTGTCCCAAAGACCGACCCCGGAGTCGATGAGGGCCTTCAGCCGGTCCTCGTAAGGGAGCGGGATAAGATCGAGCCCGGTCACCGCCCCGATCAGCCTCCAGAAGTGGTTGCGGGGATTGGCATAATATTGGCTTCGAGCGAGCGATTCCTCGCCGGGCAGGCTGCCGAGCACGAGCACCCGGGTGCGGCTGCCGACCACGGGCGGGAAGGAGCGCTTGACCTCGTCCATGGGCAGCTTCTCGAAGATTGGGCGCGCCGCCGCAACCTTCCCGCGGCATGTGCGGGTCAATCGGGCGGGGAACGCGCCCGGATGCGCGGCTTCGCGGGAGGGTCGTCGTCGCCGAGGCCGACCCGGCGCAACCACCGCGCTTCGATGAGCTTGATGACGTCGTATCCGCCGATCGACAGCATCGCGGCGGTGAAGGCGGTACCGCTCTTGCTGAGGCCGAAAAGCTCTGTCGCCGCCGTTGCCGCTATGACCAGCACGGGTGTGATGAGCAGGCGCCTGAGCCACCATTGGCGGTCGGGACGGCGGCCGGCCTCGAGCTCCCGGCCGAAGGAGGCGGCGATCCCGGCCGACAGAGCGGCGCCGATGACCAGATAGGGGCCCAATTCGGCCGGGATGCGGAGCGCGTTCATTGCAGCCGCGCTTCCTCGCGCTCGATGAAGGCGAGGACTCGATCGAGCGTCGCCTTCCGGGGCCGCCTGCCGTCGCGCAGGTTCATCACGAAATTGGGATCGCCGACGGCGTCTCTTCCAAGCCGGGACGGGGAGGATTTCGAGCTTCGAAGATAGTGGTCGATGCGGTCGAGAATCATTGGGAGCTCCGAATCTGTCGATTTCCTATCCTCCCATGAAAGTTCCTACTTGTCTAGGACAATTCCTGCCACTAAAGAAGGGAAATGGACCGCAACGACCCTCGCAAGACCCTCGAGCGCCTCCTCAAGGAACGGGGAGAGGATTTTGCCGGCCTGTCACGGCTGATCGGCAAGAATCCCGCCTACATCCAGCAGTTCATAAAGCGCGGCACTCCGCGCAAGCTCGACGAGGACGATCGAAGGACGATCGCCCGCTATCTGGGTGTGAGCGAGTCGCTCTTGGGCGGACCGTCAGGCCAGCAGGCCGAGGATTCCGCGCAGGGGATGGTGAAGGTTCCCCGCCTCGACGTCGGGGCCTCGGCCGGACACGGCGCGATCGTCGAAGGCGAAGGCCCGGTCTCGCATTTCGCCTTCGATCCCAAATGGCTGCGCCAGCTGTGCAAGGGGGGAACGAACAAGCTTTCCTTCATTCGCGTCCAGGGCGATTCGATGAGCCCGACGCTTACCGACGGCGACGACATCCTGGTCGACGGAGCGGACGGCGCCGACCGGCTCCGTGACGGAATCTACGTCCTTCGCCGCGAGGATACTTTGATGGTCAAGCGGCTCGCGATCAATCCGTTCGCGGCTCGGGCGACGATCACCAGCGACAACCCGGCCTATCCGGAATGGAAGGATATCGATCTCGCCACCCTGGCGATCATCGGACGGGTGGTCTGGGCCGGGCGCAAGCTGAGCTAGCCCGGCTACCGGCACGCAAATAGGAAAATAGCGGCGGCGGCATTTTGCCGTCGCTCTCGCCTTGGGCGCTTCGATCCCATAGATCGCGAAAGACGAGACCGGCGGACCTGACGGAATGACGACCTACAGCTACGACCCTTCCCCCGACCGCCATCAAAGGCTTCTTCGAGCGCATCGGATGGCGATGGACCTGCTCCGCTCGGCGGAGGAGGCGCGCCTCATCCGGGCGGGGGCGACCGAGCTCCAGCTGAGCAGGGAGCTGCAAGCGCTCGGCCAGCAGATGTTCGGAAGCTTCAAGCACTGGCACAAGCGAATCGTCAGGGCCGGGGCGAATACCTTGTCGACCTTCGGAGACACTCCGCCCGACCTTCGGATCGAAGCCGACGACATGGTCTTCGTCGATCTTGGGCCGATGTTCGAATCCTGGGAGGCGGATATCGGCCGCACCTTCGTGATCGGCGACGATCCCGAAAGGATACGGCTTCGCGATGCGATAGAGGCCGCCTGGTACGAAGGCCGCGACTATTTCAAGAAAAACCGCGAGTCGGTCACCGGAGCGGACATGTACGAGCTCGCCGTGGAATCGGCCCGGGCCCAGGGCTACCGCTACGCCAACTGGCATGCCGGGCACCTCATCGGCAGCTTCCCGCACGAAATCGTCCAGGGCGAGCTCAGCGAGAATTATCTTCACCCCGGCAACCGGCTCCCATTGTCCGGGCCGGATCGCGACGGGAATGCACGGAACTGGATCTACGAGGTCCATTTCATCGATCCCGACCGGGGCTATGGGGGCTTCTTCGAGCAGTGGCTGGAGCTCGACGACGAAGGGTAGGCGGCCCTGTCATCGCGAGCGAGGTGGAGCGCCGGGAGGTCCGGCCTGCCCGACCGAGCTTGCGGCTGCGCCTCGTCGATGAGGAATCCGGAGAACAATTAGACAATGTAAAATTAATTATTGAACAGTGTATAATTAGGTGCTACCGACCTGATCATGGAACAGATGATGAGCCGTTCGGCGGCCTTCAGGCTGGCAGGCGCGGGCACTTACGAGCCCGCCTGCAGGGTCACGTCGGACGAACTGGACTCGAGGTGCGGCCGGCCGCCGGGGACGGCGACGAAGCTCGGCATAAGAGAGAGGCGCTATGCCTCTGCCGACGAGACGAGCAGCTTCATGGCCGCCGAGGCCGCGAGGCGCGCCGCCGGGGAGGCGGGGTGGGAGCTCCGACAGATCGACGCGCTGATCGGCGCCTGCGGAGTGATGGAGCAGCCCATTCCTGGCACCGCTCCGCTCGTCCAGCGTCGCCTCGGGCTGGGCGGGTCCGGAATTCCCGCCTTCGACGTCAATGCAACCTGCCTCTCCTTCCTTCCGGCCCTCGACCATGCAGTCGCGGGGATGACCCTGAAGGGCTGGCGGCGGGTGCTGATCTTCGCCGCCGACATCGCTTCGGCGGCGCTGGACCATGACGATCTCGAAGCATCGGCGATCTTCGGCGACGGAGCCGCCGCGGTGGCGCTCGAGGCCGGCGGAAATTCGCGGATCCTTGCCTCGCGCCTGGAAACCTATGGCGACCATAGCGACCTGTGCCGGCTCGACTCGGGCGGAACCCGGCTGGGGCCTCACGAGGATCTTCCCGCCTTCCTCGCCGGAAGCCGCTTCCGGATGGAAGGGATCGCCCTGTTCAAGGCGACCGCCCGGCGATTCCCGCCGTTCATGGCCCGTCTGCTCGCGGACTCGGGCCTGAGCGGCGAGGAGATCGCCAGCGTCATTCCCCACCAGGCCTCGGCGCCGGCCCTCGCGCACCTCGCCAGGGCGTTCGGCGGCGATTCGGCCCGGATCGTCGACACTTTCGCGACTCTTGGCAACCGCATCGCCTCGAGCCTTCCGCACAGCCTTGCGGTGGCGCGAAGGGAGAACCGACTCCGGCCCGGCTCGGTGTCGCTGCTCGTCGGCTCCTCCGCAGGGCTTTCGCTGGGCGGGACGATCATACGGTGGTGAAGGTCCTCGTCACCGGTGCGACCGGCGGGATCGGCCGGACCCTGGTGCCCCTGCTTGCGGCACGGGGCCTCGACGTCGTCGCTTCGGGACGCGACCTCCGGGCCGGCCGCGCCCTTTCGGGCCCGCGCGTTCGCTTCGAGCCTGTCGACCTCGTCGAAGGAGACATCGCGTCTCTCGTCGCCGGCGCCGGGATCGTCGTGCACCTCGCTGCACGCTCGTCGCCCTGGGGCGCTCCGGAGGACTTTCGAGCCGACAACGTGATCGCCACGGCGAGGCTGGTCGAGGCCGCGGCCCGGGCCGGAGTAGCCCGCTTCGTCCATGCCTCGACCCCGGCCATCTTCAGCGAGCGCCGCCACCGCCTCGATCTTCGAAGCGACTCGAGCCCGGCGGAGCGGCCGGCCAATTGCTATGCCCGGACCAAGCTGGAAGCCGAGAGGATCGTCATGGGCGAGCGCCGGATGGCGACGATCGTCCTTCGGCCCTCGGCCGTCCTCGGCCCGGACGACCGGTCGATTTTGCCCCGGCTGATGAGAGTCCTTTCGCGCGGGCTGCTCCCGGTAGGGAACGGCGGCGAGGCGTTCTTCCAGCCCACCGACGTTCGCGACTCGGCTCAGGCCTTCGCGGCGGCCGCTCTCGGCGCGTCCAGCGGAGCGGCGAACGTCGCCGGACCGGAGCCGGTCGGGATCGTCGAGATGGCGAAGGCGCTCGGCGCTCGGCTGGGGATAGGCTTCCGGGTCCTGCGCCTGCCGGAGCCGGCCCTTCACGCTCTAGCCGCGGCTTTGGAGCTTGCCGGGCGGGCCGCCGGGCGAGAGCCGCCAATAACCCGTTATTCGATCGCGAGCCTCTCCTGGTCGCGGAGCTTCGACCTTCGCGAGACCGAGACGCTGCTCGGCTGGCGCCCGGCGTTCAGCCCGATGGACGCGCTTGCCCACGCGGTGCCGCGATGAAGGAAACCGGCTTTCGGATCGTGACGACCGGATCGTGCCGCCATCCCGAGATCGCGACGATCAGGGGCGGCTCCTGGCGGCCAGCGACCTTTCCTTCCCTGGTCGCGCTCATCGTCCACCCGGACGAGGGAGCGATCCTCTTCGACACCGGCTACGACCGGGCCTTCCTGGACTCGACGTCACGCTTTCCCGAGCGCCTCTATCGCTGGCTGACCCCGCCCGACATTTCGTCCCCGGTGGCGGACCGCTTGGCAGCCGAGGGCATGGATCCGTCCGACGTGCGCCACATCGTCCTGTCCCATTTTCACGGGGACCATGCCTCGGGCCTTTGCCGCTTCCCCAACGCGACGGTGCATTGCTCGAAGGCGGGCCTCCGAAGCGTGTGGGGCCGCGGCCGGGTTCGGTCGCTCGTCGCCGGGACGCCTCGAGGTCTGCTTCCGGCGGACCTGCCCGGGCGTTGTGCCTTCTTCGAGGATCGGCGCTCGGTTCCCCTGGGAAAGGACCTTCTCCCGTTCGACTTCGGAGCCGACGTGCTGGGCGACGGCTCGCTTCTGGCAGTGCCGCTTCCGGGTCACTGCCCTGGCCATTGGGGGCTTCTTCTCCGAGAGCCGCGCGGCCTGCACTTCCTCGTCGCCGACTCGGCCTGGTCCTCCCGGGCGATCCGTCAGAACCGGCCGGCGCCCGCTTTCACCGCCGCTCTGCTCGGAAATGTGGGTCGAGGCCGCAACACCTTGTCCAAGCTCCATTCGCTTCGGACCCGCAACCCCGACATCCTCCTTACCCCTTCGCACTGCGCGGAGCGCTCGGCCGAGGAAGAGAGTTGACCCGGGTCCTGGTGACCGGCGCCAGGGCCCCGGTGGCGCTGGATATGGCGCGATCCTTCCGGGCGGCAGGGTGCGAGGTGGTCCTCGCGGATTCCGTACGGCCGTTCGCGGCGTCGCTCTCCCGGCCGCGCTTCGAAATCCTCAGGCTTCCGCCTCCGCGCCGGGAGTTCGGAGCCTTCCGAACCCGGCTCCGAGGCCTCGCGGCCGATTGCGACCTCATCGTCCCGACCTGCGAGGAAGTGTTCTGGCTCGCCGCGGCGGCCGCCCTCGACGGCTGGAGCGACCGATTGTTCGCGCCGTCGGTCGCCACTCTTCGCTCGCTCCATTCCAAGGCCGATTTCCCGGCGCTGGCCCGCGAGGCGGGAGTCGATGCTCCGTCCACCTGGACGATCGCCTCGGCGGCCGATGCAGGTCTCGTGCCGCTGGCTTCGGCCGACCTCGTCCTGAAGCCGGAATTCTCCCGCTTCGGTTCCAGGACCATCATCTCACCGGCCGCGGGGGTCGCCGCCGCACTTCCGTTCCCGAGCGGCCGGCGCTGGGTCGCCCAGCAGCGGCTGGCCGGGGAGGAGCTGTGCGTCTGGTCCGCGATTCGCGGCGGCCGCCTGATCGGCTGCATCGTCTACAGGCCGGTCCTCAGGCACGGCCGGTCAGCCGCCTTTGCGTTCGAGGCGGTGGATTCCCCCGCTCTGCTGGAAATGGCGCGCCGGATTGCCCAGCATGTGGGCGGCGATGGCCAGCTTTCGTACGACGTCATCGTCGGGCGGGACGGACGGCCGGCGCCGATCGAATGCAATCCGCGCGCGGTGAGCGCAATCCACCTGGTGGACGGGTCACCGGCGCTCGCCGCTGCTCTGCTCGGCCGAGGCGAGATCCCTGCCCCCCCGGCAGGAACGATCCGCTACCTTTCGCCGGCAATGGCTCTGATCGGGGCTCCATCGGCGATTGCAGGCGGAACGCTCGGGCGGTTGGGCTCCCTGTGGCGCAAGGGCCGGGACTCGGTTGGAAGGCCCGGCGACCGGCTCCCGGTCGCGGGCGTGCTCCTCGACGCGGCCCGGTTCGCTCTGACCGGCGCCGCCCGGCTGCACGGACCGGCGAGCGAGACCACCGACGATATCGAATGGAATGGCGAGGACTTCGAGTGACCGCCGCAATGCTCCGGGAAATGTCTCGCCTAGGTGCCCCCGCGATGGTGTCGAACGTCGCGACTCGACTTTCCTCGATCGAGGTAGCCGGGCGGACGATGCCGGTCACCGTGGACGACGGCGCGCTGGGGGGAAGCTATGTCTGCAGCCCGCACAGCGCCTATGTCCTCTACGCCCGGGCGGAGCTCGACCTGCTCAAGGCGGGCTGGATCTCCTACCCTTCGCGTGCGGCGCTCGCCGGCCTCGATTTTGTCCTCAGGGCGGCCCGGATCAACCGGATCGTCCATCTCGGCAACTGGCTGCTCTCGACCAACCTTCACGGCGGCTGGCGCGGAGAGGGGCTGAAAGCCGCGCGGGAGACTCTCGCCGAGGCCCATCCCGACCATCTTCTCGGGATCCGCTCGATCGACGACTGGTCCTCCCCCGGCCTTCGCGACGCGCTTGCGGCGGATGGCTGGATCCTGGTTCCGAGCCGGCAGATCTGGGTCGTCGACGATCTCGAGCGCGAATGGACGAGGCGAAACGATTTCGGCAATGACCGCCGGCTCCTCGCCCGCTCGCCGGTCGAGCTCCACGACCTTGCAAAGGTGGAATCGGGCGACGCGGTCCGGATCGCCGACCTCTATGCGAAGCTCTACGTCGGCAAATATTCAGCGCTGAACCCCATCTTCACTCCCGCCTTCATCCAGGCTTCGGCCGCTTCAGGGATGATATCCTACCGGGTCGCGCTCGACCCGGCGGGCACGATCGTCGCGGTGGCGGGTATGTGGGAGCGGGGCGGGGCGATGACTCCGCCCGTGGTCGGCTACGACACGGCGCGACCGCAGCGCGAAGGCCTTTACCGGGTCGCCACCTGGATGTTCATGGAAAGGGCGCTCGAGGCCGGCTGGCGGCTGCACGCCTCGGCCGGTGCGGCGCATTTCAAGCGCCTGCGCGGGGCCCGGGCCGCGATCGAGTGGAACGCCTACCACGCCGCTCATCTGGTGCCGGGCCGGCGCAAGGCGGTGGAGGCGCTGGCCTTGATTCTGAAGCGCTTCGTGGTGCCCGTGATGGTCGCCAGGCAATGGTAGCCGGCTGGCCTGCCGCAATCGCTTCGGGCTGGCACCCGGTCGCCTTTTCCTCGGCCGTGGACGAGCGCCCGGTCGCGGCGACGCTGATGGGACGAAGGCTCGTCGTCGCCCGCGACGAGAAGGGCCCGTTCGTTCTCGACGACCGCTGCCCCCACCGCGGCGCTCCGCTGTCCCGGGGCAGGATCCAGGCCGGAGCGGTCGTCTGCCCCTATCACGGCTGGCGGTTCGGCCGGGGAGGGGAGTGCCTCGAAGTCCCCGGGTCGCCCTTGCCGGGCTCGCCCGCCAGGGCCTTGCCGTGCGTCGACAAAGCGGGGCTGGTCTGGGCCAGCCTGGCCGACGCGCCGAGCCCATTTCCGACTTTGCCCGGGGCCGTTGAGGACCAATCGCTCGACCGCTTCTGGTGGCCGCTCGCTGCGACCCCGGCGGGACTGCTCGATTCAATCGAGAATCATCTCGACCCCGCCCACCCGCATCACGTCCACCCCTGGATGGTTCGCTCGCCAAATCACCGCCGGCCGGTCGAGGTGTCGGTCCGGTCGGGACCGTGGGGCGCCGAGGCGGTCTATCTCGAAGGCCGAGCCGCGGCCGGCCTGATGCCGAGACTGCTGGAAGGAAAGCGGGTCCGCAGCGTCGGGCGCTACTACCCGCCGAGCATCGCCGAGGTCGCCTTCGAAGGGAAACGCGGCCTCAAGCTCTCCGTGGTCGTGATATTCGGGCCGGAGGATGATGGCCTGACCCGCCCCTGGGCCCATTTCGCGACTCCGCGGGGCCTGGCTCCGGCCTGGCTGAAGCGGGCCGCGCTCAAGACTTTCCACCTTCCGGTCCTGACCCAGGATCGCCGGATGCTGCAACTCCAGCTCGAGTGGCGCCAAAGCCAGCCTCCGCTCTACGCCATCGGCCCCCTCGACGTCGTCGGCCCGACGATCTGGAGGCTCGCCAACGGTCTCGATGAGCCCGAGCGGGAGCGCTCACTCCTCCTTGAGCTTTAGGGCCGCTCGCGCTCCACCCGGCGAAGCTTGCGATCGAACCGGAGAGCGATTCCCTGGCGGGTCTCGACGGCCGGAGCGGCGCCCAGTCGGGCAAGCGCCCGCTCGAGCGCCGCGCGAACGGCCGAGTGAACCTCCGGCGCAAGCCCCTCGTCCAGCTCGACCGCGACCCGGCCGTCCGCTTTCTGGATGATCCGATAGTCCCGGATATTCGGGTGGGAATCGACCACGGCGTTGCGGAGCACGTCCGGCGTGACCATCACCCGTCCAAGCGCCGACTCGAACTCGAAGACGTCGTCCATTCGCCCGTGGATCCGGGCGACCGCCTGGAAGGGGGAGCCGCAGCGGCAGCGAGACTCGGACAGCTCGAGCAGGTCGTTCATCCGGTAGCGGATCATCGGCTGCACTCGCCTAACCATGTCGGTGACCATCGGAACGAGCAGGTTGCTTCCCGGCACCTTTTCCCATTCGAACCGAACCACATCCTCGGCAAGGTGGAGGGTCCCCCACCTGCAGGCCACCGCGAACAGACCCTCCGTCGCCATGTAGATTTCGCGCACCGGCCGGCCGCTCGCCCGCTCGACGATCTCGCGGTCGATGGGGTCGAGCACTTCGGCGCCGCTGAACGTCTCCACTCCGGCCAGCGCTCCCTCCTCAGCCAGCCGTCGAAGCACCTTGGGCGGAGCCACCAGCACTTCCGGAGCGAAGGCGACCAGATCCTCGCGCCAGGCGTCGACCCCGAGCGCGAGGTCGAAGAAGGCGAGCCGGATCCGGCTTCCGCTCGAGGCGGACTTGTAGAGGGCGGAGAAGCCCGGAAGCGCCAGCGCGACGCGCCGCGGGCGGATCAGTGCATCGGGCACGGCCTTGGCGACGATCGTCCCGAGCCAGGCGTAGCGCTCGGCCGGCGAAATGACGAACCGCCCGCGATTGCCGCTGGTCCCGGTGCTCTGCCCGACGAAATAGCCGCGGACCGTGTCGCGGCCAGCCGCAAGCGCCTCCATAGCCTCGTCGAGCGTGATCCGCGGCCGGTTAAACTCGTCGAAGCGGGATTGCTGGATCGACTTGTCGATGATGGGCATGTCCTCGAGGACGGGGCCTTTGCCGCGGTAGAAGGGGATGGTCGAGCGGGCAGCGGAGACGAGCCGGGCGCAGGCCCGGTCCTGATGCCGCTCGATCGCCTCGCGAGAGCGAAGCAGCGACCGGAGCAACTGCGTCCTGAAATAAGCCGAGGCAGTATGGGCAATGTCGATCATCGCAGCGCCTCCATTCGGGCCAGCCTGGCGGAGCGGTCCAACCTCTTCCTTCCGCGCGGCTTCCCTCTGCCGCAGAAGTCAGGCCCCGGCGATGCCTTCCCATCGCTTTCTACACCGAACTTCGGCCAGCGGCGAAGGAGGGCCAGGCGAACACCAGGTCCAAAGCGTGAAAGAGGGTGGACTTTCCCACGCCGTTTTCGCCGTAGAGAAGGAGATTTTGCCTGAAGTTCGATAGAGACGGGCGCGGGTCCGGGGAAGGCTCTGAAGTCGCATATCTCAAGCGTCTTGATCCTCGCCCTAGCGGCTGATGGCACGGCGGCCGGCTCGCCACCGCTGCCTTCCACCCGCTTTCGCCATTATGCCTTCCCCTCGATAAGTCGCACGACGTCGAGCGTCTGGAGGTCCGAGAGCATCACGGGGAGAGGCTGGGCGGGGGCGAGGTGTTCGCGCGTGAACGCGTCGGCAGCCTGCGTGAGCGATTCGCCGTCAAAACCCGCGAGAGCATCGAGGTACGCATCGGCGGCGGCCTGGAACAGATGTAGGCCGCGTTCGTGGAGCGCATCCGGGAAATAGAGTTCATAAACGAGGCCGTTGAGGAGTTGTTCGAGCCCAGGGTTGGCGTGATCGGCGCGAAGAATGTCTACCAGCGGGCCGATTAGAGCTTTGGCCCGCTCGTCGGCGTGGGGGACCGGGAACTGCCCGACATACATCGGCTTGAACTCGAAAAACCCGCCCTGACGGCTGGCATAGTTCACTTGTGCTATCCACCATGACACCGGCGAATTGAGGCACGCGTTGAGGAAGCGCCAATCGTCCGAGACGATAATGGTCGTCTTGTCATTGCTGAAGAGGCCCGTGGTGTCCGGAGCGTAAGCCACAGTCTTCTCGATAGCCGGAATGATGATCTTCGGCTCTTCAAACGCTTCCCAATAGGCGCACGCTCGAAGCTCCCAAAAGTATTGTCCCTTGTCGTAGCGCTTGATGAGTTCCTTGCGGTGGCCCTCGAACCATCGATGGATGGAGGGCCATGCCCTGGCAAATGCAGCCTCCGCCTTATTGTCAGGCAGTCCTGTCCAAGGATGCTTCTTGTTGGCGGAGGACTCTATCTTGATCAGCCACAAATCCTGCGGCTCGACGCGCCAGCGCTTCACGTCCCGCCCACGCAGGAACGGCTTGATGATCTGGGCGCTCTCGGGATCGGCGGCGATCAGCCGGGCGCGCGTGGCGCCGTCGATCACGAAGGCATCGTTGTAGCCGGTTTTGATGCCGTAATAGAACCGTCCCTCGACATAGTCGCCCAACGGCACGCCGGCAGCGCGGATGCGGGCGAGCAGATCGCGCTTGACGGCCGGCTCGATCTGCCAGCCGCCCTTCTCAAGGGTCGATTGTGGCATTACGAAGCCGGCGCTCTCCACCAGCGCGGGGAACTGTTCGATCTTCGCACTTGCCCCTAGGTCCTGCCAGTTGAGCGCACGGAAGCGGTCTTCAGGCTTCGGCCCCGGCTGGGCGCGGCGTTCGGCGAGGATGATGGTGGGGTAGGCGATGGCTTCGAACACGTCGGCGTCGCCGAAATCGATCACCGTCTGGATCCGTGCGTTGACGTTCATCCAGTGGCGCAGGTTCTCGCCATATTTGGCCCGGTACCATTTGTTGGAGGTGATGTAGCAGAAGGCGCCGCCGGGCTTAAGCAGCTGCATTCCGCGTTCGATGAAATAGACGAACAGGTCCGCTGTGCCGGCATAGCTGCCGAGCGGCCGGCCCTTGCGGTCCTTCTCACCATAGACCTTCTGCAGCGCGGGCTTCAGTTGGGCGATTTTCTCCTGCCGAACATAGGGCGGGTTACCGATCACGATGTCGAAGCCGTCGTGAAGCTGAAACATCCACAGCGGATCGAAGAAGGGGGCGCTGACGTTCTGGTCGAACGGGTTCCAGGCCGCAGCTTTCAGCGCATCCTCGTGCGGAAGGGAGTGTTCCGCCTCGAGGATTTCCGACAGCTCGTCGCGATAGTCCTGGATCAGGTCGCGGTACTTGCGCTTGGTCCGCATCGTCCGCGCGCCGAAGTGGCGCTGGGTCGCGTCCTCGATCGCCTGCTCCAGTTGGCCGATGCGCTTGTTGGCGAACAGGTCGTCCTGTTTGGGTCGGTCGAGCGGGATGAGGCTGTTCGCGGCAACCAGCTTGGTTTCCAGGTTCGGCAGCGGCTTGATGCCCAAGTTTGGGCGATCGGCGTGCGGCTTCTGCTCGACGGCCAGGCTGATGAAGAAGCGCAGCTTGGCGATCAGGATGGCGATCGCCTGGATGTCCGACCCGTAGAGGCACTTTTCGATGAGATGCAGCTTGCGGACGTAATCGGCGAGCTCGTTGTCGGCGAATTCCTCGTCGAACGTCTTCAGCGCGGCTTCGGCTTCATCAAGCTCGGTCTCGCGGCGGGTGACATCGTAGTTACGCGCATCGGCGACCCGACGCTCCAGCGGCGCACGCAGGGCGGCCTTCCACCTCGCATTGTCGGGGTCCAGCCGGCGCAGAACCTCCATCAGTGCCTGCAACATGCCCATTGGGAACGCGCCCGATCCGCAGGCCGGATCGAGCACCTTTAGATCCTCAATCGCCGCGATCAGCGCGTCGCGCTCTCGGTTCGAAAAATCCGGCGCGGGCGCGGCGGGATCGAGAAGGGCGTGAATGCGATCCTTGTCGCTCCCCATATTTTCCGGGGATGGGTTGGAAGCAGTCTGGTTGCGCTGCATCGGCAGTTCACCCGGAGCGGGGCCGAGGTCGAAAGTCTCGGCCTTCGGACGAATGCCCCGGGGTTCAACGGGCTGCGACGCGGCGAGCGCTCGGCCGAACTGATGCGCGAGCGTCTCTCGCACCATGTAATCGACCACATAACGCGGGGTGTAGAATGAGCCCGACGTCTTGCGCGCCGATGAGCTCGTTTCCGGATTGTATGACGCCAGCAGGTTCTCGAACACCTTTCCGAGCAGCTCAGGATCGAGCGCCACTTCCTCTTCGACCGACGTGTTCTCCTCGATCGTGAAGACATAGTCGTTGAACAGCGTGAAGAGGCCGCGCGCGGTGTAGCTCTTGCCCTTGGTCTCGAAGTCCTTGTTGAGGTCGACCTGCTCGGGCCCGCCGAAGAAGATTCGGTTTGGTACATCGAGCGGATTTTTGGGATGGTCCGAAAAGCCGTCCACACGTAACCGCTTCCCCTCGCTGATCTTCGCAAGCTCCGGATCGCGCGCAAGGTCGCGCTCGGTCAACTCGCGATCGAGGCATTCGAACAGGCCGCCGTTGAGGAACGGCACCTTGCGGAACAAATCGAGCGCCGCATCGGCATCGGCGAACAGGTCCTGGTAGCGATAAACGCTGTGCACCAGGAAATGTGCGTCCTGCCCGCCACCGCTGTTCTTCGATCGCCATTTCCGCCCGCCGCCAATCTCGGTGTTGAGCGTGGCGAAAAAGAGGTTTTGCAGGATGGCGCGGTAGTAATTGTCATGGTCCGGCTTCTTACCGGGATCGTCCTTCAGCAAGCGCCGGACCTCGTCGAGCGTGAACAGGCTTTCGGGGATCAGCCCGCGCTCCTTGATGAACCAGCAGAATATGACCCGCGTCAGAAGGCGGATGAGCGGAACCTCCGGATCGGGGCCGGCGCCTTCGGGAAACGTAACGAGCCGCCGCGACCAGAAGAACCAGTTGCTCAGTTCCTCGTAGAAGTCTTCGTTAAGCGTTTTTGTGGACAGCGCGGCTTGCCAGCCGTCATGCAACTCGCCGAAGTTCGACGGGCGCGGGCGCATGGCCTGCCAATCGAGCTTCGCCAGAATGCTCAGATGCCCCCGATGGGGACGCTCCGTAGATACATTCAGAATGATTGAGATACGCCCGGTCTGCACCTCGCGACTGTCGTCACGCTTGTGCTGCCGCCGCTCGCTCACCGCCAGCGAAACGCGGGTGCCGTATCGGAACAGCACAACCGCCGGCATTGGGAATAGCGCGTTCACGGCCCGCGTAATCCCGGCGAGCGCGGAGCGTTTCCACTCCTGACCTTCGAGCGCAATGGCGAGGAAGACATAGCTGTCGACGATCGAGCGGCCATAGGGTTCGCCCAGTTCGATGGAGCCCTGGTCGCGACCCAGCAGCGGGATTTCATCGTTGGTCAGCTGGAACAGGAAACGCACTTCTCGCCACTTTCCAAAATGCGCGGCGGGGCGCTCCAGCTTGCCTTCATGGTCGAGAGCTTCTGCGAAAGTCGCGGGATCGCCGTCGAGCGGAATAGTCTTGCCGCTGCGATAGCCGAGCGCTTCGAACAGCCCCCGCCCGGCCGCCTCAAGCGGCTGGCTGGCGAAGGCCCGGATCGCGCGATCGACCCCCGCGATGTCCGTCACGCGGCACTCCGCGGCGGCCGGACGATCAGCCAGGTGATCAGATCGTAATCCGAACCGGCGCGAGCCTGCGCCGCCTCGTCCGGAACGCGCGCGCCGCGTCCGATTGCAAGCGAGGCAAGCGCGCGTTTGGCCGACGTTTCCCCAATGGAACTCGCGGCCGCCGCTACCAGCGCGTCATAGCGCTCCAGCTTCTCGCCGTGTTCGGTTTCGTCGTCGAAGGCGTTGCACAGCGCCTCGAAAGGCTCCGCGCGGCCGAGGCTCAGTGCGCGCCATGCTTCCAGGATCGGTTTCGCCTGGCCGAACGCGAAGCGTATCGCACCGTCATCTTTCACATAAACGAGGTAATAGGGGTCGAGCGGGTTGATCTTCACCTGTGCCGGGTTTGGATCGGGTGGACGGCGACGCAGGCAGAAGATGACGCCGGGATCGACCGCGCCGCCCTCGATCTCGCTGGGTACGATTGCGTGAAGCCCGAGCGGTGCTTCGCGCAGCGCGTCTTCGTTGGCCCTGGCGAAGCCCAGCAGATCCGCACGGAAATCATCGAGCGCGAAATCAGCCAAGGTCACGCCCCCGCCGCTCTCTTCCAGATCAAACACCTCGTCCTTCAGCCGTTGCAATTGCGCATCGCGCCAGCGCAGATCTGCCTGTGCCTCGACTTGCTTGTTGAGGAGATCATCGTCGCCTGTTGCCGACAGATCGACCAGCCGCATGCGCGCCTCGACCCGGCCCTTGAGCCCGAGATACTTGTTGAGTTCCTCGGTCGGCCAGAAATTGACCATTCGGATTGCGTCGTTGAGGCTGCCGATCCGGTCGATCCGCCCGAAACGCTGGATGAGCCGCACCGGGTTCCAGTGGATGTCGACATTTACGAGCACGTCGGCGTCCTGAAGGTTCTGCCCCTCCGATATGCAGTCCGTCGCCACCAGCAGATCGATCTCGCCGGTCTGATCCACCTTCTTCATATCGGCACGCCGCTTTGCCCGCGGCGCGAAGTTGACGAGAATGTCTTGGAAGTGCGCTCGCCCGAGGGTCGCTCTGCACTCGGCGCCCGTCACCAGCGCGGCCTCGAGTCCCTGCTCCTTGGCGAGCGGAAGAAGCTGCTCGTACAGATACCGTGCAGTGTCCGTATAAGCCGTGAACAGGATGATCTTGCGATTGGCCTCGCCGTTCCGGTTGCGGGATGGATTGCTTGCCTTGGCGCGCACGATCTCGACGAGCTTCTCCAATTTGGCATCGCGGTCCGGAGTCACTTGCCGGGCCGCATCCGCCAGGCCGACGATCCTCTCCCTGTCTCGCAACAGCGCTGCCTTCCAGGCGGCGCGATCGATGTGCGCCAGCTGGTACTTAAGTGCGCTCCCGACTTCGAAAGCTTCCTCCATTTCCTCGTCGAGCTCTTCCTCGCCACAAAGTTCGGCCTGGATCGATGCCGCTTCATCGAAGGCGTCGAGTTCGCCGACACGCTGGTCGATGCGTTCAATCATCCGGTCCATCGTCACGCCGAACGAATTGACCGAACTCTCCAGCCGCTTGAGGAAGCCGGATTTCATCATGGCGATCAGGTATTTCTCGCGATTGGCCTGATCGAAGTTGCCCCCCTTGTCGTAGAGCGCCTGATGCTGAGGCAGGACAAATTTCAGCGGACTGTAGAGTGCCAGTTCCAGCCGGCTGATGGCCCTGTCTACGTGCTCGAACGCCGGGAAGCCTCCCTTGGTGTCGATATTGGCGAAGATCGACTCCGGGGCGGCGCGCCTCGGGAAGCTGCCAATACGCTCCATCGATGCGGCATAGTGTTGCTCGACATGTTTGCGCGAACGCGCGATGGTCACGCCGTCGAGCAGGCCGAAAAGTGCGGGAGGCAGATCGGCGAGCAGACTGGCCGCGTCTCCGCTGCCCCGTTTCGCCCAGTCGACGAACTTGCGCTGCGCATGCCCAATCATCAGCGAAAGGTTGGGGACACCGGCTTCGGCAAAGCCGCCATTGTTGTCGGCGGAGATCAGATCGAGCTGCGCCTTGAGATCGCTGAGATCGTTGTTCACCGGCGTGGCAGAGAGCAGCAGGACCTTCGTCTTGAGCCCGGCCTTTACGATGTCGTCCATCAGCCGCTCATACCGAGTCTTGCGGCCGGAGCCGCTCCGGTTGCGCGACGCGTTTCGGAAATTGTGCGATTCGTCGATGACGACGAGATCATAATTGCCCCATTCGATCTTCGAGAGATCGATATCGCCCACCTTGCCCTTCTCTCGCGAAAGGTCGGTGTGCGAGAGCACGGTATAGCCGAACCTGTCTGCCCGAAGCGGGTTCAGGTCGCTGTTGTTGATGGCGAGGTAATCCGTCCAGTTTTCGCGCAGCTTCTTGGGACACAGAACGAGCACGTTCTTGTTGCGCTTCTCGTACCACTTGATCACGCCAAGCGCGGTGTAGGTCTTGCCCAGGCCCACGCTGTCGGCGAGGATGCAGCCTCCGTGCCTCGCAATCTTCGAAAGAACGGCACGCAGGCCATCGCGCTGGAAGCCGAACAGAGCCTGCCAGATTGCTGTCTGCTCGAACGCTGTCTGCTCGAACTGCGCATTCTCGTCGGCCTGCTCAGTCAAATAGTCGTCAAAGAGGTGAAGCAGCGTCTTGAAATAGACGAACTCGGGGCTGGCATGGGCGTAGCTGGCCTCCAGCGCTCGAAGCACCTCGTCTCGTACGTCGTCAGTCAGGTTGTCGTCGGCCCAGAGCTCGTCGAACCAGGCCAAGAGGTCGTCACGGTCGCGGTCGCTGTCCACCACCAAGTTGAGCTCGATATTCGGCGTCTGGCCTAGCCCCAGTCCGTTCATAGTGAAGTTCGAACTGCCGAGCAGCGCATGTCCGCGACGCCCGTCGTCGATGTGGATCAGCTTGCCGTGAAGAAGTCCGGCCCGCTTTACCGAGCGGATCTCGACCCTCTCTCTGATCCATCGGGCGCAACGCAGTGCGAAGGCGCGCTGCCTGATTTGTTCAGTGAGGCGGAGCCCATCTTCGCCAAACGCGTATGCAGGCGGGACGAGGCCAGCATTGTCAGAATCCTTCAAGAATCGCGGCTCGCCGAACAGGAAGCGCATATGGCCGACGCCATCGAGTGTCCTGCGGAGGCTCTCATAGGCGAAGATTGTGAAATAAGCGGAGACGACCGAAAGGCGGCTGCCCTCCAGTGCCCTTTCGCTGATGAACTGGTGAACTGCCCCTCTGCTACGATTGTCCCTGATGCCCGACCTGATACTCTCCACGGGCCCCCTTTCCGCCGTTCATCTCCTGATGCCAGACGGTCGGCCGAGTTGAAAGGGGCAGACCGGACGCTTCCCCGATTCCTGCGTGGTGGCGGGCCGGCTGATGCCTGGGCGTGCAATTCGAATATCGGTCGCGCGATGCTCCATCGCCATGGATTGATTCGCCTCTTAGGTGCTTATCGGATGCTTGCTAGGGTAGGAGGCCGGCCCCGAACGGGCGACCATTTGCCAGCTAAGCCAATGATTTTGATGGTGGACGCACTAGGGCTCGAACCTAGGACCCGCTGATTAAGAGTCAGCTGCTCTACCAACTGAGCTATGCGTCCATGCCTGTCGGGCAGACGGCCATCTAGGGGCGACCGCGGCGGATTGCAACCGGGGAAGGGAGGTGGCCGCGTCTTCGTTCTTCGTTGCGTGGAGCTTGTTTGAGCGGCAGCTCCGGCAGGTGGCGGGATGGGGGCCTGTCCAGGACGTGGAGCTTTGTTCCGGAGAACAGATCCGCCCGACAGGTCAGGATCTTGCAGAAGATAAGCTTGCCGAAGGGCGAAGCCGGTCCCTGGCGTGGCCGCCGGCTCGCGGAAGGCCGGGATCCGGCCCCTGACCGCCATAGGCCGGGCCGGACATCGGCCTCGGCTCGGGAGCGGACGCATCCGGCAGGTCGGATCGGTCCCCTGGCCTCGTCTTTTTCAATGGTCCGCGGTCACCGCCGCAAGCTCGTTGCCGCTTGGATCGAGGAAATGAAATCGGCGTCCGCCCGGAAAGGCGAAGATCGGGCGGACGATCCGGCCGCCGGCCGCTTCGACAGCGGCCAGGGCGGCATTGAGGTCGGGAACGTCGATTACCGGGAGGGGCGCTACGGAAGCTTCGGCGGAATCGCCCTGAAGACCGATGTCCGTGTCGCCGGTGACCGTGGCGGCATAGGTCGGGCCGAATTCGGCCAGGCTCCAGCCGAACGCCGCTTCGTAGAAGCCTTTGGCCGCCGCGGTGTCCGCGACGGGGAGCTCGACATAGTTGAGGCGTGCCATCGCGATGCTCCTGATGGAACGTCGCCCCAGCGGAGGCTGGGATGACGGTAAGGGTCAATACCTGCGAAGAAGGCCCGCCAGCCGGCCCTGGATCCGGACCTGGTCCGGCCGGTAGCGCTGCGGATCGTAGCGGCGGTTGGCCGGATCGAGGCGGACCATCTGGCCTTCCTTGCGGTAGGTCTTCAAGGTCGCCTCATTGTCGTCGATCAGCGCCACCACGATCTCGCCGTCGCGCGCGATGTCGGTCTTTCGGATGAGCGCATAGTCGCCGTCGAGGATGCCTTCCTCGACCATCGAGTCGCCGGCCACCTCAAGCGCATAATGCTCGCCCGGTCCAAGCAGTGCGGCCGGGACTGGAAGGCTGGTCTGTCCTTCGAGCGCCTCGATCGGCTGGCCCGCGGCGATACGCCCGTGGAGCGGGAGCTCGATCACGTCGTTGGCCGCCTGGAGCGCGGCCGGGGGCGCCTTGAGCTGGACAGGGCTTGCCGACTGAGCCTCGGGCATGCGGAGGATCTCCAGCGCCCGGGCCCGGTTGGGAAGCCGCCGGATGAATCCGCGCTCCTCGAGCGCCGAGATGAGCCGATGGACTCCGGACTTGGATTTGAGCGCCAGAGCCTCCTTCATCTCCTCGAACGAGGGCGAGACCCCGCTCTCGGCGAGGCGGGCCTGGATATAGGTCAGAAGCTCACTTTGCTTGCGCGTCAGCATGTCGGGTCCCCTGAGAAACGAACGCGGAACGTGTAGGGAACGTTACGGGAGCTGTCAAGCGTCGGCGGAACAGTTTGCGATTCTGATGAATTTTCCGAGCAGCCGGTGCCCCTCCTCGCTGGCCACGCTCTCCGGATGGAACTGAACGCCGTGGATCGCAAGCCGGGCGTGGCGAAGGCCCTGGACCGTCCCGTCCTGCGCCGTGGCGTTGATCACGAGACTGCCGCGGATGCTTTCCGGGGCCACCGTCAGCGAATGATAGCGCGCCACGGTGAAAGGCGTGGGGAGGCCTTCGAACAGGCCGGTGCGGTCGTGGCTGACGGCGCAGGTCTTGCCGTGCATCACCGGGTCGGAACGCACGATGCTCGCTCCGAAATGCCGCGCGATCGCCTGGTGGCCAAGGCATATTCCGAGCAGGGGCCGCCGCGCCTCGGCGCAGGCGGCCACCAGCGCCAGCGAAATCCCCGCGGCCTCGGGACCGCCCGGGCCGGGGGATATAACGAATCCCGCGGCTCCGGTCGCAAGTGCTTCCGGCGCCGTCAGGGCGTCGTTGCGCTCGACCCGGACTTCGGCCCCGAGCTCGCGAAGATAATGGACGATATTCCAGGTGAAGCTGTCGTAATTGTCGAGGACGAGGATCATCGGTTCCCCGTCCGAACCCAGCTCGTCACTGCGTTCCGCCGGGCCCCGCCAGATCGGACTTGAGCTTGCGGACGGCCTCTTCGTTGCGCTCGATCTTCAAATCGTCCCGGATCGCGGCGGTGAACTGGCGCGCATATTCGTCGCCGATGATCCCTTCGAACTGCCTGCGCACCGCCTGGATGATTCCCGGCTGCTTGCTGGCGTCCCCGGGAACGATCTTGTCGAGATAGACGACGAACCAGCCGCGTCCGTCGGGGGCCGGGAGCAGCCGCGCCTTGCCGCGCGGAAGGCTGAACATCATCGCCAGAGGCGGCGGCACCTGGGCGTTCTCGCGGGCGATCTCGCGGCGCGTGGCGCTGATCGACTGGACCGGCGGAAGCTTCACCTGCGCCTGGGCGAAGGCCTGGGCCGGCGGGGTCCCGGCGTTGATCCGGGCGACGATGGCACTGGCGATGGCGCGGGCGCGCTCGGAAGCGCGGCGAACCACGAGGTCGGCCTTCACCCGGTCGCGTATCGAGGCGAGGGGCGGCACCGTCGCCGGGATCGCCCGGGCGACCGCGACGAGGGCGTAACGCTTGTTCTCCTCGATCGCCTCCACCGCCGGATCCTCGCCGGGCTCGATCGCGAAGGCGCCTTCGAGAAGCGGCTGGAGCTCGGGCGGAGCGGTCCAGCCCGGCGTTCCGGGAGCGGCCCCGGTCGCGGTGACCGGCGCCGATTCCTTGACTGCCAGCTTGTTCACGGACGCGATCTCGTCGAAGGTGGAGCCGTCGCCGATAGCGTTCTCGATCCGCGAGGCGAGGTCGTTGAGCGCGTTGCCGGCCTTGCGCTGCCCTATCTGCGCGGCGAGCTCGGAACGCACCGATTCCAGCGGCCGGACGGAGGAGACGACGATGTCCTCGACCTTGACGACGTGCCAGCCGAACGGACCGCGCACGGGGCCGACGGTGGCGCCCTTGGCGGCCCCGAACACGGCCGCGGCGACTGCGGGCGAGCTCTTGGCCGAATATTCCTCGCGGCTGTTGGCGCCCAGCGCGATGTCGGCGGCGCTTCGGCCGGCCTGGGCCGCGGCCGCGGTGAAATCGGTGCCGGCGGCGACCTTCTGGGCGAACGCCCGGGCCTGCGCCTCGGGAAGGACGACCTGCGACAGCCTTCGGGTCTCGCGCGCGGCATAAGCGGGATTGGAACGATAGGCCGCCTGGATTTCCGCCTCCGTCGCCTGCGACTGGGCCGCGACATTCTCCGGTCCGAAGACGGCGTAGCGGATCACCCGGCGCTCGGGGATGGTGTAGCGGGCCCGGTTGGTCCGGTAGAAATTGGCCAGCTCGGCCTCGCCGGGCTCGGCCCCGGCGCCCATCGCGGCCGATGGAACCGCTCCGACGATGCCGCTACGCGATTCGAGCAGCAGGGACGCATATTGGTTGGCGATCGCGTTGGGCACGTGGGCCGAGCGGACGACCGGTTCGAGAAGCTGGCGCTGGAAGAGCCGGGTCGCGAAGTCGTCGCGAAGCTGCTGCTCGGTCATATTCTCCTGCTGGAGGACGCTCCGGAATATGGAATCGTCGAAGCGGCCGGTCACGTCGTGGAATTCCGGGATCGACGCGATGTCGCGGTCGATCGACTGCCGCGACACGCCGAGGCCCTGCTGGCGCCCGAAGACGGCGCTCGCGGTGAGGTTGATCAGCTGGTCGAGCACCTCTTCGAGCCCGCCCTCGCGAAGGAAAGCGGCCATGTCCAGCTCCGGCTGCTCCCGCCGAACCCGGGCCAGCTGACGCTGCGATTCGTCGGTCAGCCTCGCCGAGGTGAGCTTCTCCCCGCCGACGTCGGCAACCGTGGTCGCGCTCAGCCCCCCGAGGCCGCCCAGCCCGCCCCCCCCACCGGTCCCAAAGCCGGTGATGACGATCGCGATGAGGCCGAGGGCGAGGATGACCAGCATGATCTTCGCCATGAAGCCGCGGCGGAAAATGGAGAGCATCTTTGTGAAAGGTCCTGCTTATGGTTCGCGCGGGTCATAGAAGCGCCGTCCGGCTCCGGCAAGCTTGGCAGGGCCCGCCCCGGTTGCTAGCAGGCGCACTTCACCGTCATCCCCGCGAAAGCCGGGACCTCCAGGAGCAAAAGCCCGGCGCCCCCCCTCGGCGAGGTCCCGGCTTTCGCCGGGATGACGGGCTCGATGGGGAAGCCAGATCATGAACGTCCGCCGCAAGCTCGTCGCCGGAAACTGGAAGATGAACGGGACCCGAGCCGCCCTCGGCGAGCTCTCGGCGATCGCCGCGGCCGCCCGCGAGGCGTCCGGGGTCGACGTCGCGATCTGCCCGCCTTTCACTCTGATTCCGCTCGCCGTCCCGCGCGCCGGAGGGCTCGCCATCGGCGCGCAGGATTGCCATCCCAGCGAGAGCGGGGCTCATACCGGCAACGTCTCGGCGCCGATGCTGAAGGAGGCCGGGGCCCGGCTCGCAATCGTCGGCCACTCGGAGCGGCGCACCGACCAGGGCGAAACCGACCTGATCGTCCGGGCCAAGGCCGAGGCGGCGCTCCGCCACGGCCTCCAGGCCATCGTCTGCGTCGGCGAGACCGAGACGGAGCGCGAGGCCGGGCGCGCGCTGGAGCGGGTGACCGCCCAGCTCGCCGGCTCGATCCCGGAGCTTGCCGGCGAGGCCGAGCTGGTCGTCGCCTACGAGCCGATCTGGGCGATCGGCACCGGACGGACCGCGACTCCGGCGGACGTCGCCGAGATGCATCGCGCCATCCGCGACGCGCTCGGAGGGCGCTTCGGCGACGCCGGCGGCCGGATCCGGATCCTCTACGGGGGCTCGGTCAATGCCGGCAACGCCGCGGAATTGTTCGCCGTGGAGAATGTCGACGGCGCGCTCGTCGGCGGAGCAAGCCTGACCGCCGCTCAGTTCGTCCCGATCATAGAGGCTGCGGCGAGGAGTTGAAGCGGGGCGTTCGATCGCCTAAGTCCGCGCCACACCCGTCGCCCCAGCGAAGGCTGGGGCCCCAGGGGGTGAGAAGCGCAACGCCCATCACCCGCCGGGATCCCAGCCTTCGCTGGGATGACGAGCCCCCTGACGAAAGCTGCCGACATGTTCACCTTCCTCCTGATTCTCCAGTCGCTGGTCGCCGCCACGATGGTCACGGTGATCCTGATGCAGCGCTCGGAAGGCGGGGGCCTGGGCGTCGGCGGAAGCCCTTCCGGGCTGATGTCCGCCCGCGGCGCCGCGGATTTCCTCACTCGGGCGACGGCTATCCTGGCGACCCTGTTCGTCGTCCTGTCGATCGCCCTTGCCGGGCTTGCGACCCTGGAGCGGGCGCCGATGAAGATCGATCCGACCCTGACCAAGGTTCCCCCGCGAAACGCGCCGATCAACCGCGGCACCGATCCCCTGGCGATTCCGCCGGCCGCCCCGGCACCGAGCGCGCCGGCCGCCGGCAACGGCTCGGTCCCGGCGGCGCGCTAGCCTCTCAGGACCGGAGCCGGCCCACGGCCTCCGCCACGCCCTTCGCCTGCCCTCGGATATCGGGGACCGCGACGATTTCCCAGAAGACGCCCTTGGTCAGCGGTCCGAGCGCGTAGAGGGCAGGGGAGGGGCCGGTACCAGCCAGCCGCGAGTCCCCGTCGACGTCGAAGCCGAGGCCGAGGCGGTCGGGGCGGGCTCTTCCGCTCTCCAGCAGGTTCCGGATCAGCGGGTCCGCGATCCGTTCGATGCTGCCCTCCGGCCCGGTGCAGTTGATCACCGCGTCGAAGCGTCGTCGAAGCTCGCCGCCGCCGCGTCGGCCCAGGGTCACCGTCTCGCCCTCGACCCGGGCTATCCTCGCAGCTGCGATCTCCAGCCGCCCGGAGGCGCGCATCGCCTCGATCCGCGCTGCCACTCGGGGCGCGATCCGGTGCCGGTGGACGTCCCACCACGGCCGCAAATGGCGAAGGAAGCGCCTCTGCTCGGACTCGCTGAGGCCCTTCCACAAGGCGATGCTGTGCGGCCTCAGGCCGTCGACGGCCGCCCGCCACGGTTCCCGCGCCCGGACCGCCCGAATCAGCGCGTCGAGCCGGGCCGGCGGGTCCCATGCGAGCGGCTCGGCGGCGGGCGACAGATGGGCGCGCGGCACCAGTCCCCGTCGCGAAGCGGCGAGGATCCGGCCGGAAAAGCCCGATTCCTCGAGACCGACGGCCATGTCGACCATGGTGAGGCCGGTCCCGACCAGGAGCAGGTCGCGGCCACGCGTGGCCGCCTCGGCCACCGCCGCCATCCCGTCGGCGCTCCAGGGATCCTGGACGACGCGGCCGCCGAACGCCGCCGGCAGCCGCGAAGGGTAGTTTCCCCCCGCGATCACCGCCGCCTCGCAGCGGACCAGCTCACCCGAAGCCAGCCTCACGCCCTCGTCCTCAACGGCGACGGCCTCGCCGGTGAGCCGGGTGACTCCTGGCGCCGAGTCGAGCAGTGCGGCCAGATAGCGTCGGTAGTCCCGGCGCGGTACATAATCGTCCGGGCCGTAGCCCTCGCCGACGGCCCAGTCGGCGAAATGCATGGGCTCGGCGGCAAGGGCGCTCATGTTCCGGGCGCGCACGTTGAGCAGGTGGCCGGGCGACGTGGTGCCGTAGGCCGCGCCTTTGGCGAAATGGCCGCTTTTCTCGATGAGGACGATCGCGGCGCCGGGCGCGGCGCGGGCGATTTCGACCGCCGCGATCGTCCCCGAATATCCCGCCCCGACGATCGCCACCCGCATTGCCCGGCCTTAGACGGTGGGTCGGCCTCCGTCACTCCCGCGAAAGCGATGGGTGGCGGCCCGGGGGGGCGCCACCCATCGTCCCGGCGAAGGCCGGGACCCCGGCGGGTGAAGACCGCCGCGTTTTTCACCCGCCGGGGTCCCAGCCTTCGCTGGGACGACGTGCAAGAAAAATCTGATTCGCGCCCTTGCCCCCGACCGCTTCGCTTCTCTATCCGGTGACTCCCATGGCGCGGTTCATTTTCATCACCGGCGGCGTGGTCTCTTCGCTCGGCAAAGGCCTGATGGCGGCGGCGCTCGCGGCGCTGCTGCAGGCGCGCGGCTACAAGGTCCGGATCCGCAAGCTCGACCCTTATCTCAACGTCGATCCCGGGACGATGTCGCCCTACCAGCATGGCGAGGTTTACGTTACCGACGACGGTGCCGAGACGGACCTCGACCTCGGCCATTACGAGCGCTTCACCGGGGTTCCAGCCCGCCAGACCGACAACGTGACCTCCGGCCGGATCTACCAGGGAATCATCGCCCGCGAGCGCCGCGGCGACTATCTCGGAGCCACCGTCCAGGTCGTCCCGCACGTCACCAACGCGATCAAGGAGTTCATCGCAGCCGACCTCGAGGGAGACCTCGACTTCCTCATCTGCGAGATCGGCGGAACCGTCGGAGACATCGAATCGCTCCCCTTCATCGAGGCGATCCGCCAGTTCCGGAACGAGCAGGGCCGCGAGAACACGCTGAGCGTCCACACCACTCTGGTGCCCTACATAGCCGCCGCCGGCGAGCTCAAGACCAAGCCCACCCAGCATTCCGTGCGTGAGCTGACGAGCCTCGGAATCCAGCCCGAAATCCTGGTGTGCCGGACCGAGCATCCGCTGCCCGACAGCGACCGGGCCAAGATCGCCCTGTTCTGCAACGTCCGCAAGGAAGCGGTCATCCCGGCCCTCGACGCCAAGAGCATCTACGCCGTTCCGGCGCAGTATCACGAGGCCGGGCTCGACGCCGAGGTGCTTCGCGCTTTCGGGATCACCGACGCCCCCGAGCCGCGGATGGCCCGATGGGACGACGTCGTCGACCGCCTGTTCAACCCGGAAGGCGAGGTGACGATCGGGGTCGTCGGCAAATATGTCGGACTCCAGGACGCCTATAAGAGCCTGACCGAGGCGCTGGTGCACGGCGGGATGGCCAACCGGGTCAAGGTTCGAATCTCCTGGCTCGACGCCGAGCTCTTCGAGCATCCCGAAGCCGATATCCCCGCCCAGCTCGAGCCGCTGCACGGAATTCTCGTCCCTGGCGGCTTCGGCGAGCGCGGGAGCGAGGGCAAGATCGCAAGCGTGGAGTTCGCCCGCGAGCGCGAGATCCCCTTCTTCGGAATCTGCCTTGGAATGCAGATGGCCTGCATCGAGGCGGCGAGGAACGTCGCAGGAATCAAGGGCGCCACCTCGACCGAGTTCGGCGAAGCCGAAGAGCCCGTCGTCGGCCTGATCACCGAATGGATGAGCCCGGAAGGGCTCCAGCAGCGCCGCGAGGCGAACGGCGACATGGGCGGCACCATGCGGCTTGGCGCCTACGAGGCGAAGCTGGCCGGAAACAGCGTCGTCCATTCCATCTACGGCGCGGACCGGATCAGCGAACGCCACCGCCACCGCTACGAGGTCAACATCCACTACAAGGCGGCGCTCGAAGCGGGCGGGCTGCTCTTCTCGGGCATGAGCCCGGACGGAGCGCTTCCGGAGATCGTCGAGCGGCCTGACCATCCCTGGTTCGTCGGGGTGCAGTTCCACCCGGAGTTGAAGTCGAAGCCCTTCGATCCGCATCCCCTGTTCGCCTCGTTCATCCGGGCCGCCGTGAAGCAGAGCCGGCTGGTCTGACGGGCGGGCGCCGGAAGACCGTCCGGCTCGATTCCGCGAATCCGTCGCCCCAGCGAAGGCTGGGGCCCCGAGGGGTGAAGAGCTCCGCCGCCTTTCACCCGCCGGGATCCCAGCCTTCGCTGGGATGACTCGGGAGGTAGCGAGTCCCCCGTATCGCCTGGCCCGCCCCGACTAGCCCGATCTTGCGAAATCGCGCCCCCGTGACTTTCGGCACATTGACTCGCTGTGTTATATTCATAGAACAGTGACACAGATGCAGGGGAATTTTCGCCGTCTTTTCAGCAGGAATCCGCAGATCCCTCACTCTGCCTGCACAGCGGGAGGTGAAGGTGGCCGCGAAGATTGCACTCTCGACCTCACTCGCCGCAACCCAGTCTCCAAAGGCCCATACCCGTATGCGTACGACCTTCTTCAGGATCCATGGCTCCCTCGCCGCGCTGGCCGCTGCGCTCGCCGCGCCGTCGCCCGCTTCGGCCCAGGAGCAGGCGCCGCCCCGGGCACCGTCCAAGCCGCCGTCCCCGACCCAGTCGCCGCCAAGGCCGGCCGGGGAGGCCTCGCGCGACGTCGTCGTCACCGGCACCCGGGCGGAAGTGGTCGGGAGTCCCGACCGGACGAGCTTCAACGTCTCGAACGACCTCCAGGTGCAGAACGGCACCCTCGCCGACGCGCTTCGAGCCGTCCCCGGGGTCGAGGTCGACCTGCAGGGCAATGTCAGCCTGCGCGGCGACCCCGGGGTCACCATCCTCATCGACGGCCGGCCCTCGGCGATGCTCCGCGGCGACAATCGCGGCGAGGTCATCCTTTCGATGCCGGCCGGTCGGATCGAGCGGGTCGAGGTGATGACCAACCCGTCGGCCGCGAACAGCCCGGAAGGGTCGGGCGGAGTCATCAACCTCGTCTCCCGCCAGGCCCGCAAGGCCATGACGACGGGGACGGTCAGGGCGACCGTCGGCGGGGAGGGGCGCGGCGCCCTCAGCCTCAGCGGCTCCCACAATGCGGGCGACCTCACGGTTACCGGCGAGGTCGCCTATCGCCGCTTCAGCGGCGAGGCGGAGGCAGTCCAGCTCCGCTCCCGCCTCGATTCGGCGACCGGCGCCTTCGTCGACAGCCGGCTCGACTCGGAGCTCGACAACAGCAACGCCTTCGCGAGCGCCCGGATCGGGATCGACTACGACGTCGACAAGAAGAACCGGCTCAGCACCGAGCTGAGCTATCGCGACGGGCGGGCCGACATCGATCGCGACGACCGTTTCGCCGCTTCGAACCCCGCATTCTCGTACGACCGCGATTCCGACATCGACCTCAGCCAGCGCGGACTTTCGGCACGCGCCTCCTGGCGCCGGACCCTGCCCGGCAAGGACCACGAATTCGCCGCCGACCTCGAGCTCGAGCGAGGCCGCTTCCGCCGCGAGGTCGACGCCGTCACCGATTTCGCCGCGGCTCCGGATTTCGTCGAGCGGATCGCCAACGAAGGCCGCCGCGCCGACGACAGCGCCAAGCTCGACTACAAGCGCCGGCTCGGGGACGAATCGACGCTCAACCTCGGCTACCAGGGCAATTTCAGCCGGAGCGACTTCGATTTTTCGGGCGACCGGGGCCCCGGTTTCGAACCCTTGCTCCCGGTCGCGGGCCTCACCAACCGGTTCGAATACGATCAGGCGATCCATGCCGTGTTCGGAACAATGCTTTTCCCGGTCGGCAAGCTCGACGCACAAGCCGGCCTCCGGCTCGAGCAGGTGGAGACCGACCTGGACCAGGTGACGGACGGGGCTCGCTTCGAGAACGATTATTTCCGGGTCTATCCGACCCTGCATCTCGGCTACGACCTCAACAAGCGCGAGCAGCTCAAGGCGAGCTACAGCCGCCGGATCCAGCGGCCCTCGCCGCAGGACCTCAATCCCTACACCTTCTACGTCGATCCACAGAATCTGAGGCGCGGCAATCCGGCGCTGAAGCCCGAAGTGACCGACTCGGTCGAGCTCGGCTGGCAGCGCCGCAAGTCGGGCGACTTCCTGTCCCTGACCGGCTTCTACCGGCGGTCTAGGGGCGGAGTGACCGACATCCTCAGCGACCTCGGCGGCGGGGTCTTCCTGACCAGCCGCGCCAACCTCGCCACCGCCGAGCGGGCCGGGCTCGAGGCGGTGGCCAACGGCAAGCTCTCCAAGACCCTATCCTATAACGCCTCGGCGACCTTCCTGTGGAACGAGATCGACTCGCGCACCGGCGGAGTCTCCTCCCGCCGCTCCGGCACGACCGGGACCGCCCGGGTCAATCTCAGCTGGCAGCCGGGCAAGAAGGACTTCTTCCAGCTCAACGCCGCTTATTCCGGGCGCCAGCTCTTGCCCCAAGGCTATCGAAGCTCCGGTCCGATCCTCAATCTCGGCTACCGGCGCAAGCTCAGCGACCGCTTCAGCGTCCTCGTCACCGGCCAGGACGTCCTGAGCAGCGCGAAGCAGACCATCGTCTTCGAAACCCCGACCCTGCGCGACCGACTCGAGCAGCGCGGGATCGGCCGGGTGATCCTCTTCGGCCTGGCCTGGAACATCGGCGACCGGAACCCGAAGAAGAAGGAGCCGCAATTCGAGTTCCAGCAGGGGGGCGGGGAGACGGTGCAGTAGGGGGCGGGTCCAAACGGAGCCTCCGCGGCGAGGGAAGCATCCGCCATGAGTCGGTGCTCGAGGCCGGTGGGCTGCCGTTGTCGGGCATGAGCCCGGCAGGGATGCCGGCCCGGCCTAGCGCGCTTCCCAGGCGAGCCCACCGCAGGTGAACCGTGCCGAGGCCACTTCGATCCCGAAGACGGAATAGGCGTGCACCGTCGCGTGATAATCATAAGGTTCGGAGTCGGGAAAGGCCCCGGGAACCGGAGTCGAACAGGTCCCGGGCCGACGCTCGATGTCGGTCACCCGATCGGCCAGCGCAAGTCTCCGCGCCGGGCCGCCCACCCCGCGCGCCTCCAGCCGCCAGGTGGCGAGCGCCTGGCGGGCCACCGAGCGCTCGACCGCGCTCCAGCGCGGATCCGCCCCGTCGCCGCTTGGCATCCTAATCTCTCGAAGAACGAGGAGGGCCCCGACGGCCAAAGCGGCGAGGCCGACGAGAAGAAGAACGGCGCCGCGGCCAGGCTTTCGTCCCGTCCGCAACGCCCTTCTCCCATCTTCGAACTTAGTAGTTCCAGTTCTTGAGGTCGGTGCTGCCATAATTCCAGGTGGTCGACAAGAAGCGGCCGCCCGCGTTCGAGTTCATGCACCAGGGGCTCTCGGCCGGGCAGAAATCCTTCCAGACCTCCTGCCACGACACGGTCACCGCCGCCGAAGCGCCGCTTCCGCCGGTGAAGTTCCATTCGCCCGTATAGCTCTGCCCCTGTCGCAGCAGCCGCAGGTCGTAGGTTCCGATCCCGAAGCTACGCGCGCTGCCGGTCTCGGAAACCCCGGCGGTGACGCAGTCGTCGTAGAATTTGGGCATGTCGGACCAGGACGTGCAATTCTCGAAATAGACGGTGCCCATGTTGATGTCGATCTCGAGCCCCGGGTCCGACCAGAAGGTGTTGGTGACGTAATTGCCGTAGGGCGCGTGGCTCGAGAAGACCGAGTCGGCATAGGTGCCCCCATTGTAATAGATATCGCCGACATGCGGATATTGCTTGGGGGTCGTCGAGGCCCCGGCGGCGCCGGCGGCGAAGCAGGCGATCGCTCCGAAAGCGGCGGCGAAGCCACCCTTCCGGGCGGCGCGGATTGTTGCAAGAGCAGTCATGGTCATTCTCCCGAAGCAGCGCCGGCGAGGGCGCGCAGGCTGGCAGTGAGTTCGGCGTCCGACTTCTTCGCGGCCGGGCCGCGCTGCGGAGCGGCCGGAGCGGTCGGCGTCGGCACTCCGATCCGGCCCTCGGCGCCGATGATGCCGGGCGTCACCGCGGCGATTCCGGCCTCCTTGGCCAGGGCGCGAAGGGCGTCGGCGGAACCGACGACCCGGGCGCCGTAAATGATCGGGATTCCGCGCTTGAGGCCGCCCAGGCCGCGCTGCCGCTGAGCCTCGATGTCGGGCAGAGCCTCCGCGATCTCGCGGCGCCCTTCGAGGGCGCCCGGCTCGAGCATTGCGGCCGCCCGGGCCTTGAGGCTCATGGCCTGGTTCTCGCGCATCCCGATCGACTGCTGGCGTGCCGCCTCGATCATGTCGAGCGACGCCTTGGACGGGTCGGTGGTGTGGGCGCCGTACCGATTCTCGAGGAACATATGGATCGAATAGGGCCGGACCTGGTGGCGCGAGAGCGCCGCCCGGACCCTTGCGTCGGCCGTGACCCCGTCGAACTGGACCATCGCCTGCACCGGCTGGCCGGCCTTCTGCGCCGCCCAGGCGGGGTAGCGATCGTCGCCCGCCGGCGCTTCGGTCATCTTGGGCTTCGGCCCTGCCTGTTGCATCATCGACGAAGCCGATCCGGCGACGACGGCCGCCGCCGCGACAGCGGTCAATATATAGTATCTCATGCTGGGTACTCCTTTTACGAACCTGAGAGCTGAACCAAATCGTTCACGCTTTGTTCCACAAGCATTTCGTCCATTATGAACCTTTTTAGGGAGCACCATGCACCAACACAGTATCGATACGGCGGACGCGGGCTGGACATATCGTCGGCTTGCAGGCGCAATTTAGTCGAGTGAAGCCGCGTCGTTCGGTTCGGTCCCGCCATGTTCGCGTGATCAAGGCCAGGCGCTGATGGCTACCGCGCGATGGTCAAGCGCAGCTGCGATTCGGGCTGCGATCGTCGCGGGAGCCGGACCCCTCGAGGCGGCCACCGAAACCGGAACGCAATGCCCCGGCAGACTGTTACGCCGTCACCTCCTACATATGCAGGGCCGAGATGACAGAGGAACAGGAAGTCGCGGCGATCCCGCTCGCAGAGGAGCGCGTGTCCGTGACGAAGCGCGAGGTCGAGACCGGACGCCTGCGGATTAATGTGTCCGTCGAAGAACGGCAGGACTCCGTCCCGGTCGAGCTCTCCCACGATGAGGTGGAGGTCGAGCGCGTACCGGTGAACCGCGCTGTCAGCCAGCTGCCCAGCGTCCGGCTGGAAGGCTCGACCACCATCATCCCCGTCGTCGAGGAGGTCGTCGTCGTGGAGAAGCGCCTCATCGTCGTCGAGGAAATCCACGTTCGCCGAAAGTCGGTGGCCGAAACCCGTGAGATACCGGTCGTGCTTCGATCCGAACAGGTCCGGATCGAAAGGAGCGGAGATCTCGGCGGCTCCGACGAAGCGGTCGCGCCTGTGCGACCGGGAGGCGTCGTATGAGCCAGATCGTCACGGCCCTATACGACTCGCGCGACGAGGCCGCCCGGGCCCTGAAGGCCTTGCGGGCTGAAGTTTCGCTTACCCACGCCGGGATTTACGATCGGTCGGATGCGCGCCTTCAGGCCTTGGGACATGTCGATCTGACGCCGGAGGAGCGATCGGCTTGCGAGGCCAAGCTCGCGACGGGAGACTATCTGCTCCTTGCGCGGCCCCGAAGCGGGGAGGGCCCGGACGAAATAATCTCGATCCTCGAGCGGGTATCCGCCGAGCCGGTTCGCGAGGCCGGCGCTTCCGCGCCTCCGCAGGGAAGCGGCTCGGTCGGAAGCAGCCTTCCGGCCGCGGCGGAAAGCAGCCCTTCGGTCACGCCGGAAAGCAGCCCCTCGGTGGTTGACGAGGAGCGGATCCCCCTGGTCGAGGAAGAGTTGCGAATAGGAACCCGGGAGGTCGTTCGCGGCGGAGCGAGAGTCCGCACGCGAGTGGAAGAGGTCCCGGTCGCTCAGGAAATCGAGTTGATCAGCGAGGTCGTTCGCGTGGCGAGCCGCCCCGCCTCGCGGCCTGTCAGCGCGCAGGAACTGGAGCATGGCGGCCTGCTTCGCGACCGGGTGATCGAGATTGCGCAGGTTCGCGAAGAAGCCGTCGTGAGCAAGGAAGTGGTCGTTCGCGAGGAAGTGGTGGTTACCAAGACGACCGAGCGCCGCGTCGAGCATATCCATGAGACCGTTCGGCGCACCGTCGTCGAAACGGAGGACCTGGCCGGCGAGATCGCCGGCGGACGGGGGCAGCAATGAACGACCCGCGCGACACGAGCGCTTCGGAGCCGGGCTCCGCGACCCCGGGGTCCGGCATCCCCGCCGCCGGGCAGCCGCGCAAGCCCCGGATCGAGGTCCTGCAGCGGGGGCCGGCCGCGGGTCCGGGCCCCGGTTTCACCCAGGATCCCGGTGCCCCCGCCATCGACCGATCCGGCGCTTCCTCGCCGCCGTCGCCGCAGTCTCGGGCCGAATGGACTGCCGGCCCTCCCGGACCGGCCGAAACGACGTCGGGGCGGCGCCGGGGGTTGCTTCGCTCGCCGACGATGCTTCTGTCGCTCCTGGCCTGCCTCGTGATCGCGGGCTTCCTGCTGTACACTTATCTTTCGAGCGAACGGGGCGCCGAATATTCGGACAAGGGGACGGAATTGAGCCCGTCCGATGCCAATCTTCTGGAAGACCCGGGGACCGACTCCGCCGAAGCGACGGTTCAGGAGCCTTCGGAAACGCCAGCCGCCGAAAGCATCGACGATGGAGCGGTCCCCGAAGCCGGGCCTGCCGCCTCGCCGGCATCGCAGCCGGCATCCGAGCCGGCACCGCAGCCGGCGCCGCAGCCGGCACCCCGGCCGGCGCCGCCGCGTGCCGCCGCCCCGGAAGCTCGGCCAGAGGTCGTCGACACGCCGGAAGCGCCTCCGGCCGACAAAAGCGAAGCCGAAGCCGAAGCCGACGCCGCGGACACGGTCCAAGCCTTTTACTCGGCGCTGAGCGCCGGCGACGGCGCGTCCGCCGCGCGGTTCGTCATACCCGCGAAGCGGGGCAGCGGGCCGCTCTCGGCGGGGGCGCTGACCCGCTATTACTCATCCTTCCGTCGCCCGCTGCGGTTGCGCCGGGTAGTCCCGGTGAATGGCGACACGGTTCGTGTGGCGTACGATTATGTGCTGGCCGACGGGCGGGTCTGCCGCGGACAGGCGGCGGTCGACGTGGTCCACAGGGGGGGCAGGAGCCTGGTGAGCGGCATCCGGACGCGCGGGCCCTGCTGAACGCGAACTGCCGCGCCGCATGCTCGACGCCGCTTATTCAGGACGTCGGCTCCTTCCGCAGGCGATCGGAGCGGAAGCGCATCCTCAATCTCGGCTGCCGCGGCACGATAAAGGACCGCTTCAGCGTCCTCGCCGCCGGCCATGACATGTGGGCAGCGCCAGGCCGGCGTTCCTCTTCGCCGGGCGTGAACCATCGGTCAGTTCCGCCAGCAGCTGAAGTGGAGCCAGCCAAGCGGCCGTCGCGGTTCGCACTCCGGGCGGAATGGCGGGGCCCCTGCTCTATTTGGTCGTAGCTAGACTGAGTAACGGTTGCCGCCAGGCGAATACTGCGTCCTCATGTAGGCTGACCGAATCTTGTCGGCGCGTATCGGTTGACCGCCTTGACTCTTTCTCAAGCCACCGCAACAAACGCTTTTCCTGAGCGGCGAAGGGGCAGCGGTTGAGCAAAGGAAGCACGGTCTTTGTCGTCTATGGGCGAAACAAAGCAGCCCGGAACGCAGTCTTCAACTTTCTCCGTGCTTTGAAGCTTCACCCGCTTCAATGGTCCCAAGCGGCAGCGCTGACGGAAAAAGCGTCGCCGACCACCTTGGAAGTCGTCGCGGCAGGGTTGGCCGCGTCGCAATGCGCGGTGCTGCTCTTCACGGCCGACGATTCGGTTCAGTTGAGACCTTCTCTCGGTCACGAGCCCCCCTCCTTTCAACCTCGTCCGAATGTGCTGCTGGAGGCGGGCTACGCCTTGGCGATGGTCGGGGTTGAGCGGACCATTCTCGTGCGCGCCGGAGCGCTGCGCGAAGTAAGCGACCTTGCCGGGCTCGATTACGTCCACCTTCGCGACGAGCCGCACGTGCGCAACGCCTTCGTGGAGCGCCTCCGAGCCGCGGGGTGCAGCGTCGACACGTCGGGCGGCGATTATCTTCGTGCCGAGCTTACCGGAAGCTTCGAAGGGTCATTCGACGAGGACGATCAGCCCAACGTGCTCGTGCGCGGAGGTTTTACTGATTTCATAGTCGATTCGGCGATTAGCCATACGATGAACAGCCTGGAATTGTTCGCTCAAGCGGAAAGCTATTTGCGTAACCGCGCGACCGTCGACATCCGGTACAATTATCTGGGCGTGCTCGGAGCTCGCAACTGGCTCGCGATCAGCCAAGATCCGGACTATCCCCATTCCGAACTGATGACGCTCTACCGCCGGTCGATACCCGAAATTATCACCGCAGCGGGGCTGGAGGGGACAGACGTCGACTATATCAGTTTGGGCCCCGGAGACGGAGAGATCGACGTCTACATGTTGCGGGAGTTGGTGGGCCGCGCAAATCTTCTCAATTATTATCCAATAGATATCTCGCTGGAGCTTCTACAAAAGGCTGTGGAAGAAGTGATTGAGTGCCCGTTTCTCGAACGCTCCTTCCAAATGAAAGCTATCCATGGAGATTTCACCCAGCTGGCTCGATATCGTCCGATATTCGCATTTGACAGCTCCGTGAATCTGTTCTGCCTCGCCGGTTTCTCGCTGGGTAATTATCGTGAGGCCGAGCTCATCGGCAAGGTCCTCGAGGGCATGAACGAAGGCGACTATCTGCTGCTCGACGCAAGGTTGCACGATTTCGGGAGCACGACCGAGAATCTGACCCAGAAGCAGCGGGATGAGATCGTCCGCAATTATAGCCACCGAGTGCATAACCGATTTGCATTCGGGCCGATCGAGATGCTGACCGACGCTCAGTACGACAAGGAGAAATTCGTTCACGAGGTGACGACACGGCTGACCCAAGTGCCGAATGCATTAAGCGTTCTCATCGCAGTGAAGGATGTCAACGCCCGTTTTCGTTTCAAAGGGGAATATGAAAAGAAAACAGCGCTCAAGGAAAAACGTATCAATCTTGGCTTTACCACCGTCTACGACGAAAGCAGCCTTGAGCAGTGGCTTCAGGGACGCGGCTTCGCGATAAAATGGAAGAAGAAGGAAAAGGGAACCTTGGTCCTCCTTCTTCATCGCTTGTGACTTCTGCAAACGTGCCGGTGCCCGGCCTCGCTGAGTCGGCCCGGCCGATGGAGGCGGTCGTTTTCTTTTTGGCGGGCCTGCTGGCGGTTGCCCTCCTGTTTCCAATTTTGATCTGGCTCATCGAGAAGAGCCGCGCTCGCGCCTATATACATTTGCCAGGCGTCTCCGGCGAGCGCGGCCGTGGGGACCACGAGCTTCTGAAGGAGATGCTCAAGAGCAGCCAGCAATTTGCAGTGGACCTCCAGAGCCGTTCGGTAAGTCGTGCCCTAGCGTCCGGAATATTGCTCACTCTTTCGTTCATGCTGTTCTCGGCCAAGGTGGTTCTATTCGCCGAGGTCGAGGCCGTCCGGTGGTTTGCCATGGCTTTCGATGTTTGTGTGCTTGCCATGGTCTTGTGGATTTTCCTTCGAAGCAGGGATCTTCGCAATCGATGGATCGCCGCTCGGGCTCGGGTCGAATTTGCCCGGCAATGGACAACCGTCCATCATATCCTGCTGCCGCAAAGCGACGACGCGCGGGAGGCGTACCGAGCCCAATGGGCGCAAATCTGTGAGGAACTGCCCGACGACGAAGCGCTTACCGAGCGTGTTGTCCGCATGTGGGAAGAGCGTCTCCGAAAGCTTCACGACGACCTGCTGATCAAGGGACAATTCTGCGCCAGCGCCCTCAGTCTTTATCTCAATCGGCGGCCGTACCGGCAGGAGCGATGGTTCAGGGAGGCCGAAGCCCGCACGAGCCGCCCCCGCCACTGGCGCGAGAGATGGCTCCGCGTGGCCTTCGTTATCTGCGCCCTGCTCACGCTTCTCGAGCTTTCCGAACAGCTCCATCTCATCCACGTCGGTAACCGGGTGGAGAAGGCGGCCAATTTCGTATGGCTCAGCACCATCGCCTTCGCGACCCTGCTGGTGACCTCGCTTTATGGTCAGAATTCCCGCGGACTTCTGCACCGCTACTCGAGCCAGCGGCGGACGATCGAGGAGTGGTTACGGCGTCACGGATCGGCTCTCGAAGCGGAGATCCAGTCGCCGGGTTCGGTGCGCCGGAACGAATTGGTGGAAAGCGTCATCGCCTTCGAAAAGATCATGGGTGAGGAACTGGTCGACTGGATCGAGATCACTCGCAGTGATTCTTCGGAACTCGCACCCATCTAGCTGCCTGGGCCCGACCTTCGAGATCCGCACCAGACCAGAACTCCTGACCGGACTGCAAGCCCTTCAGGAGGTTGTCGCTGTCGACTTGTCCAATCGAACTCCGGGACGGGGCGAATAGAAAAAGACCCTTTTGCGGGCGCGGCCCGCGCCCGATCGCCACTCCGCTCCGTGCCAATCCTCATTTGCGCAAATCTGGGTAAGCGGTTCCGCCGGCGGCCAAGCTACAAGTACCGACTACAAGTGTATTCGTGGGGGAAAGCGATATGAAACGTGGGTTTGATCTTCTGCTGGTGTCGGCGGCTTCGCTGGCGCTCACCGTTTCGGGCTCCGCCCGGTCGCAGACCGCGGCGCCCGCCGCGGCCGCGGCCTCCGAGGAAGACCCCGAGCCGATGACCTTCCCCGGCTGGGGCGTGAACCCGGCCGACTTCGATACCTCCATCCGGCCCGGCGACGATTTCGACGCCTATGTGAACGGCAAGTGGAAGGCGGCGACGAGGATCCCGCCCAAATATCCCTATTATGGCGTCACCACCAACCTGCGCATCGGCTCGGAGCGGGCGGTCAAGGCGATCATCGACGATCTCGCCGCCGGTCGGAACGCGCCCGGCAGCGTCGAGCAGAGGGTCGCCGACATGTACCGGGCCTTCCTCGACGTCGAGGCGATCAATCGCGCGGGCCTCGCTCCGGCGAAGCCCTATCTCGACCGGATCGCGGCGGTGAGAAGCCACGAGGAGCTTGCGGCGCTGTGGGCGAAGACCGGCTATCCGGCGCCGTTCGGGGAAGGGGTCAGCATCGATCCGGGCGATCCCAAGAGCAACATCGTCTTCGTCGGCCTGGGCGGCATCGGACTTCCGGACCGCGACAATTACCTCGTCGACAATCCGCGCAACCTCGAGATGCGGGCCAAATATATCGACTATCTCGCCTTCCTGCTCGGCAAGGCGGGCAATCCGTCGCCGCGCCCGGCCGCTCAGGCGATCTTCGAGCTCGAGAAGAAGATGGCTGCGGCGATGTGGGACCGGGCGCTGTCGCGCAACCCGGAGATCACCACCCACCGGATGAGCCACGCCGACTTCGTCGCGGCGGCGCGCCCGTTCCCGATGGACCGCTATCTGGCCGGCCGGGGCCTGCTTCCCACCGACCGCTTCAACGTCGCCGAGATTCCGCCCACGCCCCAGGTCATCGCCGCCCAGGGACTGACGCCCGCGCAGCTTGCCAAGCTCGGCACCGGGCTGCCGGCGATGATGAAGCTGATCATGGCGACTCCACTCGACACCTGGAAGTCGTGGATGACGGTGCGGGTGCTGTCCGGCAATTCGGGGCTCCTGCCGAGCGACATCGACGACGCCAATTTCGCTTTCTACGGCAAGTATCTCCAGGGCCGCGAGCGCCAGCGCGACCGCTGGCAGCGCGGGGTCTCGGAGGTCGAGGGCAGCCTCGGCGAGGCCATCGGCAAGGTCTATGTCGAGCGGCACTTCCCGCCGTCGAGCAAGGCCGCGATGGAAGAGCTGGTCGGCAACTTGCGGGCCGCGATGACGGACAATCTGAAGACCCTGCAGTGGATGACTCCCGCCACCCGGACCGCCGCCAAGGCCAAGCTCGACGCCTTGAGCGTCAAGATCGGCTATCCGGACAAGTTCGAGACCTATGACGGCCTGGTCGTCAGGCCGGACGACCCGATCGGGAACCGGATCGCCGCCGCCGAATGGCAATGGGCGAAGGACCTGTCGGACCTCCGCAAGCCCGTCGACCGGAGCAAGTGGCTCCTGACCCCGCAGACGGTGAACGCCTATTACATGGCGACCGCCAACGACATGGCCTATCCGGCCGCCTACCTGCAGGCGCCCAACTTCAACCCCGAGGCCGACCCGGCGGTCAATTACGGCGCGATAGGCGCGACCATCGGTCACGAGATCGGCCACGGCTTCGACGACGAAGGCTCGCGCTACGACGGCACCGGAGCTCTGAAGAACTGGTGGACACCGCAGGACGCGGCAACCTTCAAGAAGCTCGGCGAGAGGCTCGAGGCGCAATATAACGCGATCTGCCCGCTCGACGGAGGCAAGGCCTGCATCAACGGCAAGCTGACCCTGGGCGAGAATCTCGGCGATCTCGGCGGGATCTCGATGGCCTACAAGGCCTATCGGCTGTCGCTGAGGGGCAAGGAGGCGCCGGTCATCGACGGCCTGACCGGCGACCAGCGCTTCTTCCTCTCCTACGCCCAGCATTACCGGACGATCTACCGCGACCCGTTCCTCCGCCAGCTGATGGAGACCGATCCGCATTCCCCCGGCTTCGCCAGGGTCAACGCGATTCTCAGGAACTTCGACCCCTGGTACAAGGCGTTCGACGTCAAGCCCGGCGACAAGCTGTACCTGCCCCCGGAGCAACGGGTCCGGGTCTGGTAGGGATCTTGCCGTGGCGGGGCGGTGGGGAGCTATCGCAGCCGCGGTCGATGGGCTAGTCGGCAACGATGATCCTCTCCGCCCTGCTCCTCCTCGCCGCCGCCGCTCCGGCCGCAACCGCCCCCGAGCATTTCTTCGTCGGCCGCACCGAAGGGTCCGGAACCGCCCAGATCACTCTCGCGGGCTCGCGCAAGGTGCGCGACGTCACGCGGGGGCGGCTCGACAGATCGGGAGCGCTCATCCTCGACCAGATGGTCTATGAAGAGGGCAAGCCCCCCCGCCGCCGCTCCTGGCGCCTGATGCGGTCCGGGCCGAACCGGCTGAGCGGCACCATTTCCGACGCGAACGGACCGGTGACCGGGGATATCCGGGGCAACGTCCTCCATCTCAGATATCAGACTCGGGAGGAGAAGGCCCAGGTCGAGCAGTGGATCACGCTCCATCCGGGCGGAAGGACGGCGTCGAACCGGATGGTGTTCAAGAAGTTCGGATTCAAGGCGGCCACCCTCAATTCGACAATCCGCAAGGTCGACTGAGGGCGCATCCTGGACAGGCTCAGGGCGAACGGTTCAACGATTCAACCTATTCCGCGACGCCCTGGGGCGCAGGAATCGCCTCGACCACCAACGTCACGATGCGCCCGACATGCGCCCTCGGCCCGCCACGCTCGGAAATTCGGATCCGGGCATAGGGCAGCGTGAAGACGGCTTCGCGGCCGGGCGAGTCCTTGCTCCGCACCGCTTCGGCAAAGCAGTCGGCGGTTTGTGCGGCGAGGCTTTCGAGACTGAGCTCGGGGGGCGCCAGATTCTGGTTGCACAGCCAATATTGGCGGCGCTGGTCGCCGGTTGCCCGGCAGCCGTGGCGGAAGCCCAGATGCGGCGGGGCGGCGCGGCTGCGCTCGAGCCCGACGAAGCCGCCTTCATATTGCGCGGCCTCGACCACCCGCTTCAGGCCCCAGCAGAAATCCTGGTTCACCAGGCGGCTCTGGGCCTGGCCCGCCGCCGGAGCGAGCAGGGCCGCCGCTGCGACGATCGCTCCTCGAATTCCTCTCATCGCGGTCTCCCCTTTCGTCAGGGCAGAAAAGTCGCCCGCTCATGACGCCGGGCTGAATGGCGTCCGCCCCTAGAGCGGTCCGGGCCCGTCCGGGCGGCGCCTTGCCTCGTCCCTGGCCGCGGCGTGGCGGAGCGTGTCCATTTCGCCGGATTCCTTCGTCAGTCGCCGGTTCTCGGCTTCGGCCGCGTCCGCGCGGGCGCGTTCCTCCCTGTAGAGCCGCTTCCATTTGCCGCCGGCCATGAGCGCCATTCCAAGCACCAGGCCGAGGAAGAAGACGAGTGCGACGATGAGCCACTGGTCGGGGGTGAAGAGGGTCACGAGGCGGTCTCCGTCGCTTGTTTCGGCGGCGGATCAATGGGCGGGGTGGGCGTATTGTTCCGTGCGACGATGAAGCCCCGGCACGTCGTCCCGGCGGAAGCCGGGACGGCGATCTTACTTCATCAGATTGTCGGAGATCGAGCAGCTCGCCGGGCCGAGGATGACGATGAACAGCACGGGCAGGATGAACAGGATCAACGGAACGGTCATGATCGCCGGAAGCCGGGCGGCCTTCTCCTCGGCGCGCATCATCCGCTCGTTGCGGAACTCGGCGGCGAGAACCCGAAGCGCGCTCGCCAGCGGAGTTCCGTATTTCTCGGTCTGGATCATCGTCGTGACGACTCCCCTGACCGCGTCGAGGTCGATCCGGTTGGCCAGGTTCTCGAACGCGGAGCGGCGATCGGTGAGGAAGCCCAGCTCGATCGACGTAAGAGCGAATTCGTCGCCGAGCTCGGGATAGGCCTTGCCGAGCTCGCGGGCGACTCGGTTGAAGGCGGCGTCGACGGTGAGGCCGGCCTCGGCGCAGATGACGAGCAGGTCGAGCGCGTCCGGAAGACCCTTGCGCACCGCCGCGGAGCGCTTGTTGATCTTGTTCTTCAGCCACAGGTCCGGCGCCTTGTAGCTTCCGATCAGCGAGAAGGCGGTGAGGCCGTAGCGCTTGATCGGGCCCCATTCGGGGAACCAGTCGAGCAGATAGACTCCGACGATGACCACCGAGCCGATCACGAGCGGGAGCACGAGCCGGGCGAAGATGACGACGAAGGCGAGGTCCTTGGAGCGGATTCCGGCCTGCATCAGCTTGCGCTGCGCCTTCTCGACCTGCTCGGCCTGGAGCATCTTGAGCGAGCCGAGCAGGCTCCTGACCTTGTCGGCGACCTCGTTCTTGTTGGTGATGTTGCGCCGGCGCTTCGACGTCGAGGCGACGATCCCGGCCTTCAGCTGCTCGCGCCGCTCGTTGAGCGCCTTCACGCGCTTGGCCATCGGGTCCTTGACCGTGGTGGCGGCATAGATTGCGACGAGCACGGCGAAGGTGGCGATGGCGGCCATGAAGGTCGCCACCATCACGACGTCGATCCCCATGACGGTCGGGCCGGATGAAGGAGGAAGTGTCATTCTCAAACCGCCCCTAGATCTCGAAGTCGACCATCTTGGCCATGATGAATACGCCGATCCCCATCCAGACCAGCCCGCCGCCGCCGGCGATCATCAGCCGCTCGTCGACGAAGAAGTTCTGCATATATTCGCCGTTGATGAACCAGATCAGCAGGAAGACGATGAAGGGCAGGGAGCCGACGATCCAGGCCGAAGCCTTGGATTCCGACGACATGGCCTTGATCTTGAGCTTCATCTGAGCCCGCTTCCTGAGCACGTCGGCGAGGTTGGCGAGGGTCTCGGCGAGGTTGCCTCCGGTCTCGCGCTGGATGGCGAGCGTGATGACGAAGAACTGGAATTCGGGAGTGCCCAGCCGGTCGGCGACGTCCTGGAGGGCGGCCTCCATCGTCCGGCCGATCTTCATCTTGTCGGAGACAGTCCTGAACTCGTCGCCGATCGCTCCGGGAAGCTCGTCGGCGACGATTCCGAGGGTCTCGGAAATCGGGAGGCCCGAGCGAAGGCCCCGGACCATCAGTTCGATCGCGTCGGGGAATCGGGCGGTGAACTTTGCTACCCGGCGCTTGATCATCTTGCTGATGATCTTGTGCGGAAGCCCGATTCCAATGAAGAGTCCGATCAGCACTGCGAGGAGCAGCGGCAGTCCCTTGGCGATCAGCGCCGCGCTGAGCACCACGACGATTCCGAGCGAGACGAGCCCGTACTGAGCCAGGCTCCAGTTCCGCCCGGTCTGCTGAAGCCGCCTTCGAAGCAGGGCCGGCTTGGGGATGAGGCGCTGCGCCAGTCCGTCCATCTTGGTCTGGGTGCGGCCCTGCAGAATTCGCTTGAGCTGCGCCTGGGCGGCCACCTCGTTGGACTTGCTGTGGCGCTCCCGGACGCTCTCGAGCCGCCGGTTCTGCACCTTCGAGACGTTGGGCCCGCCCATGGCGAACACCATCAGCATAAGCACGACCAGCACGCCGCCGCCCAGCATCAGGATCGGAAAGCTCAGCACATGCTGCTCCTATTCCATGCGCCGGCGAGGCTGCCGGCGCCCGTTCATGCCGTCGCCGGCTTCGGCTTCTTCGCGACCAGGCCCTTGAGATTGAGCTTGTCGAGCAGCGACTTCGCTCCGTCCTTCGGCTTCTCGACCGGGCTCTCGCCGCTTTCGACGGTCGAGGTGGTGAGAGCCACCAGCTGGGTCAGCGGACCCTGGACCTTGGATGATGTCGCGACCTTGGCGAAAGGCTGGCCGAGCTTGGCCGACTGAGCGGCGGCCTTCGGCTCGAACGGGATCACGATGTCCACCGAGCGCTCGATCGACTGCTCGAAATCCTTTCGGCTGATCTCCTGCGCGCCCGCCGGGACGCGGTTGGCGACGACGAGCACCTTGGCTTGCGGCGCATTGGCCTTCAGCCAGCTCAGGATCCGGATCGCGTCACGGGTCGCGGCGAGCGTGAATTCGACCGCGACGATCGCGACATGGACGTCCTGGACCAGGTGCGGATGCTGGATCAGCATGGCGCGCGGGAGGTCGAGCACGGTGCTCTCGAAGGCGTTGCGAAGCTCTTCCTGAAGCTGGAAGAAGGCGCTTCCGTCGTTGAGCAGGGGCTGGTTGAGCGGCGCCTCCGCGGAAAGCACGCAGAGCTTCTCGTTGGCGCGGACCATCGCGCGCTCGATGAACAGGCCGTCGATCCGGCTCGGATTCTCGATCGCGTCGGTAAGGCCGCGGCCCGGCTCCAGATCGAGCGCCAGCGCGCCGGTTCCGAAATGGATGTCGAGGTCGAGAAGGGCCGTCGAGCGTCCCGCCTTGTCGCCCATCATCCACGCCAGCGAAGTCGCCAGGGTCGAAGCCCCGACCCCGCCGCGCACGCCGATGACCGCGGCCATGACGTGGGGCTTCTCGCTCGCGGCCTCGTTCACCCTCGGCCCGGAAATGGTCATCTGGGCATTGGCGAAGGAATCGCGCAACTGGTCGGGAGTGAAGGGCTTGAGCAGATAATCCTGAAGGCCCGACGCCACGAGGTCGCGGTAGAGTCGAACGTCGTTGACCTGGCCGGCGGCGATCACCACCGTTCCGGGCTCGCAGACTTCCGCCAGGGCGTTGATGTCGTTGAGCGGATCGCCCGATTCCGACAGGTCGACGAACAGGATCGCCGGGCTGGCCGAGACCGACAGGGTCTGGACCGCGTTGCGCAGGCCCCCTTTGTTGACCTTCTCCGGGGCCCAGCCGTGCTCGACGGCGATCGGCCGAAGCATTTCCGCGGTCGCGTCGTCGCAGACGAAGGCGCTGAAGGGATCGCGAAGCGCTGCGGCGCGCGAAGCGTTGAAAGGCGCGTTCATCTAATTACCCTTCGTGCTGACGTCGGTGAGGCCCTTGGTGCCGGTCGGGGCGGTCTGCCGGTAGACCCGGATCGCCTTCGAGGACGTATTGGCGTCGCCGTAGACGCTTCCGACCTGGCCCAGGACCAGATCGTTCGGGTCCGCGATCATGGCGGCGAGGTTCGAGTTCACCGAGCAGCCGTAATTGGCGGAGACCGAGCTCGGCCCGCGCTGTTCCTCGTAATTGGGGCAGCCCGGGACGCTCGCCGTGGTGCGGCTGACGATGACCCTGACCGCGCCCATCGGAACATCGCCCTCGAGCACCGGAGCTCCGGGGCTCAGCAGCAGCCCATAGGCGGCCGCGACGCCCGCGACGTCCTGGCGGCCCATCGAGGTGCCGCGGTCGACGAAGACATGATCGCCATAGCCGAGCCCGAGCGAGGTGAACCAGGAGTCGAGCCGGCCAAGGTCGGCTTCGCTGAGGCCGCCATTGTCGGCGAGGTCGAGCAGATAGTCGGATCTCTGGACGACCGGCTGATTGAGCGAGTCGAGGCCGCGCTCGGGTCCGTGCCGGTCGCGGGGCGGCCTGGCCTGCGCGGACGCGGTGAGGGCGACGGCCGCGCCGATCGCGAAGACGGCGGCGAGAGACTTGGTGCGTGCCATGGTCACGTCCTTTCGATCGATCAGAAGCTGAAGCCGGGGGCGGCGGAGGCGGTTTGCGGACGGGTCGCCTTGGACTCGGCCTGGCGCTGGGCCGGGACCGGAGCCGGGGCCCTGCGGGCCGGAGCGGCCGACAGGCCCCTCATACCGGGCCCCTGGACCCGCGGTCCGGCCATGGTCGGGGCCGGGCGGACCGCGCCACTCTTGCTGTACTCGCCGGTGTCGAGCAGCACCCGTTCGAGGCCGTTGGCGCCTCGGAAGCCGTCGGTCGGGAGCGCGATCTGCGAGGCGTTGACCGGACGGACGAGATAGGGCGTCACGACGATCACCAGCTCGGTCTCGTTGCGCTTGAAGCTGTTCGACCGGAACAAAGCTCCGAGGATCGGGAGACTGCCGAGGAAGGGCGCCTTGTCGGTGCTGTTGCCGCTGCTGTTGCGGAGCAGGCCGCCGATCATGAAGCTCTGGCCCGAGCCTAGCTCGACGGTCGTTTCCGCGCGCCGGGTGGTGAGGCCCTTGATGCTGAAGCCGTTCATCACGATGGCGCCGGCGTCGGACAGCTCGGAGACTTCCGGGCGCACCCGCATGGAGATCCGGCCGTCTGAGAGGACCGTCGGAGTGAATGCGAGGCTCACTCCATATTGCTTGAACTCCACCGAGGTGCCGTTGAGGCCGCTCGAGGAGGGGATCGGAAACTCGCCGCCGGCCAGGAAGCTGGCCGTCTCGCCCGAAAGCGCGGTGAGGTTCGGTTCGGCCAGGGTGTGGACGGCTCCGACCTGCTCGTTGAGCTTCAGGGTCGAGAGAAGGTCCATCCCGAGGAGGTGGCCGGCGAAGCCGAGCGTGGTCCCGGCGCCGTTGGCGAAGGTGTATTTGGTCGCGTTGAACGGAAGGCCGGTGCTCGGATCGGTGATCCCGAGCGGCTTGTCCGTGATGGTGCCCGCATTGCCCTGGCCCACTCCGAAGATGAAGCCGTTGCCGCTGCCGCCGTCATTGTCGCGGTTGAGCAGGTTGACTCCGATCTCCTTGATCAGGGTCCGACTGACCTCCGCGATGGTCACCTTCAAGGTCACCTGGAGCGGGGTCGCCGTCCGGAGGCGGTTGACCGGGACGATTTTCAGGACCGCGCCCGGCGCGGTCGCATCGACGCCCGGATTGAGAAGGGTCCGGACGAGCTGCTCCGCCTGGGCGCTGTCGGCCGGCGAGGCCACGGTTCCGTTCATGACGGCGAGCTGGCCGACATGGGTGATGGAGATGTTGGCCTCCGGCATCGCGGCCTTCAGCATCTGGTCGATCGAGGAGATGTTCTGGCTGACCTGGACGTGGGCGCCCCAGACCACCGAGCCGTCGGCCGCGGTGGCGATGACCGTGGCCTCGCCGTCGCCCTTGCCGAACAGTCCGAGCTGGCGTGGGCTGGTGACGTTGACGTCGGCGACTGCCGGGTTCGAGGTCCAGACGTCGACGACGGGCCTCGACAGCGAGATGACTTCGCCTTCTCCGACCGACAGCAGAACCTTGTTCGTCGGCCGGTAGGTGCCCGGCGGCGGCGGCGCGGCGAGGGCCAGGCTCGGCATCACCGGGGTGACGCTGGCGGCGAGGACCGCGGCGATCGCGGTTCCGACCGTTGCACGGCGCATGATGTTCAGCTTTGTCATCTTATTTGGCTCCGACCGGAACGATGGTGACACTGTTGCCGCGGGCGACCCGAACGGTGGGACCCGTGGGAGTAGAGACTGCGACGGCGGCGGCGCCCGTGGCGCCGGCGGTGCCTGCGGCCTTGCCGGCGGCGGCGAGCGCGAGGTTGCTCAGGGCGTCGGCCATCTTGTCTTCGGGCGAGGCCTTCTTGCCGGTTCCGGGGACGGTGCTGCGCTGGAAGCGCGAGACGTCGGATCCCGTCGTGTAGGTGGAGATGCCGTCGGAAGGCTGGTTGGCGATTGCGAGCAGCATCCGCTTCTCCGCCTTGGGATCGTCGGTCTGCGGCACCTTCACCTCGCCCGAGGCGATGGCGCGCTCGAGCTCGGCCGAATTGTCGGCGATCGAGCGGAGCGAGAGGGAGAGATCGCCGATCTTCTGGGCGACCGCGATCTTCTCGGCGAGCTTGGGGGTCGCCTCGAGGGTGACCATGGTGAAGCGCTGGACGACCGCCTTGCCGTCCTCGCCCTTCGCATCCATTCGCTGGTCGGTGGCGAGCACCCGGACGTTGCGCATCACGGTCTCGGAGACCTTGAGCGGCAGCCCGTCGCCGCCGCCGGCGACTTCCTGGGTAAGGACGATGTCGACCCGGTCGCCGGGGAAGATGAAGCCTGCCACTCCGCTGGTCGCGGAAACGGGGACCGTGACGGCGCGCATGCCCGGTCCGAGCGCGGCGGCGAGGAAGCCCCGATCGCCCGGCTTGATCAGTGCGCCCTGGGTGAAGGGCTGGCCGGCCGTGATCTCGTTGCGCACCACTGTGCCGATGAGCTGGGCCGGCACCACTCCGGGCTTGCCCTTGATGTAGTAAGCGGGCTGCACGAGGCCTTCGGGCCAGCGCTGGAAGCGGAAGGCCTCGGCGTCGATGATGGTGCCGACCGGGAGGGCGCGGGTCGCCACCAGCACTTCCGGGCCGGCGGGAACCGCGGGCTTGGCCATTGCCGTTGGCGCTGCGGCGCCGCTGAACATGTTCTTGGCGGTCACCGCCGTGACGGCCGCGACGATCAGCGCTCCGATCAGCAGCACGAGCTTTTTCACATCCATGACGCCAGTCGCCTCCTAGCCCGCTTCAAATTGCAGGCTCCCATGTCAGACAAATTGGTTAAGAAACCGTTCGCCAATCAGCCAAAAACCGCCGAATGCGATGGCGATGCCGTACGGAATTTCGGGTTGGCCGGCCGCCTTCGCCATCCGGTGAGCGGCCACCATCGCAACGGTCAGGACCCCGCCTGCGATCGACATGACCGCTAGCAGCTTCACGATCTCGGCGAAGGGCAGCCACAAAGCGAGCGCCGCAGCCATCTTGACGTCGCCGCCCCCCATCGCTCCGAAGCGGAAGGCGATGGCGAACAGTCCGAAGACCCCGGCCGCCAGCCCGACCTGAAGCGCGACGCCCGGCCACAGGCTGAGGCCGACGCTCCACCAGAAGGGAACCGCCAGGAGGGCGATGACCCCGTTGAGCCGGTTGGGGATCGTCCGGGTGCGCCAGTCGCCGATCGCCGCAACGACGAGCGCCGCGGCGAGCAAAGCGATGAAAAACCAGGAAAGTGGCCCTTGCATGGGAACCAGGTACTAGACGGAACAGCTTTCGAAACCGTAACCGGCCCCATGGACAGTCAAGCGTTCGACCGCCGCTCCGTTCCGGCCGGGGCCCGCTTCGGCGAATGGAAGGCGGCGGATGGCTGGACGGTCCGCACCCTGCAGCGGCGGCAGGAGAAGGGCGCGTCGGTCCGCGGGAGCCTTCTCTTCGCCGGGGGGCGGGGCGACTTCATCGAGAAATATCTCGAGGCCCAGGATCATTGGCATAGCCGCGGCTGGGACGTCGCCGCCTTCGACTGGCGGGGGCAGGGGGGGTCGCAGGGCGACCTGCCGGGCGGCCACCTCGACCGCTTCGAGACGCTGGTCGAGGACCTCGCGGCCTTCATCGACTCCTGGCGCCGGGCGACTCCCGGGCCCCATGTCGTCGTCGCCCATTCGATGGGGGGCCACGTCCTCCTGCGCACGCTGGCCGAGCGGCATCCGCCGATCGACGCCGCGGTGCTGGTCGCGCCGATGCTGATGATCAACAGCGGGCCGGTGCCGCCGGCGGCCGCCCAGTGGCTGGCCTCGACTGCGTCGCTTTTCGGTTGGGCCGGCCAGCCCGCCTGGCAACGGTCGCTGACTCCCGAGCCGGCGGGCTCGATGCGCCAGGCGATCCTCACCGGCTGCGCCGACCGCTACGACGACGAGCTGTGGTGGTGGGAAAGGCATCCGAGCTTCAACCTCGGAGTTCCGAGCTGGGGCTGGCTGAAAGCGGCTTTCCAGTCCTGCGCGGCCCTTACCCCCGCCATGCTGGCGGGGGTTGAGGCTCCGGTGCTTCTGATCGCCACCGAGCGCGACCGTTTGGTGAGCGCCGAGGCGATCCGGCGCACCGCCGCCCAGCTTCGCCGCTCCGAGCTCGTCATGTACGACGATTCCGCGCATGAGATCCTTCGCGAGCGCGACGAGGTCCGGATGCGCGCCCTCGCGGCGATCGACGCCTTCCTGGACCGCCACGCCGCTCGATGAGCTTGGAGCCCGACATCGTCATCATCGGCGCCGGAATGGCCGGCGCCAGTCTCGCCGCGCAGGTTTCGAGCGAGGCAACGGTGCTCCTGCTCGAGGTGGAGGACCAGCCCGGCTATCATTCCACCGGCCGTTCGGCCGCTTTCTGGGCGGAAAGCTATGGCGGACCCTTCGTCCAGCCGCTCACCACCGCCTCGGGCCCGTTCCTCGAGGGCCACGGCTTCCTCGCTCCGCGCGGCGGGCTGCACATCGCCGGTTCGGACGGCCTCGACGCACTTGCGGCGCTGGAGTCGGAATTCGGCGAGCGCGTCGGTTTCCAACGGCTCGACCGGGCGGACCTCGAAGCATTTCTCCCGGGCCTTCGCGACCCGTGGATCGCGGGCGTGCTGGAGCCGAGCTGCAGGGACATCGACGTCGCCGGGCTCCACGGCTTCTTCCTGGCTCAGGCGAAGCGGAACGGGGCGAAGCTTCTGACCGGCGCCGGGGTTCGCGGCCTGCGGCGGGAGGGGGGAGGCTGGGCGGTGGAGACCGCCGCCGGGGGCTTCAGGGCTGGCGTGCTCGTCGACGCCGCCGGAGCCTGGGCCGATCGGGTGGCCGCCATGGCCGGCGCGGCGCCGGTCGGCCTCCAGCCTTACCGGCGGACGCTCTCGCAGCTTCGGGTCGATCCGCCGGCGGCGGCCGACCTTCCACTGGTGATGGACGCCCTGGAGCGGTTCTACTTCAAGCCGGAAGCGGGGGGACGGCTGTGGCTCAGCCCGCACGACGAGACGCCCTGCGACCCGTGCGACTGCGCGCCGGAGGAGCTCGACGTGGCGATCGCCATCGATCGGCTCCAGCAGGCGGTCGACTGGAAGGTTGAGCGGGTCGAGCGAAGCTGGGCCGGGCTTCGGACCTTCGCCCCCGACCGCCGCCCGGTCTACGGCTTCGACCCGGGCGTGCCCGGCTTCTTTTGGTGCGCCGGGCAGGGCGGGTTCGGCATCCAGACCGCTCCGGCCGCGGCCGGACTCGCCGCGGACCTGCTCCTCGGCCGGGTCCCCCGGATCGATCCCGAGCCCTACGCTCCGGACCGGTTCCGCTAGCAATCACTCATATTTGAGCGCCGCGGCCGGGTTCGGTCGGGCAGGGTTCGTGGCCCCGGCCACCTGGTTTCGCGCCTTGCGTCGAAAAATCTGGCTTTGGCGAATTTCGATAGGAACAAAACGGGATCACAATAGTTTCTTTCCTATGCCAATCGGGGCAATCGGAGTATGAAATGCCAAGGAAATATCTTACGACCTCATTCGCGGCCGCAGCCTTGCTGGTCGGCGCCGCCAGCGCCCAGGAGCCGGCGCCCGGCCGGACCCAGGAGGAAAGCACCAAGGCGTTCCTGGCGCACAAGCGCCAGTTTCAGAACGAGAGGAGCGGGCGAATCGCGGACCAGGCCAATCTGGGCTCGCTCAATGCGATGGTCCGAGCGGTCGCCGTCGCCCCGGCGGCGCCCGGCTTCGTCGACAAGGGCAGCCACTCGGCCCTGAACGACAGCTTCCTGATCGATGTCGCCCAGACCCTGGCCGTGCTCGGCTTCAAGGCCGGCGATCTTCGCCGCTCGCCGGAGGATTCGGCTCTCTACGTCCAGGCCGCGGCGGCCCGGATCCGCGGTGGAGCGACTCTCGGCCAGGAGAAGCTGCTCGCGGACACCGTCGTGGTCGGGACCGTCGGAAGGACGGTCGCCGAAGATCTCGGCGACGGTTTCAGGTCGACGGTCGAGATCGTCGTCGACCGTGCGGTCAAGGGCTCGGCCAAGGCGGGCGAGACGATCCGGCTGCGCCGGCTGAGCGGCAAGGGCGCCGACAACCGGGTGGTCGAGGTCAGCGACGAGGACCCGCTCGCCGACGGCGCCAAGGTCGCCCTGATCGCCTCCAACGCCCGCTACCAGGCCGATTTCGCCGCCCGCGGCAAGGCGTGCGCGCTGTGCGTCGTCGAACAGGTCCCGGCCTTCCTCGTCGCCGGCCAGAACGTCGTCCCGACCGGCGGGTACGAGCGCGGCTCGACGCTCGCCGCCTTCTCCGCTTCCGCCAACTAAGGAAATCCGATCATGCTCAAGAAGCTCGCGGCGCTCGCCTGCGCCGTCTCCTCCGTCATCGCCACGCCCGCTTTCGCGGGCGCGGTTCCCCAGACCAATTATTACCGCAATCCGGTCCGGGCGGTGAAGATCAACCTCGCGCTCCCAGTCCTGTGCGACTCGAACATGAAAGCGGCGGCCGATACGGTCAACGCGATCGGTTCCAAGTTCCAGCTGACCGGAACCACCCAAAACTACACCTCGACCTATTATGGTTCGGACGAGGATCCCGATTTCCTCAACATTCAGGACGGCGCCGGGATGTCGGCGATCATGCGCACGGCCACCGCTTATTACGATACGGCCGGGATTCCGGACGAATCGATCGACGCCACCATCGCCGTCAACGCGGACCGGCTTTATTACGACAGCGGCGACACCGTGAAATCGACCGACCTCGTCTGCGGGACGACCGTCACGTCCAGCAACATCGGGCAGCGGATCGACTTTCAGTCGGCGATGCTGCACGAGTTCGGCCATGTCATGGGAATGGATCATCGGACCGACGGATCGACGGGACCTTGCGTCATGGCCACCTATCTCAGCGCCGGCCAGATCAAGCGCGCCTTCTGCTCGGATGAAAAAGGCCTCATGCTGGGATTTTATGGGTACCGCTGAGCGAGCCTCGCGCCTGGCCTTCATGGGTCTGGCATCCGGCCTTCTCGTGCTGGGGGCGTGCGACTCGCCCCCAGCCGGGGAGCGCTCTCAGACGCGGCGCATCTCCGGGCCCCTCGGGAACGAATATAGCGTCCACCCGCGCTTCGAGGCCGAAGGACGAACGATCGTCGAGGGCTGCTGCAGCTTCGCGGTCGCAGGCTCCTCGGTCCGCCGCCTGGAAGGCGACGTCGACGGCCGCGAGATCACGGGCCCCGGCTACCGCGCCATCGTCTCCTTCGGCAACGGCCTCGCCCGGGCCGATATGTCCCGACCCCCTTCGAGCGTCTCGCAACTCGACGGCGTGAGACTGGAAAAACGGGTGGCCGAGGGCGGAGGGTCGAGCGAGCCGAATTTCCTCTACCGGGCGATCGTCCCCCTCGACGCCCGGGCCAGGGCCCGGAACGTCCTCGAGCCGGGTCTCGAGATTACCGGCTGGTGCGAACGGCCTTCCGACTGCGCCAGGCTGGCGGCGATATTGGACAGCGTGAGGTTCTAAATTCGTCCGCTCCCGTCACTGCGAGGAGCGCGGCGACGAAGCGATCCGGCTTGCCGGAGGGCCGGCGGAGCGATTTTCTTCGCCGGCAATGGCGGCGGCAAGGGAGGCTCGGACTCTTCCCGCGCGGCTCACCGACGCCCGATCGCCATCGCGGCGTCGCAGGCCAGCTTGTCGGCCCGCTCGTTCCCGGGATGGCCGGCATGGCCCTTGACCCAGCGCCAGTCGATCTTGTGCGGCGCCGCGGCGTCGAGGAGCTGCTGCCAGAGCTCGGCATTCTTCACGGGCTTCCTGTCGGCCGTCTTCCAGCCGTTCTTCCGCCACCCGTGGATCCATTTGGTGATCCCGTCGCGGACGTAGATGCTGTCGGTGTAGAGCGCGACCTCGCAAGGCCGTTTCAGAGCCTCGAGGGCGCGGATCGCGGCGAGGAGCTCCATCCTGTTGTTGGTGGTGTTCGGCTCGCCGCCGCTGATCTCCTTTTCATGGGCGCCGGAACGGATCACCGCGCCCCAGCCGCCCCGCCCCGGATTTCCCTTGCAGGCGCCGTCCGTGAAGATTTCTACCGGAACCGGGGTCAAGCGGCTTCGAGCCCGCGCGGCAGCTTGAACACCATCCGCTCGACGACTCCCTGGCCCTCCGTCTCGGTGACCTCGAAGCGCTCGGCCAGGAAATCGACCACCTCGCGCACGAGCGTCTCGGGCGCCGAAGCGCCGGCGGTGATCCCAAGCGTCGAGACCCCCTCCAGCCAATCGAGATCGATCTCGTCGGCCCGGCCGATCAGCCGAGCCCTGGTGCCCTCGCGCTCGGCGACCTCGACCAGCCTGACCGAGTTGGAGCTTTTGGGCGATCCGATCACGAGCATCGCCTCGCAGGCGCGGGCGATGTCCTTCACCGCCGCCTGGCGGTTCGACGTCGCGTAGCAGATGTCCTCGCCCTTGGGCCCCCTGATGCCGGGGAAGCGGCGTTCCAGGATCGCGACGATCTCGGCCGTGTCGTCGACGGAGAGCGTGGTCTGGGTGAGGTAGGCGAGGGCGTCGGGCTCCGCCGGCTCGATCCTCAGGGCATCGTCCACGCTCTCGATCAGGGTCATCCGTCCTTCCGGCACCTGGCCGAAGGTGCCGATCACCTCGGGATGGCCTTCATGGCCGATGAAGAGGATGTGGCGGTCGTTCTCGACCAGCCGTTCGGCCTGGCGGTGCACCTTGGAAACCAGGGGGCAGGTCGCGTCGAAAAATTCGAGCCCCCGTTGCTCGGCCTTCGCGGGCACGGCCTTGGGCACTCCGTGCGCCGAGAAGACGACCGGCACCCCGTCGGGCACCTGGTCGAGCTCGGGGACGAAGACGGCGCCCTTGGCCTTGAGGCTGTCGACGACATATTTGTTGTGGACGATCTCGTGGCGGACGTAGACCGGTGCTCCGAAACGCTCCAGCGCCAGCTCGACGATACGGATCGCCCGGTCCACTCCGGCGCAGAAGCCCCGGGGAGCGGCGATCAGGAGGGTGAGTGGGGGCTTGGCCGGCATGGTGGTCATCGCTCTACGGGATCGCTTGCTTAGACGGAACCCGGTTCCTATGATCCGGCCATCTTCAAAAGGTGAGGATTCCCACCCAGTGTTCAAGTCCAAGGCGGCGCTCGCCGCTCTTATTCCCCTAGCCGTCGCCGCCTGCTCGACTCCAAACGGCCAGGTCACCGACACCGGCATCACCGCGACCCGCTCGGCCTGCCCGGCCGTGGCGATCCCGGCCGCGACCGGCGACATCACCTTGTTCAACCCTGCGAACAGCCGCGATTCGAGCGCCATTGACGTGGTCGCCAACATCACGAACCTCCGCTCCACCTGCGACGAGAGTGGCAACAATATCGTCACTCGCCTCACCTTCGACGTCCACGCCCAGCGCCGCGACGGCCGCGGCGCTCGCGAAGTCGTGCTCCCTTATTTCGTCGTCGCGGTCCAGGGCGGGACCCAGGTCCAGTCGAAGAGCGTCAGCCGGGTCGGGCTCAGCTTCGCCGACGGCGCCCTGCGCGCAAGCACGAGCGGCTCGGCGACCGGCTCGGTGTCGCGGGCCGCGGTGACCCTTCCCGCCGACGTGACCGCCCAGATCACCCGCCGCCGCAAGCCGGGAGACCCGTCGGCCGCGATCGACCCGATGTCCGATCCCGCGGTCCGGGAGGCCGTCCGCAAGGCGACCTTCGAGATGCTGGTCGGCTTCCAGCTCACCGACGAGCAGCTGGCCTACAACGCGACCCGCTGATCTCCCGTCACCCCGGCGAAAGCCGGGGCCTCGGGGAGACCCGCCGAGACTATTCGACCCGAGGTCCCGGCTTTCGCCGGGATCACGGGGGCGGGCCAAACAGTGCGTTGACTTGGGCCCTGCCAACCTCCACAGCGCCCTTGCCGCCGGTCGCCAGGCCGGGGTGCGCGCGGGAGAGTGCAAAGGGTCGCGAGGCCCGATGCCGCCGAAGGAGCAACCGCCCCGGAATCTCTCAGGCACAAGGGACCGCGCGCGCAAAGGCACTCTGGAAAGCGGATCGCTCGCCGGTCCCACCGAAGGGGTAAGCGGAACCTAAAGGCGCCGCGAAAGCTCTCAGGTCCAGTGACAGAGGGGGTTGATTGCGACGGTGTCCGTGTGCCGGGCGTTGGAGCAGCGCCCTGGAGACTGGACCGATGAGCGATTCCCAAGACACCGCCCTCCCGCTCGATGCCTGGCACAAGGGCCGGGGCGCCCGAATGGTCTCGTTCGCCGGCTATTCTATGCCGATCCAGTATGAAGGGATCATCGCCGAGCATCGCTGGACCCGGGAATCCGCCGGCCTGTTCGACGTCAGCCACATGGGCCAGCTGATCGTCGCCGGGCTCGAGGCCGAGAAAGGCCTGGAGAGCGTACTTCCGGCCGATCTCGCGATCCTCAAGGAGGGCAGGCTGCGCTATTCGCTGCTCCTCAACGACGAGGGCGGAATCGTCGACGACCTCATGGCGACCCGCCGCGGCGACCATTTCTACGTCGTCGTGAACGGCGCCACCAAGCATGGCGACATCGACTATCTGCGGGAGCGGCTTCCGCGCGGCGTGGTGCTCGACCATATGAAGGAACAGGCCTTGCTCGCGCTGCAGGGGCCGAAAGCGGTCGAAGCGCTGTTCCGCCTCGCGCCGGGGGTCGAGCAGCTCGGGTTCATGACCGGAGGCGCCTTCGCGCTCGATGGAGCCGCCGTGTGGATCAGCCGCTCGGGCTATACGGGCGAGGACGGCTTCGAAATCTCGGTACCCGCCGCTCGGGCACCGGCGGTCGCGGAGCTTCTCGCCGCACAGCCGGAGGTCAAGCCGATCGGCCTCGGCGCCCGCGATTCGCTGAGGCTCGAAGCGGGGCTGCCGCTCTACGGTCATGACCTCGACTCCGACACGACTCCGATCGAAGCCGACCTCGGCTTCGCGATCTCCAAGCGGCGCCGGGCCGAAGGCGGCTTCGCCGGCTGGCCCCGGATCCTGCGCGAGATCGAGGATGGGACCGTCCGCCGCCGGGTGGGTCTCGCCGTCGAGGGCAGGCAGCCGGTGCGGGAGGGCGCCGCCGTCATCGACGAGGACGGAGACGAAGTCGGAAAGGTGACCAGCGGCGGCTTCTCGCCGATGCTCGAGGCGCCGATCGCCATGGCGTATGTGCCGGCTTCTTCCGCCGAGCCCGGCTCCGAGATCCGCCTCGTTCAGCGGGACAAGATCTTCCAGGCGAAAGTGGCGCCGATGCCCTTCGTCGCCCACCGCTATCACCGCAAGGGAGCCGCCTGATGAGCGTCTATTATACCGAGGAGCATGAGTGGATCCGGGTCGAGGGGGACGAAGCGACGGTCGGGATAACCGACTTCGCCCAGGGCCAGCTCGGCGACATCGTCTTCGTCGAGCTCCCGGAGGCCGGCCGGCAGGTGACCAAGGGGGGAGAGGCCGCGGTAGTCGAATCCGTCAAGGCGGCTTCCGACGTCTACGCCCCCGTCGACGGCGAGATCGTGGAGCCCAATCCGGCGCTCGGCGACGATCCCTCGCTGGTCAACAGCGACCCGGAAGGCGAGGGGTGGTTCTTCCGGTTGCGCCTTGCCGACTCCTCGCAGCTCGACGGACTGATGGACGCGGATTCGTACAAAGCCTTCGCGGACTCGCAGTGAATCCATCCCTTGCCTTGGCATTCGTAACGCTTTTGCCGCTGGTCCAAGCGTGCGGCGCGCCGGCCGGCGAGCCGCCGCTTCTGACGGTCAAGGAACTCGTTCCGCGGATCGACCAACTCAATGGGCGGACCGTTCGAGTCGCCGGCTATCTGGCCGAGTGCGAAGGTTATGGCTGCGACCTCTATTCTCATGAGCAGGACCTCGCGGTTTGGAACCAGGTGTATGCGAAGGTCCGCGAAAGAAAGAGGTTCGACTGGCCCGATTTGCCGGTCTTGGGCATCGGCAGCGGTGACGATTTCGAGTTCGACGCAGCAGCGGCGCCGTTCACCAACAGCTACGTCGTGATCACCGGTCGAGTGAACAACCGTTGCCGAATCAATGGGAAAAGGGGCTGCACCGATCGAAGCCCCGACCTCGATCCGATCAATATCGTTGCGTGGAGAGGTCCCGTGCCTGCGCCCCAATCGCCGAGGCGGAGAGCATGAACCTCAATCCCTCTTCCCAATGGTCTCCGACCGACTATGCCAGGAACGCGGCCTTCGTCCCGGCGCTGGGTGCTGCGGCGCTGGATCTGCTCGCGCCCCAGCCGGGCGAGCTGATCCTCGATTTGGGCTGCGGCGACGGGGTGCTGACCCTCAAGATCATGGATTCGGGGGCACGGGTGATCGGTCTCGACGCTTCCGAGGCGATGGTGGAGGCGGCCCGCGGTCGAGGCGTCGACGCCTTCGTCGCCGACGCCCAGGCGCTCGGTCTCGAAGGCCAGGCAACGCGCTTCGGCCAGTTCGACGCAGCCTTCTCGAATGCCGCATTGCACTGGATGCTCGATCCGGACGCGGTCGCTTCGGGGGTCTTCTCGGTGCTCAAGCCGGGAGGCCGGTTCGCCGGCGAGATGGGCGGCGAGGGCAACATTGCGACCTTGCGGGACGGAATCCGGACCGAGCTCGCCGAGCGCGGCTACCCGGTGCCGCGGGAAGACCCGCAATGGTATCCCAGCGTCGAGGAGTTCGTCCGGCTCTACGCCTGCGCCGGGTTCACCGGGGTCCAGGCAAGCCTCATTCCCAGGCCGACGCCGCTTCCGGCCGGGGTCTCCGCCTGGGTGAAGACTTTCCGCGCGGGCTGGCTCGAAGTCGCGGGAGTACCCCCGGAAGCGCGCGACGAGGTGGCGGCGGCGGTGGAGGCCCGGCTTCGGCCGTCGCTCCAGCAGCCGGACGGCAGCTGGGTCGCCGATTACGTCCGGCTGCGCTTTACTATGAGGAAGCCGGAAGAATGAGGACGCCGTCATTCCAGCGGAAGCTGGAATCCATCCGGCGTCCGCCGCCCGCAGAGATCCAGCATGGATCCCAGCCTTCGCTGGGATGACGGAGTAAAAGAATGCGTTATCTTCCACTTGCAGACGCCGACCGGCAGGAGATGCTTCGAGTCGTGGGCGCCGGGTCGATCGATGAGCTGTTCGTCGACGTGCCCGAGGCCGCCCGCCTCAACGAAAAGATCGCGGGCCTGCCCGATCACCTGAGCGAGATGGCGGTCGAGCGCGAGCTCGCCAGGCTCTCGCGAAAGAGTCTGGTCGCCGGCGACGTGCCCTTCTTCCTGGGCTGCGGCGCCTACAAGCACCACATCCCGGCCTCGGTCGATCACCTCATCCAGCGCGGCGAGTTCCTGACCAGCTACACGCCCTACCAGCCGGAGATCGCCCAAGGCACTCTCCAGGCCCTGTTCGAGTTCCAGACCCAGGTCGCCCGGCTCTACGGCTGCGACGTCGCCAACGCCTCGATGTACGACGGCTCCACCGCCTGCTGGGAGGCGATCGGGATGGCCCGGCGGATCACCCGCCGGGGCAAGGCGATCCTCTCCTCGGGGCTTCACCCGCATTATGTCTCCGTGGCGAAGACTATGGCCCGCTTCACCGGGGACGTTCTCGAGACGAGCGTTCCGGAGCTCGGGCCGGAGCCCGACACCGCGGCGCTGCTCGACTCGATCGACGGCGAGACGAGCTGCGTCGTCGTCCAATATCCGGACATTCTCGGCCGGATCGGCGACCTTTCCGCGCTCGCGGAGCGGGCCCATGAGAAGGGCGCCCTGCTCATCGCCGTGGTGACCGAACCGGTGGCGCTCGGGCTCATCCGCTCGCCTGGAGAAATGGGCGCGGACATCGTCGTCGGCGAGGGCCAGTCGATCGGAGTAGGGCTCAATTTCGGCGGCCCTTATGTCGGCCTGTTCGCTACCCGCGACAAATATGTCCGGCAGATGCCGGGACGGCTCGCCGGCGAAACGGTCGACGCCGAAGGGAAACGGGGCTTCGTCCTGACCCTCTCGACCCGCGAGCAGCATATCCGCCGCGAGAAGGCCACCTCCAACATCTGCACCAATTCCGGCCTTTGCGCGCTGGCTTTCTCGATTCACATGACCCTTCTGGGCGAGACCGGGCTGAGGCGCCTGGCGCAGCTCAATCACGCCCGGGCTTCGGCGGCTGCAGAGCGGCTGGCACGAGTGACCGGGGTCGAGCTGGTCAATCCGGCCTTCTTCAACGAATTCACACTGCGCCTGGCGAAGGAGGCCCGGCCTGCAGTCCGCGCCATGGCGGAGCGGGGAGTGCTCGGCGGGGTGTCGCTGGGGCGCCTCTATCCGGGAGTCGAGGCGCTGGAACGCGGGCTGGTCGTGGCGGTGACCGAGACGTCCACCGCAGAAGATGTCGAGGCGCTCGCCGAAGCGCTCGAGGAGGCACTGGCATGAGCATGAGCCGTGAAGGCCGTCCCACCCGGCCCGAGGCCGCCGAGGGCGCCCCTCCCACATATACCGGCAACCGGGCGCTGATGCTCGAGGAGCCACTGATCTTCGAGATCGGCGAGCAAGAGGGCTGCGGAGTCGACATCGAACCCGCCCCCGGCGGCTCCACCGCCCGCCTCGGCGGGCTCGAGCGCAACCGGCCGATCGGGCTGCCCGGGCTCTCCGAGCCGCAGGCGGTCCGCCATTACACCCGGCTCAGCCGGCAGAATTACGCGATCGACCTCGGCCTGTTCCCGCTCGGCTCGTGCACGATGAAGCACAATCCCCGTCTCTGCGAGAAGGTCGCGAGGATGCCCGGCTTCGCGGATATCCATCCGCTTCAGCCGGTCGACACGGTCCAGGGCGCTCTCGAGGTGATCGCCCGGCTCGGCGGCTGGCTGGTCGAGCTGACGGGCATGCACAGCGTCGCCATGAGCCCCAAGGCCGGCGCTCACGGGGAGCTGTGCGGACTGCTCGCGATCCGGGCCGCGCTGGAGGCTCGCGGCGACGCCCGCGAGGTCATCCTCGTTCCGGAGAGCGCGCACGGCACCAACCCGGCCACCGCGGCCTTCGTCGGCTATCGGGTGGAGAGCATTCCGGCGACGGACCGCGGCCGGGTCGATTTCGAGGCGCTCAAGGCCCGGCTCGGGCCCGACGTCGCCGCGGTGATGATCACCAACCCCAATACGTGCGGCCTGTTCGAGCCGGAGATGACCGAGATCAGCCGTGCCGTCCATGAAGCCGGCGGGCTGGTTTATTGCGACGGCGCCAACTTCAACGCGATCGTCGGCCGGGTGAGGCCCGGCGATCTCGGGATCGACGCCATGCACATCAACCTCCACAAGACCTTCTCGACGCCCCACGGAGGCGGCGGGCCGGGCTCGGGGCCGGTGGTCTTCTCCGAGGCACTGACTCCGTTCGCGCCCCTGCCGTTCGTCGAGAAGCAAAGCGAGCATTTCGTCCTCGTCGAGGAGGAGACCGCGGGAGAGCATCACGGCTCAAGCTTCGGCCGGATGGTCGCCTTCCACGGCCAGATGGGCATGTTCACCCGGGCGCTCGCCTACATCATGAGCCACGGCGCGGATGGACTGAGGCAGGTGTCGGAGGACGCTGTCCTCAACGCCAACTACATCCTTCGCCGGCTCGACGACCTGCTCGACGCCCCGTTCGGGGAGAGCGGCCCGTGCATGCACGAAGCGCTGTTCAGCGACAAAGGCTTCGCCGGCGGCCTGACGACCCTCGATCTCGCCAAGGGCCTGATCGACGAGGGTTTCCATCCGATGACCATGTACTTCCCGCTGGTCGTCCACGGAGCCATGCTGATCGAGCCCACCGAGACCGAATCGAAGGCGGCGCTCGACCAGTTCATCGGAGCTCTGCGCTCGGTGGCGGAGCGGGCGAAGGCCGGAGACCAGAGCCTGAAAGCGGCTCCGGTCCACGCGCCGAGGCGGCGGCTGGACGAGACTCTCGCGGCGAGGAAGCCGGTGCTGGTGTGGAAGGATCCGCCGCGGGCCGAAGCGGCGGAGTAGAGCGATGGAGCAGGGCCTTGCCGTTTGGGGCATTTACGCGGCCTTGAACGCGCTGCTCATGTTCGGCCTCGCCCTCAATGTCGGCCTGAGGCGGGGGGCGCAGAAGCAGCTCCAGCCGGGCGATACCGGCGACGCGATGCTCACCCGGGCAATTCGGGCGCACGCCAATTTCGCCGAATATGCCCCGCTGGTATTGCTTCTGCTGCTTGGAATCGCCTTGCTCGACGGTCCATCGGCCTGGCTCCACGCGCTCGGCGCCGGATTCACCGTCGGCCGGGTCGCGCACGCCTTCGGGATGATGGCCGAAAAGCATCCCAATGCGGTCCGGTTCGTCGGCAACCTGACGACCGGCCTGGCGCTCCTGCTCGGAGCCGCCGCCTGCCTCTGGCTTGCCTTGGACCCGGGGTCGACCTAATTCTTCCGCAATGACCATGTCGGCGGGGCGGATCGATAATTTTACCGACGCGGCATTCGCGTTCGCCGTCAGCCTTCTGGTCATCGGCGGCGCCGGAGCGCCGGCCGACTTCAACGCCCTGGCGAGGGCCCTCGGCGACATCCCGGCCTTCGCCTTCGGATTCGCGATCGTCGTCCTGTTCTGGTTCGCCCATGTGCGCTGGCGCCGGCTTCGAGGCGAAGGGGATTGGCGCTCGCTCTTCCTGACGCTGCTGCTTGTCTTCCTGGTCCTTATCTACATCCAGCCGCTTCGGGCGATGGCGGCGGCGACCTCGGTCTTCTTCACGGGCCAGGGCGGCGGCTTTCGGGGCAATGCCGCCGATCTCTTCGCCGTCTACGGGACCGGCTTCGTCCTGATGTCGGCGACCCTCGCCGCCCTGTTCGCGGACGCTCGCCGAAACCCGGAGCTGAGCCCCGCAGACCGGTCGAGGGCCCAAGGGGAAGTAGCGATCTGGCTAATCCATGCCACCACCGGGCTGGTTTCGATCCTGCTCTCGCTTACCCGCTACGGGCCCTTCGCGGCCCTGGTCTACTCGACCCTACCGATCAGCATCGGTCTTTACCTGAGGGGACGCAAGCGGGCGGCGACGGCCGCGTGAAGCGGAGCGCACCGGCCGCCCTGCGCAACCGCGAGCCGATCGCCGCGGTGCTGCGCGAGGTGCTTCCCGAGCGCGGGACCCTTCTCGAAGTGGCCAGCGGCACCGGGGAGCATGCGGCCTATTTCGCCGGGCTTCTCCCGAATATCCGGTGGCAGCCGACCGATCCCGACCCGGACTCGCTGAACTCCATCCGTGCGTGGCGAGCCGACGCCCGCCTGGACAATCTGCTCGAGCCCGTGCCGCTCGACGCCTCCAGCGAAACTTGGCCCATCGACCGGGCCGACGCGATCCTTTGCGTCAACATGGTCCACATCAGCCCGTGGGCCGCGACCGAGGGATTGATGAAGGGGGCCGGTCGCCTTCTTCCGGAGGGCGGTCCGCTGCTGCTCTACGGCCCCTATCGCCGAGCCGGGGTGACGACGGCGCCGAGCAACGAGGCCTTCGACCAGTCGCTGAGGGCGCGCAATCCGGAATGGGGATTGCGAGACCTCGAAGCGGTCGAAGCGGAGGCGGGGAAGCGGGGCCTCCGGCTCGAGCGCGTGGTCGGGATGCCGGCGAACAATCTGACAATGGTGTTCCGGGCCTGATCCCTCATCCCCGCGAAGGCCGGGACCTCAGGCCGAGAAGTGTCGGCGGGCCTCCCCGAGGTCCCGGCTTCCGCCGGGATGATGGGGGGCTACTTCTCGTTGAACCTCGGCAAATTGGCCTGCTCGGGCTTGTCACTGTCGCGCACCCGAGTGACTCCATCTCCGTCGCCGACCTCGTCCTTCACCTCGTCGCGGCTTCCAATGTCGCGCTGGAGATTGCCTCCGCTCGCGCTCCCGAAGGCCGGGGCGTCTTCCATCTCGTCGATAATGCTGCTGTCGTCGGTCCGGCGGGCGGTCTCGGCCCGGTCGGCTCCGCGGTCGTTGCGGTCGGTCATGATCGTCTCCCTTTCCGGCGAATCAATGCCGGGCGGGAGGAGCGGTTCCGAACAGCCTGACGAGAAGCAGCGTCCAGGCGGCCCCGAACGCCCAGCCGCCCGCCACGTCGGTCGGCCAGTGCACCTGGAGCACGAGCCGGCACAGGCCCGTGACGAGCGCGATTGCCAATGCGAGCGCGACGGCCGGCCCGCGCAGCCTCGGGCTGGTCGAAAGCAGGGCTATCGCCAGCCAGCCGGCCATGGAATTGGCCGAATGCCCGCTCGGGAAAGCCAGGTTGTGCACCGCGACCTGGTGGCCGAGCGGATCGGGCCGAGCCCGGTCGAAGCCGGTCTTCATCGCCTCGATCAGGAGGCGCTCGGAGACGACGATGACGAGCAGCAATATGGCTCGGCGGCGGTGGCCCCGGAACAGCAGCCAGCCCGAGGCGAGCAGCGCGGCCGCCAAGACCGTGACGACGTCGCCCAAGTGGGTGAACAGGCGCGCCGCGGGGACGAGGGTGGGGTAGATGAACAGTGCCAGGACCGGCGGATCGACCGAGCCGTCCGGCCCGCCCACCAGCAAGGCGGCAAGACCGATCAGGGCGAGAAGCCCGATCGCCAGCGGAAAAATGAGCCTCGCCATCAATGCTCCCTGCCCGGTCGCGCCGCCCGCTGTCCAGTCCGTGCAAAAGATGCGCCGGATCGATTCGGAGACGGAATTAATTCCTGTTAGTCCATTCCCGTCTCGGGGGAGCGATGAATGGAATCGAACGAAAGATATTATGCGCGTCGCGCCCTCGAGGAGCTTCGCGCGCTCGAGCGCGCGGTGACTCCGGAGGCGAGGGCGAGGCGGGCGGCGCTGGCGGAAGCGTTCAAGCTCAAGGCGCTTTCGCTTGGCGCCCAGGAGCCGTCGACGGCCTAGCGCCCGCAGCCGTCAGCGCGCCGATCGGACCTTGTCCGCGCTGGGAGGCGTCGCGGCCCGAGCGCCGGCCCTCGCCGCCGGCCGGCCGGGCCTGGTCGTGAAGGAGAAGGTCAGCATGGTGACGGCCGGCCCGGCGGCCCGGCGCGACTTCATTTCGCCCAGGATGTAGTCGAAGGAATTGTAGAAGCCGCGGGCGTCGACGACGACCGTCCAGCTCGGCGGCGAGCCTCTCGCCGGCTCGGTCCTCCTCCAGCTTCTGGACCCCCGCGACGGCATCCCGGTCCAGAGCCATTGCTCCCAGCCGGGGATCGCGGGCGATCCTTCGGGTTGGCCGACATGGCGCTGCGTCGGAGGGCCGCGGAAGAGGTTCGACATAGCGTCGACGAACCGGTCGTGATTCCGCCCGCCGAGGACGAGCAAGGTGCATCTTTGCTCCCGCGTGTCGCTGCGGTGGTCGAAGCGCTCGAATTTCAGCCAAAGGCGCTGAGCCCTCGACTCGTCGTCCATCGCAAAAGCCGGGACATCCGGGTCCTCGATCCGGAACTGCACTCGCTCGCTTTCTTCCAGCTCGATCCAGCGGGGCCCGGAGGACGGCGGGTCGAATCGGCGGTCGAGACGCGCGGGGTCGAAGCAATGGATGCGCAGGACGTCGACCGCGTCCGGCCTGGGCTTTCGCCCCGCGTTTGCGCGAGAGCCAGTCACGACGATCTCGTCGACGGGAGGAGGCCCGGCCGCGCTCGGGGTCTGGGCCGGACCGGGGCCCGCGGCGACAAGGGCCAGAAGCAGACCCGCGAGACTCATGCCCGTCGGTCTAGGCCCGCTTGAGCGACCCGGCAAGCGGTGGTGAGCCCTGCTGGATTCGAACCAGCGACCTACTGATTAAAAGTCAGTTGCTCTACCGACTGAGCTAAGGGCCCCAACCGGCATTCCCTAGGAGCGGGCCGGTACGGGGTCAACCGCGTCGGGCGGTCTTGGACGATGGGCCCGTCGGCTCGCATTTTGCCGTTGCGCCCGGCAGGGCTTCGTCTAATTCTCGCGCCGGGATGCCGTGGTTGGCGTTCGGGAGGGGTCCAATCGCGGAGCAGGGGCAGGTCTCGGCGGGCGCAGCCGACGGGTTGGCGGCGGCGCACGAGGCGCTGAAGGCCGATCCGTCGATCCAGTTCAGCCTTCAGCCGGCGCCGCCCCCGCCCGAGCCGCCGAAATGGCTTCGAAGCGCGATCGAGTGGCTTGCCGACTTCTTCGCGCCGGTGGGCCGTTTCTTCCGGTGGATCGGGAGCTTCATGCCCGATGCGCCTTATGCGCGGATATTGCTCTGGGCCGTCCTGGCGGCGGCGGCCCTCGGCTTTTCGATCCTGGTCTACCGGCGGATTCGGGAGGGCGAATGGCGCTGGCGCCGCCGCCCGGCGGTCGGAGTCCCGGTGGAGGCGGAGGAAGAAGGCTGGGCGCCGGAGGACGCGCCGGCGCGCTCCTGGCTGCGCGAGGCCGACGCCCTGGCCGCGCAGGGCCGCTTCGCCGAGGCGGTGCACCACCTCCTCTTCCGCTCGATCGAGGATATCGCCCGGCGCCGGCCCAGGCTCGTCCGGCCCGCACTGACCAGCCGCGAGCTCGCCGCGGCCGAGGCGCTGCCGCCGCCCGCCCGAAGCCTCTTCGCCCGGATCGCCGCACTCGTCGAGCGCAGCCTGTTCGGAGGCCGGCCGGTCGAGGCCGCCGACTGGACGGCCGCCCGGACCGCCTATGCGGATCTCGTGCTTCCGGGAACATGGCGGGGATGAGCGACATCGCCCTCAAAGCCCGCGGCCAGGGCGAAGGCGCCTTCCGGCCGGCGACCATCTTCCTGGTCGTCGCGATCGGCATCCTCGCCTTTGCGGCGACGCTGGTGCTCGGCGCCTACGCTCCGGACCTGCGCTCGGGCCGCAATGGGGGCGCCCATGCCCTGTCCAACGCCGCGACCGGCTTCAGCGGGATCGTCCAGCTCGCCCGGGCGACGGGCCGCAACCCGCTCATCCTTCGAAACGAAGGCTTCCTCGATACCGAGGATCTGGTCGTCCTGACCCCGGAAAGCGGGGTGACGGACATGACCCGGGTCCTTGCCCGGCGCACCACCAGGCCGACCCTGGTCGTTCTTCCGAAATGGATCACGGTCGCGGACCCCCGCCGCACGGGCTGGGTGAGGTCGCAAGGCCTGAGGCCGGCCTGGGACCCGCAGAGGGTGCTTGCCCCGGCCCACCCGCTGAGGGTCGAGCGCCGCCGAGGCGGCGGAGTCCGATTGAGGACGGTCCCCGGCCACGCCCCGAAGGATCTCCAGTTCACGGCCTCCGCTCCGCTCCAGACGGTCAGCGGCCCCGGCCTGAAGCCGATCGTGACCGATCCCGACGGCCGGCCAGTCCTCGTCCAGTTCGGGGATCAGCCATTGTACCTGCTCTCCGATCCGGACCTCATCTCCAACCGCGCGATGGGCGACCTGCGGCAGGCCGCCGCGGCGCTCGCAATGCTCGACTTCCTCAATTCCACCGACGCAGGATCGGTGACGTTCGACGTGACTCTGAACGGGCTGGGCCAGACTCGAAGCCCGCTGAGGCTGATGTTCGATCCGCCTTTCCTGGCGGTGACCCTGGCGCTCCTGGCGGCGCTGGTGCTGGCCGGAATTCAGGCGCTCTCGCGCTTCGGCCCTCCGAGGCGGCCGGAGCGGGCGATAGCCTTCGGAAAGGCGGCTTTGATCGACAATGCCGCCGCCTTGGTCCGCCAGGCCCGGCGCGAAGCGGGGCTGGGCGGTCGCTATTCGGAAATGATAAGGGAAAAGGCGGTGACCGTGTTCGCGGTCCCGGCGCGGCTTCGCGACAATGCGATCACCGAATATCTCGACAAGCTCGACGGGCGCCCAAGCTTCTCCGCCCTAGCCGCGGCGGCGGAGCGGGCGCGCGGGCGCGAGGAATTGCTCGAAGCGGCACAGGCGCTTCATCGATGGCAGTGGGAGAAAAAAGGGTGAGCGCAGGGCAAGTACAGGCATTGGCGGCGACGATCCGCGGCGAGGTGGCGAAGGCCGTGGTCGGCCAGGAGGCGACGGTCGACCTGATGCTCGTCGCCCTGTTCGCGGGCGGCCACATCCTGCTCGAGGGACCGCCGGGGACCGCCAAGACCCTGATCGCCCACAGCTTCGCCCGAGCGGTGGGGCTCGAGTTCGGGCGGATCCAGTTCACGCCCGATCTGATGCCGGGCGACATCATCGGCGCCAATCTGTTCAATTTCCAGACCTCGACCTTCACCCTGACCCGGGGGCCGATCTTCACCGAGCTGCTCCTCGCCGACGAGATCAACCGCACTCCGCCCAAGACCCAGGCGGCCCTGCTCGAGGCCATGCAGGAGCGCACCGTCACGATCGACGGCGAGAGCCTCGCTCTAAGCGAGCGCTTCATGGTGGTGGCGACCCAGAACCCGATCGAGCAGCAGGGCGTCTATCCGCTTCCGGAGGCCCAGCTCGACCGGTTCCTGTTCAAGCAGACGGTCGATTACCCGTCGGCGGAAGAAGAGCGGCGGATCATCGCGACCCACGGCGCCAGGCAGTCGGCGATGGAGCCGGAAGGCTGGGGAGTCGAGCGCAGGGCGGACTCGGCCTCGATCGGAGCGGCGCTTGCCGCCGTGGGCGAGGTCAAGCTGGTCGATGAGGTGATCGACTATATCTCCGCACTGATCCGAGGCACTCGCGACGTCGCCGACCTCGAGACCGGCGCCAGCCCGCGCGCCGGGGCGATGCTCGCCGGAGCCGCCCGGGCCCGGGCGGCGATCGACGGCCGCGACTTCGTCATCCCGGACGACGTCAAGATCCTGGCTCCGGCCCTGCTTCGCCACCGGCTGATCCTGTCGCCGGCGGCGGAGATAAACGGCCGGGTCGTCGAGGACGTCGTGACCGACATCATCGAGGCGATCGAGGCGCCGCGTTGATCTATCCGACTCGCCTGGCCGTGCTGGCGGCGGCCGGCGGAATATTGTTCACCCTGGTCGTGGCCGCGGTCGCTCCCGGACTTTGGTATGCGGGCCTCGCCTGGCCGGTGGCCGTCCTGCTGCTGACCGCGCTCGATGCTCTGGCCGCGGCCCGCCACGGCGACGCGAAGCTCGAGGTCCCGGCCACGGCCTGCGTGGGAGCCGCCGTCGAAGCGGTGGCGACCGTCATTCTTCGAGGCCGCCGGTTTCCGGCCGAAGCCGAAGTGGCGGTGGCGGCTAACGCCCTGATCGGCGTGGAGGACGACGGCCGGCTACTGATCGCGCTCGAGGAGGGAAGGGGAGCTGCGCCGCTCCCGCTTCACATGTCGCGGCGGGGCACCGGCCGGGTCGAGCAATTGTGGCTTCGCTGGCGCGGTCCGCTCGGCTTGGCCTGGCAGCAGCGGCGGATCGACCTCGACTCGACCGTCCTCATCCTTCCGGACGTGCGCCCGGTGCAGGAGCGCGGCGCCCAGGTCTTCCAGCGCCACGCGCTCCAGGGCCTGATCGCCCAGATCAATCGCGGGGACGGGACCGATTTCGACGCCCTGGTCGAATATCGCTCCGGAATGGACCGCCGGGCGATCGACTGGAAGCAATCCGCCCGGCACCGCAAGCTCCACGCCAAGGAATTCCGAAGCGAGCGCAACAACCAGATCGTCTTCGCGATCGACGGCGGCCGCCAGATGTCCGAGCCGGTGGCCGGGCTTCCAAGGGTCGACCGCGCCGTCTCGGCGATGCTGCTCACCGGCTGGGTCGCGCTCAAGCTGGGCGACCGGGTCGCGCTCCACGCCTTCGACTCGAGGCCCCGCATCGCCAGCGGGGTAATCTCCGGCTCGGCCGCCTTTCCGGAGCTCCAGCGGCTCGCCGCGAGCATCGATTACAGTGGAGAGGAGACCAATTACACCTTCGCTTTGACCACTCTTGCCACCCGCCTGACCCGACGCTCGATGATTGTCCTGTTCACCGAATTCACCGATCTGACCTCGGCCGATTTCATGGTCCGGGCGGCGAAGCGGATGGTCGAGACCCACCTGCTGCTGGTCGTGGTGCTTCGCGACGAGGAACTCGAGACGATCGCCGATGCGATGCCCCGAAGGCCGGACGACATCACCCGGGCGGTGACGGCGGCAGCGCTGATCCGCGACCGGCGGCTTGCCCTCACCCGGCTTCAGCATCTGGGGGTGCACGTGATCGAGAGCGAATATGACCGGGTCGGCGAGCGGCTGGTCGCCGGCTATATCGACCTCAAGCGGAGGAACCTGCTTTGAGCGCCCACGCCTCGGCCATCGTCGAAGCCCGCAACGTGGTGGTCAACGCCAGCCGCTTCCGGGCGGCCCACGAGTCGGATTGGGAACGGCTCGACCAGCTCGTCCGGCGAATGGAGAAACGCTCGATCCGGGCGCTGTCCGACGAAGATATCCTGGCGCTTCCCTTGCTCTACCGGACCACTTTGTCGTCCCTCGCCGTTGCCCGCGACACCTCGCTCGACCGAAGCCTGATCACCTATCTCGAGCAGCTCACCACCCGCGCCTATTTCCAGATCTACGGAGTCCAGACCTCGGTGTGGAGGCAGCTCGGCCATTTCTTCGCCCGTGGCTGGCCGGAAGCGGTGCAGGGCCTGTGGCGGGAGACCCTGGTCTGCGTGCTTCTCACTCTGGCGAGCGCTGCCGTCGCCTATCTGCTGGTGCGAAGCGATCCGACCTGGTTCTTCGGGATCATCCCCGAATCGCTTGCCGGCGGACGCGATCCGTCGGCCAGCGCCGAGGCGCTTCACGGCACGCTGTACGACCGCCACAACGACATGCTTGCGACCTTCGCAACCTATCTGTTCACCCACAACAGCCAGATCGCGATCTTCTCCTTCGCCCTCGGATTCGCCTTCGCGGTACCGACCATCCTGCTCATCCTCTACAACGGACTGATGCTGGGCGCCTTCTTCGCGGTGTTCGCGGCCAAGGGCCTGGCCTTCAACCTCGGCGGCTGGCTCGCAATCCACGGGACGACCGAATTGTTCGCGATCAACATCGCCGGCGCCGCGGGACTTCGGATCGGAACGGCGATCGCCTTTCCCGGGCGGGACAGTCGCACCGAGTCCGCCGTCCGCGCGGGCCGCCCGGCCGCGATCGCAATGGCGGGGACCGTGGTGATGCTCGCGGTCGCGGGGCTGCTCGAAGGGGTCGGCCGCCAGACCGTGGTGGACGATTTTTCGCGCTACGCGATCGGCGCGTCGATGCTCGCCGGCTGGCTTGCCTATTTCTACATGCCGAGGAGGGGAGGCGATGCGCCCGTCGTTCCGCACTGAGGTGGGCGCCCCGGGCTCCATGCGGCGGAGCTTCGTCACGCCGGAAGGAGTCGACCTTCAGCTCGAGCTGGGAACGGCCGGCGCCCGGGCAGGGGCCTTCATCCTCGATTTCCTGATCATCGTCGTCATCCTGATCGTCATGACGATCGCGCTTGCCTTCCTGGCGCTGGCGTCGAAGGCCGAATGGACTTTGATCCTCTGGCTGCTCGGCTTCTTCCTGCTTCGCAACGGCTGGTTCTCGCTGTTCGAGATGGGCGGCCGGGGCGCGACTCCCGGCAAGAGGCTGATGGGCCTCAGGGTCGTCGCCCGCGACGGCGCCCGGCTCACCGGCGGAGCCGTCATCGCCCGCAACGCGATGCGCGAGATCGAGGTTTTCCTCCCTTTGTCCTTCCTGGCGCAGCAGACCAACCAGGGCACCGCCGACGCCCTTCTGGTGATCTTCGCTCTCGTCTGGAGCGGAATCTTCCTGTTCTTCCCCCTCTTCAATCGAGACCGACTCCGGATCGGCGACTTGATCGCGGGCACCTGGGTCGTCCGGACAGTGAAAGCGTCGCTCGGCGCGGACCTCGTCCGCGGGGTCGAGCGGCCCCGGCGGACGTTCAGCGAGGCGGCGCTCAACCTCTACGGAGTCTACGAGCTCCAGACCCTGGAGGATGTGCTTCGCGGCGGCAGGGACGACGCCATCGCCACCGTCGCCCAGGCCATTCGCGACAAAGCGGCGATCGACGAATGGGGCAATGACCGCGAGTTCCTGTCGGATTATTACGCTGCCCTTTGCGCCCGCCTGGAAAGCGGGCTCCTGGTCGGCCGGCGCCGCGAGAACAAGTTCGAACAGGCCCTCAGCCGGCGGTGAAGCCGTCATTCCGGCGAAAGCCGGGACCTTGGGGAGACCCGCCGAGACTTTCGGTCCCCGGGGTCCCGGCTTTCGCCGGGATGAAGGCTAGGCGCCGGATCGCCTTGCCAGGCGGAAAAGCAATTGCCGCACGCTGGCGCGGGTAATCGGGTCCCGCCAGCCCGGCGCGACCTCGGCGAGAGGCTCGAGCACGAATCGGCGGCGCCGGAATTCCGGATGGGGGACGACGAGCCCGTCCCCGCCCCAGGCGCCCTTCGACCACAGGATTATATCGAGGTCGAGCACCCGGGCGCCCCAGCGGCGGCCGCACCGGCGGCCGAAGTCGCGCTCGATCCGCTTGAGCCGGGCGAGGAGGGAAGGGGGGTCCAGATCGCTCGCGACGAGGGCGACCGCATTGGCGAAGCCGCGGCCTGCGGGCCCCATCGCCGGGGTGAGCCGAACCCGCGAAAGGCGCTCGGCCCCGATCGCAGCCGCCGCGGCGCGCACGATCTGGGTCGGCGAACCGTGGCGTCCGCGGCGGTTGGAGCCGAGGGCGATGACGTAGACAGATTTCAAACCGTTCGCCCTGAGCCTGTCGAAGGGCCCTCCTTACTTCCGGCGGGAGATAAGAACAGGGCTTCGACAGGCTCAGCCCGAACGGTAAGTGGGGGCGATGAGCATTATCTCCAGCTTTTCCCCGGTCCCGGAGCAGGAGGCGCCGCGCGACTGCCCGCTCTGCCCGCGTCTCGTCGCCTTTCGCGAAACGCTTCGCGAGGAGCATCCGGACTGGTGGAACTCGCCGGTGCCGCATTTCGGCGATCCCGGAGCCTGGCTCGCTATTTGCGGCCTCGCTCCGGGCAAGCAGGGCGCCAACCGCACCGGACGCCCGTTCACCGGCGATTTCGCGGGGCTGCTGCTCTACGAGACGTTGCTCAAGTTCGGCCTGGCCGAGGGGCGCTACGAGGAGCGGCCGGACGACGGCCTGCGGCTGACCGGAGTCGCCATCGTCAACTCGGTCAAATGCGTGCCGCCACAGAACAAGCCGACGCCGGACGAGATCGCGACCTGCACCCGCACCTATTTCCAGCCCTCGCTGAAGGCCTTGCCGGGCGTGAGGGTGATGGTCGCGCTGGGCCAGATCGCCCATAATGCCGCGGTGCGGGCGGTGGGCGGCCGGCTCTCGGCATACCGCTTCGGCCACCTCGCGGAGCATAGCCTGCCGGACGGCCGCCTGCTCATCGATAGCTACCATTGCTCCCGCTACAACCAGAACACCAACCGGCTGACGAGGGCGATGTTCGAGGAGGTGTTCGAGAGGGCGTTGGAAGTGCACGTCGCCCCAGCGAAGGCTGGGGCCCCGGCGGGTGAGGACCGCGGCGCCTCTCACCCCCCGTCGTCCCAGCCTTCGCTGGGACGACGGTGAGTCAAATATCCTCGGCGAGCCGCCGGTACAGGTCCGGCCGCCGGTCCCGGAAGAATCCGAAGGCCGAGCGGTGTTTCCTCGCCTGCTCCAGGTCGAGCATTGCGGTGAGAACGCCTGTCTCCTTGTCCCCGAACTCGGCCAGCATGTCGCCGCGCTCGTCGCAGATGAAGCTGTGGCCGTAGAAACGCTGGCCGTGCTCGGTCCCGATCCGGTTGGACGCGACCACGGGCACGACGTTGGAGACGGCGTGGCCGACCATCGCGCGCCGCCACATCCGGCTGGTGTCGAGGTCCGGGTCGTGCGGCTCTGCGCCGATGGCGGTCGGGAAGAGCAATATCTCTGCGCCATCGAGCATCAGCGCCCGGGCGGTCTCCGGATACCACTGGTCCCAGCAGACCGCCGGACCCACCGTTCCGAAGGGCGTCCTGTAGGTCTTGAAGCCGGTATTGCCGGGCCGGAAGTAGAATTTCTCCGAATAGCCCGGGCCGTCGGGGATGTGGCTCTTGCGATACACCCCCATCACCGAGCCCTTGTCGTCGATCATCGCCAGGCTGTTGTAATGATGGTGGCCCGCCGCTTCGAAGAAGCTGGTCGGGATGAACACTTCGAGCTCTGCCGCGAGCTTCTGCATTGCGAGGACCGCCGGATGCTCGGAGACGGGGAGGGCGCGTCCGAAATGGTCCTCGTCCTGGGTGCGGCAGAAATAATGGCCCTCGAACAGCTCGGGCGGCAGGATCAGCTTCGCGCCTCGCCCGGCGGCCTCGCGCACAAGCTCGGAGACGGCGGCGATATTCTCCTCGATTGAGTCGGTGAACGCGAGCTGGAGGGCGGCGACGGTGAGGCTGGTCATGACGGTCCTTCGATACGGGCCTTCGCCAAGCTCAGTCCCTACTCAGGCTGAGCGATATAGGTATTTCCGCTCATCCTGAGTAGCCGTCGAGCTTGGCGAAACGGCGTATCGAATGACTATCGCGGCACCTGCTGGCTGATGCAGTGGAAGCTTCCGCCGCCCGTCAGGGCGTGCGGGGCCTGGATGCCGGTGACCCGGCGAGTCGGGAAGAGGCGCGCGAGTGCACCGACAGCGGCCTCGTCGTTCGGTGCGCCGTAGAGCGGGACCACCACGGCGGCGTTGCCGATGTAGAAGTTCATGTAGGACGCGGGGACGATCTCGCCGTCCCGCTCGACTTGGCCGGGAGACGGCAGGGGCTCGACCTTCAGGCCGAAGGCCTCGGCCCTGGCCCGGGCGTCGAGAAAGACACGGGCGTTGGGGTCGTCGTCCCCCGCAGGCTCGGGGATGGCCAGGGTCCCCTCGGCCACGAAGCGGGCGAGATTGTCGACATGGCCGTCCGTATGGTCGTTGAGCAGGCCTTCGCCGAGCCACAGCAACCGATCGATACCGAGGTCCTCGCGGAGCCGGGCCTCGATATCTGCGCGGCTCGTTCCGGGGTTGCGGTTGGGGTTGAGCAGGCATTGCTCGGTGGTGACCGCCAGACCTGTACCGTCGACGTCCATCGCGCCGCCTTCGAGGATCCAGTCGCGGCGCTCGGGGTCCATCCCCGCCCCCTCGGCCAGGCGAAGGCCGACGCTGTCGTCCCCCTCGAGCTGATATTTGCCGCCCCAGCCGTTGAACCGGAAGCTGCGTGGGCGCCGCCTCGACCCGTTCTTGAGCACGATCGGACCGGTGTCTCGAAGCCAGATATCGCCGAAAGGCTCCTGGACGACCGTCGCGAACGGCGCCAGGGCGCTCGCGGCGCGCGCTGAAGCGGCATCGGCGGCCACCAGTCGCACCTCCTCGCCGGCCCCGTCGGAATGCACTGCTGTCGCGAACGCTGCGACCTCGAGCCGCGCGGGCTCGAGATCGTCCTCCCAGAGCTCGGCATGGCTCGGGAAGCCGATCCACACCCAGTCATGCTCCGCCCATTCCGGCGGCTGACGCCAGCTCATCGCATGATCGGTCCGGCATTGCCCCGGCTCTTGTCCCGGATCGCCCGGAACTCGTCGCCCGGGTTCCAGTTCGGCCAGTCCATGGAATCGGCGAGCTCGCGGCCGATCTGGTAGAAAATACGAAGCTCATGGAGGGCGCCGGACCAATCCCAGGCCGGATCATATTCGTCGCTGGGCTGGTGATAGCGCTTGGCGCGATAGTCGGCGGCGGCTGCAGCTCCGGCTGCGGCCCCGCCTTTGACCAGATCCTCCCCGAGCTTTGGATAGAGCATCGGAACCCCCTGCTTTGCCAGGCTGAAATGGTCGGATCGGTAATAATAGCCGGCCTGCGGATTGGGCTCGTTCTTGAGAACCAACGCCTGGGCGTCGGCGGCGCGGCGCAGATAGGCGCTGAGCTGAGACTTGCCGCCGCCGATCTCGACCATGTCGCGCGCATCACCGGCCAGGCTGAGGCTGTCCATGTTGACCCCACCGGCGGTGCGGGCGACCGGGAAGGCGGGGTGCTCGGCATAATATTTTGACCCGAGAAGCCCGGATTCCTCACCCGTCACGGCGAGGAAGACGATGGAGCGCTCCGCATTGCCGCGCTTGGCATGCGCTTCGGCGAGCGCGATGAGGCCGGCGGTCCCGCTCGCATTGTCGACGGCTCCGTTGCAGATGTCATCGCCGTCCGGGGCGGCATCGCAGCGGCCGAGATGGTCCCAATGGGCGCTGTAGAGGACATATTCGTCCGGCCGCTTCGCTCCTGGAAGAACTCCGACGACGTTGCGCGAAGTCTGCCGCTTGATCGCGTTGCTGAGGCTGACCGAGGCCCGGGTCCTGAGCGGCACGGCCTTGAACCCGGGTCGCCTGGCGGCGGCGGTGAGCGCCGTGAGGTCTTGGCCGGAGGCGGTGAGGAGGCGCCGGGCGGCCGGATTGGTCAGCCAGCCGATGACCTTCGACTGGTCCATATGCCCGCCGGGCTCGTCGAGATTATATTGCGGTCCGGTCCAGGAGGATTGGACGACGTTCCAGCCATAGGCCGCGGGATCCGAATCGTGGACGATGAGCGCCCCGGCGGCGCCCTGCCGGGCCGCTTCCTCATATTTGTAGGTCCATCGGCCGTAATAGGTCATCGCCCGGCCGTTGAACGGGCCTTCGAGATCCTGGTCCTGCCAATCGGGGTCGTTCACCAGGATAACCACCGTCTTCCCGCGCACGTCCACTCCGGCATAGTCGTTCCAGCCGCGCTCGGGGGCGTTGATGCCGTAGCCGACGAAGACCATCTCGCTGTTTCCGAGCTCGACCTTCGGCGAAACCTGATAGGTGTTGGCGACGAAATCGGTGCGCCACTCGAAATCGAGCGGCGCCGCGCCGCCCGTGACCTGGAGCCTGGAGGGGGTCGTCGAAATCTCGACCATCGGGACGTTCTGATACCAGCTGCCCTTGTTGCCCGGCTGGAGGCCCGCCTGCTCGAAGCGCCTTGCGATATAGGCGACCGCCTTGTCCTCGCCCTTCGTGGTCGGAGCCCGGCCCTCATAATCGTCGGAGGACAGGATCTGGGTCGCGGTGGTCAGAGTCGCAAGCGAGATCGGAGGCCCGGAATAGGGGCTTTGAGCGCTGCGTTCGCGGGGCGCGGTCGCACAGGCGGCGAGCAGCAAGGCGGCGGCTGCGGGAACGGCGAGCGATCGAAGCGACACGGACATTCTCCTCTCGTCCCCGCCCGCCACGGCCCATGGCAGCTAGTTTTTGGCCGCGCAAGCTTGCGCCGGGCCGGGCTCGGTGCCATCGTGCGCGCAAGCTTAGGTAAGGGGCCTAAGTGATTGGGGATATTCATGTTTCGGATATATACATTTGGCGCCTGCGCGGCGCTTCTGCTCGCCTGCTCGGGGACTCCATCGGCGGCCGCCGGTCCCCCCGCGGATCCTGCAGCCGCCTTCGGCTCGCGCGAGAGCGTGCTTTCGGTGAGCCTGTCGCCGTCGGGCAGGCAATTGGCGTTCATCAGTCCCGGCCCGGGCTATTCGACCTTGCTGTACACCGTCGATACGACCGGGGACGCGACCCCGCGGCAGACTCTGAGCGCCGACGGCAAGCCGGAGCGGCTGAGCCACTGCGGCTGGGTTTCCGAAGTCCGGCTCGTCTGCACGATCTTCATGATCGGCTCGAGCGCGGCGGTCGGCGGCCAGACCGTCGGAACGACTCGCCTGATCGCGATCGACGCCGACGGCAAGAACATCAAGCTGCTTAGCCGGAGCGTCAGGGCGGACGACCAATATGTTTCGTTCGGCGGCGGTTCGATCATCGACTGGCTTCCCGATGCGGAGGGCTCCGTCCTGATGGGGCGGGAATATGTGCCCGAGGCCAGGGCCGGAACCAGGCTCGTCGACAAGCGGGAAGGCTATGGGGTCGACCGGATCAACACCGCCAGCCTCGAAGCCAAGGTGATCGAGCCCGCGAACCCGAAGGCCAGCCGCTACATCAGCGACGGGCGGGGAACGGTCCGGATCATGGCGACCGCCGACATTGCGGGCGCCACCGGCTATGAAAGCGGCCGGATCGATTATTTCTATCGGACCAAGGCGTCCCGCGACTGGAAACCGCTTTCGAGCTATTATTCGGTCCGGGACGAAGGCTTCTATCCGATCGCGGTCGATCCCGATCTCGACGTCGCTTACGGTTACAAGAAGGATTCGGGCGGCCGCTCGGCGCTTTACAGCATGGCCCTGGACGGCTCGAAACGCGAGACCCTCGTCTTCGCCCACCCCCAGGTCGACGTGGACGGCACCGTGCGCATCGGCCGCCGGGCGCGCGTGGTCGGGGTGACCTATGCCACCGACAAGCGCGAGGCGGCCTATTTCGACAAGGACCTGGCCGCCCTCGGGCGCTCCCTGTCGAAGGCGCTGCCGGGGCTGCCGCTGGTTCGCTTCGTCGATTCGAGCGTCGATGAGAGCAAGCTTCTGCTCTGGGCGGGAAGCGACACCGACGCCGGGCGCTATTACCTTTTCGACAAGGGCACCAAGCAACTCAACGAGCTGATGCTGGCCCGGCCCGAGCTCGAAAACGTCGCTCTCGCCGCGATGAAGTCCGTCACCTACAAGGCGTCGGACGGAACCAGCGTGCCGGGCTACCTGACCCTTCCGCCGGGGTCGACCGGCAAGGGCCTGCCCGCGATCGTCATGCCGCATGGCGGACCGAGCGCCCGCGACGAATGGGGCTTCGACTGGCTCGTCCAATATTTCGCGAGCCGCGGCTATGCCGTGCTCCAGCCCAATTATCGCGGCTCTTCGGGCTATGGCGACAGCTGGTATCAGAAGAACGGCTTCCAGTCGTGGCGGACCGCCATCGGCGACGTCAACGACGCCGGCCGCTGGCTGGTCTCCCAGGGCATCGCCGATCCCGGCAAGCTCGCCATCGTCGGCTGGTCGTACGGGGGCTATGCAGCGCTGCAGTCGCAGGTGCTCGACCCTTCGCTGTTCAAGGCGGTGGTCGCGGTCGCCCCGGTCACCGACCTGGCGAGCCTCGTCGAGGAGTCGGCGGAATGGTCCAACTACCGAGTGGTCAAGAACTTCATCGGTACCGGGCCGCACCTTCGCGAAGGCTCGCCGGCGCAGAATGCGGCGAAGATCAAGGCGCCGGTGCTTCTCTTCCACGGTGATGTCGACCTCAACGTGCCGATCGCCCAGTCGCGAATGATGGAGGACAGGCTCAAGGCCACCGGAGCGCGAAGCGAGCTGGTCGTCTATGCAGGCCTCGACCACCAGCTCGACAACAGCTTCGCCCGTTCCGACATGCTGAAGCGAAGCGACGCCTTTCTTCGGCAGGCTTTGAAGATACAGTGAAGAGGGCGGCCCCCGGGCTGCTCTTTTTCTTTTACCGGAACGGCGCTCGTCCGAAGACACGGCTCGGCGCGAGCAAAAGACCAGCGGTTCAGCTTGCGGCTTCCTGGACGCCGTGCCAACTTGCTCCAGCCGAAGCTGCCGAGGGGCCGGCGCGCATAGGGGGGATTTGTTCGATGCTTCATGGACGACTGCCGTTTTACCTTCTCGGCCTGGTGCTGCTTCCAGCGGCGGGCCCGCCCGCCGATCCCGCCACCGCCTTCGGGGCGCGGGAGGACGTCCTCTCGATCAGCCTTTCCCCGGCGGGGCGCAGGATCGCCTTCATAAGTCCGGGACCTGGGGCGTCCTCGGTCGTCTACGCCGTGGACGCGGTCGAGGGTGCCCAGCCGCGCAGGGTGATCGGGGCCGACGGGCGGAAGGAGCGGATCACGGGCTGCGGCTGGGTCTCCGAAGAACGGCTGGTCTGCCAGGCCGTCTTCCTGATCGAGAACGTCGTCCCGGGCGAGCTCCTGACCGCGAGCCGGATATTCGCCATCAACTCGGACGGCACCAAGCCGATGCTTCTGAGCCGGCGCACCCGGGCGGACGACGCCTATTACGCGTTCGGCGGAGGCGAGATCCTCGATTGGCTGCCGGGCACCGACGGCGCCGTCATGATGGCCCGGCGCTACGTTCCGGAAGTGAAGATCGGCTCCATCGTCGAAGACAAGCGCGAGGGCTACGGAGTCGACCGGATCGACTCCGACAGCGGCGCGACCAAGGGGGTCGAAGCGCCCAACAAGAAGGCCGGCGGCTTCATCAGCGACGGGCGCGGCAATGTCCGGATCATGCTCGTTCCGGACGTTGCCGACTCCGGCTACGCCACCGGGCGGCTGACTTATTATTACCGAGGCAAAGCGGGGCGCGAGTGGAAGCCGCTCAGCACCTACAATGCGGTCAGCCAAACCGGCTTTCGCCCCGTCGCGGTCGATCCCGAGCTCGACGTCGCCTACGGCTTCAAGCGCGCCGACGGCCGGGACGCCCTCTACAGCGTGACTCTCGACGGCTCGTCGCGCGAAACCCTGGTCTACGCGCATCCGCAGGTCGACATCGATTCTACGATTCGGATAGGCCGGGCGCAGCGCGTCGTCGGGATCACCTATGCGACCGAAAAGCGCGAGGCGGTCTTCTTCGACAAGGATCTCGCCGCTTTGGGCAAGGCCCTGGCCAAGGCCTTGCCGGCCACTCCGCTCATCCGCTTCGTCGATTCCAGCGTCGACGAGAGCAAGCTCATCCTCTGGGCGGGAAGCGACACGGACCCCGGCCGCTATTATCTGTTCGACAAGGCCGCCAAGCAGCTTCGCCCGATGATGCTTGACCGCCCGCAGCTTGACGGAGCGACTCTCGCTTCGATGAAGCCTGTCGTCTATACCGCCTCGGACGGGACGAAGGTGCCGGCCTATCTCACCCTTCCGCCGGGCAGCTCGGGCAAGAAACTGCCTGCGATCGTCATGCCGCATGGCGGGCCGAGCGCCAGGGACGAGTGGGGCTTCGACTGGCTCGCTCAATATTACGCAAGCCGGGGTTTCGCAGTTCTCCAGCCCAATTACCGCGGTTCGGCCGGCTATGGGGACCAATGGTACCGGAAGAACGGCTTCCAGTCGTGGCGCACCGCCATCGGCGACGTCAACGATGCGGGCCGGTGGATGGCGGCCCAGGGCATCGCCGATCCGGCCAGGCTGGCGATCGTCGGCTGGTCCTATGGAGGCTATGCGGCGCTTCAGTCCGGAGTGCTCGATCCGGACCTGTTCAAGGCGGTGGTGGCGATCGCTCCAGTCGCCGACCTCGCCCAGCTCGTCGAGGATTCGAAAGGATGGTCGAACTACCGGCTGGAGCGCGACTTCATCGGTTCGGGCCCGCACCTTCGGGAAGGCTCGCCGGCCCAGAATGCCGGGAAGATCAAGGCGCCGGTGCTCATCTTCCACGGCGACAAGGATCGCAATGTCGACGTCCGACATGCCAGGCTGATGCACGACAGGCTCAAGGGCGCCGGCGGGCGGAGCGAGCTCGTCGTGTTCGAGGGGCTCGACCACCAGCTGGGGGACAGCGCGGTCCGGGCCGACATGCTGAGGCGAAGCGACGCCTTCCTCAGGAAGGCGCTGGCGATCCAGTGAGGGGAGGGCGGTTCAGCCCGCTCGCGGCGCCAGCGAGAGGGTGAGCCGCTTGCCGGAGAGCCAAGCCTCCATTTCGACGGTTTCGCCGGGCGCGGTGTCGATCGGCTCGATGAAGGGATAGAGCGGCGATGCCCAGTGGGACCCGGATCGATCGAACGGACTGTTCTCGAACAGGATTCCGTCGCCGAAATCGATCCTCAGCCACTGGGCGAAGCCGTCCACCCGTCCCCCCAGGGACTGCAGCCGGACCCTCTCCTTCACCGGGCCGAAGGGATTTGCCTCATAGTCCATCGCCAGCGCGGCCACCGGCTCCGACCGTCGGTTCGCGGTCTTGCTGCCGACCCGCAGCTTGTCGGTGGGCGCGAGCAGGTTGAAGGGGGAAAGGTCGAAGCCCTCAACCGTGCCGATCGGCCGAAGCAGCGGGCCGAGCGGCTCCTCGACGAGGGCGCAGCGCAATTCGGAGCGGCGGGGCAGGACCGGGGCACCTGGCTTGAGCAGCCGCCTGGCATCCTGGAGGATCGCGACGATATCCTCGCCGAACAAGGTATCGTCGAATAATTCGGAGATCAGAAGATCCGACGGTCCCGGCAGATCCTCGCCGATCCGCAGGTCCTGCGACGCCTTCGGTATGACGGTGATCCGCTCGGTCAGGCCGTTCAGCGCCGCGATCCGGGTTGCGGCGGCGGCGACGACGGGATTGACCTCGCAGGTGAAGACCCGCGCCCCGGCCCGGGCAGCGATCAGCGCCAGCAGCCCGGCGCCGGTGCCGATCTCCAGCACCTGGATGCCGGGACGAACGGCGCGCTCCAGAGCCTTCGCGTAGCAGCGGTTGCGCTGCTCGTCGTTGAGCATCCGCACGTGCCAGGGGGAGACGCCGGCGGCGAGGCCCGAGCGGACCCGGTCCCGGACCTGCATGTCGCCGGGAGCGAGCGCCACGGCGGCCAGCCCGAGGGCGAAGGCGTCGTCGGCCTTGCCTTTGGTCAGAAGCGCCCCGGCCAGCATGGCCATGGCAAGCGGCTTACCGGCCACCTGCGGGTATCGCGCCACTATGTCGTCGCTCACGCCTTTTCCCTCTGCCAAGGGGGCTGCTTAGGTCGCGGTTCGCCCAAACGAAAGGGGCGGCCCCGAAGGACCGCCCCAAAGTTGGTCCGTCGGACCGGCCGATCAGCGCGAGTAGAACTCGACGACCAGGTTCGGCTCCATCCGGACCGGATAGGGGACCTCGTCCAGGGTCGGGACCCGGGTGAAGGTCGCCTTGGCGGTGCCGTCGGGGGCGACATATTCGGGGATCTCGCGCTCGGCGAGGCCCTGGGCCTCCATCACCAGCGCCATCTCCTGCGCCTTGGAGCCCAGAGTGATCTCATCGCCGACGTTCACCCGGCGCGAGGCGATGTTGCACTTGGTGCCGTTGACCCGGATGTGGCCGTGGCTGACCAGCTGGCGCGCCGCCCAGATGGTCGGAGCGAACTTGGCGCGGTAGACGATCATATCCAGCCGGCGCTCCAGGAGGCCAATCAGGTTCTGGCCGGTGTCGCCCTTCATCCGCGCGGCCTCGGTGTAGGTGCGCTTGAACTGCTTCTCGGTGACGTCGCCGTAATAGCCCTTCAGCTTCTGCTTGGCGCGAAGCTGAATTCCGAAGTCGGACATCTTGCCCTTGCGGCGCTGGCCATGCTGGCCGGGGCCGTATTCGCGCTTGTTGACGGGGCTCTTCGGCCGGCCGAAGACGTTCTCGCCCATCCGGCGGTCGAGTTTGTACTTGGCGCTGCTGCGCTTGCTCATCTCAGGTCCAATCTGCTTGGTTTTCAATGTCCCGGAACCGCACCGCACGACCTGCTGTCGTACGCGGCTGCCGCTTCACCGGGGTGCGGAGCCAATTGCGAAGCGCGGCAGATGGCCTGTGGGGCGGTCAAAGTCAACCTCGACAGGGGTTTGACGGTTGCTAAAGGAGGAGCGATGAGCACCGAACGCACCCCTGCGCACGCCTGCGCGACCATGGCCGAGGTCCGCCACGGCGTCGACCGTCTCGACGAGGCGATCGTCGCCCTTATCGGCGAACGCTTCCGCTACATGGACGCCGCCGCCCGCATCAAGCCGGACCGCGGCGCGGTGCGGGACGAGGCGCGCAAGGCCCAGGTGCTGGCCAACGTGGCCCGGCTGGCGGGCGAACATGACGTTCCGGAGGAGGCGGTGGCGGAGCTGTACGAGCGCCTGGTCGAAGCTTCGATCGCCTACGAGTTCCGGCGCTTCGATTCGACACGTTAGTTTCCCGGCGAAGGCCGGGATCCAGTCCTTCCGCTCCCGCTGGGCCCCGGCCTTCGCCTGGGCCCCGGCCTTCGCCGGGGACCATCACCCCCGCCGCCTCGGCTTCACCAGCGTCCGGACGATCCCCCGCATCGCCTGCACCTCGCGGGCCGACCAGCCCGCCTTGGTCAGGAGGGTGCGGATCGTGTGGCGCGTGACGGGGGTGCGGTCGGGCGGGTAGAAATAGCCCGCTTCGACCAAAGACTCGTCAAGCTGGCCGATCAGGCCTTCGAGCTGCTCGTGGCTCGCCCTCGGCTCGGCCGGATCGCCCAGCGTCGGAACGGCGAGCGCCTCATGCTTGGACCATTCGTAGGCGATCAGGATCACTGCCTGGGCCAGGTTCAGCGAGGTGAAATCCGGATTGACCGGAACGGTCACGATCTTGCCGGCGATCGCGACCTCGTCGGTCTCCAGACCGGAGCGTTCGGCTCCGAAGAGGATTGCGGAGGGCTCGGCCAGGGCGCGCATCTCTCGGGCCGCTTCCTCGGGGGTGACCACCGGCACGACGAGGCCGCGCTTGCGGACGGTCGTCGCATAGACGTGGGCGCAGTCGCCCACCGCCTCGGCCACCGTGTCGAACACCCGCGCCCGCTCCAGAACGACGTCCGCGCCCGACGCGGCCGGCCCCGCCGACGGATTGGGCCACCCGTCCCGAGGCGCCACCAGCCGCAGGTCGGTCAGCCCGAAATTGAGCATCGCCCGCGCGGCCTTGCCGATATTCTCGCCGAGCTGGGGCCGGACGAGGACGATGGCGGGGGCCGGGCTCACTCCTGGCCGGCTTCGCCGACCGAGCCCGCAAATTCCTCGAAATCCCGGGCCTCGGTGAAGTCCTTGTAGACGCTGGCGAAGCGTATGTAGGCAACCGGGTCCAGCGCCTTCAGGCCGTCCATGACGAGCTCGCCGATCCGGGTCGAGGCGATCTCGCTGTCGCCGCTGGTTTCGATCTGGCGCTGGAGCGAGGAGACCAGGCGGTCGATCCGTTCCTGGGGCACCGGCCGCTTTCGGCAGGCGATCGAGATGGAGCGTTCGAGCTTGGTCCGGTCGAACGGCTCGCGGCGGCTTCCGGCCTTGACGACGGTGAGGTCGCGAAGCTGCACCCGCTCGAAGGTGGTGAAGCGGGCCGAGCATTCCTCGCACTGCCGGCGGCGGCGGATCGAGGCCCCGTCCTCGGTCGGGCGGCTGTCCTTGACCTGGCTGTTTTCATGCGAGCAGAAAGGGCAGCGCATCAGTCTTCCGCCAGGGAGTTGCCGTCCGACACGAAGGGCGGAATAAGCGTCATCAAGCGTCCTGATAAATAGGGAAGCGCGCGCACAAGGCGCGGACCCGGCCCTTAACTTCCGACTCGACCGCCGCATTGCCCTCTTCGCCATTGTCGCGAAGGCCTTCGAGCACGTCGGCGACCATGTCGGCGATGTCGCGGAACTCCGTCACTCCGAAGCCGCGCGTGGTCCCGGCAGGAGAGCCGACCCGGATGCCGCTGGTCTTGACCGGGGGCAGGGGGTCGAAGGGGATCCCGTTCTTGTTGCAGGTGATCGACGAGCGCTCGAGCGCCTCGTCGGCGTCCTTGCCGGTGATTCCGAGCGGCCTGAGATCCACGAGGGCGAGATGAGTGTCGGTTCCGCCGGAGACGAGGTCGGCGCCGCGATCCTTCAGTCGTCCGGCGAGCGCCCTGGCGTTGGCGATGACGGCCCGGGCATAGCTCTTGAACTCCGGCTGCAGCGCCTCGCCGAAAGCGACCGCCTTGGCGGCGATGACGTGCATCAGCGGACCGCCCTGCAAGCCCGGGAAGACCGCGGAGTTGATCTTCTTGGCGATCGCCTCGTCGTCGGTCAGGACCATTCCTCCGCGCGGGCCTCGCAGCGTCTTGTGGGTGGTGGTGGTCACGACATGGGCGTGACCGAACGGCGAGGGGTGCTCGCCCGCCGCGACCAGCCCCGCGAAATGGGCCATGTCGACCATGAAGGTCGCCCCCACCTCGTCGGCGATGGCCCGGAAGCGGGCGAAGTCGATGTGGCGCGGATAGGCGGAGCCGCCGGCGATGATCAGCCTGGGCCGGTGCTCCTTCGCGAGCGCCTCGACCTGGTCGAAGTCGATCAGGTCGTCCTCGCGGCGGACCCCGTACTGGACCGCGTTGAACCATTTGCCCGAGAGCGCCGGCCTGGCGCCGTGGGTGAGGTGGCCGCCGGCGTCCAGCGACATTCCAAGGATCGTGTCCCCCGGCTTGGTCAGCGCGAGCATGACCGCACCGTTCGCCTGGGCGCCGCTGTGGGGCTGGACGTTGACGAACCCGCATCCGAACAATCGCTTGGCGCGCTCTATTGCAAGCGTTTCGACGACATCCGAAGGCGCGCAGCCCTGATAGTAGCGCCGCCCGGGATAGCCCTCGGCATATTTGTTGGTCAGAACCGAGCCCTGCGCCTCCAGCACCGCCTTGGAGACGATGTTCTCGGACGCGATCAGCTCGATCTGGTTCTGCTGCCGGTCGAGCTCGGCGGCGATCGCCCCGGCGACGGCGTTGTCGGCCTCCCTGAGCCGGCCGGTGAAGAAGCCCGAATGCTGGACCTCTGCGAAATCGAAGGCGGAAGCTTGGCTCATGCATTTTCCCTGGCGAAGACGGGGTTGGAAAGCTTGTCGACCCGGCGCTGGTGGCGCCCGCCGCCGAACGGGGTGGAGAGGAACTGGTCGACGATGTCGCGCGCCGCCTCGATCCCGATCAGCCGGGCGCCCATCGCGACGACGTTGGAGTCGTTGTGCTGGCGGGCTAGGCGGGCCGAGAGACCCTCGGAAACGAGCGCGCAGCGGCAGGCCGGGTGACGGTTGACCGAGATGGAGATCCCGATGCCGGAGCCGCACAGGGCGACCCCGCGCTGCGCCTCTCCGGACGCGATCGCCTCCGCCATCCGGTAGCCATAGTCCGGGTAATCGACGCTGTCGGTCGAGGTCGTTCCCAGGTCGAGCACGTCATGGCCCGCCGAGCGAAGATGCTCGACGAGAAGCATCTTCATCTCGAAGGCGGCATGATCGGCGACGATGGCGATGCGCTCGGCCACGTGAGACTCCGGCGATGGGCTTGAGCTACAGCGTGTAGTGGAGGGAGGGCGCGATGGCCACCACGGATTGCATCGTCGTCCCAGCGAAGGCTGGGACCCCAGGGGGTGAAAAACACCGGGCCCATCACCCGCCGGGGCCCCAGCCTTCGCTGGGGCGACGGAAGGAGGATCAGGCCGCGGCGCGCATCTCCAGCCGGTCCCAGATTTCGACCAGGGCCTTGGCCAGCTCGCGCATCATCGCTTCGTCGTGGCGGGGGCCGGGGGTGAAGCGGAGGCGCTCCGTGCCGCGGGGCACGGTGGGATAATTGATCGGCTGGACGTAGCAGCCATATTCGGCGAGCAGGATGTCGCTGATCTTCTTCGCCTTTACGGGATCGCCGACCATCAGCGGGACGATGTGGGTGGTCGAGTCCATCACCGGCAGTCCGGACTCGCCGAAGATCGCCTTGAGCCTCTGGGCGTTCAGCTGCTGGGCCTCGCGCTCCGCGCTCGACGCCTTTAGGTGCTTCACGCTGGCCAGCGCTCCCGCGACCAGCACCGGCGACAGCGAGGTGGTGAAGATGAAGCCCGGCGCGTAGCTCCTGACCACGTCGACGATGTTGCGGTCGGCCGCGATATAGCCGCCCATGACCCCGAACGCCTTGCCCAGCGTCCCCTCGATGATCGTCACCCGGCGGGCGACGTCGTCCCGCTCGGAGATTCCGCCGCCGCGGGCGCCGTACATTCCGACCGCATGGACCTCGTCGAGATAGGTGATCGCGCTATACTTGTCGGCGAGGTCGCAGATGGCCGCGATCGGAGCGACGTCGCCGTCCATCGAATAGACGCTCTCGAAGGCGATGAGCTTGGGCGCCTCGGGATCGGCGGCGGCGAGCAGCGATTCGAGATGATCGAGGTCGTTGTGCCGGAAGACCTGCTTCTCGCAGCCGGAGGCCCGGATCCCGGCGATCATCGAGGCGTGGTTGAGCTCGTCCGAGTAGATGATGCAGCCCGGAAGGAGCTTGGCGACGGTGGAGAGCGTCGCCTCGTTCGAGATGTAGCCCGACGTGAAGAGGAGCGCCGATTCCTTGGAGTGGAGATCGGCCAGCTCGGCCTCGAGCTCGACATGATAATGGGTGTTGCCGCCGATGTTGCGGGTCCCGCCGGACCCGGCGCCGACGTCGTGAAGGGCCTCTTCCATCGCCGAGACCACGTCGGGATGCTGGCCCATGCACAGATAGTCGTTCGAGCACCAGACGGTGATCGGCTTGGGCCCGTTATGGCCCGCGAAGCAGCGCGCGTTGGGGAAGGCGCCCTTGTTCCTCAGGATGTCGATGAATACGCGATAGCGGCCTTCGGCATGCAGCCGGTCGATCGCCTGCGCGAAGATGCGATTATAGTCCACGCCTGCTCCCCGGGGGTCCCTGGGGCCTTAATAGCCGAGTTCGAAGCCGATTGGCTAGATGCCCGTCGTACCAGCGAAGGCTGGGACCCCAGGGGGTGAAAGGCGCCGAGCTTTTCACCCGCCGGGGCCCCAGCCTTCGCTGGGGCGACGGGTCAGCTCAGAGCCTTTCCAGCCGCGTCAGGCCGTAGCGGGCGAGGCCGGGGCGATAGGCTTCGAGGTCGGTGCTCCGGCCGGTGAACAGCGCCAAGCCCTCGGGCGCCGTGCCCGGCCATTCGAGATTGCGGGCCAGCCAGGCGGTCCGGCGGGCGATCCCCTCCTTTCCGTCGACGAACCGGACCGGCCGGGAAGCCGCGGCGGCGAGCTCGGCCTCGACCAGCGGGAAATGGGTGCAGGCTAGGACGATCGTATCGATCCGCTCGCCGCCGGGCTGGTCGAACAGTCCGTCCAGGGCCCGGCGGCAGGCGCCTTCCGGGCCCGCCTCGCCGCGAAGCTTCGACTCGGCGAACTCCACGAGCTCGGCCGAGCCGTGGCGGATGACCGTGCAGTCCGAGGCGAATTGCGCCGAGAGACGGTCGACATAAGGCTGGCGGACGGTCGCCTCGGTGCCGAGCACTCCGATGGTCCGGCTTTTCGAAAGCTCCGCGGCCGGCTTGATCGCCGGGACGGTTCCGACCACCGGAAGGTCGAGGGCTCCGCGCACCGCGTCGAGCGCGATGGTCGAGGCGGTGTTGCAGGCGATGACGATCAGCTCCGGGTCGAAGCGCTCCGCGAGCCGGCCGAGAAGCGCCGGGACCCGAGCCTCGATTTCGGCCGGCCGCTTGGTGCCGTAGGGGTAGCCCGCGCTGTCCGCGGCGTAGACCAGAGGCGCGGCCGGCAGAAGCGTACGGATCGCGCCGAGCACCGAGAGTCCGCCGACTCCGGAATCGAAGATGAGGAGTGGGCGATGGCTGGTCACGAGCCCGGTTTAGCGGCAGAGCGGACGACAGCAAGGCGGACTGCTCATCGCTTTCGATGAAAGCATTGCTTCCGCTTTGCGATTTGCTAAAGTTTGCGCAGGGGTCGTGGACATGCAACCAGTCGCCGCACCAATCGCCGCCTTGCTGCTCGGCTATGCGCTGGGCTCGATCCCGTTCGGGATCCTGCTCACCCGGTTCACCGGCGCCGGCGACCTGCGCAAGATCGGCTCGGGCAATATCGGCGCAACCAACGTCCTCAGGACGGGGCGCAAGGGCCTCGCGGCCGCGACGCTGCTGCTCGACGGAGCGAAAGGGACCGCCGCTTTGCTTCTCGCGGAACGGCTGTTTCCCGGGACCGCCCAGCCTGCGGCGATCGGCGCCATAGTCGGGCACCTCTGGCCGGTCTGGCTCCGATTCGCCGGAGGGAAGGGGGTCGCGACCTATTTCGGAATCGTGCTCGGGTTCGTCCTCGCCGACGGACTCGCCGGCTGGGTTCCGGCCGTTTACGCGGGCGCCTGGATCGGGACTTTGGCCCTGACCCGCTATTCCTCCCTGGGGGGGCTCGCGGCGGCGGTCGCAACGCCGGTCGCGGCAGCGCTGGCCGGACGGTTCGATCTCGCCTTGCTGTTCGTCGGGTTCACCCTGCTCGTCTTCTGGAAGCATCGGGAGAATATCGCCCGCCTCGCGGCCGGCACCGAGGCCCGGGTCGGCCGTGCCTGAGCCTTCCGCCGACCAGATCGCCCGGTTGCGGCTGATCCGGTCGGAGAATATCGGCCCGATCACCTATTTCCAGCTGCTCGCCCGCTTCGGCTCCGCCGCGGCAGCGCTCGACGCGATTCCGGATCTCGCCGCCCGCGGCGGCGGTCGGGCTCCGAGGCTCGCCTCGCGAACGGCGATCGAGCGCGAGATGGACGAGGTGGACCGGATCGGCGCCCGCTATCTCTTCCTCGGCCAGGGGCTCTATCCGGCCTTGCTGGCGGAGCTGGAGACGGCTCCGCCGGCGCTGATCGTCAAGGGTCATCCGACCCTCCTGGATCGGCCGACCGTGGCGATGGTCGGAGCCCGCAACGCCTCCGCCGCCGCCTGCCGATTCGCCCGCTCGCTTGCGCAGGCGCTCGGTCATGCCGGGACGGTCGTGGTCTCCGGCCTCGCCCGAGGAATCGACACCGCCGCCCATGACGGAGCGCTCGAGACCGGAACGATCGCCGTCGTCGCCGGCGGAGTCGACATCTTCTACCCGCCGGAAAACGAGGCCCGGCAGCGGGCGATCGCCGAGCGCGGACTGATCGTCTCCGAGCAGCCGCCGGGAGTGGAGCCGCGCTCGCGCCATTTCCCGTCCCGCAACCGGATCATCGCGGGCCTCGCCTACGGGACGGTGGTCGTCGAGGCGGCGCCCCGCTCGGGCTCGCTCATCACGGCGCGCTGCGCCGCCGAATGCGGCCGCGAGGTGATGGCGGTTCCAGGCTCTCCGCTCGATCCCCGAGCCCAGGGCTGCAACCAGCTGATCCGCGAGGGCGCCACGCTGGTCCAGTCGGCGGAGGACGTCCTGGAAGCGGTGGCGCCCTCGCGGGTCCGGCCGTTCCGTCAGCCGGAGCGCGATTACGGGAGGCCGGAGGTGACGGTGGAAGCGGACGACCAGGCTCGGCAAACGGTGACGCGGATGCTCAACGGAACGCCGGTTCCGGTGAACGAGCTGATCCGCCAGTCGGAGCTTTCGCCGGCGATCGTCCAGACGGTGCTTCTCGAGCTCGAGCTGGCCGGGCGGCTGGAGCGGCACGCCGGCGGACGGGTGAGCCTGATGTAAGACCCGTCATCCCAGCAAAGGCTGGGATCGCGGCGGGTGAAAGGCGCCGGTGTACTTCACCCCCCGGGGCCCCAGCCTCCGCTGGGGCGACGTGCCCTTCGAAAACCCGTCAGCTTGCGTTCAGGTGGCCGCTGCTGTTTTATGAGACGTTGTAACATTCGCACAAGGGGAGAATGTCATGCGTCACTCCGCCCGGATCGGAATCCTCGGCCTCAGCGCCCTCAGTCTCGGACTTGTCGCGGTCGTCCCGGGCGGCTTCGCTCCCGGGGCCGCGGCCCAGGCCCGCGAGCCTCTGTGCCGCCGGGCTGCCGCCTTGCCTCCGCTTCCCCCCGAGCCGAGGCAGCGGGACCAGCAGCAGCGCTACCGCGCTAGCGGCGCCGGCGTCTACGATTCCGTGACCGCGCCCGGGCTGCCCGCGCCGCCGCCACCGCCCGCGCCGCCGCCGCCCCCGCCGCCGTCGGCGCCCGAGGCCATGTACGAGCCGTCGCCCGCACCTCCTCCCGTCAGCAGCGAATCGATCTCCGTCACTGGCAGCCGGGTCGCCTCGCCGGCGAAGGGGAGCACCACTCCGCTGTCGAGGGCCGACGATTATGTCGACGAGGCGCGGCCCGCGCCCGGCCATCACCGCCCGCCGCGGCCGCAGCCTCAGCCGCAGTCCGGCCTCCTCACCGCCGGCGACCATGACGACCTTCTCAACCCGGAGCTCTACGCCAGCTATGCGGGCAATTACCTCCAGCGAAGCAACCTTCCCGGACTGCCGAGGCTGGATACGCGCCGGGTGCTCACAATCGCCGTTCAGGACGGCGCCGGCCGGCCGGTGCCGTTCGCCCGGGTGACTGTGACCTGCGCCGACGGCAACAGCCTCTCGCTCGCGACCCTGGCCGACGGAACCGCGGTCTTCCACCCGGGCCTGGACCGGCTGGGAAGCAGCGTTCGACTCAGCGTTCCGGGGGCGCCGGGCCGAAAGATCGAGATAGCGGACTCGGCCGGATCCCAGCGGCAGAGCGTCACGGTCCGCTCGGGCGCGGTGCCGGTGCGCAAGTTCGACCTCCTGCTTGCGATCGACACGACCGGGAGCATGGGAGACGAGCTCAATTACCTGAAGTCCGAGCTTCGCTCGATCCTGACCGACCTGAGGCGCAGCCATCCCGGGCTCGACATCCGGCTCGGCCTCGTCGCCTACAAGGACGAGGGCGACGTATACGTCACCCGCACCTACCCGTTCGTCTCGAGCCTCGACGCCATGCAGTCGAACCTTCAGTCCCAATATGCCGAGGGCGGCGGCGACTATCCCGAGGCGATGGACCTCGCCCTGGCCCGCGCCGTCGCCCAGGATTGGCGGCCCGACGCGGTGAAGTCGCTGCTGCTGGTCGCGGACGCGCCGCCCCATGACGAGAATATCGACAGGGCCTGGCATGTCGCCGAGGCTGCCCGTGCCAAGCGGATCCAGATCGTCCCGGTGGCGGCCTCCGGCGTCGGCGATGTCGCCGAATATGTGATGCGGGCGATGGCCGCCGCGACCCAGTCGCGCTACCTCTTCCTCACCGACGACAGCGGCATCGGCAACCCGCACTCCACTCCGGCGGTCGACTGCTTCCTCGTCACCCGGCTGGACAGCCTGGTCCGCCGGGTCCTCGACAGCCAGATCTCCGGCCGCCGGGTCGAGCCGAGGGAAGGGGAGGTGATCCGCTCCGTCGGCCGCTACGAGGGCGGCAGGTGCATCCTCCCGTCCGACTATCGGCGCTGGGAACAATTTTGACGGGGGACGCTCGCCCCGGCGAAGGCTGGGACCCCGGCGGGTGAGGGCGCCGCGTCATTCCCCCCGGATCCCGGCCCTCGCCGCGATGACGATATGCGGCGAGGCCGCTTGACGCGACTGCGCCGGGGGCGGCAGGCTAGGCGCCTGAGGACGGCGCGGTGACTGGTGGGGCGGTAAAAGCGAAATGATCGGAGAGCGGGAAAGCGCCGGATATCTGGTCGGGGAGACGACGCATCTGGTCCGCGCCGATGCGGGCCTGGCGGTCGCGGCGCTTGGAACCTTGACCGCTCTCGGGGTCGCCGCCGATCTCTCTCCCGGTTTCGCAGGCCCGGCGGGCTTCGGCTCGCTCATTGCCAACCTCTTGTTCCAATATGAGATAAGCCTGGCGCTGCTCGCCCACTACGGTCTTCTCGAAGGCGGCGGCCGGCGGCGCATCTGGGCGTTACTCGGACTGAACCTGTTGAGCGGCATCGCGATCCTGTTCGGCCTGGTCCTCCTCGTCGTCCCCGGAATCTATCTGCTGGTTCGCTGGTCCGCCGCGGTCCCGGCCCTCATCGCCGAGGATTCCGACGTCACCGGTTCGCTGGGCCTCAGCGCCGAGGCCGTCGACGGGCGCTTCTGGCATGTTCTGGCGGCGATGCTGGTCGTCTGGTCGCCCTCGGTCGCGGGCATGCTTGCCTCGGCATTCGCGCCCGAGGACCAGCAACTGATCTCGAGCGTGGTCATGAACCTGTCGCTCAACCTATCCCTGATCGCGGGCTGGCACCTGGCCGTGGCGGTCTACGCCGGGCGCCAGACCGGCAACCGGCTGGCGGAAGTGTTCGCCTAAGCGCTTGACGGGGCCGCCGACGCCTCCCCACCCTATACGCGTACGCGTGAAGGATCCCCATGAAGCTAGTCGTCGTCGAATCGCCCGCAAAGGCGAAAACCATCGAGAAATATCTGGGCACCGGCTACCGGGTGCTCGCCTCCTACGGGCATGTCCGGGATCTTCCGCCCAAGGACGGGTCGGTGGACCCCGATTCCGGATTCGCGATGGAGTGGGAGACCTATGCCGACAAGGCTCGCCAGCTCAAGGCGATCACCGACGAGGCCAAGAAGGCCGACACTCTAATCCTCGCCACCGATCCCGACCGCGAGGGAGAAGCGATCAGCTGGCACGTCCAGGAGGTGCTGAGGAAGCGCAAGGCGCTTCCGTCCGACGTCGAGCGGGTCACGTTCAACGCGATCACCAAGGCGACCGTCACCGAGGCGATGAAGCATCCCCGCGCCCTGGACGAGGACCTGATCGACGCCTACCGGGCCCGCCGGGCCCTCGACTATCTGGTCGGCTTTACCCTTTCGCCCGTGCTCTGGCGCAAGCTCCCCGGCGCCAAGTCGGCCGGCCGGGTCCAGTCGGTCGCGCTTCGCCTGGTCGTCGACCGGGAGCGAGAGATAGAGCTCTTCCGGGCGCAGGAATATTGGAGCGTCGCTGCGCTCATGGAGTCGGACGGGCAGGAATTCCTCGCCCGGCTGGTCCGCTTCAAGGGCGAGAAGCTCGACCGTCTGTCGATCGGCGATCGCGGCACCGCCGAGGCCGCCAAGGCCGCGGTCGAAGGCGGCCGCTTCTCGGTCGCGACGGTCGAGACCAAGCCGCTCAGCCGAAACCCCCCGCCGCCCTTCACCACGTCGACGCTTCAGCAGGAGGCGGCGCGCAAGCTCGGTTTCGCCGCCAGCCACACGATGCGCATCGCCCAGGCGCTCTACGAGGACGGCTCGATCACCTACATGCGGACCGACGGGGTCCAGATGGCGCCCGAGGCGATCTCGGCCGCCCGCCGCGCCGTCGCCGCCCGATTCGACTCCGGCTACGTTCCGGACAAGCCGCGTCACTACGAAACCAAGGCCAAGAACGCCCAGGAGGCCCATGAGGCGATCCGGCCGACGGATTTCGGCCGCGACCGGGCCGGCTCGGGCGACCATGGCCGCCTCTACGAGCTGATCTGGAAGCGCGCCCTTGCAAGCCAGATGGCCTCGGCCCGGCTTGAGCGCACCACCGCCGAGCTCACCGACGGCACCGGCCAGACGGGCCTCCGCGCGACCGGCCAGGTCGTCCTCTTCCCCGGCTTCCTCGCCCTTTACGAGGAGGGCCGCGACGATGCCGAGGATGACGAGTCGCGCCGGCTGCCGCGGCTTCGCGAAGGCGACGCCCCGGCCAAGAAGAAGGTCACGGCCGAGCAGCATTTCACCCAGCCGCCCCCGCGTTACTCGGAAGCGAGCCTGGTCAAGAAGATGGAGGAGCTCGGGATCGGCCGTCCGTCGACCTACGCGGCGACGCTCCAGACTCTGAAGGACCGCGGCTATGTCGAGCTGGAGAAGAACCGCTTCATCCCCCAGGAGAGCGGCCGGCTCCTGACGGCTTTCCTCGAGCGTTTCTTCGAGCGCTACGTCTCGTTCGACTTCACCGCCCATCTCGAGGACGAGCTCGACGATATTTCCGGCGGCCGTGCCCAGTGGCAGGCGGTACTCGAAGCCTTCTGGAAGGACTTCAAGCCGAAGACCGCCGAGATCATGGAGCAGCAGCCCTCCGCGATCACCGCGGCGCTGGACGAGTTCCTCGCGCCCTGGCTGTTCCCGGACAAGGACGATGGAAGCGACGCCCGTCTCTGCCCGGCCTGCGGCGACGGCCGGCTGGCGCTCCGCGGAGGCCGCTTCGGAGCGTTCGTCGCCTGCTCCAACTATCCCGAGTGCAAGTTCACCCGCCGCTTCGGCCAGGGCGGGGAGGAAGGCGCGGCCGATTCCGGGCCGGAGATACTGGGCCGGCACCCCGAGACCGGTGCGGACATTTCGCGCAAGACCGGCCGGTTCGGACCCTATATCGAGATGGGCGAGGGCAAGGAGGCCAAGCGCGCCTCGATCCCAAAGGACGCCGGCGAGCTCGATCTCGACCTCGCCGTCCGGCTGCTTTCGCTTCCCAGGACCGTGGGGATACACCCGGAAAGCGGCAATGCGATCACTGCCTCGATCGGCCGCTACGGGCCGTATCTCGCCCATGACGGCAAATATGCGAAGCTGGGATCCACCGCCGAGGTGTTCGAGACCGGGATGAACGCCGCGGTCGTCAAGCTGGCCGAAGCTGCGTCCGGCGGCGGCCGGGCCCGCGGCTCGCGGGAGCCTCTCAAGGTGCTCGGGCCCCACCCGCGCACCGAGCTCGAGATCAGGCTCATGGAGGGCCGTTTCGGCCCTTACGTGACCGACGGCACAACCAACGCCACCCTTCCCAAGTCGCTCGCCCCGGACCAGCTCACAGTCGAGGAGGCGGCCCAGCTGATCGACGAGCGCGCCGCCAAGGGGCCGCCCGCCAGGAAGGGAAGGGCCCGCAAGCCCGCCGCGAAGAAGGTGCCGGCGACGAAGGCGTCGGCCAAGGACGCGCCGGCCAAGAAGGCGTCGGCAAAGAAAGCGCCGGCCAGGAAGGCGCCGGCGAAGAAGAAGGGCTGATGCGCCGATCCTGGACCCTGGTCGGGGTCGCCGCCTCCGCCGAGCTTCTGGCCCTGGCCCTGTGGGCGTTCGTCGGCCCGTACGAGGTGTTGTTCTGGCCCTTCGTCTCGCTTTCGATCGTCGCCGGCCTCGCCGGCGCCTGGATCGTCCTCGCGACGATGTTCGACCTGACTTTCCATCCGCCCCGCGGCGAGCGGCTTCGGCCGCTTCGGGGCTTCGACCTGGCGCTGGGAAGCGGGCTGTTCATTCTAGCCATCCTGCAACTGCGCGACGCCCTCGGCCAGCTCCCCGCCTGAACGTTTGCGCCCGCCGGACTTCTTCGCCACACCGGAGGCGAGGGAGGCGGCGGTCGATGAAGAGATCAGGGTCGATTAGGGTTTTCACTGCCGCCGCCTTCGCGGTTCTGGCAGCCGCGCAGGCGGCGGCGGAACGCGTCCAGCTCGCCTTGCCGATCGTCGTCGAGGCCGCGACAGCGCCAGCTTCGCAGGTCTACAGCTTCAGGAAAGGTCAATTCTGGGGCGGGCAGCCCGCTCGCTACCGATCGGCCGTGACCCTCGAGCAGCCGGTGCCGCTCCCGGAGCTGGGCAGCGGGGTTGCCCTCGCGGCAGGCAAAGTCCTGTTCGAACTCGAGGCCAGGTCCCGCGACACTTCCGGTTCCTTCTATTGCACCGGCCGGCCGCCGTCGAAGAAGCTGCTCGGGATACTCTGCCTGTTCGATCGCGACCGTGACGGACGGATGGACGAATTGTGGACCGCGATCGGATTTCCGGAGACGCTCGTGCCGCTTCCCCCGGCGACCCTGGTCCGCTCGATAGCGCCCGCCAAAGTCTCTGCGATGGAGGATCCCGCGGGCCTGGCGCTTCAGATGGGCTTTACCGTTTCCGGGACCAATCCCATCGTCGGCGCTCACCATTTCTACCCGATGCTCTCCCGCAACGGCGAGGACGGCTATACTTTCATCGCGGAAAAGAATTCAGTCACGGTCGGGGACCTTCCCAAGACCTTCTCGGTCGGCGACGCTCAGATCAGCCTGGAGGGCTTCGAGAACAAAACCTACCGGGCGCGGGTGACCCGGCCCTTTCCGCAAGGCGAGCGGTCGCTGACGAGCGGAGGGCCGACCCGGACGATCTTCATCACCATTCCCCGCTAGGCGCAGGCGCGGCAGCCGGGGTCCTTGGCAATCCGGATTCCGCGCATTGCCGGCGCGAGTCCGTCGAGGATATGGACCTTGCCCGCCGCTTCGTCCCCGAAGCCGACGATCTGGCGGATCGCCTCGAGCGCGGCGAAGCTTCCGGCGATCCCTGCCATCGCTCCGAGCACTCCAAGCTCCGCGCAATTGTCGCAATCGTCCGAGTCGAAGGCGTCGCCGACGAAGCAGCGGTAGCAGGGCCGCCGCGGCTCCCACCCGCGCCAGGTGCCGACCTGGACCTGGAACATTCCGATCGCGGCGGAGACCAAGGGGATTCGAAGGGCCGTGCAGGTGTCCGAGACGACGAGCCGGGTCGCGAAATTGTCGCTCCCGTCGATGACGACGGTCGCTCCGGCGAGAAGCGCGGCGGCATTGTCTGCGGTAAGCCGCTGCCTCAGGCCCGTGAAGCACACTTCCGGGTTGAGCCGACCGGCCGCTTGCCCTGCGACCTCGATCTTGGGCCGCCCGACATCTTCCGTTCCGAACACTATCTGGCGCTGGAGGTTGTCGAGCGACACGATGTCGTCGTCGATCACCGCTATCGACCCGACCCCTGCGGCGGCGAGGTACTGGAGGGCCGGAGATCCGACGCCGCCGGCACCAACGAGGATCACTGCCGAATCGAGCAGCCTGCGCTGGCCCTCGCCGCCAATCTCCTTGAGGACGATGTGGCGGGCATAGCGGTCGAGCTGGTCGTCGGTCAGAGTCACCGGCCGGTGGAGCCAAAGCCGCCGGCCCCGCGCTCGGTCGATTCGAGCGTGTCGACCTCGACGAACGCGGCGCGCTGGACCGGCGCCGGCACCAGCTGGGCGATCCGCTCGCCGCGGCGGATTTCGAAAGGCTCCGAGCCGAGATTGGCGAGGATCACCTTCACCTCGCCACGATAGTCGCTGTCGATCGTCCCGGGCGTATTGAGGCAGGTGATTCCGTGCTTGAGCGCCAGGCCGGACCTCGGGCGCACCTGCACCTCATAGCCTTCGGGAATGGCGATCGCGAAGCCGGTTGCGACGGCATGGCGGCCGCCGGGGACGAGGGTCAGGTTCTCGGCCGCCACGACGTCGAGGCCGGCGGCTCCGGAGCTCGCATAAGAGGGGAGGGGGAGCCCCTTGCCGTTGTCGAGCCGCTTCACTTCTATCTCGATGTCAGTCGAGGGCATCGGCGATCCTTTCGGCCAGTCGGCGGGCCACCTCGTCCTTGGGGGCCTCGTCCCATGAGTCGACGCCTTGCGCGGTGATCAGATGGACCCGGTTCCGGTCGCCGCCCATCACTGCGCCGGACACGTCGTTGGCGACGATCCAGTCGCAGCCCTTGCGCATCCGCTTCTCGGTCGCCGACTCGACCACGTCCCGGGTTTCGGCCGCGAAGCCGACCAGCAGCAGCGGCCGCTTCGGGTGGGCGGCGAGATGAGCCAGGATGTCGGGATTTTCGAGCCAGCGCAGTTCGGGCGGGCCGTCGGCCTTCTTGAGCTTAGACCCCGCCGCCGCGACTCCCCAGTCCGCGACGGCGGCGACCAGCACCGCCGCGTCGGCGGGGAGCGCCGCCTCGACGGCCGAGTTCATCTGTACCGCCGTTTCGACGTTCACGCGCTCCACTCCGGCCGGGGTCCGGAGAGCTACCGGCCCGGCCACGAGGGTAACTCGGGCGCCGAGCGCGGCAAGCGCCTCCGCGATTGCGAAGCCCTGCTTGCCGGACGACCGGTTGGCGATCACCCGGACCGGATCGACCGGTTCCTGGGTCGGACCCGCGGTCACGATGACGTGGCGGCCGGCCAACGGGCCGCTCGATGCGAAATGGGAGCCGATCGCTGCAACGATGCGCTCCGGCTCCGGAAGCCGCCCGGGCCCATATTCGCCGCAGGCCATGTCCCCTTCGTCGGGCTCGAGGACCGTCACGCGGTCGGAGCGCAGCCGGGCGACGTTTCGGACCGTGGCCTCGTGCCGCCACATTCGCACGTTCATCGCCGGGGCGGCAAGCACCGGCTTGTCGGTGGCGAGGAGCAGGGTGGTGGCGAGATCGTCAGCGATTCCCGCCGCCATCCTCGCCATAAGGTCCGCCGTGGCCGGGCAGACGACGACGAGGTCGGCCTCGCGGCTGAGCTGGATATGGCCCATCTCGGCTTCGTCCTTGAGGTCCCAGAGGCTGGTGTGGACGGGCTGCTCGGAAAGCGCCGCAAGGGCCATCGGAGTGACGAACTTGGCCCCGCCTGCGGTGAGCACGCAGCGAACGCTCCCGCCGCTCTTACGGATCAGCCGAATGAGCTCACACGCCTTATAGGCGGCGATCCCGCCGCCGACGATGAGGAGGATGCGCTTGCCCTGCATCTGTCAGTATCCGGTCAGCGGCATGTCGAAGGCGTCCAGTCGAGGAGCGGCGTGCCGGCGCCGCGGTACACATCGAAGCGCGCCATCAGAATTGGCGATAACGCTCGAGCGGGAGGCCGTTCTTCTCGACCCAGGCATTCCAGCCTTCGATCGCCTCCCAATTCTCCTCGACCCAGGCTTCCCGCACCGCGCGCCGGACCTGATCCTCGGACCCTCCGGCAACGTCGACCTTGAGCCTTGCGGCCTCGTCGAGCAGCTTTTGCGGCAAAGCGGGGCTCTCGGCCCTGGGAGCGGTGGCAGCCATCGATCTAAGCTATGCTCAAAGCGTCCGGTGTCAACCGAGCGGAGGGGCGAGCCGGGCGATCGTCGCCCTGAACAGCTCTTCGGCCGCCGCCTTCGCGACCGGCGTCAGGGGAGGGGCCTGCTCCGGAATGACCCCTCGCGCCGCGGCGAATTCTTCGTCGACGAAGGCTTCGATCTCCGCCGGCAGAGGGCCGCTGCCGAGCTCTCGGGTCCCGGCCTTGAGGCGGATCAGCTCCCGAACAGTCGCGAGCACCGTTGGAGGCGGGTCCGATTCCTCCATCAGCGACGGGAAGTGCATGGGCGCCACCGCCTCGCCGTCATGAAGGCGAAGCCAGCGCAGGGCCGCGGCGGGGCGAAGCGCGTAGAACAGCTTCTTCAGCGGCACGTCCTTCCCGTCGGCGAAATAGGTCCGCCGCTGCCGTTCGCCGAGATGCAGGTAATGGCGCATCACTCCGGTTCGGCTCGACCAGCGATGGGCGAAGGCCGTGAGCTCGTCGCGGAACCGGGCATCGCCATCATAGACGATTGGAGACATCAGCCATTCGATGACCACCGCATTGCCCTTGAGGAGCAGCCTGAGCGCCTTGCCCAGCTCCCACCCGTTGAGGTCCATATCGTCCACGAGCGGAGTCTCGATCACGTCGCGCCTGGGCCAGGGCGAAAGATATTGATCGGCCGGTCGAACGAACAGGAAGCGGCAGTCATAGTCGCTGTCCGGCGATGGAAAGCCCCAGGCGCGGCTGCCGCTCTCGATGGCCAGGGCGATCGCGACCTTCTGCTCGCCGACGATATCGGACAGCCTCCTGTCGATTTCGGCGAGCGGGCCCCGGGCGAAATCCTTCGGCACCGACCGAAGCCTCGGCTCCCGGCTCATGTCAGAAGCAGGATCGCCCCGGCGCCCGCGGCCGCCGAGAGCAGTGCGGTGAGCGCATAGCGCCAATACCGCCGAGGCTTCACCACCACGACTTCCGCGAGCGGCGGGTCCGGCGGAGCCGCGCCCGGAGGCGGATAATAATGATCGATCCGCCGGATCAGCTCGGGAATCTTGGCGAAGGTCCGGAAGTCGCGCACGATCCGGTCCGCGAGCGCCGCCTCCGGCCCGAGCTCGCCGCGAACCCACTCCCTCAGGAACGGCTCGGCCGTTTCCCACATGTTGATGTCGGGATCGAGCGCATGGGCGACTCCTTCCTCCATCACCATCGTCTTCTGCAGGAGGAGGAGATGCGGCTGGGTCGGCATCTCGAAGTCGCGGGTGATGGTGAACAGCCCGTCGAGCATCTGGCCGATCGAGATGTCCTTCACCGGCAGGCCCCGGATCGGCTCGCCGACCGCCCTCAGCGCCGTCGCGAACTCGTCGACGTCGTGGTGGCTGGGCACATATTGCGCCTCGAAATGGATCTCCGCGACCCGGCGGTAATTGCCGGTGAGGAGGCCGTAGAGGATCTCGGCGAGCCACACGCGCGACTGCCGGTCGATCCGGCCCATGATCCCGAAGTCGATCGCCGCGAGGCGGCCGTCGGGGAGGGCGAAGAGATTGCCCTGGTGGAGGTCGGCGTGGAAGAATCCGTCGATCACCGACTGGCGGAGGAAAGCCCGTACAAGGATTGCGGCGAGTTCCTTCAGATCGTGGCCGGCTTCGACCAGGGCGTCCCGGTCGGTGAGCTTGATGCCGTCGATCCATTCGAGGGTCATCACCCGCCGTGAGGTTCGGCTCCAGTCGATGGCCGGGACGTAGAAGCCGCTCTCCGCGACGAGATTCTCGCGAAGCTCCGAAGCCGACGCCGCCTCCCGGCGAAGATCGAGCTCGCGCGCGGTCCATTGCTTGAAATAGGCGATGACCGCCCTTGGCCTCAGGCGCGCGGCCTCGCCGCCCATATTCTCGATCTGCGCGGCCGCCCAGGCGTAGGTGTCGAGGGCGCGGGCGAAATCGTCCTCGATATTGGGGCGAAGGACCTTGACCGCCACCAGCTTGCCGTCGGTCGTATGGGCGCGGTGGACCTGCGCGATCGACGCGGCTCCGACCGGGTCAGGGTCGATGTCGGAGAATATCTCGTCGATCGGCTTTTCGAGGCCCTGCTCGATGGCCTGCCGAACCTGCTCGAAGGGGGCGGGGGGCAGGCTGTCCTGAAGCAGCTGGAGGTCCCGGGCCGCCTCGACTCCGACGAGGTCGGGGCGGGTTGCAAGCGCCTGGCCGAACTTGATCGCCGCCGGCCCGAGCTCGACGAACGCCTCGCCATAGGCCGGAACCCTCGGGATCCTCGCTCCGAAGCGCGCGATCCGGGCCAGCCGACGCACCGGCAGCGGCGTGTTCGAGTCCCGCTCGATCCCGCGCAGGGCCCCGTGCCGGGCAAGGACCCGGCCCCATTTGAGCAGGCGCCAGATATGGACGACGGGACGGGTCACGCCGCCTTCCCGTCATCCCGGCGAAAGCCGGTACTTCGGGGAGACCCGCCGAGCCCTGTCGAACCGAGGTCCCGGCTTTCGCCGGGATGACGGTGCCGCTCCATCAGATCTTCCACCCGCTGTGAATCGCGACCAGGCCTCCGAGGATCGGCTCCGCCTTCACCCGGGCGAAGCCGGCCTTCGCGATCATTTCCGCGAATCTCTCCATCGGCGGGAAGCGCCGGATCGATTCGACCAGATAGCGATAGCTCTCCTCGTCCCCGGCGACCGCCTTGCCGATCCGCGGCACGGCGTGCATCGAGTAGGCATCGTAGAGCGAGGCGAATCCCGGCCAGCGGGTGGTCGAGAATTCAAGGCAATGGAAGCGTCCGCCGGTCTTCAGCACCCGGTGCGCCTCCCGAAGCGCGGAGTCGATGTCGGTGACGTTCCGGATCCCGAAGGCGATCGTATAGGCGTCGAATGCCGAATCGCCGAAGCTCAGGGTCTCCGCATTCTCGACCGCCCAGCCGAGACCCTCGATCCTGCGTCGGGCCGCCCGCTGCCGACCGACCTCTAGCATGTCCGGGTTGATATCGGCCACCACGACCCTCGCTCCGCCACGGGCGAGTCGGAAGGCGACGTCGCCCGTGCCTCCCGCCATGTCGAGGATCGTCTCGCCCCTGCGCGGCCTCACCCGGCGGACGAACAGGTCCTTCCACTGCCGGTGGAGCCCGCCCGACATCAGGTCGTTCATCAGGTCGTAGCGCCGGGCGACGCTGGAGAAGACGGCGCCGACCCGCCGGGTCTTCTCCTCGGGCGGAACCTCTTCGAAGCCGAAAGAAACCTTGTCCATCGCGCCCGCCTCTAGCAGGGGTTTCGGCGCATGTGCACTCTTCCCGTCATCCCAGCGAAGGCTGGGATCCCAAGGGGCGAAAAGCCCGGTCGTTCTTCACCCTCTGGGGCCCCAGCCTTCGCTGGGGCGACGAGCTATGCCTGAGCTGCCGGAAGTCGAAACCACCGTGCAGGGGCTCGTTCCGGTCCTCCAGGGCCGGCGGCTCGTGACCGTCGAGACCCGCCGCGCCGACCTTCGCCGAGCCTTTCCGCCCGATCTTCGCCAGCGGCTCACCGGAGCGACGGTGATCGGCCTTTCACGCCGGGCCAAATACGGACTGATCGACACCGACCGCGGCGACACGCTGGTCTTCCATCTTGGAATGTCGGGCCGCTGGCGAATCGATCCCGAGGAGCTCGGCGCCCACGACCACTTCCTGCTCGAAACGGACGAGCGTAGGCGCGCCGTCCTCAACGATCCGCGGCGCTTCGGCTCGCTCGACCTGGTCCAGACCTCCGAACTGGAGCAGCTTCCGGCCTTCGCGGCCATGGGCCCCGAACCGCTCGGCGAAGCTTTCCACGCCGGCTACCTGATCGAGGCGCTCGAAGGCCGCTCCGCTCCGATCAAGGCGATGCTGCTCGACCAGCGCATCGTCGCCGGGCTCGGCAACATCTACGTGTGCGAGGCGCTTCACATGGCCGGGATCGCTCCGTCCCGGGCCGGAGGGCGGATCTCCAGGCCGAGGCTGGAGCGGCTGGTGGACGCGATACGCGCCGTGCTGCTGGCGGCCATCGAGGCCGGGGGCTCCTCCATTCGGGATTATGCGCAGCCCTCGGGCGAGCTCGGCTATTTCTCGAAGCAGTGGCGGGTCTACGGCCGGGAAGGGGAGTCGTGCCATTGCGGAAGGACGATCCGCCGCCGAGTCGATTCGGGGCGCTCGACCTTCTATTGCCCTCGCTGCCAGCGCTCTTGAGGTTGACCTTTCGGGCCTCCTTGGGGTAGAGGCGCAGCCGAGCGGGTGCGGTGCTTTGGCCGCGCCCTTTTCATTTTAGACAAGAGGCATTCAGAGATGGCGAACACGCCGCAGGCAAAGAAGCGAATCCGCCGCAACGAGCGCCGGACCGAGATCAACCGGACCCGCGTCAGCCGGATCCGCACCTTCGTCAAGCAGGTCGAAGCGGCGATCGAGGCCGGCGATAAGGACCAGGCCCTCGCCGCCATCTCCAGGGTCCAGCCGGAGCTCGCCCGCGGAGTCGCCAAGGGCGTTTTCCACAAGAACACCGCGGCCCGCAAATTCTCGCGTCTGACCCGCCGCATCGCCGCTCTCGCCTAAGCCTTTCAGACGCTTCGAATTCGCTCGCCGGGACCCGTTTCCGGCGGGCTTTTTCGTGCCTGCGGAACAGAGCGCGAAACCCTAGGACTTTCCGCGATTCGGAAGGCGCTTGTCCCAAAAAATGGCAGTTTTCTGCCGTTTACCACGGCAGCCCGCCATAAACCTGTGTCAAGCATGTTTCTTTTTTGAGACTCGAATTTCAGGCCTTGCAAGGCCGCGCCGAGGCTTCCAAAAAGGCCCTTCCGGCGGGGCGAATTCCCTCCGGACGCCACAGCAAGAACGATCTTTCGAATCGGCGGCCGCCGGGGGGATGCCGCGCGCCGGAAGAAGTTTGCGCCAGTCAGGGTCCGATTGAAAGAGGCCTGGTATGAAGAGGGGGTGCGTTTTGTGTCTGTGAAGCCCGCGGGAGGCAGTTCGTCGGATATGCTGGAGCGGGGCGCGCTCCAGTCGGCCTGGGAATCGATTCGCGCCGGCCTGAGGCGCGATTGCGGAGCCCGCACCTTCGACGGCTGGCTTCGCCCGATCGCGCTCGGAAGCTTCGATTCGGAATCCGGCGCCCTTCGCCTCGAGCTTCCTTCGCAATTCATGGCCGATTGGGTTCAGACCCACTTCTCCGAGCGGCTGGCCCTCGCCTGGCGTGCCGCCTGCCCGGCCGTCCGGCACATCTCGATCCGCGTCGGAGCGGCGGCGCCGAAGACCGCGGCGGTCGTCGAGATCCCCGCGCCGCCGCCGGCGGAGGAGCCCGTCCCCGGCGACGGGCTCTACGCCGTCGCCCTCGAGCCGCGCTACCGCTTCGAGAATTTCGTGGTGGGCAAGGCCAACGAGGTCGCCTTCAGCGCCGCGACGACCCTCGCCACCGCCGACAACGTCGCCTTCAACCCGCTCTTCCTCCATGGCGGCACCGGCCGCGGCAAGACCCACCTGCTCCACGCCATCGGCCACGAATTCCACCGCCTGCGGCCGCGCGCCAAGATCATCTACATGTCGGCCGAGAAGTTCATGGTCGAGTTCGTCGCGGCGCTTCGCGCCAACGACACGATCAAGTTCAAGCAGCACCTGCGCGCCGCCGACCTGCTGATGATCGACGACGTCCAGTTCATCGCCGGCAAGGAATCGACCCAGGAAGAATTCTTCCACACGATGAACGAGATCATCTCGGCCGGCCGCCGGCTCGTCATCAGCTCCGACCGCGCACCGCAGGATCTGGACGGGATCGAGCCTCGGATCCTCTCCCGCCTTTCGTGGGGCCTCGTCGCCGACATCAACCAGGCCGACCTGGAGCTTCGGCTCAACATCATCCTCAAAAAGCTCGAGGCCCTGCCCGAGGTCAAGGTGCCCGAGGACGTCGTCATGTTCCTCGCCAAGCGGATCAGCTCGAACGTCCGCGAGCTCGAGGGCGCGCTCAACCGCATCGCCGCCTACGCGACCATGCAGAACCGCGTCATCGACCTCGATTTCGTCACGGAAGTGCTCGCCAACACGCTTCGAGCCAACCAGCGCCGGATCTCGATCGACGAGATCCAGACCCGGGTCTCGGAGCATTACCGGATCCGCAAGGCCGAGATGACCAGCGCGCGCCGGGCCCGCGAGGTCGCCCGTCCGCGCCAGGTCGCGATGTACCTCTCCAAGCAGCTCACCCCGCGCTCGCTGCCGGAGATCGGCCGCCGCTTCGGAGGACGCGACCACACCACCGTGATCCACGCCGTCCGCCAGATCGAGAAGCTCCGAGCCCAGGACAGCGAGCTCGACGCCGACATCCGGCTGCTGACGAGGCAGCTGGAAGGGTAGCCCGTCGCCTGACGGCTCGACCGTCACTTCGACGGATCAATTTCTCCGGCTTATCAAGCGGACGCTGGTCGGGGGAAGAAGCAGCGCCGGAGCGGGACGGTCGAATCTGACGATGGCTTGATCGAGAGGAACGGCGTCGGACCTGTCGCTTTTGGCGAACGCTTGCAGGAGAAGCTCGTCTTTCGATCGAGCACCCATCCTCACCTTGACGGAGTGACGGCCGCCGCCGAGCAGGCAATCGGGACGACCGTTCGAGAGGTCCGCCGACATCGGTACCACCTGCATGTCGACCCGTCCGGCGATGCTGCCGACGACCAGGGGAGCGGAGCCTCGAAAGAGCATCGAGTCCGAACTCACCGGTTGTTTGATGAGGTCGCGCCGAAGCGCCGTGCCGGATTGAAGTCGGTTCTGATCGATCGTCAGCGGGTCGACTCCGGACATTTCGCGGAACCATTGGCCCATCATCTTGCTGCCGTCGGCCAGCGGCCGTTCGGCTAGGTGCCCCCCACCGCCGTAGACCAGCAGCTTGGCTTGCGGATGAGCACGAAGGTAAGCCCATAATTTTGCGGCTTGGCCGCGTTCGCGAGATTGGAACGCGTCCGGATCGCTGCGGTCCGGCGGATCGGCTTCGTAGGCCAGCGGCGTGTAGCCGAGCTTCAGTGACCGTCGGACAAAGAAGCCGTAGGCGGGATCTCGAATGTAAAAGCCGTCGGCGAGCACGGGGTAGCCCCGTCGTTTCAACTCGCCGGCCACCGTTGCCGGACTGGTCGCCAGGGCTTCCATAGCGAGCGTGTTGTAGCCAAGTGGGCGAAGGGCCTGGGCAAGCCTCGCTGCGAAGATCCGCTGGCAGGGCGTGCGATGGTTCTCGTTGAGCATCACCACGCGCGTTCGCCGAGCGGCAATGACAATCGCTTGCAGTGCATCCTTCGTGGCGGCTCCCGCGACGAGCGCGCCCGCCTGCCGGTCGGGCGGGTCGTCCAGGTCTTGCTTCAGGAGGCTTGGTGCGCCCGATACCATGGCCTGCATCTGGTCCCAGACCTGGAATGCCCCATCATCCTTGATCTCTCCTGACTCAGTGAGAGCGAAAGGTCGAACGAGCGCGACCGCGGTGAGATAGTTGCCGACAAGTAATTCTCGACGCGCCTGCTCGAAGGCCGTCGAAAACTGATTTTCGATGTCGCCGACCATTGCTTGAGCAACGGCGGCAGACGCAATCAGGGTCGATGCGAGAACAGCTGCCGACGGCTTCATGCCTGGTGCTCCAAGAAACTTGGAAAGCCATGCTCGCGGCGCTTCGCCAATTTGCAAGATCGGGTGTGTCGGAGCCGCCTTCGAATCTGAAACAAAGGGCGTGACTCTGTCAATCACTCCCTCCAGGCTGGAGGCAGTAGCCGTCGCCCCAGCGAAGGCTGGGGCCCCGGCGGGCGAAAGGCGCGGCATTCTTCACCCGCTGGGGTCCCAGCTTGCGGTGAGTCGACGCGCTACTTCCAGACCGGTCCCTGTATGTCGAAGCCGGCGGCCTGGAGCCCGTCCAGCACGCCGTCCGGCTCGGCGAGCGAGCGCAGGGTGAGCACAGCCACCGTCACCTTGGGCTGGGACAGGAGCTGCTTCATCTCGCCGACCAGCGCCGAGCCGGGCTCGATGATCTCCGCGGTCGGCCAGCACACCCTCTCATACTTGTCGGCGGGCGAGGCAAGCACCTCGGGGACCCGCCGGGCCGCCCAGGCGTCCGAACGGGCCTGAACCGCCGACGGCCCCGCCTCCGCCATCGCGATCGACGCGTCCAGGCAGGGGAGATGCTCCTGGGGAGTCGAGGCGAACAGGTCTTTGACGAGCGGCTTGGCCTTCGACTTCTCGATCGGCGCCTGGGTCAGCTTATACTCCTTGATCGCACGCCGGACGTAGTCGTCGGCGCCGCGCCCGAACTTGATTCCGTCCGTCGCCCTTTCGCGAAGATCGCGGCCGAGGTGGAGCGGATGGCGACCGTCATAGTCGCCGCGAACCGCGCCCCTGGCCCGAAGCGCCGCAAGCCGCCGCATTGCCTGCGGGCTCGCGATGGCGGACAGTCTCTGTCCCTTGGGCAGGCTGCCCATCGCGTTCCACTTCGCGATCCAGCCGATCGCCGAGAAGAGATTGGCGGTGAAGATGTGGGACTGGGGAAAGACGACCTGGTCCGCCTTGCGCAGCGCTTCCGTCAGGGCCGCGGGATTCCAGTATGTGGTCTTCGAGACGCCCTCGATCGTTCCGACCAGGACCAGAGTCGTAGTGTCGCTCCGCACCGTCCACATCGGCACTCCGCTCTTCCGGCCGGTAACGACGATATCCTCGGCCTGGGCGCGGTCGCCGCCGGACTTTTGCGCAGGCGCCGCGGACGCGAGCATGATCGCGGCCAATCCGGCCGCTCCAATCGATTTCAGCATTCACCCTCCCCGGGATTGTTTCGTTTCCCCTGCCGGGGCGCGAAATTCGGGTCCGGCGATGAACGGCCGTTGAATAAGGCGAACAAAAGGGAGGGCCGTCACCGACCCTCCCTCTGTCTCGCTCGCAATAACCGAGCGGTTGAAGCGCCTAGCGCCTGCGCTCGGGCGCTACCGTGATCTTCACCGTCTCGCCGCTGTTCCCGGGGAAGCCGGTGAACATCGCCTCGACGAGGTTGGGAACCAGCACGCCGAGATCGTCCGTCCGCGAGCGCGCCCGGGCGGTGCCTTCGAATACGGCCTGGCCGTCGGGACGGCGGATGTCCATGTCGAGATAGCTCGTATAGACGGTGTAGACGTCGAGCTCGTCGCCGAAGCCGCCGCGATACCAGAAGGGATCGTCCCAGCCGTAATAGAAGGGCGAGCGGAGCCGGCCATAGCCGCCGAAGCGCGAAAAGTAAGGCCGGTAGCCGAATCCGCCGTAGCCGAAGCCGCCATAGCCGAAGCGGTTGTAGCCGATTCCCGGTCGTGTGACGACCTGCTGGCGGCCGTCGTCGACCCCGTAGCCGACGGAAACGATCAGCGACGCCTGCCCGGGCGAGCTCGCTTCGCTATAGCCCTGGGCGACCATGTGCCGCCGAACCAGATCGGCATAGCGCGAGAATTCAAGGCCGCCGCGATCTTCGGGATCGGCGGCCTGGATGACGAAGCTCTGCCCGGCCGGGGCCGGCATTGCCTGGAAGCGGGAGACCTGGGTCGGAAGGCCGGTCGCGCAGCCGCCCAGTACGAGCAAGGCCGCCGGAGCGGCCAGTGTCAGGAATTTCTTGGCGAGAGACATGGAACGCATCCTCTTGGAAACGGGGCCGTGACTGTAACTATATAGGAAACCGCGCCTTTCTACAAAAGGGCGGCTGAATGGGGAGTGAAGGGGAAGGGGAGAAAGGGGACGCCCGGGGCGTCGGACAACCGTTCGGGCTGAGCCTGTCGAAGCTCCTTACTCCCTTGAAAAAGAAGGCCTTCGACAAGCTCAGGCCGAACGGAGGTTTATGCCTGGACCGGCCTTTTCTTCCGCCTGAGCAGGGTCTTGAGCGCTTCCTTGTCCATCCCGCCGAGCAGCCAGGCCGCCGGGAAATAGACGGCGAGGCCGACTCCGACGATCGCCGCCACTCCGATCATCCGGCGCCCGACGCCCCCGGTGAACCAGCCGCCGAGAAGCATCCGGACCGCGATCAGCGCCGCGACCATGGCAACCCCGGCCAGGAACTGCCGGAAGATCCGGCTCGCAAGCCAGGCTTCCACCCGGAAATGGCCGCGCCGGTGCAGGATGACGTAGAGGATCGCGCAGTTGAGCCAGCTGGCGATTGCGATCGCCGCGGCCAGTCCGGCGATTCCGAAGGGCGGGATGAGCAGGAAATTGAGAGCGACGTTGGCGAGGAGCACCACGCCCGCGGTCTTCACGGGGGTCGCGGTGTCCTGGCGCGCGTAGAAGCCGGGGGTGAGGACCTTGACCAGCACATAGGCCGGAAGGCCGAGGACGATGATGCTGAGCACGAGCGCGGTGACCCGCGCGTCCTCGGCCGAGAATTCACCGCCCTGGAACAAGGCGCCGATCAGCGGTCCGGCGGCGACGCAGAGCGCGGCGGCCGCCGGAAGGCAGAGCAGCATCGCCAGGTCCGCGGCCTCGCCCTGCACCCGGGCCGCCTCGGCCGGCTCGTTGGCTCCGACGTGGCGGCTGACCTGCGGGAGGATCGCGGTCCCGAGCGCCGCTCCGATCACGCCTAGCGGAAGCTGGTTCAGGCGGTCGGCATAGTTGAAGTAGCTCATCGCGCCGGTGCCGATCCGGGCGAGGAAGAACGTGTCGATGAAGGCGCTGATCTGGTAGACTCCGGCGCCGAGCGTCGCGGGCACGACCACCCGGACGAACTGGCGCACGCCCGGGGTCATTCGCGGCCGCCGAAGCTTGAGCGAGACCCCCGCCCGCCGGCAGGCGGCGACGAGAAGCGCAAGCTGGAGCACGCCGCCTGCCGTGACTCCGACGGCAAGCGCCGTCGCGGTGACCGCTCCCCCGTCGCGGACCAGCACCAGCGCAACCAGCATCGACAGGTTGAGAAGCGCGGGCGCGAAGGCCGCGGCGGTGAACCGGGCGAGGCTGTTCAGGATTCCGGAGAAGAGCGAGACGAGGCTGATCAGGATCAGATAGGGAAAGGTGATCCGGGTGAGGAAGGTGGCCAGCCCGAGCTTCTCGCCCTCATAGCCGGATATGGCCGCGACGAAGAGCGGCATGATGATCTCGAAGACCAGGGTGAACAGGATCAGCGTCGGCACGAAGACCGCGAGCACCTCCTCCGAGAAGCGCCGGGCCTGCGCTTCCCCGTCCTCGCCGTGAAGCCGCTGGCTGAACAGGGGCACGAAGCCCGCCGAGAAGGCGCCCTCGCCGAACAGCCGCCGAAAGGTGTTGGGCAGCCGGAAGGCGACGAAGAAGGCGTCGGCGGCGGCGCTCGCCCCCATCACCCGCGCCATCAGCATCTCGCGGGCGAAGCCGAGCACCCGGCTGACCATGGTGAGGCCGCCGATCGTCCCGGTCGCCTTCCAGAGGTTCATGTCCTAGCCCCCGAGGCCGGAGACGTCAGGCCTGCCCGATCTCGCCGGCCGCGCCGCCTTCGCCGCCGAGCTCCTGCTGCGCCCGCGCGATGTAGAGGGCGTGGAAGTCGATCGGGTCCAGCATCAGCGGCGGGAAGCCGCCTTCCTGAACAGTCTGGGCGATGATGTGGCGGGCGAAGGGGAAGAGGATCCGGGGCGCCTCGGCGAGCAGGAAGGCCTGGATCTCGCCTTCGTCGGAGACGTTGCGCATCCCGATCAGCCCGGCATAGAGCAGCTCGACGGCGAAGGCGGTCTGGCCGTCCGCGGTGGCACGGACGTCGATCTTCAGTGCGACCTCGTAAATCTCCTCGTTGAGCTTGCTCGATCCGATGTTGAAGTCGACCTCGATCTTGGGCTGGGTCTGCCACTGATAGACGGCCGGCGAGTTGGGATTCTCGAAGGAGAGATCCTTCACATATTGGGAGATGACTCCGACCTGCGGCGCGGTGTCGTTGCCATTGGGCTGCGTCTCGGCAGCGTTGCCCTGCTCTTCGGCCATTTGATTCGCCCTCGAGAAAAAATGAATGGGAAAAAGTTCGGGTTGAGACGGGCCGCGACGCTCGGGACCCGGTGCGCCCGGGCGGGTAGCAGGGGAGGGCGGGCCGCGCAACAGGTCGGGGGGCACGCTCCCCCGTCATCCCGGCTTTCGCCGGGATGACGGCTAATGGCCACGGAACCGACCGCCATTTGAATCCTTGGCGTCAACGGCCTATGTATGGGGTTCGTTGAGTTCGGAGAAAATAGTGACCGAGATTGTCCTCCTGGCGATGGTGGCCTTGTTCGTTGGGCTGAGGCTCTACTCGGTCCTCGGCCGCCGCACCGGTCACGAGCAGCAGCCGATCCTTCGTCCGGCGGAAACCGCGGCGGCGACGGAAGCGGCCGTTCCCGCGGCGGACCTGGCCACCGACCGGCCCGAGACGAGCGGCTTCGTCTACGAGGAGCCGGCGACTCCGGGCATCCGCGCCATCGTCGGCGCTGACCCGAGCTTCGATGTCGCCCGTTTCCTGGAGGGCGGCCAGGCTGCCTACCGGATGATCCTCGAAGCTTTCTGGCGAGGCGATCGCGAGGAGCTTCGCCACCTCGTCGGCGGCGACGTGCTCGCCACCTTCGAGGAAGCGATCACCGCGCGCGAGCAGGCCGGCGAGCAGCTCGACAATCGTCTGGTCCAGATCGAGAAGGCGGTCATCCAGGACGCGCGCCTCACCGGCCGGACCGCGGAGATCGATGTCCGCTTCGACGCCGACATCGCCGCCGTCACCCGCGACCGGGAGGGCAAGGTGATCGCGGGCACTCTGAGCGATGCGATCCCGACCCACGATGTCTGGACCTTCCGCCGCAACCTTTCGAGCGGCGATCCCAACTGGCTCCTCGTCGAGACCGACGAAGCGGACTGAGCGAAGCGCAGACCGCTTCGTCATCCCAGCGAAGGCTGGGACCCCAGCGGGTGAAAAGCACTATCTCGTCTTCCCAGCGAAGGCTGGGACCCCAGGGGGTGAAGAACTCGGGGCCTTTAACTCGCCGGGGCCCCAGCCTACGCTGGGGCGACGGCTGCTTCCCGGACCCCCAGCCTCCGCCGGAGTGACGCGCTCTTCAGAAACAATTTTCCTACACCCCCTCCCAAAGGGTATCATCCCTAGATGAGCGGGGTCGAATCAGGTCGAAGGAATCGGAAGCTAAGGCTTCTCAGCGCCGGAAGTTTTTCCGGCTTCAGGGAAGGCGAAACAACGAAACTTCCGACCCGCTTTTCCTTCCTCCTGGCCATGGCGTTGCTGGCCAGCTGCGTCCCCAAGCAGCAGCGGCCCGAGCCCCCCGCGCCGCCGCCGGCTCCGGCCGCCGAGGCGCCCCCGCCCGCAAAGCCGCCGACGGCCGCCCTGCTGGGAGTATCGGCCGGCCCGGCGCTTCCACCGCTTGCCGAGGCCCAGGCGGCCCGGGCCCTCGAGGCGTTCCGGATCAGCTGCCCGTCCCTGGTGAAGCGCACCGACTCCAGCGGCCTCACCCGGCCCGAGGATTGGCGGGAGGTCTGCGCTTCCGCCGCGGCCGCCCCCTCGGCCCCGGCCTTCTTTCGCGAGCATTTCGAGCTTCTCCAGGTCGGCGACGGATCGGCCTTCGTCACCGGCTATTTCGAGCCCGAGATCGCCGGATCGCGCACCCGCCAGCCCGGCTACGAAGTGCCCGTCTATCGCAAGCCGCCCGATCTCGCCGAGGTGGACGCGGCGACCGCCGAGGCAGCCGGGATGCCGCGCCGCGGACGGCTTGAGAACGGCGTAATCGTCCCTTATTTCGAGCGGTCCGAGATCGAGTCCGGCGCTCTCGCCGGCCAGGGCCTGGAAATTGCCTGGGCGGCTGACGAGATCGATCTGTTCTTCCTCCAGATCCAGGGTTCCGGCCGGCTTCGGCTGCCCGACGGCGGAGTGATGAGGATCGGCTATGCCGGCCAGAACGGCCGCGAATATGTGGGCATCGGCAAGCTGATGAAGGATCGCGGCCTGCTCGGCCCCGGCCAGACCACGATGCAGGGAATCGTCGGCTGGCTTAGAGCCCATCCGGAGGAGGGACGGGCGATCATGCGGGAGAATAAGAGCTACATCTTCTTCCAGGAGCTGACCGGTCCCGGGCCGCTCGGCGCCCTCGGCCTGCCCGTCACCGGCCGGGCCACCGTCGCCACCGACCCCAAATATGTCCCGATGGGCGCGCCCGTCCTCCTTCAGATCGACCGTGCCGAGGCGAACGGCCTGTGGGTGGCGCAGGACACGGGCGGTGCGATCAAGGGCTCGAACCGCTTCGACACCTTCTGGGGGGCGGGCGCGGAGGCGGCCCGGATCGCCGGCGGGATGCAGGGACGCGGCCGTGCTTACGTGCTGGTGCCCAAGGGCATTCTGGCCAGGCTCGATGCGACGACGACTCGACCCTGACGAGGCGAGATTGTGGGCGAAGGTGGTCGAGTCGGTACGGCCGCTCGAAGGCATGGCCATGCCTCCATCGCCGGGCCCCCCGGCGGAGGCCGGGGGCCAGGCGGCGTCTCCACCCGGCCCCGGCCTTCGCCGGGGAGCAAAGCCGCCTCCTCCACCGCTGCCCGCTCCCGCTCGCAAGCCCCCGGGGGAGACGCTCGACGGAAGCTGGGACCGCCGGCTCGGCCGGGGCCTGGTGTCGCCCGACGCGGCGGTCGACCTGCACGGCCACAATCTCGCCACCGCCTACGACCTGCTCGACCGGCGGCTGGAGCAGGCGATCGATTCGGGCGCTCGGCTTATCCTCCTCGTCACCGGCAAGCCGCCCGGGCCCGAACGGCCGGTCAAGCGCGGAGCGATCCGGGCCGCCGTGGGCGACTGGCTTCATGCCTCCCGGCATTCGGACCGGATCGCCGCGGTCCGAAACGCGCATCCTCGCCACGGCGGCGCCGGCGCCCTTTACATCGTCCTGAGACGGCCGCGCGATTGATGGATACCGAATGGTAACGCTTCCGGCATAATCTGCATCGGCAACAGGCGCCTGTGGGGGGCAAGTGCGACACGCCGGACAGGAAGACCCGCCGATCATGGCCTCGACGGTCGAAAAGATCAGCAATCGCGTGCTCTCGGTGACTGCGGGCCTGTCGGCTTTCGCACTGACGCTTCTCGGCTTCCTTCTGCTTGGGAGCCTCAACCAGCAAGTCGCCGCCTCGGTCGTTTTCGGTCTTTTCGCACTCACCATCGTCTATCTGGCGGCGGAGCGGCCCAACAGCGCCCATGCCCGCGCCGTCTCCGCACTGATCGACCGTCTGATGGCGGTGAGCCGGGGCGACCTCGCCTCGCCGGCGCCCGCGGCCCTGAAGCGCGAGATGCCGGCACTCGCCGCGGCGGTCGAAGGCCTGTTCGATCAGGTCCGCTCCAATCTCGCCGACGCCCAGGCCATGGCGATGTACGATCCGGTGACCGCGCTTCCCAACCGGGTCCACTTCCGGCGCGAGGCCGAGCGGATCCTGGCCTCGCGCGACAGCGGCGCCGCTTTGCTCTTCGTCGACCTCGACGGCTTCAAGGAGGTGAACGACCGCCTCGGCCATGCCCAGGGCGACCAGGTGCTGGTCATGGTGGCCAACCGCCTCCGGGTCGTGCTCAAGGCCGAAGTGGCCGACGGCACTCTCGCGCCGCCGCTGCTCGCCCGGCTCGCCGGGGACGAATTCACGATGCTCCTTCCCGAAGTCTCCACCCGGGACGAGGCCGAGCGGATCGCGGCCCGTGCGCTCGCCGCTCTTGCCGAGCCCTTCCGGTCGCCCGCCGGCTCGGTCCTCATCGGCGGCTCGATCGGGATCGCCCTGTCGCCGGAACACGGCAGCGACCTTGCCGAGCTGATGAAGGCTGCGGATGTCGCGATGTACCAGGCCAAGGCCTCCGGCCGATCGCGGCTGTGCAGCTACGAGCCGAGCCTGGCGCGAGCCTCGGAGGAGCGGAGCGCGGTCGAAGCGTCGGTTCGCCGGGCCGTCGAACGGCATGAGCTCGAGCTCGTCTTCGAGCCGCGCCTCTGCCTTCGAACGGGCGCGATCACGGCCGCGGAGGCCCAGGTCCGCTGGAACGGCTCCGGCGGAAGCCGGCTCCTCTCGGCCGAGGAGCCGATGCTCCAGGAGACCGGCCTCGCCGTCCGGCTCGGCGAGTGGACCCTCGACGCCGTGTCCGCGGCGCTCGAGCGCTGGCGCGCCGCGGGCCTCGACCACCGCCTGTGCTTCCCGGTCGCCGCGCGCCAGTTCGAGCGGCTCGATTTCATCGAGCGCCTTCGCGCCGCCCTGAACCGGGCCGGAGCGGCGCCCTGGGGAGTCGAGATCGAGCTCAACGAGGCCGCGGCCTCGGGCTGCGACAAATGGGTGGTAGCGGAACTCGAACGGCTGCGAAGCGACGGAGTCGAAGTCTGCGTCAGCGATTTCGGCTCGGGCCGGGCTCGTCTTTCGGGCTTCGCGACCCTTCCGATGAACCGGGTCCGGCTCGACAGCGGCATTGTCGCCGATATCGACCGCTCCGAGCGGGCGAAGAGCGTCGCCGCCTCGCTCATCCACCTCGTCCACGGCCTCGGCTGCGAAGCGGTCGCCGCCGGCGCCGTTCGGCAGGACCAGGTGGAGGTTCTTCGAGCCCTGGGCTGCGACAGCCTGCAGGGCTTCCCCGGAGTGGCGCCGATGCCGGAGGATGCATTCCTGGCCTGGGCGGAGGCTCAGGACTGCGCCCGAAGCCTGGCGCGCGACGTCTATCCCAGCGCGCCCGTGACGATGCGGGCGTAGATTCGGGCGAGGGCGCGGAGATCCTCGACTGAGACCGCCTCGTCCAGCTTGTGCATCGTCGCGTTTCGGAGCCCGAAGTCGACGACCGGGCAAAGCTCGATCAGGAAGCGGCCGTCCGAGGTTCCACCGCTGGTCGACAGCGCCGGCTCCACCCCGGTCACTTCCCGGATCGCCTGGGTCACCAGAGCGTAGAGCGGGCCGGCGGGGGTCAAAAAGGCCTCGCCCGAAATCATCGCCTCGACCCTCGCTCCCGGCGCCTCGGCCTCCGCCGTGCGACGGACCAGCTCGACGAGGTCCTCGCCTCGATGCTGATTGTTGAAGCGGATGTTGAGCTGGATCCGGGCATTTCCCGGGATGAGGTTGGTTGCCTTCGTGTCGGTTTCGACCGAAGTGATCTCGAGGTTCGAAGGCTGGAAGGATTCGTTGCCGTCGTCGAGGTGAAGCGCCTCTAGGGCGCCGACCACCCGAGCCAGCCTCGGGATCGGATTGTCGGCCCGGTGCGGGTAGGCGACGGGTCCCTGGACTCCGGGGATCGAGATCCACATGTTGACCGAGCCCCGGCGGCCGATCTTGACGGTGTCGCCGAGCCTCGACTCGGAGGTCGGCTCGCCGATCAGGATCATGTCCGGCCGGATCCCCCGCTCAGCCATCCAGGCCATGATCGCGCGGGTTCCGTGGAGGGCCGGGCCTTCCTCGTCGCCCGTGATGAGGAGGCTGAGGGTGCCGCGATGCTCGGGCACCTCCGCCGCCGCGGCGACGAAGGCCGCGATGCCGCCTTTCATGTCGACCGCGCCGCGGCCGTAGAGAAGCCCGCCGCGAAGCTCGGGCCCGAAGGGGTCGCCGCTCCAGCCTTCGCCGGGTGGAACCACGTCGAGATGGCCCGCGAAGCCGAAATGCGGGCGGCCCGAGCCGCGGGTGGCGAACAAATTCTCGACTTCGCCCGCAGTGAAGCGGTGGACCTCGAAGCCCAGCGACTTCAGCCGCTCTTCAAGGACGTCGAAAACGGCTCCGCTCGCGGGCGTTACGCTGGGGCAGGCGATCAGCTCGGAGGCGAGCTCGATCGGGTCGATTGCGCGGGTCATGCCGGTTCGCCTAGCAAGGGGCCGACCGCTTGCCCAGCCAAAGGCCCGCCATGCCCAAGCTCGACCTCAACTCCCTCCCGCAGATCAACTCGACCGGCTATCCCTCGCCCTGGCGTGAGGAGATGGCGAAGCGTCTTTACCGCCGCCTCGGCCCGGCCTCGGGGCTGAGCGATTTCGGAGTGAGCCACGTCACCCTCGAGCCCGGCGGTATCTCGAGCCAGCGCCACTGGCATGAAGGCGAGGACGAGTTCGTCGTGATGATCGAGGGCGAGGCGGTCCTGGAGGAAGACGAAGGCGAGACGGTGATCCGGGCCGGCGATTGCGCCGCCTTTCCCAAGGGAGTCGCCAACGGCCACCGGCTGATCAATCGGAGCGACGCGCCATGTGTCTTCGTCGCCATCGGCAAGGCCCCGGCGAGCGACTGCCATTATCCCGACGTCGATCTCCATCTCGACGGCGCGACCGGCCGTTTCACGCGCAAGGACGGAACGCCTTATTGAGCCGGAAATGCATTTCCGCATCTCCGTTTCACGTGGAACATAAAGCGAACAAAACTGGCCGGAAACAGCGGAGATCGCCTCCGTCTCTCGCCGGAAACCTTTGCCCCGATGCGACCGCCGTGCATATAAGTATATGTTTTCCAACATAAATCCAGAAAGCTGAAAACCGGCGAAGAGCGCCGCGAATCGCCAGGAATCGCCACACATCGCCAGGAATCGCCACACATGGCCACGGGAGGGGCCGCCTCGTGGATCGCTACTCCGCCGCGGTCTCGTATTTCTCGATGACCCAGGGCTCTTCCTGCGCGGCCTCCACCCATTCGCGAAGCCAGGGGTGGGAGAGCATCCCCTCCATGTACGCCGCCGCGAAGCGCGGCATCGGGATCGAGTAAGTGACGAAGCGGGTGACGACCGGGGCGAACATGATGTCGACCGCTCCGAACGTTCCGAAGAGATAGGGGCCGCCGCCGCCGTGCCGGGCCCTGGCCTGCGCCCAGAGCTCGAGGATCCGGACCACCTCGGCCCGGACGTTTTCCGACATCTCCTTCGGCGGGAATTGCTTCCTGAGGTTCATCGGACATTCGCGGCGCAGATTGTCGTAGCTCGAATGCATTTCGGCGGCCATCGACCGCGCCATCCCGCGCGCGATCTCGTCCCTGGGCCAGTAGCGGTCGCGGTCGGTCCTGTCGGCGAGCCACTCGATGATGGCGAGCGAATCCCAGATCACCGCCTGGTCGTCCCAGAGCACCGGGACCTTGCCGCCCGAAGGCGCGAACTCGTTGCCCTCGCGGGTCTTCTCCCATTCCTCGCCGAACAGCGGGACGGTGATCTCCTCGAAGGCGAGGCCCGATTGCTTCACCGCGAGCCAGCCGCGCAAGGACCAGGAGGAATAGGCTTTGTTGCCGATGATGAGCTTCAGCATGTCGTCTCCCGTGGGCCGCCGCTGCTGAACACCGGCTTGGCCGAACGTGCAACGAAAAAGGCTTCGGTCCGGGCGCTGCCGGCCCGACGCCGGCCTCGGTCACGCGCTGGAGCGGCGACCCGGGACTGCGGTCACTCGAGGGGGACGGCGGTGGTGAACTTCAACGTGCGCTTGATGAAGCTGGTTTCGTAGCGGCGGACGAAGGACATGCTCGCCAGCTCGTCGGAGAAGATGTTGAAATGGTCCATGTCCCGGACGGAGACGAGGAGGAGCGCGTCGCTTGCCCCCGTGATCTCGACGAAGAGCTGGACCTCCGGGAGGGCGCGGATGGCGCGCCTGAAACGGTCGGCCTCGCCGGGCGAATGCCTGTCGAACTGAACGTTGACGATCGCCGTTACCCTGGCGGCCCGAACGCCGTCGCCGAGGACCGCGACTTCCCTGGCGATGATCCCGTCCTGAGTAAGCTTCTGGATTCGCCTGGTCACCGCGGACCGCGACAGGCCCAGCTCCTCGCCGAGCTTGTCCGCCGTCCATCGGCTATCCTCCTGAAGGCGAGACAACAAGGTGCGGTCGATTCGGTCCATTTCACACGATGTGCGCGTAGAGGCAGGCTGCGCAATCAAATTGCATTCACCGCCTCGAATTCGGTCGGAAGTTTCGCATTACCGGAGTAGCTTTGTCCTAAGCCCGTCGAGCGGCGGGCTCGGGAGCGACTGCGTATGGCCGTGAAAAACCTGCTTCTTCGCACGGTCAGCCTATCCCTGCTCGTCGCTGCCGTCAGCGCCTGCGGAGGCGGGGGAGGCGGGGGAGGCGGCACCCCGGCCCCGCCACCGCCGAGTGCTTCACCGCCGCCGCCCGCGCCGCCGCCGCCGCCCCCGCCTTCATCCGCCGCGCCGCCGCCGCTCCCCGGACCCGGGCCCGCCCGGCCGGCGAGCGAGTGGCAGAGCTTCGTCACCTCCACCGTCGAGCAATATTTCCAGCTCGATCCCGCTTTCGCCGTCTACCAGGGGCGCCACGACTTCGACGGCAAGCTGCCCGACTGGAGCGGGGCGGGAATCCAGAAAGCGATCGATTTCTGGCGGCTGATCTACAGCCAGGCGCAGGGGTTCACCGGTCTCGATTCCAACCAGCAGTTCGAGCGCGACCACCTGCTGTTCATCATCCGCGGCCAGCTCTTCTGGCTCGAGGATGCCGAAAGCCCCTATTCCAATCCCACCTTCTACGTGAACGGGGGGCTCGACCCGAACGTCTATCTGACCCGCGAATATGCCGATCCGGCGACCCGGATGAAGGCGACGATCGCCTTCCTGAAAGCGGTGCCCACGGCGGCCGCGAGCATCAAGGCCAATTTGAAGATGCCGCTTCCGACGACCTTCATCAATTACGGCGCCGGCGCCTTCAACGCACTTGCCACCTCCTACGTCAACGACACCAAGGCGGTCTTCGCGGGCGTCAACGACGCCGCCCTCCAGAAGGAGCTCGCCGACTCCTCAGCGGCCGCTTCCGCGGCGATGAAGGACCTCGCCGCCTGGCTGAACCAGAACGGCGCCGGTTCCGGCCAGACCTATGCCCTGGGCACCGCCCGATTCTCGCGGATGCTGGCGGCCAACGACGGAGTGGACATTCCGATCGACCAACTCCGCCAGCTCGGCGAGGCCGACCTGAAGAAAAACCAGGACGCCGTCGCTGCGGCCTGCGCGCAATTCGCGCCGGGCGACACCGTCCAGGGGTGCCTCGGCAAGCTCAACGCGATCGCTCCGCCCGGCGGCGCCCTCGCGGCGGCCACGCAGCAGATCAACGAGCTTCGAAGCTTCGTTATAAACAAGGATCTCGTCACCATCCCGGGCAACGAGCAGGTTCTGGTCCGGACGAGCCCCGCCTTCCGGCCCGTCATCTACATCGATCCGCCCGGGCCCTATGAGACGGGGATCCCGTCCATTTATTATATCCCCGCCGGCGGAAGCATTTCCGAGCCGGACCTGCTGTTCGTCACGGCGCATGAGGCCATGCCCGGCCATTTCCTCCAGTTCCTCCACGCCAACCGGGCGTCTTCCCTGGTCGCCCGTCTGTTCGTGACCAGCGGCTTCGCGGAGGGCTGGGCGCATTATGCGGAGGAGATGATGTGGGATGCCGGGCTTCGCGGAACTCCCGAGGCTCGGCTCGGAATGCTGCTCAACGCGCTGCTTCGCGACTGCCGGTTCCTTTCGGCGATCGGACTCCATACCCAGGGATGGTCGGTCGCCGACGCTCAGAACCTGTTCGTGCAGCAATGCTACCAAAGTGCCGGCGGCGCCAACCAGCAGGCGCTGAGGGGAACCTACGACCCGGGCTATCTCAACTACACGATGAACAAGCTCATGATCCGAAAGCTGCGCGACGACTGGACCGCGACCCACGGCGGCACCGCCGCCTGGAAGGCGTTCCACGACCAGTTCCTGAGCTACGGCGGGCCGCCGGTGCCGCTGGTGAGGTCGGCGATGATGGGCGGCGCTCCGAAGGCGGTTTTCTAGGGGGGCCGAGTGGAAGGATGTGACATGACCAAGGTTGCGCGTCTTGCATTGGCACTGATCTCGGCGTCGGTTTCGGCGGCGGGGACGGCATCGCCGCCGGCAGACGACGTTTGCGGACAGCCGACGGCGGCGGAGGGCTCGCAGCTGCCGTCGACGGCCGCCGTGGTGCAATTGACGAAGGACTGGCTCGATAAGATCAACTCGGCGGATGATGCCGCCTATGTCCGCTTCGTGGAAGAACGCGGGCCCGTGCTGCTGGGCGGCCGGGACCGCTGGCTCGCCTTACGCGACTTTTTACGCGGCATGAAAATGTGCGGGGTCAAATCCGCGAAGGCCGACGTCGTCGAGCTGTGGGCCTACGATCCCAACATGGAATCCTACGGCGTCTGGCGGTTCAAACCGGGCGCGAGCGCGGCCGGCAAGGCCGAATTCATCGGCGGATCATTCACCGAGGAGGCTCCGCCAGGGGCCGCGCGGCCAGCGAAGCTCGCGCTGCCGGCCCTGGCCAGGGCCATCGACGAGCGCGCGGCGAGCCGGGCGGCGGAGGACCGCTTTGCGGGCGCCGTCCTGGTGGCGCGGCGCGGAAAAGTGCTGTTCCAGAAGGCCTATGGGCTGGCAGACCGCGAGAGCCGCAGGCCGAACCGGGTCGATACGCAGTTCCGGTTCGGATCGATGGGCAAGATGTTCACCGAGGTCGCGATCATGCAACTGGTCGAGAAGGGCAGGATCGACCTCGACGCTCCGGTCGGCCGCTACCTTCCCGATTACCCGAACCGGGATATCGCGACCAAGGTGACGGTTTCCAATCTGCTCAGCCATACCGGCGGCACGGGCAACATTTTCGGGCCCGAATTCGACCGGCACAAGGCGTCGCTGCGAAGCACGAAGGATTATGTCGACCTCTATGGGAGCCGCGCTCCCGAATTCGCGCCGGGAAGCCGCCAATCGTACAGCAATTACGGCTTCATCCTCCTCGGACGGATCGTCGAGCAGGTTTCGGGTCTGGAATATGACGATTACATCAAGCGGAACATCTTCAGGCCCGCCGGAATGGCTTCCACGGGAAACCGCCCGGAGAGCGAAGTCCTGCCGCGCCGGGCCGTCGGCTACATGGGATCGGGCGCGGGCCTGAAGAACGCCGAGGCCACCCTTCCCCTCAACGGCACGGCGGCCGGCGGCGGCTATTCGACGGTCGGCGACTTCAACCGGTTCGTCGGCGGCCTGACCTCCCACCGGCTGCTGCGCGCCGAGACGCTTCAAAAGCTGATCGACGGCGGCGTGAAAATGGCCGACGGGCAGTTCGCCCGGTTCGATTTCGGCGAGACGGTGCCCGGCGCCGGGCGTTTCATAGGCCATGGCGGAGGGGCGCCGGGAATGAACGGTTCGCTTCAGCACTTCCTGAAGAGCGGGATCACCGTGATCGTCCTCGCCAATCGCGATTTCCCGGCGGCGGAAAGCATCGCGGTGTTCGCCGCCCATCGCCTGCCCGCGGAGTGAGCGCGCAACCCTGGCGGCCGCGAGCGCCAAGGAAAAGGCCGCCGGCTCCTAAGGAGCGGGCGGCCTTGTCTTTCGTCGTCCCGGCGGAAGCCGGGATCTCGGGGAGGCCCTCCGAGACTATTCGACCCGAGGTCCCGGCTTTCGCCGGGATGACGGGTTACGCCGCTTCGGTCTCTTCCGAGTCCGAGGCGTCGCCCGCGCCGGCGTCCGTCGCCGGAGCGTCGTCCGTGCGGATCTCGCCCGGCTCGGCGTTGGGATCGTAATCCTCGGTGAAGCCGGCCGTGTCCTTTTCGAACATGTCGGCCATGACGTCGACGCCCTGCGCCTGAAGCTCGGCCTCTTCGGGCGAGCGGGCGACGTTGACCTTGATGCTCACCGACACCTCAGGGTGAAGGGCGATCCGGACGTCCTGGAGGCCGATCGACTTGATCGGACGGTCGAGGACGATCTGGTTCTTGGCGACCTTGTGGCCTTCGGCTTCGAGAAGCTCGGCCAGATCGCGGGCGGAGACCGACCCGTAGAGCTGGCCGGTGTTCGACGCCTGCCGGATGAGCTGGACGGTGATCCCGTCGATATCCTTCGACTCCGTCTCGGCCGCGGCGCGGCGCTCGGCGTTGGTCGCCTCGATCCGCTCGCGGTTGCTCTCGAACACCTTGCGGTTCGATTCGTTGGCCCGGAGCGCCTTGCCGTTGGGAAGGAGGAAGTTGCGGGCGTAGCCGTTCTTCACCTTCACGACGTCGCCGATCGCGCCGAGCTTCTCGATCCTCTCGAGGAGAATGACATCCATTGCTCGAGCTCCTTATTTCACGACGTAGGGGAGAAGGCCGAGATGGCGGGCCCGCTTGATCGCGGTGGCCAGCTCGCGCTGCTTCTTGCCGGAGACGGCGGTGATCCGGCTGGGGACGATCTTGCCCCGCTCGGAGACGAAGCCCTGGAGGAGCCGGACGTCCTTATAGTCGATGACCGGAGCGTCCTTGCCCGAGAAGGGGCAGCTCTTGCGGCGGCGGAAAAATGGGCGTGCCATGTTGCTGGTCCTTTCTCGGTTCACGCGTCGGCGAAGTCGGGGCGGGGGGCGCGGTCGCCGCGATCGGGACGATCGCCGCGGTCGCGGTCGCGGCCGCCGCGGTCACCGCGGTCACCGCGGTCGCCGCGCTCGCGCTCGCGCTCGCCGCGGCGCATCATCGCCGACGGCCCCTGCTCATGCTCGTCGACCCGGACGGTCATGTAGCGGATGACGTCCTCGTTGATCTGGGTCTGGCGCTCGAGCTCGGCGACGGCCGCCGCGGGCGCGTCGAAATCGAGCATCACGTAATGGCCCTTCCGGTTCTTGGCGATCCGGTAGGCCATCGAGCGAAGACCCCAGGTCTCGGTCTTGACGACCCTGCCGCCGGCGGTCTCGATGATGTTGGTGGCGGCTTCCGCCAGCGCGTCCACCTGGGCCTGGGCCAGGTCCTGACGCGCGATGAACACATGCTCGTAAAGCGGCATGGCTTCGCATTTCCTTGTCTTTGGCCGATCGCTGACGCCGCCCAATGCGGACGCCCCTCCGGCTTTCGTCTGAAATTGAACCGGGGCGAAAAGCACATGGCTTTCCGCCCCGGTTGCCGCGCTCCTTAGCAGAAGCGCCGCTTTTGGCAAGGCTTAACGGCTGGCGCGAAGCAGGTCCCGGGCCATCTGCAGATGGTGGCGAAGCACAGGCAGCTGGGCACGGGCGAAGGCGGCGGTGTCGCGGTCCCCGCTTCGGGCCTGGGCCTGGAAGAGGCTGATGGCGCGCTGGTGGGCGGCGATATTGAAGGTGGCGAGCTCGCGGTCGAAGGCGCGGCCCCGCAAGGTCTGCAGCCGGCGCATTTCGACCCTCGCCTCGGGCAGAACGCCGACCGGCGGCCTGACCCTGTACCGGGCCATCAGGGGCGCCGCGGCGCGCTGCGATGCGCGGTGGTCCGCGACCAGCATTCGCCCCGCCTCGCGGGCGGCCTGCGAGCCGCCGCGCGCCTCGGCCAGCTGGCCGACCTGGATTTCGCTGTTGTCGCTGAGGCCGGCCTGGCGAAGGAAGGTCTGCGGAGGCGCAGCGAAGGCCGCCGTCGCCGCCAGCGGGGCAATGGCGAAGGCGAGCAGGGACTTGTATTTCATGGATATTCTCCGGTCACTGAGAGGATGTCGCCAGAACCGGAGAGGCCCTGACAAGTTCCCCCGGTTGACCCTTGGCGCCGCGCTGGCCTAGGCGCTCCGCCCGACAGGAGAAACCAATGCGCGCATTCATCTTCCCCGGCCAGGGAAGCCAGTCGGTAGGAATGGGCAAGGCCCTGGCCGAGTCGAGCAACGTCGCCCGGCACCTGTTCGAGGAGGTGGACGAGGCGCTGGGCCAGAAGCTGTTCCGGCTGATGGCCGACGGACCCCAGGACGAGCTCACCTTAACCGAGAACGCCCAGCCCGCGATCATGGCCAATGCGGTGGCCACTCTCAGGGTTTCCGGAATCCCGATCGACAAGGCCGATTTCGTCGCCGGACACAGCCTCGGCGAGTATAGCGCGCTTTGCGCGGCCGGAAGCTTCGACCTCGCCACCGCCGCCCGGCTGCTGAAGCTTCGCGGACAGGCGATGCAGCGCGCGGTGCCGGTGGGGCAGGGCGCCATGGCGGCGGTCCTCGGCGCCAGCGTCGAGATCGCACGGGCGATCGCGGAAGCCGCGGCCCAAGGCGAGATCTGCACGGTCGCGAACGACAACGATCCAACGCAGGTCGTCATCTCCGGCCATCGCGGCGCGGTCGAGAGGGCGCTCACCCTTGCCAAGGAGAAAGGGGCCAAGCGCGCAGTGCTTCTGCCGGTTTCGGCGCCTTTCCACTCGCCGCTGATGGAGCCGGCCGCCCGGGAGATGGAGCAGGCGCTCGCCGAGGTCGGAATCGAGGAGCCGGCGGTTCGGCTCTACGCCAACGTGACCGCGTCTCCGGTCGAGGAACCGGACGAGATCCGGCGCCTTCTGGTCGAGCAGGTGACCGGGATGGTCCGCTGGCGGGAGAGCGTCGCAGCGATGGCCGGGGCGGGCGTCGACCACTTCGTCGAGTTCGGAGGCAAGGTGCTCGGGCCGATGGTCAAGCGCATCGCACCGGACGTGACGGTGACCAGCGTGGTGACGATGGACGACATCGACGCCCTGGTGAAGGAAATCTAGCCCGTCATGCCAGCGAAGGCTGGCATCCATGCGGCTCAGGCGCCGCGTCGGGCCCGGCATGGACCCCAGCCTTCGCTGGGGTGACGGAGGAAAGAATGTTCGACCTCAGTGGAATGACCGCCCTCGTGACCGGGGCCTCCGGCGGAATCGGCTCCGCCATCGCCCAGGCGCTTGCGGGGCAGGGGGCCCGGCTCGCGGTATCGGGTTCCAATCTCGACAAGCTCGAGGCCTTCCGCTCGGGCCTCGGGGGAGACCACGTCGCCCTCCAGGCCAATCTCTCCGACCCGGCGGCGGTCGACGCGCTGGTGCCGCAGGCGGTGGAGGCGCTGGGCGGCAAGCTCGACATTCTGGTCAACAATGCCGGAGTCACCCGCGACAACCTCGCAATGCGGATGAAGGACGAGGAATGGTCCGACGTCATCCGGATCAACCTCGAGGCCGCCTTCCGGCTGGCCCGAGCCGCTCTCAAGCCGATGATGCGCGCCCGGCATGGCCGGATCATCTCGATCACTTCCGTCGTCGGCGCGACCGGCAATCCCGGCCAGGCCAATTACGCCGCTTCGAAGGCCGGCCTGGTCGGAATGTCCAAGGCGCTCGCCCAGGAGGTCGCCAGCCGCGGGATCACGGTCAATTGCATCGCTCCCGGCTTCATCCGCTCCCGGATGACCGACGCGCTCCCCGATGCGCAGAAGGAATCACTGCTCGGGCGGATACCCTCCGGCAGGCTGGGCGAGGGGAACGACGTGGCCGCCGCCGCCGTTTACCTCGCCAGCCGGGAAGCCGGTTACGTCACCGGGCAGACCTTGCACGTCAACGGCGGCATGGCGATGCTGTGACGGAGGAGGAATGATCCGTTTCCGTTACCGCCCCTTGCCAGCCCCGGCTGGGAGAGGCTAGGGCATCGCAAAACCAAGACCTAGGGAAGAAGGGCACACACATGAGCGAGACGTCCGATCGCGTGAAGAAAATCGTTGTCGAGCATCTCGGCGTCGAGTCCGACAAGGTCACCGAGGAAGCGAGCTTCATCGACGATCTCGGCGCCGACAGCCTCGACATCGTCGAACTGGTCATGGCGTTCGAAGAGGAGTTCGGAGTGGAGATTCCGGACGACGCGGCCGAGAAGATCAGCACCGTCAAGGACGCGATCGACTATATCGAGGCCCACAAGGCTTAACGGCCTTGTTCATCGGCCCGGCCGTGACCGAGCCGCTTGACATGAACGGCTCTCCGCCCAAGGCGGAGGGCCGTTCGTCTTTTTGCCCTTTGAGGAGCTAGGCCATGCGCCGCGTAGTCGTGACGGGTCTCGGGATGGTGTCGCCGCTGGGCCCCGATGTCGAGACCAGCTGGAAGAACATCCTGGCGTCGAAAAGCGGAGCGACCCGCATCACGCGTTTCGATCCGGACGGCTATGCCTGCCAGGTCGCATGCGAGGTGAAGCCGCCGGAGCATGAATATGGTTTCGATCCGGCCAAGCGCGTCGACCATAAAGTCCAGCGCCAGGTCGATCCCTTCATCATCTACGGCCTCGACGCCGCCGGCCAGGCGCTCGAGGATGCCGGCCTCACCGACATGACCGAGGAGGAGCGCTACCGGGTCGGAGTGTCGATCGGCTCGGGCATCGGCGGCCTTCCCGGGATCGAGAAGGAGTCGATCGTCCTCCACGAAAAGGGCCCCCGCAGGGTCAGCCCGCACTTCGTCCACGGGCGCCTGATCAACCTGATCTCGGGCCAGGTCTCGATCAAATACGGGCTGATGGGCCCCAACCATGCGGTCGTCACCGCCTGTTCGACCGGCGCCCACTCGATCGGCGACGCGGCCCGGATGGTCGCTCTCGACGATGCCGACGTCATGGTCGCGGGCGGCGCCGAGAGCGCGCTCTGCCCGCTGGGGATCGCCGGCTTCGCCCAGGCGCGGGCGCTTTCGACCCAGTATAACGACCAGCCCGAAAAGGCCTCGCGCCCCTACGACAAGGATCGCGACGGCTTCGTCATGGGCGAGGGCGCCGGGGTCGTCATCCTCGAGGAATATGAGCGCGCGAAGAAGCGCGGCGCGAAGATCTACGCCGAGCTGGTCGGCTACGGGATGTCCGGCGACGCCTATCACGTCACCGCGCCGCATCCGGAAGGCGCTGGCGGCTACCGGGCGATGGAAGTGGCGATGAGGCGGTCGGGCCTCGATCTGTCCGACATCGACTATATCAACGCCCACGGCACCTCCACCCCGATGGGCGACGAGCTGGAGCTGGGCGCCGTCCGCCGGCTGTTCGGAAACGCGGTAGGCAAGCTTTCGATGAGCTCGACCAAATCGGCGATCGGGCATCTGCTCGGCGGCGCGGGCGCGGTCGAGGCGATCTTCTGCATGCTCGCGATCCGCGACCAGATCGTTCCTCCCACGCTCAACCTCGACAATCCGAGCGAGGGCACGGCCGGGGTCGACCTCGTTCCGCACGTGCCCAAGGAGCGCCAGGTCAAGGCGGTGCTGAACAACAGCTTCGGCTTCGGCGGCACCAATGCCAGCCTGGTGATGCGGGCCCTTTGAGGCCGTCATGAAGAAGCTCGTCGCGCTCCTCCTGCTGGTTGCGGCGGGCCTCGGGATCGGACTCTGGTTCATCCAGGGATGGAGCGGCGCCGGGCCCTCGCGCCAGCCGACGTCGGTCGTCATCGCTCCGGGCACGAGCATGGTGGCCGCGGCCAACCAGCTCGAGAAGGCGGGAGTGATCGGCTCGGCGGAGCGGTTCCTCCTCCAGGCCAAGCTGTTCGGCGGCGGCGAGTCGATCAAGGCCGGCGAATATGAGATCCCGGCGCGAGCAAGCCACGCCCAGATCCTGTCTCTCCTGCAGAGCGCGAAGACACTTCAGCGGATGGTCACCGTTCCGGAGGGCCTTCCCTCGGTGCTCGTTCACGAGCGGCTGATGAAGGCGCCCGCTTTGACCGGCGAGGCGCCCGTGCCGGAGGAAGGAAGCGTCCTTCCCAACAGCTACAGCTACCAGCGCGGCGAACCGCGCTCGGAGGTCGTGAAGCGGATGCAGGCGGCGATGAAGCGGACCCTTGCCGAGCTGTGGCCGAAGCGAAGCCCGGCCACGGTGGTCAAGACGCCGGCGGAGGCCGTCATCCTCGCCTCCATCGTCGAGAAGGAGACCGGCAAGGCCTCCGAGCGACGGATGATCGCCGGAGTCTATTCGAACCGGATCCGGCAGGGGATGAAGCTCGATGCCGATCCGACGGTCATCTACCCGATCACCAAGGGCAAGCCGCTTGGCCGGCGGATACTGAAGTCCGAGCTGAACTCGAAGAACGGCTACAATACCTATGCGATGGCCGGGCTGCCGGTCGGGCCGATTGCCAATCCGGGCAGGGAATCGATCGCCGCGGTGCTCAACCCCGCCGAGACGCAGGCGCTCTACTTCGTCGCCGACGGCACCGGCGGACACGTCTTCGCCGACACGCTCGCCGAGCATAATGCCAATGTCGCGAAATGGTTCGCGATTCGGCGGGCCCGCGGCGAGATGTAGTGCCAGTCCTCCCCTGCATTTGCAGGGGAGGGGGACCATGCGAAGCATGGTGGAGGGGCCTACGGAGTCCGAAGGGCCCCTCCACCGCGCTTCGCGCGGTCCCCCTCCCCCGGAAATCCGGGGGAGGACTGGATCAGAGCGCCAGCCTTCGCCTCTCTATCGCCGCATCGCTCCCCGGCGCCTGGGCGCAGGCGAAGGGCTCCACCGTCACTTTCAGCGCCTCGTGGCTGACCTGGATCGCCATCCGGTCGTCGACCATCATCCCGACATGGTCCTCGCAGAAGAGCAGGTCGCCGCGCCTGAGGGGAGCGTCGCCGGGCAGAGCTTCCCCGAGCGCGCGCTGCTCCGCGGCATCGCGCGGCGCGTCGACTCCGCACAGCTGGAGCGCGAGCTGGACCAGCCCCGAGCAGTCGATTCCGTGGCTGGTCCGGCCCCCGGGGCGGTAGGGCGCTCCGAGCAGGCGCTGAGCCACCGCGACCGGGTCGTCCTCATGCTCGCCCACCGCTCGGAGGTAGGACAGGGGCACGAAGCCGCCCTCGAATTCCAGTGAGGCGCCGCGCACCTCGCCATGGATTCGCGAGCCCAGCGGAAGATGGGAGAGGGTGGCGGCGAGCGGGTCGGGCCCGGACTGGATGGGCGCCTGCGCCTCGACCACCACGTGGGTGGCCTCGAGCGGCTCGGCGAGACGGATGGCCTCGATATAGCCGACCCGGTGATCGGCCAAGCAATAGCCCCAGGCCCAGCCCGCCGTGAGATCGAGCATGGCGAAGCTTTCGCCGGGGAGGAGCTCCGAAACCGCTTCCGCTCCCTCCGACGGCTCGCTCAGGACGGGCGCCGGTATCAGCGCGCAGGCGCGAAGGAGAGGGGAGGCGTAGTGCGGCGCGAACAGGCGGCCGGCCAAAGCGATGTCGGCAATGTCGCTCCGCCAGGCATAGAGCCGCGGATCGAGCCGGATCGAAGGCCCGCCAAGCGAGATCCTCCGGTCAGTGCTGGAGGAGGATTCCCCGTTCCTTGGCCGCGCCCCGGCGGTTCGAGCTTTCCTGCTGCTCGATATTGCGTTCGAAGCGCTCAAGGAACTCCTGTCCTATGCTGGTCTGGGCGACGAAGACATTGCGGCGGTCCGCCTCGTCGCGCACTCGGCGCAGATAGCCGAGCGTGCCCAGCGTATTCAAGGCGCGCGTGATCACCGGCTTCGAGACTCCCAATATGTGGGCGAGGCCGCGCACGGTATGAGGCCCCGGGCTCAGATAGACGAGGAGCATCAGCGCCATCTGGCGATTGGTGAGGTCCGGCTGGCCTGACCGCACGTAGCTGATCAGCGTCTGCATCCAGCTCCTGAGAGCGCGCTCTGACACTGGCTTGTCTCCAAATTTCCAGGCAGCTTGTTCCGGGTCCTAAACCAGTCAGGACGGTTTTCGTTTCGTTAAATATTGAGAATTCGACACAAAACCCGCCGAACCTAACTATGGTTATAGCGATCGGACAGCGCCTGCCAGGCCGCGCGCAGCCCCAAAGCGTCCCCGCCCTTGGGCCTTCCAGGCCTCGCCGAGCTGCGCCACGCGAAGGTGTCGAAGTGCGCCCAGGGGACTTCGGGGGGAACGAATTTGTTGAGGAAAAGCGCAGCCGTGACCGCTCCCGCCATCGGCACGTCGGAAGAGTTGCTCATGTCCGCGACATCCGAGGAAAGCATATCCTCATAGGGGGCCCAGAGCGGAAGCCGCCAGACCGGATCGCCGGTGGCCCGGCCGCCGTCGAGCAGCGCCTCGGCGAGGGAATCGTCGTTTGCGAACAGCGCCGGAAGGTCGGGGCCCAGCGCGACCCGCGCCGCACCGGTCAGAGTCGCGAAGTCCAGGATCAGCTCCGGCTCGCCCTCGACCGCCTTGGCGAGGGCGTCGCCAAGGATCAGCCGGCCCTCGGCGTCGGTATTGTCGACCTCCACCGTGATACCCTTGCGGCTTCTAAGGACGTCGCCGGGGCGGAAGGCGGCGCCGGAAATGCTGTTCTCGACCGCGGGGATGAGGAGATGAAGCCGAACCGGAAGCCGGCGCTTCATGACGAGGAGCGCAAGCGCCAGGGCATGGGCCGCTCCGCCCATGTCCTTCTTCATGAGCCGCATTCCGGAGGCGGGCTTGATGTCGAGGCCGCCCGAATCGAAGCAGACGCCCTTGCCGACGATGGCGATCCGCGGATGGCGGCGGTCGCCCCATTCGACCTCGACGAGGCGCGGCGCCCGTTCCGCGGCGGCGGCCCGGCCGACGGCCGCGATCATCGGATAGCCTTCGTCCAGAGCCGCGCCGGAGGCGACTGCAACTTCGGCGCCGCATTCACCCGCCACTTCGCGAACGGCCGATTCGATCTCGGCTGGGCCGAGGTCGCCGGCGGGGAGGTTGACGAGGTCGCGGACGAGACCGACCGCCCGCGCGGTGATCACGGTCTCCTCGATCCGCGCCGGATCGGAGCTCAGCAGGATCCGCGGGCCGGTCTTGCGCTCGACCTTCTTGTACCGCTCGAACCGGTACTGGCCGAGCAGCCAGCCGAGCGCGGCGGCGCCGGGGCTTCGGCCTTCCAACCTGTACTTGCCCTCCGGCAGCGCCTCGGCGGCCCTGGCGAGGCACCAGGGGCCGAGCGCGTCGACATCGGCGACCGCCAGGACGGCCGACCATTCGGCCTGCTCACCGGGCAGGATCGCGAGCTGGGAGCCTTCGCCCCTGAATCCCTGGGCCGAAACCGCATGGCGCACCCGAGCGGGCTGTCCCTTCAGCCAGGAGTCGAAGCTCTTCCTGTCGACGAGGTGGAGGGGGGTGGCGGCCTGGCCCTTGTCGGGCTGGAGGAGGTTGGCGACTTCTGTCATGCTGGGCCACTAACGGATGCAGGGGGCGCATTCAAATGGGGCCGGTTCGCTATTTCATACTGCTGACGCTTCTGCTCCTCGGCGCCTGTTCGATCCGAGGCGCGATCGACGCCGCCACTCCGAAGGCGGACCGCGCCTTCGGCGAGGAGATGGTGTCGCGTCTGCGCAGCGGCGACCGGGCCTGGATCGAGAACCAGTTCACGCCGGAGCTTTGGGCCGAAAGCGGCGACAAGCTCGAATCCGTCCCGGCCATGTTCCCGAAGGAGGCCGGCAAGACCGAGATGCTGGGATTCCAGATTTCGACCAACATGACCAACGGAAGGACGGAGCGCAGCAAGGACTTCACGCTGGTCACCGAGGGCGGGGGGCGCTGGACCGTCACGAACTTCAGCACCTACGCGACCGGCGGGCCGGACCGGGTCGTGCAATGGTCGGTGACGCCCTACGACGAGCCTCCGCCCGAACTGGCAATGCTCGATACCATGGACAGGGCACTGCCCTGGGTGGCTGCTGTGTTCGCCCTGCTGCTCTTCGGCGGGGGAGCGCTGATCTTCTGGCTCGTCCGCCGAAGCCGCCGAAAGCACGATCCCTGGGCCGGGGGTCACAGCAGCGGGCGGCCGTAGGTATCCCGGCCTGGAATCCCTCTCCCGTGAAGGACGGGAGAGGGTACGACCTAAGCCCCGACCGGAACTCCGAACAAATCGTGCTCGTCGGCATCCTCGACGAGGACGGACAGGATGTCTCCCGCCTTGGCTCCGGGCGCGTCCCGGAGGTGGACCTCGCCGTCTATCTCCGGCGCATCGGCCTTCGAGCGGCCGGTGGCGCCGCCTTCGCCGTCGGCGACATCGATGAGGACGTCGATCGTCCGGCCCACTTTGGCCTCGAGCTTCGCCGCCGAGATTCGAGCGGTCAGCTCCATCAGTCGGGCGTAGCGTTCCTCCTTGACCTCTTCCGGCACCGCACCCGGAAGGCTGTTGGCTGCGGCGCCCTCCACGGGCTCGAACCGAAAGGCTCCGACCCGGTCGAGCCGGGCTTCCTCGAGCCACTCCATCAGATATTCGAAATCGGCCTCGGTCTCGCCGGGGAAGCCGACGACGAAGGTCGAGCGAATGGCGATGTCGGGGCAGATCTGCCGCCAGCCGCGGATCCGCTCGAGGACCTTGGCTTCGTTGGCGGGCCTTCGCATCGCCTTGAGGACGTTTCGCGACGCATGCTGGAAGGGGATGTCGAGATAGGGGAGGACCAGTCCCTCGGCCATCAAGGGGATGACCTGGTCGACGTGCGGATAAGGGTAGACGTAATGGAGGCGCACCCAGGCGCCGAGCTTGCCCAGCTCGCGCGCCAGGTCGGTCATGTGGGCGCGCGCTTCGCCGCCTTTCCAGGGCCAGGAGGCGTGCCGGACATCGACTCCGTAGGCCGAGGTGTCCTGGCTGATGACGAGCAGCTCCTTCGTCCCGGCGGCGATCAGCTTCTCGGCCTCGCGGAGGATGGCGTCGGGCCGGCGGCTGACGAGGTCGCCTCGAAGGCTCGGGATGATGCAGAAGCTGCAGCGGTGGTTGCAGCCTTCCGAGATCTTCAGGTAGCTGTAATGACGCGGGGTGAGCTTGAGGCCGCCGTCCGGAACCAGGTTGAGGAAGGCCGACGGCGGCATCGGAGCCGCGACATGGACCGCTCCGACGACCTGCTCATATTGGTGCGCGCCGGTGACCGCGAGCACCTGCGGAAAGCGCTCGCGGATGATCTCCGCTTCCCGGCCCATGCAGCCGGTGACGATGACCCGGCCGTTCTCGGCAATGGCTTCGCCGATCGCGGCGAGGCTCTCCTCCTTAGCGCTGTCGAGAAAGCCGCAGGTGTTGACCAGGACGACGTCGGCGCCCGCATAATCGGGCGACATCTGGTAGCCGTCCGAGCGAAGCTTGGTCAGGATGCGCTCGGAATCGACGAGGTTCTTCGGGCAGCCGAGCGAAACCATGCCGACCTTGGGCGGGGAGGGGAGGATGGTGGCCATGGGAAGCCGCCTAGATAGGCGATCCCGGCCGGTTTTCCTAGGGGCGGACGTCCCGGTCGTCGTCCTCGTCCACGAGGCGGAGCAGAGCGGCCTCCAGTTCGTCCCGCTTCCTGTCCAGGCCCAGGTTGAAGTCCAGCCAGACGTTCTCTGTGGGAGTGGCCGAAGCTTCGGCGAGCGACATCGAGCCGCCGGCCTCGGTCGCCGAGGAGAAATCGGAAAAGGAGTAGCTCATGGTCCACCCGATCGCTGTCGTTCGGGGCAATTCGTAGCGGCGAACAATTAAGCCCGGGCTAAGAGCGGGGACTGCCTGTCCTCATTCCAGCGAATGCGGGATCCATGACGCGGAGCGCCGGGCCATGACCGCCCGGCGGCAATGTTCTTCGATCCCGGATCAACTCCGGGACGACGAGCAGGATGACGATAAGGACGCCCGGCCGTAATGAGCCCCATGGCCTCCAGACCCGCACTTCCGCGCTCGGTCGTCGCGCTCGGCTTCGTCAGCCTGGCGATGGACCTGTCGTCGGAGATGATCCACGCTTTGCTTCCGCTGTTCATGGTTGGGACCCTGGGGCTCAGCGTGGCGTCTGTAGGCCTGATCGACGGGATCGCGGAGTCGACGCCCTCGATCACCAAGGTTTTTTCCGGCTGGCTCTCCGACCGGCTGGGACGACGGAAGCCGCTGATCGTGCTCGGCTACGGCCTCGCGGCCTGCTCGAAGCCTCTCTTCCCGATCGCATCGGGCGCCCTTCCGATCCTCGCGGCCCGCTTCGCCGACCGGATCGGCAAGGGGATAAGGGGAGCGCCTCGCGACGCTCTCATCGCCGACTCGACCCCCGCGGCGATCCGCGGCCGGGCGTTCGGGCTTCGACAGTCCATGGACACCGCCGGCGCCTTCGCCGGTCCGCTCATCGCCATCGGACTGATGCTGCTGCTCGGGAACGACGTCCGCTCGGTCTTCTGGATCGCCGTCGTCCCGGCGGCGATCGCGGTACTGATCCTGATCCTCGCGGTCGAGGAGCCGCCGGCCGCGCCGGACGCCCCCGCCCGGGCGCCGCTCCGGCTGGCCGACCTGGAACAGCTCGACCGCGGCTATTGGGCCGTCGTAGCGATCGGGCTGCTCTTCACTTTGGCCCGGTTCAGCGAGGCCTTCCTGGTGCTCAAGGCTTCGGACGAAGGCCTTCCGCTCTGGCTTGCGCCGGCGGTGCTCGTGGCGATGAACCTCGTCTACTCCGCCGCCGCCTATCCGGCGGGGATCGCGTCGGACCGGATCGGCACCCGCGGGCTTCTTTTGGCGAGCCTCGCGGTGCTCGCCGCGGCGGACCTGCTCCTCGCCTTGGCGCCGGGCCTCGCCGCCGCCTTCACCGCAATCGCCTTGTGGGGCCTCCATATGGGGCTGAGCCAGGGCCTTCTCTCGCGCCTCGTCGCCGACCGCTCGCCGCCCGAGCTGCGAGGCTCGGCCTTCGGGCTTTTCAACCTCGCTTCCGGAGTGGCGATGCTCGCGGCGAGCGTGACTGCAGGGCTTCTGTGGGACCGCTTCGGTCCGGCGGCGACCTTCCTAGCGGGGGCCGGGTTTGCGGTCGCGGCGGCGATGGCTTTGCTGGTCCTCGATCGAGGCCGCCCGTCACCCTGAACTTGTTTCAGGGGTCCAGCTCTCCGCCCGCGAGGCCGTTCGACCCGCGATCCTGAAACAAGTTCAGGATGACGCTTCCTTCTCCGCGGTCGGCAGTATCTCGACGATGCAGTCACCGGAGCGCAAGGCCTGGGCTTCGGGCTCCCAGAAGCCGTAGGGCCTTCCGTCGCGGTAGATGCGGACTCCGATGCCCTTGGCGAGTGCGGCGAGCGGCTTGCCGCATTCGTCGTCGGTGACCGTCCGCTCCGATAGTTTGACCCGGCCGCTCGAAGAGGCGAGGTCGGCGATATAGTCGGAGATGTGGAGGCCCTGGGTCGAGCCGGCGAGGAGCAGTCCGGCGAAGCTGACCGGATTGATCACCGTCGTCGCTCCGGCCTGGCGGGCGAGAAGTTCGTTGTCCTCGTTCCTGACCGCGATGCTGATCGGAAGGTCCGGCGCCAGGTGGCGGGCGGTGAGCGTGATCAGGATCGAAGTATCATCGCCCCCCGCGCTGACGATCATGGCCCTCGCCGCGGCGATCCGTACCGCCTGCAGGGTCTTGTCGCGGGTGGCGTCCGCCTCGACCACGGCGCAGCCGAGCGACTCGGCCCGCTCGAGCGCTTCCGCGGTGCAGTCGACGACGACGATCTCGCTCGCGGGGGTGCCGCGTGCGATCAGCTCGTCGACCGCTTCCGAGCCGCTTGTGCCGAAGCCGGCGATGACGACGTGGCCGGTAAGGCTGGCCTGGATCCTAGACATACGCCATTTGTCCCATGTCCGACGGAAAACGAAAGTGTAGGCCGTGCCGATGAAGATCAGCACGAAGAAGATTCGAATGGGCGTCACCACGAACGCGTCGAACATGCGGGCCTGGTTGCTGACGGGCACGATATCGCCGTAGCCGGTGGTGGTGATGCTGATCATGGTGAAATAGACGACGTCGAGGAAGCTGACCGCGCCGTCGTGACTGTCCTTGAGCCCGTCCCGCTCGAGCCAGTGGACGACGATGGCGAGAAGCAGGAGCCCCAGAACCAGCGCCGCGCGCCAGGCGATCTGCACCCAGACCGGCAGCGGGCTCTTGCGGCGCAAGGTGACCGCGTCCGGCCGGCGCGGGCGTCCGCGCATCAGCCGTAACGCTCCGCCAGCCGCTCGAGCGACTGGCCGTGAGTCAGGTCGAAGTGGAGCGGCGTGACCGAGACATAGCCGTCGGCGACGACCTCGAGGTCGGTCATATGACCCGGGGTCTCGACCATCGGCGCAAGCCCGAACCAGAAATAATCGAAGCCGCGCGGATCGGTTCGCTTGTCGATCCGAAGCCGGCCGTAATCGTGGCGGCCCTGGCGGGCGACCTTGATACCCTTGACGGCCTCGGGGGCAAGCGCCGGGAAGTTTACGTTGACGAGGGTCCGGGGCGCGATCCCCCACTCGACGATGGGGCGAAGCACCCGTTCCGCCCAGGCCTCGGCCGCTGCGAAGGGCACCGAATCGCCCATTGCCTCCCTGGCGGAGGCCTGGCTCAGAGCGATGGCCGGGAAGCCTGCCATCGCCCCTTCCATCGCCGCCGAGACCGTCCCGGAATAGGTGACGTCCTCGCCGAGATTCGCGCCTCGGTTCACACCGGAGAGGACGAGGTCCGGAGGCTCGTCCTTCATCAGGTGCGCGACCGCCATCATCACCGCGTCGGTGGGCGTGCCGGTGACGCAGTAGCGGCGATCGCCGAGCTTCCTCAGGCGCACCGGGCGGGCGAGGGTGAGCGAGTGGCCGGCGCCCGATTGCTCCTCGGTCGGCGCGACCGTCCAGATATCGTCGGAAAACAGCCGAGCGATCTTCTCGAGGACCTTGAGGCCGGTCGCGTTCACGCCGTCGTCGTTGGTGAGGAGGATGCGCATGGCCTTCCGAGCTAGGGCGGCGCGGACGGCGGCGCAAGCGTGGCAACCATCGCCGCGATTCGTGAGTTGGTCGGGCGAAGAAGGAGAGAGCTATGCAGTTTCCGCACGGAAGTTTCGTCGTCGTCGCCGATGGCAAGAAGATGCTGTTCTTCCGCAACGAGGGCGATTCCGAATATCCCAAGCTGGAGGTCGAACGTAAGCGCGAGCAGGCCAACCCGTCGGACCTCGGCCAGAAGACCGATCAGGCCGGCCAGGCACCGTCGGGCTCGGGCGGCGCCGGCTACAGCTCGTACGGCGAGGTCGACTTCCACCAGCTCGAGGAGGACCGCTTCGCCGCCGAGACGGCCGAGCTGCTTCGCAAGCGTGCGCTGAACAACGATTTCGAATCGCTGATCATCGTCGCTCCGCCCAAGACCCTTGGTGAGCTCAGGAAGCATTATCACAAGGAAGTGGAGAAGCGCCTGACGGGCGAGATCGCGAAGGACCTGACCGGTCATCCGGTCGCCGAGATCGAGAAGATCATCCAGGCGGCGGACTGACCCTCGTCGTTGCGAGCCAAGCGAAGCAATCCAGGGCCTATCGAGGCACGCTGGATTGCTTCGTCGCTTCGCTCCTCGCAATGACGGTGGACATGGAAAAGGCCGCGGGGCGAAGGGTCCCCGCGGCCTTTTCGCTGTCCGCGCCTTTAGGCTTCGGCTCGGGCAACCCTCCGGCGGGCGACCAGGGCAGCGGCCGCCGCTCCGAAAAGAAGGATCATCGGCGGGGCCGGGACGTCGTGGCCGCCGCTGGAGCTGCTCGAGCTCCCGCTTGAGGTCGAGCTGCTGGTCGAGGCGCTGGTGCTGCTCGACGTGCTGCTCGAAGTGCTTCCCGAGGTCGACGAGCTGGTCGAGGTGCTGGTGCCGCCCCCGAAGCTGGACGAGGAAGAGGTAGTCGACACGTTCCCGGTCGAGGTCGACGAGGTGGTCGACACTCCGCCGGTCGAGGTCGAGGTCGAGCTTCCGCCGGTGGAGGTCGAGGTCGAGCCGCCGCTGGTGGAGGTGGAGACTCCGCTGCTGGTCGAGCTTCCGCCGGTCGAAGTGGAGCTTCCGCCGGTCGAAGTGGAACTTCCGCCGGTGGAGCTTCCACCGGTCGACGTGCTCGTCGACGCGGTGAAGATGGCGTTGCCGCTCGATCCCCCGAAGAAGCCGCCGCTGAAGAAGCCTCCGCCGAAGCCGCCGCCGAAGCCGCCGCTTCCGCCGATCACTGTCACTCCGCCGCCGCCGCCGGTGCTGCTCGCCAAGGGCGGGAGCGGGGCCAGCGGTACCGGCATCGAGCCCGGATAGGTGATGGTCCGGGTGGTGGTGGTCGTCCCCGGGGTCTTGACGACGCAGGCCGTCCGGACCCTCTTGTAGCGCTTCATCGCCTTGACCCGGGCGTAGCGGCGAGGCGCCTGCTTCACCATCGTGGCCGCATGGGCCCGCTTGACGAAGGAGGGCCGCGAGGGCGGGTTCTCGGCGACATGGACCGCGCCGCCACCGATGATCGCGCCGCCGCAAGTGCAGGCGCAGAGTTTAGCGAGAGCCATTCTAACCGACATGACAGCGCACCTTGTTCTCAGGTTCCGATGCGTCACCGAAAGTCCTGGATGGAAGATCGGGTTCAGCCTCGGGCTACACCCACAGATGCAAAGGAATGCTTTAAGTGCAAGCGCGTTAACCACGAAGGCCCCTCGGAATGCCCGCCAAATGGCCGTTCGGCCGACTTGTGTCCCATTCGAGGACAGGCCCGCATGACCCGTGAACGAATAGGGCCCCGCCAGGCTCGGTCAAACATGGTTAACAACCGCCGCCTGCGCGAATCGCGAATGTTCGGAGTGCGGCCGCGGCGAATCGGGCGAGAACCGCGCGTCGAGCAGGAAAAGCACCGGCCACTCCCGGATTCGACTGCACTTTTGACCGCTATTTGAGTGACTTGTGCTCCCCCTTGGCGAAGCGTATAGGCGCGCTGGGGCAAGCTCCGACATTTCCGGACGACTCGGAAGCGGAGCTTCAGGAGGTTTGCGTGACGCTACGGCGCGCGTGAGGGAGTGGAGGGGTTATGGCGACGGCTTTGAGTGACGTTTACGGCTCGGTCTATGCTTTGGGCGGAGTGCCCGACAACTATCGGCCCAGTGCCAACGAAGAGTTCATGAATCCCGATCAGCTGGCCTATTTCCGCCAGAAGCTGCTCGGCTGGAAGGACGAGATACTTCGCGAATCGCAGGGGACGATGGCGTCGCTGAAAAGCGGCCCAATCCGCGAAGCGGACGTCACCGACCGCGCTTCGTCCGAAACGGACTGGGCGATCGAGCTTCGCACCCGCGACCGGCAGCGCAAGCTCATTTCGAAGATCGACTCGGCGCTTCGCCGGATCGACACCGGCGAGTACGGCTTCTGCGAAGTGACCGGCGAACCGATTTCGCTGGCCAGGCTGGAGGCGCGTCCGATCGCGACCATGACGGTCGAGGCGCAGGAGCGCCACGAGCGCAACGAGCGGATCACCCGCGACGATTGACGCGAATGCCGGAAGCAAAGGCTTTTGGCGGGCGCGTCACCGCAGCGAAGGCTGGGGTCCCGTGGGGTGAAGGGCGCGGTGCTGTTCACCGGGCGCGTCACCCCGGCGGAAGCCGGGGCCTCGGGGAGACGCCGAGATTTCTCGACACGAGGTCCCGGCTTTCGCCGGGATGACGAGGAGGCCGCGCGCCGTCACCCGGCGAGGCCGGGGTCCCGTGGGGTGGATTGCATCGCGTTCTTCACCCGCCGGGGTCCCAGCCTTCGCTGGGACGACGAGGTATGTCGACCGCGGCTGCGGTGCGATGATTAGCTGAGTTGTCTTGCCGTTGAGTCCCGGCTTTCGCCGGGACGAGAGGAGGGCGTCGAGCCTAGTGCAGGCCGGCAATCTCTTCCTTGATCCAGAGCTTCTCTTTCTTGAGCCTGGCGAGGGCGGCTGTATCCGGCAGCGGCCGCTGACTTTCTTCTTCGATCCGAGCTTCGATGTCCGCGTGGCGGTGCTGCAATGCCGAGATATGCGCCGTTTGCATTCCCATCTCCTTGCTGTGCTGGGCTGGGTTCTCAACGTCCGGAGGCGTGGCCTGTCTCCCGTCGATAGGACGGTCGTCGCATTATGTACGACGGACCGTTAATGGACTATCCATAGCGCGTTTCGAAGCGCTTGAGTAGCGCGATGAGGAGGGCATGGAAGCCATCGACGGAAACCCCCTCCCGGCGGCTGCGCGGCTCGTCCAGATGCGCCAGGAGCATCGCGATCTCGACGCGGCGATCGAGGCGCTTCGGGTCTCCCCGTCGACCGATCAGCTGCAGCTCGCTCGGCTGAAGAAGCGAAAGCTCAGGCTCAAGGACGAGATCGCGCAGCTCGAGGACCAGCTGATCCCGGACATCATCGCCTGACCGTCATCCGGTTTGTGTCGCCACGGCACATCCCCGCCTTCACCATCTTTGCACGTGGCGGCGCCGCCGCCTCTGTGGCAGCATGAGCCCATGTCCGAACCGCGACTTCCACTGACCGCCAAGCTCGTCGCCTCGCTCTACACCGAGGCGATGCTTCTGGCCGACGAGGCCCGGTCCTATTTCGACATGAGCGGGCGCTCCGACCGCGATTCGCTGGATCCGATCGACCGCGTCGGCTTTTCGTGCGAGTCGCTGAAGGTCACGACCCGGCTGATGCACGTCATCGCCTGGCTGCTGACCCAGCGCGCGGTCGAAGCCGGCGAGCTTAGCCGAAGCCAGGCGCGAAAGCCGGCCCGTCGGCTCGGCGAAGCGCCGGAGTCCGACGAGGCCCTGCTTCCAAGGCTTCCGCAGGCCGCCGTCGCGCTCATCGACTCGAGCCGCGATCTCTATGCCCGGGTCAAGCGGCTCGACGATGTTCCGGGCCAGGGCGCGGAGCCTCAGGCGAGCCCGGCGCGAAGCTTGATGAGCCGGCTGGAGCGGTCTTTTTAGCGCCCGTCGTCCCGGCGAACGCCGGGATCTCGGGGAGACCCGCCGAGACTTCTTGTCATGAGGTCCCGGCTTTCGCCGGGATGACGGTCAGCCGCAGAGCCCAGCCTTGGCCTCTTCATATTGCCGGATCAGCTCCGCCACATACTCGCCGGCCGGCCTGACCCGATCGATCGCACCGATGCCCTGGCCGGAGCCCCAGATGTCGCGCCAGGCCTTCTTCGAACCTTCGCCTCCGCCGAAGTCCATCGTCTTGAGGTCGCCCTCGGGCAAATTGTCCGGATCGAGGCCCGAGGCGGCGATCGAGGCACGCAGGTAATTGCCGTGCACTCCGGTGAACAGGCTGGAATAGACGATGTCGGCCGCCCGGCCGTCGCAAATGCCCTGCTTGTAGGCTTGTTCCGCATTGGCTTCGGCCGTCGCGATGAAGGGGGAGCCGATATAGCCCAGGTCGGCGCCCATGGCCTGCGCGGCGAGGATGGCCCGGCCGGTGGCGATCGCACCGGAAAGCGCCAGCGGGCCGTCGAACCATTGGCGGATTTCCTGGACGAGCGCGAAGGGCGAGAGGGTTCCGGCATGGCCGCCCGCTCCGGCCGCGACCGCGATCACTCCGTCCGCGCCCTTCTCGACGGCCTTGCGGGCGAAGCGGTCGTTGATGATGTCGTGGAGCGTGATTCCGCCCCAGCCGTGGACCGCGTCGTTGACCTCGGCGATCGCGCCCAGCGAGGTGATGACGATCGGGACCTTCCATTTGGCGCAGGTCGCCATGTCCTGCTGGAGCCGGTCGTTCGAGCGATGGACGATCTGGTTGACCGCGAAGGGCGCCGAGGGCGTGTCGGGATGGTCCCGGTCCCAGGCGGCGAGCTCATCGGTGATCCGGTGAAGCCATTCGTCGAGCAGGCTCTGCGGCCGGGCGTTCAGCGCCGGGAACGAGCCGACGATTCCGGCCTTGCACTGGGCGATGACGAGGTCGGGGTTCGAGACGATGAAGAGAGGGGCGCCGATGGCCGGAAGGCGGAGGCGCTGGAGGACGGCGGGAAGGGTCATTGCGTGGCCTTAACGGAAGCGGGGAAAGAGGCAAAGCGAAGCGGGAGAGCGGATAGTCGTCATCCCGGCGAAAGCCGGGACCTCGGGTCGGAAAGGCCCAGTGGGTCTCCCGAGATCCCGGCTTCCGCCGGGATGACGAAATCATTCCATCTTTCGCCTCATTCCATCTCCCGCCCACTCGTCTCCGGCAGAAGGAAAATCCCAACCACCAACGTGAGCGCCGCGATCCCGATCGGGTACCAGAGGCCGTAATAGATATCCCCCGTCGCCGCGACCATGGCGAAGGCGGTGGTGGGCAGGAAGCCTCCGAACCAGCCGTTGCCGATATGATAGGGGAGCGACATCGAGCTGTACCGGATTCGGCTGGGGAACAGCTCGACGAGCAGCGCAGCGATCGGCCCGTAGACCATGGTCACATAGAGAACGAGCAGGAAGAGGATTCCGACGACGAGGGGCTTGTTGATTCGCTCCGGATCGGCCTTGGAAGGATAGCCCGCGCGCGCCAGCGCCGCCCTGATCTCGGCTTCGGCGCCCGCGGCCCAGCGCGCTCGTCCTTCCGCCTCGTTGGTGAACGGGTGATCGGAAATATCGACGAAGGCGTTGCCGACCTTGAGCCGCGCCCCGGTTCCGAACTCGGTGTCGACCGAGACGTAGCCGATGCCGGCCTTGGCGAGCAGGCTCTTGGCGATGTCGCAGCCGTTCCGGTTGAAGCTCTTCTTGCCGATCGGATCGAACTGGAGCGAGCAGACCCGGGAATCGGCCATTACCTCGACAGGCGCCCGCCGCTGGGCCTCGTAGAGCGCCGGGTTGGCCGCCCGGGTGAGGCCCTCGAACAGCGGAAAATAGGTCAGGGCCGCGAGCGCGCAGCCGGCGAGGATGATGGGCTTCCGCCCGATCCTGTCGGAGAGCCAGCCGAAGAAGACGAAGAAGGGCGTCGCCAGCGCAAGCGCGACGGCGATCAGGATGTTGGCGGTGGCGCCATCGACCTTGAGGGTCTTTTCGAGAAAGAACAGGGCGTAGAACTGGCCGGTGTACCAGACCACCGCCTGGCCGGCGACCGCTCCGAACAGGGCGATGAGGACGATCCTCGCATTGCCCCAGCGGGCGAAGCTCTCGCGAAGCGGCGCCTTCGACGTGGTGCCTTCCGCCTTCATCTTCCTGAAGATCGGGCTCTCCTCCAGCTGCATGCGGATCCACAGCGAAACCGCCAGGAGCAGGATCGAGAGCAGGAAGGGCACCCGCCAGCCCCAGTCGGCGAAGGCCGCCTCGCCGAGCAGGGTTCGGGTGCCGATCACCACCAGCAGCGCCGCGAAGAGACCGAGCGTGGCGGTCGTCTGGATCCAGCTCGTGTAGAAGCCGCGCCGCCCGGGCGGGGCATGCTCTGCGACGTAAGTCGCCGCTCCGCCATATTCGCCGCCCAGCGCCAGGCCCTGGAGCAGCCGAAGGATCACCAGTGCCACCGGGGCGAACACTCCGACGGCCGAGTAGCTGGGCAGAAGCCCGACGAGGAAGGTCGAAAGGCCCATGATCGCCATGGTGACGAGGAAGGTGTATTTGCGCCCGACGAGGTCGCCGAGGCGGCCGAAGACGAGCGCTCCGAAGGGCCGAACCGCGAAGCCGGCGGCGAAGGCGGCGAGTGCGAAGATGAAGCCCGTCGTCTCGTTGACCCCGGAGAAGAACTGGGCCGAGATGATCGTCGCAAGCAGCCCGTAGAGGTAGAAATCATACCATTCGAAGACGGTGCCCAGCGACGCGGCGGCGATGACGCGCCGGTCGCGGCCGGCGGTGGAGGGAGCTTGGGTGGCCATGGCCCGATGTCTCGCGTCCTCTTCGGGAGCGCAAGCCGCCAATGCGTCGAGCGATAGTCCGGCTTCTCTGTGCGAACCCATTTTCAACGCAACGACGCAACGATTCCGCGAAGCGGATCAGGCTGCCGCGTTCTGACTGCATTGCGACTGCCGTCACTCCCGGTTTCGGGAGCGCTACGCGCTCGTTGCGTCGTTGCGTCGTTGCGTTGAATCTTCCAGCCGGACCCGTCCTCGGAAGATAACCACGGATGGCGCGGGCTCCCAAGTGTCGCTTCGGCTTGCCCCCCGCGCCACGCCTGCTATATCCCCGCGCGACCGGCGGCCCGGCGGGCGTGGCGGAACTGGTAGACGCGCCAGGTTTAGGTCCTGGTATCGAAAGATGTGGGGGTTCGAGTCCCTTCGCCCGCACCAGTCCCGCCAGGCTGAATTCGTCCAGGGCCGCACTCCCGCGAGAAGGTAAGAGTTTCCCATCATGCAGACCGTCGAGACTTTGAACCAGGGCCTCAAGCGCGCCTACCGGATCACCATTCCCAAGAAGGAGATCGACGCCCGAGTCGACGGCGAGCTGAAGAAGGTCGCGCCGCAGATCCGGATGCCCGGCTTCCGCCCCGGCAAGGTGCCCGCCAACCTGGTTCGAAAGATGCACGGCCCGGCGATCGAGCAGGAAGCGCTCAACACGGCCGTCCAGGAGGGCGTCCAGCAGCTGATCGCCGACCAGAAGCTTCGCCCGGCGATGAACCCGCAGGTCCAGCTCGAGGAGGGCGGGCCCGGCCAGGACGCCGTCGTCAAGGTCGAGATCGAGACCCTTCCGGAGGTGCCCGCGCCCAAGATCGACGATCTGAAGCTGGAGCGGCTTCTGGTCGAGCCGAGCGCCGAGGAGATCGATTCGGCGATCGCCCGGCTTGCCGAGGGGCAGAAGAGCTTCGATCCGGCGCCCGCCGGAGCGGCGGCGGAATCCGGCGATCTGGTCATCATCGACTATGAAGGAAGCGTCGACGGCGAGCCGTTCGAAGGCGGCAAGGGCGAATCGATGCGGGTCGAGCTCGGCTCGGGCCGGCTTATCCCCGGCTTCGAGGATCAGCTGATCGGCGCCAAGGCCAACGAGCAGCGCACCCTCAACGTGACTTTTCCCGAGGAATATCCGGTCGCCTATCTGAAGGGTCGCGAGGCGGTGTTCGAAGTCACCGTCGGCGAGGTCCAGAAGCCCCGGGCGATGCAGATCGACGACGGCTTCGCCCAGTCGATGGGCCTCGAGGGCATCGACCAGCTGCGCGAGCTGATGAAAGGCCAGGTCGAGCAGGAGCTCGGCGGGCTGACCCGCACCCACATGAAGCGCCGGCTGCTCGACCAGCTCGCCGACAGCCATGATTTCGAGGTTCCGGCCTCGATGGTCGAGGCCGAGTTCGCCCAGATCTGGCAGCAGCTCGAGCAGGAGGCGGCCCAGGAGGAGGACCCGGCCGCGGCCCTCGCGGAGATGGAGGGCGAGCGCGAGGAATATCGGGCCATCGCCGAGCGCCGGGTTCGCCTCGGCCTGCTTCTCTCCGAGATCGGAACCCGCAACAACATCTCGATCAACGACAACGAGATGAACCAGCTGATCATGCAAGCCTCCCAGCAATACCGGCCCGAGGACCGGCAGAAGTTCGTCGAATATGTCCGCAACGAACCGATGGCGGCGGCACAGCTGCGGGCGCCTCTGTTCGAGGACAAGGTCGTCGACTTCCTCTTCGCCAAGGCCGAAGTCAGCGAACGGACGGTGAGCCGGGAGGCGCTCCAGGCCGAGATCGAATCGACCGACGGCGGCCACGTCCACGGCCCCGACTGCGATCACGATCACGACCACGGTCACGATCACGCCCACGCCCCCAAGGCGAAGAAGCCGGCGGGTAAGAAGGCCAAGGCGGAAGCCGCTGCCGTCGAGACGGGGGAGGCTGAAGCCAAGCCCGCCAAGAAGGGCAAGGCGAAGAAGGCGGAAGCCGCTGAAGCGGTTCCAGTCGAGGAAGCTGCCCCGGCGGAAGGGCCCGTGAAGAAGGGCAAGGCGAAGAAGGGGGAGGCCGCCGAGACTGCCGAGGCTAGTCCGGCCGAAGAGGCCCCGACCAAGAAGCCCAAGTCGAAAAAGAAGGACGCCTGAAGCCGCTCGGGCCGAGCTTGTCGAAGCCTTCTCCTTCACTCAAAGAGGGGCCTTCGACAGGCTCGGGCCGAACGGGCGAGGGGGCAGGGTTGCCGGTGGATCAGTCGCAGCTCAGAATCGCCGTCCTTCTTCCCTGCTACAACGAGGAAGCTGCGATCGCCCCGACGGTGGCGGCTTTCAAGGCGGCGCTGCCGTCGGCGCGGCTCTACGTCTACGACAATAACAGCCGCGACCGGACCCGGGAGGTCGCTCGGGCCGCCGGCGCGATTGTTCGCGAGGAACGGATGCAGGGTAAGGGGCATGTGGTCCGACGGATGTTCGCCGACATCGAGGCCGACGTCTACGTCATGGCGGACGGCGACTCGACCTACGACGCGGCCGCGGCTCCCGAGCTCGTCAGGCGGCTCGTCGACGAGCGGCTCGACATGGTCGTGGGGGCCCGGAGATCGGAGGTCGAGGAGGCCTATCGGCGCGGCCACCGGCTCGGCAACCGGCTGTTCACCGGAATCCTCGCGGGGTTGTTCGGCCGGAGCTTCACCGACATATTCTCCGGCTACCGGGTCTTCTCGCGCCGTTTCGTGAAGAGCTTCCCGGCTTTGTCGCGCGGCTTCGAGACCGAAACCGAGATCAGCGTGCACGCGCTGGAGCTCGCAATGCCGGTCGCCGAGGTCGTGACCGCCTATGGCGCCCGCCCGGAAGGCTCGGAGTCGAAGCTCTCGACCTACCGCGACGGCTGGCGGATCATGCGCACCATCCTCCACCTCTTCCGGATCGAGCGGCCGGTCCTCTTCTACGGCGGTTTCGCGGCTTTTCTCGCGGCCCTCGCCCTCGTCCTCGCAGTGCCGCTGATCGTCACCTACGTCGAGACCGGGCTGGTGCCTCGCTTCCCGACCGCAATCCTGGTCACCGGGCTGATGGTCGTCGCGTTCCTGAGCTTCGGAGTCGGGCTGATCCTCGACACCGTCGTCCGAGGGCGGCGGGAGGTCCGGCGGCTGGCCTATCTAAGCTTTCCGGCGGTCGGGGAAGGGACCGGGCGCGGCGTTCGAGATTAGCATCTCGGTAACCATCTCCCGCTAGACCGACTCCGGGGGCTTCGGAGTCGGGGGGAGGAAATTTTGGCGCTGTACAAATATTCGAATTATTTGAAGACGAGCAAGAATTCGTCGTTCGACCAGATCCTGCCGGCCGGCCTGCATATACCGAGCGGAGGAATTTACCGCTGCGTCGGTTGCGGCAACGAGATCGCGCAGGAGGGCAATACCGTCCTCCCCGACCGTCAGCACCATCCGCACAATCCGGGGCAGGGAGACATTCGCTGGCAGCTCGTCCTCGCCACCGAATCCAATGTTCCGGTCCCTTATCTGCACGGATGAGCGACGACGGGGCGGCCGAACGGGACCGGTAACCCGGAAAAAGCTGTATGACGCCCCGGTGATTCGAGCCGCGGGAGATTGAAAATGGACCGGTTCACCGGTTCCTGCCTGTGCGGGAACGTCCGCATCGTCGCGTCGGGGCCCCCCTTTCGAGTCGGCCTTTGCCACTGCCTCGACTGCCGCAAGCATCATGGCGCACTGTTCCACGCTTCCGCCATCTTCCCCACGAAGTCGGTAACGGTGGAGGGCGAGACTCGCGATTATGCCGGGCGTTACTTCTGCCCCCGCTGCGGCTCGTCGCTCTTCGGACGCACGGGGGACGAGGTCGAGGTCAATCTGGGGTCGCTGGATTCGCCCGACGCCTTCGTTCCCACCTACGAGCTGTGGACGGTGCGCAGGGAATCCTGGTTGCCGCCGTTCCCGGTCGCGAGGCGGTACGAGCGCGATCGCGATCCGGTGCGCCGCTTCGAAGAATGATGGCGATGGGAGGCGAGGGCCCGGCTCAGTTGCCGAACAGAATCACCGTCAGCATCACGCAGACCAGCCAGACGATGACGAGAACGGCCGGCAGATAGAGATATTTCTTCCGCCACGGTCGGTTGCGGTGCCAGAAGGTGATCGGCGGAACCGTGTCGAGGAACCGCATGAAGCGCAGATGGTCCGCATCGCTCGCGCCGCCGATCGGAGCCGGCGGATCGATGTTCCTTTTGTAGCGCGGCCGCCGGGCGTCCAGGCCCTCGAGGTCGCCATTGGCGTGCAGCACCAGATCGGGCGCGAGCCCGAGGTGGCGGAGGACCACCTGGTCCGGGTTGCCCGAGGCTCCGAGCTGTGCCGTGTAGCCGCGGCGGACAAGCGCGTGCAGCCGCTCCAGCACCGGTGACGAGTTCGGATGCGCAAAGGCGGTCGGCCGGCCCGATTCCTCCCGGACGGCGATCATTCGGGTTCTGTCGGAGGCAATCTCGATCTCTTCGGGCATGCCCCGGGACTAGCATGAGAGTATTAGTCTTGCAACACACCGTAGGTGGCGACCCGCCTTTACTTCCCGGTGGGCTTGATCTCGCTCGTGTGGCTCGCGACGGCCATCCAGCCGCCGTTCCGCCGGGCGAAGACATCGGTGAACGCCCATTTACCGCTGGTGTCCCGGCCGTCCACGGAACTCACTTCCTCGTCGACGCCCTGGACCACGGCCACGTCGCCCGCCAGGCGCACCTTGACGTCCCTGACGTCCATCGATTTCACCACGTAGCGGGCGTTCAGGACGGATTTGAGCATGGTCGCCTTGGACCAGAAGCCCATCCAATTCCCGCCCCGCCAGTCGGACGCGTAGAAGCGGATGAGGAAGTCCCTGTCTTTGCGGACGAGGGCGCGGGCATATTCGCGTTCCAGGCGGATCAGCTCGGCCTCGTCCTGTTCGAGGCCGGCCGAGGGGCCGGGACTCCGGGACGGGGCGGGCTCGGCGGACGGGGCCGCGAAGTTCGAGGGCGCGGCGTCGTCGGCGACCGGAACCTGCGATCCGCACCCGCCGGGAAGCAGCAGTGGGCCAAGGAGAAGGGCTCGCTTCAAACGCGCCTGAATCCGCATGGCCGCAGCCTATGCGTCAGCCCGGGCCGGAGCCGCAATAGCCGCCGCTACTTTTTGCAGGATCCCTGCGAGCGAGTTATCCTACTCGCGGATAGTGATGAGCATTGAAGCGGGCTCAAGGCCAATTCGGCGAGCGAAGTCCAGTTCCGTGCCGCGTGCTTCGTTCACAGTCTTAACCGACGCACAGAAGAGCCGAAATACACTTGCAAGTATTTGGTTATAGCATCACTAGGCGGACCTCCCCGGGCGAGGTGTGCGTCTATGGAAATCCGGAAAATGCAGGCGGCGGCGATGCGTCAGCGGGCGGAAAGCCTTCGCAAGGCCGCTTGCGGCTTCTCTACAGGCGTTTCGAGGACCCTGCTGGAGCTCGCCGATTCGATCGATGCCGAAGCGGCCCTGCTCGAAGCCAAGGCGCGAGGGAAGGGCGAAGGCGACGCCGGGACCGTCGGCTGAAGCTCCAGCGCGGCGCGCAACTTAAGCAATATCAATGGTTTACCAACGGCGTTGATAATGCTAAGGGCCGCTCACCTTGAGTTGAATAGCTTCCTCTCATGGCGGGACCGGGCGCTGCGTGACGAAGCGCCCGGTCCTTTTTTCTGTGCGATCGGCCGGCGCCGGACGCTCACTCCTGGGGCGCGGCCTTCAGCAGCAGGTCGAGCTGGGCCTCGCAGCCATTGTCGATGAGCGTCTTGGCGAGCACGATCGGGTCGTCGCTCACCGCCGCGAGAGTCTTGAACTTGAGCCGGGTCGACTCGCCCGCGTCCGCCCATTTCAGCGAATATTCGGCGCCGTCGGCGATCGGAAGCTGCTGCGGCCAGCGCTGCACCAATCGACCGGCCGGCCAGGCGACCGGCTGGCCGGCCCCGCCGGCGGGGATGACCTGGAGCGTCCCGTCGGCGGCCGCGGCCGGGCGCCAGAGGACGACCCGGGCGGGGTCTGAGAGGCAGACGTTGCCGCTCTTCGATACGTCCACGTCCCAAAGGCCCGGCGACGGCGGGACTTCAGGCCCGCGCATCGCGCTGAAGCGGGAGCGCGCGTTGAACGACGGGGCAGTGCCTCCGCCGGCCACCTTGAACGTTCCCGGTCCGCGCAGGGTCCGGGCTCCGGACGGAGCGAGCACGGTGACGACGTCGCCGGCCTTGAGGACGACCGGCATGTTCTCGCCGACTGCCCGGCCCGGCGGATAGGACCTTGCCGAAGGACCGGCCGAACGGACGACGAGCGGAGTCGCCGTCAGTGCTGCGGGAGCAACGAACGCGGCCGCGACCGCGGCGGCACTGAGCGCCTTGCGCGCGAAATTTTCCATCGATCCACCCTCCTGCGGGAATGACTGAATAACCTTGATCGAAGCGGTTAATCCAGCGCTGTTGCAGCTTCATGCCGGCCCCGACGGCCGAGCGTTTCAATTGTGTCAGGGGGCGCCGGCGCCGAGGCGGGCCATGAGTGCGTCGATCTGCCTTTGCTGCCGGGCGATCGAGTCGGCGACCTCCCGCTCCCGGGCCTGGCGGGCGAGCACGACCCGGACCGCGCGCGCGACCGGGCCGGCGAGCTCGTCGAGCGCATCGAGCTCGGCGGTGCTCAGCCTGGACCGGTCGGGATGCGGGCCGAGCAGTATCCAGCCGAGGCAGGTCCCGTCGTCGAGGCTGAGCGGGCGGCGCAGCGGAAAGAAGGAATCGCCCGTCTCGACCGCCGAGGAGCAGGCCGGATCGAGAGCGGTCCTCTCGAGCCAGGAATCGACTTCGCCGGAAGTGGTGCCCCGGCTTCCGGCAACCCTCCCGTCGAGGAGGAGGGCGAGCCGGGCGGAGCGCACGCCCGCCGAAATCCGCTTCAGGATCTCCTCGACGAGCTCGGCGAGGGTCGCGAAGTGGCGCAGGTCGCGCAGGCAGTCGGGAAGGTCGCGGCGCATCTCGACCAGCTTGCGCTGGAAGCGCCGCTCGGCCCAGCCCTGCACCCGCTCGTAGATCGGGTTGATCATCACGGTCGACAAAGCCGCACCGACGATCGGAGCGATCGAGCCCGCGTCGCGGCCGAAGAAGCGAAGGATGACCTCCTTCACGCCCTCCATCGTCGCCGCGAAGATTCCCGCCAGGATCAGGGCGATCAGTGCGAAGGAGGCCGAGCGGCTGATCGCGACCTCGGCGTCGTAGAGCCGATAGCGAAGCAGGGCGACGAGCAGCCCGGCCTGGAGCAGCAGGAAGGCCAGGCCGAAGGCGAAGCCGGCGACGACTTCGAGCGCGAGCTGCTGGGCCAGGCTCGGCGCCCCGGCCTTCAATATGTCGGCGGTGATCGAGATTCCGATGAAGAAGACGTAGCCGGAGAAGCCGAACACGGCCCATTTGAGCTGCTGGCGCTCGTCCCCCGAGGCACTCCTCAGCCTCCAGAGGAAGAGCAGGACCGAGGCCGCCATCGCTGCGATGAGGATAGCCCGGTAGAAATCGCCCTCCAGGAACAGCAGCGCCGGCAGGGCCGCGAGGATCGCGATCGTGATCCGGGGCGAGAGCCGCCCGTGCGGGAAGAGCAGGATTCCGCCGATCAGGAGGATGTTGGCGAGGTCGTAGAGCGCCTGGTGGACCCCCTCGGGCAGTTTCAGGACGAGTGCGAGGAAGGTCGCCGAGGGCTGCTCCGTCGCCATGGTGAGGAGGATGGCGAGCGACACCACCGAGCTGACCACGTCCTCCCGCTTGCGGCGGAAGAGCAGCCAGGCCGACATCAGGAGGAAGGGGTAGGTGAGGAGGTGAATGAGGTCGATGAAGCTGAGCAGGCGGGGCGGCAGGCCGAGCGCTCGGGCGCCCTGCTCGATATGCGCCTCGCCGGTTCGAAGCGCGACCTCGCGGGTCCGGCCGTCCGGCGATCGGAGGGTGAGCGCGACGTCCCGGTCCTCGGCCCCGCTCAGTAGGTCGTTGAACAGCAGCTGGTCCGTCTCGTTGCCCGCCGGGCCGGCCCTCGAGCCGGGCATCGCGACCCGGGCGGAAACGGGGATGGTGTCGATGGCGACGATGTCGTCGCCGGCGCGGATCCCGGCCGAGGCGGAGGCCGGGCCGACCGGGAACCGGATGCGGGTCAGGTCCTCCTCGCCGAGGGCTATTCCGGCGCGGCTTCCGGCGACCAGCCCGCTGTTGCGGCCCGCCTCGTAGAAACGCTGCCAGGTCCCGGCGATCGGCCCCGCGATCGCGAGCGCAAAGGCGGCGAACCAGATGATCCTGAACAGGAAGAAGCCGCGCGGCCCGAAATCGGGAACGCGCTCCGGGAGCCTCAGCGCCGAGCGCTGCGTGGGCGGCCCGCCGTCGGCTGCGTTCTCACCTGCCATCCCGCGAGCGCCCCAGCTGCAACGTTCCCTCGACGCGGTGGATAGCATGGGCCGGCCCGGCGGCCATCGGGAAAATCGCGGGGAAGGAGCGCGCACACACCTCGGCGCTTTCCACCCTTGCATCGAGCGGGCCGCCTCTCGGGCCGGCAGGCCCTGGATTTTTTGAGTGAAGCCACAAAGGCACGAAGGCACGACGTAGAAAGAGGCGCCTTTCTACGTCGTGCCTTCATGCCTTTGTGTCTTCTCTTGAAATTGGCGCCAAGGCGCCGGTGAGCGCGCGCGAGCGTTCGTCCAACGTGCTGAGGTCGAGCATGTGGCGAAGGGCAGGGTGACGGAGGAGAGGCGGGAAAAAACAGACAGTATATATTTTCAGGGGACCGTCGGCCGTAGCGATGGGCAGAAAACGTATACTATCCCGGTTTTCTGCTTTTGCTCGGCTGTGGAGACATGGGATGGCTCGTTACGTGAAGATCGGACGCAACTGGAACAACCCGGATCAGGTCACGATGCTGTACGAACGCCGACAGGATGACGGGTCGATCGCGACCCGGATCCATCTAGCGGACAACAACATGGTCGGTTTCCCAGGGACCGAGCAGGAAGCCCTCCGCCACCTCCAGAGATGAAATAACGGGGCACGGGAATCGGCGCCACTGTCGCTTCGTTGCAACGACGGGCGGCGAATCGTCCGTTCCGGAGGCGAATTGATTTCCGCCGGCGCAGGGTTGGGCGATAGCGTTCGGTCGGCACCGGAGGTCCGCGAGGGGTCGCGGGCGGTGGCCGTGGGGAATGGAAATGGCCGGTTCAATCCGAATTCGACATCTGGGCGGCGCTTCGCTCGCTCTGGCAATGGCCCTTGCGGCGGTTCCCGCATGGGCCCAGCCGTCGAGCACCGCTCCCGACGAGCCGCTTGAGGACGCTTCGGCTTCGACCCCGGCCTCCCCGGACGAGGACACGATCATCGTGACGGGGTCGCGGATCCGCCGCAACCCGCTCGATCAGGACCAGCCGGTCACCTTCCTGGACGAGGCGGACATCGCCCGGAGCGGGCTGACGTCGGCAGCCGACATCATCCAGCGCCTTCCGAGTTCGGGAGGCGCGCTGAACAGCCGATTCAACAATTCGGGGAATTTCGGAAATCCGCCGGATGGCGGCGGGGTGGGCGCCGGATCGGCCGAGGTGGACCTGCGCTATCTGGGCTCGAAGCGGGTCCTCGTGCTGGTCGACGGGCTGAGATACGTCAACGGCGCCTCGGCGAGCGGAGTCCCCGGCGCAACCGACCTCAATTCGATCCCGGAAAGCATGATCGAGCGGATCGAGGTGCTCCAGGACGGCGCCTCGGCGATCTACGGCTCGGACGCGATCGCGGGGGTGGTCAACATCATCATGCGCAAGAAGCAGGACGGGCTGCGGCTGTCCGCGCAGCTCGGAGTGATGAACGAGGGCGACGGCTTCACCCGCAACCTGCAGGCGAGCTACGGCCTTCAGGCCAATGGCGGCGCCACCAGCCTCGTCGTCGGCGGCAATTGGGTGAAGCAGGACGGGATCAGCTCGGCCGACCGGGAAATCTCGCTCTTCCCGACCCCCGGCGCGACCTCGTGCCTCGCGGGAGGGTGCAGCTCGGGAACGCCGCTGGGCCGTTTCATTACCGGTTTCGGCCCCGGGCCGGGCCTCACCCTGATCGCTCCGGTGATCGGACGCGCCCCGACCCTCGCCGACTACAGGCCCTATGCCGGCGCCGCCGACGCTTTCAACTTCGCGCCCTTCAATTTCATCCAGACTCCGCTCGAACGCTATGGGGTGTTCGCCAATGCCCGGCAGGAATTCGGCGAGTCCGCCGCTCTGTCGGTGAAGGCGGTGTGGAACCGGCGCAACTCGAGGAACCAGGCGGCGCCGCTGCCGCTGTTCGTCGGGCCGGACGCGGGCAACGGCAATCTGCTCGACACGATCACCATCGACGCCACCAATCCGTTCAACCCGTTCGGAGCGACCCTCGATTCCTCCAACCTGTCCTTCATCGGCCGGCGGGTCGTCGAGGGCGGGCCGAGGCGCTACAACCAGCAGGTCGAGACGTTCTACGTCACCGGGACTCTCGACGGCAGGTTCCAGTTCGGCTCGCGCGACTGGTATTGGGACCTCAACGCCTCCTACGGCCGAAACAAGGCCGAGCAGACCGTCTTCGGCAACGTCAACGCGGCCAACCTCACCCGGGCGCTCGGACCGGTCGCCGCCTGCACCGCGCCCTGCGTTCCGTTCAACATCTTCGGAGGCGCGGGATCGATCAGCCAGGCCATGCTCGACTATGTCGGCTTCGAGCAGAACGATTCCAGCCGCCAGACCCAGTCGGACTTCACGGCCAACCTCACCGGCGAATTGTTCGACCTGCCCGGCGGAGCGGCCGGGTTCGCGGTCGGAGTCGAGCATCGCGACCAGAAGGGCCGGTTCGATCCGGACCCGGTCGTCGCCGCCGGCCTCGGCTCCGACATTCCGGCGCTTCCCACCAAAGGCGGCTATGACGTCAACGAAGCCTATGCCGAGCTCCGCCTCCCGCTGCTGAGGGACACGGCCTTCTTCAACCGCCTCGAAGTGACCGGGGCGGCGCGCTATTCCGATTATTCGGAAAGCGGTTCGACGACGACGTTCAAAGCCGGAATCAACTGGAAGCCGGTCGAGGACCTGCTGTTCAGGGGAAGCTGGTCGGAAGGCTTCCGGGCCCCGTCGATCGGCGAATTGTTCGGTACCCCGTCGCGCTTCGACCAGGAGATCGTCGATCCCTGCTCGGCCGTGAACGGCGCGATCCCCGCGGCGGTCGCAGCCAATTGCATCGCGGCCGGCGTTCCCGCCAACGGCAGCTACGTCCAAGCCAATCCGCAGCTTCCGGTCATCACCGGCGGCAATCTCGATCTCGCGCCCGAGACTTCGGAAAGCTGGGGCTTCGGCGGGGTCTGGAGCCCGAGCTTCATTCCCAGGCTTAGCCTCGAGGCGAATTATTTCAACATCAAGGTCGACGGCGCCATCCAGGCGATCGATGCGGAAGTGCTTCTCAGCCGCTGCGCCGAAAATGCCGACGCTTTCTCCTGCGCCGCGATCACCCGCTCTGCCTCGGGCGCGGTCACCCAGATCCGCGGCCTCCTCCAGAACATCGCGGGGATCGAGACGGACGGACTCGACGTCACCTTGAACTATCGCACCGGCGAGACGGGGATCGGCCGCTTCGGGCTGTATTGGACCAACACCTTCCTGTTCAACTACCAGGTGTCCGTCCCGGCGACCGACGGCGTCACGGTGATCGACCGGGAAGGCACCGAGCAGGGCAGCCCCGACCAGGCCTTCCCGAAATGGAAGTCGACCGCGGTGCTCGACTGGACGCAAAGCGGCAGTTCGGGCTTCGGAGCCTCGCTGACCGGGCGCTACATCAAGGGCGTCGACGAGGCGGACGGCAACCATCTCGGCTCGCGCCTCTACACGGACCTGCAGCTGCGCTGGGAGCCGGAGAGCTGGAACGGCTTCGGCTTCGCTCTGGGCGCCAACAACCTGTTCGACGTCGGCCCGCCGCCCTGCTTCACCTGCGGCCTGAACAACCTCGACCCGACCACCTACGACGTGCCGGGGACCTTCTTCTATGCGAGGGTGAGCCTGAAGATGTGAGGGGAGGGGGCGCCGCGACGGCGCGGCGCTCCGTCTTCCCTCATGCGATGCCGCACTGCAGGCAAGGTCCCGCGCGAGCGGTGGCGGGATCCGGCTTGTCCTTCGAGCTGCAGGAGCGCTGCATTTGGTTCACACAAAGGCACGAAGGCACCAAGGGTCCCGCAGGAAACCGCGCGAAACGCTACAATTCAGCCGATCGGTTGGAAAGGCGGCTTCGCCGCGAAGGCTTCTTCGTGCCTTCGTGCCTTTGTGCGAACAATTTAAAGGCATGTGCGAGGCGGAGCATTAGCGGCCTGGCGGGTGCCTCGGGCCCATCGACGGCCCGTTCGAACCGTGGCACGGTCGGCCGGAGCGAGGGGGAAGGCAGGTCGATGGCGGGGGAGCCGGAGCTTTTGAGCGGGGACGAGCCGCTCGCCGAGCATGTCAGGCGCCATGCCTACGACCGGACGATCATGCTTGCCGACGGCGTTTTCGCGATCGCCATCACCCTGCTCGCCCTCGAGCTGAGGCCGCCCGAACATTGGGACGGCGAGATCGGTCACCTGCTCTCGACGATCTGGCGCTCGCTTTTCGCCTATCTGTTCGGATTCGCCATCGTCGGAGCCTTCTGGGTCGCGCATCGCGGGCTGTTCGCGCGGATCCGCCGGGTCGACGGGCCGCTCACATTCCTCGCTTTGCTCCAGCTCTGCCTGATCGCGATCACCCCTGCGATGGCCGCCCTGGTCGGGGAGGCGGGACCCGGCAAGTCGCTGACCGTCTATTTCAGCCTGATCGTTGCGATCGGCGCCTGCCAGGCCCTGCTCTGGGCCTATGCCGCCTTCGTCGGAGACCTGGTCGATTCCAGCCTGGATGCGCGCGAGCGCCGGATGGTCCAGCTGCGCCTGACGATTCCGGCCCTTATCTTCGCGGCATTGCTCCTGGCCCAGCTCGCCGGGATCTACCAGTCCGCGGCGCTTCCGATCGTCGTCGCCAGCCTAGCGGGCCTTGTGGTGTTTCGCCGATACCGCGCGCGCGGTTAGGGCCGGGTTCCAGCGGGCGGACGGGGCGTGCTGCTTGGAACGAAGGGCGCGGCTTCTTATTTAAGACCAAGGCTTTGACAGACATGGAGATTCGCCATGGCGGGCGGATGGGCGCGCGACGGCGCGGTGCAGGATCAGATCGACGATACGGTCAAGGATGCGGTGCTGAGCGCCCGGGCCAGGCTCCCGGCCGGCGAGGGCTCGGAACATTGCGAGGATTGCGGCGAGCTCATCCCCGAGCGCCGCCGGGCGGCGCTTCCGGGCACCCGGACCTGCGTCGCCTGCCAGTCCGAGCGCGACTCGGAGGCCAGGCGCTCCGGGGCCGGGATCAACCGGCGCGGAAGCAAGGACAGCCAGCTGCGCTAGTCGGCGGCCTTCGTCCTCAGGCAGGCGGCCGACCGGCCCGGCGACCGCCAGGTCCGGTCGAGGGGGGCCGGCCTCTACATCGATTGGAAGGCGGCGACGAGAAGGACCGCGTCAGCGACGACGGCGGCCAAGAGCGCCTTGACGATCAGCAGTCCGCGGCGGCTGAAGGACAGGAAGCAGGAGAGGCCGAGCAGGGCGAGCAGCAGCGGAAGGAGCGGAAGCGCCAAGAGGGCGGTCAGCTCGAACCATTTCATTTCCTCGACGGACTTGTGAAAGCCGAAAACCATCAGCCCGGCAAACCCCGCCGGCACCGCCGCCAGCCACGCCGCCGCGCCGAGCGCGAGCACGCGGAGCCGAGTGCGCTTTTCGAGAGGGGGCCAGGCATCGTAGCTCATCCAGGTCTCGATGCCGGAAAATCCTTAGCAATCCGCTTCCGCCGGCGCCCCTAGCGCTCGGGCTGCTCGCTGAAGCTTTCGTAATCGATGGTGAGCTCCTCCCCTTCGGCGATGTCGCGGCGGGCGATGAAGCCGAGACGGTCGGTGCTTTCGACATTGGAACGGTCGCCCGGAGCGGGCTCGTTCAGGTACCAGCCGGGCGTGAGGTTGTGGAAATTGGCGGGGCAGCCGATCCGGTCGCCGCGGTTGATCCCGAAATCGTGGTAGAAAGCGCGCTCGGCCGAAGTGAGGTTCGAGGCTTCGAGCTCGGCCTTGCCCACCCAGACCATGGGGACGAGGTCGTTGGCGAAGATGTCCGTGCCGGCCGGGATTGGCCGGACCGCGAACACTCCTATGCCGTGAACCGCCGACAGGCCGAGCCGGACATAGACTCCTTCATGAGGCAGCCTCGAAGCCATCGGCCCTCCTTCAGCGCTCCGCGCCGATTAGCCGAGCGGGCGATATCCGCAAGGGACAGGCTCAGCCGAGGCCCCGCGCGAGCAGGGGCCCGAGCCGGTTGGCAACCGGAAGCGGCAGGCGCCGCCAGGCGGCGGTCTGGAGCCGGTAGCGGGGGCTGGCCGGGTTGATCTCCCGGTAAGCGCCCTTCGACGCATAGGTGAGCGGACGCGCAGCGAAACCCCAATTCTTCTTGAACCCAAAGGCGCCGGTCCCGACCTTCGAACGGCCGAAGTCGAAGACCGTGCAGCCGCGCGCGGCCGACCGGCTCATCAGCGCGTAATAGAGGAAGTCGTTGGCGCGCAGGCGCCTCGCCTCGTGCGTCCCGCCGCCCCAATAAGGATGGACGGCGCCTTTGAAATAGAGGCTGAGAACCGAGGCGACCGGCCTTCCTCCGGCCCGGACCGTGAGGATGTCGCAATCCTCTCCCCATTCCCGGGCCATCGCCTCGAACAGGGTTCGGGGGAAGACCGGAGTGCCGAGGTTCCGGACGCTTTCGGAATAGACCCGGTAATGGTCGTCGAGCGCCCGCCGGTCCCGGCCCTGGCTCAGCTCCAGTCCGAGGGCGAGCGAGCGACGGACCTCGGCGCGCTGCTTGCGCGGAATGGACCCGAGGATCGACTCGTCGCTCCCCGGCAGCTCGCGGCGGAAGCCGGCATAGACGCCTTCCTCTCGGCGCCAGCCGTCTGGTAGCCGACCTCCGCGGAGGGTGACCGAAGGGCAGCCCTCCCGTTCGGCGAGCGACCAGGCGGCGGCGGCGAGCGCCTCGACGGCCATCCCGGTGCCGGCGAGAATCCCTCCGCCGACTCCGAAGCCGGTCGAGACGAGAGCCGAGCCGAAGAGCGGCGAGCGGATCCGGGTCAGCGGGAGGAGCCCGGTAAGCCGCCCGGCCGAATCCTCGGCGACGAGATAGCGAGCGGCCTGGCCGGTCCCGCGCTCGATTCCGCGAGTCCAGCCGGAGCGGTGGAAGAGTTCGGCCTCGGGATGATCGTCGACGAAGGAGTCGATCCGCCGGCACTCGCCCGGGTCGTCGAGGTCGGCGAGCCTGACGCTGAACCCGGCAAAATGGGCGACGATGTTGAGCAGCCCGCAATAGAGGTCCAGGTCGAACATGATCGCAGCAAGCATGATCGGGCCTCCTCCCCGGACCGTCGGTGGCGAGGGGGGAAGCGTTAGGCGGGACCTGCCGGCCGGGACAAGCGGCCGAGAATCACTGTCCCGATTTGCTCCAGTCGCCGCGCCCGGGCCTGCCGACCGAATCGCGCAAATAAGCGGCGCGCGCTTCGAGCTCGGCACGCTCGGAAGGGGAGAGTCCGTCGCGGCCGAAGCGCCGGGCGAGCCGGCCGATCGCTCGGGCCTCGCGCTCCAGGCGGCGCGCATCGCGGGCGGTGAGGCCGCCCGATTCGCGCGCGCGGTCGATCCGCTTGTCGATGTCGCGCAGCTCCTTGCCGATCCCCGGCCCGGGCAGCCGGCTGTCTTCGAGGAAGAGGCTGGACGAGGGGACCGGGCCGTAATCGCGCTTGCCTGCGATCTGAGCAGCGGCCGGAACGGCGGTGAGGGCAACGAGGGCGACGAGGGTCGGGGCGAAGGGGAAGAAGCGGGGCATCCGAAAGTCTCCATTCGACGGCCCAATTTCTTCATCGCTCAACCTGAACGACGGCATAACCGGCACCTCCGCGACTCTCTTTGATCGGGGCGGCGGCACGTGCTCTAAGCGCTGCAGGCCTCGAGGAGGAGATTGGGGATGAACGCTGCACGCTCCGGCGAGGGCGGGGCGGAGAGGGACGAAGCGGTGCCGACGACGGTCGACGCGGTCGATCTGGCCCTGGGCGACGAGGCTTCCAGCCCGGAGCGCGATAGCCCGGCCCGCCGGGTTCTGATCAAGCACGAGCGGCTGCTCGACCAGCAGATCGGGCTCGCCCGCAACGAACGGTTCCGGAACCGGATCAAGAGCGCGCGCGACCTTTCCCTCGCTCTGATCGCGGTGCTGATCGCGCTCGGCGCAGTCTCCTTCGTCTGGAGCGCGATGGAGGCCGACGGCCTCGTCGTCGAACCGCTCAGCGTCCCGCCCGACCTTGCCGCCCGCGGGCTGACCGGGGAAGTGGTCGCCGCCAAGCTTCTCGACAAGATGATGGCGATCGGAAGCGCCTCCGCCTCCTGGAGGGCGGGAAGCAACCTTCGCCGGGACTGGGGGGAGGACCTTCGAGTCGAGGTTCCCCAGACCGGAGTCTCGTTCGGCGACGCCCAGCGCTGGCTTCGGCGCAGGCTCGGCAACGAGACCTCGGTGCGGGGGGAGGTGGTGCACGACGCCGCCGGGCTCGCGATCACCGCCCGGGCCGCCAACATGCCCGGCGACACCCGGACCGGAAGCGCGGCCGACATCGACAGGCTGCTTACCGAAACCGCCGAACAGCTCTTCAGGCGGACCCAGCCGTTTCAATACGCGGCCTACCTACTCAACCAGGGCCGGCTGGAAGAAGCCCAGGCGGCGGCACGCGCGCTTTCCCGGTCCGGTCCCGACACCGAGCGAGCCTGGGCGAACGTCCTGCTCAGCTACATCACCTACAGGCAGGGCGACCTCGACCGGTCCCTGGCCGCAGCGGCGACCGCTCGCCGTCTCAATCCCGAACTGCCGACGGGCCATCTGGCCTTCGCCACCCCGGCGGTCCTGCTGGAGCGAAGGGAGGCGGCGCTTTCCGCCCTGCGCGAGGCGCGGCGCTCGGGAAGGCGAAGCATGGAGGCTATCGCCCCGGACCTGCGCGAAAGGTTTCTGCTCGTCGCAGAGAGGCTATCCGCCGACCTGACGGGGGACCGGCAGCGGGCGATAAGTGCCCTGGCGGGCGACGAGGCCTCGGATGCGCTCGCCATCCGCTCCGAGCAGATGGCGCTCAACCACGACGTCGCCGGCTCGAAGGCTCTTCTCGCGAACGGGGCGCAAGGCACGTCGGATTCGGAACGGCTCCCCCACGTCCTTTTCGGCGATCTCATTCTCCCGGAATATGCGCAGGCGATGGCGCTCGACGACTGGAGCGCCGCGCTGGCGTCGATCGAAGCGACGGACTCGGCGGCGCGATCGGCTTCGGTCAGGGCCCCGATCCTGAACTTCGTGCGCGAGCGCCAGCTTGCCCCGCGCCGCGCGCTGGCCCTGGCGCGGCTCGGCCGTCTCGCCGAGGCAGAGGGGATCGCCCGAGCCTTTCCGGCCGATTGCTATCGGTGTCTGGTCGTCCGAGCCGAAATCGCCGAGCTCGAGGGCAACCGCGGGCTTGCCGACAAATGGTTCCAGGCGGCGGTCCGCAGCTCGCCATCCTCGCCATTCGCTCACCACGCCTGGGGGATGGCCAAAGCCGGCCGTGGAGATACGGCCGGCGCGGCAGCGGCTTTCGCGGCGGCGACAAGATCGGGCCCGGGCTGGAGCGATCCCTGCAAGGGTGAAGCGGACATGCTTGCCCGGCAGGGCAAGCTCGAGGCCGCGATTCAGCGCTATCGCTCCGCGGCCCGGCTGTCGCCGAGATGGGGCGCTCTTCACCTGGAATGGGCAAGGGCGCTCCTGCAGGCCGGGCAACGGGAGGAGGGGCTCGCGAAGCTTCGGGCGGCTTCCGGAATGGACCTTACTCCGCTGGACCAGGCACGCCTTCGGCGGCTCCGGCGGGCAGCGGGCTGAATTGGCGCTTGGAAGCGCAGGCATCGTCGCGAGCGCGGTGAATAACGAGTGGTGTACAAACGCCAACGGCCTTGTGCCGCGGCAGGCGGTCGCCGTCAGGGGTGGAAGCCCGAGACCGTCCGGTCGGGGAACGGGTCGGTGGCGGCGAGGACGTCGCGAGTGGAAGTTCGGTCCCACCATCGCTGCAGGTCCGGGTGGCCGGCGAGCGCCGCCTTTCCCTCCTCGGCTCGGACGAAATAATCGATCATCGGGGCCAGATGACAGTCCGCCAGGGTGAATTCGCGCCCGTCGAGGACCAGGCCTTCGGCCGCGACTCCGTCGAGGAACGACAGGACCTTGGCCGACGCTTCGAGGCCCGAGTCGACCGCCGCCCGGCTCGAAGGCTCTCCGAAGAAGGGGCGGAAGAAGGCGTGGGAAGACACCTGCCTCACCATCGGCCGATAGGCGTAGCTGTCGGCGATCGAAATCACCTGGTCCATCCTGGCAAGCTCCGCCCCGCCTTCCGGCTGAAGCGGCGGACCTTCGAACGCCCGATCGACGTAGCGCGTGATCGCGCCCGTCTCGAAAAGCGTGAAGCCGTCATGGGCAAGCGTCGGAACCCGGCCGAACGGGTGAAGCTTCAGATAGGCCTCGGGAAGCTCGGCGAAGGGGTCGACCTCGACCGAGACATGCTCGACCTTCTTCGACAGGAGCGCCATTCGGGCCGTCCGGCTATAGACGCTGTACCGCCATCCATGGAGAGCGACCCGGTCCCTCATCGGTCCCGGATTCCGGCGATCGGCGATCGGGCCCGGACCAACCGTTCAATCCGAGAAAAGCAAGGTGAGCTCGAACTTCTCCTGCTCGGTCAGCTCCGGCCGCCAGATATCGAAGATCAAGACGACCCGGTCCTCGGGTCCGTCGTTCCAGGCCTCGTGCTCGATCGTATCGTCGAAGATCAGCAGCTTTCCTTCTTCCCATTCGCGGACTTCGTTGCCGACCCGGAACCGGCAGCCGGGCGGGACGATGAGCGGCAGGTGGCAAATGAGCCGCGAATTGTACATGCCGGTGTGGGCGCCGATATGCGCGCCTGCACTCAGCATCGAGAAGATGATGCTCGGCCCCCAGCCGGGGACTCGTGGGACGGGGGCGTGGTGCAGGAGGGTGTCCCAGGTGCGCGGGCAGCGCCGGATATAGTCGGGGTCCAGCCAGCCCTGCTCGCACAGGGCCAGAACGCCCCAGTTGCGGCCGTCGACAAGCGCCTTGCCCACTCCCAGCGGCAATCCCACGTCGCTCGGTCGAAAGGGGCGAGGCTCATCCTTGCCGCTGGCAAGCAGCCCGATCAGCTCCTCGCGAACGGCCGCGGTGGCCGCCTCGATCCTCGCAGCCCAGTCGAACCGGTCCCGGTCGTAGAAGGGGATCCGGGGCAGGCCCGGATAATGATAGTGGGTCGGATCCTGGGCGAAGCCGTCGCGCGGATCCGCGACGTCCCAGGGCCGCGGACGCGCCGCGAGGTCCAGGGACGCCTTCAGGCGAGGGCTGCGTTGCTGCGGCGGCAATCCGCGCTCCCTGAGCCGCGCTTCGCGCCGTGAATGAGCGCGTCCCGCCGCTTCGGCCAGCGCCCGCTCCGACCGCCGCACTTCGGCGGCCTCCTCCGGCGGCAATTGCCGGTCGCCGGCGATCCGCAACGCGCGCCGGTAGAAGTAACAGGCGAGATCGTCGTCGCCGGCCCGCGCCCGATAATCCGCCTTCCGGATATTGAGGAGCAAGGATTGCGGGTCTTCCTCGAGCTGCCGGTTCAGCTCAAGCTCGCTCGCCGAACCGGAAGCGACATGGGCTTCGGGACGAAGCGGCGATCCGGAATCGCCCTCGCGAAGCGCCGCGTTTCCGGCAGGATCAACGCCGTCGGGGATGTCTGGCGCCATAAAAACTCCTGGGCGGCGTATAACGAGCGCCTCCGCGTGTGCCAAGTATGGGCGATCCGGGCCGGCCGAGGGCGAGGCCAAGCTCGCAAGCGGCGGCACGCGGAGATTGAGAGGGCAGGATTTCGCCAGAGTGGCTCCCCGGGACGGATTCGAACCATCGGCCATCCGATTAACAGTCGGATGCTCTACCGCTGAGCTACCGGGGAGCAGCCTCTCGGGCGAGGCGCGCCTATAGCAGCGGATTTCTCGGACTGGCAAGGGCCTCGGGCCGCTCGGGGCAGTCGTTCGGCCACAAGGCTCTTTCCCCGGCGAAGGCGGGGCAGCTGGACCTGAGCGAGGAGACCGGGTCCCGGCCTTCGTCGGGAAACTATTCGTCGCGGCTCAGGCCGCGAACTGCTCCATAGAGATGCGCTCGTCGAGCGCGTGCTCGGGATCGAACAGCAAGGTTAGCGCCTGGCTTCGGTCGACACGGACCTCCACCGTCGCGACGTCGCGCACCTCGCGCTGATCGGCGACCGCCGAGACGGGACGCTTCTCGGCGTCGAGTACCCGAAGGAAGATGGTGAGATCGTCGGGCACCAGAGCGCCCTTCCACCGGCGCGGGCGGAAGGGGCTGATCGGGGTCAGGGCGACGAGGTTCGCTCCGAGCGGAAGGATCGGTCCCTGGGCGGAGAAATTATAGGCGGTCGAGCCGGCGGGAGTCGCGACCAGCACGCCGTCGCAGACCAGTTCTGGAAGGACGGTCCGGCCGTTGACCGAAACCTCGATCCGGGCGGTCTGCCGGGTCTCCCGAAGCAGCGACACTTCGTTGATCGCCGGGCTCGAGACGGTCTCGCCGGAGACCGTCACCGCCTCCATCCGAAGCGGGGCGACCGACACCGCCTTGGCCCGGTTGACCCGCTCCCTCAGCCCGTCGATCCGCCACTCGTTCATCAGGAAGCCGACCGTCCCCCGGTTCATCCCGAAGATGGGCAGGGTCCGCCCGCAATTGAGCATGTCGTGGAGGGTCTGGAGAAGGAAGCCGTCGCCGCCGAGCGCGATCACCTGCTCGGCCTCGGCCAGGGGCACGAAGTCGTAGGCGTCCCGAAGCAGGGCCTCGGCCGACTGGGCCGCTTCCGCGGAAGAGGCGAGGAGGGCGGTGGGGAGGTCGGCGTTGGCCGTCATGACCTGCTTGCTAGCGGCAAGGGGGGGCGGGCGCTAGGGGAGTGAAGATCGGAGAATCGAATGCCGTGGTTCGAACGTCGCGAGCCCTGGAATCCGCAGCCCCGCGACGCGCGCGGCCCGGAGGATGTCGACTACGCCCGGGTCGTCCACTCCGCCTCGTTCCGGCGGCTCCAGGGCAAGACCCAAATCCTCAATCTGGGCGACAGCGACTTCTATCGGACCCGCCTCACCCATTCCCTCGAAGTCGCCCAGATCGCAAACGGCATCGCCCGCCAGTTCGAGAAATATGAGGGGGCGCATCCGGCCCATCCTTTCCTGCCCAGCCGAAGCATGATCCAGGCGGCAGGAGCCGTGCATGACCTGGGCCACCCGCCGTTCGGACATGGCGGCGAAGTGGCCCTGAATTACTGCATGCGCGACCATGGCGGATTCGAAGGCAACGGCCAGACGCTTCGGATACTGGGCCGACTCGAAAAATTCTCCGAGTCCGCCGGAGCAAACCTCACTCGGCGCACTCTTCTCAGCGTCCTGAAATATCCGATCGCCTACAGCCATGCGGCCAATCCCGAGCTCCGCCCCCGGCTTCAGTCGACGCCCACGGTCCGCGCACTGCTAGACCGCAAGTCGTGCAAGCCGCCCAAATGCTATCTCGATTGCGAGCAGGACCTCGTGGAGTGGATCGTGGCACCTTTACCTCCGCGCGAGCGCGAGCTGTTCATCTCGTCGGACAAGCGAAAGGGCTCGCATGCCAAGTCTCGCCACAAGTCGTTCGACTGCAGCATCATGGACCTCGCCGACGACATCGGTTTCGGAGTCCACGACCTCGAGGACGCCCTGGCTCTCGGGCTGATCGAGCGCCGGGATTTCGAGCGGCTGGTTCCGCCGGAATGCTGCGGCGCCTTCCTGAATGCGCTAAAGGACAGATATCCAAACGATTTCGGCAACGACGTCTATGGCGGGCTTGTCGAGGGGCTGTTCGGCGGGGGCGGGCGCCGCAAGCGTTTCATCGGACAGATGGTCCACCATCTCATCACCGCCTGCCATATCGAGACCCTCGAGGAATATGACGAGCCGCTGGTCCGCTACCGCGGAGCGATGTCCGGTGCCGCGAGGGACTTTCTCGACAGGTTGCAATCTGCCGTCCGCGAAACGGTCATCCTCAGTCCGGAGGTCCAGCATCTCGAATTGAAGGGGCAGCTCATGGTCGTCGCCGTGTTCGAGACGCTTGCCTCGGATCCGAAGGGGCTGCTTCCCCGGCCGACCTATGACCGTTTCGCCGCCTGCGATTTCTCGCCGCGGGTGATCTGCGATCATATCGCCGGAATGACGGACTCCTTCCTGCTCAAGACCTACGACCGGCTGTTCAGCCCGCGAATGGGCTCGGTCTTCGACCGGCTCTGAAGTCGAAGTTTCCCGGGCAAGGCCGGGACCCAGGCTTCGGCCAGGCCGCTGGGCCCTGGCCTTTGCCGGGGAGCGAACGGCTCAGCCCGCCCGCTCGTCCTCGAGAGCCGCGGCCATCGCCTCGATCAGGCTCTTTCCGTCATAGGGCTTGGGGAGGACCCTGAAATCGTGGTCGGTCTTGAGCAGCTCCTCGCTATATCCCGTCGCGAGGAGCACCGGCAGGCCCGGCATCTGCCGGCGCAGGGTCGTGGCAAGCTCGACTCCGCTCGTGCCCGGCATGACGACGTCGGTGAACACCAGGTCGACCTTCTCGACCTTCAGCATATCGAGGGCCGATTGCGCATCCTCGGCGGCGAGGACTGTGCAGCCCAGGTCGGTCAGCAGCTCGTTGGCGAATTCGCGCACCTGGCGGTTGTCTTCGACGAGCAGGACCCGGCAGTCCTTCGGAAGCGCGGCCTGGGCGTTGCCCTCGGCCTGGGCCGACAGGGCTTCGTCGGTGACCGGGAGCAGGATGTGGATGGTGGTGCCGGCGCCCTCGGTTGATTCGATCTCGGCCCTACCCCCCGCCTGGGCGGCGAAGCCGTGGATCTGGGAGAGGCCGAGGCCCGTGCCCTTGCCCACCTCCTTGGTCGTGAAGAAGGGTTCGAAGGCGCGCTCGACGACGCGCGGCGGCATTCCGAGGCCGTCGTCGGCGACCGAAATCCGAAGGAAGGGCTTGCCGTCTTCCTCGACTCGGCGGGTCGCGATTCCCAGGCGGCCGCCCTTGGGCATGGCGTCGCGCGCGTTGACCGCGGCGTTGAGCACCGCCGCCTCCAGCTGAGTGCGGTCGACCCGTACGGGGCTCCGGGGGGCTTCGAGGTCCAGCGAGACCCGGATCCGGCTCCCGAGCGTTCGGCTGAGGACTTCGGCGAAGGCATCGAGGGTGACGTCGACGTCGAACACCTCGGGCTTGATCGCCTGGCGCCGGCCGAAGGCGAGGAGCTGCTGGGTGAGGGTGGTGGCGCGCTTGGCAGTGTCTCCGATCGCCTGCAGATACTGCCGCCTTTTGGCTTCGGGGAGATCGGAGCGGCGCAGCAGGACGTCGGCGGAGCCCGAGACGACGGTCATGAGATTGTTGAAATCGTGGGCGATCCCGCCGGTGAGCTCGCCAAGGGCCTGCAGCTTTTGCGCCTGGGCGAGGGCCTCGTGGACCTTCTGGAGCTCGGCGGTCCGCTCCTCCACCCTTTGCTCGAGAGTCTCCCGCGCCTGCTGGACGGCCTGATAGAGCCGGGCATTGTCGATCGCGACGGCGGCCTGGGCGGCGATTCCGACGATCAGCCGCTCGTGGCGTTCGGTGAAGCGGCCGGGCTCGGGATAGCCGAAGAAAAGCCCTCCCATCACTTCGCCCGAGCGGCTTCGGACCGGAACCGCCAGATAGGAAACCACCGGGAGGTGGCCCTTGGGCATCCCGAAATGCGGAGCGCTAAGGCCGTAGCGCGGGTCGTTGGTGATGTCGTCCGATCGGATGATGCACTCGCCCGCGAAAGTCGGGTGGAACACGGCCGTGTTGCGCGGCATCCCGAAGTCGAACTGCGACGGATGCGCCCCGGAGAGCGTGTAGAGCATGTAGCTCTCGCCGCTTGAATTGAGGACGTTGTAGAAGAACGCCCCGAACTGGGCGCCGGTCAGCTCCACCCCGGCGTCGGTAACGGTCTGGACGATGCTTTCGAGGTCGAGCTGGGCGGCAAGGGCCGCACCGGTCTTGTTCAGGGCCTCGAGGATTCGGGTTTCCTCTCTCAGAGCCTCTTCGGCGGAGCGCTCCTCGGTGACGTCGTTATGCACTCCCACCCATTCCGCGACGCTGCCGTCGGGCCTGAGTACGGGGGTGGCGCGGACCGAGAACAGCCGCCAGGCGCCGTCGAAGCGCCTGACCCGATGCTCGAAGACGAACGAGTCGCGCCTGCGCACCGCTTCGCCCCAGGCCTGGATCGTCGGCTGGACGTCGTCCGGGTGGATGGCGGACGACCAGCCGTGACCCTGATATTGATCGAAGCTCTGCCCGGTCAGTGCGGCCCAGCCCGATTGCTCGCCGACCATCCGGCCTTCGGAATCGTTGGTCCAGAGCACTCCCCGGGTCGCCTGGACCGCGGCCCGGAAGCGCTCGTGGCTGGAGCGCAGCTCGGCTTCCGCCCGGACCCGTTCGACATGCGCCCAGGACCGGTCGGTGACCTCGCGGATCACTTCGAGCTCGTAGGCCGACCAATGGCGGGGCACCTTGTCGTGGATCGCCATCAGTGCGCTCAGCCGGCCGGCCTTGACCAGAGGCATGCAGATGGTAGCCGCGATCCCGAGGTCCTGGAAGGTCTTCGCCTCGTGCGGCGCGATCTCGGCGAGGTTGTCGTTGATGATCAGCGGGCGTCCCGCCTTCAGCTCGCTGACCGCGAGGGCGCCGAAATCCGCAAGCCGGTGATGGCCGACGAGCGACGGCGTTCCGGGCGCGTGCCAGTCGCCCCGGATGGTAAAGCCGTCCTCGTCCTCGTCCATATCCGCATAGGCGCAATTGGTGATGCCCAGATGCTCCGCGGTGAGGGCGCTCGTGATGGTGAGGATCTCGTCTGCGTCGGTCGAGCGGGAGGCCGCCTGGCTCAGCCGGTCGAGAAAGCTGAAGAGCGATTCGCGGCTTTCGGCCGGATTGTCCGAAGAACCGATCGAGTTGCCGGTGCCGGAGCCGTCCTTGCTAGCCAAATGAAAGCACTCCGAACCACATCCGTTCCAACCGACTAATGATTATCAGTGCGATAGCAAGGCCGGAGCCTTTCCGACCCGCTTAGGTTCCATCAACATCTGGGAGCACCAAGTGGCGGCTCGCGCCGCGTCGTTGACGGCCTTGGCGGCCGGCGCCTGCCTCGCGGCCGCGGGCCGCTCCGATCCGCCGATCCGCTACACGATGCCGGCGGGCACTTTGGACTCGCCGCCCGTGACCAGCTTCGACGGCACGACCGGAAAGCTTCCGGGGCACCTTCGAATGCCGCTCGATCCGGCAAAGGGACGCCCGGTCCAAGTCTTTGCAGACGAGTTGGTAGGCGGCCGCATCGTCATCGACTTCGAATGACCATCATCGGGAAGTTGGCTTCGGAAGTCGGATTCGATGCGCCCAACGGCGCGAAGAGCGGTTTACGGACGGGGCTCAGAATGCCTTAAGCGACCGGCTCAGCATTGCTCGCAGATCAGCCGCGACGGCTGGCACAGAGCCGGCCGGCGCCGGGTCACGTGGCCGCATTCCAGCAGCATCGACACCGCCCCCCGGCCGCACGGCGTCCGCGCCGTCACCGCACGGCTCCGCCGGTCGCGGGGACGCAGCAGCGCCTCCTCTTCGATAATCATGTCTCTTCCCCCCTGCTTCCCGCAAAAAACGGCTCGCAATCAATGCTGTAGCAAGCTTTCCTGCCGACACCAATACGCATTCGCGCCGCATCGAATGAATTGAGGAAGGCTTCGTCCCGAGCCGGCACCCCGGCCGATCTAAACCGATTGTTGAGGGGAACGGCTCAGAGTAGAGCGATGGGGTTCGAAGCGCGGTCTTGCGGAAAGGAAGAGGGAGGCATGGCCGCGTCCGGCGCACCGCTCTTCCTGCTGTCCTTCCGGCACCGCGACGAGCTGACCGCGACTGCCGAGCGGGCCGGATGGCTTGCGATCGCGGCGCGGCGGGCGGACAATGCGGAGGGCCGGTTCATCGCGTCGGGGGCGTCGGTGGCGGTGGTCGACGCCCGGGGCGCACTTCCGGAAGGGAAGGAGGCGGTGCGAAGCCTCGCCGATCCGGTCGAGGCCAATTGCTCGGCGCTGCTTGTCCTGCTCTCCCGCGGCGATTCCGACGCTCTCGACACGCTCTATGCCGACGGCGCCACCCATTTCCTGGTCAGCCCGTTCAGCGACTCGCAGTTCCTCCAGGCGCTTCAATATGCGCACCGCCACTCCGAACGGGTCGGCGGCCGAAGACCGCTTCGCAGAGGCGAGGCGGAGGGCCGGAAGGGCAAGCCCGGAAGCGCCTCCTGGCGGTGGACTCCAGGCTCCCAGTCGATCGAGCTCAGCCCGGCGCTTGCCCGGCGGGCCGGGCTCGGCGACGAAGCCGGGCAGAGGATCAGCCTGATGGAGCTGTTCCGGAAGCTCGATCCGGACGGACGCAAGGCCGCGCGCGGCGCCATCGACCGGCTTCTCGCCACCGGCCAGTCGACGGCTTTCGCCCATACCGATTCGGAGGAGGGCGAGGGCGTGCGGCTCGCCCACCATGTCCGGGTCGAAGGGGAGGGTGTCGTCGGCCGGACCGAGGCGATCGTCCCGATCGAGGGCGCGGCCTGGCAGTCCCGGGACCCGATGACCGGAGTGCGCGACGGCCGCGCGGCGCGCGCCTGGATCCAGCGCCAGCTCAAGCTAGAGGGGCAGGGGCGCCCCGCTTTGGTCGTCCTGCTTCTCGCGGTCAGCCGGTTCGACACGATCAACGCCGCCTTCGGCCGCCCCACCGGCGATGCGGTCCTCCAGGCCGCCGCCCGCCGGATCGAGCGGCTCGCCGATTCGGACGGCCGGCGAAGGCTGGTCGCCCGGATCGCCGGCGCCGAATTCGCCATCCTGCTCGCGGCTCCGACGAGCCTCGGCGAGGGCCGTTTCCTCGCCGGGCAGCTGGTCGAGGCGATCGGCCGTCCCTTCATGTCGGGCGACCACGTCATCACCCTTGGAAGCCGGGTCGGAGTCGTCGCCTCCGAGGAGGACGAGGACGCGGCAGGCCTGCTCCGCCGGGCCAGCGCGGCGCTCGCCGAGGCCAAATCGAGCGAGGCCGGACCGGTCAAGGTCGTAGACGCAGGCGCGGCGAGCGACAGCGCTCTGGGGGACCAGCTCGAGATCGACCTCAGGCGGGCGCTCGACCAGGACGAGATCGAGATCCTGTTCCAGCCTCAGGTCTCGGTGGCGACCCGGCGGATCGTCGGGGCCGAGGCGCTCGCCCGCTGGCGGCATCCGCGCTTCGGCGAGCTCGGAGCGATGACCCTGTTCGGCGTCGCCGAGCGCTCCGACTATCTCGTCCAGCTGTCCGACCACGTCCAGAGGAAGGCGGTGGCCGCCGCCGCCGCCTGGCCCGAGGCGCTCTCCGGGCTCCGACTGTCGGTCAACATCACCGCCGCGGACATCGTCCGTCCCGGCTTCGCCGAGCAGTTCATCGCGCTTGTCGCCGAAGGGGGCTTCGACACGGCCCGGCTTACCGTCGAAGTCACGGAGAGCGGACTGATCGAGGATCTCGGAGCGGCCGGCAAGCTGCTCGCCAGGCTCCGGGAGGGGGGGCTCAGAGTTGCGATCGACGATTTCGGGACCGGCTATTCGAGCCTCGCCTATCTGAAGGCGCTTCCGCTCGATTATCTCAAGATCGACAAGCGCCTGGTCGAGGATATCAGCGGATCCCCCCGCGACCAGGTGGTGATCCGAAGCGTCATCGACATGGCGCGCTCGCTGGGGCTCGAGGTGATCGCGGAAGGAGTCGAAACCGAGGAGCAGCTGGCCTTGCTCGCTCGGGAGGGCTGCAACCTCTACCAGGGCTTCCTGTGCTCGCCGCCGGTGGATGTGGAGACTTTGGTGGGGCTGATGGAGGCGTCTTGATCGCCTACGTCATCCCGGACTTGATCCGAGGCCCATGAACACTGCCGTTGGAAATGTCTGCCAGCGGTGTTCATTGATTCCGGCTCTCGCCGGAATGACGGGTGCCAGATGTTCGTGTTCTCGGCTTAAGCCAAAGGACGGGGACACGTACTCCCGTGGAGAAAGTACGTGTCCCCTTTCTACATACCTTTCGGACCGGAGCTGTGACCGGGCTCGTCGGCGGAGGCGAGGGGAAGCGATTTAACCGCCGCCTCGAGCTCGATCAGGCGCTTCGACCTGTTGATGGAGGATGCCGGGCGCGCGCGGGAAGCTTCGCGGCGCTGGACGATGCCGGGCTTGACCGCAGGTGTTGGTGCAGCGGCAAGCATCAATGAAATCAACAACATCGCGGCGTTTCCTCCAGGTACGGGAGGGTTAACCCCAAGCTGGCGAAGAGGTTTCCGACTTGCGGCAACTACTATATCCGAAGCTCAGCTGATGGCGCGCTTCGGGCGGTTCGTCGGCTTCTCTACGATCCTGACCCTGTCGGCCCTGTTGAAGCCGCGTCCTTAATCGGAGGTCCGACAGCTCTCGCCGAGGTCCCGGCTCCTGGCGGGATGACGGGGGCGAGCCCGTGGGACAGTTAGGTGACTGTCCCCGTGGGTAGGTGAATGACCGAGCCCGAAGAGACCATTTGCTTTTTGTGATGATATGCTATATCATGGCTTCATGACCAGAGCAGGTTCAATAGGATCGGCCCTTTCCGTTGTGGGGACCTTGCTCCAGTTGGCCGTTGTCGCTGGGATGGCGCCCCCGGATTGGTCCTGCTGCCGGCCGGTCGCAGAAAATAAGCTTATCTCTATATATTACTTTCGAATGCCGAGACTCTGGGCCCCTCATATGGAGAATTTGGGAGAGGGAAGGGCGGCCTTCCTCGGGAGCCGATGCCCCGGCCCGCAGCAGAGCGGAAATCCGTTCTGGATCGATGAGGCTCCGCTCGCCGCAGGTTACGATCCGCACGCCTATCCGGAATCGGACGTGGTCGCCTGCGTCCGGCTCGACGCTGGCGGTGCGGTCCGGAAAGCTCAACTCGTAGGCGGGACGGGCAGCGCCGCGCTCGACCGCCGCCTGCTTCGAACGCTCTTCAGGCAATGGCGCTTTGCTCCGGCGGACGGCAGCGAGCCGGTTCGCGGCTGGCAGCGCGTCCGGCTCAACAGCGCCCGGCGCGAGGCCCCGGTGCCCGTCCAGGCTCGCGAGTGGCTTTCATTGTAATCGCTCAGCCCAGGATCCGAGCCAAACCCTTCGAAAGCTGAAGCGCGCCGTTGACCCGGCTGGGAGCATCCGGCCAGCTTCGCGCGATGACCAGCTTGCTGTCGGGCCTCAGCTTCGCCGTGCCCTTCAGCCTCTGGACGTAGGCGATCAGGCCTTCGAGGTCCGGGAAGGTGTCGTTGTGGAAGTGGACGAGCGCGCCCTTGGGGCCGACGTCGAGCTTCACCACCTGGGCGGCGCGGCAGTTGAGCTTGATCTCGATGACCTTGAGGAGGTTGTCGGTCTCGTCCGGGAGCTTTCCGAAGCGGTCGATCATCTCGGCCGCGAAAGCCTCGATCTCGCCGCTCGATTCGAGCTCGTTCATCCGCCGGTAGAGGCCCATCCTCAAATCCAGGTCGGGAACGTAATCCTCGGGGATCATGATCGGAGCGTCGACCGTGATCTGGGGCGAGAACTCGCCGCTCGTCTTGAGCTCGCCGCCGCTCTTGGCGGCCATGATCGCTTCCTCGAGCATCGACTGGTAGAGCTCGAACCCGACCTCCTTGATATGGCCCGACTGCTCGTCGCCGAGCAGGTTGCCGGCGCCGCGGATGTCGAGGTCGTGGCTGGCGAGCTGGAAGCCCGCGCCGAGCGAGTCGAGGTTGGCGAGGACCTTGAGGCGCTTGTCCGCCGATTCGGTGATGGTGCGGGTCGCGGGCGTGGTCAGGTAGGAATAGGCCCGGGTCTTGGAACGGCCGACCCGGCCCCGAAGCTGGTAGAGCTGGGCCAGGCCGAAGCGGTCAGCGCGGTGGACGATGAGGGTGTTGGCCGACGGAATGTCGAGCCCGCTCTCGACGATCGTCGTCGAGAGCAGCACGTCGTACTTGCGGTCGTAGAAGGCGCTCATCCTTTCCTCGACCTCGGTGGGAGACATCTGGCCGTGGGCGGTGACAGCGTTCACCTCGGGCACCTCGTCGCGGAGATATTGCTCGAGGTCGGCGAGGTCGGCGACCCGGGGGGCGACGAAATAGGTCTGGCCGCCTCGGAAATGCTCGCGGAGCAGCGCTTCGCGGATCACCACCGGATCCCAGGGCATGACGTAGGTCCGGACCGCGAGGCGGTCGACCGGCGGAGTCTGGATGACGGAGAGCTCGCGAAGCCCCGACATCGCCATCTGGAGGGTGCGCGGAATCGGAGTCGCCGTCAGGGTCAATACGTGGACGTTGGCGCGCATCGCCTTCAGCCGCTCCTTATGAGTCACCCCGAAGCGCTGCTCCTCATCGACGATGACGAGGCCCAGATTCTTGAACTCGACCGTCTTGGCGAGGAGGGCGTGAGTGCCGATGACGATGTCGACCTTGCCGGCCTTCAGCCCTTCCTTGGTCTCCTTGGCCTCCTTCGCGGTGACCAGCCGGGAGAGTCGCCCGATCTCGATCGGGAAGCCGCGGAAGCGTTCGACGAAGGTGTTGTAATGCTGGCGGGCGAGAAGGGTCGTCGGACAGACCAAAGCGACCTGGTGGCCGGCCATCGCCGCGGTGAAGGCGGCCCGGAGCGCCACCTCGGTCTTTCCGAAGCCGACGTCGCCGCAGACCAGCCGGTCCATCGGCCGGCCGGCGGCGAGATCGTCGAACACGTCGGAAATGGCGCGGTCCTGGTCCTCCGTCTCCTCGTAGGGGAAGCGGTCGGCGAAGACGGCGTAGCTCGTGTCGGGCTCGACCACTGCGCCGGGGCGGAGAGCGCGCTCGGCGGCGGTCTTGATCAGCTCGCCGGCGATCTCGCGGATCCGCTCCTTCATCCGCGACTTGCGGCGCTGCCAGGCCTCGCCGCCGAGCTTGTCGAGCGCCACTCCGTCGCTCTCGCTTCCGTAGCGCGAGAGGATGTCGATATTCTCGACCGGAACGTAGAGCTTGTCGCCGCCGGCATATTCGAGGGCGACGCAATCGTGCGGGCTGGTGCCGACCGGGATCCGGGTCAGTCCCTCGTAGCGGCCGATGCCGTGGTCGGCGTGGACGACGAGGTCGCCGGGGCTGAGCGTTGCCAGCTCGCTCATGAAGGCGTCGGCCGACTTGCGGCGCTTGCGGCGTCGGACGAGGCGGTCGCCGAGCATGTCCTGCTCGGTAAGGAGGGCGACGCCGGACGTGGTGAAGCCGTGGTCGAGCGGGAGGACGGCGAGGGCGATTCCGGAAGCGCCCTGCGCCTCCTGCCAGGTGTCGACCTCTTTCGCGTTCTTCAGGCCGTGGTCGGCGAGGAGGCCCTTGAGCCGCTCACGAGCGCCGGCCGAATAGCTTGCGAGGACGACCTTCTTCTTGCCGCGACGAAGCGCGGAGACGTGCTCGACCACCGCTTCGTAGACATTGGCGTTCTGGGTTCGCTCCGGCGCGAAGTCGCGGGCCGGGTCGACCTCGAAGTCGAGCACGGTGGCGCTTTCGGGCTCATGGAACGGAGTGGCCAGGTGGAGCGGCCTGGCTACGATCAGCCGCTCCCACTCGGCCTGGGCCAGATAGAGCGTTTCCGGCTCAAGCGGCCGGTAGCTGCCCGGATCGGAGGACTGGGCGCGCTTCCTGTTCTCGTAATAATCGGCGATCGCCTCGAATCGCGCGTCGGCCGCGCCCGAGTCGTGGGCGTCTCGAACCACCAGGTCGTCGTCGGCGAGATGCTCGAACAGGGTGTCGAGCCGCTCCTCGAACAGCGGAAGCCAATGGTCGATCCCGGCAAGCCGCCGGCCTTCCGACACCGCCTGGTAGATCGGATCGCCGGTGGCGGTGGCCCCGAACCGCTCGCGATAGCGGGAGCGGAAGCGCTTGACGCTGTCTTCGTCGAGAAGGGTCTCGGCGGCGGGGAGGAGGGTGAAGCCCCCGGCCAGGTTGCCGCTGGTGCGCTGGGTGGCCGGATCGAAGCGGCGGACGCTCTCGATCTCGTCGCCGAAGAAGTCGAGCCTCAGTCCCTCGCTCTCGCCCGACGGGAACAGGTCGACGATTCCGCCGCGCACCGCGAACTCGCCGGCGTCCTGGACGGTGTCGGTTCGGTGGTAGCCGTTGGCGCTGAGCAGGGCGGAGAGCTTCGCCATGTCGATCCGCTCGCCCGGAGCGAGCCTCGCGACCAATTGGCGGACCCGGAAGGGAGTCAGGGTCCGCTGGGTGGCGGCGTTGACCGTTGTCACGAGGAGCTGGGGCTTGTCGGGCTTGCGCTGGAGGGCGTGGAGGGTCGCAAGGCGCTCCGAGGAGGAGCGGAGCGAAGGGGAGGAGCGGTCGTAGGGCAGGCAGTCCCAGGCCGGGAAGGAGAGGACTTCGAGCTCCGGCGCGAAATAGGTCGCGGCGTCCTGCAGGTGGCGCATCGCCGCCTCGTCGGGAGCGACGAACACGGCGCGCCCTTTAGCGGCCCGGGCGAGGTCGGCGGCGAGCCAGGGGAGGAAGCCGGCCGGAGCGCCGGCCAGGGTCATCGGCGTCTTCGCCGAGAGTATCTTGTGGATGTCGGTCACTATTCCGGGTGCTTGATATAGTCGAGTTGCTGGAGGCGGCGCATCATCGCCCCGCGGTAGCGTTCCGGCGGCTGTGCGGTTCCGATGGCCCAGGCCATGATATCGGCGTCCTGCTCCTCGAGCAGGGCCTCGAACCAGGCGATCTGGTCTTCGTCCAGGGACTCGGCGTGGGCGTCGAAGAAGCCCCCGATCATGTAATCGGCCTCCCGAACCCCGCGGTGCCAGGCCCTGAAGCCCAGGCGTTTGAGACGGTCTTCAGGCTGCACGCGTGATCCCAAGCGAGAAGAGCCGGCACGCTCTCGCGCGCCGGCTTGATTGCCGCCCATCTAGGGATTGGCGGAGGGACTGTGAAGCTCCCGCGGCCGTCATCCCGGACTCGATCCGGGATCCATGAACACAGAGGCCGACGAATTCCGCTATGCTCCGTGTTCATGGATTTCCGGCCTTCGCCGGAATGACGGGTGTGTCTCGCGTCTTCCACAGCGACCAGCCGACGCCGGCGGCGAGGATGGCGAAGGTCACGGAGAGCGAAGCGACGGGCGGGATCTTGGCGAGGCCAAGCGCGTCTGCGACGAAGATCTTCGAGCCGATGAAGACGAGCAGGACCGCCAGGGCGTATTTAAGGTAGTGGAAGCGGTGGACCATCGCCGCCAGGGCGAAATAGAGCGCACGAAGGCCGAGGATCGCGAAGATGTTCGACGTGTAGACGATGAACGGATCGGTGGTGATGGCGAAGATCGCAGGCACCGAATCGACCGCGAAGACGACGTCGACGATCTCCACCATCGCGAGCGCCAGGAAGAGCGGAGTGATGAACCAGGCCGGCCGGCCCGTCGCCGGGTCCGGAGCCCGAACCCAAAAGGAGTCTCCGTGAAGCCCTTCGGTCACCGGAAGACGCCGGCGCAGCCAGCGGAGCACCGGGCTCGAGCCGACGTCATATTCCTTCTCGGCCATCAGCCACATCTTGATCCCGGTGAAGATCAGGAAGGCGGCGAAGATGTAGAGCACCCAGCCGAACTGCTGGACCATCGCGGCTCCAAGGCCGATCATGACCGCCCTCAAGACGATCACGCCCAATATGCCCCAGAAGAGCACCCGGTGCTGGTAGAGGCGGGGCACCGCGAAATAGGTGAAGATCATCGCGATGACGAAGACGTTGTCCATCGCCAGGCTCTTCTCGATCACGAAGCCGGTGACGTAGGCGAGGCCCGCGGCCTCGCCCATGTACCACCAGACCCAGGCGCCGAAGCCGAGGCCGAGGACGATATAGGCGGCGGAGAGAGCGAGGCTCTCGCGTACCCCGATCTCGCGCTGCTTGCGGTGAAGGACTCCGAGATCGAGGGCGAGGAGCGTGGCGACGATGGCAAGGAAGGCGAGCCACATCCAGAGCGGCTTGCCGAGCCAGAGCAGGGTCAGAAATTCCAATTGGGCCTCCTGTCGAGGTGCGGCCGACATCGCGATCGACTAGATCGCCAGAGGGGCCCGGTCCGCTTGGGGTGGGGTGTGGGCGACGCCCGTCATTCCGGCGAAGGCCGCAATCCATGGACACCGCCGAATGGCCTGGAGTCGCTCCGTGTCCATGGATGCCGGATCAAGTCCGGCATGACGGGTGGCGCCGGGTGAAGCTCAGGCGCTGACGGTGCGCCGCATCTTCGAGTGGAGCCTGTCCTTGACGGCGAGCCTCAGCTTCTTGAGCCGAAGCAGCCTCATGCTGTCGGGCCAGCGCCGCTTCAGCTCGCGCCTTATCTCGTCGTCGAGACGGCGGTGGACGACGCTCAGGCGGTAGACGAATGCATTCATAGCCACTCTCCAAAATCGATGTTCATCGAGATCGGGCGGAAGCTTGCGGTGCAGGGGGGCGAAAAGCCGTGGAACTGCACCGGGCCAAGCCCGATGCGGTCCGACATCACGGTCGTCCAGGAGACGGCCGCCAGAGGGGCCCGGTCCGCAGATTTCGATTTAGTGGACGAAGGCGTTTCGATCAAGGTGCTTTCCTCGCTCGGGTGCGGAGAACGCCGTTCCCCGGCGAAAGCCGGGGCCCAGCGGCACGGGCGGACGGACTGGGCCCCGGCCTTCGCCGGGGAACGGGCTGACGAACGTGGGAGGGCGCGCTAACAACCCCCCCATGCGCCCCGACATCCTCAACCCCCTGTTCGCCGAAGTGGAGGTGCTCAAGGGCATCGGGCCGGCGCTCGCCAAACCCCTGAAGCGGCTCGGGCTGAACCGGGTCGTCGACATCCTCTTCCACCTTCCGGTGAGCTGGATCGAGCGCAAGAGGGTCGATGTGCTCGACATGGGGGATGCAGGCGGGGTCGTGACCGTCGTCGTGACTCCGGTCGACTATCGCCAGTCCGGCCCTCGAAGCCCGTTCCGGGTGCATGCGACCGACCGCGAAGGCAACTACCTCTCGCTCACTTACTTCCACAATCCGGGATGGGCGAAGAAGCAGCTTCCGCTCGGGGTCCCGAAGGTCGTGTCGGGCCGGATGGAGATGTACGGGCAGGAGCTCCAGATGGTCCACCCCGACTATGTGCTCGAGCCCAAGGACTCGCTCGACCTTCCCGAGCGCGAGCCGGTCTATCCTTTGTCGGAGGGGCTCACCAACCGGCGTCTCGCCGACTTCGCCGGCCAGGCCCTGGCCCGGACCCCGGCGCTCGGGGAATGGATCGAGCCGAGCCTGCTCGCCGCCCGCGGCTGGCCGAGCTGGCAGGACGCGCTGGGCGCTGCCCATCATAGCCGAAACCCGGTTCCGGCGCGCCAGCGGCTCGCTTATGACGAGGTGTTCGCCAACCAGCTCGCACTCATGCTGGTGCGCGCTTCGTCGAGGCGCCGCCGCGGAGTGCCGCTGAGAGGGGACGGGCGGCTCCGCGACGCCTTGAAGCTGCCTTATGCGGCGACCGGCGCGCAGCGGCGCGCGGTCGCCGAGATCGAGGGGGACCTGCAGCAGGAGACTCCGATGCTCCGGCTGCTCCAGGGCGACGTCGGGTCGGGCAAGACCCTGGTCGCATTGATGGCGATGCTGATCGCGGTCGAGGCGGGAACCCAGGCGGCGCTGCTCGCGCCCACGGAAATCCTCGCCCGCCAGCATTTCGAGACCCTGTCGAGGCAGCTCGCGGGCCTTCCCGTCAACGTCGCGATCCTGACCGGGCGGGAGAAAGGCAAGGCTCGCGAATCGACCCTGATGGGCCTCGCCGACGGATCGATCGACATCCTCGTCGGCACCCACGCCATCTTCCAGCAGGCGGTGGCCTATAAGCGGCTCGGCCTCGCCGTCGTCGACGAGCAGCACCGTTTCGGAGTGGCGCAGCGGATGATGCTGGCCTCGAAGGCCGAGCGTCCGCCCCATCTCCTGGTGATGACCGCGACTCCGATCCCGCGGACTTTGACCCTCACCCAATATGGCGAGATGGACGTCAGCCGGCTCGACGAGATGCCGCCGGGCCGACAGCCGATCGAGACGAGGGTGCTGAGCCTCGACAAGCTCCCCGAGGTCGCCGACGCCCTCGCCCGCCACATCGCCCGCGGCGGCCAGGCTTATTGGGTCTGCCCGCTCGTCGAGGAAAGCGAGGCCTCCGACCAGGCCGCCGCCGAGGAGCGCGCCCGGATACTCAGGCTCCGGTTCGGCGATCGGATCGGCCTCGTCCACGGCCGGATGAAGGGACAGGAGAAGGACGAGGTGATGGCTGCGTTCAGCCGGGGCGAAGTCTCGGTCCTCGTCGCCACCACCGTCATCGAGGTCGGGGTAGACGTCCCCAACGCCACGCTGATGATCGTCGAGGGCGCCGACCGCTTCGGGCTCGCCCAGCTCCACCAGCTGCGCGGCCGGGTCGGGCGAGGGGAGGGGCGCTCGATCTGCCTCCTCCTCCGGGGCAATGCGCTCAGCGAGACCGGGCGGGCCCGGCTGGCGCTGATGCGCGAGACCAACGACGGCTTCCGGATCGCCGAGGAGGATCTTCGGCTGAGGGGGGCGGGCGAGATTCTGGGCACGAAGCAGTCGGGTGAGGCCCAGTTCCGGCTGGCGTCGCCCGAGCAGATTTCGGAGCTTGCCCAGGCGGCGAGCGACGACGCCCGGCTGCTGGTCGACCGCGACGGCGGGCTGGAGGGGCCGAGGGGGCAGGCGGCCAGGGTGCTGCTCTACCTGATGGAGCGCGACGCCGCGGTCGGGCTGCTGCGCGGCGGGTGAGTGTTCTTTATCTGTTCCATTTTGTAGGAGACTCGCGCCGGCGGGCGTGAGATATTGAGTGCCGGGCGAGTCGCGGACTGCCCACGGCTCTTTGACATTGTGATTTGAAAGTTCGCTGATCGACGTCCTCGGCATTGCGAGCGGAGCGAAGCACTCCAGTGCGGGCGCCACCCGCTGGATTGCTTCGTCGCTTCGCTCCTCGCAATGACGGGCGAGTCGGGCAGCGATTGCTCCCGTCTCGCGGCTTAGGGCGAGGGCGGGGCGATCTCGCCTGCGGCGCGGCCGCGGGGGAACGCTTCGCTGAGCTCGCGGCAAGGGTTCGGTGGTGGCGCCGCGTTCATCTCCCCCTGGGGTCCCAGCCTTCGCTGGGGACGACGTCATCTCGCCAGGCACCGCCGAAGCACGTCCAGGATCGCCTGCTTCTGCGCCGGTGCGGCGCCGTCCCACATGTCGTTGTGGGTCACCGGAACGGTCGCGATCGTCATCCGGTAGCGCCTTTGCTCCGCCGCGGTCGGCAGGACGCCGGCATCGGCCGGCTGGTCCGAGGAGCGTGCCGAGCAGATCCGCGGCCGGGCGGTGCGCGGCATCCGCATCCGTCGGTTGTCGAGGGTGAAGACCGACCGGACCATCGCGCCATGCCGCGCGGCGAACAGCATGCTCGAATCGCCGCCGTTGGAATGGCCGACGAGGAGGACCGGGCGGCGGTCCGCAAGCCCGCGCGCGCGAAGCTCGCGGATCGCGAACAGCAGGTTCGCCGATCCCCGCTCCCACCAGGGGCGGCGGACCACGGCCGGCTCCCCGGCGGTCGGCATCGGGGGATCCCCTTCGAGTTCGTGCTGGACGGAGGCGACGACGAAGCCGCGCTCGACCAGCGCCTCGGCGATGAAGGAATAAGCGCGGTTGGTGCCGCCATAGCCGTGGGAGATCAGGGCCAGCGGCTTCGGGCGGCCGGGCTCGGCGCCGTAGAGCGCGACGGGGACGGCTCGGGCGCGATGGGAATCGGTCAGGTCAGTTGTTGCGGCGGCGTGGGCGCGGCGGCCAGGAGGAGGGGGGTCAGAAGCGCAAGCGATATTCCTCCTCTCCCGCTTTTGGCGGGAGAGGTGGGACCCAAGCCGAAGGCTTGGGGGGTGAGGGTCTTGTCGAGTCCGGAGTCCAGACCCTCTCCTCCCACCCGCTTCGCAGGCGGGCCCCTCCTCTCCCGTGAGAGACGGGAGAGGGGATCAAGCGGCGGCGGCCTCAAGGCGTCAGCAGCCCGTGCTTCTTCCTGCCGGCCGAGATTCGGACGTCGCCCGTGACCGAAATCTCGACGTCCTCGCCCGCCGGCTCGCCGTCGATTCGGGCTCCGCCCTGGTCGATCAGGCGCCGCGCTTCCTTCTTCGACGCGCACAGGCCGAGGCCGATCAGGGCGTCGACAAGGGAGATTCCGCCCTCGACCTTGAGGGTCGGCAAGGCTTCTCCGCCGGCGCCTTCCTCGAAGGTCTTGCGCGCGGTCTCGGAAGCCTCGAGCGCCGCCTCGGGCCCGTGAAGCATCGCCGTCGCGGCGTCGGCGAGAACTTTTTTGGCCTCGTTGACCTCGGCGCCCCCCAGCGCTTCCAGCCGGGCGATCTCGTCGAGCGGGATATCGGTGAAGCGGCGGAGGAACTTGCCGACGTCGGCATCCTGGGCGTTCCTCCAGAACTGCCAATAATCGTAGGGGCTCAGGCTCTCCGCGTTGAGCCAGACCGCACCTTTCTCGGTCTTGCCCATCTTGCCTCCGTCGGCGGTGGTGATGAGCGGTGTGGTGAGGCCGAAGACCTGGGTCTGGTCGACCCGGCGGCAAAGCTCGATCCCGTTGACGATATTGCCCCATTGGTCCGATCCGCCGAGCTGGAGCCGGCAATCGGCGCGGCGCGACAGCTCGAGGAAGTCGTAGCCCTGGAGGATCATGTAGTTGAACTCGAGGAAGGAGAGGGACTGCTCGCGGTCCATGCGCAGCTTGACGCTGTCGAAGCTGAGCATCCGGTTGACCGAGAAATGCTGGCCGATCTCGCGAAGGAAGGGGATATATTCGAGCCTGTCGAGCCACTCGGCATTGTCGAGCAGGATCGCGTCGGTGGGCCCGTCGCCGAAGGTCAGGAAGCGTTCGAAGACCCGCTTGATCGAGGCGATGTTCGAATTGATCGTATCGTCGTCCAAAAGCTTGCGGGCCTCGTCCTTGAAGCTCGGATCGCCGATCTTCGAAGTCCCTCCGCCCATCAGGACGATCGGCTTGTGGCCGGCCTGCTGGAGCCGGCGAAGCATCATGATCTGGATGAGGCTTCCGACGTGGAGCGAGGGGGCGGTGGCGTCGAAGCCGACATAGCCGGGGATCACCTGCCTTTGCGCCAAGGCGTCGAGGCCCTCGGCGTCGGTCAGCTGGTGGATGAAGCCGCGTTCATCGAGGTCGCGAAGGAGCTGGGATCTGTATTCGGACATGGCGGGCTGCTTAGCCATCTCGCGGGAGATCGTCATGCTGAACTTGTTTCAGCGTCCAGTTTCGAGCAGCAGTGCGGGCGGAGAACCGGACCCTGAAACATGTTCAGGGTGACGTGGAGTAAGCTTGAATGTCCATGCGCCTGTCACTCCATCCGCATCCCGACACTCCCTGCGGCGCGCTGACCGGGGTCGAGATCGAGATGGCCAGGCTGCGCCCGCTCAAGCTCCAGATACGCTACGTCCTGGTCGGCAATATCCGGAGGGTCCGGCTCAAGCCCCGGGACCGGGACCGGGGCGACGAGCTTTGGCGCCATACCTGCTTCGAGGCGTTCGTCCGGGTCGGCGGCGAGGAGAATTACCTCGAATATAACGTCTCCCCCAGCGGCGACTGGGCGGCCTACCGATTCGACGGCTATCGCCAGGGAATGACGCCGGCGTCGGAGATCGAAACCACCTATCTCGGCACAGACAGGCGGACGGAGCCGCTGGACGCGGACCGAAGGAAGCGGCTCAAGGACTGCGGCATGGACACTCTGGAGCGCTTCGAGCCCTCCTTCTTCTCGCTGAAGACGGAGCTGACCTTCTCGAACGCGATGGGGCTCGCGGTCGCCCAGCCCTGGCATGTAGGCCTGTCCGCCATCGTCGAGGAAAGGAACGGCCGAATGTCCTACTGGGCGCTGGCCCACCCGCCGGAGAAACCGGATTTTCACGACCCGGCTTGCTTCGCGCTCGAACTCCCGGCAGCGAGGCCGGCATGAAATTCGGTATCGACCGCCTGCTCGCCGACCCCGCACTGCGCAAGCCGCTGGAGGGCAAGCGGATCGCGCTTCTCGCCCATCCGGCCTCGGTGACGAAGGACCTCACCCATTCGCTCGACGCCCTGATCGCGGCCGGCCTCGACGTCACCGCGGCCTTCGGCCCCCAGCACGGACTGAGGGGCGACAAACAGGACAATATGGTGGAATCGGACGATTTCACCGATCCCGTCCACAACATCCCGGTGTTCAGCCTCTACGGCGAGGTCCGAAGGCCGACCGGCCAGTCGATGGGGACGTTCGACCTGCTTCTGGTCGACCTCCAGGACCTCGGCTGCCGGATCTACACCTTCATCACCACTTTGCTCTACGTGCTGGAGGCGGCGGCGGCGCACGGCAAGCCCGTCTGGGTGCTCGACCGGCCAAACCCCGCCGGCCGGCCGGTCGAGGGGCTGACGCTTCGTCCCGGCTGGGAGAGCTTCGTCGGCGCCGGCCCGATGCCGATGCGGCACGGCCTGACCCTCGGCGAGCTCGGCCGCTGGTTCGTCGAGAGGATGAAGATCGACGTCGACTATCGGGTGATCGGGATGGAGGGCTACGAGCCCGATTCCGCCCCCGGCTTCGGCTGGCCGGTGGAGCGGATCTGGATCAACCCGAGCCCCAACGCCGCCAATCTGTGGATGGCGCGCGCCTATGCCGGGACGGTGATGCTGGAAGGCACGACCCTGTCGGAGGGGAGGGGGACGACCCGGCCGCTCGAGCTGTTCGGAGCCCCCGACATCGACTCCGGGGCGGTTCTCGCCGAGATGCGCCTGCTCGCGCCCGAATGGCTGGAGGGCTGCGCGCTTCGCCGGATCGCCTTCGAGCCGACCTTCCACAAGCACCAGGGCAAGACCTGCCACGGGATCCACATCCACCCGGAAGGCGCCTTTTACGACCACGACACCTTCCTGCCGTGGAGGCTCCAGTCGCTGGCCTTCAAGGCGATCCGCCGACTCCGGCCCGATTACGACATGTGGCGCGACTTTCCTTACGAATATGAATTCGGGAAGCTCGCAATCGACGTCATCAACGGCGGCCCCGCGCTTCGCGAATGGGTGGACGATTCCGCCGCTGGCCCCGCCGATCTCGACTCGCTCGCCTTGCCCGACGAGGAAGCCTGGCTCGAGGAGCGGCGGCCCTTCATCCTCTACCCGGCGCGTTGACGAAAAGGGCTGGAATACCTAGATAAACGCCATGGCCATCCGCCCCATCATCGAAGCTCCGGACCCGTTGCTGCGCCAGATCTCGACTCCGGTCGAGGCGATCACGCCCGAGATCCAGACCCTGATCGACGACATGTTCGAGACGATGTACGCCGCGCCCGGGATCGGCCTCGCGGCGATCCAGGTCGGGGTTCCGAAGCGGATCCTCGTCATGGATTTACAGGATCCCGTGGAAGAGGGCGGCGAGCCGGTGCGCAACCCTCTGGTGTTCATCAACCCCGAGATTCTCAGGAGCTCGGACACTCCGCGGCCGTATAATGAAGGCTGCCTGTCGGTTCCCGATCAATATGCCGAGGTCGACCGCCCGGACTCGGTCCGTGCCCGCTGGCTGGACCGGGACGGCAATGTCCACGAGGAGGAGATCGAGGGAATGCTCGCTACCTGCCTCCAGCACGAGATGGACCATCTCGAGGGCATTCTCTTCATCGACTATCTCTCGCGCCTGAAGCGCGACATGATCCTGAGGAAGCTCGCGAAGCAGAGGAAGCTGGCGGCCTGACCTTCCCTCCCCGCAAAGGGGGGGAGAGGCCTGCCCGGGCTTTACGCGCGCCGCCCCACGCCTCTATCCCACGCTCATGGGGAGTGACGCGTGACCTTGGCCGCCTTGATTTCCGCTTATCACGAAGCGGATGACGGAGGGCTTCGAGCGACCCTCCAGGTCGCCGGCCGGGCCCTTGTCGAGCGTCAGGTGAGACTCGCGCTCGCAGCGGGGGCCGAGCCGGTCGTGGTCGTCGTCGAGCGGGTGACCGCCGAGCTCAGCGCCGCGCTCGATTCGGTGAGGGCCGAAGGCGCTCCGATCGTCCTTGCACGAAGCGCCGATGAAGCCGCCGAGGCGGTGCACAGCAGCGATCGGGTCCTCCTCGTCGGCGACGGCCTGGTCGCGCCCGAAGCGGTGATCGCCCGGCTCGTGTCGATCGACGGACCGGCGATCCTCGTCGTCCCGGACCTTCGAGTCGACGACCGCTACGAACGGATCGACGCCCAGAGCCGCTGGGCCGGCCTCGCGGTCATCGACGGCGAAATGCTCAAGCAGACCGCCTCGATGCTCCAGGACTGGGACCTGCAGTCGACCCTGCTTCGCCGGGCGGTGCAGGCCGGCGCCCGGCAGATCAGCGTCAGGGGAGAGGCGGAGGACGAGCTTCCACTGGTCGCCGAGACTTCGGAGGACCTCGTCGAGCTCGAGGCGCAGATAGTCGCCGGCGCCCATGTCCGGCGAAGCGACTGGGTCTCGCGCTATCTGCTGGCACCGGTCGAGCGGCTCGCCACCCAGGCCCTGATGCCGACCGGCGCCACTCCCACCGCCCTCGGCCTCGGGGCGACCCTGCTGATGGTCCTGGCCGGGCTTGCCTTCGCCAGGCACTGGCCGGGCCTGGGACTTGCCTTCCTGCTGCTCGCCACCCCCCTCGACGGGATCGCCGAGCGGCTCGGTTCGCTCCGCCTTCAGGGCACGAAGGGGCCGAGCTGGTGGGGAGTTTTGCTTCCGGCCGTCTCCGCCGGCGTGCTTCTCATTCTCGCTTATTCCCTCTCGGACACGCGCGGCTGGGGGTGCGTGGCCCTGGCGGGGACGGTCATCGCCTTCTGCGTGGCGTTGCGGATCGAGGCGGAGGGCCGCGAAGCGCCCGGGAGGCTCTGGCTTGCGGAGCGCAAGGGCATGACCTGGCTGATGCTTCCGTTCGCGATCCTCGGTTGGTGGACGACCGGACTGACCCTGCTCGCTATCTATGCCGGCGCCAGCTTCTTCTGGACGCAGCATCATGCCCATGCCCCGACTCCGGCACCCCCACAGGATTAGCGCGGCCTTAACCCTGCCGGGCTTATGCAGCGGCAATGTCCGAAGTGCGCGCGAACGGGGGTGAGCTGGACGGCGCGGCGAAGCTGCTCGCGTCGGCGCAGGCGCGCGTCGCCGCCGGAATCGCGGATCTCGCGCTTCCGGAAGCCTTCCGGCTCAGCGACCGCCAGCGTTTCACGATCTCCAACCTCCTTCGCCGACTGGTCGGCGACATGGAGGACGAGCTTCGTTCCGCGCTCGTCGCCCATTTCGCCGGCGAAGGGGAATTTCCGCTCCGAGCCGCTTTGTCGTCCGCGAGCGTCCCGATCGCCTTGCCGCTGCTCCAAGCGGGCGGAATCGTCGCCGATCCGGCGCTGTTCGCGATCCTCCTCAGGCGGGCGGAAGAGCATCGGCTCGCCCGCTCCGCCCCTGAGCCCCTGCTCCTCACCGAGCTGGCCGGGGACGAGTATCCGGCGGTCGCGGCGGCGGCGGTGGGGCTGCTGATCGCGCGGAGCCGGCGGCTCGACGCCTTACACGAGCCGATTCTCGCGAGCGGGGACCTTCCGGCGGAAGTCCAGCACGGCCTCGCCTGGACCGTCGCCGCCGCGCTGCGCACCTATCTGATCGCCCACCACGCAATCGCGCCTGCGGCGGCGGACGGAGCGGTCACGACCGCGGCCGCGGCACTGCTCGGCCGCTACGACGAAGGCGCCGGGGCCGACGCGCTGGCGCGGCGGCTCGCGCTCAGGCTCGAGGAGCGCGCCCGTCTCGACGACGACCTGCTCGCCCGAGCGGCCGGCGAGGGCGTCCTTCCGCTCCTCCTGGCCGGACTGTCGCTTCGCACCGGGCTCGACGCCCAGGCCGCCTGGGAGCTGCTTTCCGATTCGTCGGGCAGGGGCCGCTCGATCGTGCTTCGGGCGGCGCATCTGGAACGCGAGGGCGCGGCGTCGATCCTTCTCAGTCTGGCCGGCCGCGAAGAGACGGTGGCAGCCCATCTCGACGTCTTCGACTCGCTCGAACCGGCCCAGGCCAGGCACCATATACTCCTCTGGAGCCTCGATCCGGCCTATCGCTCGGCCGTGGCGAGGCTCGCATCATGAACGCCGAGAAGGCCGTGCGGGGCCGAATCGACTTTGACGGGCGGCTGGTCGATGCCGATCCGCGGCTGATGGCGCTCCATCGCTCCGCCGGCGGCGAGGAAGGCGGGCCGCTCGCGGTGCCCCAGATCGCCGCCCTCGCCCGGCTCGCGCGCCGGCTCGGGATCGTAATCTCGCGCGCCGCCGTCGCCGCCGAAGGCGAATCCGACCTCGATCTGTGGGTGCGAGCCGAACCGAAGGAAGGCTGGGTCGAGCTCGCCGTCACCGGCTGGGCGGCCCGCGCGCCGAGGGCGCCGGCCCCCGCGTCCGATGCCGAGCGCCAGGGCGATTTCCTTCGCGCCGCCGCCGACTGGATGTGGGAGACGGACTCCGCGCTCAGGCTGACAACCGTCTCGCCCGCCGCGGCGGCCGCCGCCGGCAAAGCTCCCGCGCAGCTGGTCGGGCAGCAGCTCACCCGCCTGTTCCGACTCGAGGAAGGCGAGGAAGGGGAGCTTCCGCTGCTCACCGCTTTGGCCGAGCAGAGGCGTTTCGACGGCCAGTGCGCCGAGCTTCGCGGCGGGCGGGGCGGGCGGTACCGGCTGGCCGGGATCCCGCTGATCGACGGGGTCGGCCGGTTCGCCGGCTTCAGAGGGTCCGCCGCGGCTCTTCCAGCGGCGACCGACGGGTCCGCGCCGCCTCCGGCGGAGGTACGTTCCGAGCCCGGGGCGTTCGGCGAAAGGCTCGACAAGGCGCTTCGCACCCCGCTCGCCCGGATCATCGCCAGCGCCGAGACGATCGGCGCCCAGGGGGACGGGCCGATCAAGAGTGATTATGCAGGTTATGCAGGCGACATCGCGACCGCCGGCCGGCATCTTCTCGCTTTGGTCGACGATCTCGTCGACCTCCAGGCGATCGAGCGGCCGGATTTCCGGCCCGAGACCGAGGAGATCGATCTCGCCGACGTCGCCCGGCGCGCTGCGGGGCTGCTCGCGGTGCGAGCCGGCGAGCGGCCGGTCCGGATCGACTCGCCGGCGCCGGGGGACAGCCTCCCCGCGTCGGGCGATTTCCGCCGGGCGCTGCAGATCGTCGTCAACCTCCTGACCAATGCGATCCGCTACTCGCCCGAAGGGGGCCAGATCTGGGTCCGAACAGATCGCGAGGGGGATCTCGCGGCCTTGATAATCGCCGACCAGGGCAAGGGCATCTCTGACGAGGACCAGGCGCGGATCTTCGAGAAGTTCGAGCGGGTCGACCCGACCGAGGCCGGCGGAACCGGCCTCGGCCTGTACATCGCCCGCCGGCTGGCCCGGGCGATGGGCGGCGACGTCGCCGTCGACAGCGCTCCGGGGCAGGGAGCGAGGTTCACTTTCACCCTGCCGCTGAGGCGGGAATAGGCGAGACGGGTTAGTGCGCGGCGTGCTCGCTGCCCGCTTTCCCCGCCACCACGATCGGCTTGTGGAAGCGGCAGGTCACCGTGGGATTGAACTGGGCGAACAGGCCGGCGGGGTTGGGACGGTACAGCCAGACGTGACGGTCGTAATGGGGCTCGAACATATGGGCCTCGTCCACGGGCGTCGCCGGATCGTCCGCCATGTCGTCATATTCGACTCCGTGGAAGCTCGGCCGTCCGGCGTTGCCCGCCGAATGCCACGCCTTCTTGAAGACGAGGTTCTCGACCGCGACGAGCTCGAGCGAGCCGTCGGCCCGCGGCTCGTAGATCAGGATCGAGGGCTTGCGGAAGTCGGTGTGGGTGCCGTCGCCGTCGACCCGCGGATCGGGCGGACCCTTGATCCCCAGCAGGTCCGGCCGGAAGAAGTGGATCCCCATCCCGCCCATCGCCTTCGGGCGGCCCATCATCGAGGCGGTGTCGCACATATTTCCCGGATCGCGGACATAGCCTTCGGCCAAAGCGACTTCGACGTCGCGGAAGCGGGACGTCGCGGCCCGGACCTCGTCCAGGGTCGGCTCGCCGGGGCCGGGCGCGGCCGCGGCGAGCGCGGCGGCGATGATCGTCAACATAAGCAACTCCGATCTTCGACAGGATGGGGACGGCAATAGGCTCGCCTTGTCGCCGACCGATGCCGAGTCCCGGACCGATGTGTTTCAACTGTTGCGCCACTCACCCGCCTCGGTCAGGTTCGACGGCCGGCATGGGAGCGATGCGCGAGCTGACGGCGGCGGATTTCGAGGCGGTGTAGGCGGCGGAGGCGGTCCGCTGGTATATCGACCCGCTCGAGACCGAGCGGCGGGCGGCCTTGCGGACTTTCTGGACCCGCCTGTCGCTCGGCTGTTCGCCTTCGCCGCCGCCGTGCTGTTCGCGGCGCTGGTCGGCCGGGGCTCGGAGCAAATCGTGCTGGCCATACTCGCAGTCCTCGTCCTTCTTTCGCCGCTTGCAGTCGCTCCGCTCCAAAGGGTCGGCGACGACCTGAAGCGACCGATCTTGGGGAGATCGCGAACCGGGCCGGAATGGAATATCAGGCGGAAGGCTTCGACTCCCCGATCCTGGAATCGGCCGGAGATCTCCTCTTCGGCGCCGGGCCGGAAAACTGGACCCTCACCGACCTGTTCAACGGCGTCGACGAGGAGGGGCGCGGCTTCGCCGTCCACGAGGGCCGGGCGGTGCGTGGGCGACAGGTGCCTTTTCGCCGGGCAGGTCTACGCGATCCAGCGCCGGCCGGGCGCGCAGGGGAGGGTCGTGATTGCCCCGCGCGGCAGGGTCGCCAGCCCCTCTCCCCCGTCCCTCGACATGGACGAAGTCCGGATCGAGGAAGGCCGGGCGTTCGACTCGGCTTTCGAAGTCTATGCGTCCGATCCGGCTGAGGCGCGTCTGTTGCTGTTCGACAGCTCTCTGCGTGCCCTGCTGTTGGAGCTGGGCGAGACCGACAAGGTCTATCTCTATGCCGGGCCGGGAGAGGCGCTGGTCGCGGTGGCGGGTTTCGATCGCTTCGAGGCGCGTGCGTTCAAGGGGACGGTCGGGGAGGCGATGGTCCGGCGGATGTTCGACGACGCCCAGGCCGCTCTGGCGCTTCTTCGCGACCTCAAGGCGAAGCTCGGCTGATGCCCTGCCGGCGTCCGGCGGAGATTGCCAAGCGCGTTGAAAATATGAAACACGAAGGCGGGAGGCGCGCGATGATTCAGCTTACGGATTCGGACTTCCAGACCCTGTGCGCCGCCGGCACGGTGAGCGAGCGGATCGGGGCCCTGGAGGGCGAGCGCAGGGCGGCGGTCCGCAAGTTCTGGCTGAGGGGCGGGATCGGACTGGCGCTCACCGTCGCCGCGCTGGTGACCTTGCTCAATGCCGGATGGGAGGCGATGGCCTTCATCGCCTTCGCGGTCTTCCTGGTCGGGACCTTCATCGCGGCCGCGTCGCCGCTGATGGCTGCCAAGGAAGGGCTGAAGCATCCGGTGCTCGAGGAGGTCGCGAAGAAGGCGGGGATGGAATATCTGCCGAGCGATTTCAGCCCGCCCGTCTTCGGCTCGGCCCGGGCGCTGCTGTTCGGCGGCGGCGGCTTCTCGAGCGAGACCTATACCGACCTGTTCAACGGTACCGACGAGGAAGGCCGCGGCTTCGCGGTATACGAAGCGAACCTGCAGCGGCGGGCCGGCAAGAACACCTATAGTGTCTTTTGCGGCCAGATGTACGCGATCCAGCGCCGCCCCGGCGCCCAGGGCCATACAGCGATCGTTCCGGACAAGAAGATCTTCAACTTCTGGAAGCCGGCGAGCGACATGGAGCGGGTTCGGATCGAAGGGGACGAAGCGTTCGAGAAGGCGTTCGAAGTTTATTCGACCCACCCGATGGAAGCGCGCCAGCTGCTCTTCGACTCGGCTTTCCGGGCGCGGTTGCTCGATCTCAGGAAAAGCGGACGGGTCTGCGCCTATGTCGGGCCGGAGGAGGCCCTCGTCGCCGCAAACGGCAAGGACCGATTCGAACCGGGCTCGATGCTCCGCTCCCGCCCGGGCGAGGAACGGGTTCGGCTGATGTTCGACGACGTCTGCTCGTCCCTGGAGCTGCTTAGGGAGCTGAAGCTGAAGCTGGGGTGAGGCTGGGGCCCCGGCGGGTGGAAACGCCGGCGCACTTCACCCCCAAACGCAGCCTTCGCCGGGACGACGGAGGTCAAAGCCGCGCCCGGCCCGGGGTCTCGCGCTTGAGCTGGTCGAAGAAGGCCTTCATCGCCACCAGCCTGGGAATCGCCATCCGCTTGGCCGCATTGGTGACCAGGCGTCCCGGTATATCCTCGTAGACGCTTTGAAGCCGCGCCATGACGGCATCCATGTCGGCCGCCGAGCCGGTCACCGACAGGCGCCGTGCGATCCCCGTCGCTCCGAGGAAGTCGAGCGAATCGGCGTCGTGCAGCACCTTGGCTTCGGCGCGGTCGCCCGCTTCCTTGTCGAACATGTGGCCGAGGATCGCCGCCTTCACGGCCGGATATTTCGCCATCGGGAATCCGGCCTTGCGAAGCAGCGGCTCGGCGAGCTCCGCCGAGCGGACCGAATGGTCGACTCCGTCCTTCGCGAAGGGCGGGACGGCTCCGTTATCGTGGAGGAAGGCGGCTGCGAACAGGACGTCCTCGTCGATCGACAGGCTTTCCTCGCGGGCAATCTGCCGGGCGAGAAGGAAATCGCGCTCGCAATGGCGCCAGCCCCAGGCGGGGTGGAGGAGCTTGCCGCGGGCATAAGCGTAGACGGCGGCCCGCCAGGGGGAGGAGAGAGCGATCCCGGCCGCGCTGACGTTGGGGTCGACGGGAAGCTGGGCGTGGGCGGGGGCGGTGATCAGAAGGGCGGCTGAGGCCAGAGCCGTCAGCCCGGGCTTGATCCGGGATCCATGAACACGGACCATGCCGAATTTCCATCGGCGGTGTTCGTGGATTCCGGCCTTCGCCGGAATGACGGTATGCAGCTTCAACGCTGCTCCACCGGCACGTAGTCGCGCTGGGTCGGACCGGTGTAGAGCTGCCTCGGGCGGCCGATCTTCTGCTGGGGGTCGGAGATCATCTCGTTCCAATGGGCGACCCAGCCGACGGTTCGGGCGAGAGCGAACAACGCCGTGAACATCGAGGTCGGGAAGCCGATCGCGGAGAGCACCACGCCCGAATAGAAATCGACGTTCGGGTAGAGCTTCTTCTCGATGAAATAATCGTCGCTGAGCGCGATCCGCTCGAGCTCCCGTGCGACGTCGAAGACGGGATCGGTGACCCCGAGCTCCTTCAGCACCTCCTGCGCGGTTGCCTGCATGATCTTCGCGCGCGGGTCATAATTCTTGTAGACGCGGTGGCCGAAGCCCATCAGCCGGAACGGGTCGTCCTTGTCCTTGGCGCGGGCGATGAACTCGGGGATCCGCTCGGGGCGACCGATCTCGTGAAGCATGTTGAGCGCGGCCTCGTTGGCGCCGCCATGGGCGGGCCCCCAAAGGCAGGCGATCCCGGCCGCAATGCAGGCGAAGGGGTTGGCCCCCGACGAGCCGGCGAGGCGGACCGTCGAGGTCGAGGCGTTCTGCTCATGGTCGGCATGGAGGATGAAGATCCGCCGCATCGCCCGCTCGACGACCGGATTGACCTCGTAGGGCTCGGCCGGGACCCCGAAGGTCATCCTCAGGAAGTTGCCGGTGTAGGTCAGGCTGTTTTGGGGGTACATGAACGGCTGGCCCAGCGTATATTTGTACGCCATCGCGGCGATCGTCGGCATCTTGGCGATCAGCCGGTGGCTCGCGATCATGCGCTGCTTGGGATCGGTGATGTCGGTCGAATCGTGATAGAAAGCGGAAAGGGCGCCGACCACTCCGCACATCACCGCCATCGGATGGGCGTCGCGCCTGAAGCCGCGGTAGAAGGTCGAGAGCTGCTCGTGCAGCATGGTGTGCCGGGAGATCGTGTAGGTGAAGTTCTCGAGCTCGGAGTTCTGCGGGAGCTCGCCGTTGAGCAGCAGGTAGCAGACCTCCATGAAGGTCGAATGCTCGGCGAGCTGGTCGATCGGATAGCCGCGGTGGAGCAATATGCCCTTGTCGCCGTCGATATAGGTGATCGCGCTTTCGCAGGCCGCCGTCGAGGTGAAGCCCGGATCGTAGGTGAAGGCGCCGGTTTCGGCATAGAGCTTGCGGATGTCGATGACGTCCGGACCGACCGAGCCGTGCCGCACTGGAAAATCGTGACTGCCCCCGCCGCTTGGGGCGCCGAGGGTGAGAGTGGCGTTCGAATCGGCCATCATTCAAGCTCCGTCCATCCGGTCCGCGATGCGGGCGAGGCTTTCCTCGCGCCCCAGCAGGACCAGAACATCGAATATCCCGGGCGAGGTCGCCCGTCCGGTGAGCGCGGCGCGAAGCGGCTGCGCTACCTGGCCTAGCTTGACCCCGGCGCCTTCCGCTGTGCTGCGCACCGCCGCCTCTGTGGCGAGCGCCGACCATTCGTCAAGCGCATTGAGCGAAGCCCATGCCCGGGTGAGCAGCCGCGGAGCATCGCCGGCGAGCAGCTGGGACGCCTTTTCGTCGAAGTCCAACGGACGGGACTGGAAGAGGAAGGTCGAATTCTCAGCGAGTTCGTTGAGGTTCTTGGCTCTGGGCTTGAGCTCCGGCATGGCTCGAACGAGAAGCTCGATCTCGGCCGTGGACAGATCGCGCCCGATCAGCTTCGCGATCCGGGACGCGATCAGCCCGGCGAGGCGGCCGTCATCGGCCTCCCGGATATAATGGCCGTTGAGATTCTCGAGCTTCTTGATGTCGAAGCGCGACGGCGACTTTCCGACCTGAACGAGATCGAACCACTCTATTGCCTGATCCTTGGAGATGACTTCGTCGTCGCCATGGCCCCAGCCGAGTCGGAGGAGATAGTTGAACAGGGCTTCGGGAAGGATCCCGAGCTCGTCGCGATAGGCGTCGACCCCGAGCGCGCCGTGGCGCTTGGAAAGCTTGGCGCCGTCGAAGCCGTGGATCAGCGGGACATGGGCGTAGACCGGCTCCGGCCAGCCCATCGCCCTGACGATTGCGAGCTGGCGGAACGCGTTGTTGAGATGGTCGTCGCCTCGGATGACGTGGGTGACCCCCATGTCGTGATCGTCGACGACGACGGCGAGCATGTAGGTCGGGGTTCCATCGGAGCGGAGCAGCACCATGTCGTCGAGCTCCGCATTCTGCACGGTCACCCGGCCCTGGACGAGGTCCTCGATCACGGTCTCGCCCTCTCTCGGCGCCTTCAGCCGGACGACGAAGGCGCCGTCTCCGGCGGGAGCGCCGTCGCGCCAGGGGCTCTCGACCCGGTATGGGCGGCGCTCCGCCTGCGCCTTCTCGCGGCCGGCGACAAGCTGCTCGGCGGTCATGTAGCAGCGGTAGGCGTGCCCGCGGGCGACCATCTCGTTTGCGACCTCGGCGTGGCGGGCCTGGAACTGGGACTGGTAATATTCGTGCCCGTCCCAGTCGATCCCGAGCCACTTCAGGCCATCGAGGATGACCTCGATCGCTTCCTGGGTCGAACGGGCGGCATCGGTATCCTCGATCCGGAGCAGTGCCCGGCCGCCATGATGGCGGGCGTAGAGCCAGCTGAACAATCCGGTGCGGGCGTTGCCGATGTGGAGGAAGCCGGTCGGCGAGGGCGCAAAGCGGGTAACGACCTGCGCCGGCTGGAAGGTTGCGCTCAAGCGCCTTTTCTCCAAGGATGCGGGCCATGACGGCCGGTTTGGCAAGCGCCCCTAGCATAGCGGAACGGCCGCGACAAAGGGGCCGTCGATGAGCCATCGCGTCATCCCGGCGGAAGCCGGGACCTCAGGACGAGAAGTCACGGGGGGCCTCCCCGAGGTGCCGGCTTTCGCCGGGATGACGGCTGTCTCCGCCCGACTCGAAGGCCTCGCCGACGCCGAGGGGGACCAGCTTCCCCTCTGGCTTCCGGTCGGCCTCGGCCTCGGCACCGCCGCCTGGTTCGCGCTTCCGGACGCCCGGGCCTGGACCGCTTTCCTTCTGCTCGCCGCCGCTTTGGCGCTCGCGCCCCGGGCAGTGGCGCCCGGCACGCGCTGGGGACGGGCGGTCTCGATCTTCTGCCTCGCCGCCATCCTCGGCTGCGCCAACATCTGGTGGAAGTCGCATCGGGTCGAAGCGCCGGTCCTGGGGGAGGCCCGGGCCGCGGAGTTCGACGCGCGGATCGAAAGCTTCCAGCGGCTGCCGGCGCGCGGCCTGATCCGCCTCGTCGTGGCGCCCGCCGATCGTTCCGGCCTGCCCGACCGGCTCAGGGTCAATGTCGATTCAGCGACTGCCCCCGCCCAGATCGAGGCCGGGACGACGGTCCGGCTGCGCGGCTATCTGATGCCGCCCGCTCCCGCCGCGTTGCCCGGAGCCTATGATTTCGCCCGGGCCGCCTGGTTCCAGGGCATCGGCGGCACCGGGCGGGTGACCCTGGTGCGAGTGGTGGCTCCGGCGGCCGCCCGGAGCTGGCGCGCCCGGCTGGCGGATATGCGGCAACGGCTCGCGGATCATATCCGCGGACGATTGCCGGGCGGGGCAGGGGGGATCGCCGCGGCTCTGGCCACCGGTGACCAGGGCGGGATCCCGGAAGAGGACGCCGAAGCGATGCGCCGGTCGGGCCTCGCCCATTTGCTCTCGGTCAGCGGCCTCCACCTCACCGCCGTCGTCGGGGCGGTGATGGTTCTGACGCTCAAGCTGCTTGCGCTCAGCCCGGCTTTGGCGCTCCGCTTCAGGCTGGTGCTGATCGCCGCCGGCGCCGGCGCCCTCGCGGGAGTCGCCTATACCCTGCTCACCGGGGCGGAGGTGCCGACGATCCGCTCGTGCATCGCGGCCCTGCTCGTCCTTCTCGGGATCGCGCTCGGCCGGGAAGCCGTGACCTTGCGGCTGGTGGCGGTGGCGGCGCTCGTCGTCCTGCTGCTCTGGCCCGAATCCCTCCCCGGGGCGAGCTTCCAGATGAGCTTCGCGGCGATCACAGCGATCGTCGCACTCCACGAGCATCCGCGCGTGCGCGCCTTGCTCGCCCGGCGCGACGAGCTCTGGCCGATGAAGCTGGGCCGCTTCCTCCTCGGCCTCGTCCTCACCGGGTTCGCGGTAGAGATCGCGCTGATCCCGATCGCGCTGTGGCATTTCCATCAGGCCGGGCTTTACGGGGCGCTGGCCAATATCGTCGCGATCCCCCTCACCACCTTCGTCATCATGCCGATCGAGGCGCTTGCCCTGCTGTTCGATTTGGCCGGCCTAGGACGCCCTTTCTGGTGGCTTGCCGGAGCGGCGCTCGACCTCCTCCTGGCCCTAGCCCACTCGGTTGCCGCGGCACCGGGCGCGGTAGCGAGGCTCCCAACCCTTCCGACGGCGGCTTTCGCTCTGATGCTCGCCGGCGGGATATGGCTCGCCTTGTGGCGAACGCGCTGGCGCCGGTGGGGCCTCGCTCCGCTCGCCGCCGGAGCGGTTGCCGCCTTGCTCAGCCCGACGCCGGACCTGCTCGTCACGGGAGACGGGCGCCACCTCGCGGTCAGGACCGGATCCGGGGAACTCGCTTTGCTTCGCGGGCGCGCGGGCGATTATGTCCGAGACCTGATGAGCCAGAGCGCGGGGCTGGAGGGTGAGGCGGGCGAGCTCGAGGCCCTGCACACCGCGGAGTGCAGCGCCGATTTCTGCGCGGCGCAGGTTCGCGGCTGGCGGCTGCTGGCGAGCCGGAGCGGCCGGCTGGTGCCGGTGGAGGCGTTGCGCAGGGCCTGCGCCGAGGCCGACATCGTCGTCTCCGACCGCCGGCTCCCGGCGCCGTGCAGTCCGCGCTGGCTGAAGGCGGACCGCGATTTCCTTGCGAGGAGCGGAGGGCTGGCGATCACTCTTGGGGCCGTGCCTGAGGTAGCCGCGGTGGCCGGCGGCGACCGCCATCCCTGGATACGGAGCGCCTCCCCTGCTTCCGGGGACGGCGGACACCGCGAAGCGAGGGCAACAAGCAGGCCCGTCATTTAGGCGAAGGCCGCCATCCTTGAGCTCGGCCTCACGCAGGATGCCACGACCGCTGTTCATGTATCCCCCGTCAAATCCCGGATGACGTCAGCGACGTGTGCCTGACACCAAATCCGAAAACCTCGACTCCTATCCACGTTCCCCATAGGATCAGCATGTTGGCGGGGGCCCGGGCATGCGCGCATTGTTGATCCTGGCTCTGGCCGCGACCGCACAAGGTCCGCTTCAGGCGCACCCCGGCGGGCTGGCCGCCGACGGCTGCCATAACGACCGGAGGAACGGCGGGCGCCATTGCCATGGCGCAGGACGCGCTTCGCCCGCTCGCCGGCCGCTCGGCCTCGCCTCGGGCATGCGAGCCCGGGGCGCCTTCGCCAATTGCGCCGCCGCGCGCCTGGCCGGAGCGGCGCCGGTGAGGCGGGGCGACCCGGGCTACGGCGCCCATCTCGACCGGGACAATGACGGGATCGGCTGCGAATGAGGGACGGGGCCTGAAACGGCAAGGCGTCGGACGCGATGCCGTCGTTCCGGCGAAGGCCGAATTCCATGGGCACCGCGGGCAGGCGAAATGTCGCGTTCCGTGTTCGTGGATCCCCGATCAAGTCCGGGATGACGCCTGAGGGGCGCGGGGCCGCTGCTACCGCCCCCGTCGCTCGCTCCGGTTGTGCCTTTCGATGGACATCAGGATACCGAGGCAGATCATCACCGTCAGCATGGCCGATCCGCCGTAGGACACGAGCGGGAGCGGGATCCCGACGACCGGGGCGAGGCCCATCACCATCATCAAATTGACCGCGATGTAGAAGAAGATGGTGAGGGTCAGCCCCGCCGCCGTCAGCCGCTCGAACCGGCCCTTGGCCTCGAGCGCGACGCTCATCCCCCAGCGGAGGAGCAGGAAAAACAACCCAATCAGAACGCAGCCTCCGATCAGCCCCCATTCCTCGGCGATGGCCGAGAAGATGAAGTCGGTATGCTGCTCCGGAAGGTAATGGAGGTGGCTCTGGGTGCCGTTGAGGAAGCCCTTGCCGAAGACTCCGCCGGAACCGATCGCGATCTTCGACTGGGTGAGATGGTAGCCGGCGCCGAGCGGGTCCGTCTCCGGATTGAGGAAGATGAGGACCCGCTCCTGCTGGTGCGGGAGCAGGAACGAATAGACGAGGGGCAGCGCCGCTCCGACCGCGACGGCGCCGCCGATGAACCAGCTCAGCGGCAGCCCGGCGAGGAACATCAGGGCGATGGTGTTGAGGACGATCAGCATCATCGTTCCGAGGTCGGGCTGGAGCAGGATGAGCAGGAGCGGCGGCCCGAGGATCAGGGCGAGCGGCCACATCGCCCACAGCCGCCTGATCTCGGTCGGCGGGACGTGGGCATAGAAGCGGGCGAGGGTCAGGACGATGATCGGCTTCATCAGCTCGGACGGCTGGATCCGGACGAAGCCGAGGTCGAGCCAGCTGCGCGCCCCGCCGTGGATCGCCCCGAGCATCAAAGTCAGGACGAGAAGGAGGAGGCCGCCCCCATAGCCGAAGAAAGCGAGGTCGTGGAGCGTCTGGGGCTTGATCCTCGAAATGGCCAGGGCGAGCCCGAGGAAGACCAGGAAGCGGATCATATGGGGGAGCGCCCACGGCATCATCAATCCGCCGGCCGCGGAATAGAGGCCGAGCACGCCTGCTCCGCCGAGGGCGGCGACGATCCACAGCATCCGCCACGGCAGCGTCGCGAGGGGCGCCGGAACGAAGGCGAGACCCATTAGCGCCCGGTCCCCGGGGTGCCGCCGCCGGCTTTCTCGGCCGCCGCCTGGGCGAGCCAGCTTTGCGCCCGACGCTCCATCCGCTCGGCGAGAGTGCCTCCCCACTGCTCCTCGAACTTGGCGAGCGAGGCGAGCGCCCTGGGCTTGTCGAAGAGATAGGTGAGGACGTCCTTGGCGACCGGCGCCGCGGCCCGCGCTCCGCCCATGCCATGCTCGATCACCACCGAGCAGGCGTAACGCGGATTGGCGGTGGGGGCGAAGCAGACGAACAGGCCGTGGTCTCGATATTTCCAGGCGCCGGACTGGCCGCGCTGGCCTCCGGTGATCCGCCGGACCTGGGCGGTGCCGGTCTTCCCGCCCATCTCGATCCCGGGGAGTTCGAGCTTGCTCCGTCCGGCGGTGCCGGCGCCGTTCACCACTTCCCACATGCCCGAGCGCACGGTCTCGAAATGATCCTTGGCAAACGGCAGGGCGGCCGGCGCAGGACGCTTGCGGTGGATGAGATTGGGCTGGAGATCGAGGCCCGAGGCGACCCGGCTCACCATCACCGCCAGTTGCAGCGGATTGACGATGACGAAGCCCTGCCCGATCGACGTGTTCAAGGTGTCGGACTCGGTCCAGTCGGGTCTCTCGACGAGCTTCGCGCTCTTTTCATAACGCGCCTTCTTCCACTCGGCGCTCGGCATCGTCCCGTAATTCTGGGAGACGACCGGAAGGTCGAACTTCTGGCCGAAGCCGAGCCGCTTGCCCATGGCCGAGATGATGTCGATCCCCGCGCGCCGTCCCATGGAGTAGAAATAGGTGTTGCAGCTCCGCGCGATGGCGGTGTGCATCGTCATCGAGCCGTGGCGGCCGAGGCAGCGGAAGAAGCGGTTGCCGAGCTGGAATCCGCCTGGGCAGTTGACGTGGTCCTTGGGATCGATCCCCGCCTGAAGCAGGGCCATGGCGACCATCGGCTTGAAGGTCGAGCCTGGCGGGTAGAGCCCGTTCAGCGCCTTGTTGAGGAGCGGCTTGCGCTCGTCCTCGGAGAGCATCTTCCACTCGTTGCGACTGATCCCGTCGGTGAAGCTGTTGGGATCGTAGGCGGGCATCGAAGCGAGGCAGAGAATGTCTCCGGTCAGGCAGTCGAGCACGACCACCGAGCCCGATTCCTCGCCCAGGCGCCGGGCCGCGAAGGTCTGGAGGCCTGCGTCGATGGTGAGCGGGAGCGGCGGCCCGCTCCTGTCCTCGAGAGTGGTCAGCTGGCGCACCAGCTTGCCGCCCGCCGTCACTTCCACCCGCTCCGCCCCTGGCCGCCCCCGGAGCCTCGGCTCCATCGTCTTCTCGATTCCTTCCTTGCCGATCTTGAACCCCGGAGTGATCAGGAGCGGGGCCTTGCCTTCCTTTTCATATTCGGCCTTGTTGGGAGTGCCGACATAGCCGACCAGATGGGCGACCGCCGCTCCGTCGGGGTAGAATCGGGAGAAGGCGCGCAGCGGAGCGACCCCGGGAAGCTCCGGCTGGCGGATGGTTACCGCCGCATATTTGTCGAACGGCAGATTCTCGGCGACCGGAACGGGCTGGTAGCCCGCGGCATGCTTCAGCTCCTCCTTGATCCGGTCGACCTCGTCTTGGGAGAGGTCGAGCAGCCGGGTGAGCTCGGCGACGATCCGGTCGGGTTCCTTAAGCCGGTCGGGGATGAGGTCGACCCTGAAGTCGCTTCGGTTGATGGCGATCGGCTGGTTCGCCCGGTCGACGATCCACCCGCGGCGGGGCGGGATCAGCCTGAGCTGGACCCGGTTGCTCTCGGAAAGGGTCTTGTAGCGCTCGTTCTCGGCGATCGAGATATAGGCCATCCGTCCCGCCAGGGCGGCCCCGAGCACGCCCTGGAAGCCGCCGAGGACCATCGCGCGCCGGGTGAAGGTGAAGAGTTGGCTGCTCTCGGTGATGACGGGGCGGTTTCGCCGGTTCCACTTCATCGCTGCAGCCGCCAGCGATCGAGGGCGATGACCAGACGCGACACCAAAGGGTAGGCGAAGACGGACAAGGCGAGCTGGGGCCAGAGCATCGCGAAGGGCGCCGTCCCGCCCATCTGCCGGGCCACGTACCAGCCTCCGGCCGTGTAGAAGAGGATCGCAGCGGCGGCGAACAGCCAGTCCATCCAGTAATCGCGCCAGCCGACCCGGCTGTCGACGATGTCGAGGATCAGGAAGGTGAGGGTCCACAGCGCCATCGACTGGCCCAGCGGAAGGCCGGCGACGAGATCGTTGAACAGCCCCAGCGGAAGCGCCATGTGCGCCTGCCACATTTCCGGCCTCAACAACCGCCAGGCGAGAAGCACGAGATAGGCGAAATCGGGGACGATCGGGCGGTCCGCGACATAGGGGAAGAGGGCGAGCAGGGAGGCCGCGAGGGTGCTCAGGATCGGCACCCACTGACGGCGGAAGCCGAGCAGTGCGACGTCCCGGCTCGATCCGGCGATCCGGCTCATTGGCCGGCGCCCCTCAGAGCGCTTTCGGTCGTCTCGCTCAGCGGAGTGTCGGCGAGCGGCTGATACACGGGAAGCACCATCGCATATTCGACATTGGCCGGGTCGGCGAGCGGCTTGGCCACCGTCTTCTCGCCGGCGACCGACACGACCACCGCGACCGGGATGTCGGGCGGATAGACCCCTCCCACCCCGGAGGTGACCAGCACGTCGCCGCGGCGGAAGGGATTCTTGCCGAGCTCGAGGGTCTTGAGGGCGATCGTCCCGTCGCCATGGCCGGTGGCGATGGCCGCGGTCCCGTCGCGGACCAGTCGGACCGGCACGTTGCTCGCGCTGTCGCCGACGAGCAGGACCCGGCTCGCCCAGCGCCCGGTCTCGATCACCCGGCCGACCAGGCCGTCGGCGGAGCGCACCGGCTGGCCGGGCCGGACTCCCGCCGAGGCTCCGGCGGAGAGGGTGGCCAGCCGCCGCACCGACGCGAAGGAGGAGCCGACGATCCGGGTCACCGCGACCGGGCTCTGGGTCTCGCGGGTCAGACCGAGCAGCGCCTTCAGCCGTTTGTTCTCGAGCTCGATGGCCTGGGCCTCGATCAGCTTGCGCCGCGAGGAATCGAGCCTTCGCTTGAGCTCGGCATTCTGGCTTCCCGCCTGGATGTAATTGCCGATCGAGCCGCCGATGCCGCCGAAGAATCGCGAGACCGAGCGGCCGCCCGCGGAGACCGGGCTGGTGACGTCCAGCGCCGCGCCCTTCAGTGCGTTGAAACCGCTCGGGTCGACGATCGCGATGACCAGCAACAGCCCGGCGAAGAGGACTCCGCCGACGGCGATCACATAGGACAGGAACAGTCCCATCTGGGCCCGGCGCGAGAAGCCCGCGCGGCGGGTCGACGGCGGAGCCATCTAGATCGTCGCCCCAGCGAAAAGTGGGGCCCCAAGGGGTGAAAGGCGAACGTGTCCTTCACCCGCTGGGATGCCAGCCTTCGCTGGCATGACGGAGGAAAGCTTGAGCACGCCCTGCCTTCGGTATCGCGCTCAGGCGGTCAGCAGAACGCCGCGGAAGATCTCCTCCTCGAGCGCCCGGCCGGTGCCGATGGCCACGCAGGTCAAGGGATCGTCGGCGACCGTCACGGGCAGCCCCGTCTCGTCGCGAAGCACCTCGTCCAGCCCCTGGAGGAGCGCGCCCCCGCCGGTCAGGACGATGCCCTGATCGACGATGTCGGCGGCCAGCTCCGGAGCCGTGTTCTCGAGGGCGATCCGAACGCCCTCGACGATCGTGTTGACCGGTTCCGACAGGGCCTCCGCGATCTGGCGCTGGTTGATCGTGATCTCCTTGGGCACCCCGTTGACGAGGTCGCGGCCCTTGATGTGGACCGAGAGGCCGTCGCTGGGCTGACCGTTCTCGTCCGTGGGCGGCTTGGCGATCCCGACCTGCTTCTTGATCCGCTCGGCCGTCGCCTCGCCGATCAGGAGATTGTGGTTGCGCCTGACGTAGGAGGAGATCGCCTCGTCCATCTTGTCGCCTCCGACCCTCACGCTGGTCGTGTAGGCGAGGCCGCGAAGCGAGAGGACGGCCACCTCGGTCGTCCCTCCGCCGATATCGACGACCATCGACCCGATCGGCTCGGTCACAGGCATGTCGGCGCCGATCGCGGCGGCCATCGGCTCCTCGATCAGCCACACCTGCGAAGCGCCGGCGTTGGAGGCGGCGTCGCGGATGGCGCGCCGCTCGACCGAGGTCGAGCCCGAGGGGACACAGATGACGATCTCGGGCCAGCGCGGGAATCGGCGCTTGCCGTGGACCTTCTGGATGAAGTGCTTGATCATCTGCTCGGCGACGTCGATGTCGGCGATGACCCCGTCCCTCAGCGGCCGGATCGCCTCGATCTGGTCGGGGGTCTTGCCCATCATCATCTTGGCGTCGTCGCCGACCGCCTTCACGCGCTTCACCCCGTTGATCGTCTCGATCGCGACCACCGAAGGCTCGTTCAGGACCACGCCCCGGCCCCGGACGTAGACGACCGTGTTGGCCGTACCGAGGTCGATCGCCATGTCGTGCGAGGGGAACTTGAAGAAACGCAAGAGTGACATTGAGCTGGGTCCCGCTTCTTGAAAAACGCCGCCGAGGCGTGGTGCCCGGCGCGCTTGCCTTTCTCTATAGGATGGCCCGTCGCCTTGTTCCACAAATGAGTTAACAAGCCTGTCGGGATGCCGCCGCTTGGTCTATCGACCGGATCGATGTCAATACGCCGCCTTCCCGAGCATCTGGTCAACCGCATCGCCGCGGGTGAAGTGGTGGAAAGACCGGCCAGCGCGTTGAAGGAGCTGGTCGAGAACGCGATCGACGCCGGAGCGACCCGGATCGCGGTTTCCCTCGGGGGCGGGGGCACCGAGCGGATCGAGGTCGCCGACGACGGCTGCGGGATGAGCCCGTCCGACATGGCGCTTGCGCTCGAGCGCCACGCCACCTCCAAGCTCCCCGGCGAGGAGATCGAGGCGGTGACCACCTTGGGCTTCCGGGGCGAGGCCCTCCCGTCGATCGCGAGCGTCGCCCGGCTCGCGGTCGAGAGCCGTGTCCGCGGCTTCGACGGCTGGTCGCGAATCGTCGACAACGGCAGGCTCGAAGGGGAGGGCCCGGCGGCGCTTCCGCCCGGCACCCGGATCCGGGTCGAGCGCTTGTTCGCCCGGGTCCCGGCCCGCCGCAAGTTCCTCCGCTCCGAGCGCTCCGAATATGCGGCCTGCCTCGACGTCGTGAAGAGGCTGGCCATGGCCCGGCCCGACATCGGCTTCAGCGTCGAGCATGAGGGCCGACGGACCCTCATCGTCCAGGCCGGCGAGGACCGCCCGGCCCGAGTCGCAGCGCTCACCGACCGGGCCCTCCACTCCAACAGCGTCGCCGTCGACTACGACCGCGGGCCGGCGAGGCTCGGGGGAGTGGCCGGCCTGCCGACTTTCAATCGCGGGATCGCCGACCACCAGTTCCTCTTCGTCAACGGCCGCCCGGTGAAGGACCGCCTCCTGATCGGAGCGGTCCGGGCCGCCTACCAGGACCTGCTCGCCCGCGACCGCCACCCGGTCCTCGCCTTGTTCATCGACCTTCCCGGCGACGAGGTCGACGTCAACGTCCACCCCGCCAAGACCGAGGTGCGCTTCCGGGATCCCGCAGGTATCCGCGGGCTGATCGTCGGCGGGCTGAGGCATGCGCTGGATTCGGCTGGGTTCAGGAGCGTCCAGCGGGCGGCGGCGGACGTTCCGTGGCAGCAAAGCCCCTCTCCTTCAGGGGAGGGGCCGGGGTGGGGGATGTCCTCATCGGCAAGGCCCGGCCTATTCGCCTACACAGGTTCCACTCCCAACCCCTCCCCTGAAGGGGAGGGGTTTCACCGCTTCCACGAGACCCGAGCCCCCTACGACTTCGCCCCGGCCGCCCGCGGCGAGACCGCCTTCGCCGCGCCCCCCGAATCGACCCGCTTCCCGCTCGGAGTCGCCCGGGGCCAGGTCGCGGCCACCTATATCGTCGCCGAGGCGGAGGACGGGCTGATCCTGGTCGATCAGCACGCCGCCCACGAGCGGCTGGTGCTCGAGCGGATGCGCCGGGCCCTGGCGGACGGCGGAGTTTCCCGCCAGGCGCTTCTTCTTCCCGAGGTCGTCGAGCTCGACGAGCCGGGCTGCGACCGGCTCGAGGCGCGGTCGGACGAGCTCACCGAGATGGGCCTCGAGCTCGAGCGTTTCGGAGCCCGGGCGATGCTGGTCCGGGCGACGCCGGCGCTCCTCGGCAACGGCGACGTCAAGGGCCTGGTCACCGACCTCGCCGACGAGCTTGCGGCCTTCGACGAGGCCCTGGTCCTGAAGGAAAGGCTCGAGCATGTGGCAGCGACCATGGCCTGCCACGGCTCGGTCCGGGCGGGCCGGATCCTCTCGATCGCCGAGATGAACGCGCTTCTCCGCGAGATGGAGGTCACCCCCCATAGCGGCCAGTGCAACCACGGCCGGCCGACCTGGGTGAAGCTCGCCCATGGCGACATCGAGAAACTGTTCGGGCGGAAATAGGTGGAGAAGGACGCCGGAGTCAGCGAGCCCCGGCCGGGCCGAAGAATTGGCGGGATCGTCGCGGCTTTGCTTTTCTTCGGCTTGATATTCTTTCTCTTCAGCTTCGCCGACCTGTTCCCGACAGGCGTTCCGGTGGCCAAGCCCTGGGCGGAATCGAAGTTGGAGTCGCAGGCGGGGCTGCTCACCATTCCCGACGCAGGCCTGGACCTGATGACCTTCAGCCCGGAACGGGGGCTCCGAGCCAATCTCGAGTCGGGCCGATGGACCGACATCGAGCTCTGCGCCCACGCCACGCCCGAAGTGCTCAGCCAGATCGAGGAGGCCGCTCGGTCCGTGGAGCGCGGGCGACATGCCGGTCGGGCCCTTTGGGTGGAGATCGTGGCCGAGAGACGCTTCGGCGCTTCGCCCTGCCGGCAGCGAGACGCGGAGGCCGGAGTGACGGCTCTGGGCCCGCTGGTCAGGATCGTGTCGATCACCCGGGCGCGGCCGCTCGACTGCGACCCGCTGCTGTTCCTGAGCAAGCGCCTCCGCTGCCCTGAGCCGCCGCGGCGCGGTCCTTCAGTCATATCCGACACCGAGGGTCAGCTCTATCCGGAGGCCGCGCTTCTGGCGCGCAAGCAGGGCCGCACCAGCGTCCGCATGCTGGCGGATTCGCAGGACTCGGTGCTGAGCTGCGAAATCGTCGAGTCGAGCGGTGACTCGTCGCTCGATTCGGCCACGTGCGACCTGTTCCGCAAGCGGCCGCACCTGATCCCAAAGGAGGGCCGGACCGAAGGCTATGCGACCGGGGTCCGCGAAGTCACTCAGGCCATAACCTGGCGGCTGCCCGACTAGCCGGTCCGGCACGTTGCGCCACAATCATTTCAGCCGGCCGGACGCAGCCGTGCGAGGTCAAAAAACCTATACTGTCACCATTTTCGCGCTCGGACCTAGGGCGAAGCTGGCGCGCGGCCACATTCGGGAATCTGTTAGGAGGAAATAATGGACGGCCGCTACGGCTTCGCCGCCTCGGCGCCGGCGATGTCGAGCTTGCGCGTCGGCAGATACCGGTTCCAGGTCACTGAAAGAATGGGATTAAAAAGCGCGGGGCGTGGCGACCAGCCGAGCCTCGATCCGGCGGTGCCAGACCAGGCCCGCCGCGGTCACCAGGGTGAGCGGGCCCAGCTCCCACCACCAGAACAGCATCGGATCGCCGGCCAGGCAGGCGGCGTAGACTGCGATTACCCGGTTGTTGGCGTTGAGCAGGTTCATCAGCTTCAGCGCGGGAGCGGCGCGATCCCCATAGGCGGCCGCCAGGGCGCGGCGGTCCGCGGTCTCGGCCAGCGTCCGGTCGAACCGCCCCGCGACCCGGTCCAGCGAGCCGGCGAGCCGGTCGTAGAATCGCACCGCCGCGTTGGCCGACGGGGCAGGGCTCCCACTCCCGGGGTCGCCGCGGGCCCGGCGGTGATAGCGTGCCCGCTCGCCTTCGAAGAGGTTGGACTGGACCCCGTGGACGAGGCCGGCGATCGTTCCGGTGATCCAGGCCTCGGGCGTGTCGATCGAGGCTCCGAGCGCGAGATAGAGGATCAGGAACACCCCGTGGTCGCACAGGCCGTCGAGGAAGCGGCCGAGCGCGCTCGCGGTTCGGGTGGCTCGGGCGATCATTCCGTCGAGGCCGTCCATCACCAGCCAGGCGACGGTGAGCAGGAAGCCGAGGGTCGCGAGCGCCGGATCGCGCCAGCCCAGATAGGCGAGCGCGGCGCCGGAGCCGACCGCGAGTCCCGCCACGGAGACCAGATTGGCCGAGATCCCGGCCCGAAGCGCCAGCGGCAGCAGCATTCGTCCGATCAGATGGACGACCCAGTGGTTGGTCGGATCCTCGACCCGAAGGTCGCGCGAGCCGTCGGGGGGCGGCAGCCAGGCGGGTCGGGGGCGAGCGCTCATCGCGCAAGGCCGTTAGACCGGCGCCCGGATCGCGGTCAATCGGCTCGCGCACCGAGCGGGAAGCCGCGGGGCGGCAGAGCCGGAACTTCTTCGTCATTCCGGCGAAAGCCCGAATCCATGAACACGGTCGGTGGAAATGGCGCGCGCGGTGTTCATGGATCCCGGGTCAAGCCCGGGATGACGGACTCGACACCGGTTCATGCCGCACGGGGACCAGGGGCATACGACTTTGCGGGCGTTCGGATCCCGTCACCGCGACCGGACCGGCTGGGTCTCGATCACCTTCCCGCTCCGGTCGAGCTGCACGACCCAGTGAACCGGGCGAAGCGGAGCGAAGGCGGACGAATAGCCGAGCTCGATCGTGCAGTCGGCCCTTGGAAGATAGGTGAGGTAGCCGAGGCACGGCCCTTGCCAGTCGGGCGTTCCGAGAACGGCTTCCACGTGCTTGCGGTCCGTTCCGAGCTGGATCTGCATCAGCCGCCCGGGAAGCCGGTAGTCGTGCCAGAGGCCCCATGCGGCCCAGATCGTCGCGGCCGCGACGACGGCGGCGAACGCCGTCTCAAGCCGTCGTCGGCGGTCCCAGGGCCGGCCGTCAGGCATCGCCGGTCCGGCCGGAAAGCGCCTTCAGCCGCTTTGCGACCTGCTCGATCGGATGGGCCGCGGCCTCGGTCCGGCTGGACTTCAGGCGCGGATAGCCCGCCTGCGAGTCCGCGACGAGCTCGCGTACGAACCCCCCGCCGCGCACCTCGCGAAGGATCCGGCGCATCTCGGTTCTCGTGTCGGCGGTGACGATCCGCGTTGCGCCCTTGAGGGCGCCGAACTCGGCGGTGTTGGAGATCGCCTCGCGCATCCCGGCGATTCCCCGCTCATAGATGAGATCGGCTATCAACTTCACCTCGGTAAGACATTCGAAATAAGCGATTTCGGGCGAGAAGCCGGCGTCGACCAGGGTTTCGAAGCCGGCATGGATCAGCTCGGGGATCGCGCCCCACAGCACCGCCTGCTCGTTGAACAGGTCGGCCTCGCATTCCTCGGCGAAGCTGGTCCTGAGCATTCCGACCCGCCCGCTTCCGATCGCCGCCCCGTAGGAAAGCGCCAAGGCCTCGGCCCGGCCCGTCGGGTCCTGGTGAACGGCGAACAGGGCGATGAGGCCGCCGCCCTGCTCATATTCCCGCCGGAGCGCGGTCCCGGGCCCCTTGGGGGCGACCAGCAGGACGTCGAGATCGGGCCTCGGTTCGATGAGCGCGAAGCGGATGCTCAGACCGTGGGCGAAGAGGAGTGCCGCGCCCTCGGCGAGGTTCGGAGCGACCTCCTCGGCATAGATTCTCGAATGCAGCTCGTCGGCGGCGAGCATGACGACGAGGTCCGCCTTTTCAGAGGCTTGCGCCGCAGTCATGACGTCAAATCCATCACTCGAGGCGGGCGGCCGGCTGCCCGATCCCTCGGGAAGACCGATCAGGACGGATACGCCGCTGTCGCGAAGGTTGAGCGCCTGGGCGCGTCCCTGGTTGCCGTACCCGATCACCGCGACCCGGCGGCTGCGGATCAGAGCGAGATCGGAATCCTCATCGCGATAGACCTGCATCGGCTTCGACTACTCCGTTCGCCCTGGGCTTGTCGAAGGGCTTTCCTTCGTTCCGGTAGTAGGAAGTGGAGGGCTTCGACAAGCTCAGCCCGAACGAAAGAAATGCATCAGTCGCGTCGGATCGTCCGTCGCCTCCGTCACTCGCGGCCAGTCGGGAGGCGGCTGGCGGGAGAACCAGGTATATTGGCGCTTCGCATATTGGCGGGTGGCCGTCCGCCCCGCGGCGAGAGCCTCGTGCCGGCTCGTCTCGCCCCGCAGGAAGGCGCCTATTTCGCGCACACCGATCGCGCGCATCGCCGGAAGCATCGGATTCAGCCTTCGATCGAGAAGCGAACGAACCTCTTCAAGTCCTTCGTTGGACAACATTCTCTCAAAACGCTCGTCGCACCGGGCGTAGAGCCGGCCGCGTTCAGGCAGCAGGATCAGCGGATCGAGGTCGACCTCGCCGCGGATTCCGCCGGAGCGCTCCTTCTGCCATTCCGCAAGCGGCCGTCCAGTCGAGCGGACCACTTCCAGGGCCCGGGCCACTCGCGCCGAGTCGGTCGGCCGGAGCCGGGCCGCGGCGGTCGGATCCTCGGTCTCCAGCGCTGCATAATTATGCAGGACGGTGAATGACCGGACCGCCGCCCGGACCGCCGGATCGATGTCGGGTATCGGAGCGATCCCGTCCAGCAGGGTCCGGATATAAAGACCGGTCCCGCCGACCAGGATCGGAAGCCCGCCCGCCTCGTGCGCTTCACCGATCGCTTTCCTCGCGTCCGCCGCCCAGTCGGCTGCCGAGCAGGCTTCGGCGCCGTCCCTGTAGCCGTAGAGACGGTGAGGCGCCCGGGCCTCGTCCTGCGGCGTGGGTCGGGCCGAGATTATGCGCAGATCCGCATAAACTTGCGCGCTGTCGGCGTTGATCACGGTCCCGCCCGCCGCTTCCGCGAGCGCGAGCGCGAGCGCCGACTTGCCGCTCGCCGTCGGCCCCGCGATAAGCGCCAGCCGCAGTTTCGAAGAAGAAGCCATGTTCATCGCCACCCTGATAGCAAAGGATCGCCTCGCCGACGGGGATATTTCCGCTGCCGCCGACTCCCTCGCGGCCGCCGGGATCGCGCCCTGCGGACGAAGCTGGATCGAGGAGGACAGGGCCTGCGACCTGCACTTCTCCGCCGCGCCCGGGCCGGCCCGGGCGGCGCTCGAAGGGCTGATCGACGGGGTCGACGTCGTCGTCCAGGGCGAGGCTTCGAGGCGCCGACGGCTGCTCGTCGCGGACATGGATTCGACGATGATCTCCGTCGAGTGCATCGACGAGCTCGCCGATTATGCCGGCGTCAAGGCCGAGGTCGCGGCGGTCACCGAACGGGCGATGAGGGGCGAGATCGGCTTCGAAGCCGCGCTTGCCGGGCGGGTCGCAGCGCTCGCCGGGCTCGACGAGGCCGCGATCGACCGCTGCCTGGCGGAACGGGTCCGGCTCACCGGCGGCGCCCGGGCGCTGGTCCGGACGATGAAGCGGGAAGGGGCCTTCACCCTCCTCGTCTCCGGAGGCTTCACCCGGTTCGCCGACCCCGTCGGAGCCGAGATCGGCTTCGACCGGGTCGTCGCCAATCGGCTCGGCTTCAGGTCGGGCAGGCTCGACGGAAGCGTCGAAGGCGCGATCCTCGGCGCCGAGGGCAAGCGCTCGGCGCTGCTCGAAGCGGTCGCCGAGCGCGGCCTCAGGATCGACGAGACCCTAGCGGTCGGCGACGGCGCCAACGACATTCCGATGCTGATGGAAGCGGGCCTCGGAATCGCCTACCACGCGAAGCCCGCCGCAATCGCCGCCGCGGACTCCGCGATCCGCCACAACGACCTCACCGCCCTCCTCTACGCCCAGGGGTGGGCGCGGAGCGAATGGGAGGAGTAGGGCTTATCCAATTGGCCGTCATTCCGGCGGAGGCCGGAATGCATGGACACGTCAGTGGGAAAACCCCGAACGCGGCAATGTTCATCGATGCCGGGGCAAGCCCGGCATGACGTGTTTCGGCCGGAAGCCGGGCAGCCTACGGCCGGGTCATGTCGGCGGCGATCGCGGCCAGGGCGAAGGCGACCGAGGCCTCGCCGAGCGGAAAGCCCAGCTCGACCCCGTCCGGGGCGAGGAACCGCACCGTCGCCTCGATCGTCCCGGCGTCCGGGTGGCGAAGCTCGACCGGGTCGCCCGGAGCCGGCCGGGCATTGGTTTCGAGGAAGGCTCCGCTGGCGGAGATGGAGCGGAGCGCCGCAGGCGCGGGCGCTCCGGCGATCAGGATGCACATCCGCCGCCGCCGCCAGCGCGACGCCATCCGGCTCTCGCTCCCGATCCTCCCGACTGCCGCCATGTTCGCCCCCCAGATCGAGGACGGTCATAGCCGCGCAGGCGCGAAAATTCGGTTAAGGCGCGACCGGGAAGCAGGCCGAGCCCGCGGCCTTCGCCGCAGCGCAGACCCGGTCGGCGGCGGCCCGGCTCGGAAGCGGGCCGGCCTGGAGCCGAGTGACCGCTCCGGCGGCGACGTAATTGGGCTGGAGCCCGGCGCCGAGCCTGCCCTTGAGACCCGCCCAGGCGCGCTGGGCGCCCCCGGCGCTTCCGAAGGCTCCGAGCTGTACCCGCCAGCGCCCCCCGGCCGCGGCCGGAGCCGGGGCAGGAGCGGCGGCGGGACGCCGGGGCGCCGGGCCGGCCGGCTTGACCGGAGCCGCACGCGCCGGCGCGACCGCGACCGGCGCCGAGGCGAAGACGTTGGTCTTCATTCCGCCGGGCCCGGCGGGCCGGCCCATGCTCTGGGCGAGGGCGACGCCCTGCCGGCGCTGGTCGGCCGGGATGAAACGGTCCATCGACTTGAGATTGTCGGCGGCCGGAGGAACTCCTCCGTCCGCGGCGCGGAGCATCAGGGCGTAGGCGCGCGGCCAGTCCTTGGCGACGAGGTCGCCGTTGAACAGCTCGGTGCCCAATATGTACTGGGCGCGCGGATCGCCGAGCTCGACCGCCTTGCGGATCCAGGGCAGAGCCTCCTGGCGGCGGCCGCTATTGTACAGCAGCAGCCCGACATTGACCTGTGCCTGCTCGTGGCCCTGGCGGGCGGCCTTCTGGTACCAGCTCTGCGCCGTCGCGGCGTTGGCCGGCACTCCGCGGCCGAGCTTGTAGGCCTGGCCGAGGTTGAACTGGGCGTCGGCATTGCCCGCTTCCGCGAGCGGCCGCCACTGGGCCACCGCTCCGGCATAGTCGCCCCGGCTCCAGCGCTCGATTCCCGCCTTGACGTCGGACGGGGCTGCGCCGGCACCCGCCTGGGCTCCGAGGATAAGCAAGGCCGCCGTCGCACAGGCTGCGAGAAGGGGCCGACCTGAAAAGTGCATCATTCATCTCCCGCGCGGGACAGGGTTTTCGAGATCGGCAGCTAGCCGAAAATCCTTAATGCGTCCTTAGCATAAAGCGGCCCGCCCGGGAGCCGTTCATATGCCGATCCGTTCGGGCCGAGCTTGTCGAAGCCCTCAACTTGCAGTCCCAAAAAGAAGAGGGGCCTTCGACACGCTCAGGGCGAGCGGGTGTGGAAAATACGCCTCGCCCAGTCATCCGCGTTAACCGGATTTTAGCCAAAGGCGGCGCAAACGGACTGCAAGCTTTGCGAGCCCGAGGGGAAAACATGCGCGTTTTGGCACTATCGTCGCAGAAGGGGGGATCCGGCAAGACGACCTTGTCCGGCCATCTCGCCGTCCAGGCGGAAAGGGCGGGTGCAGGCCCGGTCTGCCTGATCGACATCGATCCGCAGGGATCGCTCGCGGACTGGTGGAACGAACGCGAGGCCGAGATGCCCGCTTTCGCCCAGACCACGGTCGCCCGGCTCCAGGCCGATCTCGAGATACTTCGCCAGCAGGGCTTCAAGCTCGCGGTGATCGACACACCTCCGGCCATCACCATGGCGATCCAGAGCGTGATCCAGGTCGCCGAGCTGATCCTCATCCCGACCCGGCCGAGCCCGCACGACCTTCGCGCCGTCGGAGCCACGGTCGACCTTTGCGAGCGCGCCGGAAAGCCGCTCATCTTCGTCGTCAACGCCGCCACGCCCAAGGCGCGGATCACCTACGAGGCCGCTGTCGCGCTCTCGCAGCACGGCACGGTCGCACCGGTCACGCTTCACCACCGCACCGACTATGCCGCGTCGATGATCGACGGACGGACGGTGATGGAGGTCGATCCCAACAGCAAGTCCGCCAAGGAGGTGGTCGAGCTCTGGGACTATGTCGCCGACCGGCTCGAAAAGAATTTCCGGCGCACCGTTTTCTCGGCGCCGCAGGGATTTGCCGCCCATCCCGCAAGCGCTCGACCCGCCGGGGGCTTCGGCCGCCGCGTGGTCGGCCAGTAAGGGGTGCGCGACATGGCCGAGACCAAGCCTTTCGCTTCACTCTCCTCAGGCCTCCTCGCCCGGAAGGGCGCCGCCAAGCCGGCAATGCGTCCCCAGGGTTTCGGAAGCTTCGGCTCCAGCCTCGAGGACCTGGGCTGGAACGACATGGGCCACGCGCCCGGAGCGCTCCACGACATCAACGAGGCGCACGAGCTCCCCGAGCACGTGCCGAGCTCGATCGAAGCACTGACTCCGGCGCCGGGCGGCCGTTCGCATGTCGAGCCGCCTGCGGTGGTCGAGCAGCAGCGCGACCTGCAGGCGCGGCTCGCACCGCCGCAGCTGGTTCCCGAAGCGGCGCCCGAGCCCATGCCCCGGCCCGAGCCGGAGGCGCCGTCCGAGCCCGAAGCCGAGGCTCGGCCCGAGCCCAGGGCCGAAGCTCCGAGCGAGGCTCGAGTGGTGAATCTTCCCCGCTCGCGTTCCGCTTCGGTCCGGGCGCCGGGCATCGCGGCGAAGGCCAAGGCGGCCTTCACCCTTCGACTCGATCCGCAGCGGCATCTGAAGCTGCGCCTCGCCTGCGCCCTGTCGCGCCGCTCGGCGCAGCAGCTGGTCACCGAGGCTCTCGATGATTTCCTCGATTCGATGCCCGAGCTGGAGGCCCTTTCCGGGGCCGCCGCGGGGAAGTCCGACAAAAGTTGAGCGGAGTGGACAAGATGAACAAGAGCGTCGCACTGAAGTTCGCGGTCTCCGCATTGGCGATCGGATCGACCATGGTCGCCTGCGGGCCCGCCACTCGGATCGCCTCGGCCTCGACCAGGGCGCCGAGGGCCGGACAGGACGCGGCGCCGCTCTTCGCAAAGGCCCAGGCCGCGGTCGCGAAGGGCGATTATAAGGAAGCCCTGGGCTTTGCCGAAGGCGCCGTCGAGCTCAGTCCGCGCGACGTCGGCTACCGGATGATGCTCGCCGATCTCTACCTCAAGAACGGCCGCTTCCAGTCCGCCGAAGCCACGTTCGCCGACGTCAGGCAGCTCGACCCGGCCAATGCGCGCGCTTCGTTCAGCATCGCTCTGGCCCGGATCGCGCTTGGCCGTCCGGCCGGGGCCGTCGCCGAGCTCGACCGGATCGCCGAGACCGCCTCTCCGGCCGACATCGGCCTCGCTTATGCGCTCGCCGGCGAGGCCCGCCGCGCGATCGACCTTCTCGAGCCGGCGGCGCGCGCCCCCGGAGCGACCGCCCGGGTCCGCCAGAACCTCGCTTTGTCCTATGCGCTCGCGGGCGACTGGGAGAAGGCCCGGGTCACCGCCTCCCAGGATCTCTCGCCGGCCGATCTCGGCTCGCGCCTTCAGGAATGGGCTTCCCTCGCCCAGCCGGGCGGCGGCGCGACCCAGGTCGCAGCCTTGCTCGGAGTCACTCCCGCCGAGGATTCGGGGCAGCCGGTCCGGCTCGCTCTCGCTCCGGCCCAGTCCGACTCGACCGCCTTCGCCGCCGCCGAGCCGCTGCCCGAGCCTTCGCCCGAGACCGTCGCGGCGACCGCGCCCGCCCTGGCTTCTGCCGAACCCGTCGTCCTCGCCCAAGCCGAGCCGGCGCCGGCTGCACCGGACGAGCCGGTCGAGATCGCGACCACCGAGCTTCCGCAATGGGTAAGCGAGCGTGCCGCCGCCGAGGCCGCGGCGCCCGCCGAAGAGACCAGGCCGCTTTACGCCGAGGCGGTCGAGGCGCTCGTCACTCCGCAGGCTTCGGTGATCGCTCCGAGCCGGTCGATGGAGACTCCGGCGCCGCGCTTCGAGGTCCAGCGCCGCTCGCCCCGCGCCTCGGCCGCCGCCGGAACGGGCCGCTTCGCCGTCCAGCTCGGCGCCTTTTCCTCCTCCTCTTCGGTCGAGCGGGCCTGGGCGCAGATGCTCAAGCGCTTCGGCTTCGCCGATCTCACCCCGCTCAGCACGACCGTCACGGTGCCCGGCCGGGGAACCCTCCACCGGCTTTCCGTCGCAGGCTTCGAAAGCCGCGAGGCCGCGGGCCGGACCTGCAGCTCGATCCGGGCCAAGGGCGGCGCCTGCTTCGTCCGCACCGTCGCCGGGGACGCCCCGGTCCGCTGGGCGAGCCGCTATTCGGCCGGACGCCGGGGCTGACTCCTTAAAATCCTCCCTGAGATTTCTCGGGGAGGGGGACCAGGCGAAGCCTGGTGGAGGGGTTCTTTCGACTCCGTAAGGCCCCTCCACCGCGCTTCGCGCGGTCCCCCTCCCCTGCGAATGCAGGGGAGGATTATCAGCCCCGCCGTTCCCGGGTCAACACGTCGAGCACGGCCATCCTGACCGCGACCCCCATCTCGACCTGCTCGAGTATCGCCGAGCGGGTCGGGTGGTCGGCGACTTCGCCGTCGATCTCCACGCCGCGGTTCATCGGGCCGGGATGCATGACGACTGCGCCGGGGGCGGCCCGCTCGAGCCTCTTCATCGTCAGCCCGTAAAGGGCGTGGAAATCGGCGAGGCTCCCCGAGACGCTCGCCTCCATCCGCTCGCGCTGGATCCTCAGCATCATTACCACGTCGCAGCCCGCAATGCCCTCGTCGAAATCGGTGAAGACCGGTAGTGCGCCGGGCTGAGCTGGAAGCAGGGAAGGGGGCCCGACCAGCCGGACCCTGGCTCCGAGCTTGGGCAGAAGCTTCAGATTGGACCCCGCCACCCGGCTGTGGCGTATGTCGCCGCAGATCGCGACTTCGAGGCCTTCGATCCGCCCCTTGCGGCGGCGCATGGTGAGAGCGTCGAGCAGGGCCTGGGTGGGATGCTCGCCGGTGCCGTCGCCGGCGTTGATCACCGGGCAGTCGACCGCCTCGGCGACCTGGTGCGGAGCCCCGGTCTCGCCGTGCCGGACGATCATCACGTCGGGCCTCATCGCGCCCAGCGTCAGTGCGGTATCGACGAGGCTCTCGCCCTTGCGGACGCTCGAGCCGCCCGGGTGGAAGTTCGAGACCTGGGCGCCCAGCCTCTTGCCGGCGACCTCGAACGAGAAGAGGGTGCGGGTGCTGTTCTCGAAGAACAGGTTGAACTGGGTAAGCCCGGCGAGGCGCCGGTCGGCCTTGCGCGCGCCGCGGTTGAACTCGACCCAGGGCTCGGCTTCGTCGAGCAGGAAGTGGATGTCGTCGGGGGAGAGCGCTTCGATCCCGAGCAGGTGGCGGTGCGCGAAGGGCATGGCCGAGCGATAGAGCCGCCGCCCTGGGGCGGCAAGGGTCAGCCGAGGAAGAAGCCTGCCAGGGCGCCGGCCTGGATCGCTCCGGTGAGCAGGAGCAGCGTCGCGAAGGGCTGCTTTCGGGTCTTGTGCCGGAAGAGTCGGCAGGCGAGCACCGCTCCGGGAGTTCCTCCCATCGCCGCGAGGCCGAGCAGGGTCGATTCGGGGATCCGCCACTGCCCGGCGACGGCGCGCCTCTTGTCGTCCCAAAAGTGGAAGACGGTGACGAGATTCACCAGCAGCAGGAGGGCGAGGATCGCGGCGGCCATCGCCACATCCTAGCGTCCGATTCCTTACCCATCCGTCACCGGCCCGGCCGAACTCGCCCGAATCGGCGCAGGCACCAATCAAACCGCGCACGAGCTTGGAAATCGGTGTGGAAATTGGTGCCAGGCACCAATAACGGAAATTGGTGCCAGGCACCGATTATCACGGCGGGGGCCCTCCGGAAATTGGTGCCAGGCACCATTTAGTCGCCATTTACAGCCTTCGAATCATTTCCGGGCGAGCGGAGGCCGGCCGCGCGGCCGGGGGGAAAGCCGGAGCCCGGTGACGGTTTCGAGATGGGCGAGGAAGGATTCGCCGCCGAGTGGGCGGCCGCTTCGCTCGTGCGCCCGGATCGAGTCCAGCGCCCGCCCGTCCTCGCCCGAAGCCAGCACCGACCGCCAGTCCGGCCATCGATCGAGCAGCGGCCGGGGGTCGGTCAGAGCGTCGGCCGGGCCGCCGAGATGCGCCCGGGCGCTCGACCACGGCCAGTCCGAAGCGCAAGCGGCGAGGCCGGCCCTGACCGGGTTGAGCTCGACGTACCGGGCGCAGGCGAGAAGATGATCCTCGTCCATGACGAACGACGCGAACCGGCCCTGCCACCGCTGACCGACCCACTTTTCACGGACGTTGACGGCCCGGCTATAGCGTCCCTGGGTGCGGTGGAGAACGGCACTCAGCCCGTCTTCGGTGGACGGCACCAGGACCAGGTGGACGTGGTTCGGCATCAGGCACCAGGCCCAGACCGAAGTCGCGGTCGCGCTGCAGGCCTCCGACAGATAGCGGATGTAGAGCCGATGGTCGTTCGGCGAGAAGAAGGTGCGTTGCCGGTTGTTGCCGCGATGGGTGACGTGATGCGGGTGGCCGGGGACGGTGAGTCGGATGGAACGCGCCATCCGTAACGATTAGCCGATCGGCCGGAGCGATCCCAAAATCGCATGCCGTGCGTAATTGGTGCCAGGCACCGATTTCGGAGATCGCATCCCAAACGGAAAATGGTGCCAGGCACCGATTTCACAGAAAATGGTGCCAGGCACCGATTTGGGGCACCGACTTGGCGGTAAGCTCGGGCGAGGACGAAGGCGGCGAGGGCGCCGGCCCGGACCGGCCCTGCCGGAAAGCCGCGCGGCGATGGCCTGGTTGCGGTAGCCGATCGCGGCAGAGCGGCAGGCGCGGCGCCGGCGAACTCGGTTTTTGAATAAGGCTAGGGAAAGCGTAGGATTGCTCGGCGTTTTCCTCTTGTTCTCCGTGAACACATGGTGTACATCACCAACAATCGCGTTGAATGGGCGGCGCAGAGGCAATAGGGAATGCGGGCCATGGCGGCTTCACTCAAGGTGGTGGGAAACTCGGACAATATGGACAAGGCAAAGGCCCTGGAGGCCGCCCTGGCGCAGATCGACCGCGCATTCGGCAAGGGCAGCGCGATGAAGCTCGGCTCGCGCGAGGCGGTCGAGATCGAGACCATCTCGACGGGCTCGCTCGGTCTCGACATCGCGCTCGGAATCGGCGGGCTTCCGCGCGGCCGGGTCATCGAGGTCTACGGGCCGGAAAGCTCGGGCAAGACGACTCTCGCCCTCCACGTCATCGCCGAGGCCCAGAAGAATGGCGGGACGGCGGCGTTCGTCGACGCCGAGCACGCCCTCGACCCCGTCTACGCCCGCAAGCTCGGAGTCGACGTCGACGAGCTGATCGTCTCCCAGCCCGACACGGGCGAGCAGGCGCTCGAGATCACCGACACCCTGGTGCGCTCCAACGCGATCGACGTGCTGGTGGTCGATTCGGTCGCCGCGCTCGTCCCCCGGGCTGAGATCGAGGGCGAGATGGGCGACAGCCATGTCGGCCTCCAGGCGCGGCTGATGTCGCAGTCGCTGAGGAAGCTGACCGGGTCCATCTCCAAGTCCAAGTGCCTGGTCATCTTCATCAACCAGCTTCGGATGAAGATCGGAGTGATGTACGGTAATCCCGAGACGACGACCGGCGGCAACGCCCTCAAATTCTACGCCTCCGTCCGGCTCGACATCCGCCGCACCGGCCAGATCAAGGACCGGGACGACATCGTCGGCAACACGACCCGGGTTAAGGTCGTCAAGAACAAGGTGGCACCGCCGTTCAAGCAGGTCGAGTTCGACATCATGTACGGCGAGGGCATTTCCAAGGTCGGCGAGATACTCGACCTCGGGGTCAAGGCGGGGATCGTCGAGAAGTCCGGCGCCTGGTTCAGCTACGATTCGATCCGGATCGGGCAGGGCCGCGAGAATTCGAAGACCTACCTCAAGGAGAATCCCGAGGTCGCCGCCCGGCTCGAGCGCGCCATCCGCGGCAAGACCGACGAGGTCGCCGAAGCGCTGATGGCCGGCCCGAGCCCGGACGACGATATCTGAGACTCTGAGCCCGGCCGGCGCGAGACGCGTCGGCCGGGCCTCCCTGCGTCATCCTGAACTCGTTTCAGGATCCAGGGTCGAGCAGTACGGCGGTTGGAGGTCATCGCATCGAGTGATTTTCCTCACCGGCCGGCAGGCCCTGGATTTCTTGAGAGAAGGCGCAAAGGCGCAAAGGCGCGACGTAGAAAGAGGGGCTCTCTACGTCGCGCCTTTGCGCCTTTGCGCCTTCTATTTGAAATTGGCGCCCAAAGGCGCCGGGGATGGGCTCGACAGTCTGTCCCACAGCCTGACTTTGGCGCGGCGCCGAGTTGGACCCTGAAACGAGTTCAGGGTGACGGCGTGGGCCGCGGGGCCCCGCCTCTACCCCCGACCAAATAGCCGTCCCCGCTCGGTCGCCAGCAATATGAGCAAACCGAGGCCCCCGAAGAGGGCGAAGGCGCCGACCATCGGGACCAGGCTTCCGTCGAAGCTCTGGCCGACGACGAGGCCGAGAAGGGCTCCGCCGATCGTCCCGATCGTTCCCTGGACGGAGGAGGCGGTGCCGGCGACATGGCCGAGCGGCTGCATCGCAAGCGACCCGAAATTGGCCGACGCGAGGCCGAAGCAGGCCATGGTCAGGCCCTGCATGACGATGAACAGCCACAATCCCTCGCCGACGGTCAGGACGATCGCGAGATGGACCAGCGCCGACAGGGTGAACAAGGCGAGGCCTGCATGGGCGACCCGGCGGGTGCCGATCCGCTCGACGATCCTCGAGTTGAGCCACGAGGTGAAGGCCATCGGCAGTGCCACGCCTGCGAAGGTCGCAGCGATCAGCTCCGGCCGGCGGAAGACGTCGAAGACGATCTGCTGGATCGAATTGATATAGCCCATCAGGCTGGCCATCATCAAAGTGAAGGCGAGCGTATAGCCCAGCGACTGCCGGTTGCTGAGCGTCTGCCAGGTCCCGTCCCAGATCGTCTTCGGGTTGAGCGGCCGCCGGTAGCGGGGGTCCAGAGTCTCGGGCAGCCGGATGAGGCTCCAGGCGAGCATGATCGCCCCGCCCAGGGCCAGGCCGAAGAAGATGGCGCGCCACGAGGCGACGAGCAATGTGAGCTGGCCGAACATCGGAGCGAGCATCGGGATCAGAAGGAAGACGAGGAAGGCCAGCGACATGATCCGCGCCATTTGCGGGCCCTCGAACCGGTCGCGGACGATCGATACGACCAGCACCCGCGTGGAGGCCGCGGCGCCGCCCTGGGCCATCCGTGCGGCGAGCAGAAGCCCGAAGCTCGGCGCCGCCCAGCAGGTCAGCGCGAAGAGGACGTAGAGGACGAGGCTGACGGCCAAAACGGGTTTGCGCCCGAAGCGGTCGGAAAGCGGACCGTAGACGATCTGGGTAAGTCCGAAGCCGAGCACGTAGAGCGAGACGACGAGCTGGCGGCTGTTCGCGTCGGCCACGTTCAGCGCCTCGCCGATCGCCGGCAGGGCGGGAACCATCGCGTCGATGGCGAGCGCGTTCAGGGACATCAGCCCTGCGATCAGGACGACGAACTCCCGGAAGCCCGGGCGGACGTCGGCCAAAGGAGGGCGGGGCGGTTGAAGCATGTCGATCCTTGGAGGTGAACCCGCATAGACGATGCCGGGCGCTTCGGGTTCCGGAAAAAATCGTGGGTTTCGGACTGCCCCGTCATGCTGAACTCGTTTCAGCATCCAGGGTCGAGCCGCTCAGTGGTGGGTCCTCAGCGCACCAGGCGCATTTTCCTCGCCGGCCGGCAGGCCCTGGATTTTTGATAGAAGGCACGAAGGCGCAAAGGCGCGACGTAGAAAAAGGCTTCTCTACGTCGCGCCTTTGCGCCTTTGCGCCTTCCCTTTGAAAATGGCGCCCAAGGCGCCGGGGGACGGCTTCAGGCGGTCGTCCCACAGCCTGACCTTGGCGCGGCGCCGAACTGGACCCTGAAACGCTTCAGGGTGACGGCAGCGGGCATGGGCGGCCATCGCTGGACAAGGCTCGTCCCGCCCTTCACAGGCGCGGCATGGAGAACGAACGTGCGACGCCAGCCGCAATGCCCGAGCTTCGGCTGATCGGGGCTCCGACCGACCGTCATTCCTCCTTCCTTAGAGGCCCAGCCCTCGCTCCGCCGCTGATCCGCGCCGCGCTTCGTTCCGATCACGGCAACATGACGTCCGAATCGGGCGTCGAGCTCGGGCTGGACGTTAGGCTGGGCGACTCAGGCGACCTGGCGCTCGCCGAAGCCGACGGCGACGACGCCCTCATCGCGGCCGCGGTTGCCGAGGCGGCGCGGGAGGGGGCGATCGCGCTCGTCCTGGGCGGCGATCATTCGATCACCGTCCCGGTGATCGAGGCGCTGGCCGCGGTCCACGGACCGGTCGAGATCCTCCATTTCGACGCCCATCCGGACCTCTACGACGATTTCGAGGGCAATCCCCGATCGCACGCCTCGCCCTTCGCCCGGATCATGGAACGCGGGCTCGCGCGCCGGCTGGTCCAGGTCGGGATCCGGACCTTGAACCGCCATTGCCGGGAGCAGGCGGAGCGCTTCGGGGTCGAGATCGTCGAGATGCGCCGGTTCGCGCCGGAGGCGGTGCCGATTCCCGAGGGCCCGCTCTATATCAGCCTCGACCTGGACGGCTTCGATCCCGCCTTCGCTCCGGGAGTCTCCCATCACGAGCCCGGCGGCCTTTCGGTCCGCGAGGTCCTCGCCGTCCTCGACCGGGTCCGCGCCCCGGTCGTCGGCGCCGACATCGTCGAATATAATCCGGGCCGGGACCTCGGCGGAGTCACCGCGGTCCTCGCCGCAAAGCTGATCAAGGAGGTTGCCGCCCTGTGCCACAGGAACAATCGATGATCGTCGTCCACCATCTCGAGAACAGCCGCTCGCAGCGGATCCTCTGGCTGCTCGAGGAGCTCGGCCTGCCCTACGAAGTGAAGCGCTACGAGCGCGACCGCAAGACGATGCTCGCCCCGCCGGAGCTTCGGCGGGTCCATCCGCTCGGCAAGTCGCCTCTGATCGAGGATGACGGCCGGATCGTCGCGGAGACCGGAGCGATCGTCGAATATCTGGTCGACAAGGCCGACGGCCGGCTCGGCCCGCCGGCGAAGCGGGACGACCGGCTTCGCTACCGCCACTTCCTCCATTATGCCGAGGGCTCGATGATGCCGCCCTTGCTTGCGATGCTGATCGTTCGGCGGATGGGCCTTCTCGGCCGGCCGGCGCGGGCGCCGGTCCAGAAGATGCTGGACCAGCATCTCGACTGGCTGGAGACCGAGCTTGCCGGGCGGCCCTGGTTCGCGGGCGACGGCTTCACCGCCGCCGACGTGATGATGAGCTTTCCGCTGGAAGCCTCGCGGCACCGCGCCGGGCTGGACGAGAGCCGGCCCAATCTGATCGACTGGCTTGAGCGGATCCACGCGCGTCCGGCCTATGGGACCGCGCTGAGGAAGGGGGGACCTTATGCCTATGCCTGAGATCAGCCGCCGAGGCTTCGCCCTGGGCGCGCTCGCGGCCGGATCGGCGCTCGCAGCGGGGCCCTCGACACGTCTCGCCGCCGCCGAGCCCGGGCTGAAGCCGATGACCGGGGATTCCGTCCCGATCGGAGCCGCTGAGCGCCTCGCCCGGCTCGAAAAGGCGCGCGGGCTGATGCGCCGCCACGGCCTAGGCTCGATCCTGATCGAGCCCGGCGCCTCGCTCGACTATTTCACCGGAGTCCGCTGGGGCCGGAGCGAGCGGCTCACGGCCGCGCTCATCCCGGTCGACGGCGAGCCGATAATCTTCACGCCCTTCTTCGAGGAGCCGTCGGTTCGCGAGAGCCTCTCGGTCCCGGCGGAGGTGCGCACCTGGGTGGAGCATGAGGACCCGCTGAAGCTGGTCGCCGGGGCGCTTCGCGACCGCAAGCTTGCCGGCCGGCCGGTCGGGATCGAGGAGACCGTCCGCTTCTTCGCCGTCGACGGGCTTCGAAAGGCGATGCCGCGGCTCGACATCCGGAGCGGGGCGGCGGTCGTTCGCGGCTGCCGGATGATCAAGTCGCCGGCCGAGATCGCTCTGATGCAGATGGCCGCCGACGTCACCGTCGCCGCCTATCGCCACACCTACGGCCGCATCGAGAAGGGGATGACCCCCGCCGAGATCGGGGCGATCATGAACGGAGCAACCGTCGCGCTGGGCGGCAAGCCCGAATTCGCGCTCATCCTGCTCGGCGAGGCGAGCGCCTATCCTCACGGCAGCGGAAAGCCGCAGTCGGTCCGGAAGGGCGAGGTGGTTCTGATGGACTGCGGCTGCACCGTCCACGGCTACCAGTCGGACATCTCGCGAAGCTTCGTCTTCGGGGAGGCCGATTTCGAGCAGCGCAAGGTCTGGAACCAGATGCGCAAGGGCCAGGACATCGCCTTCGCCGCGGCCCGGATCGGGGCTCCGGCGGGCGAGGTCGACGACGCGGTCCGGGGTTATTACGAAAGCCTCGGCTACGGCCCCGGCTACAAGCTGCCCGGAACGTCGCACCGCACCGGCCACGGCATCGGCATGGAGGGCCATGAGCCGGTCAATTTCGTCCATGGCGAGACGACCCGGCTGGCGCCGGGCATGTGCTTCTCGAACGAGCCGGGGATCTATCTGCCGGGCAGGTTCGGGATCAGGCTGGAGGATTGCCTCTACATGACCGAAAGCGGGCCGCGTTATTTCTCGCAGCCCTCGCCGAGCATCGACAGGCCGATGGGCTGATCCCGTCATCCCAGCGAAGGCTGGGATCCCAGTGGGTGAAGGGCGCCGTGCTCTTCACCCACCGGGGCCCCAGCCTTCGCTGGGGCGACGTGACGGCCCGGCTAGAAAGGCTCTTCGCCGGGCCTCGGCGGGGCGACGTGGGCGGGGGCGTGGGGCGGCTCGATGTCGGCCGGCTCGCGCGGGTCGAGCTCGCCCTCCCATTTCGCCACCACCACGCTCGCCACCGCATTGCCGACGACGTTGGTCGCCGAGCGGCCCATGTCGAGGAAATGGTCGACGGCGAGGATCAGGAGCAGCCCCGCTTCGGGAATGCTGAACTGGGCCATGGTCGCGGTGATCACGACGAGGCTCGCCCTCGGCACTCCGGCGACTCCCTTGGAGGTGATCATCAAGGTGAGCAGCATCAGGATCTGCTGGGTCATCGTCAGCTCGATGCCGTAGGCCTGGGCGACGAACATCGTCGCGAAGGTCATGTACATCATCGAACCGTCGAGATTGAACGAATAGCCCAATGGAAGGACGAAGCTCGCGATCCGCGGCGGCACCCCGAACCGGTCGAGCGCCTCGAGGGTCCGCGGATAGGCGGCTTCCGACGAAGCGGTCGAGAAGGCGAGGACGATCGGATCGCGGATGTAGCGGACGAGCAGCCGGGTGCGGCTCCCGACGATGAGGAAGCAGATTCCGATCAGCAGGACCCAGAGCAGGACCAGGCCGACATAGAAGCTGCCCATGAAATAGCCGTAGGTGCCAAGGATCGAGGGGCCCCGCTGGGCGACCGTCGAGGCGACCGCGGCGAAGACTGCGAAGGGGGCGAAGCGCATCACATAGTCGGTGATGACCAGCATCACCTTGACCAGCGCCTCGGTCGCCCGGACCAGCGGCCGCGCCGGCTCCCCGACGGCGGTGATCGCAACCCCGACGAACAGCGAGAAGACGACGATCTGGAGGATGCTGTTCTCGGACATCGCCCGGATCATCGATTCCGGGAAGATGTTGCCGAAGAACTTGACGATGTCGAACGCGGAGCGGTCGACCCCGGCCGAGGCGGTGGCGGGCGGAAGGGCGAGCTCGAGGCCGGTGCCGGGCTGGAAGAGGGTGACGAGGATCAGTCCGAGGGTGAGCGAGACGAGGCTCGCCCCGACGAACCAGCCGAGGGCCTTGACCCCGACCCGGCCCAATGCGGCGGTGTCCCCCATATGGGCGATCCCCACGACGAGGGTCGAGAAGACCAGCGGCGCGATGATCATCTTGATCATGTGGAGGAAGATCGTGGTCAGGATGGAGAGATAGCGGGCCACTTCCTTGACCACCGGACCGCCTTCGGCGCTGCCGTCGCCAAGCGAGAGGTTCAGGCCCCAACCGACGACGATGCCGAGCACGAGGCCGGCCAGGATCCAGTAAGTGAGACGTTTGGCCACGCGCGGTTCCTCGTGCTTCGGGTGGCGCCTAGGAAGTCGATTGTCGGGCTCGGGTCAAGGCAGTCCGTCATCCCGGCGAAAGCCGGGACCTCGGGGAGACCCGCCGAGACTTCTCGTCCCGAGGTCCCGGCTTTCGCCGGGATGACGATGAGCGGCCGTCCAGCGCTCCGATCAAGCCGGCTCGAGCACCTTCTGGACCACATCCTCGGCGAGCTTGCCGTTGAGCTCGGCGAGATGGTCGAACCTCGCCTCGTAGCTCGCCAGCCCCTGGCTCACCGACCTCAGCTCGGCATCCAGCCCCTGGAGCTCCGCCTCGGGGACCAGCGCCTCGACCACGTCCCAGCGCGACCAGCCCGGGCGGCTGTCCATTCCGAGCATCTGCCCGCGCCGGCTGGCGATTGCCGAGGTGACCCGAGAGGTCGCGTAGCCGGGGGTGACCACAATCACCTTGTGGACCGGCTCGAGCAGATGCGGCTGCGCCTGAGCGAGCGCCTCGCTCATCCCCATCCGTCCGGCGGTCCGGAAGGCGAGCTCCGAGCTGTCGACTGTGTGGTAGCTTCCGTCGACCAGGGTCACCGCGACGTCGACGACCGGGAAGCCGAGCGGGCCCTTGGCCAGGGCATCGCGGACTCCCTGCTCGACCGCGGGTATATATTGTCTCGGAACCGCGCCGCCGTGGATCTTTTCGTCGAACCGGAAGCCTTCGCCCCGGCCGAGCGGGCGAATCTCGATGACGACGTCGCCGAACTGGCCGTGGCCGCCCGACTGCTTCTTGTGGCGGCCGCGCTGGGTCACCGGCCGGCGGATCGATTCCTTGTAGCCGACGGCCGGGGGATGGGCGTCGACTGCGACCCCGTAGCGCCGCTTCAGCCGGGCCAGAACGACCTTGAGATGCTCGTCGCTTATCCCCTTGAGGCGGGTCTCGTGGAGCGCCTCGTCCTGCTCCCAGCGGAGCGCGGGATCCTCCTCGACCAGCTTGTGGAGGGCGGTGGACAGCCGGACGTCGTCCTTGCGGTCGCTGGTGGCGATGGCGAGCGCGTAATTGGACGGCACAAGCTCGAGCTCGGGCTTCCTGCCTCCGGCGCCGAGCCACTCGCCGGCGTCCACGCCTTCGGCCTTGGCGATCGCGACGAGGTCGCCGACGGCGGCCCTGCCGAGCTTCGACGGCTTCTCACCCTGCATCGCGAAGAGGGTCCCGACCCGGACCGTCCCGCCGCCGCTGCTCTTCAGCTCGGCCCCCTCGCTGAGCGGCCCGCCGAAGATCCGGGCGAGGGCGAGCCGGCCCATATTGCCGCCGTTCGACACCTTGAAGACGAAAGCGCAGCCGCCCTGGGCGCCGAGCCGCCCGGCCGCCGCCTCCGGAGCGGGCGAATCGTGGCGGAGCGCCTTCATCAGCCGTCGGACTCCGTAGCCGTTCAGGGCCGACCCGAACAGCACCGGCACGACCAGATTCTCCCTCGTCTCGCGGGCGATGTCGGCGAAGATCGTCGCCCGGTCCGGGGTCTCGTCCATCAGCAGCTGCTCGAGCAGCGAATCGTCATGGTCGGCGAGCTGCTCGAGCATGTGGAACCGGTCCTCGCTCTCGCGGTCGGCGAGGTCGGGCGGGATCTCGATCTGCTCGGAAGGCTTGCCCGGCCGGTATTTGAAGGCGCGCTCGAGCGCGAGGTCGACGAAGCCGGTGACCTTCTCGCCCTCACGGATCGGGATCTGGCGGGCGACGAGCGGCGACGAGCTCATCGGCTGAAGCGCTTCGAGGAGCGGGCGGATCCCGCCTTGGGCCTGGTCGATCTTGTTGACGAAGATGAGGTGGGGCACCCCGAGCGCCTCCAGCCGGCGAAGGGCGGGTTCGGCGAGGATCGCCCGGTCGGTATCCGGGTCGACGACGACCACCGCGAGATCGGCTGCGGCCACGGCGAGCGCTCCGTCGGCCGAGAAGCCGACCGAGCCGGGCGAATCGACGATTGCGAAGCGGTCGCCGAGGAATTCGAAATTCATCAGGTTGAGCTCGGTGGAGCCGGCCCGCTGCCGCGCCTCCGGGCTCGAATCGCCGACGCTCGTGCCGGCGTCGACGCTTCCCTGGCGGTCGACCGCTCCGGCGGCGAAGAGCAGGGCTTCGGCGAGGCTCGTCTTGCCCGCTCCGCCCGGTCCAACCAGTGCGATCGTTCTGGTGCCTGTCGATCTGTCGGGCATGCGCGTCTCCTTGCTCCGCCAAGGCGCGACCCGCGTTCAAGCGCGTCCGCGCTCAATCAGGTCAGAGTTCCACCCTTCGCCGCCGAATCGCAAGAGGGGAGGTGGGGGAGGGGGTCGCGACCGAGCCGCCGCCCGTCACCCCGGACTTGATCCGGGGTCCATGAACACGGCCTCACGATATCGCATCACTTCCGTGTTCATGGATGCCGGATCAAGTCCGGCATGACGCCGCCGCAAAGAGGGTAAACGGCGGGAACACCGGCGCTGCGTTGCGGGTTTAGAGCGCATCGCGATTGTATCCGCTTGTACCAGGGAGCGACGCCCATGCCCGTATCGACGACCCTTCCGGTCATGGCCGGTCTCTCGATCCTCGGAGCGGCGCTCGGGATCACGCTCGGCAAGTCGGCGGTCGCCGAGATCAACCCGGTCTATTTCAACGAGGCGGAGGACGATTTCCACGCCGACCTCGTCCCTTATCGGAGCCCCGATTGGGCCCAGGTCCACCAGGCCGAATATCGCGGCGTCCAGCAGCCCGTCGCGGTGGGAGAGCTGGGCAGCGGCTGCATCGGCTGCAGCGACTATCCGGTCGCCTATGTGCCCAGGCACGATCCGGCGGTCGACGCTTATGCGAGCGGCGAGCTGCTGCGTGCCCCGGAACCGACGGTGGTGACCTACGCCTCCGCCGCCCCGCAGGCGGCGGACCCGGACAGGGAGCGGATCGTGCGCTACGCCAGCTACCCGGTGAGCAGCGACGAGAAGCCGGCGACGGTGGAGGTCGCCGAAAGTCCGACGGCGCCGGCGACGGAAGAGGCCGCGGCGCCGACCGGCCTTTAACCGTCATCCCAGCGAAGGCTGGGATCCCAGTGGGCGAAAAGCGCCGCGGTCTTCACCCCCCTCGGCCCCCTCCTTCGCTGGGGCGACGCCACTTGCCGAACACGACTTCGTCATTCTTCCGCGCCCCCCAATCCCGCGCCGTGACGGAACTTGCCGCAGCGCAGCATGTCGCTTACCTTGGCTTGCATGACCTCCACCAACGACATCCGCCGGTCGTTCCTCGACTATTTCGGCTCGAACGGGCACCGCCTGGTGCCGTCGGCGCCGCTCGTTCCCCAGAACGACCCGACGCTCATGTTCGTCAATGCCGGGATGGTGCCGTTCAAGAATGTCTTCACCGGACTCGAGACCCGGCCCTATTCGACCGCCACTTCCTCGCAGAAATGCGTCCGGGCGGGCGGCAAGCATAACGATCTCGACAATGTCGGCTACACCGCCCGCCACCACACCTTCTTCGAGATGCTCGGCAATTTCTCGTTCGGCGACTATTTCAAGGAACAGGCGATCACCCACGCCTGGACCCTCCTCACCCGGGAATGGGGCCTGAACCCCGACCGGCTGACCGCCACCGTCTACCACACCGACGACGAGGCGTTCGACCTGTGGCGCAAGATTTCCGGCCTGCCCGAGAGCCGGATCATCCGGATCCCGACCAAGGACAATTTCTGGGCGATGGGCGACAGCGGCCCGTGCGGGCCCTGTTCCGAGATCTTCTACGATCATGGCGACCACATTCCCGGCGGCCCTCCGGGAAGCCCGGACGAGGACGGCGACCGCTTCGTCGAGATCTGGAACCTGGTCTTCATGCAGTACGAGCAGGAAGACAATGAGATCGTCCGCGACCTTCCGACCCCGTCGATCGACACCGGAATGGGGCTGGAGCGGATCGCCGCCGTCATGCAGGGAGTCCATGACAATTACGACACGGACACGTTCAAGGCGCTGATCGCGGCCTCCTCGTCGCTGACCCACAATGCGGCGACCTCGGACACGGCCGCCAGCCACCGGATCATCGCCGACCACCTGCGCACCTCGGGCTTCCTGATCGCCGACGGAGTGCTCCCCGCGAACGAGGGCCGCGGCTACGTCCTCCGCCGGATCATGCGCCGGGCGATGCGCCACGCCCACCTGCTCGGAAGCAGCGAGCCGCTGATTCACAGGCTCGTCCCGTCGCTGGTCGCCGAGATGGGTGCCGCCTATCCCGAGCTGGTCCGGGCACAGCCGCTGATCGAGGAGACCCTGAAGCTGGAGGAGACCCGCTTCCGGCAGACCCTGGCCAACGGCCTTCGGCTTCTCGACGAGGCGACGGGTGCGATGTCGCCGGGCGATACTCTGCCGGGCGAGGTCGCCTTCAGGCTCTACGACACGTTCGGCTTCCCCTACGACCTGACCGAGGACGCCCTTCGCGCCCAGGGCTTCGCGGTCGACCGCTCCGGCTTCGACGCGGCGATGGCCGGCCAGAAGGCCGCGGCCCGGGCCGCCTGGAAAGGCTCCGGACAGCGCGCCTCCGAGGACGTCTGGTTCGACATCGCCGAGGAGCAGGGCTCCACCGAGTTCACCGGCTATGCCGGGCACGAAGGGGAGGGCGTGGTCGTCGCCTTGGTCAGGGACGGCGCCCGGGTCGAGCGCGCCGCCGCCGGCGACAAGGTCGTCATACTGACCAACCAGACCCCCTTCTACGCCGAGAGCGGCGGCCAGATGGGCGACACCGGAAAAATCACCGGCGACAACGGCCTGGAGGCCGAGGTCGAGGACACGTCCAAGCCGCTCGGCCGGCTCCACGCGCACCATTGCGTCGTCAAGGCCGGCGAGGTCGCGGTCGGCGACGCGGTCCGACTCGACGTCGATTCGGAGCGGCGCGGGCGGGTTCGCGCCAATCACAGCGCCACCCATCTCCTCCACTCGGCGCTCCGCCATCGGCTCGGCGGCCACGTCACTCAGAAGGGCAGCCTGGTCGCGCCGGACCGCTTCCGCTTCGATTTCTCGCACCCCAGGGCGCTGACCGCCGAGGACATCGCCGCGGTCGAGGCCGAGGTGAACCGCCACATCCGCGAGAACGACTCGGTCACCACCCGGCTGATGAGTCCGGACGAGGCGATCGAGGCCGGGGCGATGGCCCTGTTCGGCGAGAAATATGGCGACGAGGTCCGGGTCCTGTCGATGGGCCGGGGAAGCGATTCCAGCTATTCGGTCGAGCTGTGCGGCGGCACCCACGTCAACGCGCTCGGCGACATCCAGCTCTTCAAGATCGTGTCCGAAAGCGCGGTCGCCGCCGGAGTGCGCCGGATCGAGGCCCTGACCGGCGAGTCGGCGCGCCAGTGGCTGACCGAGCGCGAGAACCGGCTCCGCGAGGCGGCGGCCGCTCTCAAAGCCTCGCCCGAAGAAGTGCCGGCGCGAGTCGCGGCCCTGCTCGACGACCGCCGACGCCTCGAGCGCGAGCTTGCCGAGGCGAAGAAGGCCCTGGCCATGGGCGGCGGCTCGAAGGCCGGGGCCCGGGGACCGGAGCAGGTCGGAGGCCTGGGCTTCATCGGCCAGGTCCTGGAAGGAATGGATCCGAAGGGGCTTCGCGGGCTGGTCGACGAGGCGAAGAAGCGGGTCGGATCGGGCGTCGTGGTGCTGGTCGCCGTCAACGACGGGCGCGCCACCGTCGCGGTCGGCGTGACCGATGACCTCGCCGCAAGCCGAAGCGCCGTCGCCCTCGTCCGCAAGGCGGTCGAGGCCGTCGGCGGCCAGGCCGGCGGCGGCCGCCCCGACATGGCCCAGGGCGGCGGCCCGGACGGCGACAAGGCCGCCGCGGCCATCGAGGCGGTCAAGGCCGCGCTCCGCGAACAGACGGTACCCGCCTGACCCGTCATCCCGGCGAAAGCCGGGACCTCGGGGAGACCCGCCGAGCCTCTATCGCCAGGAGATTTCGCCTCCGCCGGACCTGCTCGAAGGCGAAGCCCCTCCCGCCGTAGCTGGGGTTTGGATCGCGACCCGTCGACGAAATCCCGCGCTTTCCGGCGATCGCCTGTAAGGCGGGCAAGCCGCTTTTGGTTCGCACAAAGGCACAAAGGCACGAAGAGTTCTGCGGGAACTGGCGCGCAGCGCCTTTGATTCCTCGGCCGTCGGGAAAAGCTGAAGCGGCTTCGCCGCGATGGCCCCTTAGTGCCTCTGTGCCTTCGTGCGAACCAATCTTCGGGCGGCAGCGCCCGCACGGCCTCGACGAAAAGCCTCGGCCAAAAAATGAATTCCCGAATTCGGCGGCTATGCACTCGTGATCCATGAACATGGCGGGCCTGATGGAGGGAAGGCGGCGTACATAGTTTCGGCCTTCTCCGGAATGACTGGCAAGGTTCGACCTCGGAAGGCCCGCGGAGCTTTTATCGGCCCGAGGTCCCGGCGTTCCCCGGGACGAGGGCGGCGGTCGTACCGGGCGGGGGTTCGACACCGAACACGCTTCGTCCGCCATAGCTGTGCGAGAGCCTGCGCTCCTCGGCCATCACCGCCTCGAAGCTTGGCCCGCCGACATGCGCTTCCAGCCGCCGCGCCTGCTCGTCCAGCCGGCGGATCGCTCCGAGCTTCTCGTCGTTCCCCAGCTTCGCCTGCTCGACGGCCGACTTCAGCACCCGGATCGTCCTGTCGTAGACCTTGATCGGCACCGGGAACGGGTGGCCGTCCTTGCCGCCATGGGCGAGCGAGAAGCGGGCCGGGTCGGAGAAGCGCGACGGCGCGCCGTGGATCACTTCGGCGACCATCGCCAGCGAGCGGACCGTGCGGGCGCCGATTCCGGGGACGAGCAGCAGCTCGGCGAAATCCCTCGGCCCGGCTTCCGCCGCCGCGGCCAGGGCGCCGTGGAGCCTTCGAAGGACGACGTCGCCGGATCGGACGTCGTGGTGATCCGGAAGCGAGAGGTGCGGCAGAAGCGGCTCCGGCGAGGGCGAAGCCGGGGCCCTTTCGGCGGCGGCCGCCTCGCGGGCGAGCCGGTCCGGTCCGAGCTCGGCGAGAAGCTCGAGCTGGGCCCGGCGCGAGGCGTCGGCACGGCGGTCGGCGAGGTTCAGCACCTCGCCCTGCCGGCGCCCCTCGATCGCGGCATGCGGGGAATCGACGAAGCTGGTCAGGCCTTCGGACAGCCAGTGATAGCGCCGGGCCGTGCGCCGCTCGCCGTTCATGCCCTGCTGGACCACCGCCCATTTGCCCTCGTCGGTGACGAAGAAGCCGTGCAGATAGAGGTCGAACCCGTCCTGGAGCGCCGCGCTGTCGACCTTGGCGACGAGCCGGCTGGAGCGGGCCAGCTCCAGTCCGTCGAACCCGGCCGCCTCGCCGGCCGCCGCCAGCTCGGACGGAGTGGCCCGCGAATTCCGGCCGCGCCCGCCGCAGACCCTGATCCCGAGCTCGCCGGCGCGCGGGTTGAGGCCGCGCTTCAGTGCGCCGATCACGCTGGTCGTGATCCCGGACGAATGCCAGTCCATCCCCATCACCGCGCCGAAGGACTGGAACCAGAAGGGGTGGGCGAGCCGGGCGAGGAATGAGTCGCGGCCTTCGTGATGGACGATCGCCTCGGCCATGACGGTCCCGAGCCGGGTCATCCGCTCGCCGAGCCAGGCGGGGACTCGGCCGCCGTGAAGCGGAAGGTCGGCGGAGCCGGATCGCTTTGCCATGCTGTGCCTCCAGGGAACGTAGGCGGAACGATAGCAGCGCTCTACACCCCGGTCACCCCCGTCATCCCCAGTTACTCGCTGTCATCCCCTCGGCCGCCCTTCCGTGAACCGACGCGCTCCGTTGTAGCGATTCCTGGCGATTCCTGGCGATTCCTGGCGATTCTTAGCCATTATCAGGCGACTGCATGTCAGGAAACTATGGCCTAAAAACAGTGGTTTAACTGAGCGTATCGCGAGTGCACGGCCATTCATATCAGCACCAGCACTTCCTGCTCTCCACATTATGTTCACTTAATGTTCCACGTGAAACATCGTCACCCTGCCTTCAACGAATCCCTCAGGCGGCGCCGCTCCAGCTTGGGCTCCTGCTCCATCTCGCCCAGCTCCATGATCTCCTTGCGCAGTTCGGCGCGCTTCTCGTGGATCGAGGCGATGACCGGACCCATCGCCATTCCGAGGTCGACCAGCACCGCCTCCGAGAGCTGCAGCGAGGATTCGAGGGTCTCGGGGACGGCGTCGGTGGCTCCGGCGCGGTAGAGCTCGGCGGCGTGGGCCGCGTCGCGTGCCCGGGCGACGATAGTGAGGCCGGGGCACCAAGCGCGGACCTTCTTGGTCACTCTAACGCTCAGCACCGGATCGTCCATGGTGAGGACCAGGGCGGTGGCGTGGCCGAGCTTCAGCCGGTCCATGAATTCCGACCGGGCGACGTCGCCGTAGACGATCGGGATCCCTTCCTTGCGGCAGGCCGCGACCGTGTCGATGCTCGAATCGACCGCGAGGTAGCGCCGGCCGTGGGCGGTCAGCATCTCGGCGACCAGCCGGCCGACCCGGCCGAAGCCGATCACCACCACCGCCGCTTCGTCACCCTCGCCGACCGCCGGGGCCTCCTCGTCGCTGATGTCGACCCGGCGGGCGGCCATCTGGCCGAGCTTGGCGAGCAGCGGAGTGAGGGTGAGGCCGATCGCGGTGACGATCTGCCAGAAGGCCGCGGTCTGGGCGCTGATCAGCTGCGCCGCCGCGGCCGTGGCGAGGACGATGAGGGTGGTCTCGGAAGGCGACGCCATGATCAGGCCCGCCTCGGCGGCCACGGACCGGCGGGCTCCGTTCAGCCGGAGCAGGAGTCCGGTCACCAGCGCCTTGAGTAGGACCACGCCCACGATCGCGGCGGCCAGCATTTCCCAGTTCGCGGCTACGAACCGGACGTCGACGCTCATCCCAACCGTGATCAGGAAGATTCCGAGCGCGAGGCCACGGAAGGGGGCGGTGATGACCTCGACCTCGCTTCGATAGTCGGTCTCGGCGATGAGGATTCCGGCGAGGAGCGCGCCCATCAGCGGCGACAGGCCGGCCGCGGTGGTGGCGAGGCTCGCGACGATGACGACGAGGAGGCTGGCGGCGAGGAACAGCTCCGGGCTCTTGGTCCGGGCCGCCTGGGCGAAGAGGCGCGGAAGCAGGACCCGCCCCAGCACCAGCATCGCGGCGACGACCGCGGCGCCGAGGAGAAGGGTGGCGACCAGCCCGTCGAAGCCGCTCGCCGCGGCGAAGGGCGCCATCGCTCCAAGGAGGAAGATGATCGGCACGATCGCCAGATCCTCGAAGAGGAGCATTGCCAGAGCCGAGCGCCCGACCGGACTGGTCGTCCCCACCAGGGGCAGGACCAAAGCGGTCGACGAGAGGGACAGGGCCAGGCCCAGCGCGACCGAGCCGCTCAGGCTCTGGCCGAGCAGGTTGACCGCAAGCCCGAGCAGAAGCGCGCAGACCATCAGCTCCGCCGCGCCTACCCCGAAGACGAGCCTTCGCATCGTCCACAGGCGGCGGAAGGAGAGCTCGAGCCCGATCGCGAAGAGTAGGAGGACGATCCCGAATTCGGCGAAGGGCTCCACCGCATCGGGATTGGTGATGGTGACGTAGTTCAGCCACGGCATCTCGTCCGCCATCCCGCCGAGGCCGGCCGGGCCGACCAGGAGGCCGACCAGGATGAAGCCGATGACCGGGCTGATCCGGAACCGGGCGAAGGCCGGGATGACCACCCCGGCGGCGCCGAGGATGACCAAAGCGTCGCTGAAGCCCGAGGTCTGGAAGTTGCCGTGCATCTTGCCTTTATGCAGATTAAGGCGCGATTGTCAGCCACAAGGGGAGGGCTGAAAGATGACCGAGCTCTGCATCGTCGGCGGGGGTCCGGCCGGAATGGTGGCGGGCCTGCTCTTCGCCCGGGCCGGGGTGAAGGTCACCGTGCTCGAGAAGCATGGCGACTTCCTCCGCGACTTCCGGGGCGACACCGTCCATCCCTCGACCCTTCGGATATTCTCCGAGATGGGCCTTCTCGACCGGCTGCTGCAGCGGCCTCACGACAAGGTGGACAGCATCGGCGCGTGGGTCGGCGACAGCGAGCTCGAGGTCGCCGACATGTCGAGCTTCGACCCGCGCTGGAACTTCATCGCGATGATGCCGCAATGGGACTTCCTGGATTTCGTCGCCGACGAAGCCCGCCGCTACCCGAATTTCACGCTTCTGATGAACGCCGAGGCGCATGGCCTGGTCAGGGAGCAGGGCAGGGTGGCCGGGGTCCGCTATCGCTCGCAAGGGGAGGAGCGGGTGCTGGCAGCGTCCCTCGTCATCGCCTCGGACGGCCGGCGTTCGGTGCTGCGCGAGGAGGCTCGGCTTCCGCTGCGTTCGTTCGGGGCGCCGATGGACGTCTTCTGGTTCCGGATCCCGAAAGCGCGTGCCGCGGAGAACGGATCGACCGGAGTGATCGTCGCCGGGCGGATCATGGCGCTGATCGACCGCGGCGACTACTGGCAGTGCGCCTACGTCTTCGCCAAGGGCACGGCGGACGAGGTGCGCGCCCTCGGCCTCGAGCGCTTCCGCGCGGATGTGGCGGCGACCGCCCGTCACATTCCGCTCGACGTCGAGGCTATCGGGAGCTGGGACGACGTCAAGCTGCTCACCGTCGCTCTCGACCGGCTCGAGCGCTGGCATGAGCCCGGCCTGCTCGTCATCGGCGACGCGGCCCATGCAATGTCCCCGATCGGCGGGGTGGGGATCAACGTCGCGGTTCAGGACGCGGTGGCGGCGGCCAACGTCCTCGCCGGGCCGATGGCGGCCGGCGAGGACGTGAATCCGCTGCTGGCCAAGGTCCAGGAGCGGCGGCTGCCCGCCGTCCGGCTGATCCAGGGCTTCCAGGACGCCGCTCAGCGGCGGGTCGTGTCGAGGCTGCTGGAGAAAAGGGAAGGACCGTTGAAGCCTGCCTTCGCCTTGCGGCTGTTGAACCGCTTCAAATGGCTCCGCCGCTTTCCGGCGGCCTTCATCGGCTTCGGCTGGAAGGCCGAGCATGTAAGGTCGCCAACCTCCCGTCATCCCGGCGAAAGCCGGGACCTCGGGGAGACCCGCCGAGACTTCTCGACCTGAGGTCCCGGCTTTCGCCGGGATGACGGTGCTACTGCGCCGCCATCCGGCTCATCACCCCGCCGCCATCGCCTTTTCGAGATTGGCCCTGATCGCCTCGAAAAACTGCTCCGTCGTCATCCAGCTCTGCTCCGGGCCGATCAGGATGGCGAGGTCCTTGGTCATCTGGCCGCTCTCGACCGTCTCGACGCAGACCCGCTCGAGGGTCTCGGCGAAGCGGGTGACCTCGGGCGTATCGTCGAACTTGCCGCGGAATTTGAGGCCGCCGGTCCAGGCGAAGATCGAGGCGAGCGGGTTGGTCGAAGTCGCCTTGCCCTGCTGGTGCATCCGGAAGTGGCGCGTGACGGTGCCGTGGGCGGCCTCCGCCTCGACGATCTTGCCGTCCGGGGTCATCAGGATGGAGGTCATCAGGCCCAATGAGCCGAAGCCCTGGGCGACCATGTCGGACTGGACGTCGCCGTCGTAATTCTTGCAGGCCCAGACGAACTTGCCGCTCCACTTCAGCGCCGAGGCGACCAGGTCGTCGATCAGCCGATGCTGATATTCGGTTCCGGCTTCGTCGAACTTCGCCTTGAACTCGCTCTCGAAAACCTCCTGGAAGATGTCCTTGAAGCGGCCGTCATAGGCCTTGAGGATGGTGTTCTTGGTCGACAAATAGACCGGCCATTTGCGGTCCAGGCCGTAATTGAGGCAGGCCCGGGCGAAGTCGCGGATCGAATCGTCGAGATTGTACATGCCCATGGCGACGCCTGCCGAGGGGAAGTCGAACACTTCGTGCTCGATCTCCTGGCCGTCCTCGCCCGTCCATTTGATGGTGAGCTTCCCGGGGCCCGGCACCTTGAAGTCAGTCGCCTTATACTGGTCGCCGAAGGCGTGGCGGCCGACGACGATCGGGTCGGTCCAGCCCGGAATCAGGCGCGGGACGTTCTCGATCACGATCGGTTCGCGGAAGACGACTCCGCCGAGGATGTTGCGGATCGTGCCGTTGGGCGACTTCCACATCTTCTTGAGGCCGAACTCCTCGACCCGCGCCTCGTCGGGCGTGATCGTCGCGCACTTCACTCCGACTCCGTGCTTCCTGATCGCCTCGGCCGATTCGACCGTCACCCGATCGTCGGTGGCATCCCGATTTTCCATTCCGAGATCGAAATAGAGCAGCTCCACGTCGAGATAGGGGAGGATCAGCCGCTCGCGGATCCAGTGCCAGATGATTCGGGTCATCTCGTCCCCGTCCAGCTCGACGACGGGGTTCTTCACCTTGATCTTCGCCATGTCAGGCCGTGCTTTCTATTGGATGTAGAGGTTGCCGGGCGCTGTAGGCGGGGACGGGGCGGGGATCAACAGCGCCCCCTCGCCCCAGCGGAGGCTGGGGCCCCAGGGGGTGAAAAACACCGCGCTCTTCACCCCCCGGGGTCCCAGTCTTCGCTGGGACGACGAGCGGGCGGGTCTCCCCGAGGCCCCGACTTTCGCCGGGGTGACGGCGCGATAGCCGCCCCGCCGGTTGTATCCCCGTCCGCCCCCGCCTAAAGGCAGGTCCATGACGTCCCTCGAAAAGCCGGACCTGGTTACGACCAACGTGCGCTACCGGATGCCGAGCGTGCATCCCGAAGGCCGCAAGTTCGTCGTCATCGCCGCAGCGATCACCCTGTTCTTCTGGGTCGTGGTCGAGTGGGAGATTGCCGGCTGGCTGTTCGCCGGCATCAGCCTCTGGGTCGCGGCCTTCTTCCGCGATCCGATCCGGACCACGCCCAAGGGCGAGGGCCTGATCGTCGCTCCGGCGGACGGACTGGTGACGATGATCGCCACAGTCCCGGCGCCCGCCGAGTTGGTCGGCGAGGACGGGCTTCCACCGGGCCCGTGCATTCGGGTGTCGATCTTCATGTCGGTGTTCGACGTCCACATCAACCGGTCGCCGATCACGGGCGAGATCAAGCGCGTCGTCTACATCGCCGGCAAGTTCCTCAACGCCGATCTCGACAAGGCGAGCGAGGACAATGAGCGCCAGCATTTCCTGGTCGAGGGGCGCGACGGCCTCAGGATCGGCTTCACCCAGATCGCCGGACTCGTGGCGCGTCGGATCGTACCCTGGGTCAAGGCGGGGGATTATGTCGCCGCCGGCCAGCGTGTCGGACTGATCCGCTTCGGAAGCCGGGTCGACGTCTATCTCCCGGCCGGAACCTCGCCTCAGGTGCTGCTCGGCCAGCGCACCATCGCCGGCGAGACGATCGTCGCGCGGGCCGGGGTCTCCGAGGCGCTGGAGGGAGTCGCCCAGTGAACGTGCGGGGGCCGGCGGCGAGGCCGCGCCGCGGGATCCCGCTTCGAACCATCGTCCCCAACGCGGTGACGGCCCTCGCCTTGTGCTCGGGCCTGTTCGGGATCCGATTCGGGATCGGGGGGGAATGGGACAAGGCGGTCGCCGCCGTCGTCATCGCGGCGATCCTCGACGGCCTCGACGGGCGGATCGCGAGGCTTCTCAACGGCCAGAGCCGGTTCGGCGCCGAGCTCGATTCACTGTCCGACGTAACCGCCTTCGGAGTGGCTCCGGCTATCATCCTCTATCTGTGGGTGCTCCAGCCGCTTGCGCTTCACGGTCCCGATTTCGACCGCTGGAACCGCTACGGCTGGCTGTTCGCCCTGGCCTATGCCGTGTGCGCCGCGCTTCGGCTCGCGCGCTTCAACGCCAATATCGACTCGCTGGAACAGCCGCACAAGAAGGCGGGGTTCCTGACCGGAGTGCCGGCGCCTGCCGGGGCCGGGCTGGTGCTTCTTCCAGTCTATCTTTGGGAATGGACGGGCCAGGCGGTATTCCGCGAAACCTGGCTCGCGGCGCCCTGGGCGGCGATGGTGGGGTTCCTGATGATCTCGAACCTCGCCACCTTCTCGTGGGGTTCGCTTCGGCTGCGCAGCCATGTCAGGCTCGGCGCTCTCGTCGTCATTGCTCTCGTGTTCGCGGCGCTCATCTCGGCGCCTTTCCCGACTCTCAGCGTGGCCGCCTTGCTCTACGCCCTGATGATCCCGTTCAGCATAGCGAGCTACGCGAAGGTCAGGCGGCAGCGCGTTGCCGAGCCGGCGCGGGCCGAGCCGCCATCGGCCTAGCGCCCAGCTCGCCGCGAAGCGCGAGCAGTATCTCAGGCCAGTAAAGCCGCACCGTCACGTGGATCGCCACCAGAGCGGCAAGCAAGGCGAGAGTGAAAAAGAGCGCGGCAGCCAAGTAAATCACAGCCTTATCCCCTTACTTATCCACAACCGCCCAACGCACGGAATGGAACTTTGATCCGTAAAAGTACGGTACGGTACTGAAACTACATCATGTTCATGATGTGTTCGATTGTCAAGGCCGGAGAACAAAAAGTGACCCGGGGCTGAACGACGCCCACGACGGACCCTGGCGAAGGCCTGGGTCAGAGCGGATTCGCTCAGCTCCAGACTGGAGCCGCTCCGCGGGCGGAAATGGAGCGCGGAGATGAATCGAGGGTGACTCGCTTGCTCGTCATCCCGGCGAAAGCCGGGGCCTCGCGACAAGAAGTCCCGGCGGGCCTCCTCGAGATGCCGGCTTTCGCCGGGATGGCGTTCGCCCCGGGGGACGTCGGTACCCTGAAAAAAAGCCACCCCAAAGAAAAAGCCCCAGTCCTTTCGGACCGGGGCTCTGCGGTGTCGGCGGGGAGGGGGGAGGGGTGCCGATCACCGCGGGGGGGTACATGCAGAACGTCCTCCCCGCCCTTGGGTTCCCAAAAAAGTTGAGGTTGGAAAAAAAGGGGGAAAAAACGAAGCGCCCCGGATGCGTACCGAGGCGCTTCGCCGACAGCTGCCGTTTCCGGCGACTATCTCCCGTCCCCGAGACTTTGATACCCTATTCGAGCGATTCGGAAAAGTGCCCGCGAGTCGAAGCCGAACGGCCTCAGGCGCCGGTCGCTTCGTGAGGCGCCGCGACCGGCTTCGACTCCGGCGATTCGCGCTGCCTCAGCCAGATCGACAGGACGACGAGCACGGCGGTCGAGAGGAACTCGCTCTGCCAGTTCTGGAAGCTTTCGAACCATAGCTGCGGGTCGGTCAGATAGGCCAGGTGGCCGAGCGGAGCGTCGCCGTGCTGGATCGCCTCCTGGGCGGCCGATTTGGCGCTGTTCCACCAGTGGAGCGTGAAGGAAAGGAGGAAGAGCGTGAACAGGGTGAGCCCGAGCGAATGGGCGTAGAGCCAGCGCGCGGCGGGTCCGGCCTTCAGGATCCGGGGAGCGCCGGGCTTATGCGCCTGGGACTCCAGGTTCCGGTCGCGAGGCGAGTCGTCGGGGTTTCGGGATTCCGCCGACCCTTTCTGGATCAGCATCGCGGTAAGGACGACATAGGCCGACATCTGCAGGAACTCGCTCTCCCAATTCTCGAACACCGAGGAGATGAATTCGGGGTCCGCCGCATAGGCCGCGAGCGAGATGGTCGACTCGCCGTGCCGCGCCAGCTCCTCGTTCTGGACCATCCAACCCGAGATCCACTGACCGGCGATGCTGGCCAGGAAAAGCAGCATGAGGACGATCGTCAGGCCGTTGTTTTTGAACGCCTTGGCCATGCGGAGCTCCATCTTTCGCCGCTCAATGCGGCGCTCGAGCCCTTTGTTCCGGGGGCGGAAAGAATGGCGGCGGAGCGTCGGCGGATTCCGGCCCGCCGCAGGTCCGCTCGACAGGCGTTACTTCTGGTCGGTGAAGCGCTTGACCTTTACCGGCAGCTTCTTGCCCTTGGTCCGCCGCGAAGGAATCTGGATCGGGTTCTTCTTCTTCCATTGAGCCCAGGTCATCGGCCCGTCCGGAGTGTCGATCAGCTCGTCGTCCATCGACATGGGCAGGCTCCGCGAGGCCGGTTTCGTTTGCGACTATCGCCCAATCGCGCTTTCCCCGCCATCCCCAATCCCGCCCCCGCACCCGCCGTCACCGGCGACGCCTGACCTCCCGTTTCCAGTCGAGCTCGGAGGGCATTGGCAGGCTGGTGTCGGTGGGAGCCTCGTCGACCAGGTCCAGCTCGGGATCGCGCACCTTCTCGCCGCGCCGGTGAAAGCACATGATACACAGGCAGCGCCGGCGTACTTCGCGAAGCGAGTCCACCCACCCTTTCTTGTGGAACAGCCACCACAAAGCGTGGCTGCTGACCACCGTGCCGTGCCCGCACCGGGTGCAGGTCAGCCGGACCGAGCGGCCCCTGACGGCGACGTCGAACAGGTCGCGCAGCGGGTGAAGGGCAGGCGGATCGGACATCGAGAACAAATAGCGAACATCATTGCGGCTGGAAAGCCGGCCATTGACCTTGCCGCAGCATGTGGCACAGCGTGGGCCATGCTCGCCGAACCGACCAGCGTATGGAACGTCGCCGCGGAGCTCGGCGAGGGGCCGGTCTGGGTGCCCCACGACCGGGCCTTATGGTTCACCGATATCAAGAAGCGACAGATCCATCGCTTCGATCCGAAGTCCGGCGAACGGAAGACCTGGGCGGCGCCAGAACAGGTCGGCTTCGTGCTCCCCGCGGCGGACGGAGGGTTCGTCGCCGGGCTGATGAGCGGGCTTCACCGCTTCGACGAATCGACCGGACGATTCACCCTGCTCGCCGAAGTGGAGCCGGAGCGGCCGAACAACCGCCTCAACGACGGGACGGTCGGTCCAGGCGGACGGCTGTGGTTCGGAACCATGGACAATGGCGAGGCCGGAAGGACCGGTGCCTTTTACGCCTTCCACCGCGGACTGGTGATCCCCACCGGCCTCGACGGGATCGCGATCACCAACGGCCCGGCTTTGTCGCCGGATGGACGGATCCTCTATTTCGTCGATACCCGCGCCGGATCGATCGACTCCGCCGAGGTCGGCGAGGACGGATCGCTCGGGCCATCGCGGCCGTTCGCCCGGATCGATCCGGCCGAGGGGCATCCGGACGGCCCGAGCGTGGACAGCGAGGGCTGTGTCTGGATCGGCCTTTATGGCGGCTGGGAAGCCCGCCGCTATTCGCCCGCCGGGGAGCTTCTCGGGCGCGTCCGCTTCCCCGTATCCAACATCACCAAGATCGCCTTCGGCGGGGACGATCTGCGGACCGCCTATGCGACGACGGCGCGCCACCTGCTGTCGCCGACGCAGATCGAGCGCCAGCCCCACGCCGGAGACCTGTTCGAGTTCCGGGTCGAAGTGCCGGGGCTGCCCTGTCCGCTCGTGGCCGTTTGACGGCTAAGGCCGAACCTTGGAGGCCTTCCGTCATGCTGAACTTGTTTCAGCATCCAGGGCAGAGCCGCCTCGCGGGTGGAGGACTGGACCTGAAACAAGTTCAGGGTGACGGCGGCGCTCGGTCTCAGCGCGGCGCCGGCTCAGGGATGGGCGATGACCATCAGCGTTCCGGCCCGCTTCAGGCTGCAGTCGAGGCATAAAGCGAGAGTCTCCGGGTCGAGCGCCGCGAAGCTCTCGTCGAGCACGGTCAGGTGGGCGCGCTGAAGGAGCGCCCTGGCGAGGAAGATCCGGCTGCGCTCGCCGTGCGAAAGCTGCCACCCGGTCTCGCCGACATATTGGTTGATCCCGCCTGGCATGCGCTCGAGAAGGGGACCCAGGCCAAGCTCCTGGCAAAGCTCCAGGGCCTCCTTGATGTCCGGTCCGGGCGCCGGCCATTGCCGCCCCATCAGCAGGTTGAACGCCACCGATCCCGAAAGGATGTGGTTCTCGTGGAACTGCGGAGCCGAGGTGGCGAGGCGGTGCCAGTCGTCGCCCAGGGTGTGGCGATCCAGTCCGTTGAGCAGCAACAGTCCGGATCTCGGCGTAGCCAGCCCGGTCAGCAGGCTGGCAAGGGTGGACTTGCCGCCGCCCGAAGCGCCTTCGAGAAGGATCCGGTCGCCATGGGCGATGACGAGGTCGGTGGCCTCGATGACGGTCTCGTTGCTGGACGGATAGGCGAAGGACAGCGCCTGAGCGTCGATCAGCGGCATCCTGATCGTTGCATCTTCCAGCTGCTCGAGGGTGACGTAAGCCTTGGACGAGGTCTTGTTGCGGGCGGCGTGGAACATGGGTGCGACCTGGTCCCAGGCCACCCAGGCGCGCCCGGCCGCCGACAGGCCCTCCGAGATTCCGCCGAAGGCGCGCTGGGCGAACAAGATCCCGCCCAGGCTGATCGCGATCGCCGTCGAGGAGACTTCGAGATCGCTGACGAAGGCCGGGACGAGTCCGATCAGCCCGACGATGACCCAGCCCGACGATACGCCCAGAGTCGTCGAGACGGCCGTCCAGTCCATCGCGCTCGAAATCTGGAGATAGTTTTGGAGCGCGCTGTCCTCGCCGCTGTTGCTTCGGTCCGGCGGTTCCTGGGCAAGGCGCGTCCGGTGGCCGACCATCACCTCGATCAGCTCGTGGGTCATATCGAGCCGGGTCATCGTCCAGGTCCGGAGCTTTCGAAAGAAATTCCAGCTCAAGGCCACCGCCAGCAGGGTCCATGCGCCGAGCAAGGCCAGATGAAGGCCGGGAGCGACTCCCTGGGCGAGGATCCAGGCCGCGAAGCCGAGCTGGAGGATCGAGCGAAGAAGCGCCATTCCGCCATTTAGCGAAAGCGATTCGAGCGCCTGCGATTCGACCACCCGGCTGAGCAGCTGGCCGACTCCCTGCCGCTTGATGCTGTCCGACGACATCCGAAGGGCTCCGGCGAGAAGCCGGGCCTTGAGCAGACGGCCGGCGTCCAAAGCGAGAGTCGCCGACCACCAGCCCCCGACTGTCTGAAGCGGGATCATCGTTCCCATCAGGATCAGCCACGCCATGAACCAGCCGAGGTCGAAGGTGCCGCCCAGCGCCGCCGAGCCGATCAGCGCCCAGCCGGCGATCTCCGCGACATAGCTTATCGCGAAGAGGCCGGTCATCGCCGCCACCTTCCGAAAGGCGCCGATCCGGGAGAGCTGCTTCCAGAAGTTCGCCGAGGGTGCAAGCCGAAGCACCCAGATCCGCTCCACCTCCCACTGGGCGAGCTGCTCCCGAAGCATCGCGGCTCGGACCTGCGGCTCGCGCCGCGAGTCGATCCCCGTCGCCCGGACGAGCCGGGTGATCTCGGGGATGAGTGGCCCTTCGCGGGGCCAGCAGATCATTCCTCTGAGATGCTCAGGGTCGCAGGAGCGGATCCGAAGGTCGGGGGCAAGCATCAGCGGCCGGCCGCGCCGCCATCCGACCAGAAGAAAGACCCCGTGGGTTCCGTACATCCCGTTCGGGAAGACCGCCGGGCCGCCGGCGCGCAGCAAATCGGGCATCTCCGACACCGGCGTCTGGACCAGGTTGGCCTCGATCCCGAGATGCTCGGCCGCCCATTCGAACCAGTCGGCCAGGTTGCGCGCGTTGCCGGCGGCGATCGAAGCCGGGACCTTTACCGTATCCGAGCCCGCTTTCGGGCGAAGGCCGGCGCGGCGCGAAAGCTCCTCGATCCCTTCGCCGATGCGCGCGAAGGGCCAGAGGAACTGGCGCATCGCGTCCATCATCCGGGGATCGGGCTCGGCCGCGCCAAATTCGATTCCTGCATCCGCCATTACAGGGTCTCGCTGGCTTTCAGGCGGCCGCCCAACAGGGTCAGTCGGCGCCAGAAATCGCCCTTCCAGATCGACTCGCCGACGTCGGTCTCGGCGTCGACCAGGTCGCGGTAGCGCGACTCGCGCGCCATCAGCACGTCGGGCGCTCCATCCTCGATGATCCGCCCGTCCTCGACGACCAGGACCCGGTCGAAGCCCATGGTCTCGGCGACGTCGTGGGTGACGCACAGCAAGGTCACCGACGCCCACCATTGACGAGCCTCGGCGAGCAGGGCCCGGCGCTGGGTCCGGTCCATGCCTCGGAAGGGTTCGTCGAGAAGCGCGAGCCGGGTCGTCGGGCTGAGCAGCGCCCGAGCGAGCCGGACCCGCTGCCCTTCGCCGCCCGAAAGCAGGCCTCCGCCCTCGCCCAGGAGGGTCTGCAGGCCCTGGGGGAGTTTCTGGGTTACGCCCCGAAGCCGGGCCGCAGCGATGACGTCGCCGACTCCGAGGGTGGCCTCGTCGTTCGCCGCGTAGGTGAGGTTGTCGAGCAGCGAGCGGTTCCAGATCTGGATTGCAGGGTCGACCCAGGCCGTCTCGTGGCGCAACGCCTCGATGTCGCGGCCCAAAGCGCGCTTGCCGTCGATGAAGAGACGGCCGGTGGCAAGCCTGTGCCACCCGAGCAGAACGCCGAGCAGCGACGATTTGCCTGCGCCGGACATTCCGACGATGGCGACATGTTCGCCCGGGGCGATGGACAGGTCGACCGACTGAAGAATGGTGTGGCCGGCGGCGAGCACGCCGGCGTCCTGGAACTCGAGGGCGATCCCGCGTTCCGCCGACGCCGGTCCACGGGTCGCGAGGGCCGCCCGCTCCTCGTCGGTCAGCTCCAGATCCTCGGGCGCCGACAGCGGCTCGAGCAGTCGAGACAGGACGTTGCGCTGCGCCGGATATTGATGAACCAGGCGCGCGATCTGACCGCCCAGCGCGGGAAGCTTCAGGACCCAGAAGACGAGCAGCAGATCCGAGCCGGTGACCCGCCCGGCGCTGAAGAAATGGGTGAGAAGCAGCGCCCCGACGAGGGCCGTGGTGATCATCGACTGGACCAGGTCGGTGGTCAGCGAAAGGTTGATCAGGCTTCGAAGCGATTTGTACCATTCGACCAGCAGGCTTTCATGCTGCCCCTGGACACTGCGTTCGGCGCGGTGCGCCCGGACCGGCGCGAGGCCGAGCATCGAATCGAGATAGAAGCTGTTGAGCGCTCCGGCATGGTTGCGCACCCGAAGGTCGCGCTCGTTGAGGAGATGCTGCGTCGTGAACGGGAAAGCCAGCGCTACCAGCGCGAGCAGTCCCGCCGTCAGCCAGCTGCCCGGAGCGAGGATCACCACTCCGGCGAAGGTGATCGCAAGCTCGAGCACGGACTGGATCAGCCTGAGCCCCAGCCCGGGCACTCCACGCACCGACTGGATGTTGTGGTTGCGGTCGGCCATGTCGGAGATCGGGCGGCTGTGGAAATAGCGATCGTTGAGCCGCGGCAGCTTGGCGAGAAGCGCCATTCGAAGCCGCGCCTCGAGCTTTCGTCCCCAGCGCAGGGTGCCGAGCCCGCTCGCATATTCGATCGCGAGAAGGATCGTTGCGAACACGAGCAGACCGATCGCGGCGAGCAGGCGCTGGCTGGGCAAGGCAAGCTGCGCCGATATGTCGAAAATCCCTCGGAACAGAAGCGCCTCGATCATCGCCGCGCTCACCGCGAAGGCGCCGGCGAGCACCAGCGCCAGGGGAGCGAGCAGCCCATCCTCGCCCAGCATCTTCCACAAGGCGGCGAGCGGCGGGACGTTCTTTTCGGAGAGCGCCGCGGCAAGCTCGATCGATAGCGGCTTGCGCTTCTCGGCGGCCTCGGAATCCTCGGACCTCAGGCCTGAGACTCCGAGCAGGACGGCGCCGCCGATCTTGAGGGTTCCGCTTGAGGCCGCGGTCGGCGGATCGCCTTCCGTGACCGACCAGAAGGATTTGGGGATGAGCGAATCGGCCCGGCCCGCGGAATGGCTTTCGGAAGCGTCGCGAACGAGCTCGCGAAGCACGCCCTCCGCTTCGCGGCCGGCTCTTATGCCGCCATTGTCGATAAGCGACTGGACCAGCCGGGTTGCCGCATCGAGCGCCGCGATCGGGTGCCAGCCCGGACCGGCCCCGGCGTTCGACACGAGCTCCTCGACAAGCGGCCGGCCGGCCCCGAGCAGGCCGAGCCGCTCGCGCAACGGGTCGAGGAACTCGCCGGTCGTGGCCCAGCCTAGCCAGTCGGCAGCGTCGACGGTCTGCGAGTGGACGTGGATCTCCTGCCGGAACTGCCGAAGCGAGACCCAGCGGCGGCCGACCGCCGGGTCCATCACCTGGACCCAGCGGCCGTGGCGGCGCCATGCGACGACGAAGTGGAGCGCCGCGCCCCGGTTGACCACCACGATCGCGGGAAGTGCCTTGGCGCTGTCGAGAGTGACGTGGTCGACCGGAACCAGCGATTGTTCGGCTTCGAGGCCCAGGTCTCTGGCGATCTGCTCGATCGTGTCGATCGAGGTTCCGTCGACGTCCGTCTGGCACGCTTCGCGCAGCCGGCCGAAGCTGATCGGGACATGATGGCCCTCGAGCAGGCATTTCAGGGCCGCGGGCCCGCAATCCATCGTCGAGACCTGGACGACCTCGACCGCGAAGAAGCGGCGCTCCCTGGGCTTATCCTCGACGTCGCTCATCGCGCGGGGCGAGCCCGCGGCTCCGGGCCTTCCGTCATGCGTCCGGCCGATCTCAAAAGCAGCCGGGCGGGGGACACCGTCTCGACCCTGACCTCGATCCGGCCGGGGAGCCCGTGGCGAAGCACGAGGCCGCGGGTCGCGTCGCGCCGGATCCGGAATTCGGCGCGAAGCGACTGGTCGCGGATCTCGCCGGCGACCCGGATCGCCGTCGCTTCGATGGTTCCGAACTGGACCCAGGGAAATCCTTCCAGCCGGAACCGGGCGGTCTGCCCGGGGCGGATCCGGCCGAGCGCGGTCGTCGGGTCGAAGTCGGCGACGATGAGCAGGTCGCCCTCCGGGATGATCGTCGCAAGCTTCTGGCCCGGAGCGACATAGCCGCCGGCGCTGAGCGCGCGCATCTCGCCGACCACTCCGGAAACGGGAGCCCGGATCTGGTGGTTCGCGACTTCGAGGCGCAGCTGCTGGATCGATTCGCGAGTCGAGGCCGCTTCGGCCTCGGTCGCGAGCAGGTCGCGGGTCAGCTTCTCGATCTGGACCCGGGTCTGGTCGGCGGTGACGGTGGCGTCGACTCCAAGCCGGGCGAGCTCCGCCGCGGAGATGTCGCGCTCGGACTCGGCCTTGCGGGCGTCCGCGGCCGCCCGGACCGCGTCGACCGCCGCCGATCCGCCGGTCGCTGCATCGCTCCTGATCCTGGCGGCGCTGTCATTGGCGAACCTGGACGCAGCATTCGCCCCCTGAAGCCGGGCCCGCGCCGCCCGGACGGCCGCGAGCGTGGACCGCTGCTCATTGTCGAGGACGCGCCCGAGAAAGGCGATCTCCTTCCTCAGCGACGCGATCTTCGCTGGATAGAGCGGAAGCCGCGCCTGCGCTTCGGCGAGCCGAAGCTGCTGCCGGGTCGAATCCAGCTCGACCAGGACGTCGCCGGCGCGGACCTTCTGGCCGATGACGATCGGCGCCCGGGTGAGCCGGCCGGCGAGGAGCGACGAGATTTCGCGCGGAGCGCTTCCGACCTGGAGCCGCGCCTGCCTCGAGACTTCGTATACGGTGACGTTTCCGAACCCGAACCACAGCAGCCACGCGACGAGGGCGAGTCCGGCCAGCGCCAGCGAGATGAGGACGATCCGCGATGAGTCGAGCGCCAGCGACTGGGTCGTCTTGGAAAACTGGAACGTCAACTCACTCTCCCCGAAGCCACCTTAACCACCTGATTCCGCACGGCGCAACGCCAAGGTGCACTCCCCGGCACTGCTTATTGGAAGAGTTTTGGAAATCAAAGCACGTTGGCGAGGTCGTGGCCCGACCTGCCCCGGGACAGAAGTTAACCCGTCTGGTTGAGTTGGCGGAAAGGCGGTACAACTACGGTCATTATTGATCCGAAACCGGCGCTTTTCACGCGGAAACCGCTTTCTCCTACAGGCAACTTAGCGTTTCCACGGATACATCCGAAATGCGAATCAAATGAGCTTGAGTTGGTCCGTTCGGGGCCTATCGTCTCAGTGACCGGGGCTCCTCAGCGAGCCTGAGTCTCCCCGGCCAGGATCGACGGGGGAGCGATTTCCCCCGCTCGTAGCCTCGACGGAGTATTGTCGACGTATGACTACGCTTTCCAATCAAGCATCGGCAGCCGGTTCCGCGGACATTGGGTTCGACGGCGACTCACCCGAAGAGGGCGACACCGGCGAAAAGCGTGCACTGCATCAGGACGACGAGCTCCTCTTCCCGATGTCGAAAGGGGCCTTCTCGCAATATTGGGAAGACGAGGAGACTCCGCGCGAGCTTCGGATCTTCTTCCGCGACAAGGAGATCGCGTTCGACGATCCGGCCTTCTATTCCTTCGGAGAGACCCTGATCAAGCAGTCGCGGTTCCGGGCCGGCGACGCACTGCAATGGGGCGATTATCAATGGCCCCGAGTCCGCGAGATGCTCGAGGACCTGATCGAAGCCGACGTCCTCAAATATGCGGACGAGGTCGACGACGTTCCGGCGGCGCTTCGCCACGAGGAGCGCGAGACGCTCCTGATGCCGGCGAAGATCGACAGCGGAAAGACCTGGGACGACGCCGAAGAGATCATGAGCATGATCCGAGGCCGGCCGCTCGAGACGGGCTATATCGAGCTCGTCATCCCGATCTTCCGGGTCGCGCACATGTATATCGACGCTGACAACCGGCAGGTCGGGGAGGCCAACGTCTTCCCGCCCGCGATGCGGCTCGACCGTCCGACCCTGTGGCGGACCTGTACCTATTCGGGGACGCGCTATCAGCCCGATCTCCCGATGAACGTCACCGCGCTCAGGATCATGCGCAACCAGTGGCGGCACATGATGGTGATCGTCCGCAGGGTCAGCGATGCGTACCGGGCCCGATTCCCGGAGGTCGACGAGCGCGGGTGGACCGTCGGCGATATCGAGCGCATGACGGTCTGCGTCCTCGCGCTCCCCACCTACCAGGTGATGCGGGTCGAGAACCGGGTCGAAAACGGCAAGCTGCACCCCGCGCTTTCGTCGGCCTTCCGGCTGACCGACGGGCTTCGGATGCTGATGCACCACATGCTGTTCGTTCCGTTCGGAGAGCCGACCCGGTCGGGGACGACTCCGATGACGGGGTTCGAGGCGCATCAATATGCCGAGCGCAATTACTCGTTCCATACCGGGCAGGGCGTCTGCGCCGGCCCGCCGTCGATGGTCGACGACTTCCTCGCCGTCATCCTCGACCGTGCCGATCCCAAGGGCGGCTGGCCGGACGAGATCGATCCGGAAGTTCAGGCGGCCCTGGACGAGGTCGAGGGGGCGATGGACTACGGCCTGCTCGGGCTTCAGGCTTTCGGGTCGGTCTTCTCGCTGTTCCCGACTTCGACGGCCGGCCATGCCCAGCTGAGGGAGATCGTCAACAACTGGACGAAGTCCGACTCGCCGAGCCTGGCCAAGCTTCGCCAGCGCACCGAGAAGATCCACGAGGTCACGCAGGATGTGGGCTGGCTCAAGTCGGACGCTTTCCGGAAGAGCCGGCTGATCGCCTATAACGAGATGTATCAGAAATGCGGCTTCGGATTGACCGGCCGCTACCCGGAACCGTCACTGGAAGAGCTGTACGAGAACGTGCCGCCGCTCCCCGAAAAGACGATGGATGAGCTCCGGGCGCTCTTCGCCCGCCAGTTCGAAGATCTTCCGGAAGGCGAGGAGCTCTTCGCCCAGATGGCCGATTGGCTGGGCCGGTTCATCAGCTTCGTCCAGGTGGCCCTTCGGCTGTCGCTCGACGTGCAGGACCGGATCAACACGCTGCTCGGCCGCCAGAAGCCAAAGGAGACTTTCTACGGCCGCGACCTGGCCACCTATGTGGGCCTCGACAAGAGCGTCGACTCGAAGGACGAGAGGATCGAAGTTCCGTTCCTCATCGACGACATCGCGAAGTTCCTCGGGGTCACGATCGACGTCACGGTCGATAGCGTAGTCATTAGCGAAGGCGTGAGGAACATTGCCTCGGCGCCGAGGGAGATGGCGTTGGACGAACCGGCGGACGGATGAGGATTTGAGATCATCGGGGGAGCGGCCGGCGGGGGCCTGCCGTTCTCCAAACAGTCAGCCGGGCGAGGGCAAAGCCGGGGGAGCTGACGAAGAGTTTTCGGCAGGCACATGCCGGCCGGGAGACGCGCGATTTGCGCAACACGTGGAAGGAAGCAAAATGAAGATCAGGACCAATGTTCGCGCCGGCTCGGTTTCGCGCATCGATCGTTGCGGCGGCACCCAGGACCGTTGCGGCGGCAGCACCCGTTGCGGCGGCTCGACCCGTTGCGGCGGAAGCACCGTCTACGCCTACTAAGCCGTAGAAGAAATTCGGCCGGCCCTCGCGGCCGCCGAATGACGCGCAATCATGCGCAAAAATGAGAGGAAGCTAACATGAAGATCAAGACCAACGTTCGCGCCGGCCTTGCCCCCGCCCCGCGTTGCGGCGCCACCGTCCGCTGCGGCGGCGGCACCCGCTGCGGCGGGTCCACGACCTACGCGCTCTAAGCGACAGGCCAAAACATCCGGTCGGCCTCGCGCCGGCCGGATGACGCGCTCAACGCGCTCAAAAACGTGGAAGGAAGTAACATGAAAATCAGGACCAACGTTCGCGCCGGCGCCGACGCCTCCCTCGGCGGCCCCCGTGGTGGCGCCACCGTCCGCTGCGGCG
>DASVQD010000037.1:0-26682 GCA_036389345.1 Allosphingosinicella sp. | reverse complement strand
CTTCGCGCGGGGAGGATTAAGAAAAATCCAGGCCAATATCGGCCGCCGGCGCGGATTGGGTGATCCGTCCCACCGAGACGTAGGTCACGCCCGTCTCCGCCTTGGCGCGGATCGTCTCCAGAGTGACCCCCCCGCTTGCCTCCGTCGGAACCCGTCCTCCGACCAGCGCCACCGCCTCGCGAAGCGTTTGCACATCCATATTGTCGAGCAGCAGGTGCGTCGCCCCGGCCTCGAGCGCCGGCTCGATCTGGCCGATCCCGTCGACCTCGACGATGATGCGCTCGATCCCCGCGGATACCGCTCGGCCCACCGCCTCCGCCACTCCGCCCGCGACCGCGACATGATTGTCCTTGATCATCGCGGAATCCCACAGGCCCATCCGGTGGTTCTGAGCGCCGCCCATCCGGGTGGCGTATTTCTCGAGGCGCCGGAGGCCGGGGATCGTCTTGCGCGTGTCGAGCAGGATCGCGCCGGTACCGGCGATCGCGTCGACATAGCGGCGGGTCAGGGTCGCGATCCCGGACAAATGCTGGACGATGTTGAGCGCCGAGCGCTCCGCGGCGAGCAGCCCCCGGGCCTTGCCGCGAAGCCTGAGAAGATCGGCGCCCGCCGGGACTGGATCGCCATCCCCGACGAGAGGCTCGATCTCGGCCCCTGGGTCGAGGGCTCGGAAGAAGGCTTCGGCGACGGGCAGGCCGGCGACGACGATTGCCTCCCGGCTGTCCATGATCCCGGTGAATCGGGCCTCGGCGGGGATCACCGCCGCCGAAGTGATGTCGCCGGCGTCGCCGAGATCCTCGGCGAGGGTTGAGCGGACGAAAGCGTCGAGGTCGAAGCCGGGGAGGGAGAAGCTCATGACGTGTCCTCGCAAAAACCCTCTCCCGTCCTTACGGGAGAGGAAAAATGAATTACCGCCCCTCCCCCGCCAGCTCCCGCTTGAGGTACGCCATCAAAAGCGCCGCCCGCTTCGCGTCCTCGGCATTGTCGGCGCCGACGCTGTGGCCGCCTTCCAGATATTCGTGGAAGTAGAAGCGGTTGCCATATTCCCCGAGGCGCGCCGCCATCTTTCTCGCGTGGCCGGGATGGACCCGGTCGTCCTTGGTCGAGCTGTAGAAGAAGACCGGCGGGTAGCGGACCCCCTTCCTCAAATTCTGGTAAGGCGAATATTTCGACAGGAAGGCCCAGTCCTCGGCCTTGTCGGGATCGCCATATTCGTCGATCCACGAAGCGCCGGCGAGCAGGTGCGAATAGCGCTTCATGTCGTGGAGCGGCGAGCCGGAGATGACCGCCGAATAGAGATCCGGCCGCTGGGTCAGTGCCGCTCCGACCAGCACCCCGCCGTTGGACCGGCCGGAAATTCCGATCTTTCCCTTGGCGGTGACTCCTGTCCGGATCAGGTCCTCGGCGACCGCGTGCAGGTCGTCGAAGCTCTTCTGACGGTTCTCCCGAAGCACGGACTTGTGCCAGTCCGGTCCATATTCGCCCCCTCCCCGGATGTTGGCGAGGACGTAGGCATTGCCCTCCTCGGTCCAGAACATCCCAAGCGGGCCGGCCCGGTAGGGCTGGCCGGTGAGATAGCCCGGAGTCTGGGCGGCTCGGAACCCGCCATAAGCGTGGATGAGGGTGGGCGCCGGCCCCTCGACGCCCTTCCTGCGGACCAGAAAATAGGGAATTCTGGTCCCGTCCTTCGATGTCGCGAACCGCTGCTCGACGGTGCGTGTGGAGGCGTCGAACTTGGCCGGCAAACGCTGGACCAGTGCAGCAGTGCCGCCGGGCCGGACTGCGTAGAGCGCCGGCGGGGTCAGCATGCCTTCGACCGTGGCGAAGGCGAGGTCCGGCTTGCCGCCGACGGAGAGCAGATGGACCGTGCTGTTCGACGGCAGCCCGACCGAACGCGCGCTCCACGTCCCGTTCTTCCCCGGCGTGAGCGCGAACAATTTGCCCGAGACGTCGTCCAGCGCCTTGACCCAGAGCACGTTGTCCGACGCCGACACCTCCTCGATCGCCTGCTTCGCGGTCGGGGCCATCACCAGCCTGGGCTCGGCATGCCCGCGGGCCAGGATCTCCCTAAGCGAATAGGCGACGAGGGTGCCGGCCCTGAACCGGCCGAGCGGGCTTTGCAGCTTGGCGATCAGCCGGTCGCCGATGACGTCCTCGAGCTCGGCGTCGGCGGGCAGCGGCACCGGCACCAGTCCGCCGGTCGGAGTGAGGAGATGACGTTCGTTGGTCCAGAAGGTCTTGCCGCGGTCGACGAACACCCAGCGCCGGGTCGAGCTCTGGATGGCCAGCGGATTGGTCGCGACGTCGCTGGTTTCCCCCTCGAACAGGGTGCGTGCCGAAGCGAGCGGAGTGCCGCGCTTCCAAAGCTTGAGGATTCGCCCGTAGCCGGAGGTGGTGAGCGAGCCCTTGCCGTAATCGGTACCGACCAGAAGCGTGTCGCCGTCGACCCAGGAGGCGGAGGTCTTGGCTTCGGGGATTACGAAGCCGTCCTCCACGAAGCGGCCGAGACCCAGATCGAATTCGCGCACCACGTCGGCGTCGGTTCCGCCAGGGCTAAGCGAGACGAGGCAGCGGCGATATTCCGGCGGCAGGCAGTCCGCTCCGTGCCAGACCCAGCTCTTGCCTTCCTGCCGGCCAAGCGCGTCGACGTCGATCACCGTCTTCCATTGTGGCTTGCCCGAACGATAAGCGGACAGCGGCGAAATCCGCCACAGGCCGCGCTTGTTGTTCGAATCCCGCCACAGATTGGCGACCTTGTCGCCGAGGATCTGGTCGGGCGTCGCGATCTGCTCCTGGTCGTCCAGGATTGCGAGCGCGCGCTGGCGGTAGCTTTCGAATTTCGGATCCCGAGTAAGCTGCGCCTCGGTCGCGGCGTTCCATTCCCTGACCTGGCCAAGCGCCCTCTTGGCCTCGATCTCCTCCAGCCAGAGGTAGGGATCGTCGCTCGCCGCCGGAGCGGCCGCAGCGAGGAAGAGGAGCGAAGCGGCGGGAAGGAGGAAGCGGTTCAAGGGCGGTCTCCGGATCGGGTCGCCGGCAATTAGCGCGTCGCTGACCGTCATGCCAGCGAAGGCTGGCATCCCGGCGGGTGAAAGGCGCCGTCGCTCTTCACCCCCTGGGGCCCCGGTCTTCGCCGGGGCGACGGGACCCGCTCAATCCCCCGCGAACACCGGCCTTCCGACATCGCCCTGCCCCACCGTCCGCCCCGCCATCTCCAGCATGCGGTCGAGCGACGTCTTCGCTTTGAGGCGCAAATCCTCGTCCAGCTCGATCCTCGGCTCGAGATCGCGAAGCGCGACGTGGAGCTTCTCCATGGTGTTGAGCGCCATATACGGGCACATGTTGCAGTTGCAGTTGCCGTCGGCCCCGGGCGCTCCGATGAATTTCTTGTGCGGCGCGGCCTTCTCCATCTGGTGCATGATGTGCGGCTCGGTGGCGACGATCATGACTTCCGAGGGGGAAGAAAGCGCGAAGTCCAGGATCGCCTTGGTCGACCCGACCAGGTCGGCATGGTCGAGGATGTGCGGCGGGCACTCGGGATGGGCGAGGACGGGGGCGCCCGGATGCTGGGCCTTCAGCTTGAGCAGCTCGGTCTCCGAGAAAGCCTCGTGCACGATGCACACGCCGGGCCAGAGCAGCATGTCGCGGCCCGTCTTGCGGGCGAGATAGCCCCCGAGATTCTTGTCGGGCCCGAAAATGATCTTCTGCTCTTTCGGGATCTGGGAAAGGATGATCTCCGCCGAGGAGCTGGTCACGATGATGTCGGACAAGGCCTTCACTGCCGCAGAGCAGTTTATGTAGGTGAGCGCGATATGGTCCGGATGGGCCTCGCGAAACGCCTTGAACTGGTCGGGCGGGCAGCTGTCCTCGAGGCTGCAACCGGCGTTCATGTCGGGCAGGATCACGATCTTCTCGGGCGACAGGATCTTCGCCGTCTCGGCCATGAAGCGCACTCCGCAAAAGGCGATGACGTCGGCCGAGGTCGACGCCGCCTTGCGCGACAGATCGAGGCTGTCGCCGACGAAATCGGCGAGGTCCTGGATCCGGGGCTCCTGGTAATAATGGGCGAGGATGACGGCGTTGCGCTCCTTGCGAAGCCGGTCGATCTCGGCGGCGAGGTCCAGCCCCCTGAGGCTTTGATTGGGTGCGTTCATGATGGCACTCCCGGGTCGGGGACCGGACCCTTTCGGGCCGTCTCACTGGTTTGCAAAGCTGCCTGTCGTGCCTTCGAACAGGGTCTCGAAAGGCGCGGAATGGATGCGGCGGAGATAGGGGGGAAAGCAGGGCTTTTCAACACGCCACCGTCGTCCCAGCGAAGGGTGGGACCCCAGGGGGTGAAGAACACTGAGCCTTTCACCCCCTGGGGCCCCAGCCTTCGCTGGGGCGACGAACTTAGCGCTCCGCCTGCCTGTCGCTCAGTCTCGCCTCGAGCGGACGGGGCCTGTCCAGATAGGCCGCCTCCTCCTTCCCCGCCGGATCGACGAAGCGCACCGCGACGCTCGCCTCGATTCCCGCGGCGCGAAGCGGCAAGGCGAAGGCCCTCGCGACGTCGCGCATCGCGGCGCCGCGTGCCTGCTGCATGGGGCGGGGCTCGCGGGCCTGGCGCATCAGCTCGTCCTGGGCGGCCTGGCGGTTCGCCGAGTCGAGATCCTTCTCCGATCCCGCCAGGGCCATGACCAGTCCGCCCTCGGAGCTCTCCTGGACCTGGTTGAGGTCGATCTCGGGCCCCGACAATTCGAGCGGCGGCAGGGTGACGGACAAGGTCCGGCTCGCTTCGTCCCAGGCAAGGCTCGAGCGTCGGAGCCGGGCGAGGTCGACCCCGTAGCGGACGGTGCCCGGCATGATCAGGGTCTTGCGCGCGGTAAGTCCGAGGTGGGTCTCGCTCGCGCTCGCCACCGACACGAACCGGGCGCTGAACGGCACCACCCGGCCCGAATCGCGCACCGAAAGCAAGGCTGCCGTCGCGATCGCCTCGGGATCGGGCTTAGCCGCCGAAGGCCCGGGGCGAAGCGCCCAGCCCAGCGCCAGGCCAAGGAGGATCAGGCCAAGCGCCGGAAGGACGAGGTGAAGCTTCAGCCGGCCAAAGTCCATCGCTCCCCCTCCCTGGCGACCAGCCGCCTCCGCTCGAGGTCGACCAGATGGGCGAGCACGGACCGGCCGGCGGCCGGGAAGAGCCGCCGGTCGATTCCGGAGTACATCGCCTCGACCATCGCCGGGATCCGCTCCTCGCCGCGCTCGAGATGTGCGACGATCTGCCGCTCGCGCATGCGACGATGCTCGATCAGCCGCCGGACATGAGCGTGGGGATCCTCCACCGCCGGGCCGTGCGCCGGATAGTAGATGCGGTCCGGACGCTCGAGCAGGCGGTCGAGGCTTGCCATATAGTCGGCCATGTCGCCGTCCGGCGGTGCGACGACGCTGGTCGACCAGCCCATCACGTGATCGCCGGTGAACAGGATTCCGTCCCCGGCCAGGGCCAGGCAGAGATGGTTTGAAGTGTGGCCCGGAGTCGCGACCGCCTCCACCGCCCAGCCCTGCCCGTCGAGGCTCTCGCCGTCCGCCAGTATCCGGTCCGGCCGGTAGTCGAAGTCGAAGGATTCGTCGGCGCGCGGACCGGAATCGTCAAGGCAGAGCGGCGCGCATCCGACGATCGGCGCCCCGGTCGCGGCCTTGAGCGGACGGCTCGCCGGGCTGTGGTCGCGGTGGGTATGGGTGCACAGGATCGCCGCAACCCGCTCGCCGCCAAGGGCCGCTTCGAGCGCCTCGAGATGAGTCGGAAGGTCGGGCCCGGGATCGATCACGGCCACCTCGCCCTCGCCGATTATGTAGGTCTGGGTGCCGGTATAGGTGAAGGGCGAGGGATTGGGTGCAAGCACCCGCCGGATCCGGCTTGCGAGCCGCTCTACCCTTCCGGTCGAGTCCATCGCGCCGATGTGGCACCGGCCGCGTCGAAAACCAAGCGCCCAGTCTTCGTCATCCCGGCCAAAGCGGGACCTCGTGGAGACCCGCTGAGACTTTCCGACCCGAGGTCACGGGTTTCGGGGCCCCATCAAACTACTACTTCGATGGGGACCCTCCCGGGACGACGGACGGAAAGAAGGGCGGGAGCTTGGGGGCCTCCCGCCCTTCCCCCGAGTCGCGCGGCCCTCAGCGGGCGCTGCGGGCCCGGTCGATCGCCGAGCGGAGCGCGGTTTCGATCCGCGCCTTCTGCTCGTCGCTCAGATGGTCGTTGTCGGTGATCCGGGCGAGCGCGTCTTCGAGTCGCTCGGCGTCGGCGGCGGTCGGAGCGCCCTTCCTGCAGATGATGACCTTGGTCTTCTTGCCGCCTTCGTCCGCCTGCTCGTCGACGAGCTTGTCGCCGCCGTCGCAATTGGCCAGGCCGCCGGCGCCGAGCATCTCGAACTTGCGGATGCGCTCGCCCGGACCCTGCTCGTCCCCGCTTTTGCCGTCATGGACGATGACGATCCGTTCGACCGTCTTGCCGTCGCCGTCCGGATGGGGATGGGCCAGCGCGGCGGCGCCCGTTCCGGCGAGCAGAAGAGCGGTCGCGAGTCCGAGGCTGTGGCTGAGGTTCATCGAATCATTCTCCCTTAACGAGCGTCTGAATGTTGATGTCGAAGGCATGTCCCTGGCCGCCGCCGCCGGGCACGTTCTCGCCGCGCTGGACCCGGAGCTTGACCTTGTGCCCCTCGGCGGCGGCCTGGATGACGGCGGCGCGGAGTTCGGCAACCTGTTCGGCGCTCAGAACTTCGCCGACGGTGAAGACATGCGCTTCGGAATGGACCTGATGGAACCGGACCGCGTCGACCTGCGGCGGCTGGGGGGCCGGCTGCGCGAAGGCGAAGGTCCGGCCAACGGTCCGCGGAGCGATCGCCGACCGGGGAAGCCGGCGAAGGATCGTGGTCATGGAGGCGAGCGTCGAAGAGAGCGGCGCCGGCGCTTCCGCCGAGGCGAAGCTGGCCGGCTCCGCTTTCAGCCGGGCGGCTCGGCGCGCCGCCGAGGCGCGGAGCGGACGGCGGGCGGCGAGTACGGTCGAGCTGGCAGGCCGAGCTTCGGCGGTCGCTAGCGCCCTCGGTGGCAGCGCCGGAGCCTGCGCCGCCGAAGCGTAGAGCGCCGGGGCCGGGCCCGACTGGGGCCGGCCGGCGGTGCCGACCGCGAATCCGGCGGCGGCGAAGGCGGCCAGTGCGACGATTCCGCCGGTCGAGCGCAACGGGCTGGCCCGGTGATTGCGCATCATCCTCAAGCGCCGCTTCAATTCTCCGGCGGGGTTGAGCGCGCAGGCCGCGATGAGCCCGGGCCGGCTCGCGGATTTGACCAGGGCCCGGGCATAGTCGCACCTTTCGTCGAGCGAGGCGGTGCGGGCGACGGCGGCGTCGCAGGCCAGCTCCTGGTCGCTCCTGAAGGCGCGGAAGGCTAGCCATGCCACGGGATTGAACCAGAACAGGGCGAGGACCGTCATCGCCACCAGATTCCACCAGATGTCGCCGCGCTTGTGGTGGACGAGCTCGTGCTCCATCGCCAGGCGGCGTTCGACAGGATTGTAGCGCCTCGAGAAATCGCCCGGCAGGACGATCCGCCTCTCGATCACTCCCAGCGCGAGCGGGCCGTCCACCGCGCTGCTGATCCAGGTCCGGATTCCGCCGAACAGAGCGGGCCGGGCCGGCCGGGACGTCTCGCGGATTCGGCCCAGGAACGCGCGATAGGCGAGCCATTGCAGAATGAGGAAGATGACCGCACCCCCGGCCCACATTGCGAGCATGAAGGGCACCCACTGCCCGGGTCCGGCCTCGGCCGGCAGGGGTGCGGCCATTTCCGCCGCCGTCGGGATGAAGAGTACGACGGGCGGAAGAGCGAGGTCCGGCGCCAGCTGGGGAAGCGGCGGAAGAATCAGTCGAAGTGCGGGCACGGCCCACAAGGCATAGGCCCAGCCGGCTCCGAAGCTTCGGGCGACCGGGCCGCGCAGGAGGAGCACCATCACCATCAGCAGGGTGACGGCGACGAAGGTCTCGACCAGCCAGGCGATCATGACTTGAGCGCCTTGAGCAGCGCCTCGATCTCGGCGATGTCGGCAGGCGTCAGCTTGTCGCGCTCGGCGAGCTGCGCGACGAGCGCCGGCACCCGGCCGCCGAACATGCGGTCGATCAGCCGTCCGGATTCCTGGGCGACATAATCCTCGCGGCGGATCGCGGGACGATAGAGGTAGCGCCGACCGTCCTCCTCATGGCTGAGCACGCCCTTGGCGAGCAGCCGCGAGAGCATGGTCTTGACGGTGGCGAGGCTCCAGCCGCGATCGGCGGGAACCCTGGCGGCGACGTCGGCAGCGGTCAGCGGCGCCTCGTCCCAAAGCACCTCCATCACCGCATATTCGCCTTCGGCGATTCTCTCCACGGCTCACCCTCCCTGTCGATTACATGTGTAATTCCGTTCCGGCCGCTGAACAGCGGATGAATGGCGGGTTCAACATAACCGCGATGTCGGGCCGCTTTACAATAAGCAAAAGCGGTTATATTCCGTAAACCATTGAAAGCCGCGGGAATCCGCCGTTGGCACGGTCTGGCACAAGCCGTGTATCGTAATCCGCGTCCACACGCATCCACGCGAAAAGGGGGCGGACGAGCGGTCTTTCTGGTCCCGCCGTCCGCCCCTTTCTTTTTGCCCGTCGTCCCAGCGAAGGCTGGGACCCCGGCGGGTGAAAGCCGCGGCGCTCTTCACTCGCTGGGGCCCCAGCCTTCGCTGGGGCGACGGCCAGCCTCAGCCCCGCAGTATCGCCGCAGTCTCCGAATCCCCCGGCAGAAACGCCTCGATCGCGAGCTCCGACAGGGTGATGTCGACCGGTGTTCCGAACACCGTGGTCATGCTCAGGAAGGAGAGAAGTCGCCCGCCTTGGCGCACCTTGAGCAGGATCGCGATTCCGCCCGCCTCCCCCTCGGCGATCCCGCCGGGATAGGCGCGAAGCTCATCGAGCAGCGCCTCCAGCACTGGATCGGCGCTGACTTCGATCTGCTCCTCGAGCCGGCGCAGGACGTAGCCGCGCCACTGCGCGAGATTCTCGATCCGCGACGCGAGACCTTCAGGGTGGAGGCTGAGCCTGAGGACGTTGAGCGGCGGCTCCAGAAGATTTGGCGCAACGCCGGCGAGGAAGGGCGCGATTCCGTTATTGGCGGCGACCAGGTTCCAGTGGAGGTCGACGGCGAGCGCCGGAAAGGGCTCATAGGCGGCGAGCACCTTGTCGACCGCCTGTCGGGCGGCCGCGAGTTCCGGGTCGTCGAGCGCCCTGGCCGGCAAGGCGGGGGCGAAGCCGCCGGCGACCAGGAGGACGTTGCGCTCGCGCGGCGGGATCCTGAGCTGCTCGGCAAGACGCAGAAGCATGGCCCGGCTCGGTCTCGACCGGCCGGTCTCGATGAAGCTCAGGTGCCGCGCCGAGATCTCGGCGTCGAGCGCCAGGTCGAGCTGGCTGAGCCGGCGGCGCGATCGCCAAGTCCGGATTCGGGAACCGACGAGGTCGGCGGGATTGGCGGCCATGACCCAGCCTAGCCCCGGTCGCCGGCGATTCCCATTACCTGGCAGGTAATCGACAGCATGACCCCGAAAGTCCGACCATCACCGGACGGCGCTCGTTCGGCGCCCTTCGATACAAAGGATCGGACCCATGAATTCACCGGCTTTCCTGAGACGCGTGCTCGCCCTCGATTCCGCCAGCTGCGCGGCGATCGGTCTCCTGCTCTGCCTCGCCGCCGCCCCCCTCTCCGGCCTCTTCGGCCTCGGGGAGAGGCTGCTCTTCGGCGCCGGCCTCCTGCTGCTCCCGCTCGCCGCCTTCATCGCCTGGCTCGCGTCGCGGCAGTCGCCTCCGAGCGCCCCGGTCTGGCTGGTCATCGTCGGCAACATCGCCTGGACGGCCGAGAGCTTCCTTCTGATCTCGACGGAGGCGGGCAGGATCACCGCGCTCGGTACGGCCTTCGTAGCGGCGCAGGCCGTCGCGGTGCTCGGGCTGGCGCTGCTCGAATATGTCGGGCTGCGGCGGATTCGCGCGACGGCGGCTTGAGGTCGGCCGGGATGGCGGACACAATCGTCATCCCGGACTTGATCCGGGATCCATGGACACGGGTCGTTGAAACCTAAAACTTCCGTGTTCATAGGTTCCGGCCTTCGCCGGAATGACGACGCTCAGGCCTTGGCGACCTGCTTCTCGTCGAGCAGCTGCTGGAGCTCGCCGGCCTCGTACATCTCCATCATGATGTCGGACCCTCCCACGAACTCGCCCTTCACGTAGAGCTGCGGCACGGTCGGCCAGTCGGAATATTCCTTCACGCCCTGGCGAATCTCGGGATCCTGGAGGACGTCCACCGTCTCGAAGCCGACTCCGAGATGGTCGAGGATGCTGACGGCTCGGCTCGAAAAGCCGCATTGCGGGAAGAGCGCGGTGCCTTTCATGAACAGCACGACGTCGTTACTGGTGACGATCTCGTCGATTCGGGCCTTGGTGTCGGACATTTTTACTATTCCTCAGTCGGGGGTCGCGGTTGAGAGCTGAAGGGCGTGGAGGGCTCCCCCCATCCGGCCGCCGAGCGCTTCGTAGACCCTCTGGTGCTGGCGGACTCGAGGCATCCCCCGGAAGCTTTCGGCCACCACTCGGGCCGCATAATGATCGCCGTCGCCGGCGAGATCCGTGATCTCGACCCGGGCGTCCGGGATTCCGGCGCGGATCAAGGCCTCGATCTCTGCCGCCGCCATCGCCATCAGCCCTGCGACTCCATCAGCTGGCGGCGAGCCTCGACGGTCTTGTGGTCGAGCGCCTCGCGGATCCGCGATTCGTCGCATTCCACACCCGCGGACGTGAGGTCGCCGACCAGCTTGCGGATGACGTCCTCGTCGCCGGCTTCCTCGAAGTCGGCTCGGACGACGTCGCTCGCATAGGCGTCGGCTTCCGCCTGGCTGAGGCCCATCAGTCCGGCCGCCCACTGGCCGAGCAGCTTGTTGCGGCGCGCCGTGATCCGGAACTGCATGTCCTGGTCGCGGGCATATTTGGTCTCGAAGGCGCGTTCGCGGTCGTCGAAAGTGCTCATGGAGGCTCCTGCTCTGGTCAGGGGTCAGATAGGCGCGCCGCGGGTTGGGCGCAACGGCGGGAAGCCGTCACCCCAGCGAAAGCTGGGGTCCATCCCGAGTCAGCTTGGATGCCAGCCTTCGCTGGCATGACGGGTCTACCCCATCGTCACCACGAGCTTGCCCACCGCCTTCCTCGCCGCCATGTGGGCGATCGCCTCGCCGCCCTGCTCGAGCGGCCAGGTCCGGCTGATCCTCGGAGCGATCTTCCCCTCCCGCCACAGGCGGAACAGGGTCTCGACATGCGCCGCATTGGCCCTGGGATCGCGGGCCGCGAAGGCGCCCCAGAAGACTCCCCGGACGTCGCAGCTCTTCAGGAGCGTGAGGTTGAGCGGGAGCTTCGGGATCCCTGCCGGGAAACCGACGACGAGATAGCGGCCTTCCCAGGCGATCGATCGAAGGGCCGGCTCCGCATAATCGCCGCCGACGGGATCGTAGATGAGATCGGCCCCGGCTGGTCCGACGGCGTCCTTGAACATCTGGCCCAGCGCCTTGGAACCCTCCTTGTCGAACGGGCCGGACGGATAGACGATCGCCAGGTCCGCGCCGGCCCGCCGCACGGCTTCGGCTTTCTCCTCCGAGGAGACGGCCGCCACGACCCGTGCGCCATGGGCCTTGCCGAGCTCGACCGCCGCGAGGCCGACCCCGCCGGCGGCGCCGAGGACGAGGAGGGTCTCGCCCGCCTTCAGCCGGCCCCGGTCGAGCAAGGCGTGGATCGACGTCGCATAGGTCAGGATCAGCGCCGATCCCTCCTCGAAGCTCCGCTCCGCCGGCAGCGCCACGGCCTGGCCCGCGGAGATCACCACCTTTTCGGCGAGCCCGCCATGGCCGATCATCGCGATGACCCGGTCGCCCTTCGCCCAGCCGGAGACCCCCTCGCCCACCGTTTCGACGATGCCCGCCACCTCGCCGCCGGGAGCGAAGGGCCTGGGCGGCTTGAACTGATATTTGTCCTCGATGATCAGAACGTCGGGATAATTGATCGCGCAGGCGCGCACTGCGACCGCCAGCTGGCCCGGGCCGGGCTCCGGATCGGGAAGCTCGACGAGCTCGAGCGTCTCCGGTCCACCCACGGCGGTCGAAAGCAGAGCCCTCACTTGGCCGACTTCGGGAAGGCGGGAAGCTTGGCGATGTCGTCCGGCTCGTGCTGGATGATCACCTTCGCCTTGAGGTTGGCGGCGATCCGGTCGAACCGGTCCATCGAGGCGAGCGTGTCGGAGCGGTCGTGGTTGAACGGCGGCACCCCGCGGTTCTTCACCTGCTCGGTGAAATGATATTGATCGCCCGAGAGAAGCACCGGACCCGACGCGAGCCGGACCAGCAGTGCGTAATGGCCGGGCGTGTGCCCCGGAAGCTTCAGCATGACCACCCGGCCGTCGCCGAACACGTCCTTGTCGGCGGCGAGCGGCTCGGTCTTGCCGCCCCCGGTCAGCCAGTGCGACAGCGCCTTGCTCGAATCCTCGTCGGGCGAAGGCGTGCCGCGAAGCAGATCGAGGTCCGCCTTGCCCATCATCAAGGTCGCCTGCGGGAAGCGGGGCGCCTGGCCGGTATGGTCGAAATGCCAGTGGCTGATCCCCATCAGCTCGATCTGGTCGGGCTTCAATCCGATCTGCGCGAGCTGGTCGACCAGGCTTCGCTTGACGCTGATCTTCTGGCCCGCATTCTCGAAGCCGGCGCCGACCAGGGCATCGGTGAGCCCGGTGTCCCAAAGCATGTGGCGGCTCCCGTGGCGGATCAGGTAGCAGCTTCCGACGATGTTCTTCGGGCCGGCCGGATATTGGAAGGTGTCGGAGAAGAAGGCGCCATATTGCTTGATCGTGAAATCGCCGCAGTCGAGCCGCCACAGCTCGATCGTCGCCCTGGGAGCCGTCGGCGGCGCCTGCATCGCGCCCAGGCCGAGCCAGACGGAGGCGAGGAAAGTCAGCTTCTTGATCATGTCGGTGCCCCTTCTTTGGGCGAGACATAATGGGGATCGTGGACGAAGGGCAATGGCCCGCCCGCGGCCAATGCCGCGAGCACTGCGGCGAAATCCGTCCGGCAGCGGAAGCCGAGCCGGGCCTCGGCGCGGTCCGGAACGTAGACCCGGTCGATCCGCGCCGGAAGCTTCCAGCCCGCCGCCGCGTAAAGGCCCGGCGCCTCGGGAAAAAGGCGCTCCACAACGGCCTTCGGGTCGCGGCCGAGCTCTTCGCAATCCTCGGGCGAGAAAGGCGGCGGGGCGGAGACGATGAAGATGCCGAAGCCGACCTCCGGCGCCCGGGCCAGGGCCGCGACATGCGCCTCGGCGGCATCCTCCACGGTCAGCCTCCGATTGAGGAATTCGTTGGCCTTGATGTTGGGGCCGCTCGGAACCCTGTGGGTGTCGTCGTCCTCCGGAAAGAAGCGGGAGGTTCGAAGGATGCAGACTGCCAGCCCCTGCTCGCGGTTGACCAGGCGGCACAGCTTCTCGGCGGCGAGCTTGCTGATCCCGTAGACGTTGCGCGGCTCGAGCGGCCCGTAATCCTCGTCCATCCATTCGGCCCGGCCCATCCTGCCCCCGTGGAGCGCCTCCGACACCATCAGCGAAGTGGTCGAGGTGAAGACGAAGCGGTCGTGGCCGGCCGCGGCCGCGGCTTCCAGCAGGTTGAGGGTGCCGGCGACGTTGACGTCGACAAAGGCCTGGCGCGGATAGCGGGCGATGTCCGGCTTGTGCAGGGCTCCGGAGTGGATGACGGCCTCGATCCCGCGCTCGGCGAAGGTCCGGTCGATCAGAGCGCGGTCGGAGACGGAGCCGACGACGTCCGTGTCGGGCCCGGGGGCGACGTCGAGGCCTGTCACCTCGTGGCCCTCGCGCCTCAGCCGAGGCGCGAGGAACCGCCCGAGCCAGCCGGACGAGCCTGTCAAAAGAATGCGCATGCCGCCCCTCCCGTCGTCCCAGCGAAGGCTGGGACCCCAGCGGGTGAAGGGCGCCGGCGTTCTTCACCCGCCGGGCCCCAGCCTTCACTGGGGCGACGTGTCCGAACCGCCCCCTCCCCGTCATGCCAGCGAAGGCTGGCATCCATGCAGACTTAGCATGGGCCCCAGCCTTCGCTGGGGCGACGGATCACCCCTCGAACCGCGCCGTCGTCTTCTCCCGAACTTCCTCCGCCGTCACCCCGGGCGCCAGCTCGATCAGCCTGAACGGGCTGTCGTGATCCACCCGGTGGAAGACGCAAAGATCGGTGACGATCATGTCGACCACGTTTCTCCCCGTCAGCGGAAGCGTGCATTCGGGGATGAACTTCGGATCGCCGCTCTTGGAATTGTGCTCCATCACCACGATGATCTTCTTGACCCCGGCGACGAGGTCCATCGCCCCGCCCATCCCCTTCACCATCTTGCCGGGGATCATCCAGTTGGCGATGTCGCCCTTCTCGGAAACCTCCATCGCTCCCAGCACGGTCAGGTCGATATGCCCGCCCCGGATCATCGCGAAGCTCTGTTCGGAACCGAAATAGGAGGAGCTGTCGAGCTCGCTGATCGTCTGCTTGCCGGCGTTGATCAGGTCCGGATCGACCTCGTCCTCATAGGGAAAGGGCCCGATGCCGAGCATCCCGTTCTCGGACTGGAGGGTGACCTCCATCCCTGCCGGGATGTTGTTGGCCACCAGCGTCGGGATCCCGATCCCGAGATTGACGTAATAGCCGTCGCGAAGCTCCTTGGCGGCTCGCGCGGCCATCTGATCGCGGGTCCAGGGCATCAGGCGTTCCTTCCGGTGCAGATCGTCGCCCCAGCGAAGGCTGGGGCCCCGGCGGGTGATGAGCGCCGGCGGTTTTCACCCCGTGGGATGCCAGCCTTCGCTGGCATGGCAGGTAAATCCATCACGCCGCCTCCCTCTGCCGAACGGTGCGGAACTCGATCTTCTTGTCGTAGGGGGCGCCGAGGATCATCCGCTTCACGTAGATGCTGGGCAGGTGGACCCCGTCGGGGTCGAGCGATCCCACGGGCACGATCTCCTCGACCTCGGCGACGCAGACCTTGCCCGCCGTCGCCATCGGCTGGTTGAAGTTGCGCGCGGTCTTGCGGAAGACGAGGTTGCCGGCCTCGTCCGCCTTCCAGCCCTTGATGATCGAGAGGTCGGCCCGGATCCCGCGCTCGAGCACATATTCCTCGCCGTCGAAGACCTTGGTCTCCTTGCCGTCGGCGACGATCGTTCCGACCCCCGTCTTGGTATAGAATCCGGGGATCCCGGCGCCGCCGGCCCGGCAGCGCTCCGCGAGCGTGCCCTGCGGGCAGAATTCGACCTCGAGCTCGCCGGCCAGATACTGCCGCTCGAACTCCTTGTTCTCGCCCACGTAGGAGGAGATCATCTTGCCGATCTGGCGGGTTCGAAGCAGCTTTCCGAGGCCTTCATTGTCGATCCCGGCATTGTTCGAGACGAAGGTCAGGTCCTTCACCCCGCTGTCGCGAATCGCGTCGATCAGACGCTCCGGTATCCCGCAAAGGCCGAAGCCGCCCGCGCAGATCGTCATTCCGTCGAACAGGAGGCCGTCGAGGGCGGCCGTGGCGTCAGGGTAAGTCTTGCGCATTCACCGCTCCTGCCTTGTTGCCGCGCCGATAGGACGGAGTGGAGCGGCAGGTCAAGAAAACCTGAACGAGGTTTCAACTCAGCGTCACCGTACGGTAGCTCCCCGGCGAAGGCCGGGGCCCAGGGGGTAAGGCACGGGTCCTCGAAAGCTGGACCCCGGCCTTCGCCGGGGAGCTGGGCGTGATCATGTCAGTCTGGGTCTTCTTCGTCATGCCAGCGAAGGCTGGCATCCATGCTGAGTCCGCGCTGGCTCCGCCCTCGGCATGGACCCCAGCTTTCGCTGGGGTGACGGCGACCGCAGCTTCATTTCAGTCGATCAGGACCTAGGCGGCGAGGGCTTCGGTCCGGGCGGCGATCCTCAGCCCGAGGGGCAAGGTGCGGACCGCGACGAGCGCGGCTGACAGGCACATGCAATGAAGGTCGGAGACCACCTCGCCGACATCCTCATAATATTCACTGACGCTGCCCACGACCCGCGCTCCGAACCCGCGAAGCAGCGGAAGTGCCGCCGGGTTGCGAATCGGCGCTCGCAGGGTCGTGGCATAGAGCCGGGCGTGGCCGACCTCGGCGAGGCGGGCCGCGGCCGCGAGTGCGAGCGGAGCGGCTCCGACCCGGCTCGCCCACGGGGCGAGGGCGAGCTGGTCGAAATAAGCGATCGGCTCGTCGTCCGGCGGCGCCCCCTCCCCGTCGCGCCAGCGGATGAGCGAACGCCGAGCCCAAAGATCGCTCGCCCGGAGCAGCGGATCGGGCACGGCCACGGCGAAGCCCGCCACCCGGACGCATTGTTCGAGCACGAGCACGCACTTCGCCTCGATCAGCGCGGCATAGCGCTCGGGCGGGCAGCCGAGCAGGAAACCCCCGCGCGGCCGCGCGGCGCCGGGGACGAAGCCCAGCGCCTGCTTGATCGCCACGATCGCTGCCACGTCGTCCGCCCGGGCCGCCCGGATCCGACCCGTCACGGCCGATCCCCCGACCACAGGATGGGGCCCGCCCGCTGCCTGAGCACCGCCTGGACGAGGCTGTCGCAATCCTGGTTGGAGGCGTGGCTCGGAGGAAGCGGCGCTCGCCGCCGCGGCAGGTCGTACCAGGGAATAGTGGGATCGCGGTGATGGGTCGAATGCTCGTTGAAGTTGAGAAGCAGCCACGAGAAGAAGGGCTGGTGCGGAAGCGAGCGCACGTTGAGCCGGACATCGCCTCCGACGCTTGTCCGGTAATGGTAGACGTAGAGAAGCATCGACCAGAACCAGGCGAAGACCAGCATCGGAAGGCCGAGCGCCGCAGCCCAGGCGACGCCCCCGAAGGCCGCGGCGAAGCCGGCGTGGAAGCCGATCCCGGCGAGGAACTGGGTCCAGGACAGCAGCCGGAGCCGGATCGGCCAGGCCCGGAACACTGGCGAGATCCGCTCCGCCCTGCGCCCGGGCACGAGCAGGAAGATCAGGATCGCGGCGAGCGTGTGGAGGAAGAAGCCGCCCGCGAAGACGTAGAAATACCACAGCCCCCGCCGAGCCGCCGCCGCTCCCGCCCCCGCGGTCCCGGGGACGTGCATGTGATCGAGCGCGGCGGTCGCCCGGTCGCGGCGGTTGCCGCCGTGATGGAAGCCGTGGATCCTCCGGAAGACCGTGAACGGCGCGACCACCGGCACCATCAGCGCCATCCCGACCAGGTCGTTGGCAAGCCGCCGGCCCGGAAACAGCTTCAGGTGCACCGCCTCGTGAGCGACGGTGTAGAGCCGGTCGAGCCACAGGCCCTGCGCCACGGCGAGCAGGAGAGCCGCCGGCCAGGCTGTCATTGGCGGAAACCAGCGCAGCGCCGCCAGCGTCCCGGTCAGCAAAGCCGCAAAGATGCCGGCCGTCTCGGCCAGCAGGATCAGGGATTTGCGAGTGTGAGGCCCCGGCCGCATCCGCAGAGGATTAACCGCCGCCGCAGGGCCGCGCTAGGTCCGTCATCCCGGCGAAAGCCGGGATCCATGAACACGGACGGCGGAGAACGGGGCGACAAAGCCTCGCTTCGGTTGCGAGCATCAATGTTCATGGATCCCGGGCTTCGCCGGGATGACGCTGAAGTACCGGTAAACTCCCGTCATCCCGGCGAAAGCCGGGACCTCGGGCCGCAGAGACGCGGCGGGTCTCCCCGAGATCCCGGCTTTCGCCGGGATGACGGGAATGGGGCCTCAGCTCCTCAGCTTCGCCAGGACGCCCTGCAGCTGCATGGCGTTGGACATGTCGCCCTCGACCTTGAGCTTGCCCTGCATGAAGGCGGTCATCCCGTCCAATTTGCCGTCGCTCATCGCCTGCCAGTCTTCCCACGCGACCTTGATCGTGGTGTCGGCAGGTCCGTCGTCCTCGGTCACGGCATTGGCCGTACCGTCGAGCATCACCGCGCCCTCGGATCCGAAGTCGAGCTTCACGCGCTTGCCCGGAAGCCAGGCACTCTTGGCATTGAGGGCCGCGGCCATTTCGCTCTTGTTCATGGTCTTCCTCCGCTGGGTTCCCGGCCTCCCTACTTTACGTAAACGTCAGGTCAAGACCCGTAGCCTTGCCGCGGGCCCGAGCGCGCGGCTGGCTGATCGAAGCAAATCATGTCATAACATGATTCATGATAATTAAAGCGGGGGGCACGCGATGGACCGGTCTGGTATAATTCCACGGGGCAGTGACGGTTATTATCATCCCAATAATGAGGATGAGGTTGTCGCTCTCGTCAAATATGCGGTTGCTAACAAGCTCAAAATTAGAGCTCGGGGAGCTTCGCATTCGACGGCGCACAGCATCTTTACCGATCCGGTCGACGGGAAGCCTAAAAACAGGACCTTGACGAGAACGCCGCCGTCCGGGCCGGACCTCAATTTAGCGATGGACCGCCTGACCCGACTCGACTGGACAGATGAAGCCAACGGTATCGTCGAAGCCGAAGCCGGCATTCATCTTGGCCGCGACCCATATGATCCGATCGGAGTCGCCTCGCTCGACAACAGTCTCTTGTGCCAGCTCTTCCGGAAGGGCTGGGGCATCAACGACCTGGGCGGTATCACCCATCAGACGGTGAGCGGATTCACGGCCACCGGCTCGGCCGGCGGATCGATGAAATACGATCTCGACAATGTCCTCGCCTTCCGGATCGTCGACGGGCGAGGCGTCGCCGCCTGGATCGAGCGGGGCGACCCGATGTTCGACGCGGTCGCCGTGTCGATGGGCCTGCTCGGCATCGTCACCAAGATCCGTCTCCGGCTCAACCGCACCTTCATCGTCGACGGCGAGGAGGTCACCACTCCGGTGACCCAGCCCGAATGCCCGATCGACCTGTTCGGCCCGGGCGATTCCGCGAAGCCCTCGATGCGCAGGTTTCTGGAGGAGACGGATTATTGCCGAGTCATGTGGTGGCCCCAGGAGAAAGCCCAGCGGGTCGTGATCTGGCAGGCGAATCGCAACCCCCAGCCCCCGGTCTTCGAGCCCGCCCCGTATCAGGAGCTGACTCCCGACCTCGGCGGCTGGGCCGAACAATTGTTCGGCGCGATCGTCTATCTGCTGCTCGGCAATCCCGGCTTCGGAGTCGTTCCGAAGCTGTTCGGCGCCTATCTCCGCTTCGTGCGCTGCGTGGCGTCCATGTGGAAAGGCGGAGTCGCGGCCTGGGCCGCCGCCGCCGCGGTCGCCGCGATCATCGCGATCCTTCTCGCCATACCGACCCTGATCTTCATCCTCATGCCGGCAGCATTGCGGGCGCTGTTCCCGACCGCGCTCAACGTCCTGCAGCCGATGTCGAAGGGCAAGCCGACTCTGTTCACGGACTATTATTGGCGCAGCCTGCCGATGGACAATACCGCCGACGATATTCTGCTCGGCACCGAGTTCTGCGAGATGTGGATGCCCATTCAGTATACGCAACAATGCATGAATCTGCTGAATGACATGTTTCAGAAAAAGGGCGTCGCCGCGACTGGCTATTTCGCTTTGGAAATTTACGCAACCAAGGCCACCTCGGCCTGGCTCAGCCCCGGCTATTCGGACGATAGCGACGAGTTCAAGGACGGTGTAGTGCGTTTCGACGCCTATTGGTATCGCGGCAATAAGGGCGAGCCCAACGTCGAGGGCGGGTTCTACCAGCAATATTGGAACCTGTTCGCCGACGCCGGCATCCCGCTCCGCTTCCATTGGGGAAAATTCATTCCGGCCTTCGATCTGGCTCATTGGGCCGAGCATTATCGAAAGAACCTGCCCAAGCTGGACGAGTTCATGAGAGTCCGGCGAGAGCGGGATCCCGATGAGATCTTCTTCACCAAATACTGGCGCGAGCGGCTGACCGGGGCGGCATAAGCCCGTCATCCCGGCGAACGGCGGCACCTCGTGGGGCGAGGCTCTCGCCGGGTTGACGGCTTGGCTTCCAAATCAGGGACAAGCCGGTTAGTCGCCCGGCATGGACGCCGCCGAAGCCATTCACCAGAAGTTCGTCGCCCGCATAAGCAACGGCAACCTGCCTCGCCGGACCAGCGATGTCCGGCCCGCTGACATCGGCCTCTCCCGCGAGGCGATGGTCGAGCTCTTCTACAGCCAGGTCGCGAGCCGGCAGATGGATCGGCTCTCGCGCAAGCTCCAGGCGCGGGGCGAGGGCTTCTACACGATCGGAAGCTCGGGCCACGAGAACAACGCGGCGGTGGCCGAGGCGCTTCGGGTCGACGACATGGCCTTCCTCCACTACCGCTCCAACGCGTTCCAGATCCACCGATCCAAGAAGCTTCCGGGCCAGACTCCCCTCTGGGACATGCTTTTGAGCTTCGCCGCCTCCGCCGAGGATCCGATCTCGGGCGGCCGCCACAAGGTGATCGGATCGAAGCCGCTCGCGATCCCGCCCCAGACCAGCACCATCGCCTCCCACCTTCCCAAGGCGGTAGGCGCGGCGTTCAGCATCGGGATCGCCCGGATGCTCAAGGTCGAGGAGACTCCGCTCCGGCGCGACTCGATCGTCCTTGCAAGCTTCGGCGACGCCTCGGCCAACCATTCGACCGCCCAGGGCGCCTTCAACACCGCCGCCTGGGCCGCCTATCAGGGCACGCCCATGCCGATCGTCTTCCTTTGCGAGGACAACGGCATCGGGATCTCGACCCGCACTCCGCCGGACTGGATCGGAGCCTCCTTCCGGAACCGGCCGGGGCTCGATTATGTGCATTGCAGCGGCTTCGACATGGCCGACGCCTGGCGCGGCGCGAGCGAGGCGGCGCGGATCGCAAGGACCCAGCGGCGCCCGGTCTTCCTCCACATGGACTGCGTCCGCCTGTACGGCCATGCCGGCTCGGACGTCCAGGCCACCTATCTCACCAAGGCCCAGATCGAGCGGGACGAGGAGCGCGATCCCCTCGTCCACAGCGCCGCTTTGCTGATCGAGCAGGGCCTGCTCACCGGCGACCAGATCCTCGACCTCTACGAAGAGACCGAGGCGACGCTCGAACGGATCGCGGAGCAGGCGATCGCCCGGCCCAAGCTGACGTCGAGCGCGGAGGTGATGGCGACCATCCTCCCGCCCAGGCGTCCCCCGGCCCGGGCCAACACCCCCACGCCCGGGGAGCGCGAAGCCCTGTTCGCACGCGACCGGAGCATGATCGACAAGCCGCAGCACATGGCCCGGCTGCTGAGCTGGGCGCTGGCGGACCTGATGCTTGCTTATCCCCAGATCATCGTCGCCGGCGAGGATGTCGGGCCCAAGGGCGGGGTCTACAACGTCACCGCCAAGCTCCACGAGCGTTTCGGCTCGTGCAGGGTGATCAACACCCTGCTCGACGAGCAGAGCATCCTCGGCCTCGGCATAGGCGCCGCCCATAACGACCTGCTCGCGATCACGGAGATCCAGTTCCTCGCCTACGTCCACAATGCCGAGGACCAGATTCGCGGCGAGGCGGCGACCCTGAGCTTCTTCTCCAACGGCCAGTATACCAACCCGACCATCATCCGGATCGCCGGCCTCGGCTACCAGAAGGGCTTCGGCGGCCATTTCCACAACGACAACAGCCTCGCAATCTTCCGCGACATACCGGGCCTGGTCCTCGCCTGCCCGAGCAACGGCGCCGACGCGGTCGAGATGCTCCGCGAATGCGTCCGCCTCGCGCTCGAGGAGCAGAGGGTGATCGTCTTCGTCGAGCCGATCGCGCTCTACATGACCCGCGACCTCCACGAGGAAGGCGACGCGCTGTGGACCTCCACCTACGCCGCGCCGGGCGCCGCTAGGCCGATCCGGCTCGGCGATCTCGGGGTCCATGGCGAGGGCAGCGACCTCGCAATCGTCAGCTACGCCAACGGCTATTACCTCTCCCGCCAGGCCGAGCGGATCCTTCGCGAGCAGCACGGCCTCCACCTTCGGGTGATCGACCTTCGCTGGCTTGCACCGCTGAACGAGGAAGGCCTGCTCGACGCAGTGGCGGGTTGCGAACGGGTCCTGATCGTCGACGAATGCCGAAAGACCGGCTCGCAGAGCGAGGCGCTGATGGCGCTGTTCGCCGAGCGGGCGCCCGGCGTCCCGGCCCGGCGGGTCACGGCCGAGGATTCGTTCATCCCGCTCGGAAGGGCGGCGACCCTTACGCTTCCGAGCCGCGAGTCGATCGTCGCCGCCGCGCTGGAGATGGTTCGTGGCTGAGCGGGAGAGCGTCCTGGTCGTGTGTCCGGGCCGAGGGACGTACGGCAAGGCGGAACTGGGCTATCTGAAGCGATTCCATGCAAGGAATGGCGATCTCGTCACATCTTTCGACCGGCTTCGCTCGGAGCGCGGCCAGGCCACGCTCTCTGAGCTGGACGGCGCCGAGCGCTTCAGCCCCGCACTCCACACCCGAGGCGACATCGCCTCCCCCCTCATCTTCGCAGCCTCCTACGCCGACTTCCTCGCCATCGACCGGTCCCGCTTCGACATCGCCGCGGTCGCCGGCAACTCGATGGGGTGGTACACCGCGCTTGCGGTCGGCGGGGCGGTCGACTCGGCGAACGGCTTCCGGATCATCGACGCGATGGGCCAGAACAGCCAGGCCGGCGAGGCCGGCGGCCAGGTCCTGCTCACCCTCGTCGACGAGGAGTGGAGGGAGCTTCCGGGCCTTCGCGAGCAGGTGCTCGCCCTCGCCGGATCGATCGGCGCCCGCGACGGCTTCAGCCTCTACGTTTCGATCGAGCTCGGCGGGATGATCGTCTTCGCCGGCAACGAGCCCGGCCTCACCGCACTGCTCGCCGAGGCGCCCCCCACCCCGGCCCGGGAGCCGCTGCGCCTCGTCAATCACGGCCCCTTCCACACGCCGCTGATGCGCGGCTCGTCGGAGCGCGCTCTGGCCCAGGTGCCGGCCGGCTGGTTCGGATCCCCGAAGGTAGCGATGGTCGACGGCCGCGGCCATGTCTGGCGGCCCTTCGCGAGCCGGCCCGAGGCCCTCCACGATTACACCTTCGCCGCCCAGATCCTCGAGACCTACGATTTCACCCGCTCGGTCCAGGTCGCCGTCAAGGAATATGCGCCCGACCGGATCGTCCTGCTCGGCCCCGGCGACACGCTCGGAGGCGCCATCGCCCAGGCCCTGATCGCCATCCAGTGGCGCGGCCTGAGGTCGAAGAGCGACTTCCAGGAGATTCAGGCGGTCGATCCGTTCCTGATCTCGATGGGACGGGAGGAGCAAAGGGGCATGGTGACTGGATAATCGCTCAAAGCCCGTAAATTCCGCTTCCTTCCAGGCTCGCCGCAATCAGCTCCGCTCTCCGCCCATCCCCCCGCAGCCGGGCCTCGCAATAGTCGCCGACCATCTGCGCCTGGGCCTCCAGCCGGGCCTCGGCGAATCGGGTCTCACCCGGCGCGTAGCGATACATGGCCGGCGCATTGAACCGGCAGGCGCACAGGTCGCGTCCGTATTTCAGGAAGAAACGCGCCAGCCCGAGCCGCCGGTACTGCCAGACATGGGTCATCTCGTGGAGGAACAGCCCGCAGGCATGAGGGTCCGCCCGGGCGAAGTCGGCGCTGTAATGCGATCCGAAATAGACCGTCTTTCGAAGCGTGATCGCGGTATTGCCGTTGCGGAAGGCGGCGCGCGGCAAGGGATTGTCGTCGTGCCCGTCGACGAGGCGAAGCCTGGCGAGGTCGATCCCCCCGTCGAACGCCTCGTCCAGAAGGCCGGTCTCGCCGGGGGTGAGCGGGCGAAGCAGGCTCATCCTTCCAGCGCAAGCAGAGCGAAGGTCGCTAGCCAATGCTCGCCCATATAGTCGCCCGCGACGTGCGGAAGGCTTGCATCGAGATGCTCGTCGGCGGTGCGATTCGCGAGCTCGGCGAGCTCCGGCTCCAGCACCGGGGCGAGCCGGCGCCAGCACCAGGCCCGGCTCAGGTTGAGGCCGTCGAGATGGGCGATCTTTCCGTCCGAGCGGTCGGAGACCTTCGCCGGCGTGAACAGGCTTCGCGGCTCGCCGGCGGCGAGGTCGGGCAGAAAGTCGGCGAACCAGACGCGGAAATCGGCTTCGGGGAGAAGGCGCCTCATCAGAAGAGCCTCGGTCAGCCCTCCCGACAGGAACTCGTCGCCGCCCGGCTCCCAGCCATGATAGGCGCGGTCCCCACCGAACCAGTGAACGGCCCGGGCCCGGATCACGTCGTCGAGCTCGTGCCCGGTCAATTCCGTCAGGTCCAGCGCCATGGTCATCGCGAAGGCGGTGTTGAAGTGGGTCCCGACCCGAATCGGGTAGGTCAGCTTTTCGAGGTAGACGATGAAACGGTCCGCGAACGCGCTTGCGAGCGGGGTCAGCGCATCGCCCCAGTCGCGCCGCTCGGAGTTTATGGCCTCGGCGTGGAGGGCGAGAAGCCAGGCCCAGCCGTAAGGCCGCTCGAACCCGCCCGAATAGGCGCGGTCGAGATAGTCGAGCTCGCCCGCGACCTTTGCCGGCGCCAGCATCTCGTCGGCGAGGTCCTCGATCCGGCGGGCCGCCGGCAGGTGCGGAAACAGGCGCCGGAGCCGGAGCATCAGCCACCAGCCGTGGACGCAGCTGTGCCAGTCGAAGCTTCCGAAGAAGATGGGATGAAGCTCGCGCGGCGAGAGCACGTCCTCCGGCCCGTTCATGACGTGGTCGAGCTTGTGCGGATATTCGCGGGTGACGTGGCCGAGCGCGATACGGATGAAGCGCTCGGCGAGGTCGGCGGTGAGGGCGTGGGGCAATGTCCGGTCCGTCACCCCGGACTTGATCCGGGGTCCACCTTTCCGCGCCGCCCATAAAGAAGGTGGATGCCGGATCAAGTCCGGCATGACGGTGGATGCCGGATCAAGTCCGGCATGACTTGGTCAGCGGAAAGCGAACCACCAGATGAAGAGGATGTTGATCGCGAGCAGCGGGAGCGCGGTTCCGATCTGGACCTTGATCACTCCGTTGGGGTCCTTCAGCTCGAGCAAGGCGGAAGGGACCAGGTTGAAGTTCGCCGCCATGGGGGTCATCAAGGTCCCGCAAAAGCCGGCGAGCATGCCGATCGCCCCGATCACCGCCGGATCGCCGTGATGGGTCTGGATGAGCAGAGGGACCCCGATCGCCGTCGCCATCACCGGGAAGGCGGCGAAGGCGTTTCCGGTGATGATGGTGAAGAGCGCCATTCCCAGGCCGAAGGCGATCACCGCGGGCAGGATCGAGCCCTCGGGGATGACGGTCAGGACGAGGCCGCCCAGCGTCCGGCCGACCCCGGTATCCGCGAGGACCAGGCCCAAAGCGGCAAGCATCATCGGCAGCACCACCGCCCAGCCGACCGCATCGATCAGCCGCCTCCCCTCCTGGAGCGGCGCCAGCGCGGGCGGCCTGAGCCAGGCGAAGCTGCACGCCAGTGCGACCAGCACTCCGGCGCAGAGCAAAACGAAGGTCTCGCGATTCTTCTCGAACAGCCCGGTCCCGTGGAGCGGGGTGTAGAGGTAGAGGAGGGTTCCGGTCACCGCGACCGCGAGGACGATCAAAATCGGGATCAGCAGGGCGTTGCCGTAGCGCTCGCCCCTCGCCTCGCTTTCGGCCCGAGTGGTCGACGGCGCGCCGCGGCCGATGAGCTTCAGGCCGGCGAGCGCGGCAAGGGCGAGGACGATCAGTCCGTTGGCGAAGTCCCCGATCCGGGAGCCTGCGATCAGGTTCAGCGCGAACAGGCCCCAGAAAGCGGCGTTGCCGAGACGCCTGGGATTGGTGCGGTCGAACGCACTGAGGATCGCGAAGGCGGCGAACATCGACCCGACCAGATAGAGGACATGCTGGCCTGTGATCATGATTTTGCCTCCCCATCGCCAAATGGGGAGGGGGACCCCGCGTAGCGGGGTGGAGGGGTAATTGGCGAGGCGTCATTATTTACCCCTCCACCACCCTTCGGGTGGTCCCCCTCCCCGCCGCGTGGCGGCAGGGAGGCAAGTTTCCTGTCCAGCATCAACAGCCTGGTGCTGTGGACGAGAAAGGCTGCGATCGCGCTCGGGATCGCCCACACCGCGAGCTGCAGCGGCGAAAGCGGGATCCCGTAGGCCTCCAGAGTCTGCTGGATAAGGATGATCGATCCGATCGCGAAGAAGATGTCCTCGCCGAAGAACAGGCCGACATTGTCGGTCGCGGCGGCATAGGCCTTGACCTTGTCGGAGGTCTCCTCGTCGAGCGGTCCGTGCCGCTTCTCGGCGGCGGCTACCGCCATCGGAGCGACCAGCGGCCGGACTGTCTGCGGGTGGCCGGCGGTCGAGTGGAGGCCGATCGCCGAGATGGCCTGCCTGTAGACGAGGTAGAGGATGAGGAGGCGCCCGACGGTCGCCGCCCGGAACCCGCCGATCACCGCCTTCGCCCTTTGCTGGAGGCCGTAGCGTTCGAGCAGTCCGATGACCGGAAGGACGATCCACGGGACGGCGATCAGCCGGCTGTCGTTGAACGCCTTGCCGAGCTTGGAGATGACTTGCTCGAGGTCGAGCCCGGCGAGAAGCCCGGTCGCGATCGCCGCCACGGGCACCACCACCATCGGATTGAAGCGCAGCGCGAAGCCGAGGACGATGATGAGAATTCCGAGAAGCGGGAGGTAGTTCATTCGCCTCGTCCTCCCTGCGCCGAAGGCGT
>DASVQD010000036.1:0-73446 GCA_036389345.1 Allosphingosinicella sp. | reverse complement strand
TGACGAGCGGAAGCTCGGTCATGATGGCGAGGCCCATGGCCTCGGCCTTGAGCGCGATCCCGGGCCCCGACGACGAGGTCACCCCAAGGCTCCCCGCATAGCTCGCCCCGATCGCCGCGCCGATTGCGGCGATCTCGTCCTCCGCCTGGAACGTCGTCACTCCATATTCCTTGAGGCGCGACAAATGGTGGAGGATCGCGGAGGCCGGGGTGATCGGATAGCCGCCGAAGAACATCGGCAGCCCCGCGAGCCGGGCGCCGGCAACGAGGCCGAGCGAGATGGACTCGGCGCCGGTGACGGTCCGGTACAGGCCCGGCTCGGCCGGCGCGGGATCGATGTGGCGCTGCGGGACCTGGCCGCCGATCTCGGCGGTCTCGCCATAAGCGTGGCCGGCGTTGAGAGCGGCGATATTGGCCTCGGCAAGCTCAGCCGCCTTGGCGAATTTCGACCGGAGCCATTGGACGATCGGCTCGCGGTCGCGGTCGAACATCCACAGCGCCAGGCCGAGGGTCCACATGTTCTTGCAGCGCAGCGCCTCCTTGTTGCCGAGGCCGAAGGGCTTCACCGCGTCGAGGGTGAGCTGCGAGATGTTGAGCCGGATGACCTGCCAACGCCCAAGGCTTCCGTCGTCGAGCGGGCTCGACTCATAGCCGGCCTTGGCGAGGTTGCGGACCCCGAACTCGCCTTCGTCGGCGATGATCAGGCCGCCCGGCTTCAGGTCCTGGACGTTGGTCTTGAGGGCCGCCGGGTTCATCGCGATCAGGACGTCGGGCGAATCGCCGGCCGTCTCGATCGCCGCCGAGCCGAAATTGATCTGGAAGGCGGAGACTCCGAACGTCGTGCCCTGCGGAGCCCGTATCTCGGCCGGGAAGTCCGGGAAGGTGGCAAGGTCGTTGCCCGCCAGCGCCGTCGACAAGGTGAACTGGCCGCCGGTGAGCTGCATTCCGTCGCCGCTGTCGCCGGCGAACCGGACGACCACCGCCTCGCAGGGCGTGTCGGCCCCGGCTTCCTCGGGAGTCAGTAAATGGGTGGCCGTCGCCAATCTCGCTTCCTTTGCCGCGGGTTGCGCGACGACCCTAGCGAGACGGGCCGGGCGCGACAACTCGAAGCGGCGCTCGCGGAGCGTGCGGGCCGTCATTTTCCGGGCCCGAGGGGGTGCGCCCCATTCCCGTCATGGCGAACGCGTTTCGGCATCCAGGCAGGGAGCGAGACTCCCTCTCCCGGAAGGAGCCGTGGCCGTGGGCCCGGCTCCCCCGCACTTGCGAAACCCATTCAGGGTAGGGGCAACGCGGCCGAGCCGCACTGGGATCAGCCGCCGGTGCGGCGCCCGCGGGGCTTGTCCGAATTTTCGGAAGCGTTGCGATCCGACTGCTCGGCCCATTCCGCGGCGGTGCGGCAGACCCTGGTCTTGGCGATCCGGCTGTTCGAGTTCACTTCGCCCTTGCAGATCTTCTTTTCCTTGGGAGCCTTGACTGTGGCCTCCCCGGCGACGGCGGTTCCGCCAGCCAGCGAGACGACTGCAATGGCGGTCAGAAGGCTTACTTTACGCATGTTGGGTCTCCGTTCGAAATTCGTTGCGGTCAGTCGCGGCCGGCGGCGGGCTCGCTTTGGTCGGCGGGCTTGTTCTGACCATTCTCCCCGGACACGTCCGAGGGCGGCACCGTCCGGCAAACCCGCTTGGGGGTAATTCGGCCCGGCATATGCTCGGTCCGGCAGACTTTCCTGGGCTTGGGCTGGTCCGATTTCTCCTTCGCGGAGACTCCGCCGGCCATCAGCGCGACAGCCGAAAGAGCTGCCAGCACGTTGAAATCACGCATTTTTCTCTCCGGCCCCTGTGGACCGCGAATGTCCGAAACGGATGCAAAAGTCAACCGGGCTAGGCGCTTAGCCGAGATTCGAGCAATTTCTGCAGCCCCGGTTGGCGGATTGCCGCCGGCGCAATAAGGGGATCGCCCAGCATCGGAGAGACGATGAGCTTACCCTATGTGCGGCCCGACGTCCGCCTGTTCCTCGACTATTACAACAAGCTTCCGGGCCCCCGCGCCCACGAGGTGGGGCCGAACCAGGCGCGGGCGATGATCCTCGCGTCGAGGCACGTCGCCGACGCCGAGGTGGGGGCGCTCGCGGTGATCCGCGACCTCGCCTGCCCCGGCCCGGGCGGCGACATCCCGCTTCGGCTCTACGATTCGCGCGAATCCCGAGGCCCCGGTCCGCTCGTCCTCTTTTTCCACGGCGGGGGCTTCGTCTTCGGGGACCTCGACACCCACGAGCCTTTCTGCGCCGAAGTCGCCCGGCAGCTGGACCTGCCGATCCTGGCGGTCGACTATCGGCTCGCTCCGGAGCACCCCTTCCCGGCCGGCGCCGAGGATTGCATCGCCGCGGCGCGATGGGCGGCGGCCGGCCCGGCCGAGCTCGGCCGGACGGTCACCGGGCTGGTGACCGCGGGCGACAGCGCCGGCGGCAATCTGACGATCGTCGTCGGCCTCGCGCTCAGGGACGAGCCGGCCGCCGTCCCGGTGATCGCCCAATGGCCCATCTATCCGGCCGCCGATCCGGCCAGGCGCTATCCGTCGTACGAGGATTTCGGCGAGGGCTATTTCCTGACCCACGCGGGAATGCGCTGGTTCGACGGCTGCTACCGGCCCGACGAATCCGACTGGCGCTATTCGCCCTTGCTCAAGAGGCAGGCCGGAATGCCCCCCACCCTCGTCCAGACCGCGAGCCTCGACCCGATCCGGGACCAGGGCCGCGCCTATGCCGCGGCCTGCGCGGAGGCGGGGGTCCCGGTCGTCTTCCGGGAAGCCGAGGGCAACATCCACGGCTATATCAACTTCCGAAGGGCGATTCCTTCGTCGCAGGGCGATATCGATGCCGGGGTCGGGGCTCTGAAGCTGATACTGAAGGAGGTGGGGGCGTGATCGTCGTCCCAGCGAAGGCTGGGACCCCAGGGGGTGAAAGGCACCGCCGCGAATGCAGCTCTCCCCAAGCGCTCGATCCGTTCACCCGCCGGGGTCCCAGCCTTCGCTGGGACGACGGCCCTGGACACAGGAAGACTCGATAATGAACCCCCTCCCCTACCGCCCCGCCGCCGGAGTGATGCTCCTCAACGCCGAGGGCAAGGTCTGGGTCGGCCAGCGGCTCGACAGCACGCTGGAGGCCTGGCAGATGCCGCAGGGCGGGCTGGACGAGGGCGAGGACGCCGAGGAGGGCGCGCTTCGCGAGCTGGAGGAGGAAACCGGGATCCGGCGGGACAAGGTGGAGATCCTCGCCCGCCACGGCGAGGAGCTGACCTACGACCTTCCCGACGAGCTGGTCGGAAAGCTCTGGAAGGGCCGCTGGCGCGGACAGCGCCAGACCTGGTTCCTGGCCCGCTTCCTCGGCACCGACCAGGATGTCCACATCGCCACCGCCGAGCCCGAGTTCCGCGCCTGGAAATGGGCGGACCCGGCCGACCTCCCGGCGATCATCGTCCCCTTCAAGAAGAGGCTCTACGAGCAGGTGCTCGAGGCGTTTCGGGAGTGGTTGTGACGGTGGTTTGGGCCTCTAGCCTCCACATCCGCCGTTCGGGCTGAGCCTGTCGAAGCCCTTTACTGCCTTCACCGGCCGAAGGGAATGAGAGGCCTTCGACAGGCTCAGGCCGAACGGAGCGGGCAAGGGGTTTTGCCCTCCCCGATCTCCCGCTAGAGCAGCCCCGATGAGGGGCCTTTCGAGAGACGAAGCCGACGCGGTCGAGCGATCGGCCGGGGAGCCGATGCTGGCCCAGGTCGAGGCCTGGGCGGCGGTGAACAGCGGCTCGCACAATCTCATCGGCCTCGGCCGGGTCGCGCGCCTGCTCGCCGACGCCTTCGCTGCGCTTCCGGGCGAGCCGGCCCTCTGCGAGCCGGCGGCGGTGGACTCGGTGACCCCCGCGGGGGAGCGCCTCGCCGTCCAGCACGGACCCAACCTTCACCTCGCAGTCCGACCGGACGCGCCGGTGCAGCTGCTCTTCACGGGCCACATGGATACGGTGTTCGCCGCCGACCACAGCTTTCAGGACGTCTTCTGGCGCGACGAGGGGATATTGGGCGGTCCCGGAGTGGCGGACATGAAAGGCGGGCTCGCCGTGCTCCTCGCGGCGCTTAAGGCGGTCGAAGCCTCGCCGCTCGCCGCCGGCCTCGGCTACGAGGTGGTGATCAATTCCGACGAGGAGGTGGGCTCGCCCGGCTCGGCCGCGCTCATCGCCCGGGCCGCGCTCGGAAAGAAGGCGGCACTCACCTACGAGCCCTCCGCGCTTCCCGACGGAACCCTGGCCGGCGCCCGTCCCGGAAGCGGCAATTTCTCGCTGATCGTGACCGGCCGGAGCGCCCATGCCGGCCGCAACCCCGAGGAGGGCCGGAACGCGCTTCTCGCCGCGGCCGAGCTCGCACTTCGTCTGGACTCCGAGAAAGCCGAGGGGCTCAGCGTCAACCCGGCCAGGATCGACGGCGGAGGCCCGAACAACGTCGTCCCCGATCATGCAATCCTGCGCATAAATATGCGTCCCCGGACGTCTGCCGACCAGGCTCGAGCGCAGTCGGCTCTCGACGAGGCCGTGGCAGAGGTCGCCGCAAGGCGGGAGGTCTGCATAAATATGCACGGCGGCTGGGGGCGCCCGCCCAAGCCGCTCGACGCGGCGGCCGAAAGGCTTTTCGCCCTGGTCGCGAATTGCGGCGCGGATCTCGGCCGACCGATAGGCTGGCGCGATTCGGGCGGGGTGTGCGACGGCAACAACATCGCCGCCTGCGGAGTGCCGGTGGTCGACACGATGGGCGTGCGCGGCGGCGCCATCCATTCGCCCTCCGAATATCTGATCGTCGAGAGCCTCGCCGAGCGGGCCGCACTGTCGGCGCTCACCATATTGAGGCTGGCGCAGGGGGAGGGTCTGTGAGCTTCCGGATCCGGCCCGCTCGAAACGACGATTTCCAGGCCCTCTACGAGATGGCGAAGCTGACCGGCGGCGGCTTCACCAACTTGCCCGCGGACCGCGGCGCCCTGGTCGAGAAGCTGATCCGCTCGGAGCGGGGCTTCGCGGCTCGGGTGACCGAGCCGGGCGAGGAGCTCTACGTCTTCATGCTCGAGAATGCCGAGACCGGGCAGATCCGGGGCACCTGCCAGATTTTCGGGATGGTCGGGATCGACGCGCCTTTCTACAGCTACCGGATCAGCACCCTCACCCAGACGTCGAAGGCGCTGGGCCAGACCTTCCGAAACGAGATGGTGACCCTCACCACCGACCTCGAAGGCTCGTCCGAGGTGGGCGGCCTGTTCCTTCATCCCGGCGAGCGGGCCGGCGGCCTCGGCATGCTCCTCGCGCGGAGCCGCTATCTGTTCATCAAGCTCCACCGCGAACGGTTCGCGAAGCGGGTCATCGCCGAGCTTCGAGGCGTGATCGACGAGAAGGGCGGCTCCCCGTTCTGGGACGCGATCGCGGGGCGGTTCTTCGGAATGACTTTCCAGGAAGCGGACGAGTTCAACGGCGCCCACGGCACCCAGTTCATCGCCGACCTCATGCCCAAGACCCCAATCTACACCGCAATGCTTCCCGAGACCGCACGGGCGGTGATGGGGGTCCCCCACCCTTCGGGGCGTGCGGCGATGAAGATGCTGGAGCGGGAAGGCTTCCAGTTCGACTGCTATGTCGACATCTTCGACGGCGGGCCGACCATGACGGCCCCGGTCGACCATGTCCGCACCGTCCGCGAATCGCGCGAGCTGGTGCTCGAGGCCGTCGCCGACGAGGTCGAAGGCAACAACATGATGCTCGCCAGGGGCCGCCTGGAGGATTTCGCGGCCTGCTGCGGCGACGTCGCCATTTCCCCGGAGGAAGGCGCGACCCTGAGCCGCGGAACTGCGGCGCTGCTCGGAATCCGGCCCGGCGACCGATTCCTCGCAATGGGCCGCTAGATGGCGCTCGAGGAGATCAATTTCGACGGGATCATCGGCCCGAGCCACAATTATTCGGGCCTCAGCCTCGGCAATATCGCCTCCGCGACCAACAAGGGCCTCCTCTCCCATCCCCGGGCCGCGGCGCTTCAGGGGCTGGAGAAGATGCGGCACAACCTGCGCCTGGGACTTCCCCAGGGCCTGCTCCTCCCCCATCGCCGCCCGGACCGCGCCTGGCTTGCCGAGCTCGGCACCCGGGTCGAAGCCGTTCCGGCCTCGCTCCGCCCGGCCGCCTTCTCGGCCTCCGCGATGTGGGCGGCGAACGCCGCCACCGTCTCCCCCGCCCCGGACACCGCGGACGGCCGCTGCCATCTCACCGTCGCGAACCTGCGCACCATGGCCCATCGAAGCCACGAATGGCCCGAGACCCTGGCCCAGCTCCGCCTGGCCTTCGCCGACGAGTCGCGCTTCGCGGTCCATCCCCCGGTCCCGCCGACGTTCGGCGACGAAGGCGCTGCGAACCACATGCGCCTCTGCGCCGGCCACGGCGAGCCCGGGGTGGAGGTCTTCGTCTACGGAATCCGAGGCGGGGCCTTCCCGGTCCGCCAGAATGAGGAGGCGAGCCGGGCGATCGCCCGACTTCACGGCCTCGACCACGAACGGACGCTGTTCGTCGCCCAGTCCGAGCAAGCCATCGCCGCCGGGGCCTTCCACAACGACGTCGTCGCCGTCGCCAACGGACATGTCCTCTTCGCCCACGAGCAGGCGTTCGAGGACCGGCCGGCCTTCTACGCCGAGCTCAGGCGGCTCCTCCCCGCGGTCGAGATCGTCGAGGTCCCGTCGAGCGCGGTCAGCCTGGAAGACGCCATTCGCAGCTACCTGTTCAACGCCCAGCTGGTCACTCTTCCGGCGGGGGGAATGGCTCTGATCCTGCCGGAGGAAGCTCGCGAGACCCCCAGCGTCTGGGCATGGCTCGAAAAAATGATCGCCGGCAACGGCCCGATCCGGGAGCTGTTCGTCGTCGACGTCCGCCAGTCCATGGCCAATGGCGGCGGGCCGGCCTGCCTCAGGCTTCGGGTGGTCGCGGAGCCTGAGGTGGTGGATCCGAGGTTCATGGTCGACGAGGCCAAGCTCGACCGCCTCGCCGCGGTGATCGAGACGGAATGGCCGGAGCGGATCCAGCCGGAGGACCTGCTGGACCCGCGCCTCTGGACCCGGATGGAGGCCGCGAGGGCGGCCTTGCTCCAGGCGCTGGACCTCGAGGCGCTGATCCAAGACCGTCGTCCCAGCGAAGGCTGGGACCCCAGGGGGTGAAAGGCGCCGCGGTCTTCACCCGCCGGGGCCCCAGCCTCCGCTGGGGCGACGCGATGCGGCCACCCTTCGTCGTCCCAGCGAAGGCTGGGACCCCAGGAGGTGAAAGGCGCCGCGGCCTCACCCGCCGGGGCCCCAGCCTCCGCTGGGGCGACGAGAATTACCCCTCCGCGCTCCAGAAGATGTCGATCGGCGAGTCGATCGCCGCGAGGACCCTGCCGATGGGCGTGGAGGAGAGCGGCCCTTCCTTGATCGCCTGCTCCAGCGTCGCCCGCTTCTTCGCGCCGGCGATCACGATCATGATCGCCCGTGCCGAGGTCAAAGCGGGGGCGGTCAGGGTGACCCGCTCGACCGGAGCGGTCTCGGGCATCGGATCGGGCTTCACTCCGACGGCCCGGCGCTCGCGCGGGCCGGCAACGGCGCGCTCGAGATCGGGGCCCGCGAAGATGCCTGCGGTGTGGCCCTCCGCGCCCATCCCGAGGCAGGCGAGGTCGAGGGGCCAGCCGAGCAGCGAAAGCCGGGAGTCGGCGAGCCGGCCGGCCTCCTGGCGGTCGCCGAGGGCGGCCTCGTCGACCAGCGACACCAATTGCGCGCCCCTGGCCGCGAAATAGCCTTCGAGCTTGCCGTAGTTGCTGAGCGGATCGCCGAGCGCGACCAGGCGGTCGTCGGTCGGCATGATCGTCACCTTAGACCAGTCGATGCCCTTCGATTTGGCGAGCTGGGCGAAGATGAGGTCGGAGGTCGAGCCGCCGGGAAGGGCGATCCGGGCGCCCTTATGCGCCTCGATCGCGCTTTCGATGACGAAGCCGATATCCCCCGCGGCCTGCTCGGCCATCTCCTTGGCGGTGTCGAACTCCCACCATTCGATCTCGTCCACGTCCATGCTCTTTCGTCTCTCTCGTTCGGGGGTGAGCGGCAAGGAACCCTCGCGACGCGAAACCCGTTCCAGCCTCGACCTGCCCCTTAGGGAGACAAACCATGCCTGCCAAATCGAAAGCGCAGCAGAAAGCCGCGGGCGCCGCATTGTCGGCCAAGCGCGGCGACACGCCCAAGAGCAAGCTGCAGGGCGCCTCGAAGCAGATGGCGGACTCGATGAGCGAGAAGCAGCTCGAGGAAATCGCCTCGACCAAGCGCAAGGGCAAGCCCGAGCGCGTGGGCGACTGAGCATGCGAGCCACCGGAAAGCTTGTTCCCCGGCGAAGGCCGGGGTCCAGCGGAAGGACCGGGCCCCGGCCTTCGCCGGGGAACAGAAGGCGTGGTTAACCCCGTCTTAGGCTCGTCCCTTCATCGTCCGACAGCCCCCAGGGCCGCATCAGCGCTGCCCTAACAGCGGAGGCGAGAATGGACGCGTTGGCCGAGGTTCCGGAGCCGGGTGGAGAGCAGGACGGCGAAGTCCGTCCGCAGGCGCCGATCTGGGCCGAGCCGCGGCACCTGTTCTTCTTCCGGCTCGGCACCCTGCTCGGAGACGGCGACCAGAAGCCGGTCGAGATTCTCTCCCTCGTCGAGAGCGGGGCGATCGTCCGGACCGGAGAGAGCCTGAAGGAGGGCGCCCGGTTGACGATCGAGGTCAACTCGCATCATCGCTTCGCCGTCCGGGTCGAATGGTGTTCCGATTCGCTCGCCGGCCTCGAGTTCGAGGATCGCGAGCATGTCCGGGAGACCCTGGCCGGACGCGATCGCGCCCACCCCTACCGCGCGCCCCGTCTCGAGCTTTCGGCGGAAGTCCTCCTCCGGCTGGGCGAGACCAGCCTTACCGCGCGCGCCAGGGACGTCTCGGAAGGCGGGATCAAGGTCGACCTCGCGGAGCCCGGCCATGTCGGCGAGGAAGCGAGCGTCATCGTGCCCGGGATTCCGCCCGTGCCGGGCCGGATCCTGTGGTGCCGAGACGGACGCGCCGGAATTTCGTTTGAGCGGCCGCTGCCGTTCCGCTTCCTGATCGACTGCCTCACCCGCCAGGCGGCGGCTTAGGCGCCGGCCTGACGGTTGGGGCATGGTCCGCACATTGCGACCAGACGGGCGGTCCAGCCCGTGACGTCCTCGGGCAGGTCGGCCGGATCGAACTCCCTCACCTCCTCCACCTCGAGGTTGCTCCGCGGGCGGTAGACGACGTCCCTGACGACGAAGAACGCGGATGGGTGCTCCGCCCCTTCCGAGCCGCGGCGCTCGTCGTCCAGCGGCTCGATCGCCCCGTGGGACTGAAGGCCGATCTCTTCGCGAAGCTCCCGAAGCATCCCCTGCTCCGCGCCCTCCCCGCGCTTGAGCCCGCCGCCCGGCACACGCCAGCCGGGGGCGTAGGTGAGCCGGACGAGCACGACCTTGCCGCTTTCGGTGAAAGGCACTGCATGGACCCCGGCCCGGCCGGGGCCGGTCACCTTCCACAGCGCCAGCCGAAGGCCGTGGAGAAAGGTGAAGACGGTTCGGACCAGGCGGCGCGACAGGCTCATCCGGTCAGTCCAGCTTGAGTCGAAGGAACAGCATCCCGGCTTTCGGATCGCCCGAATAAGCGGGCTCGAGGCCCCGTGGAACGAAGCTGAAGGCGACCAGCCCTCCGAGCCCGAGCTTGACGCGCGGGGCAACCGGAAAGTCGCGGATCGCACCGAGCGAAGCCTTGCCGACCTCGTAGACCGGCCCGTGATGACCGCCGACCCGGGTCAGCTCGTCCGTCTCGATCCGCTCGGCACGGCCGAAGAGCGTCCAGCGGTCCAGCCCGATTGCGCTTTCGAGGACCAGCGCGTCGAGGCGGTCATGCGCCTTGGTCCGGCGGCCCCAGGCCAGGGTGGTCGACCACCGGCCCTTGTCCCCGAGGGGACGGGTGTGGATTGCGCTGGCCGACCACCGGGTCTCGTTCTCGTCCGGCTCCAGCTGCTCGGGGGCGATCAGCCGGCCCCAACTCGCCTGGATCGACAAGGACCGCGCCGGGTTCCACGAGAGGCGCAGGGCCGTCGAGTCGAGCGGCCCGGTCTCGATGTCGAAGCGCCGCTGGTCGGGCTCCCGGGCGTTGAAACGCGACGCCTCCAGCTTTGCTTGCCCGACCACCAGCCCGGCGGTGACGACTCCGAACGTGATATGGGTGGAATCCAGCCAGTGATGGCTGATCGGCGCCTCGGGCGAGTCCATCGCGGCCAGGCGATGCATGAAGGCGGGCGGCCCGAAAGCCGGCTCCCCGGGCAGGCCCCCGTAAAGGAACAGGCTCGCCTTCTTCGACAAGGGCACGCTGTAGCTCGCCGAAAGCTCCATGAAGAGATCGTGCGGGTGCTGGCGATCGATCAGGGTTTCGACCCCGTTCGCAGTCTCGCCGGCTGCAAGCAGAAGCGGATAGCCGCGGCGGCCCATCAGCGGATCGGGGCTGAGGCTCGCTCGAAGCTGAAGGGTGCCGGTGCCCAGCGGCCGGCGCGCCATGCCCATCAGCATGCCCGAGACGAAGCCCTTCTCGCCGCCCCGGGCGCCCCCTTGCCGGTCGTAGACGCCGTGGAGGGAGGCATGGGCCATGAGGGTCCATCGGCCGGCGGCGAGATGCAGTGCCCCGTGGGGAGAGGAATCGGGCTGCCAGGCCGTGCCGGACGCCTCCCGGTTCATCGGATAGGATCCCAGCACCCCGGTAAGGGCATGGCCGCCATGAACGGCCGTCGCCTCCGTTGCCGTCGCCATGTCATGGCCTTCGTGAGCGGGCTCCGGCACCGGCGCCGGGACCGGTTCCTGCCCTTCGGGGGCCGGATGCTCCTCGTGCGGGGGCGGCGGCGCGGGCGGTATATGATGCTCATGCTGCGCCGCGACAGGCGACGCCGCGAGCGCCAGAGCGGACGCCCCGGCGGCCAGATATTTCTTCATCGAAAGGCTCCTGATTTGAATGGGGTTCAAAAGCTCAGGAGCAACGTGGCGGTGGAGTCGCAGCTTCGGGACTGAGCCCGTCAAGGCGATAGGCAAGCGTCGCGGGCTCGGCGCTTCGGGCGGGGCGCGGCCGGTCGAGATCCGAGTCGCCGTGAAGGAGCACGCCCGCGCAGGCGATCATGCAGTCAGCCGGGGCCGCAGGGCTCGGATGATCCTTCTCGTCGCTCTTCGAACAACGTCCGCCGGCAACCGCATGCCCGTGCGCCATCGCCGGGCCAGCTTCGATCATCGCGAGCGGCGCCATGAACAGCGCGATGAGCGTAAGCCACCTGATCAGTCGCGATACGGGCATTGCGGGCAGATAGGCGCGCGCCTGCCGGGTTGCAACGACAGGCGCTTTCCCGCACCAGCCGGGCTCCGCGCCAGCAGGGAGAAAGCCATGGCCAGCCCGGTCCGTCGAATCGTTACCGGCCATGACGCGATGGGACGCTCGGTCATCCAGGAGGACGGAGCCCCGGCGAGGGTGGCGACCCTCGGCGGCGAGGCCGGAACCACCTTCCACGAAGTCTGGAACACACGCTCCACCCCCGCTGCGATCGACCGCGCCTCCGGGGAGCCCGCGGAGCCCGGGATCTCGCTGCTTCCGCCGGCCGGCGGCACCCGCATCCGGATCCTCGACATCCCGCCCGACGACGGGACGGTCGCCGCCCTCCCGCGCGAGGCGGTCCGCGCGCTGTTCGAAGCCATCGGCGCCGGCCACGCTTTGGCGCAAGACCCGCCCCACCCGCTGATGCATCGAACCGAGACGGTCGATTACGGGATCGTCCTCGAAGGCGAGCTGGTCCTGATCCTCGACGAGGGCGAGACATTGGTCCGAGCCGGCGACATCGTCGTCCAGCGCGGCACCAGCCACGCCTGGGCGAACCGCTCCAACGCCGATGCGCGGATCGCCTTCGTCCTGATCGACGGACGGTTCGAGGACGGGCTCGGGGACTGAAGGGGAAATTGGCGCGCCCAGAAGGATTCGAACCTCCGGCCCCCAGATTCGTAGTCTGGTGCTCTATCCAGCTGAGCTATGGGCGCGCGGGAGACGGGGACATAGGGGGAAGCTCGGGCCCGCGCAACCCCGTTGCAGGGCGAGTTCGCGCCGCCTAGGACAAGCCATGCCCGGCCTTCGAACGCCTTTCGCTTTACTGATCCCGCTTGCCCTCGCGGCGGGCTGCGCGGCGCCGGGACCCTATCCTTCGCTCGCTCCCCGGCCGTCCGAAAAGGCCTATGCCGAGGACGCCGAGGAGCGGAAGCCGACGCCGCAGGCGGACGACCCGGCGCTGGCCGGCGAGATCGATCGACTCCTCGCCGAAGCCCGGGCCGGGGCCCGCGACTTCGATTCCGCGCTGCCCGGAGCGCAGAGGACGGCCGGATCGGCCGGAGCCGCGGGGAGCGATTCCTGGATCGAGGCGCAGCAGGCGCTCTCCAGGCTGGAATCGGCGAGAGCCCGGACGACGGCGGCGCTCGCCGACCTCGACCGGCTCTCGGTCGAGCGCACCAGCGCCGGAACGCTGGGCGAGGGCGATTCGGAGCGGCTCCGCCGGGCGACGGAGGAAATGCAGGCGCTGGCGGATTCCCAGGCCGACCGGCTTCAGCGGCTGGGGGCAAGCCTGCTTCGGCTTTAGGCGCCCGCAGGCAATTACAACGTCATGCCCGCGAAGGCCGGGATCCATGAAGACCGTCGGCGGAGGAAGAGCCGGTACGCCCGCGGCTCTGTGCGGGGATCCGTGTTCATGGATCCCGGATCGAGTCCGGGATGACGGCTTTTACAGCCTCCGAGTGAAGCTTCGCCAGCGCGACATAATGGGCGACTCCGGCCTGCTGGCCGGCAAGCTCGGCCTCGCCGAGGTCGCGGACATATTTGGCCGGGCGGCCCGCCCAGAGCTGGCCCGCCGGGATCCGGCGGCCCGGGGTGAGGAGCGCGCCCGCGGCGAGCATCGCTCCGCTCTCGATCTCGCAGCCGTCCATGACGATCGCGCCCAGGCCGACGAAGGCCCGGTCGTGGAGAATGCAGCCGTGGACCATCGCCATGTGACCGATCAGAACGTCCTCGCCGATGATCGTAGGCAGGCCGGCCGGGCTTCCAGGCCTCGGCGAATCGACGTGTAGGACGCAGCCGTCCTGGATGTTGGTCCGGGCGCCGATCCGGATATGGTTGACGTCGCCCCTCAGCACGCAATTGTACCATATGCTGGCTTCCGGCCCGACCTCGATGTCCCCGATCAGAATTGCGCCCACAGCGACGAAGGCCGAGGGATCGATCAGCGGCGCCTTGCCTCCGAAGGGTATCAGCTTCGCCATTGCTCGCGCCTCATCTCATAGACGATCACGTTGCCGTCGGCCCACTGGGCCGTGCCGTAGTCGAGATCGGCACGTCGTGACATTCCGAGGCGGAGCATCAGCCCCCAGCTCGGCGCGTTGCCCTCGACGGTCAGAGCGACGACCCGCTCGGCGCCGAGGGTGTGGAACGCGAAATCGAGCGAAGCGATCGCCGCCTCCTTCGCATAGCCCCTGCCCCAGGCATCCTCCCGGAGCCTCCAGCCGACCTCATATTCCCCCTCGACGGGGCTTTCGGGATCGTCGGCGATCTTGAGGCCGCAAAAGCCGAGAAGCGCCCCATCCTCCTTCAGCTCGACCGCCCAGAAGGTGAAGCCGCGCTCCTCCTGCCAGGCCATGAAGCGCTCGCGGACCACGATCTCCTGCTGCTCGGGCGTTCGAACCCCGCCCAGCCAGCGCATCACCGGCTCGACGTTGAGGTGCCGGATGAACGGCTCGATATCGTCCTCGCGCCAGTCGCGCAGCCTGAGGCGCCCGGTCTCGATCTTGGCGGTCTCGATTTTGGCGGTCTCGATCGTCATGGTCTGAGCACCCCGGGCAGCCAGGCCTGCCAGTCCTCGAGCAGCGGGAGGATGCTCGCATAATCGTCCGTCCAGCCGGGAAAGCCGGGCCGCCTGAGAAGCGGCCGCCACAGGTGCGCGTCCTCCGCGCTCGCGATCCTGAGCATCATCAGGCTGTCCTTGTTCTTCGTCATCGCAACCCAGATCGAGCGCGACAGGTTGCGGCCCTCCTCTCCCGGCTCCGGGGAATAATCGAAGGCGGCGGCATGCCATCCGTCCCGCCTGGCCGCGGCGGCGAGGACGGGCTCCAGATCGAGATAGCGGTTGGAGATGTGGACGAGTAGCAACCCGTCCGGCTTCAGGGCGCGCCCGTAGACCTGGAGGGCCTCGCGGGTGAGGAGGTGGATCGGGATGGCGTCCGAGGAAAAGGCGTCGACGGCGAGCAGGTCGAGCTTCCCGGCGGGCTGGCGGGCGAGGCTTAGCCGGGCGTCGCCGAGAACGACCTTCGCCTGCGGAGCGCAACGAGTCAGGAACGTGAAGATCGACGGGTCCCTGGCGATGCGGACCATCGCCGGATCGATCTCGAAAAAGCGCCAGTCCTGCCCGGGCCGGGCGTAGCAGGAGAGCGTGCCGGTACCGAGGCCCACCACCCCCACCGCCGCATTGGGACCGTGGAAGACGGGCAGCGAATCCATCGCGTGGCCGACCCCGGACCGGCGCGCGTAGTAGGTTGTCGGCTCGGTCTCGCCCCCCGGAGTCAGGTTCTGGACCCCGTGAAGCGTGGTCCCGTGGGTCAGCTGGCGGGACGGCGGGCTGCGCCGGGTGGTGACGGTATAGACCCCGAAATAGGAGCGGGTTCGGACCCCCGAGCGGCTTTCGTCGAGCTTGGTCCAGCCGCCGTAGCTCAGCATCAGTGCGAGCAGGCCGGCGGCGAAGACCCAGCGCCGCCCGATGAAGGCCAGGGTGACGAGCGAGATGAAGATGCTGCCGACGAGTGCCTGGCCGGGCCCGGTGAACGGCCCGAAATTGCGGTCGACGGCGAAGGATAGGGCCAGAAGGCCGGCGGCGAGCAGGCAGCGCAGCGGGGCCGAGAGGCTCTGGGCCCAGGGGATGAAGGGCGTCTGAGGCATGAGCAATGCGGCCCCGACGATCAGGATCGGGTGCTCATAGGCCCAGTCGAACAGGGTCGGAGCGAGGATCGCGCAGAACATTCCTCCGAGCACTCCGCCCACCGCCATTGCCAGATAGAAGGCGGTGAGATGGGCCGGCTCGGGCCTTCGCCGGTACATTTCGGCATGGAGCGCGACCGCGATGATGAAAAGCAGCACGAGGCCCAGCGTCGCGGTGAAGAAGGGCTGGTCGGAGCCGCCGCTGAAGGCGAAGCCGCCCGCGACCAGAAGGAAGAGGGGAGCGATCGCGACGATGACGTTCGAGGCGCCGCGCCGGTGGGCGAAGGCGACGACGAAGCTCAGCAGATACAAAGCAAGCGGGAGTGCCCACAGCAGCGGGACCGCGACAATGTCGGTGGTGAGGTGGGTCGTGGTCGAGAGCATCAGCCCCGACGGAACGGCCGCGAGCGCCACCCAGTGGAGCAGACGGCGCGGCGAAGGCGCCGGACCCTTCGACTCCGGCATCGCCTCCACCGCCGCCGCCGGGACGGTGAGCGCGCAGGCCACCACCATCGCGACGAGCAGGAAATAGCCGGCGGACCAGAGCAGGCTCTGCTGATGGAGGGTGAGGAGCGGCTCGACCAGCAGCGGGTAGGAAAGAAGCCCGGCGAAGCTCCCGAGGTTGGACGCGGCGTAGAGCGGATAAGGGTCGCCGCGCGCGCCCTCCAGAGCGTACCAGCGCTGCATCAGCGGCGCCTGAGCCGAGACGATGAAGAAGAGCGGTCCGATCGAGCTCGCCAGAAACCAGGGCGCCCACAAAGCGGGCACGGCCTCGGCTGGAAGAACCGCGTCCGACACGCCGATCGGAATCCACAAGGCGGCGACGGCGAACAAGGCGAGGTGGAGCCCGGCCTGCCGGCGCGGCCGCAGCCGGGTCAGGAAATGGGCATAGGCATAGCCCGCGAGGAGCAGGCCCTGATAGACCAGCATCGCGCTGTTCCAGACCGCCGGCGCTCCTCCAAGCCGGGGAAGCGCCATCCGGGCGATCATCGGCTGGGTGAGGAACAGAAGGAAGGAGCCGGTCAGCACGGTGAGCAGGAAGAGCGGCTTGGCGAACCGCTCCTTCGAGGAGGCCGCCGAATCGAGCGCGGGGGTCGAGGTCACCGTCGAAGCAGCCTCGCCGCCACCGGGGCGTGGTAGGTGAGAACCCCGGAGCAGCCCGCGCGCTTGAACGCCGTCAGTGTCTCGAGAACCAGGGCGTCGCGCTCGCCCGCGCCCGCCGCCGCGGCGGCCTCGATCATCGCATATTCGCCCGACACCTGATAGGCGAAGACGGGCACCTCGAAGCGCTCCTTCACCCTTCGCACGATGTCGAGATAGGGCAGCCCGGGCTTGACCATCACACTGTCGGCGCCTTCCGCGAGGTCGAGCGCGACCTCGCGGAGCGCCTCCTCGGAATTGGCCGGGTCCATCTGGTAGCTTTTCTTGTCGCCCTTGAGCAGGCCTCGCGAACCGACGGCGTCCCGGAACGGTCCGTAGAAGGCGCTCGCATATTTGGCCGCATAGGCCATGATCTGGACGTTGCAATGACCCTCGCGCTCGAGCGCCTGGCGGATGGCTCCAACCCGGCCGTCCATCATGTCCGAGGGCGCGACGATGTCCGCGCCCGCGGCCGCCTGAATCAGCGCCTGCTCGACCAGCATCGCCGAGGTGGAATCGTTGATCACGTACCCGGCGCCGTCGACCAGCCCGTCATGGCCGTGCGCCGTGTAGGGATCGAGCGCTACGTCGGTGAGGACCCCTATTTCCGGAACGGCCTCCTTCACCGCCCTCACCGCCCGGCAGATGAGGTTGTCGGGGTTGAGCGCCTCGCGCGCATCCTCCGTCCGAAGCTCGCTCGGGGTGTTGGGAAAGAGCGCCACGCAGGGAATCCCCAGCTCGCGGGCTTCGAGCGCCTTGCCGACGATCCGGTCGACGGACCAGCGGGACACTCCCGGAAGGCTGGAGATCGGTTCTTCCACCCCCTTCCCTTGCGCGACGAACAGCGGCCAGATCAGGTCGGCCGGGGTCAGTGCGGTCTCGGCGAACAGGGCCCTGCTCCACGGCGCGGCGCGGGTTCGTCGAAGCCGGAGGGCTGGGAAGGCGGCATTGCTCATGGGCGAGGCTGTAACGCCCCTTCATCCTACTGCAAAGCGCGGCCCGGCCTGAAGCACGCTTCTTGTGCCGGGCCCGCAACGATGGCATTCTCGATATGCGAATACTGACTTCCGTGCTCACTCCTGGGATGAAAGGGGCAGTCGATGAAGTTCACCAAGACGCTCGCATTGCGCATCGGGATTGTTGCGGCGGCGATGCTCGCCGGCACCGGGCCGGCCCGGGCCCAGCCGAACCCGGTGTTGTACCTGACCGGCCTCGAATATTATTCCGCCGGCGGGAAGAACTGGGTGCGCCACCGCTACGACGTGTTCAACAAGGACCAGTATCCGGCTGCGATGTTCTCTCCGGCGCCGGCCCTGCCCCCCTGCGGGACCAACACGAATTCGTCCCGCTCCTGGGTCGACTTCTTCGATCAGGCGGGCAAGCGCCTCTACGGCTTCTGCGCGCTCGGGAGCCCCGCCAACCTCGGCAAGATCTGGTTCGCGACCGAGGAAGGCACGGTCGCCCCGAGCTACGTCTACATCGTCATCCACGACCGCCAGACCAACAAGAAGTACAAGTCGAACCTAGCGGAGACGACTTTGTAATCCTCCCCATGGCCAGCCATGGGGAGGGGGACCACCCGAAGGGTGGTGGAGGGGCCTTCCGACCCGAAGAAGCCCCTCCACCGCGCTTCGCGCGGTCCCCCTCCCCCGGAAAACCGGGGGAGGACTGGAGCATGGCACTTGCGCCCCTGTGCGGGCGTTGCCACCTCATGTCCTTGAACAAGCCCGTACCCAAGCAAGCCGTCCTCATCGTCAACGCCGCCTCCCGCAAGGGCCAGGCGCTGTTCCGCGAGGCATCCGACAAGCTCCGCGCGTCCGGGGTCGAGCTGACCAGCGCCTTCGCCTTGCGCGATCCAAGCCTCCTTGTCCCGACCGTGAAGGAAGCGGTCCGGAGCGGAGCGCCGATGGTGATCGTCGGCGGCGGCGACGGCTCGCTCTCCTACGCGGTCGACGAGTTGGTCGACCGGGACTGCGTCTTCGCGCTTCTTCCGCTCGGCACCGCCAACAGCTTCGCCCGGACGCTCGGGATCCCGCTCGACCTCGACGGAGCGATCGAAGTGATCGCGACGGGGCAAAGGCGGCGGATCGATCTCGGAATGATCGACGACGATTATTTCGCCAATTGCGCGGCGATGGGCCTCTCGCCGATGATCGGCGAGGGCGTTCCCCACAACCTGAAGCGCTATCTCGGCCGGGTCGGCTACCTGATCTGGGCGGTCTGGTGCCTGATCCGGTTCCACGCCTTCAAGCTCACCGTCCGCGGCGAGGGCATCAACGAGACCCTCTGGGCGACCGAGGTGCGGATCGCCAATGGCGGCCACCACGGCGGAGTCGAGCTGATCGAGAGCGCCGAGGTCGACAGCGGCCAGATCATCATCCAGGCCGTGGTCGGCCGCCGGGCCTCCAGCCTGGTCTGGGACTGGTTCGCCAAATATTTCAAGCTCCCGGCCCGCAACCGCACGACCCGCGAATTCCATGGGTCCAAGCTCACCATCGAGACCCGCCCGAGGCAGCGTATCTCGATCGACGGCGAGGTTCTGGCGAGGACTCCGGTGGTCGCGCAGATCGCCGAGCGCGCCATCGAGGTGGTGGTCCCGGCCTGATCCGTCGCCCCAGCGAAGGCTGGGGCCCCAGGGGGTGAAGACCGCCGAGCTTCTCGCCCCCTGGAGTCCCAGCCTTCGCTGGGACGACGTGCCCTACCCCGTGGGGTTCATCCGTCCACCCGGCTCGGCGGCAGCCTGCGCTTCCTCGATGCACTCCTCGGTGACGGGCGGCGGCCCCATCCTGCCCTTGCGCCAGCCGCCGTGCAGGTAAAAGGCGACGGCCATCGCCATGTTGGCGAAGGAGCTGACCGGGAAGCTCAGCCAAAGGGCGTCGGCGCCGAGCCGGGGATAGGCTCCGAGCGCGAATCCGAGCCGGATCGGAACCAGCCCGATGAACAGGATGACCAGCGGCCCGATGACGGAGCCGTTCGCCCTTACGGTTCCGAACAGCACGAGAGTCACTCCGAACAGAAGGAAGCTCCAGGTTGCGAGGATCTGGATATGGCGGGCGATCGGGAGCGCCGGGCTGCCGCTGCCCAGGAACAGGGCCAGAGCGGGGCGGTCGCCGACCGCGAGCAGGACCACCAGTCCGAGCGTGATCAGAAGCGCGAAGGTGACCCCGGAACGGGTAATCGCGCTGACTCTGTCCCACCGCCCGGCGCCGATATTCTGGGCGACCATCGCGCTTACCGCCGCCCCGAGCGCCATGGCCGGCATCTGGAGATAGGTCCAGAGCTGCATCGCCACTCCGAAAGCTGCCGCGGTCGCCACGCCCTCGCGGTTGACCAGGCCGATCAGGGCCAGCGCCGACGCGGAGATGACGATCATCTGGAGGCCCATTGGAAGCCCCTTGCGGACGATCGTCGCAAGCAGGGCCCGATCGGGCTTCAGATAGCGCAGCTCCGAGCCGCGAAGGCGAAGCGGAAGGTCGCGGGCGTAGACGTAGGTGATCAGCGCGGCGAGGCTGATGAAATTGGCGATGACCGTCGCCGTCGCGGCCCCGGCGATCCCGAGTCGGGGCACCGGCCCGAGGCCGAGGATGAAGACCGGATTGAGGCCGCTGTCGAGGATCACCGCGAGGATCATGAACCACAAAGGGGTCATGGCATCGCCGCTGCCCCTCAGCGCCATCATCCAGGAGATCATCACCAGCGCCGGCGGCATGGCGATGAAGATCACCCGGAGATAGGCTAGCGCGAGCGGAGCGGCGTCCGCCGGAGTTCCGAGCAGGCGAAGAATGGCTGGGGCGAACAGCCAGCCCGCTCCCGAAACGAGCAGCGACGCCACGACGAACGCTCCGGTCGCGGTCCCGACCACCCGCCGAGCCCCGTCAAGGTCGCGGCGGCCGAAGCTCTGGCCGACGAGGATCGTCGTCGCCATCGCGAAGCCGAAGACGAAGGCGGTCATCAGGAACATGACGATGTTGGCGTTGGATGTCGCCGCGAGCGCGTCCTCGCCGAGGAAGCGGCCGACCCACACCGCGTTGATCGAACCGTTCAGCGACTGGAGGATGGACGAGCCCAGGGTCGGAAGAGCGAAGGCCAGCAGGGTCGGCCCGATCGCGCCCGAGGTGAGGTCGCGCTGGCCGGGACGCTGCGCTGGCCCAGCCTGAGGAGAAATATCGTCAGCCATCCACGTCCCTTAGCGTTATTCCGGCGAAAGCCGGAATCCATGAACACCGCCGAACACGATTTCGCCCCACCGTGTTCATGGATCCAGGATCAAGTCCGGATGACGATGGTCCAGCTTGGCAGGGCTCATCCCGTCATCCCCGCGAAAGCTGGGACCTCGGGTCGATTAGGCTCGCCGGTCTCCGCGAGGTCTCGGCCTTCGCCGTGACGAGCTTTAAAGCGACTTCCCGGTGATCCTTGCGATCTCGCGGGTGACGAGCTCCTCGACGATGTCGGGCAGGTTGCGGTCGAGCCAGTCTTTGAGGAGCGGCTTCAGCATCTCCCGCACCGCGGCTCCGAGGGCGGCGTCGTCGCCGTCGGGAGCGGCTTCCGCCCCGCGCTCGCGCAGGCTCGCGAGCGCCGCGAGCGACTGCCGGCTTGCGATCGCGGCGTCGTCGGAGACGAGCGGCTGCCCTTCCCCGACCGGATCCTGGAGCTCGAGGACGTCGTCCTCGTCGGGCGGCGCCGGTCGCGGCGCGTCGGCGGGACGCGAGCCGCGGACCGGACGGGCCGCCGGCCGCCCGTCCTCGGCGATCACCCTTTTGATGGAGGCGAGAATGTCCTCCATCGAGGGTTCCTGATTAATTTCCCCCATATCGAAGGGCTTATCGCTCATTGCGTCGGCGGTGTCACGGGGGAGTTTGCGGGGCCCATGACCGTCCGGGTGGAAACCGGTTGGGGCGCGGGGTCGTCGCTCCAGTCCGAATTGCGCTTTCGGGTGCGGTTGTAGTGGACGAGCGGATCGTAAAGCGTTCCGCCGTCGAGGTTGATGTCCTCCGCCTCCGCCTTGCCCATCGCGTTGAGGAGGGCGAAACCGGCGACATAGGCGTCGCGCCGAGCCGTCACGAGCGCGACCTGGCTGTTCAGGAGCTCCTGCTCGGCGTTGAGCACGTCGAGGACGTTGCGGGTGCCGACCGTCTGCTCGGCGCGGGTCCCCTCGAGCGCGAGCGTGTTGGCGTTGACCGCGATCTGGTTGGACTCGATCGCCTCGACCGCGGCCTGATAGCTCGAGAAGGCGGCGCGGGTATTGGCGACGACCAGGCGCTCGGTCTCGACCCCGCGTTCGAGCAGCTGGCTCTGTATGGCCTGCGACTGGCGGACCCGCGCTCCGACGAGGCCGCCCTGGTAGATGGGGATCCGGGCCTGCACTCCGACGGTCCCCTGGAAGACGGTGTTCGGAGCGCCGGGGGCGAATTGCTTGTCCGCCGTCCCGAGATAATTGGCCGCGTCGGTGCCACCGATCGCCGACACGGTCGGCAGCCGGTCGGCGCGCGCGACCGAGACGTCGCGGCCGGCGGCCCGGGCCTGGGCCGCGATGGCGACGAGATCGCTGTTGTTGGCCAAGGCGATGTCGACCGCTTCCTCCGGAGTCCTCGGAAGGGCCGGGAGCGCCGGCGGCGGGGTGAGCTCTTCAGGGAGCTCGCCGATGACCCGGCGGTAATTTTCCTCGCTTCCGCTCAGCCGCCCTTCGGCCGTCGCCAGGGCGCTCTGCGCCAGCGCCAGGCGCGCTTCGGACTGCGCGACATCGGTTCGAGTGAGGTCGCCCACCTCGAAACGGTCGCGGCTCGCCCGAAGGTTGGTCTCGAGGACCCGGACCTGGTTCTGGTTGAGGGTGACGATCGACCGGTCGCGAATCACGTCCATGTAGGCGCCGACGGCCTCGGTGAAGATGTCGCCCTCCGTCGCCTTCAGGCTGGCCCGGCCGGCAAGCACCCGGTCGTCCGCGGCCCGGATCGAGTTGCGCACCCGGCCTGCGTTGAAGAGCGGATAGCTGACGTCGACTCCGGCGCTGATATTGCGGCCGGATCCGCCGCCGGTCTGGAAGAGGTCCTGGTTGAGGCCGGCGGTGCCCGAAAGCTGGGGCCTTCCGGCAGCCCGGGCGACGGCGACTCCTTCGTCGAGGGACCGAAGCTGGGCGCGCTGGGCCATGATCGTGGGATTGCCGGCATAGGTCTTGACCAGCGCTCCGGTCAAAGTCTCCGCTGCGTTCGCGCCGGCTCCCGCCAGCAATGCCGCCGCCCCCACGGCAGCCATCAACCCTCCCCGCATCTCACCGATACTCCACTGTCAAAATTTGCCACTGTCAGAATTTAAACGCCCGCGGCTTGCTGAACCCCGGCAGTATCGCCGCCGCCGCGTCGGCAAACGCCGCCATTCCAAACCCTTCGCCCGCCCGGCGGCCGATGGCAAGCCGGGTGACTCCGTTTTCGAGCAGCCCCGTGGCGAGGCGGCCACCGTCGGCCAGCTGGGCGATCAATGCGTCGGGGACGCACTCGACGGCGCCGTCGATCAGGATCAGATCGAACGGCGCCTCGTCCGGACAGCCTCGATCGAACGGGCCTTCGACCAACTTGATGCCGCTTCCGGCGAGGTTGGAGCGGGCATAAGCGGCGAGCTCCGAATCCTGCTCGAGCGCCGTCACCGGCCCGGCGAGGCGCGCCATCAGGGCGGCCGCGTAACCGGTGGCGGCGGCCACGACCAGCGCCCGCTCGCCGGGCTTGGGCGAAGCCTCGGTGAGAAGCCGGCCGAGCGCCATCGGGCTGTTGAAATCGCGCCCGGGCTTCAGCGGAACCAGCGCATCGGCATAAGCCAGATAGGCCCGGGCCGCCGGGACGAACCGCTCGCGGGGCACCTCGCCCATTGCGGCCAGGACGCGCGGATCGTTGGTGCCCGTCGTTCGCAACTGGCTGGCGATCATCGCCCGCCGCATATGTTCGAAATTATGCTCGGTCATCTCCGCCCGTCTTTTCGCATAACTGTCTTAGTGGTGCAATACACCATTGAGTCACAGCGGCTTTTATCGGTAAGGCCTCGTCAGGCCAAGCGGATAGTCCGGCCTCCCAAGTGACGAGCAAGACGCGTGCCAGCGCTCGCACCGAGGCCGGCACCGCGGTGCCGGCCCTACATTGTCCGAATGCGAACATCGGCGTCCGCGCGCGGACAGCGGTGAAGAACCACCTGGCGCTCCGCCGCGGGACTGCTCCGCCCGGCGGCCCGTCGGCCGAGCGTCGACCCAAATCGAATTTCGTCTCCGGACCTCAAGCGAAATAGTCGAAGCGGGGGTTGAGCGTCGCCGCCGACGGACGCAGGGCGCCTTCGCCCGACTGGGCGCCGAACCCGGCCATCAGCTCGACCATCTTCGCCAGCCGCGCGTCCGGAGCGCCTTCCAGGGCGATTCCGGCCGCCGCCGATCCGGGCTGGGCATCGAGTCCCAAGGCCTCGCCCGATTCCAGGCTTTCCAGCCCGGACAAGGGCACGGCCAAGCGATGGCCCAGGCCACCGAGGGGCGCTGAGTCGCTTCGAAGCATGCCCAGCCATTGCTGTGCGAGGTCCCCGGCAAGTCCGTCGGGCCGACGCGCCGGGCCGCCCGTGGGGCGGAAGGAAAGCGCCGCATCGCCGATCATTCCGGTCGAGCCGTCCATGCGCGTGAAGGTCGAGCTCGCGAAGACGAGGTTCCGGTCGAGCTTGGCCGATCCGTCGAGCGACTGGACGTCCAGGCCGATCGAGGCGATGCCGAGGTCCGCGAGGCTGTGGAGCTCGCCCCGGTCGCTCACTCCGTTACCGTTGGAGTCGCGCCATATCTTGACTTCCGCGAGACGGTCGTCGCCCACGCCGATCCGGCCGTCGCGGTTCGAATCCAGCACTGCGAGCGCTTCGAAACTGGATTTCGCGCCCGGCTTCAGCCCGAGGAGCGAAAGCTCGTCGGGGGAGCGGATCAGACCGTCCGCGCCCAAATCGACCACCAGGAAGCCGTCGTCGCGCCCGATCCAGCCGGTGTCGTCGCGCGTGCCGTCCCCGTCCATGTCGAAGCGCGCGCTGGCCTCGCCGCGCCGCTCCATTTCGATTCCGTCGCCGTCGAGGTCGAGGATCAGCGGGGTCAAAAGCCCGTAGCGCCGGTCGCGGAACGAGATGAGCGCTGCCGGTCCCACCGCTCCGGTCTCGGCCGGGCCCTTGCGCGTCGTGACGGCGAGGACACCGCCCACCGCGCTGACCCGGTAATGCTCGCTCTTGCGGCCGAAGCTGAAGGACGCCGGCTCGAAAGCCCTGGACGTCGCGGACTGTGCGGCCGGCTTCGGAGCGGCCGGCTCGGCGTCCGGCGCAGCGGCGGCGGCCGGTTCCGCCGACTCCGTGGGTGTCGAGCCCGCGGGGGCGGGTTTCGCCGTCTCGGCGGGCAGCGAGGCTGCCGGCGGTTGCGCGCCGGCCGCAGGCGGAACGGACTGGGAAAACGGCGAGTCGACGTAGGCGAAGCCGGCGTCGAGCAGCGTTCCAACGCTGTGATCGGTGCGGGTGAAGCTTCCCTTGCCGAAGACCACGTTTCCGCCCGCATCGGCCTGCGCATCCGGATTTATCGCAGCGGCGAGCGAGATTTCGAGAATCCCGGCCTCCGCCAAAGTCAGCAGTTCGCCAGCGTCGGTGGCGCCGTTGCCGTTGCTGTCGAACCACAGCCGGAACTCGCCGAACCGCAGGTCGTGGGTGCCGAGCACGCCGTCGCCGTCCGTGTCGAAGGCCGCGAGTCCCTCGAGGTCCGTTCGGGCCCCCGCCTTATCGCCCTTGAAGGATATTTCGGAAATTCCGTTGATCGAGCCGTTGCCGTCGCGATCGAGCACGAGAAGAGCGTCCCCGCGAGCGATCCAGCCGGTCGAGTCGAGGTCGCCGTCGCCGTCCATGTCGAACAGGGCGGCGCTGTCCGCCCGGGACACCAGACCGCTGCCGTCGCCGTCATAATCGAGAACGATCGGCGCCGCGAGCTTCTCGAGGTTCGAGGCGTCGAAGGCGAGGAAGACGTCGCCGACGTCGCGGCGAACGCCGTCCGAACCGAGATAGGTGCTCGTCGCGAAGACGATGTTCTCCGCACCGCCGGGCTCCGCGCCGGTCCGGTTCAGGGTCAGGTTGACCGAGACGATCCCGGCTTCTTCGAGGCTCAGCAGCTCGCCGGAGTCGCTGATCCCGTCCTGGTTGGAGTCGCGCCACACCCGGAATTCCCCGAAGCGCTCGTCGCCCGAGTCGAGGAAGCCGTTGGCATTGCTGTCGAACGCCGCGAGCCCTTCGAGGTCGGACAGTGCGCCGTCGGTCGCGAAGGAGACCTCGCTGACGTCGTCGATCGTCCCGTTGCCGTTGCGGTCGAGCGCGAGCATTCCGTCGTCGGCCCCGACCCACCCGGTGCGGTCGCGGATCGCGTCGCCGTCCATGTCGAACTTCACGGTCGAACCGGCGTAGGCGACGAGCTCGAGCCCGTCCCCGTCCAGGTCGAATACGACCGGCGGGCTCGTATAGCCGCGCCTAAGGAACGTGACCGTATAGGCGATCGGCGTCACCTTGCCGACGCTGTCCTCGATATTCACGGTGAACGTATATTCGATGCTGAGCGAGCGCTTGCCGTAGCCGGCCGTGACGGTGCCGCCCTGCCAGTAATCGTCGTTGCCGCCCGGGCCCGCAGGGATCGTGAAATTCACGAGCCCGCCATAATCCATTCGAAGTATCGGATAGTCGCCGTCGATGTCGTTGCTGCCGCCGGCGACGGCGTGGATGTCGCGGCGGCTCATCCCCGTTATCGAATAGCTCAGCGGGCGTCCTTCGGGATCGGACGCATTGACCCTGAATATGCCGCCATTTTCCGTGACTTCGCCCTTGACCCAGAAGGTGTTCGAGTCGGCCTTGATGACTTCGCCGCCGTCGTGGGACTGGTACGAGATGTAGGAGGATGTCGTGACGTCCTCGTTGATGTCGGCGACGTTGAGGGTGATCACCGCGTCCTTGGCCAGTCCGGTGGTCGGATCGACTGCCTGGACGGCGAGGTTGAACACCGCCTTGGAGGTATCGTCCGCGCCGCGCTGCTGCTCGTAAATCGGCTGGCCGTCGTAATCGTACCCGACGATCACGTCCTCCCAGGTCGCGACCAGGGCGTCGTAGTCGATTCCGGCGACCATCCTGAGGGTGCCGTCCTGCTCGATCTGCCAGGTCCCGTTCGAAGTCGTCCCGTCGCTGAACTGCCAGTGCATGGCGCGGTTTTCGGGATCGGACAGCAGAGTATCGAGATCGATCACCGTCCCCGTCGTGGTGGGCAGCGGGATGAACGGTCCGAGGGGATCGTTCGACTCGTAGATCGTGTAGGTCGCCGACTGCAGGCTGTGAGGCTCGTTGACGTCCTGGACGGCGATCTGAACCGCGGAGGCCGACTGGGTGTAGCCCGGCTGGCCCGCATTGTCCCGAACGACGACCGTGTAGGTCCGGCTGGGCGATCCCGCCTCGTAATCGAGTCCGGCCGCAGTCGTGATCTGGCCAGTGGCCGAATTGATCGCGTAGCGGCCGTCGAAGGAGACCGTGGAGGCGTTGGATCCGTCCCAGAAGAAGTAGCGCTGATCGCCGAACGCCGATCCGCCGCCGTCCGGGTCGCTCGCCCCGGGAACCGTCCCGATCAGGGTCCCGACCGCGACGTTCTCGTTCACCGACATGGCGGGAATTGCGCCGAGCGCGTTCTGCTCGTTCAGGTTGTTGATCCCGATCGTCACGTTCGACGTCGACTGCGTGAAGCCCGCCGCCCCGCCATTGTCGCGCGCGGCGACCGCGTAGGTCCTGACCGGGGCTCCCGCTTCGTAGTCCAGGCCGGTCGCGGTGGTGATCTGTCCCGTCGTCGCGTTGATCGTGTAGCGGCCGTCCCAGGTGAGCAGGGACACGTTGACGCCGTCCCAGAAGAAGTAGCGCTGGTCGGCAAACGGGGTGCCGGGCGCATCGGGATCGGTCGCGGCGGGCACCGTGCCCACCAGGGTCCCGACCGCTACATTCTCGTTGATCGCCATGGCCGCGATTGCGGCCAGGGCATTCTGCTCGTTGAGATTGTTCACCGAGATGGCGACGGTCCCGGTGGACTGGGTGAAGCCGGGCTGGCCCGAATTGTCGCGGACGACGACGGAATAGGTTCCCGTCGGAGTAATGGCTTCGTAGTTGAGCGCGGCCGCCGTCACGATCTGGCCGGTCGTCGCGTTGATCGTATAGCGGCCGTCGGACGAGACCGAGGACGCGTTCGTGCCGTCCCAGAAGTAATAACGCTGATCCCCGAAGGCTGAGCCGGGCGAGTCCGGGTCCGTGGCGGCCGGAAGCGTTCCTACGAGCGTTCCCGCCGCCGAATTCTCGTTCACCGACATGGCCGGAATGGCGCCGAGCGAGTTCGGCTCGTTGAGGTTGTTGATGCCGATCGTGACGGTCGAGGTCGCCTGGGTGTAGCCCGCGGCGCCGGCATTGTCGCGGACCGCGACCGTATAGGTCGCCGTGGGCGCCCCGGCCTCGTAGTTGAGGACCGCGGAGGTGGTAATCTGGCCGGTCGTCGCGTCGATCGCATAGCGGCCGTCGGACGACGCCAAGGTGGCGTTCGTCCCGTCCCAGAAGAAGTAGCGCTGGTCGCCGTAGGGAACCCCCGGGCCGTCGGGGTCGGTGGCGGCCGGAACCGTCCCGACCAACGTCCCCACGGCCACGTTCTCGTTGACCGCCATCGCCGCAATGGGTCCGAGCGCGTTCTGTTCGTTGAGATTGTTGATGCCGATCGTGACGCTCGACGTCGCCTGCGTGTATCCCGCCGCTCCGCCATTGTCGCGCACCGCGACCGTGTAGGTCCCGGTCGGCGCTCCAGCCTCGTAATTCAGCGCCGCGGCGGTCGTGATCTGCCCGGTCGTCGCGTTGATCGAGTAGCGGCCGTCCGACGAGGTCGAGGAGATGCTGGCCCCGTTCCAGAAATAATAACGCTGGTCGGCGAACGCCGTCCCCGGGGCGTCGGGGTCGGTCGCCGCGGGCACTACGCCCACGAGAGTGCCCACCGCGACGTTCTCGTTGACCGACATTGCGGGGATGAGCCCGAGCCCGTTCTGCTCGTTGAGGTTGTTTATGCCGATGGTGACGCTGGACGTCGCCTGCGTGTAGCCCGGCTGGCCGGCATTGTCCCGGACGGCGATCGCATAGGGCTTGCTCGGGCTTGCCGATTCGAAGCTGAGCGCCGAGGCCGTGGTGATCTGGCCGGTCATCGCGTTGATCGCATAGCGGCCGTCGGTCGAGGTCGCGCTCGCCGTGGAAGTCGCCGAGTCCCAGAAGAAGTAGCGCTGGTCGGCGAAGGCCGTGTTGGCGGTGTCCGGATCGGTCGCCGCCGGAACGGTGCCCACCAGGGTCCCGATCCCGACATTCTCGTCGACGCTCATCGTCGCGATCGCGGCCAGGGCATTCTGCTCGTTGAGGTCGATGATGGCGATCGCGACGTTCGACGTCGCCTGCGTATAACCCGCGGCGCCGGCATTGTCGCGGGCCGCCACGGTGTAGTTCCTGCTCGGCGTTCCGGCCTCGAAGTTGAGCGCGGCCGCCGTCGTGATCTGACCGGACGTCGCGTTGATCGCGTAGCGGCCGTCGAACGAGGTGGCCGACACGGTTGAAGTCGCCGAATCCCAGAAATAGTAGCGCTGCTCGGCGAAGGCCGTGCCCGCCGCATCCGGATCGGTCGCCGCCGGCACCGATGCGATCACCGTTCCAATGGCGACATTCTCGTTGACCGACATCGCCGGGATCGCCGCCAGTGCATTCTGCTCGTTGAGGTTGTTGATGCCGATGACGACGCTTGAGGTCGCCTGCGTGTAGCCTGCCGCTCCGCCATTGTCGCGCGCGACGATTCCGTAGCTCTTGCTCGGCGCTGCCGTTTCATAGCTGAGCGGTGACGCCGTCGTTATCTGCCCGGTCGTCGCGTTGATCGTGTAGCGGCCGTCCGAGGAGGTGGCGGTCGCGGTCGAAGTCGCGCTGTCCCAGAAATAGTAACGCTGGTCGGCGAACGGCGTGCCGGCCGTATCGGGGTCGGTCGCCGCCGGCACCGTCCCGACCACCGTTCCAACGGCGACATTCTCGTTGACGGCCATGGCCGCGATCGCGCCGAGCGCATTCTGCTCGTTGAGGTTGTTGATTCCGATGGTGACGTTGGCGGTGGACTGGGTGTAGCCCGCGCCGCCGGCACTGTCCCGGACGGCGATGGTATAGCCCTTGCTCGCCGCTCCCGCTTCGAAGTTCAGCGCCGCCGCCGTGGTGATCTGGCCCGTCGTCGCATTGATCGAGTAGCGGCCGTCCGAGGACGTGGCCGTCACCGTCGAAGTCGCGGCATCCCAGAAATAGTAGCGCTGGTCGGCAAAGGCGGTGCCCGCCGCGTCCGGATCCGTCGCCGCCGGCACCGTCCCGACGACCGTCCCCACCGCGACATTCTCGTTGATCGCCATCGGGGCGATCGCGCCGAGCGCGTTCTGCTCGTTGAGGTTGTTGATGGCGATGGTGACGTTGGACGTCGCCTGGGTGTAGCCCGCCGCGCCGCCATTGTCGCGCGCCGCGATGGTGTAGCCCTTGCTCGGCGCTCCCGCTTCGAAGTCCAGGGCCGCCGCCGTGGTGATCTGGCCGGTGGTCGCGTTGATCGTGTAGCGGCCGTCCGAGGAGGTGGCCGTCGCCGTCGAGGTAGCGGAGTCCCAGAAATAGTAGCGCTGGTCGGCGAAGGCCGTCCCCGCGGCATCGGGGTCGGTCGCCGCCGGAACGGTGCCGACCACGGTCCCCACCGCGACATTCTCGTTGACCGCCATCGGGCCGATCGCGCCCAGCGCGTTCTGCTCGTTGAGGTTGTTGATCGCGATCGTGAAGCTGGCGAGCGACTGGGTGTAGCCCGCCGCCCCGCCATTGTCGCGCGCGGCGATGGTGTAGGTCTTGCTGGGCGGCCCGGCTTCGTAATTGAGCGTCGCGAGGGTGGTGATCTGCCCGGTAACCGCATCGATCATGAAGCGGGTGTCGGAAGACATGATGCTCGTCGTCGAGCTGGCCGAGTTCCAGAAATAGTAACGCTGGCTTGCGAAGTCCGTGCCCGCCGCGTCCGGATCGGTCGCCGGCGGCACCGTGCCGACAACCGTCCCGGTCGCCGCATTTTCGTTGACGGTCATCGTACCGATCGCCCCGAGCGCGTTCTGCTCGTTGACGTTGTTGATCCCGATCGTGACGCTGGAGGTGGACTGGGTGTAGCCCGCCGCGCCGGCATTGTCGCGCGCGACGATCCCATAGGTCCTGCTCGGGACCCCGGCCTCGTAATTGAGCGCGCTCGCGGTGGTGATCTGGCCGGTCGTCGCGTTGATCGTGTAGCGGCTGTCCGAAGAGGTGCCGCTCGCCGTCGAGGTCGCCGAGTCCCAGAAATAGTAGCGCTGGTCGGCGAAGCTCGTGCCCGCCGCGTCCGGGTCCGTCGCCGCCGGCACGGCGCCGACCACGGTGCCCAGCGCGACATTCTCGTTGACGGTCATTGCCGAGATCGCCCCGAGCGCGTTCTGCTCGTTGAGATTGTTGATCGAGATCGTGACGTTGGAGGTCGACTGGGTGAAACCGGCGGCGCCGGCATTGTCCCGCGCCGCGATCGTGTAGACCCGGCTCGGCGTTCCCGCTTCGTAGTTGAGCGCCGCGGCGGTGGTGATCTGGCCCGTCGTCGCGTTGATCGAGTAGCGGCCGTCGGACGAGGTGCCGGTCGCGCTCGAAGTGGCCGAGTCCCAGAAATAGTAACGCTGCTGGCCGAAGGCGACGCTCGGGCTGTCGGGGTCGGTCGCCGGCGGCACTGTTCCGATGGCAGTCCCGACGGCGACGTTCTCGTTCACCGCCATCGGCCCGATCGCGCCCAGCGCGTTCTGCTCGTTGACGTTGTTGACCGCGACGACCAGCGCCTGGTCCTTGGTCTGGCTGAAGGAGTCGGTGACTTGCACGGTGATGGTGTGCGAGGCGGCGGCCTCGTAGTTCAGCAGCGATCCGTTCAGGACGGACAGAACACCGGCCGAGGTGATGCTGAACCGTCCGCCCGCATTGTCCACGAGCAGGTAGGTCAGCGTGTCTCCGGCGTCGGCGTCGATGCCGATCACCGTGCCGACCTGAGTGCCGTTGGAGGCATTCTCGTTCACGGAGCCGGAGAGGGTCGCGCCGGTCGGCCGCGCGTTGATGACGGCCGTTGCGCTCGAGGTCGCCGAGGTCGCGCTCGTGCCGTTTTCCGTCGCGTGGGCGACCGCGGTGAGGGCCAGGTCCTGGCTCCAGCCGGCCGGTGCGACCAGCTTGAGGCCGGTCAGCTGGGCGGGCGTCAGGTGCCAGAGCATGTCGCCGCTCTGATAGGTGCCCGCGCTCAGCGTCACCCCGGCCGGGATTCCGCCTATCGTGATCTCGTGGACTTCGGAGCCGTCCGTGTCCGGGAAGTTCACGCTCAGGTTGAGAGCGATGCCGCCCGCCTGCCCCGACGTTCCGGGCACGACGTTGAAAAGGTCGATGGTGGGCGCATCGGGCTTGGCGACGACGGTCAGCGCGAACTCGACCGGCAGCGAGCCATGGCCGCCCGCGTCGGCCGCGGTGAGCCGGATCACCGCGCTCCCGGCCGAATTGGCGGCCGGAGTGATGGTCAGGGTCCGAGTTCCGTCGGAGCCCGCGGGCCCGAACACCATCGACGTCACCAGCGAATTGCCGCTGAGAAGCTCGGCGGACATGGTGATCCCGGCGGACGGGGTGATGTCGTCGGTCGCCGTGATGGTAAGCGTCAGGGTACCGTCTTCATTGATCGTCTGGTCGGAGACTGCGGCGATGACCGGCTTGTAGTCGGAACGCCAGAAGCTCGACCAGCGGTCGTGGTAGACGAGGTCGTTCATGACGGCGTCGCGTTCGGCGCCGTTGGCCGGCTTGGCCTTGCCCTGCATGAGTGCAACGAGGCCGCCCACGTCGATATCGCGCGTATAGGTCTCCCCCGCGACGATGAAATTGATTCGGTAGAGCCGGCCGGTTTCTTCCGGGTACCAGTTCTTGACGATGACGGCGGAATCGATCCCGCCGGCGCCGATCACCGAGATCTTCAGATCGGACCCGGCGGGATCCGCGGCGCCCGAAGCGGCGATCCGCTCGAACCACAGGTCCGAGTCGTTGATGGTCCCGTCGGTGCTCTGCAGCCCGAGCACGTCGATGTCGGTGCCCGAAGGATTGAAGTTGTAGATCGTGTCCACGCCCGACGCCCGGCTGACGACATAGGTGTCGCTGCCGGTGCCGCCGTAAAGCGTATCGTCGCCGACTCCGCCTTCGAGTCGATCGTCGTCCTCCTGGGCGTAAAGGATGTCGTCGCCCTCCCCGCCGATCAGGCTGTCGTTCCCGATTCCGCCGTAGAGGGTATCGGCGCCGTCGCCGCCCTCCAGCACGTCGAGTCCGGCATCGCCGTACAGGACGTCGGCGCCGCCCGAGCCGATGAGATGGTCGTTGTCGCCGCGGCCGGTCAGCGTGTCGTCGCCGTCGCCGCCGTCGATCTCGTTGGCGCCGTCGTTGCCGCGAAGGTCGTCGGCGAGGCCGGTGCCGAGCAGGTTCTCGACTCCGGAATAGGTATCGCCGAGCGCCACCCCGGCGTTGGCGGACGGAGTCTTCAGATCGGCGGTCACTCCGGCGACCGCGGCGCTGCCCTTGGTCAGGAAAGCGTAGCTGACCCGGTCGGTGCCGGCGCCGCCGTCGAAAGTGTCGGCTCCCGCACCGCCGATGAGCTCGTCATTGCCCGTGCCGCCGGCGAGGACGTCGTTGCCCTCTTCGCCGTAAAGCGTGTCCAGGGTCGCCGTGTCGTTGGCTCCGCCGTCGAGGACGTCATCTCCGGTGCCGCCGGCGAGCACGTCCGCGCCGTCTCCGCCGGACAGCATATCGACGCCGCCGTCGCCCGCGAGAACGTCGTCTCCGAAGCCGCCGTGCAGGTCGTCGTTGCCGTCGCCGCCGGTGAGGGTGTCGTTCCCGCCGAGCCCGTAGAGCAGGTCCCGATTTTTCTGGCCGACTAGGTCGTTGGCGGCAGCGTCGCCCTCGAGCACGTCATCACGGTCGTCGACGACGAAGCTGATCGTACGGGCGATGGCGAGCGGCGAGCTCGTCTGGTCGGTGGCCGTCACCGTCAGCGATACCGAGCTGCCGGCCTCGAAGTCGAAGGCCTGGTCCTGCCTGAGCCGCAGGCTGTTCCCGACGATTTCAAAGCGGCTGTCCGAGACCGCGAACGTGTAGGATCCGGTCGCAAAGCCGGCCAGGTCGGGATCGGTCACGCTCAGCGTGCCGAGCATGATGGCGGGCCGCAAGACGCCCTGCGCCACCCGGTCGCGTTCGGCGACGGAGAGCACGGAAGGCGCCCAGTCCAGGCTGATCGGCGCTTCGTTGACGTCTTCGACCTTGACGGTGAAGCTCGTGGATCCGGCCGATGCGAGATTGCCGTCGGTCGAGTCGACCGTCCCGGTCAGGGAAATCTCCCACAGCCCGTCACCGTCGCTGTCCGTCGCGACCGCGCCCTGCGGGACCTGCTGATTGTAGAGCGTCTCGAAATCCGGAGTCGTGCCGCCCGAGAACCGCACCTGGCTCCCGGCCACGGCGAACCGCCCGCCGGCGTCGTTGGTGAGCCTGAGCTGAGGCGTGGTGAGGTCGGGATCGGTCAGGGTGAACTGGGCGGCCCAGCCCAGGCCGGCTTCGGAGGCCCTGGCCGGTGCGGACGTCAGCGCCGGAGTGTCGGGCGCTTCGTTGACGTTGTTGATTCCGATCAGGACGCTCGAGATCGACTGCAGGTAGCCGGGCTGCCCGGCATTGTCCCGCGCCACGATTCCATAGGTCTTGCTGGGCTGAGGCGTTTCGAAATTGATCGCCGAGTTGGTCCTGATGACCCCGCTCTGCCCATCGATCACATAGCGCCCGTCGGCCGAGACGGCGGTGGCGGCGGCGCCGTCCCAGAAATAATAACGCTGCTCTCCGAAGGGGACCCCGGCGCCGTCCGGATCGCTCGCCGCAGGCACTGCCCCGACGAGCGATCCGACCGCTACATTCTCGTCGACCGTCATCGCCGGTATGGCCCCGAGCACGTTCTGCTCGTTGACGTTGTTGATTCCGATCGTGACGGTCGAGGTCGCCTGGTTGTAGCCCGCGGCCCCGCCATTGTCGCGCGCCGCGACGACGTAGGTCTTGCTCGGCGTTCCCGCTTCGTAGTTTAGCACCGACGCGGTGGTGATCTGCCCCGTCGTCGCGTTGATCGCGTAGCGCCCGTCCGACGAGACCGCGCTTGCCGCCGACGTCGCCGAGTCCCAGAAATAGTAACGCTGCTCGGCGAAGGTCGTGCCCGCCGCGTCGGGATCGGTCGCCGGCGGCACCGCGCCGATGACGGTCCCGACCGCCACGTCCTCGTTGACCGCCATCGCCGCGATGGGCCCGAGCACGTTCTGCTCGTTGACGTTGTTGATTCCGATCGTGACGGTCGACGTCGCCTGATTGTAGCCGGCGGCCCCGCCATTGTCGCGCGCGACGATCCCGTAGGTCTTGCTCGTGGCCCCCGCTTCGTAGTCGAGGGCCGACGCGGTGGTGATCTGCCCCGTCGTCGCGTCGATCGCGTAGCGCCCGTCCGAAGAGACCGCGCTCGCCGTCGACGTCGCCGAGTCCCAGAAATAGTAACGCTGCTCGCCGAAGGCCGTGCCTGCCGCATCGGGATCGGTCGCCGGCGGCACGTTGCCGACCAGCGTCCCGGGCGCCACGTTCTCTTGGACGGTCATCGGCCCGATCGCACCGAGCAGATTCTGCTCGTTGACGTTGTTGACGCCGATGACGACGGTGGCGTTGGACTGGTTGAAGCCGGTCGCCCCGCCATTGTCGCGCGCCGCGACGGTGTAGCTCCTGCTCGCCGATCCCGATTCGTAATTGAGTGCCGACGCGGTGGTGATCTGCCCTGTCGCGGCGTTGATCGCGTAGCGGCCGTCCGACGAGATCGCGCTCGCAGTCGCGGTGACCGAGTCCCAGAAATAGTAACGCTGATCGGCGAATTGGGTGCCCGCCCCGTCGGGATCGGTCGCCGCCGGCACGGCGCCGACGACGGTGCCGGGCGCGACATTCTCGTCGACGGCCATGGCCGGGATCGGACCGAGCGCATTCTGTTCGTTGAAATCGCTGATGCCGATCGTGACGCTCGACGTGGCCTGGTTGTAGCCCGACCCGCCGCCATTGTCGCGGACCGCCACCGCATAGCTCTTGATCGGCGCTCCGGCCTCGTAGCTGAGCGCCGCCGCCGTCGTGATCTGGCCCGTCGTCGCGCTGATCGCGTAGCGGCCGTCCGACGAGATCGCGCTCGCGGTCAATGTCGCCGAGTCCCAGAAATAGTAACGCTGGCTCGCGAAGGCGGTGCCGGCGGCGTCCGGATCGGTGGCCGCCGGAACCGTTCCGACCAGAGTCCCCACCGCGACATTCTCGGCGATCGTCATGGCCTGGATCGAGCCGAGCGAATTCTGCTCGTTGAGGTTGTTGATTCCGATCGTGACGCTCGCCGTCGCCTGCTTGTAGCCCGCGGCGCCGGCATTGTCGCGAACCGCCACGACGTAGGTTCCGGACGGAGTTCCGACTTCGTAGTTCAGCGCGGCCGCGGTCGTGATCTGGCCGGTCTGAGCGTTGATCGCATAGCGGCCGTCGGCGGAGGTCGAGACCGCAATCCCGGCGGTTACGTCCCAGAAATAGTAACGCTGCTGGCCGAACGCCACGCTCGCGCTGTCGGGGTCGGTCGCCGCCGGCACCGTGCCGACGACGGTGCCCGGGGCCACGTTCTCGTCGACCGTCATGGCCGCGATCGGACCGAGCGCATTCTGCTCGTTGAGATCGTTGACGGAGATCACGACCGTCGAGACCGACTGGGTATAACCCGGCTGGCCGGCATTGTCCCGAGCCGCGATCGTGTAGGCCCTGCTCGGCGACCCCGATTCGTGATCGAGCGGCCCGTTGACGACGACGACCCCGCTGACAGCGTCGATCCGGTAGCGGCCGTCGGAGGAAATTCCGGTCGCGCTGGAGCCGTCCCAGAAATAGTAACGCTGCTGCCCGAACGCGTCGTCCGGGCTGTCCGGATCGGCCGCCGGCGGCACTCCCGCGATCACCGTCTCGAGGGCGACGTTCTCGTCGATCGACATCGGCGCGATCGCACCCAGCGCGTTCGGCTCGTTGCCGTCGATGATGGCGATGGTGACGTTCGACGCCGACTCGGTGAATCCAGGCTGTCCGGCATTGTCCCGGGCAAGGATCTCGTAGGTGCGGCTGGTGCCGTCCGCTTCGTAGTCGAGCGCGCCTTCGACGGTGATGACCCCGCTCACGCCGTCGATCCTGTAGCGGCCGTCGAAAGACACAGCGGTCGCGCTGGTGCCGTTGCGGAAATAATAACGCTGCTGCCCGAACGGGACTCCGGAGCCGTCCGGGTCGGTCGCGGCGGGCACGGTGCCGACCACCGTTCCCGGCGCGACGCTCTCCGCCACCGACATCGGCGCGATGGCCGCGAGCGCGTTCTGCTCGTTCACGTCACCGATGGAGATCGTCAGGTCGGCGGTCGCCTGGGTATAGCCGGGAGCGCCTCCATTGTCCCGAACGCCGACCGTGTAGGTCCGAGTGGGCGACACCCCCTCGAAGTTCAGCGCCGAATTGACGGTGATCGCGCCCGTCTGCTGGTCGATCGCGTAACGTCCGTCGTTGGACAGCGAGGAGGTGGCTGCGCCCTCGAGGAAGAAGTAGCGCAGGCTGCCGAAGTCGCCGCCGTCCGGATCGGTCGCCGTCGGAACCGCGCCGACCACGGTTCCGACCGCGGTGTTTTCCGCGACGCTCAACGGCGGGACCGGGCCGAAGGACACCGGATCGTTCTTGTCCTGTATGGCGATGCTGACGGTGGCCGAGCTCTGCGTGAATCCGGGCTTGCCGGCATTGTCGCGGGCGAGGACGACATAGCTGCGCTGCGGTGTCCCTTCCTCATAGTCGAGAACCGCTTCGGTTCGGATCGCTCCGGTCAACGGGTCGATCCGGTACCGGCCGTCGCTCGATAGGGCGCCGGGCGTTCCGTCATTCAGGAAATAATAGCGCTGCTCGCCGAATTCGCCGGTGTCGGGGTCGATAGCGGCCGGCACGGTTCCGACCAGGGTGCCGATGGCCATATTCTCGTCGACCGACATCGCCGCGATCGCCGGCAGGCTGTTCTGCTCGTTCGCGTTGCCGATCTGGACGGTGAAATCCTTCTCGCTCCAGGCTCCGCCGGAATCCGTGGCACGGACCCGCACGACGTGCTGGGCCGCGGCCTCATAGTCCAGCAGCGAGCTGTCGTTGACGAAGAGGAGGCCGGCCGTCGAGATGGCGAATCGGCCGCCCGCGGAGTCGGCGAGGCTCCAGATGATGGGGTCGCCTTCCGGATCGTCGGCGGCCAGTTGCCCTACCGCGGTCCCGGTTACGGTGCCGCTCGTCGAAGCCGGTTCGGTCACATGGAGCGCGCCGCCGTCGGCCGTGCGGAGGTTTTCCGGAGCGTCGGGCAGCGGAGTCACGGTCACTGTGACCGTGAACTCGACGCTCTGGTTGTCGGAGTCCTTCGCAACCAGGATGAAGCTGTCGACACCGTTGAAATTATGCGTCGGCGTGTAGGTGAGCGCTCCGGTGGCCGGATCGGTGATGGCGAGCGTGCCGTGCGCCGGACCCGCGCCCGGCTTGACCGCGTAACTCGCGAGGTTCCCGTCATGATCGACGACTCCCCAGCCGCCCGCGACCACGATCGGGACGTCCTCCAGTCCGGAGATCTGGGCCGGCGTCGTCGAAACGGTCGGCGCGGCCTTGTCGCCGGTGTCCCAATAGCCTGAGAGCAGCGCGGCGATATTCGTGGGCATGGTCTGCGGCGTGGTCGTGCCCGGAACGACGGCATAGCCGGTTGCCGAGCCCATGGCGGCGATAAGCGCCGACACGCTCGAATGATCGACGAACAGGCTGTGGGTGGAGGTCTGGATGGTGTGGAGCCGGCCGCCGCCCGAGAAGAAGCCGAGCATCTTCACCGAGTCGGTGGTGCCGACGACCCGCACCAGAAGGTCCGACCCGCTCTGGGTGATCCAGAGCTGGTCGAAGCTCGCGTCGGCGAACTGGAGGATGTTCACCCCGTCGGTGTCGGCGATCGTGTCGGTTCCGGAGCCGCGTTCGATCAGATAGGTGTCGTTGCCCAGGCCGCCCTGCATCGTGTCGGTTCCGGTGCCGCCGGCGATCAGGTCGTCGCCGCCGCCGCCGCTCAGGACGTCATTGCCTGCCTCGCCGAAGATATGATCCTTGCCGAGCCCTCCCTCGATTCCGACCGCCACGCCGCCGGAGTCGAGCACTCCGTCGTCGCCTTCGCCGGCGTTGAGGACGTCGTCGCCGTCGTCGCCGCGCAATTTGTCATTGCCCGCGCCACCGGTGAGGCGGTCGTTGCCGAGGCCGCCTTCGATCGTGTCGATTCCGTCGGCGCCGCTGATCGCGTCGTCGCCGTCGTCGCCGTACAGCAGGTCGGCGCCGCTGCCGGCAAGCAGCACGTCGTCGCCGCCCCAGCCGTGGATGATGTTGTTGCCGTCCAGCCCGTCTATGCGGTTGCCGCCGTCGTTGCCGCTGAGCGTGTCGCCGCCCGTCCAGGACCCGACGACATTCTCGATGTCCGTCAACAGGTCGCCGGCGGCGTCACCGCCGAGCTGGCCGGTGGTCCGGCGCAGGTCGACATTGACCGCGCTCAGCGAGTGGGCGTAGCGGGCGGTGTCGCCCCAGCTGAGCGTCGTGGCCGCCGAATTGGCCCCGCCGTCCAGGACGTCCGCGCCGCTGCCGCCTTCGAGAGTGTCGTCGCCCTCCCCGCCTTCGAGCCAGTCGTTGCCCTTGAGGCCGCTCAGCACGTCGTTGCCGCCCATGCCGAGCATATGCTCCACGCTCGTCGCGGACAGCGCCGACACGAAGTCGGCCGAGTCCGTGCCGGTCACCGTCGCTCCACTCTCGGCGATGCGAAGATTGGTCAGCGAGACGCTCAGGCCGTCGCGGAACTGGAGGGATTCGACCGCGCCCCAGGACGAGAACTGATTCTTTATCAGCATGAAATCGGTGCCGCTGGTCTGGTAGCGGATGATAAGGCTGTTGCCGTTGTCGTTCGGGGTGCCGTCCTCGTTGCAGCGGACGAAGTAAAAATCGGTAAGGCTGAGCCCCGACCCGAATTCGATCGTGTCCTGGCCGCCGTCGGCGGAGGTGTCGAACTTCTCGCGGGTGACCTGGAGGCCGTTGGTGCGGGAGAAGCCGCTGGCGCCCCAGCCGCGCTGGTCCCATCCGCTGGTGTCGGCCTGGGTGGAGTCCGGGGCGACGAAGCCGTTCGTCACCGCCGGCCTCGACGCGAGGCCGTAGGCATATTGGTCCCACGAATAGACGGCGTCGCCGGCGGCGTTGATCACCTCGAGCTTCATGTAGGTCGCGCCGGTCGACGAGTCCCAGACCGTCCCGGTGTCCGACCAGCGCAGCTTGAAGCCCTCGACGAGCTTGCCCTGCAGGTTCGCCGCCTCCTCGACCGTGAACGCGCCCTCGCGGATGACGTCGCCCCATTCGGCGCCGTTCCACATGTAGGTGTCGTCGCCTGCGCCGCCGAGCAGCGTGTCGTCGCCGCGGCCGCCGGTGATCTCGTTGTCGCCGGAATCGCCGCCGAGCACGTCGCCGGTCCCGACCGTCGGGACCGCTGAGCCGAAGGTGCTTCCGGTCAGGTTCTCGATATCGAAATACTGGTCGCCCGCGGCCGCCCCGGCGTTGGCCCAGGCCGCTCCGAGATAGGCGCGCACCTTGACGTTGAGCGAGGCGTAGCTCGCCGTGTCGAAGCCCGCTCCGCCGAACAGCATGTCGGCGGCGAACACGGTGTTCGAAGCGTCGCCGCCGTCGATCGTGTCGTTGCCCGCGCCGCCGTACACGACGTCGGCGCCCGCTTCGCCCTTCAGAGTGTCGAAGCCGCTATTGCCGTTGATGATATCGTCGCCGGAGCCGCCCGAGACGACGTCGTCGCCCGCCCCGCCGGTGATCCAGTCCGCCGCCGCGGTGCCGGCGAGCGGAGTCCCGGTCGTGCCGTTGTTGGCGTCGGTCCCGGCGATCAGGTTAATCGCTCCGGTGCCGCCGATGGTCAGCTCGCCGGTCTGGTAGAAAGCGAGCTTCTCGATCTGGCCGGGGACGCTGTACCAGTTCTTGATCGTGATGCTGTCGGTGGAGCTGAGATAGCTCGCCAGCTCCTCGTCTTCCTGCGAGATGGTCAGGACGAGGTCGGCGCTGGTCGCGGTCGCCCGGGTCAGGATGACGTCCTGGATGTCGATCCCGATCCCGAACTCGATCCGATCGGTGCCGGAGTTGATCACGCTGGTCGCGACCGGGGTCGTCTCGTCGTAGCGGTAGAGCGTGCTCGTCGCGAAATTATAGTCGAACCGGCCGAGCCAGCGGTAGTCCGGCGCGTCGGCGGTGCCCTCGTTCTTGTAGACGGGAACCCCGCCCGGGCCGGTAATCTCGCCCGTATAGGCATCCCGGACGAAGCCCGCGCCGTAACCCGTCCCGGCGGTCCACACCGCGACCCAGTTGTTCGAGAACTCGTCGAACATCGTGTCGCGCCCGTCGCCGCGCATATATTTGAAGACGTCGTTGCCCGCGCCGCCGACGATCAGGTCGTCGCCGCGCCCGCCCGACAATATGTCGTCGCCCGCTCCGCCGTAGACGTCGTCCGCACCGGCGTCGCCGGTGGCCGCGTCGCGACCCGCGCCGCCGATCAATTTGTCGTTGCCGAGGCCGCCGATCAGCATGTCGGAGCCGTCGTCGCCGGCCACCAGGTCGTTGCCGGTGCCGCCGTTGCCGACGTCGTTGCCGGCGAGCAGGTGGAGCTGGTCGTCGCCCGCCCCGGCGACGACGAAATCGTCGCCCGAGGTGCCGATCAGGACGTCGCCCGCCGCGGTCCCGGCGACGAAGCTGGTGAAGTCGCCGATCCTTATCTCGGTTCCGTCGGCGAGCTTCAGCCACTCGATCCGCTTGAACGGGTTGACGAACCAGTCCTTGACGAGAATCTCGGTTCCGGTCGGCTCGTGGTCGGTGCCGGCGGCGTTGAGCTTCATCACCTGGATCAGAAGGTCGGCCCCGTCCGCGCCGCCGGACCGGCTGATCCTTATGTCGTCGATCTCGATCCCGGCGCCGAAGACGATCGAATCCTCGCCCGCGGCGTCGACCGCGGCAACCGCGACCGGAGCGGCGAGCACGCCGCTTCCAGTCCCGGTCGCAATGGCCGCCGCTTCCGCGTCGTCGGCAGCCGCCGCGTTGGCGATTCGAGCAAGCTGGATGTCCCAGGAGTCGCCGCGCCAGTTCTTGGCGATCGTCTTGGCCGCGATGCCGGCATAGCGCGCCTTGACCGGATCAAGCACGGTGATCGCACCCACCACCTGACCGGCGACAACTTCCTCGGCCTCGTCGGAGCCACCGCCGAGGCGGACGAGATACTGGTCGCCGCCCTGGCCGCCTTTCAGGATGTCCTCGTCCTCGCCGCCATCGAGAATGTCGTCGCCGGCGCCGCCTTCGAGCACGTCGGCGCCGCCAAGCCCCGCGAGCCAGTCCGATCCCTCGGCGCCATGCACGACATCGTCGCCGGCGCCGCCATTGAGGTAATTGCCGTTACCACCCGGCGCGCCGTCCGCCGATCCGGCGTAAAGCGTATCGTCGCCATCGCCGCCGAGCAGCCAATCGTCCAAGCGACCTCCGCGGAGGGTATCGTTGCCGGCTCCGCCGAGGAGGTTGTCGCCGCGGTCCGATGCGTGGATGACGTCATTGCCGTCGCCGCCGTCCACCGTCGCCAGAACCTTGAGAGTGAGCGCCGCCTGGTTGTGCGCTAGGCCGTCGATGGTCAGGTTTTCGTTTACCCCGGCTTCGGTGGCCACGAGCTGGTCGCCGGACAGCTCGATCAAGTCGTTGCCGGCCGTTCCGCGGATATGGGTGTGACCGCCCACCTCGACCGTATCGTCGATAAAGTCGAGGAACTTGCCCGATCTGTCGAAGACCGACCAGTACCGGACGCCCGCGGTGATGTCGAAACCCATCAGCATTTGCGTGGCGTAAACGGCGTCGCCGCCAGGGCCGTCGATGGCGTCATCGAGGAAGGTCTTGTAGCCGCCGACCCAGTCGGTGGCATTGCGCCGGTTGAGGCCGAGCTCCCAGGCCCGCGCCAGGGTGATCACCCAGCCGCCCGAAAATGCCGACTGGGGGGATTCCGCGATGATCGCGTTGATGGCGGTCGGCGCGCCCAGATAGCGCGTATAGTCGCGCGCGATCGTGATGTCGCCCAGTAGTGTCTGCATGTCGAATGCGCCGGCGGCGCCCGCCGCGTTGCTGTTCGGATTGCCGCCCGCATTCGTCAGCGACGCCGCGATCGCTCGCTTTACGTAAACGTTGCCGCCGGCCATCTGCCCGAGCATGCTCTTGAGGCCGAGATAGGTGCCGTGCTGAACGAGTTGGTCGGGGCCTTCCTTGCCCTGGAATTTGGCTGTGATCTCATCCTTGTCCCGGGTCGAGATTGGCCGGTAGACGAACTCCAGCTTGCGCATCCCGTAATTGCCGGACTGGACTGCGCCGGGGTCGAGCAGGACCGACCCGGCCGAATGCAGGACCGAGTTGAAATTGTAGGCGGCCGCACCCGCCAGAGCCTTGGCGTGCTCTTTCGATCCTCCCTTGCGCGAATAAATATTGGTGACGACGAACTCGCCCTTGCTCTCGTCCCACGAAGCATCGGCGCCGGAGCGCGGGGTGCCGCTGAAAAGGGATCCGATCGCACCGCCGAGCAGCGTGTCGACGAAGACGATGGCGGCGACGATGGCGATCGCGAGCACCGGGTGGGCCGCAGCGAATTGGGCCGCGGCCAGCGCGGCCGAGGTCCCCCCGGAGGCCGTGGCGCCCATACCGGCGGCAATGCCGAGCGAGCTGAGCGTCGCGCCCGCCGCGAAACCGCCGTAGATGGTGCCGGCCGCAGAACCGATCTGCCCGCCTACGCTCTGGAACTGATGGACTTCGTTGGCCAGGCGAGAGCCGATGAACGAGCCTATCAGGCTCGGCAGGTTGATCGCGCCCGCCTGGATCAGATTGCCCTGGGCGTCGCGGACTCCGTTAAACACCTCCCCGAAGGTCTTCGCTCCGTTCACCAGCGCCGGAAGGTTGTTGATGACGGCTCCGAGATAAGCGCTTGCGATCGTCTGTCCGAACTGGCCGGGAAGCCCGCCCAGGCCGACTGCGGAGAACAGTTCGGCAGTCAGGAATGAGGATATCGCGCCGATCCCGCCGGATTTGATCTGGGAGAGGAACGTGGCTCCGATCGAATCGAAGCCGTCGGCGAGGATCGCCGTCGACGGCGTCCCGTGCAAGATGTTGACGTCGATGAACTCGCCGACGGCGCCGAGCACGGTGCTGAACGCCGCGGAAGCGACCACCTGTCCGAACGGATTGTCCGTGATCCGCTTGCCGAGGACCGAGCCGAGAGCGAGCCCAAGCTGGGCGCCGTCGATGATCGTCACGCCGTCGATCACGCCCCGAGCGAACATGCGCACCTGGGCGTCGAAGTCGAAATAATCGTCCCGGGCGGCCATCGTGGGGATGGCGGTTCCCCCCGACGGGGTGAATTCGGCGGTCCCGTCGCCATCAAGGTCGGTCGGCGCCCTGCTGCCCATTCGATAATGGCTCGGCTCGCTGCCCCAGGCGGCCTTCTGCTCATCCGTGAGGTTGCCGGGCATGCTGCGCCGCTCGAGAAAGCCCTCGGCCGCCCTCGCTTCCAGATATTGCCGTCGCTTTGCTGCGGTGTCGAGGCTCGGCGGCAGGGTCGCGGTCCCGGCGAGAACCCGACGCAGGTAGTCGTTCTGGATGACTATCCGCTGGTTCTCGTATTTCTCCCAAACGTCCTTGAAGCGCCCCTGGCTCCCGTTGAAGAAGCTGTTGATGTCCGCTTCGTTGAAGTTGATGTCGTCCGCGTCGTAGGTGATTCCCTTGTAGGTGAAGCTCGCATTGTCGTTGCCGCCGTTGGCCGCTTCGATCCTGTCGCGGATGAGGTCGAGTACCGAGACGTACTGGCGGCCGATCAGATAGGAACCGTCGCGGAGGCGGATGTCGTCCAGGGTGATCGGAATCGCGAGCTTCAGCGGATCGGTATTCTGGTTGTAGGCGAAGCGGTGAGGCCCGACGGCGCCGTGGCCGCCCTCGTGGAACACGGCCTGCAGGAACTCGACCCGGTTCTGGTCCCCGGTCGATACGAACCGGTCCGAGGCGATGAACGTCTCGAGATCGGTATCGTTGCCGACCGTCGTGCCTCGCGTGGTGTGCGCTTGGCCGCCGACCCCCTCCTGTGAGCCCGCAATGCGCTCGCGGCCCATTCCGACGGTCAGGAAGTTCGTGAAGCCCCCGCTCCCGATCCTGGACAGCATGCCGAGGACGTCGGGAAGCTCCGGGATGTCGATGTTGTTGTCGACGGCGTAACGGATCATCGCGAGCGAAAGGTTGATCCTGTCCATCTGATCGTCGGACAGGTTGGCGAACTGCATTTCCGGAATGTTGTAGGTCTGGCTCTTGTAGGTGACCTGGAAAGGTTGGTAGCGGCGGAACGAATATTGATGGCCCGGGTCGGACTGGGCGCGCGACTGGATCTCCCGGTTCGCAAAGTACATCGGGTAGTTGTTCTCGTCCCCTTTCGAGGCCGTCTGGGGCACGTCGCTGGTAAGCCTGGCCAGATCCTGTGCGCTGATCCGGATGCGGCTCGGATCGTAGAGCGGCGGCGGCGGGGGCGGCGGAGTCGCGGGCGGGGGCGTGGGGACCGGATCGGACATTGATTTACCCCTTTATCGTGTCGGGCAAGCGGGGGCGGCGGCGCGGCGCGGTCCCGGGTCGTCGGTGATGATCAGCCGGTACTTCGTCGCCGAAGTCAGCCGGACGTCGAATGCGAACAAATGGCCGCAGAGCGGCTCGCCCAGCGGCAGCTGCACCGCGGACGTGAAAGGCGGCTTGTAGGATTGGCCCGGATGTCCCCCGCCCGAGGGATCGTCCTCGATCTCCCGATACAGGTCGGTGTAGCGAAGCAGCGTGGCCGTGGCTTGGCCGCCTCCCCTTTGCCGGTAGGTGTAGGTCGTGCAGCCCTGGAACCCGTAGCGCCTGTAATGCGTGACCAGCTTCGCCATCGCGGCGCAAAGCTCGCCTGCCCCCTCCGTGGGACTCGGATCGAGCGGTCCGGACAGGCGGAGCGGACCGGAAATCGAAACGACCGGCAACTGCAATGCTTTAGAAACGCCCAATTGCCGGTCGACCGCGAGCTTGCGGGCGAGATAAGCTTCGTCGCGCAAGCCGAGCGGAGCCTTTTCGGCGGCTTCGCGCGCAAGACGTTCGCTCCTCACCCGGATCCAGGCCGCGCGCGCTTCGGGCAGGCCGAGCGAGCGGGGCCCCTGGCTGACCGGGAGGGTGCCGCCCGGACCGCTTCCGTCCTGGGGTGGGGAATAGACGTAGCGGGTGCCGCCCCGGTCGAGCGAAGCCATCAGATAGAGCCGTTCGGCCCGCTTGAGATCGAGAGGGAAGCCCCGGCCTCGCTCGAATCTCTGGGCAAGCTCGAACTGGGCCCTGCGGTCGCCGTCCCGTGCCTTGCGCGCCAGGGCCTGGACCTCGGGGTCGCCGCCCGCGCCCAGCGAAATTCCGAAATAAGAAGAGGAGGCCCAGGCGGAGGATTGCGGGAAGGCAATCAGCATTGCGGCCGCGGCAAACGCCGCCCACCGCACCCGACTTGGCTCCCCCTTAAGCCCCACGTCCGCCACTTTCGTCGTTCCGGCGGATTACCACGGCCGCAGGGGAAGATTCGCTTCCAGATGGGAAGCTGCGCTCCAATCTCCTACATTGCAAACGGAATCTGAGCCGTTTCAGTTGTTATTCGGGAAATGCCGCCGCCGACTTCCGCAGCGTCCGAACAGGAGCTTCCGCGACTACCGAGAGTCGGCGGTCGCCGCCGCAGCGACAGTCACCGTGTCCCCCTTGGGAGTCGACCGCAGCGTGAAGCCGGGTCGGAAGATCGCTCGGATCACTCATTGCCCACGACTGCTGCAGTCGCCCGACCCTCGATCCGAACCAGGCGTGAACGAGTGGAAATGAATTTGTCTACGTTACTCTTGATGTCCTGCCACTGGCCCAAGGCACTGCGATGAAAGACTATCGACGTGTGCAAGCCGAACTTGCTCTTCGCGAATTCAGCAGGGGCAGGCGGAAGGATGTGTTGCATCGAGCAGAAGTGACGCAGCTCGTTACCGGGATCGTGGCAATCGATCAGGAAACCGTGATCGCCTCGTATGGTCAACAACTCGTCGACAGGACCACCGACCCGGGACTGACGATTGTTGAGGCGGCGGTCGAGTCCATGAAGGGTGTCGATGACGGGACTATCGGCGAACATCTTGTATGGTGAATAATCAGGCCGGGTGGGATCCAGCGTTCGAGCAACACCGTCCCGCGGAGCAATTTCCACCGTCACCGTGACGGCCTGTGCGTGGTCGAGAGGTCCTTTTCTGACCGCTCGGAGGGACTTCCAATCCATGTTGAACGAAAGGCCGCTGAGCGGCGAGTTCGGCGGCCACTCATATGGAAGGGTGTCCAGAAAGGATTTGTCGATCCGCAGCATGAGCTGAATGTCACGAGGAAGATATTCGTCGTTGACTTGAGGAAGGTAAATTGTGACCGGCGCATCGCTCATGATTTCTTGGTCCTGTCGTCGATCCGCATCGGACGAACAATCCGCAAGCGCGCCGAGCGCGCAAAGGAGAAGCGGCCCGCGCAGCGCCGCCCTCACTGGCTATGTTCCTTGCTGCGCCGAAGCCTCTCAAGCCGCTGCCGCGCCTCGATCGAACCGGGGATTCGCGGTCCGGCCTTGAGTTTGATCAATTGCGGCGGCGCGTGCCCCACCCGCGGCGAATAAATCAGGATCGAACCGCCGGAAGCCGCCGCAGCGCGCGCATAAAGCCTCTCCGCCAAGTCCAGATTTCGAGTCACGCCGCGGCCTTCCTCGAAGCGCATGCCCAGCTCGAGCTGGGCGGCCTTGCCCCCCCACCGCGCGCGTCGGACGAGCATGCGCAGTTCGGGATCGGCGAAGCTGGAAGCGGAAGGTATAGGACGGAACCGGAAGCACAGGCCGTAGCCCCGACCCCGCAGCCGACAAGCAGGGTGGCGGCCAACGCCGCGCGCATCCCCCGAACTGGCTCCCCCTTAAGCCCCACGCCCGCCACTTTCGTCGTTCCGGCGGATTACCACGGCCGCAGGGGAAGACTCGCCTCCACGGCCAAAGCTGCGCTCCAATCCTCCTACATTGCAAATGGATTCTGAGCCGTTTCAGTTCTTCTTCGGAAAAAATGGCGCCACACACTTCCAGACGTTAAAAAAACGACTTCCCGGCGCCTTCCCTGGCCCCACCGCCGCCATGTCGGCGACCCATGGCTTGCTCGGATTTTCCGGCCTCCGCTCGAATGACCGTCGCCATATTTTCGCGATCCTGGTCACGATCGCCGCTCGACGAGACCGATTTGGCTCTCCCAAAGCTTGCCGTATTTCTCAAGCATGACGCACAGGCCCGATGGCGGCCCCTATCGCCGCGACCGATTTACGAAGCGAAGGGCAGCCATGGCCCGTCGAGCATGCCGTAGTTGTCGACAAAAGCGTCACTATGCTTCGACCACTCTCATTGCCTACCGCGACTTCGCGGGATAGCGCTCGCAAACCATTAAGCTATTACAGCATCAACATTTCTACGATTTTTTCGCATCGCTTATACTTGCCTTCCCCACAGCTGCTCGAGTCGGAGCGAATGACAACTGGGTTTGTCATGCAATTGATTCCAGCTTCACACCCCATTTGAGTCATGCTATCTGCACTTCGTCCATATCGACAATAACCGTACAGGACAGGACGGACCGCAAAGCCGTTTGTCTGGTATATGCCTGACAAATCCGGCGATTATGGAGGGAGATCATCATGCGCGTTTGCATCCAGGATCCAACCAAGAATGCAAATTATGTGATCAACGAAGTGGAGCTCGCGAAATTCGCTGTCGACAGCGACGACGATCGCGAGGTCGATGTCTTGCTTGTCGCTTCCGGCGATACCTTGCTGCAAGAACTTCCGTCTTCCCGCCTGAGCGATTCCGAGGCGCCTACCGTCCAGATCGTCGATCCCGATGCCAATCGGAACTGGGTCATTCCGTTCGAGTCGCTGCAGCGGTTCTCGACGCCGACGCCCCCGAGCGATTCTGGGGACATCCGCTGGTTCGCCATGCCCTCGGCGAAGGACGCGCTGGCGGCGGTTCCGGTATTTCGCCGGGCGCTGGTCCAGCATAGCTCCTAAGCCCTGGACTGGCTGCCGCGGCCGGGCGATCTCGTTTTGACCGCCGGCGCTCGCGCGGGCGTCGAGGCCGTCCGGCTGCAGGCATCCATGCCCTGTCGGCGTCGATCGAGAGAAGTACGCGCGGATTGACGTCCGGCGCTGAACCCGAGCGACCCGAGCGATTTGGATCGATTGGAGCGAGCGGAATGGCGGATGTCTCGACGACCTGCGCGCCCGGGGCCTCCCGCAGCCCTCTGCCGGGTCCCGGGTGCGCGGTCCGCTTCTTCCTCGCCGGCGCCCTCAGCCCTCGGGTTCAAGCCAACGGCCGGTGGATCGGGGTGAATGCGCGGCACCGCAAGGCCTATGCGATCAGTGGCAAGGAGCCTGGAAGCCCGTTGCTCGCCATGCTCGCCGCGGGAGAGGCATCCTCAGACGGCGCCGCCAACCAGGCCGCGGTTCAGCTCGGCCTGGGGGAATCCTTGCCGGACCCTGGCTATCTGGTCTGGTTCCGGGCCCTCAATGAAGGCTACCCGTTCCTGGACTATTCGAAGTCGGCGACCCAGGTCGTCGATGCGGAGCTGATGGGCGCCTATGCCGCCGCCGAACCGCCGCCGGTCGCAACGACATGGTCCGGCGGGCGCCTCGCGCTTCCCGAAGGGAGGCTGGCGCAGGGTTCGGACGCGCAGGCTCCCAGTCTCGAGCTGATGGCGGCCTGGCTTCGGCTGGCCGCCGGAGCTACGCACCTCGTCCCGATCCGCCATTCAGTCGCGACCTACAAGACGAGCCCGTCCGGCGGGGCCCGGCATCCAACCGACATCGGCATCGGAGTCGGCGCGGCATGGCCCGACGCGTTACGCGGCGGCGGCTGGTACGACGGTGTCGCGCATGACCTGGCTCCGGGCGAAACTGCCCCCGCGGTGCCCGCCGCCGCCGCCGCCGACCCTCGATCGGTGGTGTTCACGATTTCAAGCCATGTTCGGCGTGCGATGTGGCGCTATCGGGACCCGCGAGCGATCCGGCCGGTCGCGATCGACGCCGGGCATGTGGTGGAAACTCTGATTGCATTGATCGGGGCCAGCGGCTGGCGCGCCTGGTGGGAGCCGACTCCAGGTTTCACCCGGGCAGGTGGCGATCTCGACCCCGTCTTCGGCTACGTGCTCGCAGCGCCGGCCGGTCCTCCCCCTGCACGCGGGCCCTCGTCCAGCTTGGTACGGGAGGCGCGCGGTGCGGGCTCGCTCCGGTCGAATCCGCTGTTTTCACTCGTGCCGGGCGGTTCGCGCATCCTCGCCGAGAACCACCTTGCGCCGGGACCGCCGCTCGCCGTCAGCCCAGGGATGATAGATGCCTTGGCATGGTCCACCCCAAGTTCACGCAACGATCGGCCGACCCGCGCCGAGGATCTCATCGATCGCTATGTCTCGCCCGAAGAGCTCGACGCGCTCGTCGCCTCCGGCCTGCTGCTCGACCTCGACGATGGCGACATATTGTGGCGCAGCGCCAAGCCGTGGTTCGACCATGATTGGTATCTGTCGCTCCTCGCGTTCGCTTGCGAAGTCGATGACTCCGCCCCGGCCCCGCCGCTGGAGGCGACAGCGAACGCAGGCTCCCAGCTGAGCCGGGCGCTCGATCTGCGTCGCACGGCTCGAAGCTTTTCGGGCGATCCGCCGCCGCCGGAACGGGCGGCAATCGTCCTCGACCAGCTACGCGAGATGGCGATTGGGCTCGACGTCATCCTGACCGTATTCAGCCGGTTCGGCACGCTCGGCAAAGGCGTGTACCGGGTGTCGCCGGACGAGGTCGTGCTCATGGCCGTTCCCCTGCCGAGCGACGAGCAGGTTCGAGCGGCGGCGATAGGACAGCCATGGGCTCGAAACTTCGGTGCGATCATCTGGCTCGTTCCCCGGGGCGCAGGCGAGCGGGGGGAATGGATCGGCGCGTTCGTCGAGGCCGGGCGATGCGCACAGCGGCTCGCGCTAGGCCTGTGCGATCTTGCAGAGGTGGGGATATTCCAAAGCCCGGCACTGGTCGATCAGATCCTGCCCGGTCTGATCGGCGACGCTGCGGCGACCGATGGCGCCTATATGATCGGCCTCGGCACCGTTCGTGAGCATGTCGAAGGCGGCACCCGGGCGGACAGCCGTAAGTTCCTGCCTTCCGATCTCATCGTCACACGGGCCCCGACGCCGTGAGTGTGAAATGGGGCGTGCGCGAAATCGGGCCGCAAATGTGGTGGGCCGTCGATCAAGGCAGTGGCGCCGCCCTGAAGTTGCGGGAGGACGAAGCGTTGCCGCTGTGGCAAGCGCCAAACGAGGCCCGACTCCGCGAGCTGGCCGCCGTGCGCCGGCAGGCAACACCCAACGACGCTCTCTTCGTTGACCTGGAATTCATGGGGCTTCGGATGCGCTATTGGTGCCGGAGGGCCGAACTTGCACAGGAGATCGTCTCTCAATATGCCAGCCTCGTCCCGCGCTGGCGCCGCTCGCCCGACATCGAGGCCGAACTCGCCGACAATATCGACTTTGATCGGCTTCACAGGTCGTCGCCTGGCCCGCGCCAAGGTGTGCGCGTGAGGAACTTGGGCGAGACGGCGTGGCAAGAGGGCAGCGCGGAACTGCCTGTCCTGCCCCTGCTTCAGGCCCGCAGCTTCGCTGGACGATATTGCGGACTGCACGGCGCCCTACTCGCTACGGCGGAAGGCGGGGTCATCGTCTGCGGCTCCAAAAAAGCGGGAAAAACCAGCACGGCGCTGATTGCAAAGAGACTGGGCCTCGGCGTGATCCTGGCCGACGAAACGACTTTGATCGACCGGGACGGAACCGCTCACGGCATTCCGCTACCGATCCGCGAGCGCTCCTTGGAAGGACGGATCGTGCGCGCCCTAGCCCCCACGGATCTGCGGCAGCGGTCGATCGGAATGAACGTTAGCCATATCGTCATCCTCCAGCACGCGGAAGAGGCGGCGCAATGGCAGCGGGTGGACGACGACGCCGAGGCGCTGCGGTTGCTGGTCCCGCACCTGCGGGTGCTCAATACCAGCCTCGGCGAAGCCACCGACCGCCTCCTTGGACTGGTCGAGTGCGGACGGCTATGGCGATGGCGCGTCAGCGCTTGGCCGCTTCTCGAGGACGACCTCGCTTACGGACTCCAGGAGATCCTGGGCGAGAATCAGGGCCGGCAAGATGTTGCGTCCATACGCGCTTGATGGTCCTTTGGATCGGGTCGTCCTGCTCGAGGATTCCGACAGCCTCCTTGCGACCCGGATTCGGGAGTCGAACGCCGTCGCGCGGAGCTTCGCCGAAAGGAGGCTCACGCGCCATTTTCCAGAAACGGCAATCCGGGCGTTCGGAACCTATTTCCAGACACCGAGTGTTCACGGCGCGGATCCGCGGGCGGGCCGGCATCCGCACACCCTCGCTCGGGTGCTGGAGGCGATATGCCAGCGCACGCACGATTTTCAGATCGGTGAGAAGGCACGCGGCATGCAGATCGGCGTGCTGCCCGGACCGACCCCAATCGCCATCGAGATGCTCGGCGATCGGGTCGAGCCGGATTCCAGCCTCTGCCGTCCCTTTGCCGAGGGCCTCGCGGCCGCGGCCGCAGGCAACGCCTCGATAGAAATCCGCGTTTTCGATCGGCACGTCGATGAATGGGCCGAGGTCGCCGACGACATCGCTTCGGTCAGCGCCGCCGACATATTTATGAAACTATTCATCGCTGGCGGCGAGCACAGCGTGAACGACTGGCATCGCGATACTTCGGACGTGGTGGTCACGATGCTGGACGGCCGCAAACGTTTTCAGGTTGCAACAGCGAATTCCGATGACGCCTCGCCGGAGGATGAGGTCGACGCGCTTCTCCAGCCCGGTGACGTACTGCTTCTGCCGCGCAGCCGCATTCATAAGGCTACACCGGCAAGGGAGGTGTCGGCATTGCTGTCGATCGGACTGATGCGAATCGCCGACTGGTCGTACCGCTCGGTGAGCCCGACCCACCTCAACCTGGTCAATCCGAGGTCGCCCGCCCTCTATCGCCTTTCGCTTCGCGCCCATGTGGCGCCGACACCCGGCGAGCCGGCGCCGGAAGATCGGATCGCCAGTCGGCTGCCCGGGGGATTAGGCCTCGTCTCCGATGAACCGCACAGGAAGGTCTTCCTGGCCGGCGGCCGCCTCTGGCAGGCAGATTCGGCAACGCTGGACCATCTCGTCGCGATCCTTGGATCGGATAGCCTGGAAGCCGGCCGACTGGCGGCCGGGAACGGCGGCGGCCCGGCAGTCGGAATGGAGATCCAGCGCGATTTGCTCGCGGCAGGCTTGGTGCGCAAGCGGTGACGATGCTCGAGCTCGGCGCGGGGCTGGACTGGATTGCGACTCCAGACTGGATTTTCGGAAGGATAATCCGCTTTTGCGTCCAGATCGTCGATCCCGATGGCAACCGGACCTGGGTAATCGGATTCGAGGACTCGAGACGTTACGCGTCAGCCACCCCGCCTAGCGCCTCCGATGACATCTGGTGGTTCGCGACGCCGTCTTCGCGAGATGCCCTCGCAGCCGTTCCGGTGTTTCGCCGAGCTCGTCCAGTACAGCTCCTAAGAACCTTCCGGCCGAACCGAAAACGACGCCGGAAATCGTCCGGTCCGTCGACGGTTGGCGCATGAACGCTGAATGTCGGTCCGACCGATATGCCGGCGTCCGATGCTAAACCGTAGCTTCGGCAAATCGAGCGGCGACCCGGAGCGACTCGCTAGGCGAAATACTGGACGGCCAGGCTTCGGGAGCCTCGCCAACTAGGATGGCCGCGGCGCCAGTGGTTTCCCTCAGATCGCTGAGGATACAGTCCAGCGTTTCGGCAAACTCCTGGGTTGAAGCTCCCTCCAAGGGAGTGACGACCAAATTGGAGATCGGCGCCCTCAGCGACACCCCGAGCTCCGTTTTCAGCCTGCGAACTGCCGCCGCAATATCGACCATCAATGTGCCGGCCTCGAGATCGAGGTTCGCGGCCGCATGGTCGGCGCTCCGTGGCCAGCAGCCGCGCTGGTGCACGCTCCTCGGGAAGCCTGCCGAGTCATTGGAGAAGATGTCGAACAGCACTTCGCTGACGAAGGGCAGGAAAGGCGCGAACATGCGTATCAGCGTGTCTGTGGCATGGTATAGAGTATAAAGCGCCGAGCTTTCATCGTCGCTCGGGACATCCTCAAATCGAGTGCGGGACTTAACGAACTCCAGATAATTGTCGCAATAGGTCCGCCAGAAGAAATCCTCGATCAGGCGCAGCGCCTGCGCATATTCGTAGGATTCGAAGGCGGCGGTCGCCATTTGCAGCGTCTCGGCAAGCTGGCCAAGCAGCCATCGATCCAGGGGATGACCGATCTTCCCCTCATCCAGGTCGCCGCGAATCGTCGTCGGTGACACCTGCCCCTTTGCGAGCGCCAGATGAGCAAGACGGCAAGCGTTCCACAGCTTGGTGGTGAGGCGCTTACCTTGTTTCAATGTATTCGGAGCCAGCACCGTGTCATTGCCCAGCCGCGAGGTCCCCGTCCAGTAGCGGACCGCGTCGGAGCCATATTCGTCCAGCAGCCGAATGGGGTCTATGACGTTACCCTTCGACTTCGACATCTTCGACCCGTCCCCGGCGAGGCACCATCCCGAGATGCAGATGTCTCGCCAGGGAACGCTGTCCTGATGATGAAGCGCCTTGACGATCGTGTAGAATGCCCAGGTCCGGATTATCTCATGCGCCTGCGGTCGCATCGCCATTGGGAAGAGGCGCTGGTGCGTCGTCTGATCGTAGCCGTATTTCTCATTGACCGTTCGGGTTAGCATCTGCGGCGTGACGGACGAGGTCGCCCAGGTGTCGAGAACGTCTCGCTCACCCTCCACCTCTTCCGCCGTATACCCTTCCGGGAGGTCGACAGTCGGGTCGACCGGTAGCTGAGCAGCGCTAGGCAGTATGACCCTGCCCTCTTCACCGGCGCGCTTCGAATACCAGACCGGAAGCGGCACGCCGAAATGGCGCTGACGAGAAATCGACCAATCCCATTTGAGACCCTCGACCCAGCTCTCGAACCTCTGGCGCATAAAACTGGGACGCCAGACGATCTCCTCGCCTTTGGCGAGTATCTCCGTTTTGAAATCCAGCGTTCGAATAAACCACTGGGGTGTCACGATGATCTCAAGCGGAGCGCCCGACCGTTCGGCGACGGGGACCACCTGTCGGGTAACCTCGCGCCCCTTCAGCAATCCGCGTTCGTCGAGCATGGCCAGAATGGCAGCGCGTGCCTGTTCTACCTTGAGGCCGGCGAGAGAAGCGACAGTCGATTTGGCGGCCTCGGGGTCGAGGCTCGGCCAATCTTGCGAACCGATGTCGAGATTCCCCGACATCCTCCCAGTCTTGTCGATCACCAGACGGAGAGGCAACGAATGAGTCCGCCACCAGTGGATGTCGGTGACGTCGCCGAAGGTGCAGCACATCACCATGCCGGTACCTTTATCGGGATCGACCCCCAGGTCCTCCACGATTGGTACCGGGACCTCGAAAAGCGGGCTCGTCGCCTTCCTTCCGCGCAGTTCGGCGGCACGCGGATGAGAAGGATGAATCATCAGCGCGACGCAGGCGCCGATAAGTTCGGGCCGCGATGTGGCGATGACCGCATCCGCGCCGCCGTTCACGCGGAAGACGATCCGATTGAGTGCGCCGTCTCGCTCGATTTCATCTACCTCGGCTTGCGCGATGGCCGTGCGGTCCGCCGGATCCCAGAGCGTTGGCTCCAGACGCCGCTCTACGAGACCCTTCTCGTACAGGTCGAGAAAGGACAGCTGCGAAATCGCTCGGCTCTCGTCCGAAATCGTTTGATATTCTCGGCTCCAGTCAACGCTTAGTGCAAGTCGGGAAAACAAGTCGCGAAATTGTGCTTCATAATCGGGGATGACTTCACGACAGAGCGCAACAAAAGCCTCTCGCTCCATCGTACCGCCACGGACTTTCTTAACTTTCTCCACGAGCCGTTCCGTGGGCAGGCCGTTGTCATCCCAGCCAATAGGATAAAGTACATTCCGCCCGCTCATGCGCATGTAACGCGCTATGATGTCTGCCTGCGTATAGGAATAAATATGGCCCACATGGAGCGTACCCGAAACGGTAGGAGGCGGCGTATCGATGACGTAATCAAGTTCGGCCGGCAGCGTACTGTCCCATTTGAATGCGTCGTCCTCGGCCCAGCGTCTGCGCATGGCCTCTTCATTTCCGAAGCGATCATATTCGTCTGGAAAGCGTTTCACGGAAGTGCCTAATGAAATTATGGGTGTGCGGTCCGCCGCCTCTAGCGTAGCTGAATTCGAGCGTCCAGTTCGGCACCCGAGCCTGTCGAACCGCCCGGCGAGGCAGCGGTCCCTCCCCACTTGTCCCCTTCGGGAAATGCATCAAGCGGTCTTAGCGGCCGGTAGCGATACAGCCAGGTTGGGGTAGCATAAGTCTGGACAGTCGCCACCGGGTCTCCTCAGCTGCCCGCCGTCCCGCGTATGCCGACGAAAGACGAACCGGATGCCGTCGACGAGCGAATTATGCTCTCTGCCACCAAAAGCCAAGATCGAGCCCCAGAGCGAACATGGATGTGCCTTGCTGTGGCTTTGTTTGACGTGCTTGCTCGGTGCTTACTCGCGAGCGACGGCTGGAGCGGACCTCCGGTTGACATTCCCCCCGAACCCACGCATTTCCGCGCCGGCGGCCCGATGGCGGAGTGGTTACGCAGAGGACTGCAAATCCTTGCACGCCGGTTCGATTCCGGCTCGGGCCTCCACGTTCCCGGAAAATTGGGCAAGTTTATCCGCGCTAAAGGCAGGATTTGCGTTGCCAATGCCCCCGCAGCGCAACTAAACAGGCCGCAGACGCGCCTTCAGACAAGCGTTGCAGAATAAGCCGTAAAGCAGGGAGTGAACCGAATGTCCTTTGAAACCACTATGATCCGGGCGGGGGCTCTCGCCGCTGCCAGCACGCTCGCCATCGTTCTCGCGACCCCGGCCTCGGCCCAGGGCGCGGTGTGCGGCACCTATGCCGCCCCCAATCAGATCGTGCAGCCGGCCAAGGGCACCGCGGTCGCCGTGGGCCAGACCGCCTGCGGCAATCTCGCCGTCGCCACCGGAACGTCGGCCACCGCCGTCGGCGACCGTGCGACCGCTTCGGGCAACTTCTCCTCTGCGTTCGGCGATTTCTCGGCCGCGACCGGAATTCAGTCGACCGCCGTCGGCGACGTCGCCAGCGCGCTTGCCACCAACGCCACCGCGGTCGGCCGCAACGCCAACGTCCTCGCCACCGGCACCAACGGCACCGCGCTCGGCAGCGAATCGCTCTCGAGCGGAGTGAACTCCACCGCGGCCGGCTTCCGCTCCCAGGCGACCGGCGCCTCGTCGACCTCGATCGGCGACCGCTCGACGGCCTCGGGCAACTTCTCGACCGCGGTCGGCGACTTCGCCTCCGCGACCGGGCTTCAGTCGACCGCCGTCGGCGACGTCGCCAGCGCCATCGCGACCAACGCCAGCGCGTTCGGCCGCAACGCCAACGCCACGGCCGTCAACGCCACGTCGCTGGGCAGCGAATCGACGGCCAGCGGAGTCAATTCCACGGCCACCGGTTTCCGGGCCCTGGCGTCCGGCGCCTCGTCGACCGCGCTGGGCGATCGCTCGACCGCCTCGGGTGACTTCTCGACCGCGCTGGGCGACTTCGCCTCCGCGACCGGGCTGCAGTCGACCGCCGTCGGCGACGTCGCCAGCGCGCTGGCCACCAACGCCAGCGCGTTCGGCCGCAACGCCAACGTCGCCGCTGCAGCGACCAACGGCACCGCGCTCGGCAGCGAATCGGCTTCGGGCGGAGTGAACTCCACCGCCGTCGGCTGGCGCTCCGCGGCCACCGGCCAGTCGTCGACCGCTCTGGGCGATCGATCGACCGCCTCGGGCAACTTCTCGACCGCGCTGGGCGATTTCGCCGCCGCCACCGGCCTCCAGTCGACCGCGGTCGGCGACGTGGCCAGCGCGCTCGGGGCCAACTCCACGGCGGTCGGCCGCAATGCCAACGCCACCGCCGCGAACTCGACGGCGCTGGGCAACGGCGCGACGGTCTCGCACGCCAACTCCACGGCCATCGGCAACGGGGCGCAGACGACGGCGGCCAATCAGGTGACTCTGGGCGGCGCAGGCTCCACCGTCCGCTTCGGCGGCTACACCACTGCGGGCGTGCTGGTGAACGACGCCAACGGCAACATCAGCACCAACACCACCCTGCTCGGCCAGGTGGCGACCAACACCACCAACATCGCCACGCTCCAGGGCAACGTCACTACGCTCCAGGGCAACGTCGCGACGATCAACACCAACATCACGAACCTGCAGAGCCTGACCAACCTCAACATCGCCAACATCCGCAAGGCGAATGAAGGCGTCGCGATGGCTCTGGCGATGGAGACGCCGTTCCTTCCCGCGGGCACCAGCATGGGCGTCGCGGGCGGAATCGGCTACTTCCAGAACCGTCTCGCCGGAACGGCCTCCATGGCCGCCCGGGTCGGAACCAACGCCTCGGTCTCCGCGGGCGTCGGAATCGGCTTCGATAGCGGTGAAATCGGCGCTCGCGCCGGGTTCCAGACTGCGTGGTAAGTCCACGACTGCAAGCAATGGCCGGGCCGGGGTTCATCACCCCGGCCCGGATTTTTTTGGCCTGCTGCCTGACAGCGGCGGCCTCGCCGCTCGCCGCCCAGCCGCCGGCCCCCGCCCCCGCCACGTCCCCAGCTCCGGCTCCGGCCGCGAACCAGCCGGGGGTTCCCGATTCGATCGTCGTCAACAAGTTGATCTGGTCCGCAATGGCCGCGGTCGATCATGCGAATCGGACGGGCAATTACTCGGTGCTTCGCGATCTCGGAGCGCCGAGCTTCCAGGCGAGCAATTCGGCCGCGAGCCTGGCCGGGGTCTTCCAGGCGCTGAAGGACCAGCAGCTCGATCTGGGCTATACGCTGGTGGTGGCGCCGAACCTGCAATTCCCGCCGGCCATCGCCCCGAACGGGCTGCTCAGACTGCGGGGAGCCTTCCCATTGCGGCCCGCAGCCATCGCCTTCGACCTACTTTTCGAGAATATCGCGGGACAATGGAGGATTTTCGGCATCGCCGTTGCCCCAATCGTGCCCGGAAGAGCACAATCGGGCTCGACAACGCGTTGAAAAACATTCTAAAGGATCAGCGATCTTACAAGATTCCAGCGTTTCAAACTCATCCATAGGGCAGGAGACATATCGATGAACCGGACTACTAACGCGCACGCCACCTCGAAGCGGGATTGGATTCGTCCCGGCTTCCAGCGTCTCGAGGCCGGCGCTGCCGAGAGCCAGCGCGGCAACACGCCGGACGGCGGCGGCGGCCAGCAGGGCTCCTAAGCTCTCAGCCAAGAACGAGGATAAGCCCCCTGCCTAGCGGCGGGGGGCTTTTCTTATGACTGCACTTGCGGGTTTCTGGAGCATCGACGGCCGAGTCGATCCGGCGGCCCGATGCCGGCCGATGATCGAGGCGCAATCGCGCTACGGAACGGCCGAATCGGCCGGCCGGCTTGCCGACGTCGCCCTGGCGCTCCGGCTTCATCCCCTTCTCCAAGAAGACGAAAAGGATTCGCAGCCGCTGATCGGCGGAGAAGGCCGTTTCGCGCTCGTCGCGGACCTGCGTCTGGACAACCGGTCCGAGATCGCGGCGGCGCTGGGGGTGGGCACGGCCGAGATCGCTCCCCTGGCCGATTCGGCTTTGCTCCTGATGGCGCTCGAGCGCTGGGGCGAAGCGGCCGTCGGGCGGCTGCTCGGCGACTTCGCGTTCGCCTTCTACGATTCGCGCGAGCGGCGCCTTCTCCTCGCCCGCGACCCCCTCGGCCAGCGGCCGCTCTTCTGGCATCGCGGCAAGGGCTTCGCCGCTTTCGCCTCGATGCCGTGCGGCCTTCATGCGCTTGGAACGCTCGCAAGGCGGCCCGACGAATCGAACCTGATCCGCTATCTCGCCGGCCTCTCGCGGATTGGCCCGGGAAGCTTCTTCGAGGATGTCGAGCGGGTCGAGCCGGGCCATGTCGTCACCGTCACTCCGGACCGGGCCGTCCGGCGGCGCTACTGGAGCCCGGAGCGGCGAGAGCTGCGGCTCAAGAGCTTCGAGGATTATGTCGAGGCCTTCCGCTCGGAGCTCGACTCGGCGGTCGAGCGGCGGCTGCGCGGTTCGGGCGATCTCGTCGCTGCGCATCTGAGCGCCGGATGGGACAGCAGCGCGGTCACCGCTACCGCTGCGCGGCTGCTCGCCCCGGCGGGTCGTCGGGTGCTCGCCTTCACCCACGTCCCCGGAAAGGGCGTCGCGCCGGCGGTGCCGTCCCATCGCCTGGCCGACGAGGGCGCCCTCGCGGCCGCAACCGCGCGTGCCCATCCCAATATCGACCATGTGAAGATGCCGAGCTCGGGCCGTTCGCCGCTTGCCGGCCTCGACCAATATGCCGCCCTGTTCGAGCGCCCGGTGTTCAACCTGTGCAACCACGTCTGGCTGTCGGAGATCCGCGCCGCCGCGAGCGCCGCGGGCGCCCGGGTTCTGCTGAGCGGGGAAATCGGCAACTGGACGATCAGCGCGGCCCCCAACACCCTGCTTGCCGACTTCGTCCGGGAGGGACGCCTGCTCGCCTGGTCGCGCGAGGCGCGCGGCATGCTTCGCGACGGACGGGCGCGGCTTCGCGGGGTTGCAGCAGGCTCCTTCGGCCCCTGGATACCCGACGGTCTTTGGAACCGCTTCGAGCGATTCTCGTCCGGGCTCGATTCCTCGGCGACGGATCCCGTCCACCCGGCGCTGCAGGATCGGGTTGCGACCGAGCGCCAGGCGGATTCTCGGGGCCCCGCAGGCCGCCGCTCCGGCTATTTCGACCAGGCCGGAGCCGCGCTCATGGAAATGGACTGGGGTGAGCATCGCAAGGGGATCCTGGCAGGCTGGGGGATCGACAAGCGCGATCCGACCGCGGATGTCCGGCTGATCGATTTCTGCCTCTCATTGCCGCTCGACATGCTGATGAAGGACGGAGTGCGCCGTCCCCTCGCCCGGGCCGCACTGGCCGACCGGGTGGCTCCGGCGGTCCTCGCCGAGAAGCGGAAAGGCTATCAATCGGCGGACTGGCACGACGGTCTGAGCCGCGATTCGGCGGGAGCCGCCCGGCTGGTCGAGGCGATGGCCCGCGACGAGACCGCCTCGCGGCTGATCGACGTCGAACGGCTTCGCGCCTGGGTTCGCGACTGGCCCGATTCAGGGTGGGACGATCCGAGAATCGCCGGAACCTATCGCATCGGGCTTCTCAAGGGCCTGACGGCCGGGCACTTCATCTTGGCAGCCGGCGGCCGATCCTCCTATGGAGCACCCCGTGACTGAAGGACTTCAAACGGATCGCACCGATCGGGCGGGCGGCGGATGCTAGCTTCCGATGGCGCGCGCGGGGCGTCCGTCTACCGGTTGTTCGGCCTCGACCTGCGCTCCCAGATCGGGCTGGCCGGCCTCGCTCCCGCGACGGACGGCGGGGAGGCGGACGTCGAGGTGGTTTTCGGCAACGTGCCGCCGGGCGATTATCCCCAGGGCTATTCGGCAACCGCCGACGGCACGCTGCTCGCCGTCCCCAAGGTGGGGCGCTACCTCATCCGGGCCGGGCGGGAGATCGTCGTCGAGCCGGCCCAGGGTGCTTCCGAGCGCAATCTGCGCCTGTTCCTCCTCGGCTCGGCGATCGGCGCTCTGCTCCACCAGCGCGGGCTTCTTCCGCTCCATGCCAACGCCATCGACATCGGCGGCCGCGCGGTCGCCTTTTCCGGCCATTCCGGCGCCGGAAAGTCGACGATCGCGGCGTGGTTCCACGATCGCGGCCATCCGATCCTCGCCGACGACGTCTGCGTAATCGGATTCGACGAAGCGGGCCGGGCTCTCGCCTATCCCGGGATCCCGCGGCTCCGTCTGTGGCGCGAGGCGCTCGAGGCGAGCGGGCGCGACGCCGGCGCCTACGACCGCTCGTTCGACGACATGGACAAATATGACGTTCCGACCGCGAACGACTCGAAGCTGGAGCCGATGCCGCTGGCGGCCATCTATCTCCTCCGCAAGGCGGACGAGGGGGGCGATGCTGCGATCGAGCGCCTGACCGGAGTGGAAGCGGTCGAGACTTTAATATCGAACACCTATCGCGGCGGCTATCTGAGGACGATCGGCCGGACCGCCGACCATCTCGCCGCCTGCCTCAAGGTGGTTCGCGCCGTCCCGGTCTTCCGCGCCGCCCGCCTCTGGGGGTTCGAGCGGTTCGACGAGGAGGCCGGGCGGCTCCACGCCCATGCGAGCGACCAGCCCTGGCCGGGCTGACGCCCCAGGAGCGGCAGCTCCACGGGTTTCGCTCCTTCGCCTTAAAACGACCGAAAATCTTCGGGCCGCGCGGCTTCCAGCGATAGCTTTCGACTGCGGTGCGAACTCATTTTTTCACACAAAGACACAAAGACACAAAGATTCCGCGAAGCGGCCCAATGCCGGCCCATCCCCGAGCACTCCACGCCCGCCGTTAGCCCAGACGTAAGGGGAGCGCTCCGCGCTCTTTGTGTCTTTGTGTCTTTGTGTGAAAAAAAATCGACCGGCACCGAGTCGGAGATCGCGCCCAGATGGCGCAACCGTCGTCATCCGGCCGAGCTGGGACCTCCGGGGAACCCACGTGGCTTCTCGTCCGCCTCGCCGATGTCGCGGCGAGTACGCCTTAGCGGACGAGGTTGCCGCCCTTCATCACCATCCTGACCCGGCCCAGCGCCTCGACATCGTGGGTCGGGTCGCCCTCGACCGCGACGAGGTCGGCGAGCAGGCCGGCCTTCACGGTTCCGAGCCGGTCCTCGATCCCGAAGATGCGCGCATTGCCCGAGGTCGCCGCGGCGAGGACGGCCGCCGGACTCATCCCCCACGCGGCCATGAGGGTCATTTCGCGGCGATTGCTGCCATGGGCGAAGACGCCAACGTCGCCGCCCATGCAGATCGCCACCCCGGCCTGGAGCGCGGCCGCGAAGGCCCTGCGCTTCTCGGTCACCGGGGTCGGCTCGGGGGCGGAGCCGTTCCACCCGCGATAGCGCGAGATGGCGTCGGTGGCGGCGAGGGTCGGGCACAAGGCCACGCCCTTCGACTTCATGAGCCGGAAGATTTCGGGAGTCCCGCCGTCGCCATGCTCGATCGTATCGGCGCCGGCCAGGATCGCGCGCCGCATCCCCTCGACCGTTCCGGCATGCACCGATACCTTCCGGCCGGCCGAATGCGCCGCTTCGACCGCCATCCGCATCTCGTCGAGCGTGAAGGTGGGGCGGCTCGGCTCGCCCGGACGCCAGCGATAATCGCCGTAGATCTTCACCCAGTCGGCGCCCGCCCCGATCTGGCGCCGGACCGCGACGACCAGCGCCGGTCCGTCGGCCTCCTCGGCGCCACGGGCCTCGAAACCGGGTTCGGCGTTCTTCGGGCCGTAAGCGCCTGTGGCGACGATCGCCCGGGTTGCGACCAGCATCCTCGGGCCGGGAACGATCCCCTGCTCTATCGCCTGCCTGAGCCCGACGTCGGCGTAGCCGGCGCCCTCGGTGCCGAGGTCGCGGACGGTGGTGAAGCCGGCCATGAGAGTGTCGCGGGCGTGGTTGACGGCCCGGGCGGTTCGAAGCGATTGCGGCTCCTTCAGGACCTGATCGTCCCAGCTCGTTTCGTTATAGGGATGGAGGAAGAGGTGCGAATGGCCTTCGATCAAGCCCGGAATCAGAGTTGTGCCCGGCAGGTCGACGACCTTCGCCCCGGACGGAGCGTCGAGCGATGGGCCCACCGCCTCGATCCGCTCGCCCCGCACCAGCACCGACCAGCCCTCATGGGGCCTTGGATCGACTCCGTCGAACACCCGGGCGGGGCGAAGAAGAACCGCCCCTTCCTCGCTTCGAGCCGCGGCCGGCGACAGGAGCAGCAGTGCAATCAGGATTAGGAAGCGCATGGATAAACGCCCATACAGAGGCTAGGCCCGCCTCGCCACGACGAAAAGGGAGCGGGCCTTGGCCGAATATGAGCTGATCTCGGGAATCGAAGTGGACCCCCGGCTCAGGGCCTTCATCGAAGAGGAGGCGCTCCCCGGTACCGGGATCGGGCCCGCCGACTTCTGGTTCGGCTTTTCGGCCTTGCTGCGCGAGCTCACGCCCGAGAACCGGCGCCTGCTGCGCCGGCGCGAGGATCTTCAGGCCCTGATCGACGAGCGCAACGCCTCCCTCGGCGGACGCCCCGCCCATCCGGCGCATGAGGAGGAATTTCTTCGCGACATCGGCTACCTCGTCGACCCGCCCGCGCCCTTCACCATCGGCACCGAGAATGTCGATCCCGAAATCTCCAAGATCGCCGGGCCCCAGCTCGTCGTGCCGGTCAGCAACGCCCGCTATGCCCTCAACGCCGCTAACGCGCGCTGGGGGAGCCTCTACGACGCCCTCTACGGAACCGACGTCCTCGGCGACCGGCCCGCCGGGGGCGGCTACGATCCGGAGCGCGGACAGCGAGTGGTCGAATGGGCCAGGACATTCCTGGACGAGGTGTTGCCGCTGACCGGAGGATCCTCCTGGGCGGCGCTGGACACGCCTGAGGACGCCGAAATCTTCCTCGACGGGCGGGTCGCCGAAGCTGTCGGGCGGCGACGGACGGGCGAGGACGGCTGGGCGATGCTGTTCAGACGCAACGGTCTTCACATCGAGGTGGTGATCGATTGGGATCATCCCATCGGCCGGACCGACAAGGCCGGGATTGCTGACGTCATCCTCGAAAGCGCGGTCACCGCGATCATGGACTGCGAGGACAGCGTCGCGGCGGTGGATGCCGCGGAGAAGGTCGTCGTCTACCGCAACTGGCTCGGTCTCATGAAGGGCGATCTCGCCACCCGCTTCGACAAGCAGGGCGAATCCGTTGCCCGCCGCCTCGAGCCGGACCGCGAATATGACCTTGGCTCCGGTCAAACCCTCGCCCTCAAGGGCCGGGCGCTGATGTTCGTCCGCAACGTCGGCCATCTCATGGCCAATCCGATGATGCGGATCGACGGCGAGGACGTGCAGGAGGGGCTGGCGGACGCGGTGATCACGTCGCTCGCCGCGCTCCACGACCTGCGCGGCGCTCGTTCCAACAGCCCTGCGGGCTCGATCTATATCGTCAAGCCGAAGATGCACGGCCCCGAGGAAGCCGCCTTCGCCGGGCGGCTGTTCGACCGCACTGAGGATCTTCTCGGCCTTCCGCGCCACACGATCAAGATCGGGGTGATGGACGAGGAAAGGCGGACCAGCGTCAACCTCGCTGCGGTGATCCATGCGGTCAGGGACCGGATCGTCTTCATCAACACCGGCTTCCTCGACCGCACCGGCGATGAGATCCACACGGCGATGAAGCTGGGGCCGGTCATCCGCAAGGCCGAGATGAAGAGCTCCGAATGGCTGAAGACCTACGAGGACAACAATGTCGACGTCGGCCTCGCCTGCGGCTTCGCCGGCCGGGCCCAGATCGGCAAGGGCATGTGGGCGATGCCGGACTTGATGGCCGCGATGCTCGACCAGAAGATCGCCCATCCGAATGCCGGGGCGAGCACGGCCTGGGTCCCCTCCCCCACCGCCGCGACCCTCCACGCCGTCCATTACCACCGGGTCGACGTCGCTCAGCGCCAGCGCGAGCTGGCCGGCCGGCCCGCCGCCTCGCTGCACGGGCTTCTCACCGTCCCCGTGGCGGCGGAGCGCGACTGGACCCCCGAAGCGATCAGCGAGGAGCTCGAGAACAACGTCCAGGGCATACTCGGCTATGTCGTGCGCTGGATCGACCAGGGCGTGGGCTGCTCCAAGGTGCCGGACGTCCATGACGTCGGACTGATGGAGGACCGGGCCACCTGCCGGATCTCCAGCCAGCACGTCGCCAATTGGCTGATGCACGGGATCGTCGGCGACGAGCAGGTCGATGCCGCCCTGGCTAGGATGGCCGCGGTGGTGGACCGGCAGAATCGAGACGATCCCGGCTATCGCCCAATGGCCCCGGACCTGCAGGGCAACGCCGCTTTTCGAGCCGCTCGAGCCCTCGTCTTCGAAGGCGCTCGGCAGCCGTCGGGCTACACCGAGCCCATACTCCACGGCGCGCGGCTCGCAGTCCTGGCGGCGGAACGCTAGACCGCGATCCCCCGCTCGATCCAGATTCGGCCGGCCCGCAGCTGCTCGGCTTCGCGCGCCGCCAGGGCCGCCGTCAGGCCCGTCAATCGGGCGGCCGCCTCTTCGTAGACGGCTATCCGGGCGTCGACGCCCGGCGCCGCTGCGGCCTTGGCGCGCCAGGCGGCGAACCTTATCCGGTCGCTGGGGTGGCGCTCGGCGAAATCCTCGACCAGGTCCCGTCCGTTCCCGCCGCCGAACGTGGCGGCGAGACGGACCATGGTCTCCAGCGAAGACGGATTGAGGATGCCGGCGATCCGCGAGGAAGCGAGGTCGAAGCTGTACTGCTCCTTGAACTCGCTGGATTCGGACAGCGCCAGAATATTCAGCGAGACCGAGAGGCTCTCGGGAGGGAGCTGGCTGTGGACGTCGCGATGCTTCCGGTAGAGCAGCACCTTGCCCGGGGACAGACAGGCCCGCTCGACGAAGTGTAGGTCGACCTGCTCGCCCGGGCAGCCCGCCACCCGATCGTAATCATATTCGTAATAGTCGCTCCAATAGCCCGGCCCCAGATAGCCGACGGTGAGGAAACTGAAATTGTGGTCGTGGGGCGAGCCGTAGAAAAACGGCTGAGGCCCGCTGTTCGCGTAGACGCTGTCGCTTTCGGCCGGCCAGAAGTTGGCGCGCAGGAGGAACTTGCGCGAGCCGCCGTGGAGCAGCACGACCTGGGCGCTATACTGGTTGCGCGCGGTCTGCCCCGCGCAATGCTGTTTCAGCTCCTCGATGACGAGGTCGCCGAGAAAGCGCCGGTTGTTCCCCAGCCGTCGAAGCGCCGGCGCCCAGCTCGTGAGGCCTTCCTCATCCCTCGGGTCGAAACCCTCCTCGAGGGATTGGACCAGCTCGGCGAGCTCGATCCCGCTTCCGTCATCCTCGCACTCGATCTGCACGGGCATTTCAGTCCATCTCCAGAGCGAGCTTCGGAGCGACGGCGTCGGCCACCCTTTCGAAGCACTGGGAAAGCGTCGCGGCCGCGGCGGCTCGAACCTCAGGATGGGGATCGCCGGCAGCGAAGGATTTCAGGTGCGACAGAGCCGCCTCCGCGTCGAGCGCGAGCAGCTCCCGCATCGCCTGCCACCGCGCGTAGAAGTTCGGGTTGTTGAGCATGGCGATCATCAGCGGGACTGCATCCCGACGTTCCATCGTTCGGAGCAAGGCGAGCATCATCTGGGTTCGGCTGCTCACTTCGTCGGTGCTGCTGGCGCCGACGAACTCGAAACTGTCCGAATCATATTCGACGGTCAGCGGCGCCCGGCCGGCGGTCGCGACCGCCTGGAGGTAGACGAGATCGCTCGAGGCGTGATCGATCACGAACGTCTGCCGGCGCCCGTCGACCTGCAGGATTTCGCCGTCCTTCATGCACCGTCGTTCCGCGAGGCGGCAGCGGCCGCTGCTTTGGGCGGTGAAGCCCGCTTCGATCAGCGGCGCCTCCCAGAAGGAGAAAGTGGCCCCTCCGGAGCGAATGAACTTATGGAGGCTGAGCTGGCCGGGGAAGACGATCGACCGCCGCCCGTTCCGGCCCAGCCGCTTCGTCGCGAGCCCTTCGGCGGGCATCACCGACAGGAACAAGGTCAGCTCCGGGGCATCGAACAGCAATATGCCCGAATGGATCTCGCTCGCCACGTTCCGCATTGCCGGCCGAAAGAACGGATCGACCGCGGCACCTTCGATCAGGCAGGCGAAAATCTCCTCCAGCCCGTCCTCGTCCGTCATGGCCGTCCGGGCACAGCCCAGGACGGCCTCGGCCTCGAGCGAGCGGAGTGCGTCCAGGTTGTTGCGCAACCGCCTGAGCAGTCTAAGCGACTTGAGACGGGCCGCGACGCCCAGAAAACGTTCGGCGGTTGCATCCTGGGCCGCGTTGTCGGCGAGCCAGCGGCTCAGTTCTTCTCGTGGAATCATGGTCTCTTCCCGGTCCGAGGTGCGGGAGGGACCGCGTGGCCCCTCCCGCGGTCGGTTCAGCCTGTCACGATGGCGATGAAGATGCCGCCGCAACCGGTCCCGCCAACCTCGCGCTGCTTCACTGAGCCGTGGATCCCGACCTTCGTGGCGAGTTCGGGCAATCTGACGATGTCGATCTTCTTCATTGGACTTCCTTCCATTGCCGGAGAAGCGACTCCGCGCCGACCGGGCCGAACGCCCGGGCCACGCATCGCAGCTCCAGCCCCAAAGTCTCGAAGCGACCGGAAATCTGTCTCAACAACAACCACTATGTTGTGGATTCGAAAGGGGAAACATTTCGGATAACGAAGGTATGTCGCCGGAAGTCGCTGTGGAAATTCAGGTCGTGCGTTCGTCCAAATCGGCCTCCCGGGCCTCGGCCTCATAGCCCCGGCGAACCCCTTCCAGCCGCCGTATCTCGGCCTTCAGCCGGGCGCGGCGGCGGAGGCTGAGGCCTGCCCAGACCAGGAGGGCGAGGATCGTGATCGGAGCGCGGCCGGTGTGGATCCAGTGACCGAGCGCCTCCCAGATCTCCGCCGGCCCGCCGCCGGTGCGAATGCTCACTTTGAACGCCAGTGCGACCGGCACCAGGAAAGGCAAAGACGCAAGGCCGATCGTGTTGCGCCGAAGATTCGCGGCGGCGTTGCGTAGGCTGCTCTCCAGGAAGCCGGCGCGATCCGAAGTGTTCAAGGTGTTCGTCATCTGGCGCACCGAGCGCCGAACCCATGTCAGCCACGTGACGGCGATCATCAAAGGCACGGCGATCGCCACTGTGAGCGGGGTCAGCGAGATGAAGGAGCCGATGACCAGGATCGCGATGAGCAGGACCGCGAACGCGTAATCGAGATAGCCGAGAAGCTTGCCGCGCCGCCGCGCCCTTCGCGCATAGGCTTCCATCCGGGCCTGGTCCAGGGAATCGGGGTCGCCTTGCCAGAGCGCGGCGAATTCGTCGAATTCCGGCCCGTTCATGAATGCTGCTCCATGATAGATTTGAGCGTCGTCTTGGCGCGCTGGCAGCGCAGCATCGCGGCGTTCGGAGTGATTCCCAGGATCTCCGACATCTCGAGGTAGCTGAATCCTTCGAACGCGAGCACGATGGCTTCGCGCTGGGGGATCGGGAGGCGCTGGATCAACCGCACCAGACGTTCCCGCTGGTCGTTGCGCAGGGCGATCTCGTCGGGCGGCGGGGCTCCGGAGACGAGATCGTGCGGCAGCTCGACCTGTCTCGGCTCCCGAGCGCGCTTCGTCACGTGCGAGATGCATCTTTTCTGAGCGATCGAGGCCGCGAAAGTTTTGACCGAAGCTTCACCGCGATAGTTTTTGAGCGCCAGCCAGATCGCCAGCATGATGTCCTGGATGAGCTCGTGCCGAAGCGACGGGTCGGCTTCATAGGAAAGCGCGATTCGGCTGATCAGCCCCATGCATGACGAGCTGACTTCGCCGAAAAGTTGCTCCATTGAGCCGTTTGCGGCCATTGCTACATGGTGCCTCAGGGCCGGGGCGCGTACCGGCTGCGATCTAGTGCAGGATCGCGGCTCGAAGATCAATTCGCTCACCGGAAAGGAATTCGCACAGCGATGGACCGAAGCACCCAGAACAAGGGCACGATCGAGGTCCGGGAGGCCCACCGGTTCGACCCGGCGAGGCTCGAAGCCTGGCTGGAGCGGGAGGTGGAGGGCTATCAGGGGCCGCTGCGGATCGAGCAGTTCAAGGGCGGCCAGTCCAATCCGACCTACAAGCTGGTCACGCCCGGCCGGTCCTACGTCCTTCGCCGCAAGCCGCCCGGCAAGCTCCTCCCCGGGGCGCATGCGGTGGACCGTGAGTATCGGGTCATCTCGGCTCTCGGCGGGCAGGACTTTCCGGTGGCGCGGACCTTCGGCCTCTGCCTGGACGACGCGGTGATCGGGACTCCGTTCTACGTGATGGAGATGGTCGAGGGCCGTATCTTCTGGGAAGCCGATTTCCCGGAGGTCCCGAGCGAGGAGCGGCCCGCTTATTTCGACGCGATGAACTCGGCCATGGCGCAGCTTCACCTGATCGATCCGCTCGCCGCGGACCTCGGGGATTACGGCAAGCCCGGCAATTATTTCGAGCGGCAGATCGGGCGCTGGTCGAAACAGTATCTTGGCGATTCCGAAGCTGGCCGGGTGCCCGCCATGGACCGGCTGGTCGAGTGGCTTCCGCTGAACATTCCCAAAGAGGACCAGGATCCCCGGATCATCCACGGCGACTTTCGCTGCGACAACATGATTTTCCATCCCACGGAGCCGAAGGTCCTGGCTGTGCTCGACTGGGAGCTGTCTACGCTCGGGCATCCGCTCGCCGATTTCACCTATCACCTGATGGTCTGGCGGATGCCGGCCGGAGTCTCGACCGGGCTTGCCGGGCTCGACCTGAAGGCTCTGAACATCCCCTCCGAAACCGACTATATCGCCGCCTATTGCCGACGGACCGGCCGCGACGGAATTCCGGACATCGACTTCTACATGGCGTTCAACATGTTCCGGCTCGCGGCCATCGTCCACGGAATCAAGGGCCGGCTCGTCCGCGGCAACGCCTCCTCCGCCCATGCCGGCCAGATGGCCGCAAGCCTGGAGCCGCTCGCGGATCGCGCCTGGGACCAGGCGGTGCGGGCGGGGGCGTGAAGTCCGTCGCCCCGGCGGAGGCTCGGGCCCCGGCGGGTGAAAGGCACCGCGTTCTTCGCTCGCCGGGATCCCAGCCTTCGCCGGGATGACGGGAGAGGGCTTTCGCATTATCCCGAAAGGCGGCGAGCTTTGGGGGGAAGCGTGGCGAAGGAAGGTGCTCGGAGGCGGCTGAGGCGGGTTCTCGCCCAGGTCGGATGGGCTCGGCTCGCCGGCACCGGCGCGGTCCTCGTCCTCGCACTCCTCCTCGCCCGCTGGTCATGGCATCTGCCGCTCGCCGGAGACGCCGAGCGAGCGCTCTACGACATCCGCTTCGAGCGGTCGGCCGGCCGGGTGGTCCAGGACGACCGGATCGTCCTCGTCACCTATGACGACGAGACCCTTCGGGCGCTTCAGAAGCGCTCGCCGCTCGACCGGCGCCTGCTCGCCGAGGCGCTCGCCGCCCTCGACGCGATGAGGCCGAAGGCGATCGGGATCGACATACTGGTGGACCAGCCGCAGGCCGAAGATCCCCAGCTCCTCGAGGTGCTGAAGGCGATCCGGACTCCGACCTTCCTCGCTTATGCCGAGCCCGCGGAAAACGAGGACCAGATCGGCTTCGAGCAGCATCGCTTCCTCCACGCCTTCCTCGGCGAGGCCCGGACGGGGCGGGTCCAGGCCGCGAGCATCGGGCTGGAGCCCGACCTCGAGGACGGAGTCGTGAGGCGCTGGCCCGAGCGGAGGAAGGGGCGCCCTGCCCTCCTCGCCGAAGCATTGGCCCGGGAGGGTCCGCAATTCACCGGCGGCCCGGGTGCGATCGATTTCGTCCTGCCCTCCGACCCGGAGCGTCCGGTCTTCGCAAGCTTCCCGATCGACACCCTGCCGGTGCTCGGCGAGACCCTGCGCGGGAGGATCGCGGGGCGCTATGTCCTCATCGGCGGCAATATCAGGGCCCAGGACGATTACGAAACTCCGATGAGCCGCCGGACCGGCCGCTGGATGAAAGGCCTGGAGGTCCACGCCCACATGCTCGCCCAGCGGCTTGACGGCCGGGTTCGACCGCCGGTGCCGGCCATCGCCTTGTGGGTGGCGGCGCTCGTCGTGGTTGCCGCCGGCGCTCTGAGCGGCCTGTTCGAGCCTCGCGGCAGGCGGCTGGCGCTGCTGCTGGGGCCGCAGCTCGCGCTGCTCGCCGCTTTGCCCTTCGCCCTTCAACTTTGGGCCGTCGACACTTACGCGGTACCAGGCTTCGGCTGGGCTCTGGGCTGGGCCCTGGCCTTCGCGGCCGCGGGCACCGCCGCCCGCTCGGTCGATTCCCAGCAGCGCCGCTTCGCCCAGGCCGCGCTGGGCAAATATCTTCCCGCCGATGTCGCCTCGGACATATTGAGGGACCCGGCGCGGCTGACCCTGAGCGGCGAGAAGCGGCCCATCTATGCGCTCTTCTGCGACCTCGAAGGATTCACCAGGCTCAGCCACGCGGTCACGCCCGAGCAATTGTCGGGCCTGGTCAACCGCTACCTCGAAACGCTCGGCAGGATCGTTCTGAGCCATGGCGGGACGATCGACAAGTTCGTCGGCGACGCCGTCGTCGCCTTCTGGGGCGCCCCGCTGGCCCGGGAGGACGACGCCGACCGGGCCGTTTACGCGGCGGTCGAATTGTACGAGGCGGGAGAGGAATTCCGCCGGGGCGTCGATCCGGACCTGCCCCCGATCGGGTGCACCCGGGTCGGGCTCCATCATGGCGAGGCGGTGGTCGGCAATTTCGGCGGCGAGGGGCGTATCCAGTATACGGCCCTGGGGGACGCCATGAATACCGCGTCGAGGCTCGAATCGGCCAACAAGCAGCTTCGCTCGACGATCCTCGTCAGCGCCGAGGCGAAGGCCGGGGCGACCCTGGACATCTTCCGGCCGCTCGGGCGGGTCGTCCTCGACGGCCGGGCGACGCCGATCGAAGTCTGGGAGCCGGTGCCGCACATGCCGGCGGGGGAGCGGGCGCGGCTGAACGCGCTCTGGCGGGCCTTCGATTCGGGCGACCCGCAAGCTCTGGAAACCCTGGCTGAGATCGCAGCCGAGGGGGAAGATGCGGCTCTCGCCGATTTCGTCTATCGACTGCGCCACGCAGGTCCGGGAGGTCATTTTGTCTTGGGGTCCAAATAGGCGGAGCGTCCGCGCGCTGGCGGCGATCGCGCTGCTCTCCACCGGCAGCGCCGCACTGGCCGACATCCTGGTGGTCCGCTCGGCCGGCCCCTCCGCCGCAAGCTTCGCGCCCGGCAAGCGCCTTGCGGAAACGGCTCGAATCAGCCTCAAGCCTGGCGACCAGCTGATCCTCCTCGACGGACGCGGCACCCGGGTCCTGCGCGGTCCCGGCATCTTCACGGCCGGGGCTCCCTCCGCCGGCGGGGCCGCCTCGTCCGCACCGGCGGGCCAGCACCGCGCCAGAATCGGGGCGGTGCGCGGGACGGCCGCCGACGAGCTCCGCGCGCCCAGCATCTGGCATGTCGACGTATCGAAGAGCTCCAACGTCTGCGTCGCCGATCCGTCGAAGATCACCCTGTGGCGCTCCGAGGCGACGAAGGCCCTCACCCTCGACATTGCCGGTCCGGGGGGCCGAGCTAAGCGCCTGGCCTGGGAATCGGGAGTGAGCACGCTGGCCTGGCCCTCGGACCTTCCGGTCGCCGACGGCTCCCAGTATCGACTGTCCTGGAAGGGCGGAGCGGCGACGACCGCGCTACGCTTCCGGACCCTGCCCGCCACCCCCGCCGGACTGAAGGACATCGCCCAGACCCTGATCCGCAATCGCTGCGAAGCTCAGCTCGACCTGTTCATCGAAACGGTGAAGCTTCCCTAACCTTGCCTCCCCATCGCAGATGGGGAGGGGGACCACCGAAGGTGGTGGAGGGGTAACCTCGCACAGGCCTAGAGTCTGTTTTGCTTTGCCTGAATCGATTGGGGATTCCCGTTTCGGTTGAAGTGTGATTCAAGCTGTTGGCTGGGATGGAGGCCAGCAGCGATGGCCAAGCCTTATTCGGATGATTTGCGGGAGCGGGTGGCGCGCTC
>DASVQD010000035.1:0-125334 GCA_036389345.1 Allosphingosinicella sp. | reverse complement strand
GAGGCCGACGGGCCCCGCCTCCGCCGGCTCCTTCGGCACTCCAGCTAGATAGGAATACCGACCATGGCCATGAATGTCGGCCAAGAGAGTGAAGGCGGCGACGAAGCGCCGATGTCCGACATCAACACGACGCCGCTCGTCGACGTCATGCTGGTGCTGCTCATCATCTTCCTGATCACCGTCCCGGTCGTCGTCCAGACGATCCCGATGAAGCTTCCCAAGGTCGACTTCGAGGCGACCCAGACCAAGCCGGAGAACGTCTCTCTCTCCGTGCGCGGCGGAACCGGCGGCACCTGCGAGGTCTATTGGGGCCTCCAGAAGATGAACTCGGAAGACCTGCTCAGGCGGGCGGTGAAGAAGCTCGAGGACGAGATCAGGAAGGTCGGCGGAGTCGACAACATCACCGAAGAGAACATGCCGGAAGCGCATATCCGGGCGGATATCAACACGCCCTACAAGTGCGTCGGCGGCGCCATCTACACGATGCAGCGGGCCGGGTTCGCCCGGGTCGGCTTCATCTCCGAGCCGCCTCCGCGCGGCGGTGCCCGCCTCTAGGCGCGCCGGGTCGTAAAGAGTTTCAGGAGTAGACCTAAATGGCAATGTCAAGCGCGAGTTCGGACGACGAACCCATGATGGACATCAACACGACGCCGCTCATCGACGTCATGCTGGTGCTTCTCATCATGTTCATCATCACCATCCCGATCCAGACCCACGCCGTGAAGCTCGACCTTCCGCAGGATCAGCCGAACCAGCAGCCGCCGCCCATCGACCCGGTCAAGAACAAGATCGTGATCTCGCCTGGGGACATCGTGCTCTGGAACGGAACCCCGATCGACCTCGTCCGGCTTCGCCAGTATCTCGACGTCACCCAGACCATGAACCCGGTGCCGGAGCTTCACCTCCAGCCCGAGCCCAACGCCCGCTACGAGCTTGTCGACGAAGTCCTCGCCGTCACCAAGCGCGCCCGGGTCGAGAAGATGGGCTTCGTCGGCAACGAGGCCTACGCGAACTTCTGAGCGCGGCTTTCCGCTTTTCTCTCAAAGGCGGCCCCTCGGGGCCGCCTTTTTTCTTAAAGACGGTCTTGGGCGGGCGCCGAGCCGATCCCCTCAGGCCTGGGCGGCCGCGCGACCGTATTTGTTTCGCACAAAGGCACGAAGGCACGAAGAATCCGCGAAGCGGCTTATCCGCCGCGGTTTCGCAAACGCAGTAAGGCCCGTGCCCGCACGGCTCCTTCGTGCCTTTGTGCCTTTGTGCGAATCGATTAGAGCGGCTGCGCCGCGGGGGCGGGTCCGGACAGGCTCCAGGCGGTCAGGCGGCGATTCCGTCGAACTGGAGCCTTGCAAGCCTCGCATAGAGGCCGCCTTGCGCCCGAAGGCTGGCATCGTTGCCCTGCTCGACGATCCGGCCCTGCTCCATGACCACGATCCGGTCGGCCGCCCGGACCGTCGCCAGACGGTGGGCGATGACCATCGTCGTCCGGTTTTCCATCAGCCGCTCGAGCGAGCGCTGGACCAGCCGCTCGCTCTCGGCGTCGAGGGCCGAAGTCGCTTCGTCGAGCAGGAGCAGAGGCGCGTCGCGAAGCACCGCCCGGGCGATTGCGAGCCGCTGGCGCTGGCCCCCGGACAGCCGCGCTCCGCCTTCGCCCATATAGGTGTCCAGGCCGTCGGGCAGCTTCCTGAGGAACTCGGCCGCGTTGGCCGCCTCGGCGGCCGCCCACAATTCGTCGTCCGTGGAGTCCCAGCGCCCGTAGCGCAGATTGTCCCGGGCCGACGCCGCGAAGATCACCGTCTCCTGGGGCACCACCGCGATCCGCGAGCGCACTTCGGCGGGATCCGCCTCGGGCAGCGGGACGCCGTCGAGGAGCACGGATCCCGCTTCGGGATCGTAGAAGCGCAAGGCGAGCTGGAACAGGGTCGACTTGCCGGCGCCGGAGGGCCCGACTACCGCCAAGGTCTCTCCCGGCGCGACCGCCAGCGAAAATTGGTGAAGCGCGCTCACCTCGCGCCGGGTCGGGTAGCGGAAGGTGACGTCGCGAAATTCGAGAGCGCCCCGGCCGGGCGTCGGCAGCGCCCTGGGGAGGGCCGGGGCCCTGATCTCGGGCTCCTCGCGGAGCAGCTCGGTGAGCCGGCCGGCCGCTCCGGCGCCGCGCAGGAGGTCGCCATAAACTTCGGTCAGAGCTCCGAACGCCCCGGCGACGAGCCCGCCGGTGAGGACGAAGGCGGCGATCGTCCCGCCGCTGATCCGCCCCGACTGCACGTCGACAGCGCCCTGCCACATCACCATCGTTATCGACCCGAAGATCAGGGCGATGACTCCGGCGGTCATGAAGGCGCGAAGCAGGATCCGCCGCCGCGCAGTCTGGAACACCCGCTCGACCGCGTCGGCGAAGCGGCTCGCCTCCCGCGACTCCTGGCCGAAGCCCTGGACGATCTTCATTGCTCCGAGGACTTCATCGACCATCGCGCCCACTTCGGCGATCCGGTCCTGGCCGAAGCGCGAGACGTTGCGGATCCGGCGGCCGAGGAAGACGATCGGGAGGATGACGACCGGGATTCCGAGGAGCAGCATCGCGGTCAGCTTGGGCGCGAGGGCGAGCAGATAGACGACCCCGCCGATACCCATCACGATGTTGCGGAGCGCGACCGAGATCGTCGTTCCGACGACCTGCTCGATGATCGTCGTGTCGGCGGTGAGCCGCGAGGCGATCTCGGAGGGCCTGTTCTCCTCGAAGAAGGAGGGGGCGAGCCGGAGCAGGTTGCGCTGGACGGCTTCGCGCACGTCGGCGACGACCCGCTCGCCGAGCCAGGAAACGAAGTAGAAGCGCGTGGCGGTGGCAAGCGCCATAACCACCACGATCAGCAGCAGATATTGGAACCAGCGCCCGACGTCCCCGCCGGTGCCGGTGAAGCCGCGGTCGATGATGAGCTTGAACGCGGCCGGAATCGCGAGCGTCGCCAGCGCCGCCACGAGCAGGGCCAGAAGCGCGCCTGCGACATGGCCCTTGTAGCGCGCGGTGAAGCGCCAGATCAGCGCGAGGTTGGCGATTCGGCGCGGGCTCGCGGTCTCGTCCTGGGTTTCGGCCATGAGGCGCGGTAGCAGGGGCGGGACGCCTCGTCATCCCGGCGAAAGGGCCCGTCGTCCCAGCGAAGGCTGGGACCCCGGCGGGTCAAAGGCGCCGAACTCGTCACCCCCCGGGGCGTCAGCCTCCGCTGGGGCGACGATCGGGACCCATCCCGCCCGCGGATGGTTTCAAGTCGCAACCCCTTTTCCGTTGACGGCCACGCTGCAGCGCACCAAACAGGCACCCACATGCTCTATGACGCCTATGAAATGCAGCGCTCGCTGCTCGCCGGAGCTTCCAACCTCGCCACGCTCGGCGCCGGCTGGCTCCAGAATCCCGCCAACCCCTTCGCCTACAGCCAGATGGGCCCGATCGTCGCGTCGGCGCTGGACGTCTTCGCCCATGCCTCGGCGCCGCGCGGCAAGCCCGAATTCGGGCTCGAGACGACCCTCGTCGAGGACAAGCGGGTCGCGGTGAGCGAGGAGGTGGTGCTGAGGAAGCCGTTCGGCCAGCTCAAGCATTTCCGAAGGGAGGGCGTCGAAGGCGGACCGAGGCTCCTCATCGTCGCCCCCATGTCCGGCCATTACGCGACCCTGCTTCGGGGCACGGTCGAGCGGATGCTTCCCGGCCACGACGTCTTCATCACCGACTGGCGGGACGCCAAGCTCGTTCCGCTCGATTCGGGCCGCTTCGACCTCGACGACTATATCGACTATCTGATCGAGTTCCTCGAGCATATCGGGCCGGGCGCCCATATGCTGGCCGTCTGCCAGCCCTCCGTGCCCTGCTACGCCGCCGCCGCGGCGATGAGCGCGAACAAGAACCCGGCCCGCCCGCGAACCCTGACGATGATGGGCGGCCCGATCGACACCCGCAAGGCGCCGACCCAGGTCAACACCGTCGCCACCCAGCGCCCGCACAGCTGGTTCCAGAACAACGTCATCGCCTCGGTGCCCTACACCTATCCCGGCGCCGGCAGGCAGGTCTATCCGGGCTTCCTCCAGCTCGCCGGCTTCATGGCGATGAACCTCGGCGATCACCTCACCGGCCATTGGGAGATGTTCAAGCATCTCGTCCAGGGCGACGGCGAGAGCGCCGAAGCGAGCAAGGCCTTTTACGACGAATATCGCTCGGTCTGCGACATGACCGCCGAATTCTACCTTCAGACGGTCGACGTCGTCTTCCAGCGCCATCTCCTCCCCAGGGGCCAGATGAAGCATCGCGGCCGAGGGGTCGATCCGGCCGCCATTCGCGACGTCGCCCTTCTCGCCATCGAAGGCGAGCGCGACGATATCTCAGGCATCGGCCAGACGAAGGCCGCGCTCGACATCTCGACCAGATTGCCGCGCGACATGAAGCACTATCATCTCGCCAAGGGCGTCGGCCATTACGGGATATTCAACGGCAGCAAGTGGCGCGAACGGATCGCTCCGGTGGTCGAGGACTGGATCGCGAGGCACGACGGCTAGTCCGGGCCAACCTCGGCCCTCGTGCCGCGGCCGCAGGCCGCATTTTGTTTCGCACAAAGGCACGAAGGCACAAAGGGGCCGCGTGAGCTCCCAACTCACGCCTGGTCGGACCGCCCGGAAACTAAGCAGCTTCGCTGAGTCTTTTGCGCCTTCGTGCCTTTGCGCGAACCCAATCTTCTTCTTTTTGGTCGGAGGGGGTCAGGCGAAGCCGCTCGTATAGTTCGAGTCGCCGTCGTACCGCGCCCGGGCCTCGATCCGGTCGCTTCGATATTTGAAATAGCTCACCGCGCCCACGACCGCGGCGATCAAGGCAAGCAGGCCGAGGCCCTTGCCGAGCAGCAGCGAGATGACGACGACCGCCGCGCAGACGATCGCCATCACCAGCATGATCTTCTCGTTGCCGCTCGGAGCGGCGAAGGCGGAGCGCCCGTCGCGGGTTCGGAATCCGTACAGGCCGCGATGGTCGATCGCCTTGTAGCCGTAGAAGCGGCCCTCCGTCCCCGGCTGAAGCGCCGCGGCGACATCGGGCGCCACCGCCACCTTGTCGAGCCGCCGTTCGGCCCCGTCCGTCGTCCGGATCGTGATGCAGTCATGGAGGACGACCCTCGAGGTCGACCTCTTCACCGTGACCGTTCCGATCGTCCCGTCGATCACCTCGATCGCCATCTGAACCCTCCCCCTGTTGCCGGCGCAGTGTCTATCCTGGGCGCGGCGATGGCAATGCTTGCGCCTCCGGTCCGCCCCGCTATGCTGCGGCGCAACAGTACGGGAGTAGGCCGGTGAAGAAGATCGAGGCGATCATCAAGCCGTTCAAGCTGGACGAGGTGAAGGAGGCGCTCCACGACGTCGGAGTGTCGGGCATCACGGTCACCGAGGCCAAGGGCTTCGGGCGCCAGAAGGGCCATACCGAGCTTTATCGCGGCGCCGAATATGTCGTCGACTTCCTCCCCAAGGTGAAGCTCGAGGTGGTGGTCGAGGACGGCCTCGCCGAGCGGGTGGTCGAGGCGATCGCCAACGCCGCCCGGACGGGACGGATCGGGGACGGCAAGATCTTCGTCATCGACGTCGAGGAGGCGCTGAGGATCCGCACCGGCGAGCGGGGATCGGACGCCATCTAACCGCGAGGGGATCGGAGCCGGCAGGGCCCGTCCGCCCACCAGCTTTCCATCCACTCATGCTCGGCGCCGACCCGGCGATAGGACAGGCTTACCCGCGCCGGCCGCCAGCGTTTGACCCGCGCCGCCGCCACGCGATTGTCTCCGAAAATCTTCCGCTCGGTCTCGCCGATCTCGAAATCGCATTGCGCGCGGCCCTGCTTGAGGCGGTTCGTCGTGCAGACCGGATTCCGGACCGCATAGAGCCTGTATTCGCCTTCAGGATCGGTCGGCCAGGCGCTGAAGGTCGGCTCCGCGATGTTGCAGGCCAGGGCGATGGTCCCCGAATCGAGCGAATTCGGAGCTCGAACCACGGGCCAGCCGTCGTCCCGCCTGGGCATCATTGCGCGATCCTGAATCTCCGCCGAGCAGGCGGCACAGATCAGAGACGCGGCGAGCCAGCTTCTCGCGCTCATCGATCCTCCTTCGGCGATCGAGGCCGGGTGTAAGGCCTTTCCGGCCGAGTTGGAACGCTCTCCGCCGGGATGACGCTTCGGCCTCCGGGCGCTACAGCCGCGCTGTGGAAGACCCCCGCCTCGCCTCCATGTCCCCCGAGGAGCTTCGCTCGGCGATGCGCGCGCTCGGCTACCGCACCCAGAACGATCTCGCCGCGGCGATCGGAGTCAGCCGCTCGGCGGTAAGCCTCTGGCTCGAGGGCAAGGTGGGAGTGCCGAGGCCGGTGGCGATGCTCCTGAGGATGCTGATCGCAGCGCAGCGACGGGCCTTCTGACCTTACCCACGTGAAATGTTCACCGGGCCGCCGACTCGTCTGGACGGACTGCCCGCGCCTTGAAAGGGTGGAGACACGAACGGCCCTCCACCGTTCGGGCTGAGCCTGTCGAAGCCCTCTCGTTCCAGCGACGCGGGACAAGAAGAGAGGCCTTCGACAGGCTCAGGCCGAACGGAGAGTGGGGCATCCCATTTCACGAAAGGCTTTCATCATGGCGAGCGACGCGAGCAAGGTTCTGAAGCGGATCGAGGACGAGGAGATCGAATGGGTGGACCTCAGGTTCACCGACCCGCGCGGCAAGTGGCAGCATCTCTCGATGGTCGCCGGAGCGGTCGACGAGGACCAGCTGACCGACGGCTTCATGTTCGACGGAAGCTCGATCAACGGGTGGAAGGCGATCAACGAATCGGACATGATCCTCAAGCCCGACCTCGACGCGGTCTATGTCGACCCGTTCAGCGCGACCCCGATGCTTGTCGTCTTCTGCGACATCGTCGATCCCGGAACGGGCGAGCTTTACGCCCGCGACCCGCGCTCGACCGCCAAGCGCGCCGAGACCTACCTCAAGGGCACGGGAGTCGGAGACACCGTCTTCGTCGGCCCGGAAGCCGAATTCTTCATGTTCGACGACGTCCGCTTCGAGGACGGCTACAACAGCTCCTATTTCCGGATCGACGACATCGAGCTCCCGACCAATTCGGGCCGCGAATATGAAGGCGGCAACCTCGCCCACCGGCCGCGCGCCAAGGGCGGCTATTTCCCGGTCGCTCCGGTCGACAGCGCCATGGACATCAGGGGCGAGATGGTCTCGACGATGATGGAGATGGGGCTTCCGATGGACAAGCATCATCACGAGGTCGCGGCCTCCCAGCATGAGCTCGGGCTCACCTACGGCACCCTCGTCCAGACCGCCGACCGGATGCAGATCTACAAGTACGTCGTCCACATGGTCGCCCAGGCCTACGGCAAGACCGCGACCTTCATGCCCAAGCCCATCAAGTCGGACAACGGCTCGGGCATGCACGCCCACTTCTCGATCTGGAACGGCTCCAAGCCCTTGTTCGCGGGCAACGGCTATGCCGGCCTCTCCGAGCTTGCGCTCTACTTCATCGGCGGGGTGATCAAGCACGCCAAGGCGCTCAACGCCTTCACCAACCCGACGACGAACAGCTACAAGAGGCTGGTTCCCGGCTTCGAGGCCCCGGTGCTTCTCGCTTATTCGAGCCGCAACCGCTCCGCCTCGTGCCGGATCCCCTATGGAACGGGCGAGAAGGCGAAGCGGGTCGAGTTCCGCTTCCCCGACGCGCTCGCCAATCCCTATCTCGCTTACTCGGCGATCCTGATGGCGGGCCTGGACGGGATCCAGAACCGGATCCATCCCGGCGACCCGATGGACAAGAACCTCTACGATCTTCCGCCGCAGGAGCTGGTCAACGTGCCGACGGTCTGCGGATCGCTTCGCGAAGCGCTCGTCTCACTTCAGAACGACCGGGACTTCCTGACCAAGGGCGACGTGTTCAGCGACGACCAGATCGACGCCTATATGGAGCTCAAGTGGGAAGAGCAGATGCGCTGGGAGACGACCCCGAGCCCGGTCGAATACGACCTTTATTATTCGAGCTGAGGTCGTCGGCCTCAGCTCGTCATCCCGGCGGAAGCCGGGATCTCGGGGAGGCCCGCGCAGGCGCCCTATCGACCTGAGGTCCCGGCTTTCGCAGGGATGACGGAGTTTACTTCGCCGCCTTGCGGGGCTCCAGGAACTCGGGCTTTACCATCTTCGGCGCCCCGCCCTTGCGCTGGGTCCGCGCGAGCTTGCCGAGCGCGAACTCCTCGCCGAAGTGAATTCCGACCTGGCCCTGCTGGCACCAGCGCACCTCGGCGGCGAGGGTCCCCGCCTCGGACAGGTCGAGCTCGACCAGGGTCCCGGGCTCGAGTGCGCTGTCGCACTCGATCATCGCTCCGCCCGCCGAGATGTTGCGAAGCCGCACCGGCAGGGTCCGGCCCTGCCAGACCAGCCTCCCGTTGCGGATCAGCCGGTGGCGGGGCGGGCGGCTGAAGCCGATCACCTCGGCGGTGGGGCGGCTCTCTGTGGCGAGCGTCAGAGCCTCACTGGCGGGCATGGGCTTGGCGAAGATGTAGCCCTGGACCTGCGAGCAGCCGAGCCGGCGGATCAGCGACAGCTCCTCGATCGTCTCGGCGCCCTCGGCGGTGGTGTCCATCCCAAGGCTTTCGGCGAGGACGACGATGGCCCTCACGATGGCGCCGTTGCGGCTTCCCGGAGCGGTGGCGCCCCGGACGAAGCTCTGGTCGATCTTGATCTTGTCGAGCGGAGCGTCGCGCAGATGACCGAGCCCGGAATGGCCGGTGCCGAAATTGTCGAGGGCGAGCCGGACCCCGAGGCCCCGAAGGCGGGTCAGTGTCGCTTCGGTGACCTTGCGGTCGGCGAGGAATACGGCCTCGTTGATCTCCAGCTCGAGCCGCTCGGGGTCCAGCTGGGAGGCGGCCAGAGTCCCGGTCACCGTGGCGGCAAGCGCCGGATCGGCGAACTGGACGGGCGAGAGGTTGACCGCCACCCTGATGTGCCTGGGCCATTTCGCCGCCTCGGCGCAGGCGGTCCTGAGCACCCAGTCGCCGATCCGAGGCATCAGCCCGGTCTCCTCGGCAAGGGGGATGACGAGGGCCGGAGGGAGCAGCCCGCGCCCGGGATGGTGCCAGCGCAGCAGCGCCTCGAACGCGACGACTTCCTCCGACACCGAATCGACGATCGGCTGGTAGACGAGGGTGAGCTGGTCGTTCGCGAGCGCGTAGCGAAGGTCGGTCTCGAGGATCTGCCGCTCGGTGGCGAGGGCGTGCATCTCCTGGGCGAAGAAGCGGAAGGTGCCCCGGCCGTCCGCCTTCGCTGCATAGAGGGCGACGTCCGCGTCCTTGATCAGCCCTTCGGCCAGGGTCTTCCCGGGCACGGCCACCGCGATTCCGACCGAGGTCCCGATCCTGACTTCATGGCCCTCGATCCTGTACGGTTTCGACACCTGCTCGATCAGCCGCCGGGCGAGCTCGGAGAGGCGCCCCTCCTCCTCGATTCCCGGGAGGATCGCCTCGAACTCGTCGCCGCCGAGCCGGCCGACCTGGCCGTCCTCGCCGAGCACCTTCGAGAGCCGGCCGGCGACTTTCTTCAGAAGCTTGTCGCCGACCGGGTGGCCGAGCGTGTCGTTGACCTGCTTGAAGCGGTCGAGGTCGATGATCATCAAGGCGCAGCCGCGCCGGCGGGCGTCGGCATTGGCGAGCGCCTCGTCGAGCATGCTTCGCATCATCGCCCGGTTGGGGAGGCCCGTCAGGCTGTCGTATCGGGCGAGCTTGCTCGCCTCGGCCTCGCTCCGGCGCTGCTCGCTGAGGTTGCTGCCGAGCCCGCGGAAGCCGAGGAAGCGCCCGTAGCCGTCGAAATTGGGGCTTCCGGAAAGCGACCACCACACGTCCTCGCCGGTCGGCGCACGGACGACCGCGTCGGCGAAGGGGAAGCGCGCCGACAGGTGGAAGCCCAGGGTGCGGCGGCTGTCGTCCCCGTCTGCGGAATCGAGCAGGAGCACGTCCTCGAAGCGGCGGCCGATCAGCTCGGCCGCGCTGAGCCCGAGATGGGCGGCGAGCGGCTCGGAGACGTAGGTCAGAGCGCCGTCGGCGTTGGTCTCCCAGAACCAGCCGCGGCCGCTGGCCTCGAAATCGGCGACGAAGCGGCGCGCCTTCTCGGCCTGCCATTCGAGTGCGAGCCGCTGGCGGGCGGCGAACAGGAACTGGCGCGAGCGGGCGACCCCGAGGCACAGCAGGAAGAGGCTGAAGGCGCCGCCGATGGCGAGCACCGGCTCGTCGCTCGGCATCGCCGTTCCGACGAGGAAGGTGGTGCAGACGGCGAGGATCATCAAAAGCGGGACGGTGAAGAAGACGGCGATTGCCGAGCCCGCGCCGGCGACCAGAGCGGCCTTGACGAGGAGGGTCTGGGCCTCGGGAGCGACGAGAGTCGCCGAGAGAAGCCACAGGCCCGCGGTCGCGACCCCGTGCAGGGCGGCGAGGCGCATCGCCTGGTAGGGGCGAAGCTTGCGCCGTTTCAGGGCGAACCAGAGCGAGGCGTCGAGCAGCAGGATTGCGAGCAGCAGCGCGACGAGCGCCGCCAGGCCGGCCGTGGCGCCGGAGGCGGCGAGCCCGGCCACCAGGACCGAGGCCCACAAAGCGTGGGAGCCGGCCAGAAGCGGGATCGAGAGCTGGACGCTCCGGGCCCGTTCGCGGGCGGCGCGGTGATCGTCCTCGTCGGCGGCGGGGGTGAAGTCGAACAGCAAAAGCTCCGCGAGCTCCGGCGGAGTGACGGCCTCCTGGCCCTTGTCGCTCAAACCGGCGAATCGCCCTTTGCGCATCGCTTGTCGCGTCCCGATAATGACCCGCCGGCTCCCCCCGGATCCGGTGGGGGAAACCCTAGGTAACCGAAGTTAAGAAAGCGCTTATCCGCGCCCCCGATTCACGCCGAAGCGACGCCTTTGCGGACCGGCAGAGACGCGAGGATATCGCGCCGAAGCTGGACCTCCGCGCCCCGCCGCCCCGCCCTTTTCGCCGCCGCGCGTTCGACGAGCAGCCGGGCGAGAGTCCGATTGCGGTCGGGAAAGGCCCACTGGCAGCAGTCGAGCTCGATCGGAGCGAAGAAGCGGGCGCCGAACTGGCCGTCGCGCTGCCACTCGACCTGGGCGTCGACCGGCCCGATGCCCGGAATGTCGAGCGAGACGCTCCCGCCCCGCTTGACCTTCGCCTCGCATTCGGCCCGGAAGCCCGATGCCGAAAGGTCCAGCATTTTGATCTGGAGGCTGCTCCAGCTGTTCGGCCGGAGCCGGGTCTCGGCGTTCACGGCAAGCCGTTCCGAGCGCCGGCCGCTGTCGAAACCGTTATCGTCGTCCGAGGACATTCAGGATCCCCATCCCCAAGTTGAGGCCGGGGCAATGATTAACGCAGGCGCGTTAACGAAGTGCTGCTTCTGCAGGCGGTTGGTTGAACACATAGATTAGTCTGCTACCGTCATTCCGGCGAAGGCCGGAATCCATGAACACGGCCGACGACCACTTCCCACGAACCGTGTTCATGGATGCCGGATCAAGTCCGGCATGACGGTTCAAGCTAATAATCCTTCGACACCCTGACGTTGACGCTTTCCCGTCCGATCGTCGAGATGCTCGACAGAAGCGAGAGCCAGCGGGTGATCTGGTATTCGACCAGGGTCGCGGAATAGCCGCGGGCGTCGGTGACGACCTCGACATAGACCCGGCGGCCGAGATACTTGCCGGCGGCGATTGCGGTGCCCTGGCCGGTAGTGACGTCGGCGGGGACGATCCGGAGCCGGTCGAGGCCGGTGGCGGCCCGGACCGCGTTGATCGGATCCAGGCCGCCGCCGCTGTTGTTCAGCGACGCGACCGCCGCGGCGAGCTGGAGCGCTTCGGGCGCCGAGAGGTTGGTGATCGAGGTCCCGAACAGGAGCCGGCTGAGGAGCTCGTCCTGCGGAAGGGCGGGGGTGCTGGTGAAGCTTATCTCGGGCCGCTGGCCCCGGCCGGTGACCCGGATGACCGCGTTCAGTCCCTGGACCCCGCCCTCGGCGGTGATGTCGAGCGCGGGATTGACCGGGGATTCGCCGAGGAACCGGATCTGTCCGCGCTCGAGATCGAAGCGTCGGCCGGCGAAGTCGTAGCTGCCCCGGATCAGGTCGGCGCGGCCGCTGATCCTGGGCTCGGTGACGGTCCCGGCGATCTTCAGGCCGGCGCTCCACTCGCTGTTGATCCCGAGCCCGGTCACCATCAGCCGGCTTCGGGCGTCGACGTCGAGGTCGAGCCGCCAGGGCGACAGCCGCCGGGCGACCGGCCGTTCGTCGGCGGGCCGGTTGATTTCCCGGACGGCGAGCCGGGGCACCTGGGCCGAGGCGGTGACCGAGCCCAGCCGGAAGCTTCCGCTGACCAGCTCGACCTTGCCCGAGATGCTTCCGTTCTCCCCGTCCGAGCGGATCGCGACCGGGCCCGTCACCTGGGCCTTGATGTCGTCCCGGTCGAGAAGCTGAGCGGCCCGGGCCTGGAGCGCGATGTCGATCCCGAAGCCCCTGGGGCCGGCCAGATCGAACGTCGCCCGGCCGGTGACGGAGCCGTTCCGCTTGGTGGTCCCGGCGAAGCTGTCGAGGACCAGCTTGGAGCCGCCGAAACGGCCCGAGGCCCGGACGTTCTCGATCACCATCCCGGTGACCGCGCTCTCGATCCGGGCGCGCTCCGTCCTCAGCGATCCCCGGATCTCCGGATTGTCGAGCGTTCCGCGGGCGTCGGCGCCGACCGCGACCGGGCCGGAGACGTCGAGGAGCTCGACCCCGGTCAACCGCCAGAGCGTGTCCGCCGGTCCGTTGTAGCGCAGCTGGGCGAAGAGCGGCGCGGCGCTCAGCCGCTCGCCGATATTCCCGCTTCGGCCGATCGGCGCAAGCCGCGCCTGGGCGCGTCCGATCGTGCGCCCCTCGCTGACCGCGACCGCGCGCATCGCGGCACTGCCGCCGGCGAGCTTCGCAACGACCCCGATATCGACCGGGCGCGACGACAGGACGAGGCCCGAGCGGGTGAGGCCGCGGATCCTGAGATTGGCGTCGCCGCTCGGCTCCCCGGCGGCTCCGAACCGGTAGCTCAAGGTGCCCGACGCGCTTCCGCCCAGGCCGAGCTGGGGCCAGCCGATGTCGAGCACTCCGAGCGGCATCGACTGGACCCGGGCGTTGAGCTCGCTGGTCGATCCGCCGAACAGTCCGGAGACGGTGGCATTGCCCCCCGCGAAGGTAAGTGCGGTCGAGGCCAGCCGCCAGCCGCCGCCTTCGCGGACCAGCATGGCGGGCTCGGTGAGGACGATCGAGCGCCGGTCGACGATCCCCCGGCCGGTGAGCCGAAGCCGTCCGGGGGCGACGTCGGCGACCGTGTCGAAGACGAAGTCGCGGCCGCGGGTCCCGGCGATCCGGGCCCGTATCTGGCCGGTCCCGCCGCGAAGCTCGCCGCTCGCCGCCAGGCTTGCGATGGAGAGCGCGCCGCGGCTCAGTCCCCTCGCGGTCAGGCTCCCCTTGAGCGAGGTCCCGGCGGGGTCGAGGAGCGCAACGCCCTCCAGCCGCCCGCTTCGGATCACGATCGGGGGCGGCCCGGCGAATCGGGCATTGTCGGCCTTGAGGTCGATCGCGACTCGCTGGAGGTTGTTGAATGGACTGAAGACCAGCCGTCCGGACAGCCCGCCGCCGTCCACCGCAAGCTGTCCGGCGAACCCGCCCGGGTCGGAGCGAAGAACCCCCGCCGCCCTCGTGCTGGAGACTTTGAGCGCCGCCACCTGGATCAGGGCGGGCTGGCCCTTCGGAAGAAGGATGGCCCCGTTGGAGGTGAACGGCCCGAGACGGGATCGCCCGGCGGCCCGGTAGGAATAGCCGGCGGGCGTCGGATCGAGATTGAGGAGCACGTCGGCGAGGCCCAGCGCCTCGCTCGGACGGGCGAGCCGGATCGCGAGCCTGGGCCGCTCGATCCGGCCGTCGAGGCTCATCGCGAATGGGCCGTAGACGGACTGGGCGCCCTTGCCTTCGAAGACGTAGCTCCCGTCACGCCGCCGCATGCCGGTGCCGGTAATCCGGATCCTGGGCGCGGTAAGGACCAGGTTGCGGAAATGGAGGACGAGGTCGTTGCCTCGAACGAGGTCGGTCTCGAGATAGGGAAGGCCCCCGGCCAGCCCGGCGAGGAACCTGTTGTCGAACCGCCTGACCCACGCTCGGCCCTTGCCGGTCACCAGGGTGCCCTTGCCGCTCGGATGGCGGACCACCTCGAGCTCGGTGAGGACGTCGACGATTCCGAGCCCGGGGACGAGATAGCGGGTCAGCCCGCCCGAAATGACGACGTCGAAGCGGCCGGTGACGAGGTCGACGAACAGGCTAAGCTTGCCCTTGAGCTTGTCCGACGTCAGCTTCAGCCGGTCGCCGGTCAGCGCCTTGCCGGTCACCTTGAGGAGCCCCTCGACGCGGAGGTTGGCGAGGATCCCCCCGGCGACGTCGCCCACCCCGGTCACGCGCCGGGCCGAGAGGATCAGCGGAACGGTCACCGGCGCTTTCGAGAACCGACCCCGTCCCTGAGCCCAGACGTCCTCGAAGCCGGTATTTTTGAAAGCGACCCTCGGGCTGGTCAGCCGATAGGCGAAATCGAAGGTCTTGAAGGGGCCGTTGAGTAAGGCGACGAGCCTCACCTTCTGTCCGGTCATGTCCGTGAACAGGGCAGGCGGCCGGAGCAGGTCGGTTCCGACCCGGAGATCCCGGAAGCGGCTCCGGGCGAGGTCGACGATCCCGGTCGCGACCAGGCTCAGCGCCGGCGAGCGGAGAGCGAGCCGTCCTTCGAGCTGGCGGTCCGCCAGGGTGGCGCTGCCCGCCACCTGGACGGTTGGGACGGTCAGCCTCGCTTTCCTGCCCGTCCAGAACTGGGCCGGAGCGATCCGGCCGGCCAGGCTGTAGCGGCCGTTTTCTGCATGGAGCCGAAGGCCGGCGGTGCGTCGGCCGGATAGGTCGAGCCGGGCCGTCCCGTTCCACCGGGCCCAGCTCCCGTCGCCTTCGACGGTGAGAGCGATCGGCCGGGCGCTTCCGACCAGGGCCGAGGCGACCCCTCCGGCCGGGGACTCGAGCCTGACGTCGATGTCGAACCGGTCCCGGTCCGGCTCGGAGTCGAGGAGGAGCGAGAGGCGGTCGCCGCCATCCTTGACCGCCGCCTCGAGTTTGACGAGCGCCCGTCCGGAGCGCACGTCGGCTTCGCCCGAGACGGCGGCGATCCGCTCGCGAGCGGCCACCGCCTTGCCGATCCTGAGCCGGGCAATGTCGAGTCGGCCGATATGGACGTCGAAGCCGGGGAGGACCGGTCCGGGCTTTTCGCTCGGCCTCATCTTCGGAAGCCGGTGGAGTGCGGCGAGACCGGCCTCGAGCCGGTGGATGACGAGCCGGTTGGCGACCCAGCCGAGCGGCTGCCAGTCGACCTCGATCAGCGGCGATTCGGCGAACAGGCCCTGGGGATCGTAGAGCCTGACGTCGCGGAGCCTGGTGTCGCTCCAGATCGAGCCTTCGATCCGGCCGATATGGATTTTGAGACCCGAATCCGGAGCCATCGCCGCGATCCGGTCGGCGATGAAGCGGTGGCCGGCGCCGGTGTCGAGGAAGACGGCCAGCAATGCGGCGACGAGGGCGAGCGCCAGGCCGAGGCCGACCGCCCACTTCGCCAGCCGGGACAGCCAGCGCCAATAACCGCGGCGCTGCGGCGGCGGGGTGTCGTCCGGACCGTCCATCAGAAGGCCTGGCCGAGGGACACGTAGACCGCCACTCGGGAATCGCCGCTGCTCGGGTTGAGCGGAGTCCCGACGTCGACCCGGATCGGGCCGAAGCGCGTATGGTAGCGGATCCCCACTCCGGCGCCGAAGCGCAGATTGTCGAACTTGGGGAGCGGCGAGGTCGAGATGTTGCCGCCGTCGATGAAGGGGACGATTCCCCAATTGCCGCGTCGGATGCGGGCCTCGATCGCGAATTCGGTGAGGCTCCGGCCGCCGATCGGGTCATCGAAGACGGGATCGCGCGGACCCAGCCTCTGGAAGCCGTAGCCCCGGACGGAGCCGCCTCCACCGGCGTAGAACCGCCTCGACGGAGCGATCCGGTCGCGGCCCGCGCCGAGGATGGTCCCGAGCCGGAGTCTTGCCGCCAGGGTCACCTTCGGAGTGAACGGTTGGTAGAGGCTGGCGTCGATCTGAGTGCGGGCGTAGCCGAAGGTGCCGGACTGGAGCGAGGCCTCGGGCGACAGCCGGAAGGCGAGTCGATAGCCGGTCGTCGGATCGAGCAGGTCGTCCGAGCCGTCATAGCTCAGGCTCGCGGGGAGTGCGCCGATGAAGAAGGTGCGCCGGCGGGTCGCGGCGCTTTCCAGGTCGACGTCCTGCTCGTCGGTCGCGACCAGCTCGGCGCCGGCCGACCACGTCCATTTCTTCTGCCAGATGAGGTTGGTCTGCCGCTCGATCGATCCCGAGAGGATCGTCGTGCGGGCGTCGTAGGCGGCCCGGTCGATGTGGCTGACTGCGAATTGCCCGGTCAGCACCTGGTCGCGGCGGAGGAAATTGTTGCGCCGGAGGACGACCCCCACGAGCTGTTCCTGGGTGCCGAGGACCCCGCGGAAAGTGACTGCCCCCTCCGGCGGAAGGAGATTGCGGTGCTGCCAGCTCGCCTCGACCCTTATTCCCTCGCCGGTTCCGAAGCCCGCCTGCCCGGCGATCGTCCGCATCGGAGCGCGCTCCAGCGAGACCGCGAGGTCGACGCTCCCCTCCTGCGCCGCGACCGGCCTGATCGCGACCGTGGAGACGAGGCCGGTGGCGATCAGCGCCCGCCGCAGGTCCTCGACCAGAGCGGCCTCGAACGGCGCTCCCGGTTTCCAGCGGGCGATCCTCTGGATGTGAGCGGCGCTGAACAGGGGCCGGCCCTCGACCTTGACCCGGCCGAACCGGCGGCTCCCGTTCGGATCGACGGGCAAGGTGAGAGTGGCGGTCCGGGTCTCGTGGTCGATGGCGATGTCCATCTCGCCGATCTCGGCGAAAGCGTAGCCGCGCTTGCCGAGCTCGATCCTCAAGGCGGCTTCGCCGGCCGCCACCCGAGCGGCGTCGACCGGCTCCTCGGCCGCCACCCCGAACGCCTCGCGAAGCGCGCCGAGATCCTCGCCGGCGGACTCGATTCCGGGAAGGCTGACCTCGGCGAAACGGTACAGCGGGCCGGGCTCGGCCTCGAGCGTTACCGTCACCTCGCCGCCCGAGGCCGCCCCCTCGACCCGGGTGCGCACCAGTGCGTCGTAATAGCCGCGGGCGCGCAGCAGCTCGGCGAGAAGGTCGGCATCCTCGCGCGCCCGGCGGTCGATCTGGGCCGCGTTGGCGGGATCCTTGCCGTTCCTGGCCAGGGTGGAGAGGGAGTCGAACGGAAGTCGAAGAGCGGCCTCGGTGTCCGGGTCGAGGCCCTCGATCCGGACGGCGTAGCGGCGCTCGGCAGCCGGATCGGCGATCCCGGTCTCGGGCGTGTCGGCGATGGCGTCTTCGCTGCCCTGCTCCATGTCGGGCCAGTCCACCCCCAGGTCGGGAAGCGGGTCGAGCGGAGCGGACGGGTCGAGCGGGGGCAGGTCGAGCGAGTCCCCGGTCGGCGGCTGCTCCCGGGCGAGCAGCGCCGACGGACTGGCGCACAGCAAAAGGGCGGCCAGCGCGGCCGCCACCCCCCGCCCCGCATCGAGTTGAAACATGGCTCGAATCTAGCGGGGGCGGGAAGGTGCCGCCAGCCGTAAGATTACCACTCGTCGCCCCAGCGAAGGCTGGGGCCCCGGGGGGTGAAAACCGACAGCGCCTCTCACCCCCGGGGGTCCCAGCCTTCGCTGGGACGACGCGCTAATGCACCGGCCCCGACACCGCCTCGTCGCGCATCAGCTCGATCATCCGGCCGACCTCGCGCCAGCGGCAGAAATGGACGAGATTGCCGAGGTCGCGGCTCCTGTCCGCGCGCAAAGCCGCCTCCGATCCGGCATATCGGCCGAAACGCTCGATCAGCTGCGCCGCCTCGGTGAAGGCGGCCGGCGCGAATGTGCTTGGCTGAAGCAATCTTTCCCCCGATTTTTCCCTGCCCCGGCTTGTAGCGGCAAGGAGTTTCGAAACCGCGCAGGGTGATGCTTGACGGAGAATTCACCATCTCGTCCTCCCCATCGCCAGATGGGGAGGGGGACCCTGTGAAACAGGGTGGAGGGGTATCGGCCCGGACGCTGCGAGGGTCTGGCAGAACTCTCGGTGCGGCGCCGTCCGCCCCTCCACCAGGCTTCGCCTGGTCCCCCTCCCCACGCCTTCGGCGCGGGGAGGACTAGGAAGGGACGCGCCTTCCTGCCAAAGGGCACGCCATGTCGAAGCGCACTCGATCCGGCCAGGCGGCGGGCTTTATCCTCGCGATGAGCATCCTGGCCGGGGCGCTGGGAGGGGCGATCGTCGGGCAGCCGAGCATCGGGTTCCTGGCCGGCCTCGCCGCCGGAGTGGCGATCGCCTTGCTCTTCTGGCTCAACGAGCGGCGGCGGTAGAAATCCCACGTCATCCCGGCGAAAGCCGGGACCTCAGGCCGGAAAAGGCACGACGGGTCTCCCCGAGGTCCCGGCTTTCGCCGGGATGACGGCCGCCAATTTCATCCATTTTGGTAGGAGTTTTCCTAGACAAATAGGAAACTCGAATACATAACGGAACAAAGCACGAACACAGATTCGCAGGGGAGTGTCGGTGAAATGGTCTTTGCGGCGCAGGATAGAGCAATTCCTCAAGCGCACCCGGATCTCGCCCACCCGGATGGGCCTGGACGTGGCGGGCGATCCGAAGCTCGTTTTTTCGATTCGCAAGGGCCGGGCCGCGAGGCCTCGGATGGAAGCGAGGATCACCGCCTATATGGACAGGATCGATCGCGAGACCGCGGCGCCGCCTTCCCGAACCGCGAATCGCCGACGGCGCCGATGACCGACTCAGCGACCGCGCTCCTCCAGGCGGTCCGGGCGAACCTCTCGGATATCCTCAACTTCCTCAACTTCGTCGGCTTTGCGCTCGAGGAGATCCGCACCCGCCGCTGGACCAGCGTCACGTTCCGGGGGGGGCGCCACGAGCTCGCCTTCAGCCTCGAGGGCGAAGGCGCCGAGGAAGCGGCCGCCCGGTTCCTGGGCGGCCTCGACGCCCGCAACTTCAGGCTTTGCGGGCACCTGCTCGCCGACATATCGCTGGTGGCGCAGGAGCGGCGGCCGGGCTTCGCCCGGATCCGGCTCGACGCGCTGACGGTGGAAGAGAAATGAGCGCGTCAGCCCGTCCCTCTGCTCCCCGGCGAAGGCCGGGGCCCATGCACAGGCCGGACGAGCTGGGCTCCGGCCTTCGCCGGGGAACGGACTCAGCCGCCGGTGGAGGCGATTTTCTGAAGGTCGTTGATCGCGCTGCGCAGGCGATGGCCCACCTTTTCCTGCTCCGCCTGGGCTTCATCGGCCGGCGGCACCTCGGCCGCGGCGGGGAGGGCCTGGCGCTTGCGCGACAGTCCGAACTCGATCCGGTTGACCAGCTGCGAAAGCGACTGGTCGCTCTCCTCCTCCTCGGCTTCGGGCAGCTGCGCGGCGAGCTGGGAGATGGGGAGCGGTTCGGGCCGGACTTTCGGCTTCCACTCGGCCTGGGGCTCGGCTTCCGGCTCGGGCTCGGACCATTTCGGTTCCGGCGAAGTCCATTGCGGCTCCGGCTCCTCCCAATGCGCGTCGACGGCGCCGGGCTCGGATTCCGTTTCGGCCGACGGCTCCGCCACCGTCTCGGCGACAGGCTCGGCTTCCGGCTCGGCTTCCGGCGCCTGGGGCACCAGGAAAGCGGGCAGTGCGCGCGGTTCGTCCCGGCCGGTCCCCGGCGCCTCGTCCGCCGAGGCTTCCGGGAAATCCTCGAGGTCGAGCGGTTCGCCGAGATCGCGGGCGAGGAGGGGCCGGCGGGCCGGGGCGTCGGGATGGGCGTCGGCCCGGCGGATCTTGGGCGCCTCCGACCGGGGCTCAGCCTGGGGCTCCGCCTCGGGCCTTCGGGCGGCGGGCGCCTTGCCGAGCAGGGCCATCAGCCCCCATACCGCGGGGAAGGTGAGCAGCGAGGCCGCTCCGACCGCCGCCAGCCGCGCCGTCTCGCCCAAAGGCGGCTGGGCGGCCGGGATGAAATCGGGGAGACGGCTTGTCTCGATCAGCCCGGAAAAGAGCGACTCCGGCATGGCGAAGGCGACGAAGCCCGCCGAGACCGCGGCCAGGGCCGCAAGCCCGGAGTCGAATGCGCGTGCGCTTGGAAAGGAGAGTTTCGACATCAGACCGCCTTGCCCGTGAGCTTCTGGTAAGCGGGTATGTAACTGGAAATATTTGACGACCAGTTACGATCCCGCCTGACGAACGCCTGAGCCGTGTCGCGCCTCTCGTCCCAGCGGGAGCGATTGGCGAACAGGGTGTCGAGCGCATCGGTGAGTGCCTCCGGGTCGCCGGCCGGGAACAGGGTGCCGGTCACCCCGTCCTCGATCAGCTCGCGGTGGCCGCCGACGTTGGAGGCGACGACCAGCTTGCGCTGGGCCATCGCCTCGAGCGGCTTCAAGGGCGTGACCAGCTCGGTGAGCCGCATCGCCTTGCGCGGATAGGCGAGGATGTCGATCAGGCCATAATAGCGGTCGACCTCGTGATGGGGCACCCGGCCGGTGAAATGGATCCGGTCCCGAGCCGGCGAGGCCTCGGCCTGCGCCTTCAGCGCTTCTTCGACCGGCCCTCCGCCGACCAGAAGGAGATGCGCCTTTGGGCGCTTCTCCAGGAGCAGCGGCATCGCAGCGATGAGATCGTCGAGCCCTTCATAATCGTAGAAGGAGCCGATGAAGCCGACCACGTCGGCTCCGGCGAGGCCGAGCTCGCGGGCGAATTTGCGGTCGGCGGCGATGGGGTTTCCGAACAGGGTCAGGTCGACTCCGTTGGGAGCGACGATGATCTTCTCGGAAGGGATTCCCCGGTCGATCAGGTCGCGGCGAAGCCCTTCGCAGATGACCGCGACCGAATCGGCCCGACCGGCCGCCCAGGTCTCCAGCATGCGGGTGGCGCGGTAGCGGGCCGAGCCTTCGCGCCCGGTTCCGTTGCCGACCGCAGCATCTTCCCAGAAGGCGCGGATCTCGTAGAGGAGCGGAAGGCCCCGTCGCCTGGCCACCGGCAAGGCGGCGAGCGCGTTCAGCACCGGCGAATGGACGTGGAGGTGATCGGGCTTCCACTCTTCGACCAAAGAGTCGAGCCGGGCCTCGAGCGCCTTGATCTCCCGCCATTCCCGAAGCGGGGAGGGCGCGGCCGCGGGCTTCGGAGTCCGATAGAAGTCGATTCCCTCGATCGTCTCGGGATCGGCGCCGTCCCTTGAATGGCGCACTCCGGTAAGGCAGGCGACGTCGATCCCCCGCGCCTTCTGGGCGGTGACGATCGCCCGGGTTCGAAACGTGTAGCCGCTGTGGAGCGGCAGGCTGTGATCGAGGACATGAAGGATGCGCATTCGCACCCTCTGGCACAATCAGCTTAACGGCCCGTCAACCGGACGGGGCTAGGCTCGTCGAGACAGTGGCCTGGGATCTTTCCCCTCGCCCGCCTTTCGCGGGAGAGGAGGGGCCCAAGCCGAAAGGCTTGGGAGGTGAGGGTCTTTCCGACTCCGAGGTACAGACCCTCACCTCCCACCGCTTACGCGGCGGCCCCTCCTCTCCCGTAAGGATGGGAGAGGGGCTTCACCGGCAGAGGACGCTTATGAAGACCAGGATTGCGATCATGCTCGGCCTGGCCGCCACCGCGGCCGGCCCGCTTCACGCGCAGCACAGGGGCCCCTTCACCCGGGCCGAGACCGGTCAGGCCTTCGCGACGCTCCAGGACGCCGTGAATTCGATCGGCGGCGGCAGCGGGACGATCCGGATCGCGCCCGGCCGCTACGCGGATTGCGCCGTCCAGGAAGCCGGGCGGATCGCCTACGTCGCCGAAAGGCGCGGGCAGTCCGTCTTCGACGGCGGCGCCTGCGAGGGCAAGGCGACTCTCGTGCTCAAGGGCAAGGGCGCCCGGGTCGAGGGGCTGGTCTTCACCCGGGTCCGGGTGCCCGACGGCAACGGGGCCGGAATCCGGCTCCAGGAAGGCGACCTCGACGTCTCCTGGTCGATCTTCTCCGACGGCGAGTCCGGGATCCTCTCCCATAACGGCCCGCCGGGCGCGGTCCGGATCGACCATTCGACCTTCACCGGCCTCGGCGAGGGGGACGGGGTCCATTCGATCTACATCGGCCAGTACGGAAGCCTTCGGGTCACCAATTGCCGATTCGAGCGCGGCCGGGGCGGCCACTATTTGAAGAGCCGGGCGCCGCGGATCGAGGTGCTGGACAGCAGCTTCGACGACAGCGGCGGCCGCCGGACCAATTATCTGATCGACCTTTCCAACGGCGCCGTCGGCCGGATCGCCGGCAACGTCTTCGTCCACGGCACCGGCAAGGAGAATTACACGACGATGATCTCCGTTGCCCCCGAAGGCGCCGAGAACAGGTCGGCCGGCCTCGTCATCGAGAACAATGTCGCCACCGTCGCTCCGGGCTTCCGCTGGTCCACCGCCTTCGTCGGCGACTGGAGCGGCGAGCGGCTCGAGATCCGGAACAACCGGCTTGGCCCGAAGATCGAAACGTTCGCGAAGCGCTAGATGACCACCCGAGTCCTCCTCACCGTCGACACCGAGCTGAAGTGGGACTGGCGCCGCTCGTCGTGGCAGGAGAATCTGGCGCTCAGCTTCGACCCGGCCGGAGTGGGGGTGCGCTATCAGCTGGGCCGGCTCGCCGCGCATGGCCTCAAGGCCTGCTTCTTCGTCGATCCGATGCCGGCCCTGGTCTACGGGATCGAGCCGATCCGGCGGATGGTCGAGCCGATCCTGGCCGCCGGCCAGGAAGTCCAGCTCCACATCCATCCTTCCTGGGCCGATCTTGCAAATCCGGTCTTCGAGCTGACGGGCCTCGACCGGCCGACTCAATCCGGGCTGATCCGGACCGCCCGGGACCTTCTGATCGAAGCCGGGGCTCCATCGCCGATCGCCTTCCGGTCCGGAAGCTATGCCGCCGACCTCGCCACCCTGGAAGCGCTGGCGGGGCTCGGGATCCGATTCGACAGCAGCCACAACGGAAGCCACCATCCCGATCCCAGCGCACTTCCGCTCGATCCGGGCCGGATCGCCCCGGCGCTTCTGAGCGGCCTGATCGAGATTCCCGTCGGCCAGATCGAGCAACGCCCCGGAAGCCTCCGGCATCTCCAGATCTGCGCCGTCTCGTTCGACGAAATGCGGGCCGCCCTGGTCCATGCCGACGAAGAGGACCACCCCGTCGTCACGATCGTCGGCCACAGCTTCGAGCTCGCCACGCGCGGCGGGGAGCGGCCGAACCGGACCCTGGTCCGCCGCTTCGAGAGATTGTGCGGGTTCCTCGCGGAGAATCGCGAACGGATGCCGACGGCCTTTTTCTCCGACCTCGCCGACCTGCCGCTGGACTCCGAAGCGGAGCCGCTTCGCTCGGGTGCGGTTCGAACCGTTTCGCGCATCGCCCAGCAGGCCTGGGCCAATGCGGTGCACGAGCGGACATTCTGACCCGGGCCTGGCTCGTCATCCCGGCGAAAGCCGGGACCTCGGCGAGGAATAGGCTCGACGGGTCTCCCCGAGATCCCGGCTTTCGCCGGGATGACGGCGTTGTCCCCGTTCCCACCCTTAACGGCCCGTCAACCGCGCTCCTCTAGAGGCGGGGAATGAAGCGCGGGCAGGGACGGCTCCGATGATCGACAATTTCTCGCTCGCCCTTACCCACGGCCTGCTCCTGCTCGCCGCCTGGCGCCTGCTGTCCCGGACGGATCTGGACGACGATCCCGCGCCGGGGACGGAATCGCCGGCCCCGAAAGGCCGTCGCTGGACGCTCCGCGGGGGCAAGCCGAATGCGTGACCTCTTTTTCGTCGGGTTCCTTTTGGCCGTGCTGCTGCTCGGCTTCCGGCGCCCGTTCCTGTTCGTGCTCGTCTACGCCTATATCGACACGGTCGCTCCGCAGCGCCTCTCTTATTACCTGCTGAACAGCCTTCCGCTGTCGATGTACGTCGCCTGCCTTTCTTTGGCGGGCTGGCTGATCTTCGAGAAGAAGGACGGCGTCCGCTTCGGCCCTCGCCAAGTCCTGCTCGTCCTCCTGCTCTGCTACAGCTTCTACACGACGTCGAACGCGGCCTTCCCGATCGCAGCGGCGGAGAAATGGGACTGGGCGTCGACCTCGCTCGCCTTCGCCATCTTCCTCCCGCTGACCTTGCGCTCCAAGCTCCGGATCGAGGCGCTGCTTCTGTTCCTGACCCTTTCGGCGGCGACGATCATCATCGTCGGCGGGCTGAAGACGGTCGCGTCGGGCGGAGGCTACGGAGTCCTCAACCTGATGGTGACGAACAATTCCAACCTCTACGAGAGCAGCACCATCTCGACGATCGCGATCGCGCTCATCCCGATCATCCTTTGGCTCGCGAAGTTCGGGACGGTCTTCCCGGCCGACTGGCGGGTGAAGGCGTTCGCCGCCGGACTGGTCTTCGCCTGCCTTCTGATGCCGATCGGGACCGAGGCCCGAACCGGCCTCGTCTGCATCGCCGTCCTGGCCCTTCTTACCCTGCGCGACGTCAAGCGGCGCTTCCTCTACCTGGCCGGAGCGGGCCTCCTCGTCGTCGCCTCGGTCCCCTTCCTCCCGGACAGCTTCACCGGGCGGATGTCGACCATCCAGGGCTATGAGGGCGATTCCTCGGCCAAGGTCCGGCTCGCCGTCTGGGGCTGGACGTGGGACTATGTGCAGGAGCATCCGACGGGCGGCGGCTTCGGCGCCTATCTCGGAAACAAGATTCAGGTTCGAACCGTCACGACGGTGGACCATGGCGGGGTCCAGTCGATCGCCGCCCGGACCGAGATCGACCAGGGCCGCGCCTGGCACAGCGCCTATTTCGAGATGCTTGGCGAGCAGGGCTTCCCCGGCCTCATCCTCTTCATCCTGATCCATGTCGGCGGGCTGGTCAGGATGGAGGTGATAAGGCGCCGTTACCGGAAGGCGGAGGGCGACAAGGCCTGGATCGCGCCTCTTGCGACCGCGCTCCAGCATTTCCAGATCATCTACCTCGTCGGGGCGTCGTTCGTCGCGATCGCCTACACGCCCTTCACCCTGATGATCCTCGGAGCCCAGATCGGCCTCGACAACCTCGTCGCGCGCCGCGAACGGGCCGAGAAGCCGCGGGCGGCCTTCGTTCCGGGCGCCGGCCGCGCGCAGTCCGGGGCGGCTCCGGCATGAGCGGCGCTCCAGTCGAGCCGCGTGCCGACCTTCCGGCGCTGACCGGAATCCGGGGCCTCGCGGCCTGGTTCGTGGTCCTCTACCACATCAGGGTCGGAGCGGTTTCATATCTGCCCGCGGAGGCGAGCTTCCTACTGTCCAAGGGCTATCTCGCCGTCGACCTGTTCTTCATGCTGTCGGGCTTCGTCCTGTGGCTCAACTATTCAAACCGGCTCCGCCGCGACGGGCTGGGCGCCGTCCCGAAATATCTCGCCCGGCGGGTGGCGAGGATCTGGCCGCTGCATCTCTTCATCCTCGCACTGACCGTGGTCTACGCATCTTTGGTCGCGGCGGCCGGAGAGCTGAACACGGTCCATTATCCGTGGGACGAGCTGCCGCTGCACATTCTCCTCATACACAATTGGGGCTTCACCGGCGCGCTCGCCTGGAACGATCCCAGCTGGTCGATCAGCGGCGAGGCCGCGGCCTATCTGCTCTTCCCGCTCATCGTGCTCGGAGCCGACTGGCGAAGGCTCTCGCCGGCCCGGGCGATCGCGGCCCTTCTCCTCCTCGCTTTGCTGCTCTGGGGAATCATGGGCTGGAACGGAGCGACGATCCTGGACCGCGACATACCGCGCTTCGGACTGCTTCGAGCGGCGAGCGAGTTCACCATGGGGACGATCCTTTGCGCCCTGTGGCAAGGCTGGTGCTCGAGGCCGCGACTGACGGCCGCCCTGTCGGGCGGACTCGTCGCAGCGGCGCTGCTCCTCGGCTTCGCGGCCGGCGCTCCCGAAACCCTGGTCGTCCCGCTGTTCCTCGCGGGCCTGCTGCTCGGCGTAGCACTGACTGCCGGCCGCCGCGGCAACCCGCTCGCGGCCCGGCCGATCGTCTACCTGGGCGAGATCAGCTACTCGACCTACCTCGTCCACTTCCTCCTCTACATCCTCTTCAAGATCGCGTTCGTCGAGGATCCGGCGAAGGTCCCGCCGATGCTGGTCGGGCTGTTCCTGCTACTCACCTTCCTCGCGTCGGTGGCGCTCTACCACGGCGTCGAAAGGCCGGCGCAGCGAGCGCTCAACCGTCTGTTCGACCGGCGACTTTCGCGCCGGCCGGTGCTTTCCGCCGCGGAATAAGCCGTCATCCCAGCGAAGGCTGGGATCCCAGCGGGTGAAAGCCGCCGCGTCCTTCACCCCCCGGGGCCCGAGCCTTCGCTGGGGCGACGGTCATCCTCAAGCCGTCTCCAGCTCCGCCCCGGCCGTCTCGACGAGCGCGATCAGGGCCTCGGTGAAAGCGGGGATGTCGTCGGGGTTGCGGCTTGTGACGATGTTGCCGTCGGTCACCGCTTCCTCGTCGACCACCTCGCCCCCGGCGTTTCGAAGGTCGGTCCGGATCGAGGGCCATCCGGTGACCCTTCGGCCTCGGACGACATCGGCCTCGACGAGCAGCCACGGGCCGTGGCAGATCGCGGCGACGGGCTTGCCCGCCTCGGCAAAGGCCCGGATCGTCGCGACGACTTTCTGGTCCATCCTGAGCTTGTCGGGATTCTTCGTTCCGCCGGGGAGGACCAGGGCGTCGTAATCGCCGGCGTCGACGGCCTCGACCGTGCAGTCGACCTCGACCGTCGCGCCGTTATCCCCCTCGATCTCGCCTTTCTCCAGCGACGCGAGGGTGACCTCGGCGCCCCGCTCGCTCAGGATCCGGCGGGGCTCGAGCAGCTCGGAATCCTCATAGCCGTCGGTGGCGATCATCAAGATCTTCGCTTCGGAAATATTCGGCATGTTCGGCTCCTTCGAAGCCTTCAACAAAATGTCCCTGCCCGCGTTCCCGGAACGAACCGCGCGAGTGGCGATTACAGGCCGCATGCTGTGCTTCGTCGACGACCGCAACCTCCCCGGCATCACCCGCAAGCGCCAGGGCCGCTACTGGCAATATTTCGCCCCCGACGGGAGCCGGATCACCGACCGGGAGGAGATCGAGCGGCTGAACTCGGTGGGCATGCCACCGGCCTATGAGCGCTGCTGGTTCTGTCCGAAGCCGGACGGCCACATCCTGGCGACGGGCTACGACGCCAGGGGCCGGAAGCAGTATCGCTACAACCCCGATTTCAGAACGCAGCAGGAGGCTGCGAAATATGAGCGGCTCGCCGCCTTCGGCCGCGCCTTGCCCAGGCTTCGGAAGAAGGTGGAGGAGGATCTGGCGGGCAAGCCGACGGTGCGCGACACCGTGCTCGCGGCGGTGGTGAGGCTGATCGACGAGACCCGGATGCGTGTCGGCAACGAATCCTACGCGAAGGAGAATAAGAGCTTCGGAGCGACGACCCTTCGGAACCGCCACGCCAAGGTCACCCGCGGCCAGCTCAAGATCAGCTATACCGGCAAGCACGGGATCAAGCGCACGGTCACCATCGCCGACCGCAACCTGGTCCGGATCGCCAAGCGGACCCAGGACCTGCCGGGCCAAAATCTGTTCGAATATGTCAACGAGTCCGGCGATATCTGCCCGGCCACCTCGAGCGACGTCAATTCCTATATCAAGGACGCGATGGGCGACGAGTTCACCGCCAAGGACTTCCGGACCTGGGGGGCGAGCACGATCGCGTTCGAGGAGATGATCCGCCGCTACAAGAAGCACGGCAAGGTCAAGCTGAAGAGCGTCATCGAGCCGGTCGCCGAGGCGCTCGGCAACACCGCCGCGATCAGCCGCAAATCCTACGTCCATCCGGCTCTGATCGAAGCGGCCAAGGACGCAGGCGCCATCGGCGAGCGGCCGCTGCCGCGCGCCTCCAAATATCTCAGCCCCGCCGAGCGCGGCCTCATCGAGTTCCTCGAGGCCCTGCCGAAGGAACAGGCAAAGGTGGACGAGAAGGGCAAAGTTCGCGCAAAGGCCGCCTGATGGCAGGCACGACGTCGAACTTCGCGGAGAAGAGCCAGGCGCTCGCAAGCGAGGCCCAGGCCTGGGTCAGCGGCAATATCGTGGGGATCCTCGTCGCCGCCGCGATCGGTACGGCGATCGCGCTCGCGATGCTCGCGGTGCGCCACCTCGGCTGCAGGCTGCTCGCCCGGCTCGGCGACGATTCGCACTGGCCGGCGCTGTTCGCCCGGGCTCTCGCCAGGACCAAGATCTACTTCATCGTCCTGACCTCGGCTCAACTGGTCGCCGAGCATGCCAGCACTCCGCCGGCGCTGATGGGCGTGATCCATGTCGGCTTCGTCATCGCCGCCTCGCTCCAGGCCGCGATCTGGGCGCGCGAGCTGATACTCGGCTACATCGCCCACCGCACCGGCGACCAGGAGCAGAGCACTCTCGCCTCGGCGATCGGGATCATCCGGCTGCTCGTCACCGTGACCCTGTTCGCGATCGCGATCATCCTCATCCTCGACAATCTGGGCGTCAACGTCACCGGACTGATCGCGGGCCTGGGGATTGGCGGGATCGCCATCGGCCTCGCCGCGCAGGGCATCTTCTCCGACCTGTTCGCGGCGCTCTCGATCATCTTCGACAAGCCCTTCCGCCGCGGCGACACGATCACCTTCGACCAGCATACCGGGACGGTCGAGCGGATCGGGCTGAAGAGCACCCGGATCCGCTCGGTCAACGGCGAGGAACTGATCGTCTCGAACGCCAACCTGCTCAACGCCCGCCTCCAGAACATGACCCGCCTCGAGCACCGCCGGGTGCTGATGGTCCTCAATCTGGTCTACAGCACGCCCGCCGGGCAGCTCGCCGCACTGCCGGGCGAGCTCAGGGCGATCGTCGAGCGCCAGCCCCGGGCCCGCTTCGACCGTGCCCATCTCACCGCCTTCGCCGCCTCGTCGATAGACATAGAGCTGGTCTTCTTCGCCGAATCGCACGATTTCGCCGCGTTCATGGACACGCGCCAGGCGGTGATGCTCGGGATCCTTCGGCGATTCGCCGAGCTCGGGATCGACTTCGCCTACCCGACCCAGACGACCTACACCGCCGCGCCGGACGGCCGGCTGATCATGCCTTACCCGCACGTCAAGATGATGGCCGAGCCCGACTGCGATCCGGAGTGATCTCGTCGCCCCAGCGAAGGCTGGGGCCCCGGCGGGTGAAGAGCGCCCGCGCTTTTCACCCCCTGGGATGCCAGCCTTCGCTGGCATGACGATCAAGCCGGCTGCGGCCCCACATAATCCTCCAGCTCGGCGATCCGCTCCGCCTTCTCCGCTTCCCCCAGGAACGACCCCTCGAAGCTGTTCCGAGCCAGGGTCACCAGAGCCTCGCGCCCCAGCGCCCCCGCGACCGCGCGGTAATTGTCGTTCACATATCCGCCGAAATAAGCGGGATCGTCCGAGTTGATCGTGGCCATCAGGCCCGCCGCGAGCATCCGGTCGATCGGGTGGGCGGCGAGGTCGGAAACCACGCAAAGCTTGTGGTTGGAAAGCGGGCAGACGGTCAGCGTCATCCGCTCGAGCGCCAGGCGCTCGACCAGCACCGGATCCTCCAGCGACCGGTTGCCATGGTCGATCCGGTCCACCTCGAGCAGGTCGAGCGCCTGCCAGACATAATCGGGAGGCCCCTCCTCGCCGGCATGGGCGACCCGCTTGAGGCCCCGCTCCGCCGCGGCTGCGAACACCCGGGCGAACTTCTCCGGCGGGTGGCCGAGCTCCGAGGAATCGAGCCCGACCGCCTCGATCCGGTCGAGCCAGGGCTCAGACTCGCGCAGGGTGGCGAAGGCCTCGTCCTCATCGAGGTGGCGCAGAAAGCAGAGGATCAGCTTCGAGGTCAGCCCGTGCCGCTCCACGGCCTCGTCCATCCCGGCCAGTAGGCCGGCCATCGCCACACCGAATGGGATTCCGCGGGCGGTATGGGTCTGCGGGTCGAAGAAGATCTCCGAATGGGTCACGCGATCGGCCGCCGCCCGGTCGAAATAAGCCAGCGCCAGGTCTCGGAAATCCTCCTCGGTCCGGAGCACGTCGGCGCCCCGGTAATAGATGTCGAGGAAGTCCTGAAGGTTCGAGAAGCTGTACGCCGCCCGCACCTCCTCGACGCTTGCGAAGGGAATCTCGACCCGGTTGCGGCGGGCCAGTTCGAACATCAGCTCGGGCTCGAGGCTTCCCTCGACGTGCATGTGAAGCTCGGCCTTGGGCAAGCCGGCGATGAAGGCGTCGTGGTCGGTCATGGCGGCACGGTAGCGTCCGACCCCCTTACCGTCACCCCGGACTTGATCCGGGGTCCATGAGCAGGCCTCCCGTAACGTCGCACGGCGGTGTTCATGGATGCCGGATCAAGTCCGGCATGACGGATTTCGCCACCGATTTCACTTCCAAACCCTTCTCGGATGGCTAAACGGCCGCCATGTTTTCGCTCCGCCTCATCCTCGCAGCCGCGTTCGGCCTCGCCGCGGCCTCGGTCCAGGCCGAGGAGCTTCGCGACTTGTGCCCGGACCGGCCCGGTCTCGGGACTCCCCCCTGCACGATCGACAAAGGCCGTTTCGCCGTCGAGCTCGGCCTTGCCGACTGGACCCTCGACAAGACCGCCGACAGCCGTACCGACACAGTGGAGGCGGGCCAGCTGCTCCTTCGCTTCGGACTCACCGACAGCCTCGAGGCGCAGCTCGGCTGGACGGCGTTCGGCCATGTCCGGACCCGAGATCGTCTGAGCGGCGCGGTGGACCGCGAATCCGGAATCGGCGACGTCACCGTGGCCCTCCGTCAGAATCTGGCCAATCCAGATGGAAGCGGCTTCTCGCTCGCCGTCATGCCCTTCGCGACCGTGCCCACGGGCGGCTCCGCGATCGGCGCGGGCGAATGGTCGGCGGGGCTGCTGGTCCCGGTGAGCTACGATCTGGCCAAGGGAGTCCAGCTCGGCTTCACCGGCCGAATCGAAGGCGCCGCCGACGAGGACCGCGACGGGCGCCATCTCGCTTATGGCGGAGTTACCGGCCTCTCGCTGGAGCTTTCCGACGCGGTCGACGCGACCTTCGAGATCGAGGCGACACGAAACGAGGATCCGTCGGGGCACAAGACGGAATGGCTGGCCGGCGTCTCCGCCGGGTGGATGCCCAATGATAATCTGCAGCTCGACGCCGGAGCCAATTTCGGGCTGCATCGAACGGCCGATATCCAGCTCTACGCGGGTGTCTCGAAACGCTTTTAGAGCGTCGAACCGACGGGTTGAATCGCCCGAACCCGTTCGCCTTGAGCCTGCCGAAAGGTTTTTCTTCTTGTTTTGCAGAGGAGAAGGAAGGCTTCGACGAGATCAGCCCGAACGGAGGCGGGCGACGCCAGTGCTCTAGATCTAGCGCGCAGCGGGCTCGTCCGTCCGGCTCGGGGGACGCTCGGTCCGGAACACCACCATTCCGTCGAAGATTTCGGACCAGCGGGCGGTCGGGCTGGTCCGGCGGTCGAACAGTGAGCCGGGCCGCGCGCCGAGCGCGGCGAGGGCGCCCGGGCCCGCATAGGCGGCCTCGCCGCGCGTCCCGCCGATGACCGCCGCCTCGATCGACCCCGGGGCCGGGGGCGCGATCGGCTTCGACTCGCCGCGGGACCAGCGGAAGCTTCCGCCGGCCGCGGAGAAGCCGAGCGCGAAGGCGCCTCGGCCATAGTCGCGGCGCAGCGGAGCGCCGAGATTGCCTCCCGGCACGAAGTTCGGGTCGAGTGCCGGATCCTTCGCGACATGGACGTTGGCGGCCCAGACCGCGATCTTCGTGCCGGGCTTCAGCCGGGCCGCCAGCCAGCGGAAATTGAAGTACATGGACTGATCGCGCCCGGCGACCAGCGCCTTCGTTTCGGCGAAGTCCCGCTGCAACGCCCGGTCGATATTGGCGAGCATCCCGCGATATTCGTCCCGGCTCTCGGAATCCGCTGCGCTCGCCGGAAGGCTTTGCCGAATCTCTGCGACGCAGGATTGGATCCGCCGGACGCCGGCCGCGTCGTGGGGCGATTCTGCGGAATAGGTCCAGGCGATGCGCTGCCGAAGCGCCGACTCGCAGGGTCCGCGTCGCCCGGCCGGAAGCAAGGCGGCAAGCTCCGCCGGCATCGGGCCGAGGGAGTAGAAGGCGCCCCGGCTGCCGAGCTGGTCGTCGAGCCCGCCGAGAGCGACCCGCCCCGCTTTCGCTTCGGCCGCCAGGAAGGAGACGAGGGGCGCGACTTCCCGATTCTGGTTCCACAGGCCGCCGATGGCGGACGAGACCATCGCCTCGGTCACCGGCTCGCGCCGCCGCGCCGCTCGCTGGACCGCGAGGAAATCGTAGTGGCTCGCCTCGAAGAAGACGGCGCCGTATCCGCACCGCTTCACCAGCCGGCGGATCAGCTCGGCCTTGAACGCCGCCGTCTTGCCGTCGCCGTGGAAGCCGTTCTCGCCGAGCAGCGCCACCTGTCTGCCGCACAGGTCGCGCTCGGCCGCGCGCAGTGCCGGCTCCCAGGACCGCGCTTCATCGCCGGGGGCGAATAGGGCGAGGGCGACGGCGGCGAGAAGCATGCGCCGACCCGTCGGCCATTACCCCGGGCTCCGCAAGAGGGCGCTGCTTACAGCCCGACATCCTCCAGACTCAGCAAGGTGGCATTGCCGCCGGCGCTGGTCGTGTCGGTGCTCGTCACCCGCTCGGCGCAGAAGCGCGGGAGATAGTGCGGCCCGCCCGCCTTGGGGCCGGTGCCGGACAGGCCCTCGCCGCCGAAGGGCTGGGAGCCGACGATGGCGCCGATCATCGACCGGTTGACGTACAGGTTGCCGACCGTGGCGAGCTCCTCGACGGTTTCCGCCGCCCGCGCGATCCGGCTGTGAAGGCCCATGGTGAGGCCAAAGCCCGAGCGGTTGACCCGCTCGACGGTCTCGGCGAGCCGGCCCGACTTCCAGGTGGCGACGTGGAGGAGGGGGCCGAACCATTCCTTCCTGACGTCCTCGACCCGGTCGACCCGGATCAGGGTGGGTGGGACGAACAGGCCCTGGGCCGGCGCCTCCACCGTCTTGATCCAGCGCCCCCTCGTCTCCTCGCGATGCTCCATCAGCCGGTCGAAGGCGCCCTGGTCGATCACCGGGCCGACGTCGGTGGCCGGCAAAGCGGGATCGCCGACGACCAGCGCATCCATCGCTCCGGCCAGCATCTCGAGCGTGCGCTCGGCAATTTCCTCCTGAAGGAGGAGCACCCTCAGCGCCGAGCAGCGCTGGCCGGCCGAGCGGAAGGCGGAGGTGACAACGTCGATCACCACCTGCTCGGGGAGGGCGGTGGAATCGACGATCATCGCGTTGATCCCGCCCGTCTCGGCGATGAACGGAATGATCGGCCGCTCGTCGTCGTTGAGCAGCTCGCGGGCGATCCGCTTGGCGGTCGCGGTGGAGCCGGTGAAGGCGATCCCGGCGATCCGGCCGTCCTCGACCAGGGCCGCGCCCATGTCCGGGCCTCCGGGCGCCAGCACGAGCACGTCCTCCGGGATCCCGGCGCCATGGGCGAGACCCACCGCATAAGCCGCGATCTCCGGAGTCTGAGGGGCGGGCTTCGCAACGACGCTGTTGCCCGCGACGAGCGCCGCGCTCACCTGTCCCAGGAAGATGGCGAGCGGGAAGTTCCAGGGTGCGATGCACACCCAGACCCCCCGGCCTCCCATCCGAAGAACGTTGCGCTCGCCGGTCGGGCCTGGAAGCTCGACCGGCTGCAGGCCCTTGCGCGCCTGGGCGGCGTAATAGCGGCAGAAGTCGACCGCCTCGCGCACTTCGGCGAGTGCGTCGGGAATCGTCTTTCGCGCCTCCTGGACGCAAATCCGCATCAGCGAGTCGCGCTCGCGTTCGAGCAGGTCGGCGAGCCGATCGAGGCAGGCCGCGCGCTCGTCCACCGGACGCGCGTCCCAAGCCGGAAAGGCGGCGAGGGCCCGGGAGACCATCGAGCCGGCCTCGGACTTGCAGTCGACGGAATTCTCGCCGGTGGAAGTGATCTTTCCGTCATTCCCGCGAAGGCGGGAATCCATGCCGATTCCCCGGCTCGCGCTGCCGCCGGATGGATCCCCGCTTTCGCGGGGATGACCGACTGCGCTCGCAACCCTCGCCAGCTCCTCACGGTCCTGCAAATCCAACCCCTCGCTGTTCGGCCGTTCCGGAGCGAACAGGTCTCGGGGCAGCGGGATGGCCGGGTGCCTGGCCCCGCCTACCGCGGCGATCTTCACCACCGGATCGGCGATCAGGTCCGTATCGCTCAGATTTTCGTCGGCGAGCTGATGGACGAAGCTCGAATTGGCGCCGTTCTCGAGCAGCCGGCGGACGAGATAGGCGAGCAGGTCGCGGTGGCCGCCCACCGGAGCGTAGATCCGGGTCTGGTAGCCCTGCTCCCGGACCAGCGTCTCGTAGAGGCCCTCGCCCATCCCGTGGAGCCGCTGGAACTCGAAGTCGCGGCTGTCACCGGCCCATTCGAGGATGGTTGCGACGGTCAGCGCATTGTGGGTCGCGAAGGCGGGGTAGATGTTCTTCGCCGCAAGCATGTCGCGGGCGCAGGCGAGGTAGGACACGTCGGTCGAGGCCTTGCGGGTGAAGAGGGGATAGTCGGGGAGCCCCTGTTCCTGGGCGCGCTTGATCTCGCTGTCCCAATAGGCGCCCTTGACCAGCCGGACTGCGATCCGCCGGCCGGTGGAGGCGCCGATCGAGTCGGCCCAGGCGATGGTCGGCCGGCAGCGCTTGCCATAGGCCTGGACCGCCATTCCCAGGCCGTCCCAGCCCTTGAGGGACGAAAGGCCGGCGACCGTCTCGATGATGTCGAGGCTCATCTCGAGCCGCTCGCTCTCCTCGGCGTCGATGGTGAAGGCGATGTCGGATCGCTTGGCCAGGACGGCGAGCGCCTCGACCCGCTCGATCAGGCTGGGAACGCAGCGTTCATATTGGCTCACCTCGTAGCGGGGATGGAGCGCCGAGAGCTTGACCGAGATGCTGTGGCCGCGGTCCGCGACCCGTCCGACCGCCCGGATCGCGCCCTCATAGGACTGGAAGTAGCGCTCGGCGTCGGGGAAGGTGCGCGCCGCCTCCCCGAGCATGTCGAAGCTCGCGGTGAAGCCCGAATTCTCGCGCTTCTCCATCCGGCGGATCGCCTCGTCGATGGTCCGGCCCATGACGAAGATCTCGCCCATCAGCCGCATCGCCGCGCCCACCGCCTGGCGGACGAACGGCTCGCCGGCGCGGGACAGAAGCCGCTTCAGGGCGCTCGCCTGCTCGGTCTCGCTGACCAGCGCCCGGCCGATCACCAGGCCCCAGGTCGCGCTGTTGACCAGGGCCGAATGCGACTTGCCCTTGTGCGAGCGCCAGTCGGCATTGCCGAGCTTGTCGGCGATCAGCTGGTCGGCGGTCTCCGGATCGGGGACCCGGAGGAAGGCCTCGGCGAGCGAGAGCAGTGCGATGCCCTCCGAAGTGTTGAGCCGATATTCCTGGAGGAACTGGTTGACCCAGCCCGACGACTGGGCGGCCCGGAGCTCGCCGAGCATCGCAAGCGCCCGGTTTTCCACCCGCCGCCGCGAATCGGAATCGAGCGCGGCGTCGCGAAGCAGCGGCGCCAGGACGTCGGGTTCGGCCGCCCGGTGAAGTTTCCTGAGTTGGGAGCGCGCGGCTGCCGTAGCGTCCGCCATCTTCGGGGTCCCCGCGGGGCTTGAGTCTGCCATGCGTCGCGCTCTAGGGTCCAAACTCGATACCGGCAACGGCCATGACGGGGCGGAGAGGCGGTCAGGGCGAGGAGCGAGCGAGGGAGCGATGCTCGATGCATCGTGACCGACGAGCGACGACGCCATGGCCGCCTCTCCGCCCCGCCCCCTTCTCCGGGCGATCCTGGCCATTGCCGGTATCGAGTTTGGACCCTAGACGGCCTCCATGCCTATCGCCAGCATCGAAGACATTCAAAGCAAGGTCGGAAGCGAGATCGGGGTGTCGGACTGGATCCTGGTCGACCAGGCCCGGATCGACGCCTTCGCCGAAGTGACCGAGGACCGGCAGTTCATCCACATCGACCCGGAAGCGGCGTCGAGGACCCCGTTCGGTGGAACCGTCGCCCACGGCTTCCTCACCTTGTCCCTGCTCAGCCGGATGGCCGCCGACTCCATGCTTCGGCCGGAAGACGTCAAGATGGGCGTCAATTACGGCTTCGAGCGGGTGCGCTTCATGGCGCCGGTGCGATCGGGCAAGCGGATTCGCGGCCGGTTCGTCCTGGCCCGTCTGGAGGAGAAGAATCCGGGCCAGTGGCAGTTCGTCCATACCGTCACGGTCGAGATCGAGGGCGAGGAGAAGCCGGCCCTCGTCGCCGACTGGATCGGGCTTATATTCGTTTGAACTTGCCTCCCCATGCGGAGCATGGGGAGGGGGACCAGGCTTTGCCTGGTGGAGGGGTGGCCTGTAGAGGCCTCGTCGGATCACCCCTCCGCCACCTTCGGTGGTCCCCCTCCCCATCTGTCGATGGGGAGGCAGAACAGAGAAGGAAAACTCAATGGCCACCCGCGAAGCCGTCATCGTCTCGACCGCCCGCACCCCGATCGGCAAGGCCTATCGGGGCGCGTTCAACGCGACCCCGTCGCCCACCCTCGCGAGCTTCGCCATCAAGGCGGCGGTCGAGCGTGCGAAGATCGACCCGGCCGAGGTCGACGACGTGATCATGGGCGCCGCGCTCCAGCAGGGCGTCCAGACGACGATCGGCCGGACCGCCGCGCTCCGCTCCGGCCTCCCGGTCACCGTCTCGGGAATGTCGGTCGACCGCCAGTGCGCCTCGGGCCTGATGGCGATCGCCACCGCCGCCAAGCAGATCATCGTCGACCGGATGCCGATCTGCGTCGCCGGCGGGGTCGAGAGCATCTCGATGGTCCAGACTCCCGAGATGCGGGTCGGGCCGGACCCGGAGCTGCTTTCGATGCACAACGGGGTCTACATGCCGATGATCCAGACCGCCGAGGTCGTCGGAAGCCGCTACACGGTCAGCCGCGAGCGGCAGGACGCCTACGCGCTCCGCTCCCAGCAGCTCACCGCGAAGGGCCAGGCCGAAGGCAAGTTCGACGACGAGATCGTGCCTGTGACGGCGAAGATGATGGTCAAGGACAAGGAGACCGGCGAGACCTCGATGAAGGAGGTCACTCTGACGAAGGACGAGGGCAACCGCCCCCAGACTACGCTCGAGGACCTTCAGAAGCTCCAGCCGGTGATGGGCGAGAAGGCGATGATCACCGCCGGCAACGCCTCGCAGCTCTCCGACGGCGCCTCGGCCTGCGTCCTCATGGAGGCGGGCCTCGCCGCCGAACGCGGCCTCCAGCCGCTCGGCCGCTATGTCGGAATGGCGGTGGCCGGCACCGATCCCGACGAGATGGGAATCGGGCCGGTCTTCGCGGTTCCCAAGCTGCTCGACCGGTTCGGCCTCAAGGTCGACGATATCGGCCTGTGGGAGCTGAACGAGGCCTTCGCGGTCCAGGTCCTCTACTGCCAGGACCGGCTCGGAATCCCCGACGACCGCCTCAACGTCGACGGCGGCTCGATCTCGATCGGCCATCCTTACGGAATGTCGGGAGCCCGGATGACCGGCCACGCCCTCATCGAAGGCAAGCGCCGCGGCGTCAAATATGTCGTCGTGACGATGTGCGTTGGCGGCGGAATGGGCGCGGCGGGCCTGTTCGAGGTGCTTTGAGGCCGCCCGCCTTCCTCCGCCTCGCCTTCCTGCCGTTTCGGCGGGCGACCGATGTCCGGGGGCGCTCGCGCGGCTCCGAGCTGATTGGATTCCTGCTCCTCTGGGTGACGTTGGAGTTCGCGGTCAGCGCGGCCGCGCTGCTCGTTTTCGGGACCGAGGAAAAGATGGTTCCGATCGCGATTCTGCGGGCGGCGCTGGCGGTGCCGGCGGTCGGGCTGGGGATTCGGCGACTGCACGACAGCGGGCTGAGCGGATGGTGCCTGCTTCTAGCCATCCCCGCCTTCAGCACCGGCCATTGGGGCGCACTCCTCCCAAAAGCGGCGCCCTCCTGGCTCGCCGCCGGGATTCCGTACGACTTTCTGCGCGACTGCGCTCTGCAGCTCCCTCGCGCCGCACTGCTCGCGCTGCTCGTGCGTTCGGGCGAGGACGGCTTGAACCGATACGGCCCCGATCCGCGTGACGCGTCCGCGATCCAGTCTCAGTCGGCGTAAAGCGCCGATTCCGCGGCCCGCCGGCGGGTCAGCCCCGGAAGCACCTTGCCCGCCGCCTTGTTCCACCGCGCGAACTCAGCCGCCGCGCCCTTATAGTCGCCGGCCTTGTGCTTCTTGAGAAGGGTGCTCGCCGAGAGATTGCCGACGCCGACATTGTAGGCGAAGCTCACCATCGCGTCGAACTGGTTCTGGGTGGTGGGAGTAGAGCCGAGCAGCTTGCTCACCTTCTGTGCGAATTCGGCGACATGCTCGGCGAACCGCTCATCGCACTGCTTCTGGCTCCAAACGACTCCCTTCTTGATGTCGGGACCGGTCGAGCCCCAGCCGATCGTCCAGGGGTCGCCCCCCGTCCCGGGGTCGGGATAGGCCATGAAGGATCCGTCGGGCTGCTTCTTGGCGCAGCCTTCGAATTGCTGGATGAGCTTCGTGCAATCCGGTCCAGGCGTCATGTCGATCTCCCCCTTTGAGTCGCGATAATCGGATATGATCGGCTTTTCGGCGCGCCTCAAGCGTTCGCAACCCGCCGCCGCTTCCACCGTTATGTGATCGAAACGAAGGAGGTCCCTTTCATGCCCGTCTCCAATCTGACCCTGGTAGAGCGAATCGCCCGAGTGCTGGCCGGCCGCTCCCACAGCATCAACGCGGACGGCGACGATCCTTCGGCCGGGCCCAACGTCGACGAAACCTGGCACGAATATGTGCCCGATGCGCTTTCGATCCTTCGGACCCTGCGCGAGCCCGACCCGGTAATGGCGGCGGCGGGCGACCCCGAGGTGTGGGAGCGGATGGTCGAAGCGGCACTCAACGTCGAGCGCCAGGTCGGGAACGCCTAGAGCACTGAGCGAATAGGTTGAATTACCCGCACCGTTCGCCGTGAGCCTGTCGAAGGCCTTCCTTCTTGTTTTACAGGAAAGGAAAGGGCTTCGACAGGCTCAGCCTCGTCTTCAGGGCAGGGCCGCCGCCGGACCCGTCCGACCGGGGGGTGTCCGTTCCCGGACGGCGATTGTCCGTATACGAGCAGGAAGCGGCCTGAGTTTCCGCCAGGCGCCGGCTCGTTCAGGGGGCGGGCAGGGCATGTTTCTTGCACTGCAGGGACCCGAACCGAAAGGGACGATCATGCTCCGGGCGGCCGCCGCATTTCTAAGCCTTATTCTCGCTCTTCCGGTCTCCGCCGACGCTGCGCACGCCGGAAGCTCCGAATCCCGCCTCTCCATGGCCGACTGCGCCATCCCGAAGCAGGGCGAAAACGGCCCGGTCGCGGGCGAGACCGTCGCGGTGCGCTGCGGGACCTTCACCGTCCCTGAGAACCGGACCTTACGCGGCGGACGCACCCTTGCGCTGAAGGTCGTGGTCATTCCGTCGCGGGCGGAGCGGTCCGCGACCCGGGCGCCGATCTTCTATTTCTCCGGGGGGCCGGGCCAGGCGGCGACCGAGCAGGCGGGCTGGCTCGCGGGCTCCTGGCACCGGGAGGAACATGACGTCGTCCTGGTCGACCTCCGCGGCACCGGCGAGGGGCACGCGCTGGACTGCCCGACCGGGGGATCGGACGAAGATCCGCAAACCTATCTGCGCCCCTTCCTCTCCCAGGGCACCGGCTTCGCGGCCTGCCGGGACGAACTGTCGAAGCGCGCCGACCTCACCCAATATACGACCAGCATCGCGATGAGGGACGTCGATGAGCTTCGCGACGCGCTCGGCTACGGGCAGATCGACATCGAGGGCGGCTCCTACGGCACCAGGGCGGCGATGGAATATATCCGGCTGTTCCCGAACCGGGTCCATGCCGCGGTCCTCTACAGCCTGGTGCCGGTGGAGAACCGGGCGCCACTTTACCATGCCCGGGCGGCCCAGCGCGCTTACGACGTGATGGTCGGCCAGTGCGAAGCCGACCCAGCCTGCCGCGCCGCCTTTCCCCATCTGCGGACCGACGCGACGATGATCATGAAACGCCTGGAGGCGCGCCCGGCGCTAGTCTCGATTGCCGGCCCGGCGACGAAACGGCCCGTGGAGGTTACGTTGACCGCATCCGGCTTCGCCGATGCGCTTCGGGTAATGCTCTACGGAATCGAGAGCGAGCGGCGGGTCCCCTTGTTGCTCTCCCAAGCGCTCGGCGGCGACTTCACGCCTTTCGCCGCCGCAGGCCTGGAAAGCAATCGGGGCTTCTCGAAGGCGATCCGCACAGGCCTGCTTCTCTCCTTCACCTGCGCCGAGGATACTTGGCGAATCCGCCCCGAGGAGGTGGAGCCTGAAAGCTCAGGCAGCTTCCTCGGCGCATTGAGGGTCAGGGCGCAGATGGCCGCCTGCTCGGTCTGGCCGAAAGGGAAGGTGCCGGCGGGCTATTACCGCGCCTCGGTGTCGAAGGTCCCGGTTCTGCTCGTCTCCGGCAATCTGGATCCGGTCACTCCGCCGGAATGGGGAGAGGTGGCCCTTCGGCGCTTCCCGAACGGCGTGCACGTCGTGGCCCCGGGCGGCACCCACACGCCGACCAGTCCGTGCATCGAAGGCCTGGCGAGGAAGCTCTACGCCACCGGCTCGACGAAGGGGCTGGACGTCGGCTGCGTCGCGAAGGACCCGATCCCGCCCTTCGCGCTTCCCGGGAGCGCGGCGGCGAAGTGACGGCCCGAACCGTCATCCCGGACTTGATCCGGGACCCATGAACACGGATGGCGGGCGTGCTGAAACCGGCGGTGTTCATGGATTCCGGATTTCGCCGGAATGACGGCTACATCCCGTTGCCCGCGGCGTCGTTGGCCGCCTCGGCGCCGGCCGCCGGAAGCTCACCCGTCTCCGCGCCCGCTTCGCCGTTGCCGAGCGCCGGGTCCTCCGCGACCAGGCTGTCCGCGGAGGTGTCGAGCACTTCGGAGATGTTGTTGAGCTGCTCGTTCTCCGCCGCCGTCGGGCTGCCGTCCTCCTCGCCGCCGCACGCCGCGACCAGCGACGCGCAGGCGAGCAAGGCTGCCATTGCACCGAACTTCTTCATCGATCGATCTCCCGATACACCCTGTCCCGGACAGCTTGCCGCAGCCACGCGCAAATAAAAAGGGCCGCGTGCCCAGTGGCACGCGACCCTCTCGTTCCGGCTCGAGCCGACCGACTTAGTCGGCGGCGTTCGAAACGGTGTTGGCGGCGTCGCTGGCGACGTTGCCGACGTCGCTCGCCGCGTTGGAGGCGGCGTTGCCGATGCTGTCGAGCGCGTTGTCGGTGCTGCTCACCGCGGCTGCGCCGTTGGCGTCGACGTCGATGGCGGCGCCGTTGACGTCTTCGACGGCATTGACTTCGGTCGCGTTGACGTCGGTCGCGTTGTTGCCGGCGTCGTTGTTGGCCGGGGTGCAGGCGGCGACGCCGAGCGCGAGCGTGGCGGCGGCGGTGAGGACGATCTTCTTCATAACATTCTCTCCTTGGAGAATAAGGGCTTCGCCGGGCGAGGTCCGAAACGCGGGCGGACCCGCGCCGGCTTCCGGCAATACGTGATGTAATCGAGACGAACAGATAAGTCTACTTGTTTGGTTGGCAATTGCGCCGAACCGAGGCGGGGACGTTTGTTTTCCCCTTGGAGAGTCAAAGGCTTATTCGTATTTTTACGAGGGCGGGGGCGCCCTCCCGACGGATGTGGCGGCATCTTCGCTTGACCCGCATATAAAGATATCTTTATATCCTTATTCCCATGTTCCCGACCGCACCCGCAGCCGCCGAAATCTTCCGTTCGCTCGGCGATCCGACCCGGCTTCGAATCCTCGCCTTGCTGAGGGCGATGGAGCTGTCGGTCGGCGAGCTCGCACAGGTGCTCGGCCAGAGTCAGCCGCGGGTCTCGCGTCACGTGCGAATCCTGATCGAGGCGGGCCTCGCCGAGCGCCGCAAGGAGGGGAGCTGGGTATTCCTCAGCCTCGCCGAGCCGGCCCGGGTCGAGCCGCTCTTCGCCGCGCTCGAGCGGTGGGCGGAGATTGACGGTGAGGATCCGTGGGCCGTCGCGGACGCCGCCCGGCTGGCCGCCGTCAGGGCCGATCGCGCCGCTGCCGCCGAACGCTATTTCGCGGCCCATGCCGGCGACTGGGACGAGATCCGCTCCCTCCACATCGCCGAATGCGAGGTCGAAGCAGCCTGCGCCCGGGCTTTCGGAGACCGGCCGGTCGGCCGGCTGGTCGACATCGGCACCGGCACGGGCCGGATGCTCGAATTGTTCGGGCCCACCGCCGAGCGCGCCCTCGGAGTCGACCGTTCGCCGGAGATGCTTCGTCTCGCCCGGGTCAAGCTTGCCCAGGCCGGACTCGCCGCCGCCGAGCTTCGCCAGGGCGACATGTACGCTTTGCCGCTCGCCGCCGGCTCGGCCGACACTGTGATCCTCCACCAGGTGCTCCACTACGCCCAGCAGCCGGGCGCCGCGGTCGCCGAGGCGGCGCGGCTGCTCAGCCCAGGCGGCCGGCTTCTCATCGTCGACTTCGCCCCGCACGAGCGCGAGGAGCTGCGGATCCGCGACGCTCACCTCCGGCTCGGCTTCGCCGACGACGTGATGCTCAAATATCTGGACGGCGCCGGCCTGCGCGGCCGGGTCGTCGAGCATCTCGAAGGCGGCGAATTGACCGTAACCCTCTGGGAAGGCGAGCGCCCCCAGGAAAAATTGAAGGTGGTCGCATGAATCCCGACGTGCCCAGCATCGCCAAGTGGCGCGAGCCCCTCTTTGCCGACGTCGCAGGCGACATCGGAGTCAGCTTCGAATTCTTCCCGCCCAAGACCGAGCGGATGGAAGAGACGCTCTGGGAGTCGGTGAAGACCCTCGAGCCGCTCGGCCCGCGCTTCGTCTCGGTGACCTACGGCGCCGGCGGCTCGACCCGGGAGCGCACCCACAATACGGTCGTCCGGATCGCCCAGGAGACGTCGCTCGCCCCCGCCGCCCACCTCACCTGCGTCGAGGCCAGCCGAAGCGAGATCGACGAGGTCGCCTTGGGCTATTGGCAGGCCGGAATCCGCCACATCGTCGCTCTCCGAGGCGACCCGCCCGAGCCCGGCAAGGGCTTCCAGGCGCGTGCCGACGGCTATGCTAACGCCGCCGCCCTGGTCGAGGGCCTGAAGCGAGTCGCACCGTTCGAAATCTCGGTCGCGGCCTATCCCGAATGCCATCCGGATTCGCCGACACGCGCCGCCGACCTCGACAATCTCAAGCGCAAGATCGACGCCGGCGCCGACCGGGCGATCACCCAGTTCTTCTTCTCCCCGGAAAGCTTTTTCCGGTTCCGCGACGACGCCGCGGCCGCGGGGATCGACGCCGAGCTGGTGCCCGGCATCCTGCCCGTCTCCAACGTCGCCCAGACCCGCAAGTTCGCGGCGATGTGCGGGGCCGCCATCCCGCCGTGGATGGACAAGCTCTTCGAGGGTCTCGACGACCTGCCGGCCGCTCGCCAGCTCGTCGCCGCCACAGTCGCGGCCGAGCTTTGCGGCCAACTTTATTCCGGCGGGGTCCGCCAGTTCCATTTCTACACGCTCAATCGCGCCGAGCTGGCTTACGCCATCTGTCACCTGCTCGGCCTGCGCCCGAAGGATGAAAATGAACGTCGCACAGCAGCTTAGGGCGGCCGCCGCCGAGCGGATCCTGATCAAGGACGGCGCCTACGGGACCCAGGTCCAGAACCGGCGGCTGAGGGAAGCCGATTATGCCGGAAGCCTCGGCCTGTCGCGGGACCAGAAGGGCAATAACGACCTTCTGAACCTGACCCAGCCCGAGCTGGTCGGCGAGATCTGCCAGGCCTTTGCGGACGCCGGCGCCGAGCTTCTCGCCACCAACAGCTTCAACGCCAATCGGATCAGCCAGGCCGATTACGGGGCCGAGAGCCTGGTCCACGAGATCAACGTGGCCGCCGCCCGGATCATCGCCGAAGTCTGCGACCGCGAGGCCCAGAAGGACGGCCGCAAGCGCTGGACCGTCGGAGCGCTCGGGCCCACCAACAAGACCCTGTCGCTGTCGCCCAACGTCAACGACCCCGGCTATCGCGAGATCGATTTCGACACGCTCTCCGACGTCTATGTCGAGCAGATCGAGGGCCTGGTCGAGGGTGGAGCGGAGATAATCCTGATCGAGACCGTCTTCGACACTCTGAACGCCAAGGCCGCGGTGCATGCCGCCCGGCGGGTCGACCGGGACCTTCCGATCATGCTGTCGATGACGATCACCGACCTTTCGGGGCGCAACCTGTCGGGCCATTCGATCGAGGCCTTCTGGGCGAGCGTCCGCCACGCCAGGCCGCTGTCGATCGGGCTCAACTGCTCGTTCGGAGCGGCCCAGCTTCGGTCCCACGTCGCGGTGCTCTCGGGGATCGCCGACACTCTGATCATGGCCTATCCCAATGCCGGCCTTCCCAACGATCTCGGCGAATATGACGAGGGCCCGGCGGAGACCGCGGCCCAGGTCCGCCAGTGGGCCGAGCAGGGCATCGTGAACATCGTCGGCGGCTGCTGCGGGACGACTCCCGCCCATATCGGCGCGATCGCCGGGGCGGTGGAGGGCTTCGCTCCGAGGAAGATCGCCGAGCCGAGGCGCCAGACGCTCCTCGCCGGCATCGAACCGATGGTCCTCGCCGCTTAACCGTCATCCCGGACTTGATCCGGGATCCATGAACACGGCTGGCGGATAATCTCACGCGGCGTGTTCATGGATGCCGGATCAAGTCCGGCATGACGCAGAAAACAAAAGAACCGAGTAAATTTCATGGCCACCGCACCGATCTCCGAAACAGCCCCCGCCGCCGCCTCCTCCAGCTTCGTCAATATCGGCGAGCGCACCAACGTCACCGGCTCGGCCCGCTTCAAGAAGCTGGTCATGGCCGGCGATTATGCCGCCGCGGTCGAGGTCGCCCGCCAGCAGGTGGACAACGGAGCGCAAGTCATCGACGTCAACATGGACGAGGGCCTGCTCGACGCCGAATATGCGATGACCACCTTCCTCAAGCTGATCGCCGCCGAGCCCGACATTGCCCGGGTCCCGGTGATGATCGACAGCTCGAAATGGACGGTGATCGAGGCCGGGCTAAAGTGCGTCTCCGGCAAGCCGATCGTCAACTCGATCAGCATGAAGGAAGGGGAGGAGGAGTTCCTCCACCACGCCCGCAAGGTTCGCGACTATGGCGCCGCCGTCGTGGTCATGGCCTTCGACGAGGTCGGTCAGGCCGATACGATGGAGCGCAAGGTCGAGATTTGCGAGCGCGCCTACAAATTGCTCGTCGCCGAGGGCTTCCCGCCCGAGGACATCATCTTCGATCCCAACATCTTCGCCATCGCCACCGGGATCGAGGAACATCGCCGCTACGCGCTCGACTTCATCGCCGCCTGCCGCGAGATCAAGGCGCGCTGCCCCCACGTCCACATTTCGGGCGGCCTGTCGAACCTCAGCTTCTCGTTCCGGGGCAACGAGCCGGTGCGCCGGGCGATGCACTCGATCTTCCTCTACCACGCGATCCCCGCCGGCCTCGACATGGCGATCGTCAACGCCGGCCAGCTCGACGTCTACGACACGATCGATCCTGAGCTTCGAGAAGCCTGCGAGGACGTCATCATGGACCGCCGGGACGACGCGACCGAGCGGCTGGTCACGCTCGCCGAGAAGTTCCTCGGCTCGGATCCGGTGCGCGAGAAGGCCGAGGCGGAATGGCGCGGCTGGGACGTCGGCAAGCGGCTGGAGCATGCGCTCGTCAAGGGCATCGACGCTTACGTCGTGGAGGATACCGAGGAGGCGCGCCAGTCCGCCGAACGGCCGATCCACGTCATCGAGGGCCCGCTGATGGACGGAATGAACGTCGTCGGCGACCTGTTCGGATCGGGCAAGATGTTCCTTCCCCAGGTGGTGAAATCCGCCCGGGTGATGAAGAAAGCCGTCGCCCACCTCATCCCGTATATCGAGGCCGAAAAAGAGAAGACCGGAGCCACCGCCGGTAAGGGCCGGATCGTCATGGCCACCGTCAAGGGCGACGTCCACGACATCGGCAAGAACATCGTCGGGGTCGTCCTCCAGTGCAACGGCTTCGAGGTGATCGACCTCGGAGTGATGGTGCCCTGGGCCGATATCCTCAAGGCCGCCAACGAGAACAATGCCGACATGATCGGCCTGTCCGGCCTGATCACCCCGTCGCTCGACGAGATGGTGACGGTGGCGGACGAGATGCAGCGCGCCGGCATGAAGCTTCCGCTGCTGATCGGCGGAGCGACGACCAGCAAGGTCCACACCGCGATACGCATCGATCCGGCCTACGAAGGACCGGTCCTCCACGTCCTGGATGCGAGCCGTGCCGTCGGCGTGGCCTCGTCCTTGGTCTCGGAGACGCAGGCCGAGCCCTTGATCGCGAAGACCGCCGAGGATTACGAAGCGACCCGCCAGGCTCGCGCTCGAGGCGGCCACAGCGAGCTTTCGACGCTCGAGGAAGCCCGGGCGAACGCCCAGCCCTTCGATCCGGCGGGCAAGCCGCCGGCGCCTCAGCGCCCCGGCCTCCACCAGTTCGGCGAATGGCCGATCCGCGACCTCCGCTCGGCGATCGACTGGACTCCGTTCTTCCGCGCCTGGGAGCTTGCCGGCAACTATCCCGCGATCCTTACCGACCCGGTCGTCGGCGAGAGCGCCACCAGCCTGTTCAACGACGCCCAGGCGATGCTCGACCGGATGATCGCGGAGCATTGGGTCACGCCGCGCGGCACCGTCGGCCTGTGGCGCTGCAGGCGCGAGGGGGACGACGTCCTCGTCCTTGCCGGCAACGACTGGACCCGGCTCCCCTTCCTTCGCCAGCAGGTGAAGAAGAGGGAAGGGCGCGCCAACATGTGCCTGGCCGACTTCATCGATCCCGAGGGCGAGGACTGGATCGGCGGGTTCGCGGTCGGGATCCACGGCCTCGAACCGCACCTGGCGCGCTTCAAGGCTCAGAACGACGATTATTCGGACATCCTGCTGAAGGCGCTGGCCGACCGTCTCGCCGAGGCTTTCGCCGAGACCCTCCACGCCCATGTCCGAAACAGCGTCTGGGGCTATGCCGAGGAGCATCTCACCAATCAGCAGCTGATCCGCGAAACCTATACCGGAATCCGCCCCGCGCCCGGCTACCCCGCCTGCCCGGACCACAGCTTGAAGCCCGTGCTGTTCGACATGCTCGGCGGCGAGCCCGCGGGCGTGACCCTCACCGAAAGCATGGCGATGCTCCCCACCTCCGCCGTCTCCGGCTTCTACTTCGCCCACCGCGACAGCCAATATTTCGGAGTGGCGAGGATCGGCCGCGACCAGCTCGAGGATTATGCCGGGCGGCGGGGGGTGTCGCTGCAGGAAGCGGAGAGGTGGCTCAGGCCGAACCTGGACTGACCGTCACCCCGGCGAAAGCCGGGGCCTCGGGCCGGAAAGTCGCGGCGGGTCTCCCCGAGGTCCCGGCTTTCGCCGGGATGACGGGACAAATCGACTCGCACGGCGGAATGCGATATCCTCAGCCCAGAGGAGACGCGCCATGCCGATTTTCCCGAAAATCCAGAGCCCCTGTCCCTACAAGAGCGATCTCGCCGCGGTGATGGACGGCGACCTGTGCCGGATGTGCAATCGCAACGTCTTCGACCTGACGGCGATGAGCGACGGCGAGCGGCTCGCCTTCCTCGCCGGCTGTGAGGAGGAGGTCTGCGTGTCCTACCGGATCCCCATGCGCGCCGCAGTCGCCGCGGCGGCACTCGCCGCAGCTTCGATCTCGGCGCCGGCCATGGGCCAGGAGGCGGCGCCTCCGGAAGCCGAGGTGACTCTCCCGGCGCAGGAGATCCCAATCGAGGAGATGACGATCACGGTTGGCGGGATCAAGGATCCGAAGCAGGCGGAATTCGTGGAGATCGACACCGACGCCGACAGCTCGGTTCCAGAGCTTCCGGTCGTCTATGACGACGGCGAGGCCCCGGTTACGTCCGGCCCGGCCGGGACCTGATCTCCGACATCTCCTTCCATTCGAGCAGGCTTGCGAGCTGTCCGGCGGCAAGGATCGAGCGCGAATCGCCGTCGCCGACGGTGAGCGCGATATGCGTGCTGTCGAACGAGTCGAGCGCGAGGTCGAAGCTTCGCCAGCGGCCGTCCACATAAGCGAGCGTCCAGCTGTGCGGCATGAACGCGTTCGAGACCCCGTGATAGCGTTCCCGAGAATAAACGAGCCCGCTCGCCACCCGGGTCGGGATTCCCGCCGACCGTCCGAGCGCGGCGAGCAGCACGGCGGCCTCCGTGCAATCGCCCGCCTTGCGATCGAGAGTCTCCAGTGCCGAGAAATGGCCGGCAAAGTCGATCTTCTCCAGATAGGGAAGGGCCTTGGCGGCGAGCAGAATCATCTTCCGCGAATCGCTCGTGGACATTCGGGCGATCGGCCGGGCGATGGCCTTCAGCCGGGGATGGTCGCTCTGAAGCCAGGCCGTCGGCCTGAGCGCATCCTCGAGGGTCGCCCGGTCGGTCGCGAGACCGGGTCCGCAATCCGTGCAAATGTCGATCGAAACGCCCTCGGCCGAGGCGCTGGCCCGCTGATCGGGGGTCTGAGGGAAGGGGAAGGCCAATCCGTCCCGATAGGCGAAGCGATAGCGTATCCGGCCCGCCATCGCCTCGGAGGAAATCCGGAAGGGCGACTTCAACATGGCGCTTTGAAGCAGGCGATAGGCGGAATGCGGCTCGAGCGCGGTCTCTCGATCCGAGATTTCGACGGTGACGCTGGTGCCCATCGTCGGCTGGGTCGTCGAGCGGATCCGGCCGTCCCGGCCTAAAGTCAGCCGGCCGACCGAGCGCAATTCGCCGCCTTCGTACCGCCGCCGGATCGCCGAGAAGCCGCCATCGGGATCGGCCGGCCCCGTCGGCTCGATCACGACATGCTCGACCGCCGCCGCTCCGACACTGAGATTGTCGAACTCCAGCCTCGGCACCTTGGTCCGATCCCATCCGCGGATCAGGCCGAGGCCGGAATCGAAGCGCACGTCCGGTCCCAGCGCCACGGTGGACGAGCGGCGGTCGGCCGGGGTGGACCGGACGATTCGGGCTTCCGCCGGGCCGATCCGGGCTTCGACTCGCGACCAGCTTCTTCCGATCCGGGAATATTCTTCGATCGACGCAGGCCGGCCCGAGCCGTCCTCCCTGACCACCCTCCGCTCGGAGATTCGAGTCTGCTCCCCGCCATTGTCGATGAGGATCTGCTGCTCGAAGACGGATTCGACGCCGTCCGGGCCGGATCGCGTCTCGCTCCGGGCATGGCCGATCGGGGCTCCGCCCGCGGCCACGATCCTGTACCAGGTCTCGGTCGAGCGGGGCGGCGGGTCGGCCCCGACAAGAAAAGGAAGAAGCGCGAGCGGGAAGGCGATCTTCGCTCGATCGTTAAGGCGCGCCATCGGTGCAGGCTAGGGAAGGCTCGCTGACGAAGCAACTGCTCGGACTGGCCGTCATCCCGGACTTGTGATCCGGGATCCATGAGCACGGGCCGCGGTCAGACGGCCACGCGCTGTTCATGGATTGCGGCCTTCGCCGGAATGACGATTTCGCCTCGCCGATGCTATAGCCGCCCCGTGAATCGCCTCATCCCCTTCCTTATCCTCCTTCTCTGCGCCCTGCCGGCGCACGCCCAGCTTCCGCCGGGGCAGAAGGCGATGGCCGTCCGGCTGGTCTCCGAGACCGGCAGGCCGGCTACCGGCTCCACGGTCACTCTCGCCCTCGTCATGTCGCCCCGGCCGGGATGGCACGGCTATTGGCAGAATCCCGGCGACGCCGGGGTAGGCACCCGGATCGCCTGGCAGCTTCCCAGGGGCGCCTCTGCTGGCCCGATCCGCTACCCGGTGCCGGAGCGGCTGATCGTCCAGGGGCTGATGAACTATGTCTTCGAGGGCGAGCATGCACTGCTGGTCGACCTCCGGGTGCCGCCGGGCCTGATGCCCGGAACGAAGCTGCCGGTGCGCGGCAAGGTCGACTATCTCGTCTGCACAGACCGGATATGCGTCCCGGAATCGGCGGAGGTCGCCGCGGATCTCGAAGTGGGCGACGGCCGGGGGGCCGGAGCCGCCCCGGGGTTCGACCGCTACCGGCAGGCGCTTCCCAAGCCCTTGCCGGAGGCCGCGCGTTTCGAGCGGCGCGGCGGCCTTGTTCGGATCTCGGTTCCGCTGCCAGCCTCGGCGGCCGTCGACGATCCTTATTTTTTCCCGGTCACCGACCAGGCACTGGTCTATTCCGCACCTCAATCGGTGTCGCGGCGGGGCGACCGGCTGATCGTCGAGACCCGCGCCGGGGACGGCGCCCCCGCCCGCCTCGAAGGAGTCTTGAAGCTCGGGCCGGGGCAGGGGCTTTCGATTCGCGCTTTGCCCGGCGAGGTCGGACCTGCCGGAACGCCGGTCGGATCCGCCGCCGCGGCGGAAAGCGGCGGTTACCGGGCCGTCCTGCTCGCGCTCGCAGGCGCCTTCGTCGGCGGCCTGCTCCTCAACATCATGCCCTGCGTGTTCCCGATCCTGAGCCTCAAGGCGCTGAGCCTGGCGCGAGCGGGCGGGGAGGAGGGGGCGGCGCGCCGGGAAGCCATGGCCTATACCGCGGGCGCCGTGCTCGCCTGCCTCGCGCTGGGCGCCCTGCTGCTCGCGATCCGGTCCGGCGGAGCGGCGGTCGGCTGGGCCTTCCAGCTTCAGGATCCGAGGGTCATCCTGTTCCTGCTGCTCCTCGTCACCGCCATCGCGCTCAACCTCGCGGGCCTGTTCGAACTCCCCTCCCTCGGCGGCCGGCTGGGGAGCGGCCGGACCAACGCCTTCGCCACCGGCGCGCTTGCCGCCTTCGTCGCGACGCCCTGCACCGGGCCCTTCATGGGCGCCGCTCTGGGCGCGGCGCTGGTCCTTCCGGCTCCGGCAGCGCTCGCCGTCTTCGCCGGTCTCGGTTTCGGCCTCGCGCTGCCCTTCCTGCTTCTCGGCTTTGCACCGGCCCTGCGGCGGCGGCTGCCGAGGCCGGGGCCCTGGATGGTCCGCTTCCGCCACATTCTCGCCGTTCCGATGGCTCTGACGGCCTTCGGCCTCGCCTGGATATTGGAGCGGCAGACCGGATTGCCGGGTCTCGCGGTCGGGCTCGCCGGCGCCGGAGCGGTCGGATCGATCCTGTTGTGGGCGGGCCGCCGTCACGGCTGGCTGCCGCTTCTCCCGGCCGCGCTCGCGGCGGGGATCGCGGTCGCGTTCCTGCCGACGGAATCGGCGCCGGCCGAGGCCCGCACCGGCGCCTCGCTCCGCGCCGAGCCGTTCAGTGAGGCGCGCCTGGCGCAGCTTCGAGCCGACGGTCGGCCGGTGTTCGTCTACTTCACCGCCGACTGGTGCCTGACCTGCAAGGTCAACGAAGCCGCGGTCCTCGACCGCGACGAAGTCGCCGTCGCCTTAGCCGGGAAGAAAGCTGCGGTTCTGGTCGGCGACTGGACCCGGGGCGACGCGGCGATCGGGCGGTTCCTCGAGAAGCAGGGGCGCTCAGGCGTCCCGCTCTATTTATGGTACCCGCCGGGGCGGGAGGCGGAGGTGCTGCCGCAGGTCCTGACGGTTGGGCGGGTAACGGGACTCCAGTGACCCCCGTCATCCCGGCGAAAGCCGGGACCTCAGGCCGATAAAGTCTCGGCGGGTCTCTCCGAGGTCCCTGCTTCCGCCGGATGACGACCCCCTAGTTCGGCCAGACCTTCTTCCCCGCCATCCAGGTCTCGACCACCTTGGTCTCGCGGAGCTGGCGTGGCGTGGCGGCGTCGAAGATGTCGCGGTCGACGAGGATGAAGTCGGCCCAGCGGCCTTTCTCGAGGCTTCCGATCCGGTCTTCCGCGAAGCCCGCATAAGCCGCGCCCCGGGTGAAGGCGGCGAGCGCCTGCTCCAGGGTCACGCGCTGCTCGGGAAGCCACCCGCCGGGCGGCTGGCCGTTCGGGTCCTCGCGGCTGATCGCGGCGGCAAGGCCGGGGAAGGGGTTGGGCGATTCGACCGGGAAGTCGGAGCCGAAGGCGAGCGGCGAGCGGTTGGCGATCATGCTCCGCCAGGCATAGGCTCCGCCGAGCCGCTCCATTCCCATCCGGGCCTCCGCCATCCTCCAGTCGCTGGTCTCGTGGACCGGCTGCATCGACGCGACGATTCCGTTGCGGCCGAAGCGGGCGAGGTCGGCGGGATCGACGATCTGGGCATGCTCGATCCGCCAGCGCCGGTCGCCCTTGTAGGTATTCGCCATCTCCTCGAATGCGGCCAGCACCTGGGCGTTGGCGGCGTCGCCGATGGCGTGGACGGCGACCTGGAAGCGGTCCATCGCCGCCCGGCTCATCGTGTTGAGCAACTCGGTTTCGGTGACGAAGCTGAGGCCGCGGGTGCTCGGCATGTCCCTGTAGGGATGCTTGAGCCAGGCGCCGCGCGAGCCTAGCGCTCCATCGGCGTAGAGCTTGACCCCGACGAGCCGGAGCCGGTCGCCGTAAAGCCACGGAGTGGGCTTGGTGCCCGCGATCGCCAGGGCGCTTGCGACGCCGGAGCCGTAGCTGATGATCCGCACCTTCAGGCGCCCGTCGTCGCCGGCGCGGCGCATCACCATCCAGTCGTCCGGAGTCGTGCCCATGTCGGCGGTGGCGGTGAGCCCGTAGGAGAGCATGATCTCCTGCGCCCGGTCCAGCGCCTGGTCGCGGGTCCGCGGCAGAGCGGGCGGGACGACCTTGTCGATGAGGTCCGACGCGGAGTCCACGAAGATCCCGCTCGGCTGGCCTGCGACCTTCTCGATCCGGCCGCCCGCGGGAGATTCGGTCCGGGCGGTGATCCCGGCTTCCCTCATCGCCGCGCTGTTCGCCCAGCCGGCATGGCCGTCGACCCGGCCGAGCCAGACCGGGCGGTCCTTGACGACGGAGTCGAGCTCGGCGGCGGTCGGGAAGCGTCCGAGGCCCCAGGTCTCCTGGTTCCAGCCGCGGCCGACGATCCAGCGCGGAGTCGGGTTGGCGGCCGCGTAGGCGGCGATCTTCGACTGGGCCTCCTGGAGCGACTTGGTGTCGGACAGGTCGAGCTGGAGCGCGTTCAGGCCGAGCGCCATGAAATGGCCGTGGGCGTCGATCAGGCCGGGGAGCATCGTTCGTCCCTTGCCGTCGACCCGGTATTTGGTCCGCTGGGGCTTCTCGCCGCGCTGGTAGAGCCGCTCGACCTTGCCGTCGTCGCCGACCAGCATCGCAGCGAACCGGACCAATCGCCCGTCGGCGCCGATCGTGTAGCCGTTGACGTTGTCGACGAGCACGTCGGCGGTCGCCGCCGACGTCATGCACAGGGCGGCCACGGCCGCCAGAAGCTTTCTGATCATCGGGCGGCGATAAGCGTAGTTTCCCGGCCGCGCCAGATGCTCTAACGCCGCCTCATGTCCGACCTCCCAGTCACCTTCGCCGACATCGAAGCGGCGGCGCGGCGAATCGAAGGCGCGGTCGTCCGAACTCCGACCCTGCTCAGCCGCACCCTGTCCGAGGCGACCGGCGCCAACGTCTGGGTCAAGTTCGAGAACCTCCAGTTCACCGCCGCCTACAAGGAGCGCGGCGCTCTCAACAAACTGCTCCTGATGGACCCCGCAGTCCGCTCGCGAGGCGTGATCGCGTCGTCGGCCGGCAACCACGCCCAGGCGCTCGCCTATCACGGCCGGCGGCTCGGGGTGCCGGTGACCATCGTGATGCCGACCTCGACCCCGAGCATCAAGGTCAAGCAGACCGAAGGCCACGGCGCCCGAATCGTCCTCCACGGCGAGCTGTACGACGAGGCCTATGGCGAGGCCCTTCGGATCGCCGAGGCGGAAAGCCTGACCTTCATCCATCCGTTCGACGACGCCGAGATCATGGCCGGCCAGGGCACGGTCGCGCTCGAGCTCCTCGCCGACGCGCCGGAGATCGACACCCTGGTCGTTCCGATCGGCGGCGGCGGCCTCATCTCCGGTATGGCCACGGCGGCCAAGGCGCTTCGCCCCGATTTGGCGATCGTGGGCGTTCAGGCCGAACTCTATCCGAGCATGTATTGCCGGATCAGCGGCAAGGACATGCCGTCGGCCGGCGACACCCTGGCCGAAGGCATCGCCGTCAAGAAGCCCGGCCGGCTCACGCCCGACATCATAGAGCGCAATGTCGACGAGATCCTGCTCGTCCACGAGCGCGAGATCGAGATCGCGGTCAGCCTCTACCTCCAGATCGAGAAGACCGTCGCCGAAGGCGCCGGAGCGGCCGGCCTCGCCGCCCTTCTTGCCCATCCGGAGCGCTTCCAGGGCCGCAACGTCGGCCTCGTGCTCACCGGCGGCAATATCGACACCCGGCTGCTCGCAACGGTGCTCCTTCGCGATCTCGCCCGCTCGGGCCGGATGGCGCGGCTCAGGATCCAGCTCCAGGACCGGCCCGGCGCGCTGCTGGCGGTGATGAAGCTGTTCGACGCCCACGGCGCCAACATCATCGAGATCTACCACCAGCGGGTTTTCACCACGCTTCCGGCCAAGGACGCGTTCATCGACGTGGAGTGCGAGGCGCGGGATTCCGAGCATCTCGAAGCCCTGGTCAGGGCGCTCGGAGCGGGCGGCTTCTACGTTCATCCCGTTGAGATTCGCTGAGCCCGCGTCCCGCTTAGGAACGTATGCTGGTTAATGCCGTTCTCCGGTCGGCAGACCCTTCCCAAGCGGTCGGCAAAGACGCATAAACCGAGTCTCAACCAAGCCTTTAAACCCCTGGAGCCCCGTTGAGCGCACCGTTCCGCTTTCCCCGCTTCTTCGTCACCAGCCCGGCGCCCTGCCCGTATCTGGCCGGCAAGACCGAGCGCAAGGTGTTCACCGAGCTTGCCGGGCAGCATGCGGCGGACCTGAACGACGCCCTCGGCCGGATCGGATTTCGCCGAAGCCAGGCGGTCGCCTACAGGCCCTCCTGCCTCGACTGCTCGGCCTGCGTCTCGGTCCGGGTCGTCGCCTCCGAATTCCAGCCGAGCGCCAGCCAGCGGCGGATGCTCAAGCGGCACGGCGAGCTCGAAGTGACCGCCTGCAAGCCCTGGGCGACCGAGGAGCAATATGCGCTTCTTCGCCGCTATCTGAAGCAGCGCCATCCGGACGGCGGAATGGTCGGGATGGACGAGAGCGACTTCTCGGACATGATCGAGCAGTCCCCGGTCAAGACCTACGTCATCGAATATCGGGAGCCGTCGGTCGGCGGGCGGCCCGGCAAGCTGGTCGGAGCCTGCCTCACCGACCAGCAGGCGGACGGGCTGTCGATGATCTACAGCTTCTTCGAGCCGAACGATCCGGGCCGGCCGGGCCTCGGAACGTACATCATCCTCGACCACATCGTCCGGGCCGGCAAGGCGGGGCTTCCCTACGTCTATCTCGGCTATTGGGTCGAAAGCTCGCCTCGAATGGCCTACAAGGCCCGCTTCCGCCCGCTCGAGCGGCTCGGCCCCGGCGGCTGGAACCGCTTCGACCCCGACCAGCGCGAATTGCCGCTTTCGCGCTGAAAGCGCCGGATGACGCAATCGACTGATCCAGGTCAAAACCACCTGTTAATCGTTTAAGCGTAATCCGGTGAAATGGGGTGGGGCCTTGAGAGATTACGCCGCGTCGTCGACGCCGGCGAGGTGGATACCGTCGGGGGGCGGGTCCTGGTCGAGGAACGCTTCCGCGCCCTGCAGCGCCAGGTCCCGCTCCTCTACGTCGTCATCTTCGCCAACATGGTCGGCCTCTATCTCGCGTCCGGCGGCCGCTTCGATTCCCTTCTGGATTTCCCGCTTCTCGTCGGCGCACTCATCGCCCTGCGGGTCGCCCACTGGCTGAAGGTCCGCAACCGGAGCCTGTCGCCGGAGCGGATCCTGCACGAGCTTCGCAAGATGCTGGCCTTCGCGGTCGTCTTCAGCGTCGCTTTCTGCATCTGGTCGTTCACCTTGATGGCGACCCGCCCGCCGACCGACCACGATTTCATCATTCTTTTCGCCAGCCTGGCCGCGATCGGCTGCGCCTACGGGGTGAGCCGCTACCCGGCGGCGGCGCGGACCCCGCTCCTGCTGCTCGGCCTGCCGCTGGCTGGACGGCTGATCTTCACCTCCGACCCCGCCCACGTCGCCATGGGCGCGGGCCTGTTCTCGATCATCCTTGCCCTCCTCTGGCAGCTCGGCCTCCACGACGAAGGCTTTCGCGAGCTGGTCGAATCGCGCACCGCGGTCACTCTCGAGCGGGAGCGCGCTCAGCGCGCCGAGCGCCTCGCTAAGGCGGAAAAGGCCAAGGCCCGGCTGATCGCCGACACCGATCCGCTGACCGGCCTCGCCAATCGCCGCGCCTTCCTCAGGGCGCTCGGTCGCCGGGCCGCGACGCTCGCCCGCTCGCGCAAGGGTTTCGCCCTGGCGATGGTCGACCTCGACGGCTTCAAGCCGATCAACGACACTTTCGGCCACGCGGCCGGCGACCGTGTGCTCGAGGGTATCGGGAGCCGGCTCGCCAGGGCGGCCGGCGAAGGCGCTCTGATCGCCCGCACCGGCGGCGACGAGTTCGCCCTGCTGCTTCCCCGGGTCGGCTCGATGACCGGCGCCAACAGCGCCGGGATCGCCATCTGCGCGGCGCTCCAGGAACCCTTCCTGGTCGACGGCCGCGAGTTCCGGGTTTCGGGCAGCTGCGGAGTGACCCTGCTCCTGCCCGGCGATTGCGAGGTCTCGGAGGCCCTGATCCGGGCCGACACCGCCCTCTATCGCGCCAAGGAAAACGGCCGCTCGGGAGTCGCCGTCTTCACACCCGAGATGCACGAGATCCACCGCCGCCGGATCCTCGTCGAACAGGCGCTTCGGCAGCCCGAGACCCTGGACCGTATCGGACTGGTCTTCCAGCCGATCACCGACCTCGCCACCGGCGAGCTGACGGCCCTCGAGGCGCTCGCGCGCTGGGAGGACGACAAGCTTGGCCGGATCCCGCCGGACCAGTTCATCCCGATCGCCGAGCAGATCAACGTCATCGAGCAGATCAGCGACAAGCTGCTCGGCCAGGCCGCCGCCGAGGCCTCACGCTGGGCGACGGCGGTCCGGCTTTCGTTCAACGTCAGCGCCGTCCAGCTCTGCACCGCGGGCTCCGCCGAGCGCCTCCTCGCAGTGATCGCCCGCTCCGGGCTCGAGCCCGAGCGGCTCCAGGTCGAGGTGACGGAAACCGCTCTGCTCGCCGATTTCGAAGTGGCCCGCGAGAACCTGCGCGCGCTTCGGAGCGCCGGCGCCCGGATCGTTCTGGACGATTTCGGGGCGGGCCATGCCTCGATCTCCTACCTTCGCGAGATGCAGTTCGACGGAGTGAAGCTGGACGGGGCGCTAATCGCCACCGCCGCCGATTCCCTGCGCAGCCGCCGACTTCTCAAGGGAGTCCTCGATCTGTGCGCCGCGCTCGGACTGCCCTCGGTCGCCGAGCATATCGAGACGGACGACCAGCTCCGGCTGCTCAGGGAGATGGGGTGCAGGGAAGGGCAGGGCTTCCTCCTTTCGCCGCCGCTGGACGCCGACTCCGCCGCCGCGCTGGCCGCTCCCAAGCTCACGTCGATCGAAGGCGGAAGGGCCGCAGCAGCCTGATTTGCCTCCCCATCGCAGATGGGGAGGGGGACCACACGAAGTGTGGTGGAGGGGTAATCGGCAGAAGCCTCGTCAGTTACCCCTCTACCAGGCGTCGCCTGATCCCCCTCCCCAAGCTATGCTTGGGGAGGCAGATTCTCCATCCACGGCGGGTTCGGGATCTGCCCGGTCGCCTCGTGGAGGAGCACCGCCCAGCGCAGCGACAATTGGTTGAAATAGGGATCGTCCGCCTCGATCCGCCGGGTCAGCAGCGGCCGCGAAGCATCGGCCGGCATCACCATCAGGTCGAGCGGGCGAGCTACTCCAAGGTTCGAGCGCATCGCGCTGTCGAACGACAGCAAAGCCACCTTCACCGCCTCGCCGAGCGGGGTCGAGTAGCGCACTCCGCGGTCGAGGATCGGCTTTCCGTACTTCGTCTCGCCGATCTGGAGGAACGGCGATTCGGGCGAGCAGTGGATGAAGTTGCCGGCCGCGTAGACGAGGTAGAGCGAAGGCGGCTCGCTTCCGATCCGCCCGCCGAGCAGAAGCGAGACGGAACTCGAGATGTTCGCCTCGGCAAGCACCGAGCCGACGCTCCGGTTGACGTTCCGGACGGCCTCGCCGACCAGTTCGGCGACCCGGAACATGGACGGCGCGGTGGCGAGCGTGATCGCCTTTTCGTCACCGACCGGGGCGGGCAGCGAGTCCGCGAGCTGGCCGATCACCGATTGCGACATGGACAGGCTGCCCGACGTGCACAGGAAGATCTGCCGCCCCGGCCCGTCGGCGAGGACATGGAGCTTTCGGTAGGAGGAGAAATTGTCGACCCCGGCATTGGTCCGGGTGTCGGCGATCATCACCAGCCCCGACTCGAGCAAAAGCCCCACGCAATAGGTCATCGGGCTACGTCCGCGAAAAGGGGACAGTCACCAGTGACTGTCCCAAGTGACTGTCCCCACCTTCATTCCGTAGTCTCGCCCGTCCATTCGTCGTTGTCGTGGTCGCGCTCGGCATCCTCCTTCGTCTTGTGGACGACCTTGTCCTTGTGCTCGGGCGGGCCGTAGATCGTGTAGAGCCGGAGCGGCGCCTCGCCGTCGTTGACTACGTTGTGGCGGGCCCCGGCGGGGACGATCACCGCGAAATCGTCCTCCACCTTGTTCGGAGCGCCGTCGATATAGACGGTCCCGCGCCCCTCCTCGATCCTGAAGAACTGGTCGCGGTCCTCATGCACCTCCTCGCCGATGTCGCAGCCCGGCGGCAGTGTCATCAGGACCAGCTGCAGATTCTTGCCGGTGTAGAGCACCCGCCGGAAATCCTCGTTCGCAACGGTCGCCTTCTCGATGTCGTCGCAATAACCCTTCATGTCGCTCTCGCTCCCTTTGCGCTTCGATACGGGATTGAACCGCAAAGGGAGCGATTGCGTTCCGCGAAAGGCTCAGCCCTCCGGAGCGGCCGCCGAAGCCGCAAGGATGAACTGCATCGCTTCCTTCGAGAAGGGCGGCTTGGAGCCGCCTTGCCCTTCGAAAGCGGTTCCGCTTTCCCAGAAGCTCTTCGCGCCCTCCATCATCTGCGGAGTCGCGACCGCGCGGAACGGTTCGAGCAAGGCGTTCCATTCGCGCACAAAGGCCTGCGCCCGCTCTCCCGCCGGGTCGAGCGGGAGCGCCGCCTCGATACGCTCGCCTAAATCCTCCCAGCTTCGGGAATAGGCGGCCTGGTCGAAGCCCGCGGGCGGCGGGTTCGCGGACCAGTGGGCCAGCTCTTCGGGCGAATAGTGGCGTTCCAGCGCCTGTTTCCAATTCTCGGCTTCCATGATCGTATCTCCGTTCCTGATCAGCGAGCAGAAGGTCTCGGAATCGATGGGCTCGCCGCGCTCGATTCGGGACTGGATGAAGGTGAGCAGTGTCTTGGCCTTGGCCAGCTCCGCCGAGCGCGCCTCGATCGCCTCGAGCTGGGCGGCGACTAGCGCTTCGAGGTCGAGGGGCCGGCCGCCGCCCAGCCGCTGGATCTGGGCGAGGGTCAGCCCCGCCTTCTTGAGCGCCAGGATCCGGTTCACTTCCTCGAGCTCGGCCGGACCGTAGACCCGTCGCCCCGATGCGGTTCGAAGCGGCTTCAGAAGCCCCCGCGCCTCGTAGAAGCGGAGCGCCCGGGCGCTGAGCCCGGTGCGGCGGACCACTTCGGCAATGTCCAGATTCTTCGCCATGGCGACGTCGTAGCGCTTGACGCTGCGTCAACTTCAAGACCCAAAATGCGGGCCGGCAATGACCGTGCCCGTCATCCCGGCGGAAGCCGGGACCGCGGGGAGACCCGCCGAGACTTCTCGTCGGGATCCCGGCTTTTGCCGGACCGACGGGGCTTACCCCAGGCTGATGTCGAGGAACATCATCGCCGCAAGGCCGACCATCAGGGCCGCGGTGGCGATCCCGGCGCCGCCGCCCTCGCGGTGGGTATCGGGGATGATCTCCGAGGAGACGACGAAGATCATCGCTCCGGCCGCGAAGCCCAGCGCCCAGGGCAGCAGGCTGGCGACGGCGGCGACGGTCGCAACTCCGATGAATCCGCCGACCGGCTCGACCAGCCCGGAGGCCAAAGCCGCGAGGATCGCCCGGCCGCGCCCGTAGCCGATGGTCATGAGGGCGGCGGCGACGGTCAGTCCTTCCGGGATGTTCTGGAGCCCGATCCCCAGGGCAGTGGCGTAGCCCGCCTTGAAGTCGCCCGTCCCGAAGCTGACTCCGACGGCCAGGCCTTCCGGGAAGTTGTGAAGCGTGATCGCCGCGACGAACAGCCAGATCCGGCGGTGCGCCGCTTCGCTGACCCCGTCCTTAGGCGACAGCCCCATCCCGTCCAGAGCGGGCACCAGCCGGTTGATCAGGCCGATGAACGCTCCGCCGATCAGCATCGCCGCGATGACCGTCGCAGCGGCGGCGGATCGGCCGAGCCCGGTCGATTGCGCCTGCTCGATCCCGGGGATGATGAGCGAGAAGAAGGAGGCGGCCAGCATCACGCCCGCTGCGAATCCGAGGAAGCCCCGCTCGACCCGAGCGCTCGGCTTGCCCGTCGCGAACAGCGGGAGGGCTCCGAGGACGGTCGCGAGGCCCGCGGCGAGGCTGCCGAGGAATCCGGTGAGGACGATCGAGCTTATCGGTAAACCCCTAGGACAGTCCCGGTCGGTCGATTCTGCGGGGACGCAGCCGCCGCCGGCTGCGTCCCCTTACGTCTCACTCCACGTCGGCGTCGAGGTCCTTGGTCCGGCCCGCGCCCGGTCCGGCGCCGAGGTCGGTGCCGGTGGTGGGGTTGCGGGTGGGGTCCGAGATCGTCCTGACGGCGGTGGCCTTGAGGTCCTTCTTCTCTCGGGTGCTCAGGCCCTCGACCGTGGCGAGGCCGTCGCCGCCACCGAGCGGAATGGCACTGGTCACGTCGTCGAGACGGTCCCATTCCGGGCCGCTGTTCCACGGCCCCTCGAGATCGCCCTCGCCCTGCGAGGTGTTGACGTAGAGGCTCGAATAATCGGGATGGCCGGGCAGCTTGCCGGTCGGGAAATTCTCCTCGATCGCATAGAGCGCCTTCTCGAACGACTTCTGGTGGGCGATCTCGCGGGTCATCAAAAAGGTGAGCGCGTCCTTGATCCCGGGATCGTCGGTGATGTTGATCAGCCGCTCGTAGACGATCTTGGCCCGGGCCTCGGCGGCGATGTTGGAGCGAAGGTCGACCGTGGGCTCGCCGCGCGAATCGACATAGGCGCCGCTGAACGGGATCCCGGCGGAATTGGTCAGCGAGGGGCCGCCGCCGAAGACGATCTGCTGGGTCGGGGTGCTCGCGCCCGACTTGGCGAGATCCATGTAGAGCTCGGCCTCGCTCATCGTGCCTTCGGACATCTTGCCCTTGGCGCCCTTGTTGAGCATGGCGACGATCGAGCCGATGATCTCGAGGTGGGAGAGCTCCTCGGTGGCGATGTCGAGAAGCATGTCCTTGCGCCCGGGATCCTCCTCGGCGAGACCCTGGGTGAAGTATCGCATCGCCGCAGCGAGCTCCCCGTCGGGGCCTCCGAACTGCTCGAGCATGAAGGTGCCGAGGGTCGGGTTGGGCTCCGAGACCCGGACGGTATATTGAAGCTTCTTGTTGTGCATGAACATGGCGGGGCTCCGGGGAGGTTATCCTTGGCGAACCCGCGGAAGTCGGGCCCCGTTCCAGCAATCGCGAAAGAAAGTCGTTACGGCCCCGTGGTTTAGCGGTCAGAGTCTGCCGTGGGTCAGCATCGAGCCCGGCGCCGCCGTGCGCAGCGCCGCGAGAGACTCAAGCCGTGCGAACTCCGCCGGGGTGCCCGGCGGGAAGTCGCGGCTGGAAAAGCGCCACGAGCGGCCGTCGCGGCTCTCCACATGGAGCATCGCCTTCATCTCGTCCGCGACATAGCCGCCGGTGTCGGGCGGATCCGTGTAGACGAGCGCGACCTCCGGCCAGGGCAGGAACGTCGTTCGGCGCCACCCCGTCAGGTACAGCCCTTCCTCATGCACGGCGACGGCGGGGCCGACGGTCAGCTGGCGCCGATACTCGCTCAGCTCCAGCCAGGCCCCGGGCAGGCCGAGCACGAGCGCGAAGCCGCCCCAAAGATAATATTCCCAGGTCTCGATCCCGGGTCTCATCACAAGGAGGGCGCACATGACGAGGATCGGGATACCGGGGGTGGATTCCTCGATGGAGCCCCGTTGCGGGTTGTGGCCGTGGCGGAGCGCGATCAGCGGGGTGCGCGGTGCATCGACCTCGAGAGCGCGTCGCCGGCGATTGCGCACAAGGCGGACCAGCATATGAAAGGCCAGCGACGCCGCTACGCCGGCAGCAAAGGCGAGCAGGATAGGGCCCGACCGCTCGGCCATCTCAGCCTGGCCCCTTCATCCTTCCACGGCGGTGTGGCCGGGCGGGATCATGGCTTCACCACCGCGCCGCCCTTGATCACCACGTCCACATCCTCGAGCTGGCGGACGTCGGCGAGCGGATCGCCGTCCACCGCGATCATGTCGCCGTAACGCCCGACCGCGATGGCCCCGACGTCCTTCTCCCGCCCGAGGGCCTGGGCCGCGTTCCGGGTGGCGGCCTGGATCGCTTCCATCGGAGTCATTCCATATTGGACCATGAAGCGGAACTGGCCGCCGGCGCTCCCGTGCGGCATCACTCCGGCGTCGGTTCCGAAGACCATCTTCACTCCGGCGCGGTGGGCGGCCCGGAAATTGTCGCGCTGGAGCTGGGCGATCTCGCGGTCCTTCCTGAGATTGTCCTCCAGCACTCCGTTCTTCGCGCCCTCCGCCTGCGTATATTCGGTGTTGAAGATATCCATCGACAGCCAGGTACCGCGCTCCTTCGCGAGCCGGATGCCCTCGGCGTCGATCAGCGAGGCATGCTCGATCGTGTCGATCCCGGCCCGGATCGCCGCCTTGATCCCGGCCGCGCCATGGGCGTGGGCGGCGACCTTCAGCCCCCATTGGTGCGCTTCCTCGGCGATCGCCCGGAGCTCCTCCTCGGAAAGCTGCTGCTGGCCCGGCTCGGTGTTGCGCGAGAAGACTCCGCCGGTGGCGCAGACCTTTATCACCTCGGCTCCATATTTGCGCTGCTCGCGAACCCGGGTCCGAAGCTCCTGCGGACCGTCCCCGACCGCCTTGCCCCTGGCCGCGAAGGAGGGCGGCAGATAGGTCTGGTCGCAATGTCCGCCGGTCGCGCCAAGGGCATGGGCGGCCGGAACGATCCGCGGGCCGACCATCAGCCCTTCGTCGATCGCCTGCTTGTAGCCGACGTCGGCATAATTGTCGGAGCCGACGTTGCGCACCGTGGTGAAGCCGGCGTCGAGCATGTCGCGGGCATTGCGGACGCCCTGGGCCACCCAGAACATGTCGGTGAACTGCAGCCCCGAATAGCCGCCGTAGCGCGGGTTCGAATCGAGGTGGACGTGCATGTCGATCAGGCCGGGCAGGAGGGTCTTGCCCGGGAGGTCGACCCTTTTCGCTCCGGCCGGGATGACGGGCCTGGCTCCGCCGCGCCCGACCACCGAGGCGATCCGTCCGTCGGTGATCACGACGACCGGCTCCTCGACGACCTTTCCGCCCAGCACATCGATCATCCGGTCGGCGGTGACGACGACCGTGTCTGCCGCGGCGGGCGCGGCGGCGGTGGCGAGGAAAAGTGCGGTGAGGGCGTGGCGCATCGGAGGCTCCGTTTCTGCAGGTCGCCACGTCCCCTAGCCGGGGAGAGCGGCGGCAGTCACTAGCCGAAGGCCGACCTTAAGCTGGCGCTCGGGCGGGGTCGGTAGCTGAAGTTCCTTGCTGCGGAGGCCCACCATGCGCGCCCTGCTTGTTGCCGCCTCCGCCGTCCGCTGCGCGCTGGCCGATTAGCGGGCCGGGGGGGGGGGACAGTCACTAGTGACTGTCCCAATCGCGCGACGGGATCAGTACCTGCGCAGCTTGCCGGTCTTGAGCTTGACCCTTCCATCCTCGCGGACGGTGCAGGTGAAGGCCCGGGGGACGTAGCCGCGGCGCCAGCCGTTCGAGTCGCCGATGGCTGCGCCGCCGACCGTTCCATAGACCCGCCAGCCGCCCCGTCGGTAGCGGCGGACGTCGTCGACCCGCATCCGTCCGTAGCGCGCGACATAGCGCTCGCAGCGCTCGACCGCGAAGCGTTCGGGCCCCCTGAAACGGAGCGAGTCGACGCTTCGATTGACCGATTCGGTGACCACTCCGACCGCGTTGGCGGTTGCCTCGACCTGGCGGGCGATCTCGTCCGCCACGCGTTCGGCCCGGCTTCGCCGGTCGTAATCCTGGGCCAAGGCGGGCGAAGCGGCGAGCGAGACGAGAAGGATCGCGGCGGAAATTCTTGCAGGCATGACGGGCCTCCTTACGCAAACATGAGGGCCGCCACCGGGCCGCCCCGACGAGAAACGGACGTGGGGCCGGAACGATCCGGCAAGGGGTGACGCACGCCGTCCGGATTCCGTCGAAAACAGCCAATTTTTGCACTGCAACAATCGAAACAACAAACCCCCAGCCGCGGCACAGCGCGGCCACGGGCGACTCCTAGATGAGCCGCAACGGCCATTCCGGCCGAGGGAAGGAGCGGGTGAGACACCCGTAAAGTCGAAGCCATGAACCAGGTAAGCGTCCGCAATCTCGTCGTCGCCGGCAGCGTCCTGCTGCTTGCCTTCACCCCCGTCTGCTCGGCCTATGCCGAGATCGTCGGGCCCGCCGCCGCCGCCGCCGAGCCGGCGCCCGTCGCCGTGGCCGCGCCGGCTCCGGCGGCGGCCGCCGCCGAGCCGGACCAGACCGACCTCGAGACCGCGAAGCTTCGCCCCGGCCAGTTCGTCTGGCAGCCGGAGCGCTCGACCCAGGGCGAGGTCGAGATCGTCGTCTCGATCCCGCTGCAGCGCGCCTACGTCTATCGCGGCGGGGCGCTGATCGGAGTGACGACCGTCTCGACCGGCAAGCCCGGGCACCGCACCCCGACGGGCCGGTTCGACATCCTCCAGAAGCATGCCAAACATTATTCGAGCATCTACAACAACGCGCCAATGCCCTACATGCAGAGGCTGACCTGGGGTGGAATCGCGCTCCATGCCGGCCAGATACCGGGCCACCCCGCCTCGCACGGCTGCGTCAGGCTGCCTTTGGCCTTCGCCAAGAACCTGTTCTCGGTGACCCGGATCGGAGCCTCGGTGCATATCATCCCGCAGTCCCCGGCTCCGACCGAGGCGCTCGCGATGGTCAAGGGCAACGGCGCCTATACCGGAATGGGCGGCCCGCTCGAGGAGATCCCGGCCGGGACGAACTGAGCCTGAAAGCACGAAGGCCGGAGGGGACAGTCGCTCGCGACTGTCCCCTTTTTGCATGCGCGGCGGATCCGGAGCCTGTCGATGTGAGCAGGACGGACCCTAGGGGACGGCTGAAACGTCGAAGGCGACCGAAATCCGTTCCGCCCCTTCGCCCGGCGGAATGGTTTCGTGCGGGACGAAGGAGGGGAAGAGGAGGAGGGTGCCGGGCACGGGCTCGACCTCGAGCACAGGCCAGGGGGGCGCCAGTTCGGGCCAGTCGGCAAGCACTCCGATCCGGATCGGCCCGGGCGGCGGGAGGTCCGGCCGGGGAAGGTCGCGGCGGGCGCTGACATAATAGACTCCGGTCAGCCAGCAGCCCGGATGATGGTGGGCCACCTGGTGCCCGGGGCCTCGGAACAGCAGGGCCCAGGGGGTGAAGGTCGCTCGGTCCGGGCGGGCGCGGACGAACGGATGGTCGCCGGCCAGGGCATCGGCATAGGCGCCGACGGCCGTTCGGATCGATTCGATCAGCGCCGCGGCGGCTCGGTCGCCGGCGGCGGGGAAGTGGCGGGTCCTGAGGCCGGAGCGGGTGGCGTGACCGACCGGATCGGGGTGGAGGCTCGGGTTGGCCAGTATCTCCGAGCGGACCGCCTCCCGAAAGGCCTCGTCGCCGCCGAAGCCGGGCGGAGCCGGCAGCGGGGCGATCTTCAGGAAGCGGTCGAGCCCCATCAGCGCGGCGGCCTCGTCGCCGCGGCCGAGCTGCGCCAGCGCCACCGCTTTGTAGTGGAGCGCGTGGCCAGCGCCGGGATCGTGGCTCAGCACTTCCTCGCACAGGCGCAGAAGCTCGACGGGATCGCCGCGCGCACGCTTCACTCGCGATTCGAGGAGGTTCGGATCGGCGGGGCGGACGGCCGCGACCTCCGCTTCGAGCGAGACCGTCTCGGAGCGTCGGCCGTGGCGGGCGAGCAAGGTGAAGGCGAAGGCCGGAGCCCAGTCCGCGTCGCGGCCGCGGGCGCAGTCCAGCGCCGCCTCCACCTCTCCCAGGCGGCCGAGGACGTGAGCCCGCTCCTCGTGCAAGGCCTCCGTCTCCGGAAAAAGGCGGCAGGCCTCGTCGAGGAGCGAAGCGGCCTCCTCGATCTCTCCGGCGCCGGAGAGCGCCCTCGCCAGCGCGAGCCGCGGCGAAGGCTTGTCGGGCGCGGCGGCGACGGCCGAGCGCGCCAGAGCGACCGCCGCGAGCCTGTGCTTTGGGGAGCGGGGCGTGGCCCAGCGTATCGCGGTCACTCTCGGGTCAGGACAGGCCGTCCAGGCCCTCGATATCCGCGCCCGACGATGCTTCCGCGCCGCCGGCGATGAGCTTGTCCACCTGCGGCGCGGTCCATTCAGGCCTGGGCTCGCCCGATGTCGAACCGCCGGCTCCCCCCGGTTGCTCCTTGTCCATGAATGATCCTCCCGATGACGGCCCGAATTTAGCAGGGCTCGTCGGCGGCCTCAACCCGACCTGGCCGGATTGGCGGCTCATTGCGGAGGGCCGGTGCGCGCCGCTGCGGCGATGGACGGCCGCTAGTGACTGTCGCGAAACGCGCGGCTAGGACTCCCTCACGAAGGAGCGACCTTGGCCGAGCATAACAACCGAACCTTGCTGATCGCCTTCGCGGCCAATCTCGGGATCGCCGTCTCCAAGTTCGTCGCGGCGGCGTTCACCGGATCGTCGGCCATGCTCACCGAGGGCGTCCATTCGGTCGTGGATTCGTCGAACCAGCTGCTTCTGATCTGGGGACGACGGCAGGCTCGAAAGCCGGCCGACGACCGCCACCCTTTCGGCTACGGACGCGAACTCTATTTCTGGAGCTTCGTCGTCGCGGTAATGGTCTTCGCGCTCGGAGCGATGGTCTCGGTCGTCGAAGGAATCCTCCACATCCTCCACCCGGAGGAGGCGGTCTCGCCCTATATCGCCTACGCCGTCCTGCTCGTCGCCTTCCTGCTCGAGGGCGGATCGACCTGGGCGGCGTTCAAGGAATTCAAGGCGGCGAAGGGCAAGCTCGGCTGGTTCGAGGCCGTCCGGCGATCGAAGGATCCGCCCGGCTTCATCGTCCTACTGGAGAACGGAGCCGCGATGGTCGGCCTCGTCGCGGCGGCGGCCGGGCTGATGCTGTCGCAGCTGACCGGCGACCCCTTCTACGACGGCGCCGCCTCGGTGGTGATCGGGATCGTGCTCGGCCTCACCGCTTTCCTGCTCGCGGTCGAATCCAAGGCTTTGCTGATCGGCGAGGCGGCGGAGCCCGAGATCGTCGAGGGCCTGAGGAGGGCGGCGGCGGGAAGGCCGGGAATCGCCGGGATCGGCCGGATCCTCACCATCCATTCCGCGCCGGACCAGATCACGGCGATGGTGAGCGTCGATTTCGACGACCGGATCAGCGCTCGCGAGGTCGAGCGGCTCGTGTCCGAGATCGAAGCCGAGGTGGCGCGCGAATGGCCGATCGTGAAGCGGCTCTACATCCGTCCCGAGCATGGCGCCGGCGGATAAGGGTCCGGTGGAAAAGCCGTCCCGAAGCTGCTAGGGCCCCCGCAACTACTTGAAGTCAGGCCCTTTCATGAACCGAATTGCAAAGCCGGCGCTGGCCGTCGGAGTCGCCCTCTGGAGCGCCGGCGCCGCGGCAGCCGATATCTCCACTGAAGCTGCAATCAGCAAATATTGCGAGACGCTCGTCTCCGGTGCCTCGGCTCGGCAAGTCGAGTCTCTAGCGGCCACCGACGGGTGGAAGCCAGACAATGTCGCCGGCCAGCGGGTGATGCGACGAGGAGAGTTGCTGGTCGGGCTGTCCGATTCGCCGCGGGTCTGCTTCGTCCAGGCCCCCGCCGCGATGACTCGCGCCCAGGGCTTCCTGCTTGCCGACGCCTGGGGCAGGCGCACCGCCGGAGCGGTCCGGGCGGCCGCGACCACCGGGCCGGACGGAGCGCCGGTCCGGGCCTGGCGAGTCCCGGCCCGCAAGATCGCGCTGATCGCCACGGAGCAGACGACCCCGGCGGGAGCGAAGGTCATGGCCTTCATCCTGATGCCGGCGCCGAACTAATCGCCGCCGACAGTCTATTGACTGCCACTCCGCTTCGCGGCCAGGCCGGGCGCGGCATGGCGTCATCCTGGCGCAAAACAAATCCACGTCGTCAGACCGTGATAATCGCGGAAATTCCGGAGCGAGTGAAGCGGTGGCACGTGAGGGGCACGTCCAAGGGAGAGGAACGTACTTTTTCGTGAGAAAGTACGAGTCTCCCGCACACATGAAAAGTACCTGTCCCCTCGGCACAGCCGGAACGACGGCAGCCAATGTCGTCCTATCCTTCGCCATGGCGGGGAACCTCGGTCACCGGGCTGCGGGCGCGAATTTTAGGACTCGGCCTGTCGAGGCCATGCGCGCTGCTCCCGCAGCCAGCTCAGAAGCCTTCTCAATTCCGACGGATTGCGCACCCGAGTGCGATACTCCCCCCGGCAATTTTCCTTGACCGCGCCGAATGCCCCGGCGGCTTTTTCGAAAAGGCCGGGAATGCGCCGAAGGACCGGCTGACGCAGATAGAAAAGCAGATGCTCGTTTGCGGCGACCGCGGAAAAGAGTTTCTGCTCGTCTCGATCGACGAGCTCGACGGCTTTGACGGCCGAGTTTTTATGGTGGAAGCGAAACCCGGCCGCCTCGGCCTCCTGTTTCAGAAGCTGGTAGGCCTCGCGGGCGTCCGCGCTCCTGAAGCGCCCTCGAACATCGGCATCCTTGGTCATCCTCGCCCTCCCGGTCCCGCATCGTTCGGCCGAGCGAGCCTTCAATAATGAACCGCACGCCCATAAGCATCGAGCACCGACTCGTGCATCATCTCGCTCAGTGTCGGATGCGGGAAGATCGTGTGCATCAGGTCCTCCTCGGTGGTCTCGAGCTGCCTCGCCACCGCATAGCCCTGGATCAGTTCGGTCACCTCCGCCCCCACCATGTGAGCGCCCAACAGCTCTCCCGTCTCGGCGTCGAACACCGTCTTCACGAAGCCTTCGGCCTCGCCCAGAGCGATCGCCTTGCCGTTGCCGATGAAGGGGAATTTGCCGACCTTGACCTTGCGCCCCAGCTCCCTGGCCTTGGCCTCGGTGAATCCGACGCTCGCCACCTGCGGCCTGGAGTAGGTGCAGCCGGGGATGTTCCAGGTCTCGAACGGGTGCGGCTTTCCGCCGGCAATCGCCTCGACGCACACGACTCCCTCGTGGCTCGCCTTGTGCGCCAGCCAGGGCGGTCCGGTGACGTCGCCGATCGCGTAGACGCCCTCCACGTTGGTCCGGCCGTAGCCATCGACGACGATGTGGCCGCGCTCGGTCTTCACGCCCAGCGCCTCGAGTCCGATATTCTCGGTGTTGGCGACGATGCCGATGGCGACGATGGCATGGCTGAAGTCCTGCTCGCCCTGGCCCTTGATCGTCGCCTTGACGCCGTCAGGCCCGGCCTCGAGGGTCTCGACACCCGAGGAGACGTGGATCTTCATGCCCTGCTTGGTCAGCGCCTTGTGGACGAAGGCCGAGACGTCCTCGTCCTCGACCGGAAGGATCCGGTCGAGCATCTCGACGATCGTCACTTCGGCGCCCATGTCGGAATAGAAGCTGGCGAACTCGACCCCGATCGCCCCCGATCCGATGACCAGCAGCTTCGTCGGCATGACCTTGGGCACCATCGCGTGCCGGTAGGTCCAGATCCGGTCGCCGTCCGCCCTGGCGAAGGGCAGGTCGCGGGCGCGGGCGCCGGTGGCGATGAGAATGTGCTTCGCCTGAAGCTCGGTCACCTTGCCGTCCTTGGTGACGCTCAGCGCACCATTGCCCTTGAGCGCTCCCTCGCCCTCCACGACCGCGATCTTGTTCTTCTTCATCAGCCCCTTGACCCCGGCGTTGAGCTGGCCGGCGACCTTGCGCGATCGGTCGACGATCCTGGCCAGGTCGAAGGCCGGCTTCTCGGCGATCAGGCCGTAGGCCGAGGCGTGGGTCATGTAGTGATAGATTTCGCTCGTCCTCAGAAGCGCCTTGGTCGGGATGCACCCCCAGTTGAGGCAGATCCCGCCAAGCTTCTCGCGCTCGACGATCGCGACCTTGAGGCCGAGCTGGGCGCCCCGGATCGCGGCGACATAGCCACCGGGGCCGGAGCCGAGGACGATGAGGTCGTAAGTGTCAGCCATTATCGCTCCGGGCTTTCAAAGGGGTGCGGATGGAAAAGGGTCGCGGGTGAGATGATGCGGCAGGACGTCCGGGACAAGGCGAAATGCGGTTTCATCCCGCTCGTCCCGGGCGAAAATGCCGCCGGCAGAGGAGCCACCACAAAGGCCCGGCGGCGGCCCCGGCCAAGGCTCCGCCGATCCAGTCCTGTAGGGAGTCGATGCGCTCGCCGATCGCGGCGTCGACCAGTAAATGGACCCCCAGGCCGAGGGGCAGCCCGGCGAGCAGGTGGGCCAGGGGGCCCCGGCGGGCCAGAAGCGGCGAAAGGGTGACGGCAAGCAAAGCGCCGACGGCGAGGGCGAGTGGGAAAGCGTAGGCGGTGAACAGCGCCGAAATCTGGATCACCGCCTTGAAGCCGCCGCGTCCCGGCCAGGCTTCGTCCTCGAGGGTCAGCAGGGTGCCGGTGATGCAGCCCGCGATCAGCGCCGCGGCGGCGGCGACGGCGAGGAGCCTGGGGCCGAGTTCGGCCAGCGCCGGTCGGGCGCCCCTCAGGCCCGGGGCCAGCCGGCCGCGCTCAGCCATGGCTCAATTCCCTCATGCCGGGCGGGAGCGCGAAGCGGCTGTAGAGCAGGGCCCAGACGGCGGCGACGAGCGGCCCGAACATCGCTCCGAAAAGGAAGCCGAAGAGGCCTAGGAAGGGAAGGGCGATCAGTCCTCCGATCGGCGCCGATACGAGGAGGATGCCGCCATAATCGCCGTATCGCCGCGACAGCGAGTCCCGCCAAAGCAGAGACAGGCCGGTCAGCACCGCCGTCCCCGCCAGAGCGAAGGGCAGCGCGACGATGAAGACCGCGCGCACCGGGAACCCATCGTCGCCGAGCCCGCCGAAGAGCAGGGGCGCCGTCAGCAGCGCCGCCCCCAGGGCCGATCCGCCGAGCGCCGCGGCGAGTGCGACGAGGCCGAGCCTGAAGGCCCTCAAGCCGCAGTCCCCCGCCGCTCCGCGACGCCCCTCATCTGTCCGCCCAGGACAGGAACAGCCAGGCGAAGAGGGTCACTCCGGCGAAGAGGGGGAGTGACCAGTAGATCGCGTGCCCGGCGACTTCGAAATGGACCAGGCCTCGGCGGGCCCATTCGCCGAGCTGGCCGGCATCGCCGCGCATGACGTAGGGGATCGCGATCGAGGCGACGAGGCCGCCGAGCACCGCCTTGCCCAGCGCCATCTCAGGCAGCCTCGCGGATGGCGCGGCCCGCGAGCAGGTCGGCGTTGAACCCGGCCCAGATCGCGGCGGTGACGGCGCCCGGGAGCATCGCCAGGATCGACCCCGGCGGTCCGCCGAGCAACGCGCCGACGAGGCCGCCGCCCGCGACTCCGGCCGCGATGAGCAGCGTCAGCCGGACAGGAGCCGGAGTCCGGAGCCGGGCCAGAAGGGCTCCGACCGGCCATCCGAAGAGCAGGAGGGCGGCGGCCACCAGGCCGGCCCAGACGAGAACGGCCTCGCGCTCGAAGGTGAACCGGGTGAAGCCGGGCCAGCCGATGAGGTAAAGGCCGAAGGTCCACATCGCGGCGGGTGTCGCGACGAGCGTCGGCAGGATCAGCCGGCGCCCGGCGTTCAAGCGAGCATTCCGAGCGGCGCCTCGACGAGCCGCTTGAACGCCTGCATCAGCCGGGCGCCGTCGGCCCCGTCGATGGCTCGGTGGTCGAAGCTTCCGGTCGCGCTCATCACCGTCGCGACCTGGAGGCCGTCGTCGACGACATAGGGCCTCTTCTCGCCCGCTCCGATCGCCATGATCATCCCCTGCGGCGGGTTGATGACCGCTGAGAAAACCGAAATCCCATACATCCCCATGTTGGAAAGGCTCGCCGTCCCCCCCTGATATTCCTCAGGCTTCAACTTGCCTTCGCGAGCGCGGGCGGCGAGGTCCTTCATCTCCGTCGCGATCCCCGACAGCGACTTGGAGTCCGCTGCGACGATCACCGGGGTGATGAGGCCGTTCGGGATCGACACTGCGACCGATATGTCGGCGCGCTTGAAGGTAATCAGCTCGGTCCCGGTATATTGGACATTGCACTCGGGCACTTCCATCAAAGCCGCGGCGAGCGCCTTGATCATGAGGTCGTTGACCGAGAGCTTGACCCCGCGCGGCTCGAGCGTGGCGTTGAGCTCGCCGCGGAGCTTGAGCAGCGCGTCGAGCCGGATGTCGACGGTGAGGTAGATGTGCGGGACGTTCTGCTTCGATTCGGTAAGCCTGCGCGCGATCGTCTTGCGCATGTTGGAAAGCTTGGCGACCTCGTGCGGGATCTCCGGCACGGCGTAGCTCGGCGCTGGCGCGGCTGGCGCCTGCGCGGGCGCCTGGGCCTGGGCGGCGGGAGCCGCTGCCGGCTTGCCGGCCGCTCCGTCGACGTCGGCCTTGACGATCCGTCCGCCGGGCCCGGATCCGGCGAGGCTCGAAAGGTCGATCCCGCGCTGCTCGGCGAGCCGGCGGGCCAGCGGGCTCGCTTTCACCCGGCCGCCCGCATCCGCTTTTGGTCCCGGAGCCGAGCCGCTCTGCTGAACGGCCGGAACCTCCTCGGCGGGATTGGCGCCATAGCCCTTTACCTCGGGGGTCGGAGTGGGAGTGGCGGGCTGGGCGGTGGCGGGCTGGGCGGTGGCCGGCTGGCCCGCGCCCGTCTCGCCGCCGTCCTTGGCGACCGGCTCCTTCGCGGCCGTCGGGGTGGCGGCAGCCGCGCCGGCGTCCTCGCCCTCGCCGGCGATCAGCGCGATGACGGTCCCGACCTTCACCTCGTCGGTGCCCTCGGCGACCAGGATCTTCGCGATCGTCCCTTCGTCGACCGCCTCGAACTCCATCGTCGCCTTGTCGGTCTCGATCTCGGCGAGGAGGTCGCCGGCCGCCACCGTGTCGCCCTCCTTGACCAGCCATTTCGCGAGCGTGCCCTCTTCCATGGTCGGGCTGAGGGCCGGCATCTTCAATTCAATCGGCATGGCGCGGGAAAGCTCCTGACGGCAGTGCTTCCAATTCCAAACAGCAACAGGAGGGGCCGGGTCAAGCCCGTCCTGAGCGGCGGGCCTTTTCAAGGCCGCGCTTGCGCCTCTCGCCGTTCTGGCGCAGCGTCGCGGCCGAACGGAGTCGGAAATGCGCTCGTATCTTGTGGTGATCGACGAGACGATCGAGGCTCGCGCCGCCCTGCGCTACGCCGCTCGCCGAGCCTCCGGTACCGGCGGGGGAGTCATCCTCCTCGCCATCGTCCCGCCGGCGGAGTTCGTCCAGTGGGGCGGGGTCCAGGCGGCGATGGAGGAGGAATCGAAGCTTCGAGCGGAGGCGATGGTGCTCCAGGCCTCCGGGGCGATCGTCGAGGAGGCCGGGATCGAGCCCACCATCCTGGTCAGGTTCGGCGAGCCGGAAAAGGCGATCGCGGACCTGCTCGCCGAGCGCGACGACGTCGCCGCTTTGGTGCTGGGGGCCGCGGCCGAAGGCGGGCCCGGCCCTTTGGTCAGCCATTTCTCCGGAGCGGTGGCCGGAAGCCTTCCCTGCCCGCTGGTCGTCGTTCCGGGCCGCTTGGGCGACGGGGATCTCGACCGGCTCAGCTGACCTCTCTGCCTCCCCATCGGAACGATGGGGAGGGGGACCACCGGAGGTGGTGGAGGGTGGCCTGACTCGGCTCCGTCAGATCACCCCTCCACCATGCTCCGCATGGTCCCCCTCCCCATGTTCCATGGGGAGGCAAGGATAAGCCTTACCCCCGCTCGCCCGGCCTCGGCGCGCGGTAGGCGGGCTTCACCGAGCGGCGAACGACCGGCCTGCTGTGATGACGGACCACGGGCTTGCTGTAATGGCGCCGCGGAGCCGCGCGATGCTCGGTCACCGTCTCGTAATAGGTGTGGGTTTCCATCACCGGAGCCGTGGTCGTGATCGTCTCGGTGACGACGACCGGCCCCGTGCCGTAGCCATAACCATAGCCGGCACCGTAGCCCGAACCATAGCCATAGCCCGAACCGTAGCCATAGCCCGAACCGTAGCCGTGGCCCGAACCGTAGCCGTGGCCCGAACCGTAGCCGGGGGGCGGCGGCGGCAGGTGGCCGGCCGGGCCGCAGTCGCAGTCGCCCCCGTCGTCCTCATAGCCGTAATCGTCGCCGCCGGCGTAATCGTCCTCGTAGCGTTCGTCCTCGTAGCCGTAGCCGCCGTCGTCATACGCCATGTCGCCGCCGCCCCGCCCCCAGTCCCAGCCGTAACGGCCGTCGACGACCCGGCCGTCGCGGTCGATGAGGAGGGCATCGTCATAATAGCGGACCCACTGGCCGCCGGGCATCGGCGCCGGCCAGCCGAAGCTCTGCCAATTGTGAACGAAGAACTGCCGGTTGCGGAAATGCGGAGGAAGGACATGGCCTCGGCCGAAGCGCTGCCAGCCCTTCATATGGCCGCCGCCGGGAATACCCTTCATTCCCCCCATGTAATGGCCGCCGGGCATGCCCTTCATTCCACCCATGTGGTGGCCGCCGGGCATGCCCTTCATCTCGCCCATGCGATGGCCGCCGGGCATGCCTTTCATTCCGCCCATGCGATGGCCGCCGGTCATCCCGCCCATCTGGCCGCCGCCCCTCATGTGGCCGCCGCCGCGCATGGCTCCATGACCCATGGGCGCGGGCGCGTGGGCGCCATGGGCCATTGGGGGCGGAGGCGGGGGCGGCGGGGCGCCCTGGGCGATCGCCGCGGGAGTCCAGGCGGCCGACGCCACCAAGCCGATTAGCCAGAGCTTGCTCATGTTCGTCCCCTGTGCGCGAGTGCCTGCGTTGAAGCCCCGGCGGAGTCGGGGCTCGTTAGGACTTTTTTAACGCTTGGAGTTCGGCTTTGCTACCGGCGGCCAGCCGCGGAGCCAGCCGCCGTGCCAATTCGAGACATCCCGCCAGGTCCTCGGCATCGAACCGGCCCAGGCTGGGACTGTCGAGATCGATCACTCCGAGCAGCTCGCCTTCGTGGATCAGCGGGACCACCAGCTCCGACCGCGAGGCGCTGTCGCACGCGATATGCCCCGGAAAGGAGTCGACATCCTCGACCAGCTGCGGCTTGAGGCTCGCCGCCGCCGCTCCGCAAACCCCCTTCCCGAACGGGATTCGGATACAGGCCGCCCGTCCCTGGAACGGCCCGAGCACCAGCTCGCCCCCGACATTGCGGTAGAAGCCGGCCCAGTTGAGATCGGGCAGCGATTCCCACAGCAGGGCGGCCACATTCGCCATGTTGGCGACGGCGTCCGGCTCGCCGTCGGTCAGGGAGCCGGCGGCCGCGGCAATCTGGCGCCAAGCTTCCGGCTTGTCCGCGGAGTCGATCGTGAAGTCGTACATCTTGGCTCCCAGTCCCCGGCTTCGCCGGCATGTCGGATGTGGGCTCTGCAAGGCGGTTCCGCCAGAGTCCGGCGATCCCTTTCCCGTCCCCGCACCGGCAAGTGTAACCGCCGCGGGGCGCTCAGCGCTTGGCGGACCTTTCCCGGGGCCCGGTTTCGCGAGCGCTCCGGATGATCCCGGCGCGGATCAGGTTCCGAGCGTCGTCCAGGCTCAGGAATTCCGGCATTTCGAGCGGCGGGTCTCCGTCCCGGATATCCGGCAGGAGAAGCAGGCCGTAGCTGCCTTCGAGCGCCTCGATCTCCGCCGGCTGGCCCGGGGCGCACTCCGATCGGACCTGCGAGACGATGGTCCACAGCCGTTGGCCGGTCCGCATATTGCCCTTGTAGGAATGAAGGATCCTCACCCGGCGCCGCTGCTCGCCCGAGCTATAGGCCCCGATCGCCTTTTCCACGACCGCGTAGACGATGTTCGGCTTCCGCTCGGCCGCCCGTTTCACGAGCTCGATCCGCGGCGGCGGAGCCGGCTCGTCGGGAAGAGCGCCCGGGCAGGCGAAGCCGCGGCCGGCGGGGACCAGCAGCGCAAGCGTCAGCGCGAGCAGAACCGCGAAGGATCGGGAAGAGGGCATGCGCAGGCTTTCGATTGGAGCGACCGGCGCTCGCGGGACGGTTTCGCCGGCAATTATCGCGAATGCCAGGCGGCAAGCTTCTTAACTTTTCGACGGTTAATGGGAAGGGCCTGTAACTCAAGGGATAAGTCCAATGACCGACTCCGAATCAAGTCTTCTGGCTATTCTCTTCGGCCTTGGCGTCTTCGCGATCATCGTCGCGATCGGATGGCGCAGCGTCCAGAATCGCCGGATCCTTCGACTGCAGGGCGCCAACGGCCAGGAAACGATCATCGTCGCCCGCGAGGACGACGAAATCACGAGCGTCGCCAGCGCGACGACCGTTGCCGAGGCTTCGCATCCGGCGCCGGAGTTCGGCCGCAAGGCGGGCGGGCCGGGACAGCCGGTCTGAGCGCTGAATTGTATTGAGATCCACGCGGCGGCTTCGGTTGATTACCCCTCTCCCCGCCGGGGAGAGGGAGATCGAGCGCCGCCCTGAATGTCCACACGCTTTGGATCGGCCGCCGACAGGCGCGCCCGCTCGTTGGCGGCGCCTAGCCGTCCGTCGTCTTCGTCCCTTCGACATAAGCCTCGAGACGGTCGAGACGCTGCTCCCAGATGCTCCGTTGCTCGACCATCCAGTCCTCCGCGTCCTGCAACGGCGTCGGAACCAGCCGGTAAAGCCTCAGGCGTCCTTCCTTTCGCGACTCCACCATTCCGGCTTTCTCGAGGACGTCGAGATGCTGGGCAAAGGAGGGCAGCGCCATCCTGAACGGCCGAGCCAGCTCGGTCGTCGACGCCGGTCCGCTCGAGAGCCTCTGCACCACCGCTCGGCGGGTGGGGTCCGCCAAAGCGTGAAAGACCCAGCCGATCCGGCTCTCCTCCACGGGCCGGGCCTGCGAAGCAGCGGCCATTTCAGAGCCCGCCGAGATAATCGGACAGCTTGCCGAGCGTCTGATAGCCGAGCTCCACGGCACCGAAGCCGATGACCTGCTCCCGCCGGGCTTTGCTGGGATGCAGCTGACGCAACGTCAGGACCGTCTTTCCGTCGCTCTGCCGGTCGAAGGTGACGGTCATCCTGAACCGGTCCGGGTCGTCGTCCCGGTCGGAACCGTGATCGAATGTCAGCCGCTCATTGAGAACGACCTCGAGGAAGGTCATCCGGCTGTCCCAGTGCTGCCCGTCAGGCCCGGTCATAACGTAGCTCCAAATCTCGCCCGGCCGGGCGTCCTGGCGTAAGTTCGCCTCGCAACGATAGCCGGTCGGTCCGAACCACTGGAACATTCGCTCCGGCTCGGTCCAGGCCCGCCAGACGGTTTCCACGGGAGCGTCGATCACTCGGGAAAGGACGATTTCCCGATCGAGCACGTCATTTGCGCAGGATGGTGCGTCGGTCATTGCAGGGCTCCGGATGACGTCACTAAGGTAGAAGCCTTACTAATGAGCCGGAGACGATTAGGTCAATACCTAAGTGTCGGTCTGGTGGCTCGCCGGGATGACAGGTGGAGCAAAACGGCTTTCCTCCTCGATCCTTTTCGCTGTTCTTCCCACCTACCGTGACCTTCGGCACATGGCAGGCGGCTCCCGCCGTGGCAGCATCCGCTCATGCTATGCCGTTTCGCACATCGCTGGATCTGGTGGCTGGCGGCATTGCTGCTCGCGGCGACCGCTCAGGCGCAGACCGCCAAGCCCGGCGGGACCGCCATTGCCGCGGGTCTACTTTCCGAACGGGCCGAGGTCGCCCCGGGCGGGACCGTCACCCTCGCGCTGACGATGCGGCCCTCGAAGGGCTGGCACGGCTATTGGAAGAACCCCGGCGACAGCGGCACCGAGACGAAGCTCGCCTGGGATCTGCCGGCGGGCCTCCTCGCCGGTCCGGTCCGGTACCCGGTGCCCGAGCGGCTGATCGTCTCCGGGCTCATGAACTATGTCTATTCCAGGGATCATGCGCTGCTTGTCGACGTGACCGCGCCGAGGGGCCTGGCGCCCGGCACGCCGCTTCCGATCCGCGCGCGGGTCGACTACCTCGCCTGCACCGAAGAGATCTGCGTTCCCGAAACCGCCACCGTTGCAGTCGATCTCGTGGCCGGATCGCTGTCGGCGGCGGAGCCGCACCGCGCTCTGTTCGACGGCTTCCGCCGCGCGCTTCCAAAGCCGCTGGGAAGCGAGGCCCGGTTCGAGCGCTCCGGGAGCCGCCTCCGACTGGCGATCCCCCTCCCGGCCGGGCTCGAGCTTCGCGACCCCTATTTCTATCCCCTGACCGATGGAGCCCTTTCCTATGCGGCGCCTCAAATCTTCTCGAGAGCCCGCGACACTTTGATCGTGGAGACCGACTCGGGCGCCAACGGTGCAAGCCTCCAAGCTCTCGAGGGCGTGCTGAAGCTGGGCGACGGCAACGGGCTCTCGCTCAAGGCGGCGCCGGGGCCTGTGCCCGCGGCCAGCGCTCCGCTCGGAGTCGAGGGGGAGGAGCCGGGGCGAGGAGTCCCCGCGATCGTGGCCGCGCTGCTGGGCGCTCTGCTCGGCGGGCTTCTGCTCAACGTCATGCCCTGCGTGTTTCCGATCCTGAGCCTCAAGGCGCTCAGCCTTGCGAGAGCAGGCGGGGACGAAGCCTCCGCTCGGACGGAGGCGCTCGCTTACACGGCTGGCGCGGTCTGCGTCTGTCTGGCGCTGGGCGCGGCGGTGCTCGCCCTTCGTGCCGGTGGAAGCTCGGCGGGCTGGGCCTTCCAGCTTCAGGATCCGCGGGTCATCCTGCTCCTCCTGCTGCTGATGACGGCGATTGCGCTCAGCCTCGCGGGGTTGTTCGAGCTGCCCTCGATCGGGCTCGGCGGCGGGCTCGCCGCGGCGGGCGGCTCGGCCGGCGCCTTCTGGACGGGCGCCCTGGCGGCCTTCGTCGCCACTCCATGTACCGGCCCCTTCATGGCCGCCGCGCTCGGCGCCGCCCTCGTCCTCCCGCTCCCCGCGGCGCTCGCGGTCTTCGCAGGCCTCGGCCTCGGCCTCGCTTTGCCCTTCCTGGTGCTCGGCTTCTCCCCAGCCGCGCGGCGGCGGCTGCCCAGGCCCGGGCCCTGGATGGCCCGCCTTCGCGCCCTGCTCTCGGTGCCGATGTTCCTCACCGCTCTCGGCCTCGCCTGGATTTTGGGGCGCCAGTCCGGAGTCGACGCAATGGCGATGGGCCTCGCAGCAGCGCTTCTGCTCGGGCTGACTTTGTGGTGGATGGGCCGCCGCCAGGGCGACGGCCGCCCGTGGCTCCGGCTCGCTCCCGCCGCGGTCGGCGCGGCTGCGGCGCTGCTGTTCCTTCCGGCCGCCGGCGAGGGTCAGACCGGGGTCTCGCCCCTGGCCGGCGAACGTTTCAGCGAAGCGCGCCTCGCCTCGCTCCGGGCGGAGGGCCGCCCGGTCTTCGCTTACTTCACGGCGGACTGGTGCATCACCTGCAAGGTCAACGAGAAGACCGTGCTCCAGCGCCGGCAAGTGTCCCAGGCCTTCGCCCGGAATGGGGTCGCCGTCCTGGTCGGCGACTGGACCGGGGGAGACGCTGCCGTCGGCCGTTTCCTCGAGGCGCAGGGGCGATCCGGAGTCCCGCTCTACCTTTATTACGCGCCGGGCAGGCCGCCCGAGATCCTTCCCCAGATGCTCACAATGTCCCGAGTCCTTGCGCTCACCCAGAAGGAGAATTGAGATGACGAAATGGTCGATCGCCCTTGCAGCCGCCGGCCTGGCCGGCGCTTCAGCCTTGTCCTGGACCTTGCTGGCCGAGGGCCCCGCCGACGCCGCTTCGACCCTCGCCGATCTCCAGGTGGGCAAGGCGGCGCCGAACTTCCGCGCCGGCGACGTGAACGGCCGCCCGGTCAGCCTCTCCGATTTCCGCGGCAGGACGGTCGTCCTCGAGTGGAACAACCCGGAATGTCCCACGGTCCGAAAGCATTACGAAAGCGGCAACATGCAGAAGACCCAGGCCGCCGCCGCCGCCCAGGGCGTCGCGTGGCTGACCATCAACTCGAGCGGCGAAGGCAATCAGGGCTACATGACCCCGGCCCAGGCCAAGGCCTTCGCCGCCGGCCAGCCGAGCCGCCGGACCGCTTATCTCCTCGATCCGAAGGGCGTCGTCGGAAGGGCCTATGGCGCCAAGGCGACTCCGCACATGTACATCGTCAACCCGGCCGGCATCCTCGTCTATAACGGCGGGATCGACGACAGGCCGACCCAGGACAAGGCGGACATAGCGGGCGCCCGAAACCACGTCCTCGCCGCCCTTGCCGAGCTGAAGGCGGGCAAGCCGGTGTCGGTGCCGGTGAGCCGCGCCTACGGCTGCTCGGTCAAATACGGGTGAGCGAGCCGGCGCTCACGCAGGGCAAGCCGACAATGCGCCGCTCTCGCCCGAAGGATTGCGAATTCGCCCGGCGGCCCGCTCCGCCCGCATGGTGAGGTTGCGCAGGGGCTAGTCGTCGATACCGAGCGACTGGAGCAGCTGGCTGTCTATGCCTTCGCCCGCCGGAAGCCGTGCCTGCCGGCGGTAGTCGGCGATTGCGGCGCGCGTATGCCGCCCGACGACCCCGTCCGGGCGGTCCGCGAGAATGCCCTGCAGATATAGTTCGGCCTGCACCCTCCAGGCCTTGCTGAGCCCGGCCTGGGCGAACGGATAGATCTTGTAGAACCAGGCCTTGCGTCCATCGAGACCGACCGTTCCGCCATTTATGCGCGCGGTGATATGCTCGATGTTTCCAGCGTCCGCATAGCGATTGAGGTTGCCGTCCTGCCACTCGGCCAATGCCGGCTTGAGCGCATGCTCGGGCGCGAAGATCGAATCCGGCTGGCCCTCGAAATCAACCCCGAACCTCTCTCCGTAAATCTGATAGGCCCTGCGACCGGTGGTCTGCAAAAGGCCGCGGCCGCGATAAGTCCAGCCGTCCTCGGTACCGGGCCTGTTGCCGAGGCTCTGACGCCCGTAGACCCGGCTGAAAAGCGCTTTTCCCTGATCGACGGCGCATTGATCGGCCATTGCGAGACATTCTTCCCGGTTGGCGAAATATCTGTGCCAATTGCCTCCGTCCCACATTCGGGCGAGGTTCCCCCGGTTATAGCGGCCGTTTTCTATGAGAGTGTGCAAGGCGCCGGTTTCGTGGAAGACCTGTGCCAGGAAGTGAGCAAGCCGTGCGGCCGTATTGATCCCGAATTCGTCGAGTAACCCATCGCCGACGATAAACGCACGTTCGTATTCGGGCCGTGCGTTCGGTGCGAACTTCCAGACGATATCCCTCGCTCGGACTTCCATGTTGGCCTCCGTGATCATACTCCATGGCTGCAAGCAACGAGCCGCCGAATCTGCTTGATGGACCGGCGGCGAGCCATGGATTGTGCTCCAGCCCGCCTCTCCGCGCAATCCTCGCTGCACGGCATGCCGTGCTGCATGGCGGCGCAGCCGGGACTTGTATTGCTTCGCCGAAAAAGCCGAGTGGCCCCGCCCAACCATGACTTCCGGCCTATGGTAAGCCGACCCGCCCTGTGGCAGCATTCCGCAATGCCCGGCCGCCTCAAAGCCCCGAATGCGTGGATCTTCGCGATCGCGGCTCTCGCCGTCTGGTTCGCCGTCGCCTGGCCCGTCCTGCAGGCGTTCGCCGCCGGCTGCGAGATCCGCGACGCCCCGGTGCCCGGGCTCTGGCTCGTCCCTTTGGCGGCCTTCGGAGCGGCCGCCGCCGCCGCCCTGGTCCTCAGGCTTCCGCCTGGCCCGCAATGGGCGCTGATCGCAGTCCAGCTCGGCTCGGTCGTTGCCATGGCGGTGCTCGTCAATTGGGCGATGATGTCGATGTTTCTGATCATCACCGCCTGGCAGGCGGCGATGGCGGCCTCGCCTTTCAGGGCGCTGAGCTTCGTGCTGTTGCAGTCGCTGCTTCTCGTCGCCACCCTGGCGCTCGTTCCCAATCCCGACCTGTGCTGGGTCCACTGGATGGCCTTCGGGCTCCAGCTGGTCGTCCTGTTCACCGCCAACGCGCTTCGAAGGGAGGCCGAGACCGCCCGGGCGCTGGCCCGGGCCCAGGCCGTCATCGCGAGCAACGCCCGGGACGCGGAGCGGCTTCGGATCTCGCGCGAGCTCCACGATTCGTGGGGGCACGAGCTGACCGCGCTCGGGCTCCAGCTCGAGATCGCAAGCCACGTCACCGAGCCCGGCCGGGCCCTCGACAGCGTGATCCAGGCCAAGGGCCTGTCGCGCGACCTACTCGCCAAGGTGCGCGACGTCGTCTCCGCGCTGCGCGAGGCCGAACGCTGCGACCTCGAGGAGGCGCTCCAGGCGCTTGCCCAAAGCATCCCCACTCCGGCCATCCATGTCGAGTTCTCGCCCGGAGTCCGGGTCGGCCCCGAGCAGGCCCACGCCCTGATGCGCTGCGCCCAGGAAGCCGTCACCAACGCCGTCCGGCACTCGCAGGCCTCGAACCTGTGGCTCCGGGTGATGCCCGACGGCGAAGGGGTCCGGCTCGTCGCCCGCAACGACGGAAGCGCCCGGCCCGCCGCCGCCTCGCCGGGCTCCGGGCTTCTCGGGATGCGGGAGAGGGTCGAGACCCTCGGCGGAAGGCTTGCGGTCCGCACCGGCGCCGGCTTCGGCTTCACCGTCGACGCCTGGCTTCCGTCCCGCGCCCCGCAAGCCGGTTGAGCCCGCCGGGATGATCCGGGTCGTCCTGGTCGACGATCAGACCCTCGTCCGGCAGGGCGTCCGGGGGCTGCTCGAGCTCGTGCCCGACATCGAGGTGGTCGGAGAGGCGAGCGACGGCGAGGAGGCGCTCGAGAAGGTCCCGGAGCTCGGGCCCGACGTCCTCCTCCTCGACATCCGGATGCCGAGGCTGAGCGGGATCGGAGTGCTCGAGGCGCTTCGCGAAGCCGGCGCTCTTCCGCCGACCCTGGTCCTGACCACCTTCGACGACGGCGACGCCGCGATCGCCGCGATCAAGGCGGGCGCCAGGGGCCTGATGCTCAAGGACGTCTCGCTCGAAGACCTCGCCGAGGCCATCCGCGCCCTCGCCGACGACAGGACGGCCTTCCAGCCGGCGATGACCGAAAGCCTCATCGCCGCGATCCGCCGGAGCCCCTCAGTCTCCACCGACAGCTACGTCGCCGAATCGCTCACCGCCCGCGAACGCGAGGTGCTCCACCTGATCTGCGCCGGCTACAGCAACCGAGAGATCGCCGACCTCCTCGCCCTCGCCGAAGGCACCGTGAAGAACCACGTCTCCAACCTCCTCCTCAAACTCGACGCCCGAGACCGCACCCGGGCAGCGCTGAAAGCCCTCCAGCAGGGCTATCTCGGCTAGGCTTCGTGTTGGTACGGAATAGTCACCCGACTTGATCCGGGGCCGCCTTTCCGCGAACCGGCGCGGGGAAGAAGATGGAGGCTTGTCGGCTCCGCCGTCCAATTGCGTTCACACAAAGGCACGAAGGCGCAAAGGGTGCCGAGAGGCCGACCGCCCTCAAGCGCCGCAGGCAAACCTCGTTCCCGGGCCGGTCCCCTCGAGAAAACGCACCGCGCCCGTCACCCCGCCCGCCCCCTTCGTGCCTTCGTGGTCTTTGTGCGAAACCAATAAAGCCTCGCCACCCCAAAAGAGCGGGAAGGTCGTCCCCACCGTCCATGTCCCCCGGATCAGGTCCAAGATGACGGTTCGCACCGCGCCTCAGTCCAGCTTCACCTTGCCCCGCCCCTGCTTGACCGCGCCCCGTCCCTTCTTCTCGTCGACCCGTTTCGCCTTCGCCGCCCGGCTCGGCTTGGTCTTGACCCGCCGCCGGGGCGCGACATGGGCCTTGGCGATCAGCTCGGCCAGCCTCGAGCGGGCTTCCTCGCGATTGGCTTCCTGGGTGCGGTGGGTGCGGGCGGTGATGACGATCTCGCCTTCGGTCGTCATCCGGCTTCCGGCGAGGCTCTTGAGGCGCGCGTAGACGGCGGGGGCGAGGCCGAGCCTGAAGACGTCGCAGCGCAGCTGGCAGGCGGTCGCGACCTTGTTGACGTTCTGGCCGCCCGGGCCGGTGGAGGCGAGGAACTTCTCCTCCAGCGCCTCTTCGGGCAGGGCGTAAGGCTCAGTCGACGGGGGCATCGCCCGGCTCTTCGATCGCTCCCGCGGAGAGGGACCCGGAGTCGGGCGGCGGCGAGGCGGCAAGCGCCGGCTCGCCCTCGAGGACGTCGCCGAGCCCCGCGCCGACGAAGGTCGGGGGCAGTGGAGCGGTCGCCTCCACGGGGGGCTTGCCGTCGCGATCCACCCGGATCGAAAGCGCGTGGAGCAGCATCGGCCCGTTGGAGCCGCCATAGACGGGATCGCCCGAGATCGGGATCCCGAGCCCGTCGGCGGCGTGGACCCGGATCTGGTGGGTACGGCCGGTCTCGGGCGAGAAGAGGATGACGGCCCGGCCCTCCCGGACGGCGATCCTCCGCCAGCGCGTCAGCGAAGGCCTGCCGCCGGGGTCGCCGACCATCCGCCAGCCCTCGGCCTCGCTCGAAATCTTGGCGAGCGGCATGTCGATCGCGCCCGCCTCGCCCTCCGGCACCCCGTCGAGCACCGCGAGATAGGTCTTGCTGACCTGCTTGTTCTCGAAGGCGCGCTGGAAGCGCTTGTGCGCCTTGGGGTTGCGGGCGAGCAGAAGGCACCCCGAAGTGTCCCGGTCGAGGCGATGGACGGGCAGTGGCGCCCGTTTGAAGCCGAACCGGAAATGCTTCAGATAATCCTCGAGGCTCTCCGGCGTGCGCGAGCCCGGGTGAACCGCAAGCCCCGCCGGCTTGTCGATGACGATCGCCTCGCCGTCGATGAACAGCACATATTTATCCCACACGGGCTTTTTCCTTTAGGCGCGCCCTGCCACGCCTCGGGGTGCCGCGCAAATCGGCGTGTCGCACCAAATTGCACTTCCGGGCGAGCCGTCACCCCGGACTTGATCCGGGGTCCACCTTCTTTCTGCGGGCGCGCGAAGGAAGAAGGTGGATGCCGGATCGAGTCCGGCATGACGAGCAACTGCGCGTCCGGGCGCTCCCGTGCCTGCCGTCAGGCCATGTAACCAAAACGGACCAAACGGTTCTTTACCGCCGTCTGCACCTTGCTGAAGGTCCGTTCCAATTCGCTTTTCCTGGAAATTGGCTGGCCTCGGCTGTTTCTCGGTCATTCGGGGGACGTCCGTTGATTGCCAGCTTGCTCTTGCTCTTGCAGGCCGCCGCCGCGCCTGGAGGCCCGGCCTCTCCGCCGCACGGCGCCCCGATGTCCCAGTGCCAGGCGTTCGCCACTCCCGCTGCGGACGCTGCCGGGGCGGAGGCGCAGGGCACCATCCTCTACGTCGGCTGCGGCGGGACCGCGGTTCGAGTCGGCAGGGTTGAGTCTTACCGCTCCAGCTATAACCCCGGGACTCGCAGTCTGGCGGTGGTCGTCCACGAGCGCGGCCGTACCCGCGTTCTGGTGGCCCGGCAGGAAGCCGACGGAACGCTCCAGCTGCAGGACCTGTCGCGCGATCTCGCGAAGGTCTCGGGCAGGCCGTTCGACGCCGGCCTGCGTCCGGTCGAGATCGACCTTAGGCGCTTCGAGTCGGACGGAAGCATCGCCGCTCCGGTCCCCGGGCGGCAAGGCTCCGAAGGCCGGCTGGACCCCGGCCATTACGCCACGCCCGGCGCAGGGCTGGCTCAGTCTCGATCCGAATCGCCGCCCGGTAATTCGCCCCAATAGCGGATCCGATCTTGTCACTGTTTCTGTGCCTCGGAGGGGCGAATGCGGATTAGCTTTTGGGGAAAGATCGGCGCGCTGCTGTCGCTTCTTTGCGCGACTCAGGCGCTTGCCGACGTCCCGGCCCCGCCGGTGCGGCAAAACGTCGATTCCAACGGCGTGGATATGGTGCGGGGAACCTATAATTCGAACCCGACCGACTTGGCGATCGGGCCGGCCGGCCTCCACGGCCTGGCCTTCACGAGATACTGGTCGGGAAGTGGCTGGCGCCACTCGCTGATCGTGACGATGAGCGGAAGCGGGCTCAGCCCAACGGTGAGCATCGCCGGCTCTTCAGAGACCTTCACCCGGGTAGCGGTCACGAGCACGGGGAGCACCTACACGTCAGACCTCACCAATGGCTCCACCCTCTTCCGCGAGCCGGCGGGCGATTATGTCTACACCGGCCGCGACGGCACGATCGTGCGTTTCATGCCGGCCGGCGGAGCGACGCTTGGCGGCTACGATTCCGAGATAGGCCGGGCCCGGTGGATCAAGTCGCCCGACGGCACGATCATGACGTTCACCTACAAGAACGCCAGCTTCGTGGTCTACCCGCCGGGCGGCGGGACGTTCACGGTCATCTACGCCCGGATCCAGTCGGTCACGAACAATCACGGCTACCAGTTGAAGTTCACCTACGGGACGAACACCCTCAGCCAGGGGAACGAGGCCGCCTGGAAATATCCGACCCGGGTCACGGCCATCAACAACGCCGTCGAACATTGCGATCCCGCCGCCGATTCCTGCAGCCTCGCCAATGCCTGGCCGCATTCCGATTACGGCTATTCGGCCGGCTACAGCGACGTGAACCTGACCTCGGTGACGGATCCCGCGAACCGCACGTGGCATTATGGCTACGAGGTCGACCGGCTGAACACGATCAGCCGCCCCGGGGCGTCCACGCCCGATGTGGTCATCCAGAATTACGCGACCGATTCCTTCGTCAGCTCGATCCAGCGCGGCGGCCAGACCTGGACCTACAGCAACGCTCTCAGCGGGTGGAACTACACGACCCGCACAGTCACCGCCGTCGACCCGCTGGCCCGCACCCGGATCGCGGTTTCGAACACCGTGACCGGCCAGATCAGCTCGGACACGGACGAGAAGGGCCAGACGACGGCTTACGAATATGGTCCGACGGGGCAGGTCCAGAAGGTCACTGCTCCAGAGGGCAATTACGTAACTTACGGCTATGACGCGCGGGGTAATCGAACCTCGACGGTCGCGACTGCGAAGCCGGGGTCGGGGCTGGCCGCGATCGCCGCGTATGCGAGCTTTCCGACCACCTGCGCCAGTGCATTGACCTGCAACAAACCCGTCACCACGACCGACGAAGCTGGCAATATCACAAACTATTATTACAATGCCGACGGATCGCTCGACTATGTCGAAGCGCCGGCGCCGTCCACGGGAGCCGCGCGACCGCGTACTCGCTACGGCTACGCGAGCTTCTATGCCTGGACCAGGAACAGCTCGGGGACGCTGAGCCCGGCCGCCGGCCCGATCATCCTTCCGCTCAAAAGCTGGGCGTGCAGGACGACGGCCGGCTGCGCCGATACCAGCTCGGACGCGGTCAAGACAGCTTATGCCTATCAGAGCGGCTCGGCCTCGGCAGGCAGCAACCTCCTCGTGTCCTCGGTAACGAACAGCTCCGGAACGGGCACACCTAGCGCCACGGTATCCTACGGCTACGACGCGTCGGGCAACCTGACCAGCGTCACCGACGCGCTGAGCCAGACGACGCAGCTCCGCTTCAACGAGGCTCGCCAGGAGATAGCCCGCTGGACGCCGGATCCCGACGGCGCCGGCCCGCGCCGCCCGCGCGCGACGAACACGCACTACCAGGCCGACGGCCAGATCGACGTCGTCACCCAGGGCACATCCAATTCCGACGGCAGCGGCTTCACCGGAGTTCAGGCCGCTTACATCGGCTATGACAGCTACGGCCGCAAGGAGATCGAACGGTCCAACGAACCGGCCACTCCAGCGGCTACGGCGGCCACCTCTCTCACACAATATGGATATGACGCGCTCGGCCGCGTTGAGTGCGTGGCGGTCAGGATGACGCCCTCCACCTACGGATCGCTGCCCGCAGCCTGCAGTCAGGTTTCCGCTCCCGGAGTTCACGGGCCCGACCGGATCGGCAAGACCATCTATGACCAGAGGAGCGCGATCGAGACCGTGCAGAGCGGCGTCGGGACCGCCTGGGTCCAGAATGAGAGCCAGTTCACTTATACTGCCAATGGGCGCTCGAGTAGCGTTTCGGATGCGAAGGGGAACGTTACGTCCTTCGCCTATGATGGCTTCGACCGCCTTTCGAGAACGTGCTTCAACGCTACGATAGCCGTCTGCACGACGGGCGCGCCAAGCGATTACGTTAGCGTCGCTTACGGCGCGACGGGCGCGGGAAGCGGCAAGGTCGTGACCGAGAAGCTGCGCGGCGACGCCTTGGCGCCCGTCGTCAGCCACAGCTACGACCTGCTCGGCCGAGCGACCGTGGTCGATTATCCGGGCACGGCCTTGACCGACAGCGACAGGACCTACGCCTACGACAATCTTGGCCACCTGCTGTCGGTGACCGACGCCAACGGCCACAGCAGCACCTTCGCCTATGACGAGCTCGGCCGACTTACGACCCAGGGCGACGCCACCTCGTCCCGGACCAGCCAATATGACGCCGCAGGCCGCCGGACGCGGCTGACCTGGGCTGACGGCTTTTTCGTAACGTACGATTATGACGCCACGGGTCATTTGACAGCCATCCGGGAGAATGGCTCGATCGCGTTAGCGACGTTCGAATACGACGACCTCGCGCGGCGGGCCAAGCTGACCCGGGCCAACGGCGTCGTCACCACCTACGGCTACAACAACGCCACCCAGTTGAGCAGCCTCGGTCTCGATCTGGCCGGCACCGCCAACGACCAGAATTATACATATTCCTACAATCCCGCCGGCCAGATCACCCAGCGTACCCAATCGAACGACTCATATGATTGGAGCGGCCATTATAACGTCAATCGGACCTACACCGCCAACCAATTGAACCAATATACGGCCGCCGGCAGCGTCGTTCCGACCTACGATTCCAGAGGCAACCTCACGTCCGCGGGGCCGGTCGCCTACACCTTTAACAGCAAGAACGAGCTGGTGCAGACGAGCGACACCGGCAAGCAATTCTATTTCGATCCGACGGGCCGCCTCGACTCCATATTGAGCAGCACCGGGGCTTCGCTCCGGGCCTTCCAATATGACGGCGCCAACATTGTTGCGGAAGTGAATCCGGCTGCGTCCAACGCGGTCGTCAGCCGCTATGTATGGGGCCCGGAGGTCGATGAGCCGCTGGTCTGGTATGAAGGTTCCGGGACTACCGACAGGCGCTATCTCGTCGCGGACGAGCGAAACTCCGTCGTCGCCGTCACCGATACGTCCGGCACCGCCCTCGCCATCAACCGGTATGACGAATTTGGGATTCCCGCCTCCACGAACATGGGGCAATTCCAATATACCGGCCAGGCCTGGCTGCTCGAGCTCGGCATGTATCACTATAAGGCGCGCACCTATTCGCCGACCCTTGGCCGTTTCCTGCAGACCGACCCCATCGGGTACGACGACGGCCTGAACTGGTATAATTACGCCGGCGGCGATCCGATCAACGGAAAGGACCCGTCCGGGACCGCAAGCGACATGGCGACCGGAACCAACATTCCGGGAGCATTCGGCTGCGCATCGTGCGCGAGCTGGGGAGCGCTCACGGTCACCGGCGACAGCAGCGTCCGCGAAAAAGGCGATCGTGCTCAAAATCCCAATGGGCTTGCCGGCACGTATGTCGATCGGGTGCAGTTCGATGGTCTAGGCAACGAGATTTCACGGACCGCCATTCTCTTCATCCCCGATAGCTTGTTCGCGGTCCCCGGCGGCCTCGGAGGCGGAGGAGGTCTAGGCAGGGCGGGCGGCGTTCGTCCCTCTAGAGACAGAATATTGGTGGACACTGCGGAACGGGCGGCCAACTCCATTCCGAAATTTTTTCAAAGCGCACTCGGCCGAGCCGCCTTCGGCTGGCTCCGAGGAATCCTGATACATAATCGGTTCGCGACCATGATCAAGGCGATGAATTCGCCGACGTACCACGCCGAGATTTCATATCTTCGCGGGAGAGTTGTAAACTACGGCACCCCGGGATCAGTCAGAGCCGATGCGGTCGTCGGGAATCCTGCGGCGCCACTTTTTGCAATCGAGCTGAAAACGGGTGGCGCTTTCATTAGCCCTGGCGAGCGGGCGGCGTATAATGCGAATCTCCCTCCAACCACTCTCCTTCAGGTGATTTTGATCCCGTGACCAGAAAATCAGATGCTCTCGCGAAGGCTGTGTCCGCCCTCCTGCCAAAGTTCCGCGCATCGGGATCCTTTCTGTATCACCGCAACCCTATTCTTATGGTTCGTGGATTTTCTTTTGATATGCCTCCCAGTGGATGTTACATATGGAAGTATTACGTACCATTGTTTCAAAACGTGGACTTCCTCCACATGAGCTTGGGGTACCGCATAGACAATGGTTTCCTGAGCACCGCATGGAAGAGCACTTCTCAACTGGCTATCGAGGCGGTCCCGATCATAATGGACAACGATGACTTCGCTGAGGAGGAAACACTCGAAGAACTCATTCAATTCTCTAAGGATAGAAGAGTCGCTCCGACATTGAGAGCCGACCTCTACAGGGATCTCCGTATATTCGAGTCGGAGTCTTTAGAGAGCATCATAAGCCGCGCGATCACCGTCCGGGCAAAACTTGGCGTTGATTAGCTGCGGCACACTGTATTGAGAAGGGACAGCATGTGAGTATGGAATCAGGCGCCAAGTTGCTTCTCGCGACGTCAGCCTTGGCGATAGCGGGGGTCACCCATGCCGCCGGGATTACCAACTACACCTACGATCCGCTCGGCCGGCTCGTCAAAGCGGACCACGTAACGGGCCCGAGCGCCGGCATATCCTCGTCCTATACCTACGACCCCGCCGGCAACCGCTCGAACGTCACTGTGACCGGGGTCGCCACGCCGCCGCCGCCTCCGCCTCCGCCGCCTCCCCCACCGCCGCCGCCTCCACCTCCGCCGCCGCCGCCACCGCCCCCTCCTCCTCCGCCGCCTCCGGGCCCGCCGACGGCCGTCGACGATTATGGCGAGGGCCAGCGGTGCCAGAGCCGGGACTTCGACGTGGTCGCCAACGACAGCGATCCGAACGGCGATCCGCTGACCGTTACGGGCATCAGCACCGGCGATTCCGGCTTCTCGATCCTGTCGGCGACGACGATCCGCTACACCAACGGGGGGCAGGTCGGATCCTACTCGGCGACCTACACGATCAGCGACGGCCAGGGCGGAAGCTCGAGCGCGACACTCTACATCGACGTTCCCAGGGACCAGTGCTTCTGAATGAGCGGGCGAGGAGTGCCGGCCGGTCGCGGAACGTCGACGACCAAGCTTCGACCTCGATGAAACGGCTGATTACGATCGGCAATAGTGATTTTCGTTCATCGAGGGGGGGCGGGCGCCTGTTGCGGCGGCGCAACGTTTTGGCGGACGTGATTGTGAATCCTCGTTTAATTCGAAATTAACCTTTTGCGTTCACTTATCCCATGGTTAATGAACTTCATCAGGGGCGACGGGGCGACGAGGCTCCGGGGGCCGCTGAGCGAGAGGGGCCCACCATGCGCGTTCTGCTGATCGAAGACGAGCCGACCACCGCCAAGAGCATCGAGCTCATGCTCTCGGGCGAAGGCTTCAACGTCTATACCACCGACCTCGGCGAGGAGGGCTTGGACCTCGGCAAGCTCTACGATTACGATATCATCCTGCTCGACCTCAACCTGCCCGACATGCACGGCTACGACGTGCTCAAGAAGCTTCGGCTGGCGAAGGTGGGGACTCCCGTCCTGATTCTGTCGGGGATAAGCGAGATGGACTCCAAGGTCCGCGCCCTCGGCTTCGGCGCCGACGACTACGTGACGAAGCCGTTCCACAGGGACGAGCTCGTCGCCCGCATCCACGCCGTGGTGCGCCGCTCGAAGGGCCACAGCCAGAGCGTGATCCGCACCGGCAAGCTCGCGGTCAACCTCGACGCCAAGACGGTCGAGGTCGACAGCGCCCGGGTGCACCTCACCGGCAAGGAATATGCGATGCTGGAGCTGCTTTCGCTCCGCAAGGGCACGACTCTCACCAAGGAGATGTTCCTCAACCATCTCTACGGCGGGATGGACGAGCCCGAACTGAAGATCATCGACGTCTTCATCTGCAAGCTCAGGAAGAAGCTCAGCCTCGCCTGCGGCGGCGACAATTATATCGAGACCGTCTGGGGCCGAGGCTACGTGCTTCGCGACCCCGAGGAAATGGAGACCGCCCAGGTCGCCTGACGCACTCGAGAATTCGGCGGAAGAAAAGGGCTCCCGCGGGGGCCCTTTTTTTTGCGTCGCCGCGCCCGTCGCAAACAGTTGTTAACCACATTTCGCCCATCGTCGCCGCGGAAGGGGAGGCCGCAAAACGATGGCTGAGTTGTCGCACACGGCCGTATCGGGCGCCGACCCCAGGGGCCGGCTGCCCAGCCTGCAGATGACTTTGCTCCTCGGGGCGGTCGTCTATGCCCTTTTCTGGACCCGCCAGACGCTCGACATGCGCGATTTTCTGCTGCCCTGGCTGAGGCATATCGAGGCGCGCGGGCCGGTCGGCGCCTTCGCGCAGCCCTTCTCCAACTATTCGCCGCCCTATCTCTATCTGCTCGCCGCGGTCTCGCCGCTGGCCGAGGCGATCGGAGGGCGAAGCCTGATCAAAGGCCTCTCCGTGCTCGGCAACCTGTGGCTCGCCTTCGCAGTCTCTGGCCTGCTCTCGGCGGCGGGCGCCCGAATGCCCGCCCGGACCGCCGCATTGGTCCTCGTGATTCCGACGGTGGCGCTCAACGCAGCGTTGCTCGGGCAGTGCGACGCGATGTGGTCGGCGGCCTGCGTCTGTGCGATCGCCTGCGCGATCCGGCGCCGGCTCGCGTGGATGCTGGTCTGGTCCGGACTCGCCTTCGCGCTCAAGGCGCAGGCGGCGTTCTGCGCACCCTTCGTCGTCGCCGTCCTCATCCGGGAGAAGGCACCCTGGCGCCTGTGGCTGATCCCGCCCGGCGTCTACCTCGCCGCAATGCTTCCGGCTTGGCTCGCCGGCTGGCCCGCCTCCGACCTGGCGACGATATACCTGCGCCAGGCGCAATGGTTCGACGCTCTAAGCATGAACGCGCCCAACATCTGGGCCGTCGTCCAGCAGCTGGAGGTCCCGCGCGCCGTTCGGCTGGACCGCATCGCATTCGCTGCGGCCGGCGGCGGGGCGCTGGTCTACGTCGCGCTCTTCGCCCGCCGCCGCCTCGACCCGGAGCGAATGATCGCCGCCGCCTTGCTTGCGAGCCTCCTTCTCCCCGGCCTTCTGCCACGGATGCACGAGCGCTATTTCTTCCTTGCCGACGTGCTCGCCTTCGCGCTTGCCGCCGTCGCCCGCGACCGTCCGGCCTGGCTGATCTTCCTCGCCGTGCAGATCAGCTCGCTGATGAGCCTGTTCGCCTATTTCAGCGGCAACGGCCTCAACGCGGTACCGCCGGCACTGACGATGATCGCCGCGACCCTCGCCGTCGCGCACAGGCTGGGCCGGGAGGCGACCCGGCCCGCGGGCACGGCCTTCGTGGCCGCCTGAGGTCGAACGGGGCCGGCGCTCGCGGCGGTGCGGGTGGCAGTTCGCTTCGAAGGCGGGACTCGGGATTGGCGGCGAGCCGTGCTATGTCGCTTGCCCCTCGCGCAGTCAGGAACGCCGAATGCCCCTGAATCCGAACCAAGGGCGCACGCCGAGGGATGAGGCGACCTTCAAAGCCCGGCTCGAGGCCCGCCTGGCCGAGGCCATGAGGATGCACGAGCGGGCGCTGTCGGCGGCGGAGCGCCGGATCGCGGACGCGATGCGCGCGCATGAACGTGGCCTGGAGGCCGCGGAGCGCAGCATGGACCGGGCGATGCGTGGCGCCGGGCAGGGCATGGATAGGATGGAGCTGATCAGGGCCATCAAGGGCCGCCGCAAGCCGCCGGGAGGTCCGCAGCGCCGCGACCTCGAGGGCGGGGAGGGCGTGCCGGCGGTCCCGAGGCCGAGGCCGAATCCGCTCGCGGGAGCCGCGGCGGCTCCGATCGGGTGACCGGCCGCCGACCGCAGTTGAAAATCTCCCCCGTTGACCCATATCCCTCCCACGGCTATAGGCCGCCTCGCCTGCGGAGCCTCAGTGCTCCTGGAGCAGGCAAGAGCTTGAACATTGACGTAGCGTCGCAAGGGCCAGGGGGCCGCTGGGTTCCCATCAAAGTAATACTTTGATGGGGTCCCATGGTCACCCCGGGTTTTTGCGTTTTTTGCGCCACGGCAGAGTAACTTAACAAGGTGAAGGGCTTCATGCCGACGATCAATCAGCTGATCCGCAAGGGTCGCGAGCCGCAAAAGGCGAAATCCAAGGTCCCGGCCATGGAGCAGAATCCGCAGAAGCGCGGAGTGTGCACCAGGGTCTATACGACGACTCCGAAGAAGCCGAACTCGGCGCTGAGGAAGGTGGCGAAGGTCCGCCTGACCAACCAGCGCGAGGTGATCAGCTACATCCCCGGCGAGGGGCACAATCTTCAGGAGCACTCGGTGGTCCTGATCCGCGGCGGCCGGGTTCGGGATCTTCCCGGAGTCCGCTACCATGTCCTGCGCGGCGTTCTCGACACCCAGGGTGTCAAGGATCGCCGCCAGTCCCGTTCCAAATACGGCGCCAAGCGTCCGAAGTAAGCCGGAGGGCTCGTTCCTCCACCAAGGCTGAAGTCAAGAAGGGTTGAAATCCAATGTCCCGTCGTCGTCGTCCAGAGAAGCGCGAAATCCTTCCCGATCCCAAGTTCGGGGACATCACGCTCTCGAAATTCATGAACTCCGTCATGCTCGACGGGAAGAAGTCGGTCGCCGAAGGGATCGTCTACGGCGCGTTCGACACGATCGAGACGCGCGCCAAGCGCGATCCGATCGGAGTCTTCCACGACGCTCTGAACAACGTGAAGCCGGGCATCGAGGTCCGCAGCCGCCGGGTCGGCGGAGCGACCTACCAGGTGCCGGTCGAGGTCCGCCCCGAGCGCGCCCAGGCCCTGGCGATCCGCTGGCTGATCGGAGCGGCGCGCAGCCGTTCGGAGAACACCATGGCCGGCCGACTGTCGGGCGAGCTCATGGACGCCGCCAACAATCGCGGAAACGCGGTCAAGAAGCGCGAGGACACGCACCGCATGGCGGAAGCCAACCGCGCCTTCTCGCATTACCGCTGGTAGTTACTATATTGGGGGAGTGGATGCTAAAGCGTCCTTCCCCCGCACCGTTCGCCCTGAGCCTGTCGAAGGGCCTTCCTTCTTCAGGCGCATGTAAAGGAAAGGGCTTCGACAAGCTCAGCCCGAACGGGTTGGGAGGGTCGGCAAACCCAGGTTTACCGCCGGGCGACCGGCAATGGAGTGAATAACGTGGCCCGCAGTCATCCGCTCGAGCGCTATCGCAACATCGGCATCATGGCGCATATCGACGCCGGCAAGACGACGACGACCGAGCGCATCCTCTATTACACCGGCAAGTCCTACAAGATCGGCGAGGTCCACGAGGGCACCGCGACGATGGACTGGATGGAGCAGGAGCAGGAGCGCGGAATCACCATCACGTCGGCCGCCACGACCTGCTTCTGGAAGGCGGAGGAGGGCAACGGCCCCGACCACCGGATCAACATCATCGACACTCCGGGCCACGTCGATTTCACCATCGAGGTCGAGCGTTCGCTCCGGGTCCTCGACGGCGCCGTCGCCTGCTTCGACGGAGTTGCCGGAGTCGAGCCCCAGTCCGAGACCGTCTGGCGTCAGGCCGAGAAGTACAAAGTGCCGCGGATGTGCTTCGTCAACAAGCTCGACCGCACCGGCGCGAACTTCGACATGTGCGTCGGGATGATCAAGGATCGCCTCGGCGCCCGCCCGGCCGTCCTCTATCTCCCGATCGGCCTCGAGAGCCAGTTCAAGGGTCTGGTCGACCTGGTCGAGAACCGCGCGATCATCTGGCTCGAGGAGAGCCTCGGCGCCAAGTTCGAATATCAGGACATTCCCGACGACCTGAAGGACGCCGCCGAAGCGGCCCGGATGGAGCTGATCGAGATGGCCGTCGAGCAGGACGACGAGGTCATGGAGGCCTATCTCGGCGGCGAGGAGCCTGACACGGCGACCCTCAAGAAGCTGATCCGCAAGGGCACCTTGAACTTCTCGTTCGTGCCCGTGCTGTGCGGCTCCGCGTTCAAGAACAAGGGCGTCCAGCCCCTGCTCGACGCCGTCGTCGACTATCTGCCGAGCCCGCTCGACGTTCCCGCCATCCAGGGCCTGAAGCTCGACGGCGTGACTCCCGATGAGCGTCCGGCCGACGACAACGCGCCGTTCGCGGCGCTGGCGTTCAAGATCATGAACGATCCGTTCGTCGGCACGCTCACCTTCGCCCGGATCTATTCGGGGAAGCTCGAGACGGCGAGCCAGGTCACCAATTCGGTGAAGGACAAGAAGGAAAAGGTCGGCCGCATGCTCCTCATGCACGCCAACGACCGGGAAGACATCCAGGTAGCCTATGCCGGCGACATCGTCGCTTTGGCGGGGCTCAAGGACACCACCACCGGGGATACGCTCTGCGCCCCCCAGGCGCCGATCATCCTCGAGCGGATGGAATTCCCCGATCCCGTCATCGAGCTCAGCGTCGAGCCCAAGACCAAGGCCGACCAGGAGAAGATGGGCGTCGCCCTCAACCGCCTGTCGCGCGAGGATCCGTCCTTCCGCGTCAGCTCGGACAATGAGAGCGGCCAGACCATCATCAAGGGGATGGGCGAGCTCCACCTCGAGATCCTGGTCGACCGGATGAAGCGCGAGTTCAAGGTCGAGGCCAATGTCGGAGCTCCGCAGGTCGCCTATCGCGAATATCTGAAGCGTCCGGTCGAACTGACCTACACGCACAAGAAGCAGTCGGGCGGTTCGGGCCAGTTCGCCGAGGTGAAGGTCAAGCTCGCTCCCGGCGAGCGCGGCTCGGGCTTCCAGTTCATCGATTCGGTGAAGGGCGGCAACGTTCCGAAGGAATATATCCCGTCGGTCGAGAAGGGCATGCGCGAGACCGCCGAGACCGGATCGCTGATCGGCTTCCCGATCATCGACTTCTCGGTCGAGCTGGTCGACGGCAAGTATCACGACGTCGATTCCTCGGCGCTCGCCTTCGAGATCTGCGCCCGAGGCGCGATGCGGGAAGGCGCCCAGAAGGCCGGCATCACGCTGCTCGAGCCGATCATGAAGGTTGAGGTCGTCACCCCGGAAGACTATCTGGGCGACGTCATCGGCGATCTGAACAGCCGCCGCGGGCAGATCCAGGGTACGGACAGCCGGGGCAATGCGCAGGTGGTCGAGGCGATGGTGCCGCTGGCCAATATGTTCGGCTACGTGAACGAGCTGCGGTCGTTCAGCCAGGGCCGCGCCCAGTACTCGATGCAGTTCTCGCATTACGACGAGGTGCCTGCAAACGTGGCCGAAGAGGTCAAGGCGAAGCTGGCGTAAGTCGAGAATTGAGGTTATGGGCGCGTCCGCAACCGCGGACGCGTCCCGGAAAATCAGACTTTGGTAAGAAGGTAGGACAGCAATGGCGAAAGCTAAATTCGAGCGGACGAAGCCGCACTGCAACATCGGCACCATCGGTCACGTCGACCATGGCAAGACGTCGCTCACCGCGGCGATCACCAAGGTCCTCGCCAAGACCGGCGGCGCGACCTACACGAGCTATGCCAACATCGACAAGGCTCCCGAGGAGCGCGAGCGCGGCATCACCATCTCGACCGCTCACGTCGAGTATGAGACCGAGCAGCGCCACTATGCGCACGTCGACTGCCCGGGCCACGCCGATTATGTGAAGAACATGATCACCGGCGCCGCGCAGATGGACGGAGCGATCCTGGTCGTCTCCGCCGCCGACGGCCCGATGCCGCAGACGAAGGAGCACATCCTGCTCGCCCGTCAGGTCGGCGTTCCGTCGATCGTCGTGTTCATGAACAAGGTCGACCAGGTCGACGACGAGGAGCTGCTCGAGCTCGTCGAGCTCGAGATTCGCGAGCTGCTGTCGTCTTACGACTTCCCGGGCGACGACATTCCGATCGTCAAGGGTTCGGCTCTCGCCTCGCTCGAGGACAGCAACGAGACGATCGGCGAGAAGGCGATCCTCGAGCTGATGGCCGCCGTCGACAGCTACATCCCGCAGCCCGAGCGTCCGCTCGACCGTCCGTTCCTGATGCCGATCGAGGACGTGTTCTCGATCTCGGGCCGCGGCACCGTCGTCACCGGCCGCGTCGAGACCGGAATCGTCAAGGTCGGCGAGGAAGTCGAGATCGTTGGGATCAAGGATACGCGCAAGACGGTCGTTACCGGCGTCGAGATGTTCCGCAAGCTGCTCGACCAGGGCCAGGCCGGCGACAATATCGGCGCCCTCATCCGCGGCGTCGGCCGCGAGGAAGTCGAGCGCGGGCAGGTTCTCTGCAAGCCGGGCTCGATCAAGCCGCACACCGACTTCTCGGCCGAGGTCTATGTCCTCTCGAAGGACGAGGGCGGCCGTCACACGCCGTTCTTCGCCAACTACCGGCCCCAGTTCTACTTCCGCACGACGGACGTGACCGGCGAGGTCGTCCTCCCCGAGGGCACCGAGATGGTCATGCCGGGCGACAACGTGAACCTGGGCGTCAAGCTCATCGCTCCGATCGCCATGGACCAGGGCCTGCGCTTCGCCATCCGCGAAGGCGGCCGGACCGTCGGCGCGGGGGTTGTCGCGACGATCACGAAGTAGTAAAGGCACCCGCAGCCGCCCGGATCGGTAGATTCGGGCGGTTCGCATTTTTTGTTGAGTAGGGTGGCTTCGCATCACCCGTCATGCCGGACTCGATCCGGCATCCACCTTCTTCGGCCCTGCGGGGCGAGAAGGAAGATGGACCCCGGATCAAGTCCGGGGTGACGATGTGAGCGGCGCCACCGAGTTGGCTCTTTGCAATCGGTAAGCAGGTCATGGAAACGCAGAACATCCGCATTCGCCTGAAGGCGTTCGATCATCGAGTGCTCGATCAGGCCACCGGCGACATCGCCGACACGGCTCGCCGTACGGGTGCACTCATCCGCGGTCCCATCCCGCTTCCGACCCGCATCGAGAAGTTCACAGTCAACCGTTCGCCGCACGTCGACAAGAAGTCGCGCGAGCAGTTCGAGGTGAGGACGTACAAGAGGCTGCTCGACATCGTTCAGCCGACTCCGCAGACGGTCGACGCTCTGATGAAGCTCGATCTGGCCGCCGGCGTAGACGTGGAGATCAAGCTGGCCTAAGGGGCCGGCGCGTCACCCCGGCGAAGGCCGGGGCCCATGAACACCGCGGGTCGAATGCTCGCTCCACCGTGTTCATGGATGCCGGATCAAGTCCGGCATGACGAGATAGGGTGATACCGCGGGAGCAAAGCTCCCGGTCTGCGTCCCCGCCGTTTCTCCTCCGGGAGGAGCTCAAGCCCAGGCGGGGCACGCATCGATTTTGGGCTTGCATGCACCTCGGAATGGTCCGGGGTGCCTCTGTATAAGGAGCATGATCATGCGCACTGGCGTGATCGCGAAGAAAATGGGGATGACCCGCTTGTTCCAGGAGGACGGCCGCCACGTGCCGGTCACCGTCCTGGCACTCGAAAATGTTCAGGTCGTGGCCCGCAAGGAAGCGGATCGCGACGGCTATACGGCCGTCCAGCTCGGTGCCGGCACCGCCAAGGTGAAGAACGTCGCCAAGCCGCAGCGCGGCCATTTCGGCAAGGCCGAGGTGGAGCCGAAGGCGCGGGTCGCGGAGTTCGTCGTCGCCGACGATGCACTGCTCGACGTCGGAACCGAGATCACCGCCGACCATTTCGTCGCCGGCCAGTATGTCGACATCCAGGGCTCGACCCAGGGCAAGGGCTTCCAGGGCGGAATGAAGCGCTGGGGTTTCGGCGGAATGCGCGCCACCCACGGCGTCTCCGTCTCCCACCGCGCGCTCGGCTCGACCGGCCAGCGTCAGGATCCGGGCCGGGTTTTCAAGAACAAGAAGATGGCCGGCCACATGGGCGCGAAGAACCGCACCCAGCAGAATCTCGAAATCGTCCGCACCGACCTCGAGCGCGGCCTCCTCTTCGTCAAGGGCTCCGTGCCCGGCCACAAGGGCGGGTGGCTGCTGGTCAAGGACTCGGTGAAGATCCCCCGTCCGGAAGGCGCGCCCTATCCGGCGGGCATCCGGGCGATCGCCGAGACGATCGAGCATGAGGAAGCTCCGGCCGGAATGGTCGAAGCCGCCGCCACCCACGAATTGCCGCCGCTGCCCGGCGCCGAGGAAGTCGCTGCCGGCGTCGCCGAGTCCGACGCCCAGGCGGATTCCGGCGCGGCCGACGAGAGCAAGGAAAGCTAAGCCATGAAGGTCAAGGTTCAGACCCTGGACGGCGGCGAGCCGGGCAACGATATCGAGCTCTCCGACGAGGTGTTCGGTGTCGAGCCGCGCGCCGACATCCTCCACCGAGTCGTCACCTGGCAGCTCGAGAAGCGCCGCGGCACCGCCCGCGGAGCCCGCGAGCGGTCCGACGTCGCCCGCACCGGCAAGAAGTACGGCCGCCAGAAGGGCGGAGGCACCGCCCGCCACGGCGATCGCCGGGCCCCGATCTTCATCGGCGGCGGCAAGGCGCACGGACCCCGGGTCCGCGACTTCGATCCGTCGCTCAACAAGAAGGTCCGTTCGCTCGGCCTCAGGATGGCCCTGTCGTCCAAGGCGCGCGACGGCAGGCTGGTGGTGGTCGAAAATCTCGATCTCTCGGAAGCCAAGACCAAGGCGCTCAAGGAGCGGCTGTCGGGTTTCGATCTGGGCCGAAGCGCCCTCGTCATCGACGGCGACGCTCTGAACGTCGGCTTCGCCCAGGCGGCCGGCAACCTTCGCGAGATCGACCTGCTGCCGGCGATCGGCGCGAACGTCTACGACATCCTCAACCATGACACGCTGGTGCTGACCCGCGCCGCCGTCGAGACGCTGGAGGCCCGGTTCAATGGCTAAGGCAGCTAAGAAGCAGGGCGCGGTCGACATCAACCATTACGATGTCATCCTCTCCCCGGTGATCACCGAGAAGTCGACCATGCTCTCCGAATTCGACGCGGTCGTGTTCAAGGTCGCCAACGACGCCACCAAGCCGCAGATCAAGGCGGCCGTGGAAGCGCTGTTCGAGCGCAAGGTCGCGGCCGTGAACACCATCGTCCAGAAGGGCAAGACCAAGCGGTGGAAGGGACGTCCCTATACTCGCTCGGACGTCAAGAAGGCGATCGTCACTCTGGTCGAGGGCCAGGAGCCCATCGACATCACTCGCGGCATTTGAGGCTAGGGATCAATGGCACTCAAGACATATAACCCGACCAGCCCGTCGCAGCGCGGCCTGATCCTGGTCGACAAGTCTTCGCTCTGGAAGGGCAAGCCCCTCAAGGCTCTGACCGAAGGCAAGAAGAAGACCGGCGGCCGCAACAACAAGGGCCATGTGACGTCGCGCGGAATCGCCGGCGGCCACAAGCAGCGCTACCGGTACATCGACTTCAAGCGTCGCAAGTGGGACATGCCGGCCACCGTCGAGCGGCTCGAATACGATCCCAACCGCACCGCGTTCATCGCGCTGGTGAAGTATGAGGACGGCGAGCTCACCTACATCATCGCGCCCCAGCGCCTCGCCCCGGGCGACAGCGTCGTCGCCGGCCGCAAGGTCGACGTGAAGCCGGGCAACGCGATGGAGCTGGGCCAGATGCCGGTGGGCACCATCGTCCACAATGTCGAGATGAAGCCGGGCAAGGGCGGCCAGCTGGCCCGCTCCGCCGGGACCTACGTCCAGGTGGTCGGCCGCGACCGCGGGATGGTCATGGTCAGGCTCAATTCAGGCGAGCAGCGTTATGTGCGTTCGGACTGCATGGCCACCGTCGGGGCCGTCAGCAACCCGGACAACCAGAACCAGAATTTCGGCAAGGCGGGCCGCACCCGCTGGATGGGCCGCCGTCCGCTGACCCGCGGCGTGGCCAAGAACCCGGTCGACCACCCGCACGGCGGAGGCGAAGGCCGCACCTCGGGCGGCCGTCACCCGGTCACTCCCTGGGGCAAGCCGACCAAGGGCGCTCGTACCCGCAACAACAAGGCGACGGACAAGATGATCATCCGGTCCCGCCACGCGAAGAAGAAGAGGTAATCCATGGCCCGCTCCGTCTGGAAAGGTCCGTTCGTCGAGCTGTCCCTGCTGAAGAAGGCAGAGACCGCGCAGGAGGGCAACAACCGCGCGCCGATCAAGACCTGGTCGCGCCGCTCCACCATCCTGCCGCAGTTCGTCGGCCTCACCTTCAACGTCTATAACGGCCGGAAATTCATTCCGGTGTCCGTCAACGAGGACATGGTCGGGATGAAGCTCGGAGAGTTCGCTCCGACCCGCTACTTCCCCGGCCACGCCGCGGACAAGAAGGGCAAGCGCTGATGGGCAAGCAGGCATCCCCCCGCCGGGTGGCGGACAACGAGGCGCTCGCCGTCGCGACCCAGATCCGCGGCTCGGCCCAGAAGCTGAACCTCGTCGCGGCGCTGATCCGCGGCAAGAAGGCCGAGGACGCGCTCAACATCCTCTCCTTCTCGCCGAAGGCGATGGCCGTCGACGTACGCAAGGTGCTCGCCTCGGCGATCGCCAATGCCGAGAACAACCACAATCTCGACGTCGACGCCCTCGTCGTCGCCGAGGCCTCGGTCGGCAAGTCGATCTCGATGAAGCGCTTCACGCCCCGCGCCCGCGGCCGTGCCAGCCGAATCGTCAAACCGTTCAGCCGCGTGCGCATCGTCGTCCGCGAGCAGCAGGAAGCGTAAGCACATGGGTCAGAAATCCAATCCGATCGGTATGCGGCTGCAGATCAACCGCACCTGGGACAGCCGCTGGTACGCCGAGGGCGCCGATTACGGCCGGCTGCTCCTCGAGGATCTCAAGATCCGCAACTTCATCATGAAGGCGCTGCCCCAGGCGGCGATCTCCAAGGTGGTGATCGAGCGTCCCGCCAAGCTCTGCCGGGTGTCCATCTATGCCGCGCGCCCCGGCGTGATCATCGGCAAGAAGGGCGCCGACATCGAGAAGCTGCGCAAGCAGATCGGTGCGATGACCACCAGCGACGTGTCGCTGAACATCGTCGAGATCCGCAAGCCCGAGATCGACGCCAGGCTCGTCGCCCAGGGTATCGCCGATCAGCTGGAGCGCCGAATCGCCTTCCGCCGCGCCATGAAGCGTGCCGTCCAGTCTTCGATGCGCCTCGGAGCCGAGGGCATCCGGGTGGTCTGCGGCGGCCGTCTCGGCGGCGCCGAGATCGCCCGGACCGAAAGCTACCGCGAGGGCCGGGTGCCCTTGCACACGCTCCGCGCCCACCTCGATTATGCCGAGGCGACCGCCCACACCTCCTACGGCGTGTGCGGAGTCAAGGTATGGATCTTCAAGGGCGAGATCCTCGGCCACGATCCGCTCGCCCAGGACCGCCTGATGATGGAAGCGCAGACTTCCGGCGTCCGGCCCGCACGCTGATTTAGGAACTCAAGATGCTGCAACCCAAACGCACCAAGTTCCGCAAGGCCTTCAAGGGCCGGATTCACGGCGACGCCAAGGGCGGCACCGCCCTGAACTTCGGCGCCTATGGCCTCAAGGCCATGGAGCCGGAGCGGATCACCGCCCGCCAGATCGAGGCGGCCCGCCGCGCCATCACCCGCCACATCAAGCGCCAGGGGCGCTTGTGGATCCGGATCTTCCCGGACGTGCCCGTCTCCTCCAAGCCTGCCGAAGTCCGGATGGGCTCGGGCAAGGGCTCGCCGGAATTCTGGGTCGCCAGGGTCAAGCCCGGCAGAATCCTGTTCGAGCTGGACGGAGTCCCCGGCCACCTCGCCAAGGTCGCTTTCGAGCGCGCCGCCGAGAAGCTGCCGATCCGTACCAAGGTCATCGCCCGCCTGGGCGAGAGCCTGCTCGAGGACGCGTAAGATGGCCAAGATCGACGATTTGAAGACCCGCACCGACGACCAGCTCACCGAGCAGCTGGGCGAGCTGAAGCGCGAGCAGTTCAACCTGCGCTTCCAGGCCGCAACCAACCAGCTCGAGAAGCCGGCCCGGATCCGCGACGTGCGCCGCACGATCGCCCAGATCCGCACGCTTCAGAACGAGCGCGCCCGCGCCGCCACGGCGAAGGCCTGAGGAGAATATAGAGATGCCCAAGCGCGTTCTCACCGGCATCATCGTGTCGGACAAGACGGACAAGACCGTGGTCGTCAATGTCGAGCGGCGGGTGAAGCACCCGCTCTACGGCAAGATCATCAAGCGGTCGAAGAAGTACCACGCCCATGATGAGGGCAACGAGTTCAAGCAGGGCGAGACCGTCCGGATCGAAGAGACCCGGCCGATCTCGAAGCTGAAGACCTGGAAGGTGATCGACCGCGTGGACACCCACGCGACGCCTGAAAAGGCCGACGTGGCGTAAGTTTAGCCGTCATCCCGGCGAAAGCCGGGACCCCAGCGAGGAAAGGCTCAGGCGCCTTTCCGACCCGAGGCCCCGGCTTTCGCCGGGGTGACGATCAGAGGTTCGAAGTGAAGAAGGAATTGGATCGATGATCCAGATGCAGTCCAACCTTGAGGTCGCCGACAACAGCGGCGCCAAGCGCGTCCAGTGCATCAAGGTGCTCGGCGGGTCGAAGCGCCGCTTCGCCGGAGTCGGCGACATCATCGTCGTCTCCGTCAAGGAGGCGGCCCCGCGCGGCCGGGTCAAGAAGGGCGACGTCCACAAGGCCGTCATCGTCCGCACCGCCAAGGACATCCATCGTCCGGACGGATCGACGATCCGCTTCGATTCCAACGCGGCCGTCCTCGTAAACAACAATGCCGAGCCGATCGGCACCCGTATCTTCGGTCCTGTGGTTCGCGAGCTGCGCGCCAAGAAGCACATGAAGATCATCAGCCTGGCGCCGGAGGTCCTGTAACCGTGGCTATGAAGATCAAGAAGGGCGACCGAGTCGTGGTCCTGTCCGGCAAGGACAAGGGCAAGCATGGCGAAGTCACCAAGTCGATGCCCAAGGAGGGCAAGGTGATCGTCGCCGGCGTGAATGTCGCCGCTCGCCACCGCAAGCCTTCGCAGACCAACCCGCAGGGCGGGATCGAGCGCCGCGAGGCGCCGCTCCATGCTTCCAAGGTTGCTCTGGAGGATCCCAAGACCGGCAAGCCGACCCGCGTCCGTTTCGGGGACCGCGACGGCAAGAAGGTCCGTATCGCCGTGAAGTCCGGGGAGCTGATCAATGGCTGAAGCCAAGTACACGCCGCGCCTTCGCGCGGATTATGACGAGCGCATCGTTCCGGCGATGATCGAGAGGTTCGGTTACAAGAACCGGCTCGAGGTGCCGCGGCTCGACAAGATCGTCCTCAACATGGGCGTCGGCGAGGCGACCCAGGACAAGAAGAAGGTCGAGACCGCGGCCGCCGAGATGGAGCTGATCGCCGGCCAGAAGCCGGTGATCACCAAGGCAAAGACCTCGATCGCCCAGTTCAAGCTGCGCGAGGGCATGCCGATCGGAGTGAAGGTCACTCTTCGCCGCGAGCGGATGTACGAGTTCCTCGACCGCCTGGTGACGATCGCGCTTCCGCGGGTCCGCGACTTCAGGGGCCTCAACCCGAAGTCGTTCGACGGCCGCGGGAATTACGCGATGGGTCTCAAGGAGCAAATCGTGTTCCCGGAGATCAACTATGACCGCATCGACAAGGTGCGCGGCATGGACGTGATCGTGGCGACCACCGCGAAGACGGACGACGAGGCGCGCGAGCTGCTGCGCCTCTTCAACTTCCCGTTCCCGCAAGCCGAGGCCGAGAAGCAGGCGGCGTAACCTAATTCACGTCGCCCCAGCGCAGGCTGGGGCCCCGGCGGGTGAAAAGCGCAGGTGCCTTTCACCCCCCGGGATCCCAGCCTTCGCTGGGATGATGCAAGAGACACGAAAGAAGAGAGCTTAAGTCCATGGCGAAACTGAGTTCCATCAACAAGAACGAGCGTCGCAAGAAGCTCGTGAAGAAATATGCGGGCCGCTATTCGAAGCTCAAGGCGATCGCCGAGGACGAGTCTCTCGACGATACCGAGCGTCTGATCGCGCGCCTCAAGATGGCCGAGATCCCGCGCAACGGTAACCCGACGCGGGTCCGCAATCGCTGCGGCCTGACCGGCCGTTCGCGTGCGAACTATCGCAAATTCGGCCTGTCGCGGATCATGATCCGCGAGCTGGGCAACAAGGGCCTGATCCCAGGCCTCACCAAGTCGAGCTGGTAGGGTATAGATATGCCATTGACCGATCCCCTGGGTGACATGCTCACCCGAATCCGCAACGGGCAGCAGGCGCGCAAGGACTCAGTGACGTCCCCCGCGTCCAAGCTGCGCGTTCGAGTCCTCGACGTGCTCCAGCGCGAAGGCTATATCCGCGGCTATCGCGAGGAAGCCCTCGGCCAGCATCCGGGCCTTCGAATCGAGCTTAAATATTTCGAGGGCCAGCCGGCCATCCAGCACGTTTCCCGGGTCTCCAAGCCCGGCCGCCGGGTCTATTCCGGCGCGAGCGAGCTGCCGCGGGTCCGCAACGGCCTCGGAATCACTATCGTCTCCACGCCTCGCGGCGTTCTCTCGGACGCCGAAGCGCGCGAGCAGAATGTCGGCGGCGAAGTGCTCGCGGAGGTGTTCTGATGAGCCGCATTGGAAAAGTGCCGGTGCCGCTGCCTTCGGGCGTGACTGCGACCACCGAGGGCCAGATCCTCTCCGTGAAGGGCCCCAAGGGCACCCTCACCATGCCGATGCTGGACGACATCAGCTACGGCATCGAGGACGGCCGGATCGTCGTGAAGCCGGCCAACGACACGAAGCGGGCGCGCTCCTTCTGGGGCATGCACCGCACTCTGGTCCAGAACCTGGTCACGGGAGTCACCGACGGCTTCACCAAGGTGCTCGAGATCACCGGCGTCGGCTACCGGGCCGCGGCCCAGGGCCGCAACCTTCGGCTCCAGCTCGGCTACAGCCACGACGTCAACATCGCGGTTCCCGACGATCTGGAGGTCAAGACGCCCGATCCGACCACGGTCGAGATCACCGGCAACGACCGGCAGCGCGTCGGCCAGCTCGCCGCCGAGATCCGCCAGTGGCGCAAGCCGGAGCCCTATAAGGGCAAGGGCATCAAGTATCGCGGCGAGTATATCTTCCGCAAAGAAGGCAAGAAGAAGTAGCCATGGCGAAACTCACCCTCTTCGAACGGCGCCGTCAGCGCGTCCGCACCTCGCTCCGCAAGCGGGCCGGCGCTCGTGCGCGTCTCTCCATCCACCGCTCCGGGCGCCACATCTACGCCCAGATCATCGACGATTCCGAAGGCCGCACGGTCGCTTCCGCCTCGACCCTCGAGAAGGACGCCCGCGGCTCGACCGGGGCGACCGTCTCGGGCGCCCAGGAGGTCGGCAAGCGAGTCGCGGAGCGCGCCAAGGCGGCGGGCGTCACCCGCGTGGTCTTCGACCGCGGCGGTTTCCTGTTTCACGGCCGAGTCAAAGCGCTGGCTGATGCCGCCCGCGAAGGCGGATTGGAGTTCTAAATGGCTGACGAAAACACCATCGAAGGGACCGAGGTCCAGCCGGGCGCCGTTGCGACGCCCGAGGCCGGCCCTGCCGAGGCCCGCACCGAGAGCCGAGGCCCGCGTGGCGGCGGCGGTCGTGGCGGCGGCGGTGGCCGTGGCGGCGGCGGCGGACGCGGCGGCAACGATCGCGGCGGCCGGGGCCGGCGCGACGAGCGCGGCGGACGCGGCGGCAATCGCGACGACGACGGCGGCGAGGAGCTGATCGAGAAGCTCGTCCACATCAACCGCGTCTCCAAGACCGTGAAGGGCGGCAAGCGCTTCGGCTTCGCGGCCCTGGTCGTGGTCGGCGACGGCAAGGGACGCTGCGGCTTCGGCCACGGCAAGGCCCGCGAGGTGCCCGAGGCGATCTCCAAGGCGACCGCGGCGGCCAAGAAGGCCATGGTCCGGGTTCCGCTCCGCGAGGGCCGCACCCTCCACCATGACGGCCTCGGCCATTTCGGCGCCGGACGGGTCTACGTCCGCTCGGCCCCGGCCGGGACCGGGATCATCGCCGGCGGCCCGATGCGCGCCGTGTTCGAAAGCCTCGGGGTCGCCGACGTGGTGACCAAGTCGATCGGCACGTCGAACCCCTACAACATGGTTCGAGCGACCTTCGAGGCGCTCAAGGAACAGACCAGCCCCAAAGCGGTCGCCCAGCGTCGAGGCCGCAAGGTCGCCGACCTGATGGCCCGCCGCGAAGGCCTGACCGGCGCCGAGGCTTCGGCCGAAGCCGAGCTGGTGACGGAGTAACATCATGGCCACGATCAAGCTCACCCAGACCGGATCGCCGATCCGCCGCACGCCCGACCAGCGCAAGACTCTGATCGGGCTCGGCCTCAACAAGATGCACCGAACCGTGGAGCTGACCGACACCCCCGAGGTGCGCGGAATGCTCCGCAAGGTGCAGCATATGGTGAAAGTGACGGAAGAGGCCTGAGCCTATTCCTTTTCGGTGTGGGTATAGGACCTACGTATTGTGATGCAGTTCCAATGCCACATCATCACATTGTTGTAATTTCCATAGACCCATACGAGCTGTTTGGGAGGTGACGGGAGGCAGAGTGGCTTGAGGGAGGGGTCGGGATCTTGAACCACGGCCCCGGTGCCACGAAGCAATTTTCGCATTGTGGCGACATCGTTGCGGTCCGCAGCCGCAATGAATTCCGGCGTGTCGGAGATCCTGATGGCTTCCAGGTTTTGTTTTTTGGGAGCCGCCCGTTGGTCCTGGGCGGTGGCCGTTGAAGGCAGAAGCATGCAGGCGATAGCGATCGTCGAAACAAGCGTTTTCATATCAACCTCCTTTCAACAGCCGACAGATTAACATAGATTCATTTCAGACAGAAACCTCAGCGCGACCAAAGCGAAAGCGAGTGCAAGCATATGAAACTTAACGATCTCAGGGATAACAAGGGCGCCCGCAAGTCGCGCGTCCGGGTCGGCCGCGGAATCGGCTCCGGCCTCGGCAAGACCGCCGGCCGCGGCCAGAAGGGCGCCAAGTCGCGCTCGGGCGTCAGCGTCTTCGGCTTCGAGGGCGGCCAGATGCCGCTCCACATGCGGCTTCCGAAGCGCGGCTTCAACAACATCTTCGCCAAGGATTATGCCGAGGTGAACGTCGGAATGATCCAGAAGGCGATCGACGCCGGGACGCTTTCGGCCGACGGAACGATCGACCAGGAAGCGCTCCGCTCCGCCGGCCTGTCGCGCGGCGGCAAGGATGGAATCCGGCTGCTCGGCAAGGGCAGCCTCTCCGCGAAGCTCGCCTTCCGGGTGGCCGGAGCCTCCAAGGGCGCCCGCGAGGCGGTCGAGGCGGCCGGCGGCTCGATCGAGCTGATCGAGGTCGTCGCGGCTTCCGAGAAGGCCGCCGCGAAGAAGAACAGCGTCAAGAAGCGCAAGGACGCCTGAGCCGTTTCGCGGTTGAAGGCTGACAAGCCGCAACCGGTCACTATATGAGGCGGCGGGGGTAACCACTCTTCCGCCGCCTCGCGTCTTTTTCCGGGATCGAACCAACATGGCATCCGCAGCCGAATCCATGGCTTCCAACCTCAGCATGGCGAGCTTCGCCAAGGCGACGGATCTCAAGAAGCGACTCTGGTTCACTCTCGGGGCGCTGATCGTCTTCCGGCTGTTGAGCTTCGTTCCGCTGCCCGGGATCGATCCGCGCGCGCTCGCCAACCTGTTCGACACGACCCGCGGAGGCGTGCTCGATTTCTTCAACATGTTCTCGGGCGGAAGCCTCGAGCGGATGAGCCTGATCGCCTTGGGCGTGATGCCCTACATCACCGCCTCGATCGTCGTTCAGCTCGCCACCTCCATGTCTCCGGCCCTCGCAGCGCTGAAGAAGGAGGGCGAGAGCGGCCGAAAGAAGATCAACCAATATACCCGCTACGGCACCGTCCTGCTGTGCGCGATCCAGGGCTATTTCATCGCCGTCGGCCTTGAAGGCTGGGGCCAGGGCAATAGCGGCTCGGCGGTCCTCGATCCCGGCATGATGTTCCGGATCACCACCGTCGTCACGCTCGTCGGCGGGACCATGTTCCTGATGTGGCTCGGCGAGCAGATCACCAGCCGGGGAATCGGCAACGGCGTGTCGCTGATCATCATGGCGGGCATCGTCGCTCAGCTTCCGACCACCCTGGTCCAGGTGTTCGAGAGCGGCCGCACCGGAACCATGTCGCCGCTCGCAATCCTGGCGATCGTCGCTTTGGTCGTCGTCCTCATCCTCTTCATCTGCTTCATGGAGCGGGCGCAGCGGCGGGTGCTGATCCAATATCCCAAGCGCCAGACCGCGCGCGGCCAGATGCAGGCCGAGAAATCGCATCTCCCGCTGAAGATCAACACGGCCGGCGTGATCCCGCCGATCTTCGCCTCCTCGCTCCTGCTGATGCCGCTCACCATCGCCCAGTTCGCCGGCAACCGGACCTCGGGCGAAAGCACGTGGGGCGACATCCTCATCTCGGTCACCACCGCACTCCAGCACGGCGCTCCGCTCTACATGGCGCTCTACGCGGCGGGCATCATCTTCTTCTGCTTCTTCTACACGGCGGTCGTGTTCAACCCGGAGGAGACGGCCGAGAATTTGAAGCGCTACGGCGGCTTCATCCCCGGGATTCGCCCGGGCAAGCGCACCGAGGAATATCTCGATTACGTGCTCACCCGGATCACCGTCATCGGCGCCGCCTATCTGACCCTGATCTGCCTCCTCCCCGAGTTCGTGATCGCCCGGATGGGGATCGGCTTCTACCTCGGCGGCACGTCGCTGCTCATCGTCGTCAACGTGACGATGGACACCGTCACCCAGATCCAGAGCCACCTCATCGCCCACCAATATGGCGACCTGATCAAGAAGGCGAAGCTCAAGGGCGGGCGCGGAAGGTGAACATCATCCTCCTCGGGCCTCCCGGGGCAGGCAAGGGCACCCAGGCCGGCCGGCTGATCGCCGACCGCGGGCTGGTCCAGCTCTCGACCGGAGACATGCTGCGGGAAGCGATCAAGGCCGGAAGTCCGATCGGGCTTCGAGCCAAGGCGATCATGGAGGCCGGCGAGCTCGTCCCCGACGAAGTGGTGAACGAGCTGATCGCCAGCCGGCTCGATCAGCCGGAACGCTATTCCGGCTCGGGCTTCATCTTCGACGGCTATCCCCGCACCGAGGCCCAGGCCATCTCGCTCGACGCCCTTCTCGCCGAGCGGGGAATGAAGCTCGACCATGTCATCGAGATCGACGTCGACGCCGACGCGCTGGTCGACCGGATCACCGGCCGATTCTCCTGCGCCAAATGCGGCGAAGGCTATCACGACCGCTACAAGCTTCCCAAGGCCGAGGGCCTTTGCGAAGTGTGCGGCTCGAAGGAGTTCAAGCGCCGTCCCGACGACAACGAGGCTACGGTCCGCACCCGACTCGCCGAATATCGCGCCAAGACCGCTCCCATTCTCCCTTATTACGACGCCCGCGGACTCGTCCGCCGGGTCGACGGGATGGCGGACATCAAGCAAGTCGAGCAGTCCATCGAGGCGATCCTCGACGGCGCCTCCTAGCGTCTGTCCTATCTGAGACGGAGCGATGAATGCCGTCATGCCGGACTTGATCCGGCATCCACCTTCTTCCTTCACTTGCCTCGCAAAGAAAGGTGGGCCCCGGATCAAGTCCGGGGTGACGATTCCACTCCGACGGGACAAACTAAATCCTTCCCGAGAAATCTCGGGGAGATTTGACCACCGCCACTTCTGACGCACCATCCCGCCCAACCATGGGAGACCCACCATGCGCCACCTCCTCGCCGCCGCCCTTCTCGCCGCCGCCGCTCCGTCCGCCGCCCAGCCGCCCGACCCTGCCGCCCTCCAGGCCGCCCAGCGCGAGGCGATGGCGAAGCTTCCCGGAATGGACGGAGTCTGGCGCGGAACCGCCTGGACGATCACTCCGACGGGACGCCACGACGTCGTCCACACCGAGCGGATCGGCCCCTTCCTCGGCGGCACCGTCAAGGTGATCGAAGGCCGGGCCTACAATGCCGACGGCTCGATCGGCTTCAACGCCTTCGGGATCGTCTCCTTCGATCCGGTGGCCAAGGCCTATAATCTCCATTCCTACGCCATGGGCCATGCCGGAGATTTCAAGCTCGACGTCCGGCCCGACGGCTATGTCTGGCAGGTCCCCGCCGGTCCCGGAGCGATCGTCCGCTACACCGCGACGATCGGCGGCGGAAAGTGGCGCGAGGTCGGCGAGCGCATCGCCGGCAACGCCGCTCCGGTGCGGATCTTCGAGATGAACCTCAAGCGGGTCGGCGATTCCGACTGGCCCGCCGGCGACCCGGTGCCGATGAGGTGACGGGGCAACCCGTCATCCCGGCGAAAGCCGGGACCTCGGGGAGACCCGCCGAGCCTTTAGAATTTGTCCTGGCGAAGCAGAATCGTCACCCCGGACTCGATCCGGGGTCCAGCTTCTTTTCCCTGCCGCATCGAGGAAGAAGATGGATGCCGGATCAAGTCCGGCATGACGGATGCATCGCTGGAATCGTCACCCCGGACTCGATCCGGGGTCCACCTTTTCCCTGGCGTATCGAGGAAGAAGATGGATGCTGGATCAAGTCCGGCATGACGGAAAATGCATCGCTGGAATCGTCACCCCGGACTTGATCCGGGGTCCACCTTTTCCCTGCCGCATCAAGGAAGAAGCCGGATGCTGGATCAAGTCCGGCATGACCGAAAATGCATCGCTTCGACTTCAAGAGGATGAGCTTTAGCGGCCCTTGGTCCCGGCTTCCGCCGGGATGACGGTCACTTCTTCCCCAGAACCCCCATCGCTCCCGTCACCATCGCCTCGATCCCCGTGGCGATCACCGTCTCCGCTTCCGGAGCCCAGAACGGGCTGTGAAGCGAGGGGAGCTTGGCGGTGTCCCCTCCGGCCTCGTCCCATTTCGCCTTCGGAACTCCGCCGACCCAGAAGATCAGGCTCTCGATGCTCTTGTCGGCGAGGTGGTAGCGGCCGAAATCCTCGCCGACCATCGGCGGCGGAACCACCCAGACCCGGTCCCCTCCGAAGCGGGCCTTGAACAGAGCCGCGGTGTCGGCGCTCATTTTGTCGGTGTTGATCGCCGCAGGCGTGAACTCGCCCTCTCGGATCGTCACCACCGGCATCTTGTCCTCGGGCATCCCGGCGGCGATCGCCTCGCCCCGGGCGATCCTCTGAATCCCGTCGAGCAGCGCACGGCGGGTCTTCTGGCTGTAGCTTCGGACCGTCAGAAGAAGCCTGGCTTCGTCGGAGATGATGTTGTGCTTGGTCCCGGCCTGGAAGCTTCCGACCGTCACCACGGCGGCGTCCTGCGGATCGAGCTCGCGGCTGACCAGGGTCTGGAGCGTTCCGACGATCCGGCTCGCGAGGACGATCGGGTCGCGCGTGTTCTGGGGCACCGCGCCGTGGCCGCCGACGCCCTTCACCGCGATATCGACGCTGTCGACGTTGGCGAAGGCCGGACCGACGGTGATCCCGAGCACGCCCGCCGGAAGCGAGGCGCTGTCGTGCCAGGCCAGAGCGTGGGTCGGCTTCGGGAAGCGGGCGAAGAGGCCGTCGTCGAGCATCGCTTTGGCGCCCTGGCCCGTCTCCTCGCCGGGCTGGAGGATCATCACCAGCGTCCCGGACCACTGGCCCTTCGTCGCCGCCATCCGCTTCGCCGTTCCGAGCCAGCCGGTCATGTGGGTGTCGTGGCCGCAGGCGTGCATCACTCCGCTCTCGGCGCCGCTGACGCTGGTCGCCTTGACCTTGCTTGCGAAGGGAAGGCCGGTCTGCTCGACGACCGGGAGTGCGTCCATGTCGGCCCGCATCAGCAATATCGGACCGGGGCCGTTCTTCATCACGGCGACGACTCCGGTCTTGCCGACTCCGGTCGTCACTTCGAATCCGAGCTTCCTGGCCTCGGCGGCGAGCCTCGCCGCGGACTTCACCTCCTGCATCGAAAGCTCGGGCGCGGCGTGGAGCTCGCGGTACAGGCTCATCAGCGACGGCATGTCCTGGCTCACCTGGTCGGCGAGCGGGTCGGCGGCGGCGGGCGAGGCGAGGGCGAGGAGGGGCAGGAGCAGCAGGCGTTTCATGCTTTTCATTCCTTGGGAACGAGCTCGATGACGTCGAGCGTGGATTCGAAAGCCGGATAGGGGAAGGCCAGCCGCCAGCGGCGCTCGCCGATTCGCTCGAGCAGGCCGATCATGTCGCGCTGGCGGTCGTGGCCGTAGCGAAGGACGCCCTGCTCGTCGCCGAGCTGGAGGGTTCCGAGGAAGACCATCCGCCGCTCGCCGTCGGCGAACAGCCGGCCGACCGGCCGCTGCGAGCCGCTCAGCTTGACGAAGTCTTGTCCTCCGGAGCCGGCGGAAATCCGGCAGTCGAAATAGGGGTAGGCGACATATTCGAGCAGCCCTTCGCTCTTCGCGCCGATCTTCAGCACCCGGCAGCGATAATCCCCGGCCGGCGGAGCGACTCCGCGAAGGCCGGCGTCAGGCTCGAGCAGCACGCCTTCGCGGGCGATCTCGGCCGAATGGCCGGCGGCGCGGGCCCTGGCGACCGAGCGGACCCAGGCCGTCCGCCACTTGCGCGCGCGTTCGAGGTCGAAATCGGTCGCGACGTCGCGCCACCCCGCAGCCGCGGGCACCGCCGCGGCGGGCCCCGCCTCGTCCTTCGCGCAGGCGGGGAGGAGCAGCGGTGCGAGAAGGAGGGGGAGGAGGCGCTTCATCGATGCGATCATAGGGGCGCGGCGGGTCCTGGATCAATGCGCACGGTGCATTCCGTCATCCCGGCGAAAGCCGGGACCTCAGGTCGAGAAGTCTCGGCGGGTCTCCCCGAGGTCCCGGCTTCCGCCGGGATGACGGTCCTCGACAAGCCTGCACAAATCCACCCAGCGCTCCCCGACCAGCTCGAAGAGCCGGGCGGGATTCACCTCCACCGAGCTGTTGAGCGATCCTGCCGCCGGGTAAACCAGGTCGAAATCCTTCAGCGAGACGTCGCAATAGACGGGCAGGGCGGTCGCCAGCCCGAACGGGCAGACCCCGCCGACGGGGTGGCCGGTCAGGGCCAGGGTCTCCTCCGGTCCGAGCATCCTCGGCCGGGCGCCGAGCCCGGCCTTGCACTTGCCGTTGTCGAGCCGGGCGTCGCCGCGCGCGACGAGCAGGAAGACGGTGCCGCCGGCCCGGACCGCGAGCGTCTTCGCGATCCGGCCGGGCTCCACCCCGAGCGCCCGGGCGGCGGCGTCGACGGTCGCCGTGCTCTCCTCCACCTCGATCAGCGGAAGTTCGGGCGCGTTCGCGCGGAGCCACGCCCGGACCGACTCGAGGCTCATTCGCCCGCCAGATGGAGCGCGAGGCTGCGCCGGTGCGGCCGCCGGCGGTGCTCGAACAGGTAGATGCCCTGCCAGGTGCCGAGCGCCAGCCGGCCGCTCAGCAGAGGAATGGAAAGCTGGACCTGGGTCAGGATCGTCCTGAGATGGGCCGGCATGTCGTCGGGCCCCTCGTCGCCATGGGCGTAGGCGGACGGGTCCTCGGGGGCCAGCCGTGCGATCCAGGCCTCGATGTCGGTGCGGACCTCCGGGGCGGCGTTTTCCTGGATGATCAGCGAGGCCGAGGTGTGGCGGCAGAAGAGGGTGAGAAGGCCATCGGTCATGCCCTGGGCCGAGGTCCACTCGGCGACCTCGCGAGTGATCTCGACCAGTCCCTGGCGGGCGGTGTCGAATTCGAGGGTGCCGGTGGCCTGGCGCATGAAGGCGGGCTTAGCGCCCTTGCCTCCCCATCGCCAGATGGGGAGGGGGACCAGGCTTTGCCTGGTGGAGGGGTGTCCTGGCGAGGCCGGCGCGAGATCACCCCTCCACCACCTTCGGCGGTCCCCCTCCCCATGCTTCGCATGAGGAGGCAGGGTTGAGCCTCAACCCTCCTTTGCCTATCGCCCTGCGGAAGGAGACGAGCCATCGCCGACGACAAGCCCGACTCGAACCTGATGTGGGGCGGCCGCTTCGCCGGCGGGCCCGCGGCTCTGATGCGCGAGATCAACGCCTCGATCGGGTTCGACAAGAGGCTGTGGCGCGAGGACATAGCGGCCTCGCTCGCCCATGTCGCGATGCTCGAGACCCAGGGGATAATCCCCGAGGAGGACGCGTCATCCATCGCCGAGGGGCTCGAGCGGATCGAGGACGAATATGCCCGCGCAGGAGTGCCCGAGGATCCCGCCCTCGAGGACATCCACATGCACGTCGAGGCCCGGCTCGCCGAGCTGATCGGCCCGGCGGCGGGGCGGCTTCACACCGCCCGCTCGCGCAACGACCAGGTCGCCACCGACTTCCGGCTCTGGGTCCGAAATGCCGTCGACGAGACGGTCGCGGCTCTCGCAGCCTTCCAGCGGGTCCTGGTGGCCCGGGCGGAGGAGCATGCGGCGACCGTGATGCCCGGCTTCACCCACCTCCAGTCGGCCCAGCCGGTAACCCTCGGCCATCATTTCCTGGCCTATTACGAGATGCTGGAGCGCGACCGCTCGCGCTTCGCCGCCGCGCGCGAGCGCCTGAACCAATGCCCGCTCGGCGCCGCGGCCCTGGCCGGAACCGGCTTCCCGATCGACCGCGAGGCCACCGCCGCGGCGCTCGGCTTCGACCGTCCGACCGCCAACTCTCTCGACTCGGTCTCGGACCGCGATTTCGCCCTCGATTACCTGATGGCCGCGACTCAGTGCGCGCTCCATCTCTCCCGGCTCGCCGAGGAGCTGATCGTCTGGGCGAGCCAGCCCTTCGGCTTCGCGATCCTTCCCGACGCGTTCAGCACCGGCTCGTCGATCATGCCGCAGAAGCGCAATCCCGACGCGGCCGAGCTCGTCCGGGGCCATTCCGGGCGCATCGCCGGAGCCATGGTCGCCCTGGTGATGACGATGAAGGGCCTGCCGCTGGCTTATTCAAAGGACATGCAGGACGACAAGCCGCCGGTCTTCGAGGCCCACGACCTGCTCCTCCTGTCGCTCCAGGCGCTCGCTGGAATGGTCGAACAGACCCGGTTCGACGAGCGGCGGATGCGCTCCGCCGCCGAGGCCGGCTTCGCCACCGCCACCGACCTCGCCGACTGGCTGGTGCGCGAGGCGGGCGTCCCCTTCCGCGAGGCGCATCACATCGTCGGGCGGGCGGTGGCCGCGGCGGAGGCGGCGGGAGTCGGGCTTGCCGACCTGGAGCTCGAGACGCTTCGTGCGATCGACCCTAGGATCGACGAGCGGGTCTACGGCGTCCTCACGGTGGACGCCTCCGTAGCCAGCCGCACCAGCTACGGCGGAACCGCGCCCGAGCGGGTGAGGGAGCAGATCGAGCGGGCGAAGCGCACGCTCGATTCCGATCAGCCCGGAAAGTAATTGTTGGCAACGCGCTTCACGCCTTCGCGGAAGGTCTCGCCGCCGAAATTCATGATGAGGCCGAGGGGGCGGTCGGCCAGACGCAGATAAGTCAGCAGCTGGCGTCCGTGGACCGGCGCGAGCCGGTCGATCGACTTCACCTCGATGAGCAATTGACCCTCCACCAGGAGGTCCGCCCGGAACCCCTCTCCCAGCGGAATTCCGTCGACTTCGATCGGAATCGGCTTCTGCCGCTCGACGAGCAGGCCTTCACGAACGAGTCTCGCGGCCATCACCACTTCGTAGACGGACTCAGGAAGGCCGGGACCCAGTTCCCTGTGGATCTTGAACCCGCAATCCACCGCCATGCGTGCAAGCTCTTCTATATCCCGCATTCCGCGCCTTTTCCGTCATCGGAAGCGGGATGCAAAATCGCGATTTGGTTCACACAAAGGCGCAAAGGCACAAAGGGGTGCGAAGCGCTTTCATCCGCCTTCCGGAAGGAGCCGTCGCTTGTCTGCACGGCTCCCTTCGTGCCTTGGCGCCTTTGTGTGAACCATTGGGCCTTCGGCCGCGGCATGGCGGCGGGCGGGGCCGATCAGCCCAGGGGAACCAGCCTGCTCAGCGTCTGCCCGCTCGGCATCAGCAGATATTGCGTCCCCTTGGTCCGCACGAAATCGGGAAGCCCCGTCACGACCCCGCCGCCCGCCGGGCCCTTCGGGATCCGGAACTCCCTTGTCGCTCCGGGCACCGAGCGGTTGCCGATCAGCGCATCCTGGTCGCGGCCGTGGGCGGGGAAGGCGTTGCTGAAATTGTTGCGCTGGCCCCAGGCCGCGAGGCGCATGAACTGCTCGCGGATCGAGGCGCAGACGAAGATCCCGAGGATTCCACGATCGACGCCGTCGTCCTTCTCGCCCTTCAGCTCCGGGCCGTAGGGCATTCCGCGCCTGACGATCTGCGGCACCCCGGTCGTAACCGCCATCCCCGAAAGTTCCTGGTCGCGCGGGTTCATCACCCGAACGTGCGAGGAGACCGGGCAGGCGAGTCCCTGCACGTCCCCGGCGAAGGCGAAGCTCTCGTCGCAGCGATCCGGCGCGGGAGAATCGGGCGACAGGCAAAGCGGGGTCCCGTCGCGCCAGCGGCCCATGATCTTCGCGGCGAGAAGCTCGCGCGCCTCGGCGGGCGGAAGCTTGGGAAACAGCGGCGGCCCCTTCACGGTGAGGAAGCGCTCGAAGGCGGCGACGTCCTGATAGATCCAGCGGAACACCAGATAGGAGGAATCGCGAAGGACGGTGGCGGCAGGGTCGCGCGCCGGGGCGCAGGGGAACCGGTCGTCATAATGGCCGACGACGACCGAGCGATGGTCGATCGGCCGCTCCGGGCTCGGCGCCCCGTCCCACGCCACCTTGCCGTTGGACAGGCCGTCGACATAGCCGAAATGGAGCCTCGCCCCCTTGCCGGCCGGGCCGGTGCCGAGGAACGCCCCGTCCAGCCTTGCGCCCGAGGCTCTCGGGATCTTCTCCGACAGGCCCGCCGCCGCCGCTTCCTCCAGGATTTCCGCGGTCGCTGCCTCGAGCTGGGCTTCCCCAACGGCGTGGAGGTGGACGAAGCAGCTCACCTCTTCGCCCTTGAACCGGCCCTCCCACCAGTGCGAGGGCGCGCTCGCCCCGACGTCGCCGATCCGCTCCGCGTCGGGGGCGCAGCGGAAAGTGCTTTCGAGCTTGGCGTAGACGTCGGCCGCGAGCAGCTGCGCCATCGCCCCGGCCGCGAAGCTCAGATTGGCCACCCAGCCCCGCGCCGTCGTCGGCTTGTTGGTCCCGAACAGGATGAGCGGCCGGATCTCGTTGACGAAGCGCCTCAGCGAGGCCGCGTCGGGCGCGGAAAAGATCAGGTGCCGGACCAGCCGGTAGCCGGCGATGTTGCCGAGCACCATCGCCTGGAGATCGTTGCTGTCGACGCTCATGGCTGCTCCAATCAGCAAGCCCCTCTCCCGCTTTTTGCGGGAGAGGAGGGGCCCGCCGCGAAGCGGTGGGAGGTGAGGGTCTTGCCGAGTCCGGTGTACAGACCCTCACCTCCCAAGCTTCGCTTGAGCCCCTCCTCTCCCGTAAGAACGGGAGAGGGGTTCATGCGCCTCTGCCTATTGCGCCGCGCCCCCGGCCGCCGCGGTCAGGGCCGCGGCCGCCGCCTGCAGCGCAGCCGCGGCGGCATGAAGCGCCGCCGCGTGAGCACCGGCGCCCGAAGCGGGCTGAGTCGGCGCGGGGGTCGCCGGCACGGGAGCCGACGGCCCCGCCGGAGCCTCGCCCCCCGCCGGAGCCTCGTCGACCGGGGCAGCATCCTTGCCGCCGCCGCCCGCAAGCGCTTCCTCGATCTCGCGCACCGACCTCGGGAAATAGCTGAACAGCCAGCCCTGGTCCTCGCGCCCGTCCTCCGACCGGCCGAGCGCCTTCACGTTGAGGTGCTTGGAAGCCTCGAAGAAGGTGTCCTGGTCGTTGAGATCGTCCCAGTCCGGAACCCCTTCCGCCAGCTCGAAGATCGGCTTGAACACGTGCGGAAGCTCGCGCCGGAAGAATTCCGTATATTCCTCTGGATCGCCGTCGAACTCCGTGATCACCTGGAGGAACCGGTCGTGGATGACGAGCACCCGGGCGAAGTGCACGATCTTCGACTTGCGAAGCGCCCGGTCGATCTCGGGCTGGATATGGTCGGCGAACAATTCCTTCAGCTTCTGAAGCTTGGCCAGGGATTGCGGGTCCTGCTTGAGCGGGACGGTCATGTTCAAGGCGGTGATCATTGGACGCTCCTTCGCTTGCCGAGCGTAAGGCCCGAGCCCCGGCCCGGACCGCGCTGGCTTGTGATTTCGCCGATTCCCTTCGGCGCGGCCCTCGGCCACGCCCCCACGCGGGCAAAATCCCATCCGAGCGAAGCGAAGTCAATATCCGCATACGGGAAGTCGGCGCGCCTACTCCGCCTCTCCCGCTATTCGCGGGAGAGGGGGGAGCCAAGCCGAGGGCTTGGGGGGTGAGGGTCTTTTGCCGAGTCCGGAGATACAGACCCTCACCTCCCACCGCTTCGCGGCGGGCCCCTCCTCTCCCGCGAAAGGCGGGAGAGGCGATCCGCCTCATTTCCGTCTCACGATGTCAAAGAGCCAAGGACGGTTCGCGACTCGCCCAGTCCTCAATCTAATAGGAAAAGTCCTACAAGTCAAGAACAAAAGTAAAACAGCCGTCATCTCGGCAAAGGCCGGGACCTCGGTGTGAAGCACCCGTCGCCCCAGCGAAGGCTGGGGCCCCAGGGGGTGAAGAACTTGGGTGCCCTTCACCCGCTGGGATCCCAGCCTTCGCTGGGATGACGGAGGCGCATCCCTGCCCACCCAACCTCCGCCGGGATGACGGGTTTAGCCGCCCGCTTTCCTCGCCCTTTTCGCCGCGATCCTCAGCCTCAGCGCGTTGAGCCGGATGAACCCCGCCGCGTCGCGCTGGCTGTAGCTCGACGAGCCCTCCTCGAACGTCACCAAATCCTGGTCGTAGAGGGCGAGCGGGCTTTCCCGGCCGATCACCGTCGAATTGCCCTTGTACAGCTTCATCCGGACCTTGCCTGTGACATGCTCCTGGCTCTTGTCGATCAGCGCCTGGAGCATCTCGCGCTCCGGCGAGAACCAGAAGCCGTTGTAGATCAGGCTCGCATAGCGCGGCATGATCTCGTCCTTGAGATGCGCCGCTCCGCCGTCGAGCGTGATCGATTCGATCCCGCGATGGGCTGCCAGCAGGATCGTCCCACCCGGGGTCTCGTAGACCCCGCGCGACTTCATCCCTACGTAGCGGTTCTCGACGAGGTCGAGCCGGCCGATCCCGTTGTCGTGGCCGAGCTGGTTGAGCCGGGTCAGCAGCGCCGCCGGAGACAGGATCTCGCCGTCGATCGACACCGGATCGCCGGCCTCGAATCCGATCTCGATCACCGTCGCCCTGTCGGGCGCGTCCTCGGGGGAGATCGTGCGCTGGTGGACATATTCGGGCGCCTCGACCGCCGGGTCTTCGAGCACCTTCCCCTCGGACGAGGAGTGGAGGAGGTTGGCGTCGATCGAGAAGGGGCTCTCGCCGCGCTTGTCCTTGGAGATCGGGATCTGGTGCTTCTCGGCGAAGTCGATCAGCTGCTCCCGGCTCGCATAATCCCATTCCCGCCACGGAGCGATCACTCGGATGTCGGGCTCGAGCGCGTAATAGCCGAGCTCGAATCGGACCTGGTCGTTGCCCTTCCCGGTCGCTCCGTGGCAGACGGCGTCCGCGCCGACCGCCCGGGCGATCTCGATCTGCCTTTTGGCGATGAGCGGCCGGGCGATCGAGGTTCCGAGCAGATACTGGCCCTCATAGACCGTGTTCGCCCGGAACATCGGGAAGACGTAGTCGGATACGAACTCCTCGCGCAGGTCCTCGATGAAGATGTTCTCGGGCCGGATCCCGAGCAGCTCCGCCTTGGCCCGCGCCGGCTCCACCTCTTCCCCCTGGCCCAGATCGGCGGTGAAGGTGACGACCTCGGCCCGATATTCGCTCTGCAGCCATTTGAGGATGATCGAGGTGTCGAGCCCGCCCGAATAAGCGAGCACGACTTTTTTGGGGGCGGGTTGGTTCATTTCAGTTTTCCTTGGTCATGCGACGCAACTCGTCGCCCCAGCGAAGGCTGGGGCCCCAGGGGGTGAAGAATGCGGGCGCCTTTCAGCCGCTGGGGTCCCAGCCTTCGCTGGGACGACGCGATCATTCCCCCTCCTGCGAAAGCTCGCGAAAGCGCTTCGCCATTTGACCCGGGTCGATCCCGTCCCTCAGCGCCACGAACAGCGTATCGTCGCCGCTGATCGTGCCCGCCACCTCGTCGAGCCGGGCCTGGTCGAGCGCGAGCCCGACGAGGTGCGCCGAGCCGGGCGGGGTCCTGATGACGAGCAGATTTCCCGCCGCCTCGACCGACAGCACCCATTCGTGAAGGATCCGACGAAGCCGGACCGCCGCCCAGTCGTTCGCCACGACCTGGTCGGGAAGCGCGTAGCTCAGCGCTCCGCCGCGCTTCACCTTGACCGCGCCCATCTGGTCGAGGTCGCGCGACACGGTCGCCTGGGTGACGGAATAGCCGATCGCCCCGAGCCGGGCCGTGACCTCCTCCTGACTCCCGAGCGGCTCCGCCCGAATGAGGTCGGCGATCGCCTTCTGGCGCCGAAGACGGGACTCGGTCATGATGGAACCGTCGCCCCAGCGAAGGCTGGGGCCCCGGGGGGTGAAGAACGCGGGCGCTTTTCACCCGCTGGGCTCCCAGCCTTCGCTGGGACGACGAGCTTGATCACGACCTCACCCCCATCAGCCACGCCAGGGCCCCGCGCGCGGTGTGCATCCGGTTTTCGGCCTGGAGCCAGACGGCGCTTTGCGGCCCGTCCATAACTCCGGCGCTCACCTCCTCGCCGCGCCGCGCCGGAAGGCAGTGGAGGAACCGCGCGTCCGGGCAGTGCTGCATCAGCGCCTCGTCGACCCGGTACGGCTCGAACGCCTTCATCCGCTCCGACGCCTCGCTGTCCTGGCCCATCGACACCCAGACGTCGGTATAGACGATGTCCGCGCCCTCGACCGCCTCCGCCGGATCGGAAAGCTGGATCACGCCCGCGGGAGGATCGCCGAGCCCATAGCCTTCCGGGCTTGCGATCCTGATCTCGGCCCCGAGCAGCGAGCTGGCCTCGGCGAGCGAGCGGCACACATTGTTGTCGCCGTCGCCGACATAGGCGATCCGAACGCCCTCGATCCGGCCGAGCAGCTGCCGCACGGTCAGAAGGTCGGCGAGCGCCTGGAGCGGGTGGGCCCGGTCCGAAAGCATGTTGAGCAAAGGCTTGGGCGTAGCCGAGGCCATCGCCTCGAGGTCGCGATGGTCCATGACCCGGGCGGCGATCACCCGGTGGAAGCAGGCGAGGGTCCGGGCCACGTCTTCGGCGCTCTCGCGCGTTCCCAGGCCGACCTCCTCCTTCTGGATGTAGACCGGGTGTCCGCCCAATTGGACGGTGGCGATCTCCATCGAGCTCCGGGTCCGGGCCGAGGGCTTCTGGAACAGCAGGGCGACGCCCTTGCCGGCGAGCGGCAGGCCGAGATCGGGAAGCTCCGACAGAGCCAGTATCGCCTCCAGCCCGTCGCGGCCGAGGTCGGCGATCGTCAGCAGGCGGGTCATCGCGCCCTCCCGAAAACAGGGACAGTATATATTTTTCCGAGTGTCGCGGAGCGGGCCGGCCGGTCCGAAAAATATATACTGTCCCTGTTTTCACGGCCCCTGTTTTCACGGCTCGGCGGGCGGGTCACCAGCTCTTCTCCCTTTTGACCATCGTCCCGATCCCCTCGTCGGTGAGCAGCTCGATGAGGAGCGCGTGAGGCACCCGGCCGTCGATGATGTGCGCGGTTCCGACTCCGGCGTCGACCGCGTCCGCGCAGGCGCGGAGCTTCGGGATCATCCCGGCGCTGACGCTGTCATGCTCGATCCGGCCGCGAAGCTCGGCCGAGGTCAGGCGGGGCACGAGGCTGCTCTCGTCGTTCACGTCCTCCAGGAGGCCGGGCGCGGCGGTCAGGTAGACGATCTTCTCCGCCGCCATCGCCACCGCGATCGCCCGCGCCGCCTCGTCGGCGTTGACATTGTAGGGCTGGCCGGACGGGTCGGCGCCGATCGTTGAGACGACCGGGCTCAATCCCTCGTCGAGCAGCCTCTCGAGCACCGAGGCCCGGACGTGGCTGACGTCGCCGACGAAGCCCAGCGACGATTCGCGCGGAGTGACGGTGAGCAGCCCCGCATCCTCGCCCGACACCCCGACCGCGACCGGCTCGAGCGGCGCCTCGCGGTTGATCGTCGCGACGAGGTCGCGATTGATCTTTCCGACCAGCACCATCCGCACGATCTCGAGCGTCTCGGCGTCGGTCACCCGAAGGCCGTCGCGGAATTCCGGCTCCTTGCCGACCCTGCGCATCATCTTGTCGACCTGCGGCCCGCCGCCGTGGACGAGGACGCAGCGCACCCCGACGCTCCTCAGAAGGAGCACGTCCTGGGCCAGCGCGCGGTCGAGCGCCTCGTCGATCGCCGCCCCGCCCAATTTGACCACCACCGAGCGTCCGTGGAAACGCTGGATGTAGGGCAAGGCCTGGACTAGGATCGAAGCGGTCTCGGTGGGGGACCTCATCGCCTTAGTCCTCCCCGTCCGCGGAGCGGATGGGGAGGGGGACCGTGCGAAGCACGGTGGAGGGGCCGAGCGGCACCCGGGGGGG
>DASVQD010000034.1:0-23188 GCA_036389345.1 Allosphingosinicella sp. | reverse complement strand
GCCCTGCCCTTCTCCGGAGGCTTGGTAAAGAGAGGGCTTCGACAGGCTCAGCCCGAACGGTTGAGAGCACAAGCGGAGATCTGCGTATGTCGACCTACGAAGCCCGCCTCGAAGCCCTTCGCGAGCAGCTCCGGGCGGATCGCCTGGACGGTTTCGTCGTTCCCCTGACCGACGAGCACATGTCCGAATATGTCGGGAGCTACGCCCAGCGCCTCGCCTGGCTGACCGGCTTCCAGGGCTCGGCCGGCTCGGCGGTGGTCCTCCCCCAGGAGGCCGCGATCTTCACCGACGGGCGCTACACCCTCCAGGTCCGCGACCAGGTCGACGGCAGGCACTGGAGCTACCAGTCGGTGCCCGAGACCAGCGTCGCCGACTGGCTCAAGGCGCACGCCCCCGACGGCGGCCGGATCGGATACGACCCCTGGCTCCACACCCGGGACTGGGTGGCCCGGGCCAGGGAGGCGCTTGCGGCCAAGGGCGCCGAGCTCGTCCCGGTCCAGCGCAACCCGATCGATGCCGTCTGGGCCGATAAGCCCGAACCCTCCAAGGCGCGCCTCGCCGTCCACCCCGACAACTTCACCGGCAAGTCCTCCGCCGCCAAGCGTCAGGAGATGGCCGACTGGCTTCACGAGCAGAAGGCCGACGCGGCGGTTCTCTCCGCGCTCGATTCGATCGCCTGGACCTTCAACGTGCGCGGTGAGGACGTCGAGCACACCCCGGTCGCCCTCTCCTTCGCGCTGGTCAACGACGACGGTACCGCCGATCTGTTCGTCGCCTCCGAGAAGATTGCAGACGATGTGCGCCAGCATCTCGGCAACGGGGTGAGGATCCACGAACGCCACGCCTTCGAGCCGCATCTGCGCTCGCTCGCCGGCAAGACGGTGGTGGCCGATCCGGAGCGGGCGGTCCACGCCATCTTCGAGGCGCTCGAGAAAGCGGGCGCCAGGATCGTCCAGAAGCGCGACCCCGCGGTTCTTCCAAAGGCGATCAAGAACCGGGCCGAGATCGAGGGCCACCGGGCCGCCCAGGCGCGCGACGGCGCTGCGCTGAGCCGGTTCCTCCACTGGCTTTCGGTCGAGGCCCCGACCGGAAATGTGGACGAGCTGGCGGCGGTCGAGAAGCTGCAGCGCTTCCGTCTGGCCTGCGGCGACCTTCGCGACACCAGTTTCGACACCATTTCCGGCGCCGGTCCGAACGGCGCGATCGTCCACTACCGGGTGAGCGAGGAGACCAACCGCAAGCTCGAGATGAACTCCCTCTATCTGGTCGATTCGGGCGGCCAGTATCCCGACGGGACCACCGACGTCACCCGCACCGTCGCGATCGGCGAGCCGACAGCCGAGATGCGCGACCGCTTCACCCGGGTGCTGAAGGGCCACATCGCCGTCGCCCGGGCGGTCTTTCCCGAGGGCACTCGGGGAGGCCAGCTCGACAGCTTCGCCCGCCAGTTCCTCTGGCAGGCCGGGCTCGACTACGCCCACGGCACCGGCCACGGGGTCGGCGCCTATCTCGCCGTGCACGAGGGACCGCAGCGCATCTCGCCGGCGGGGTCCGGGCAGGCGGGCGGCGACGAGCCGCTCAGGGCCGGAATGTTCCTTTCCAACGAGCCCGGCTATTACAAGGCCGGCGAATATGGGATCCGGATCGAGAATCTGGTTCTGGTCGAGCCGCGCGAGATCGCGGGCTCCGAAAAGAAGATGCTCGGCTTCGAGACCCTCACCTTCGCCCCGATCGACCGGGCCCTGATTGCGGTTGAGATGCTTTCCAACGAGGAGCGCGACTGGCTGAACGCTTATCATTCCAGGGTTCTGGAAGTGGTCGGGCCGCAGCTGGACGGCGAGGCAAGGGCTTGGCTCGGGGCCGGCTGCGCGCCGCTTTAGAGGTCCGCGCGCTGAATCTGCATCGCCTCGTCATGCCGGACTGATCCGACATCCAGCTTTCGTTGGCGAGGCGGCGCAAGGAGGTGGATCCCGGATCAAGTCCGGGATGACGATCCGGATCAAGTCGGGGTTGACGATTCAGATGAGCGCCCGAGGCCCGACCCGGGATCACGCGCCGCACGCGGAAAGGTCACTGGTCCGGATCCGACGGCGGATCGATCGGATGCAGCTTGCCTCCCTCCAGGCTGAGCACCCGTTGGGCCGCCGCGATCGTCTCCTTGCGGTGGGCGACGAGGATAAGGGTGATTCCCATCGCCGCAATCGCGGAATTCACGGCCTTCTCGTGCGCGGAGTCGAGGTGGGCGGTGCCTTCGTCCATCACCAGGACCTTCGGGTTTCGGTAAAGAGCGCGGGCGAGGAGAACCCGCTGTTTCTGCCCTCCCGACAAGGTCGAGCCCATTTCGCCGACCAACGTTTCATATTGCATGGGCATGCATTTGATATCGTCGTGAATGGAAGCGGCGATTGCGGACTGGATCACCCGGGACATGTCCAGCTCGTCGTCGAACAGAGCGATGTTCTCGGCCAGGCTGCCCGCGAAGAGGTTATCGTCCTGAAGCACCGCCGCGACCTGGCCCCGAAAGCTGGCGTAACCGAACTTGCTCAGCGAGAGGCCGTCCACCAGGACTTCGCCGCCCTCCGGTTCGATCAATCCGAGCAGCAGCTTGATCAACGTGGTCTTGCCGCCTCCCGAAGGGCCGGTGATCGCGACATGCTCGCCCGGCTCCACGACGAGATCGGCCCCGAAAAGGACGAAAGGATCGCCGCTCGAATAGCGGTAGAAGACATTCCTGAGCTCGAGAAAGCTGCGCCAGACCTTGCCGGCGCGACAGCAGCAACTCCTCGCGTATCGTCATGTCGCGTCCGCTGATGAAGCCGCGGTCGGCCACGTCGCGGATCTTCTGAAGGTCGCGCACCGAGGATTGGATCAGCCCGCGCTGAAGCTCGATCTGGGACTGGAGCTGGGCGATCTCCGCCGCCAGCCCGTCCCGCTGCGCCATGAGCTGATTGAGCTGTGCCCGGCCGGCGGCGTCGACCGCTCCGGCCTGGACGGCAAGGCTCGCATCCTCCTGGGCGAGAGCGGCCTGGACCCGGGACGCGGCGCTCCCCCCGTCCCCGCCATCCTCCTCCACCCGGATCGAGGCCAGCTCCGTACCGACTTCGACCTCCTGGCCGTCCAGCACGGCGATCCGAGTGACGATTCCGCTCCTCGTCGGCATGACCGGGACTATGCCCGCCGCGGGAACCACCGTGCCGGACGCGATCTCGACCCGCGAATAGGTCGAAACCGACAGGAACAGCAGGGCGGCCGCGATGCAGCCGAACATCGCATAGCCGATGACCTGCCATGAAATTGGAAGGACGATGGATACAGCGCCCGTCAGGCTGTTCGAGCGGCCGGCTATCGCCTCAGGCCTGAACACTGGATGTTCTCCCGGAAAGCTGTGGAGCGGAAGCTAGAGGACCAGGCCGGCCCCACTCGAAGGCGGGCCGTCGGCCGGGCCGGCGAGCTGGCCTTCGATCTCCGACAGGAGGAACGCCGCGACGTCCTGCCCGGACCATCCTTCGCGGACGCTGGTATAGGATTTGACCACTCGATCGCCGCGGACGAGGTTCACGGTCGGGAAATGCTTCACGCCCGCGAGCAGGACCTTGTCCATCCCCTTCTTGTCCCCACCGACGGTCGGAACGATCTCGATCGTCCATCCGAGCCTGCGGGCGTCGCCGGCCAGGATCTTCGCGGCCTGCTTGACGATTTCGCACGGCGCGCAGGGATCGAGCGTATAGATTCGAACGATCCCGGCATCCCCTTTCGAATCTTCCCGCGAGTGCGCGGTCGATGAGCTTGCTGTCACCTTTGAAATCCCTCCATCTCGAATCAGCCCACCGCAAAGAAGGTCGTCGGAGTTGCGCAGGCCACGTGCCGGCCGGGGAAGTGGTCGAGACGCCGACCGACCTCGACCGGATCGGTCGCGGGCCGGCCTCGTTCAATGGCGATCCCGAGACGGCGCAATTGCTTCCTGTCGAAGAACAAGGTCGAGCGGTCCGCACCTTCGGGTCCGCCGCATCGCGTCGCCGGGATCGCCTCCAGATCCACCGACGGCATGCCCACCACCAGGATGGGATCCACCCCGATGCGACGATAGAGAGCGTTCTGGCGGGCCATGTAGGAATCATATCTCGCGAGCTCGCCCGCCGCCCATTTGGCGGGATCGGCGATGTGGCTCGATTTTTTCGGATCGAGCGATTCGCGTTCCAGCCACTCGGCCATTCCGGCCCGGTCTCCGGTCGAATAGCCCCCGTGGAAAAGTAGCAAGGCCCCCGAAGTGACCCGGCGCCGCCGAAGCCCGGCAAAAAAGTAGTTGGCGCACGACGAAGCGCAATAATCCACGACCGTCACCTCGGCGTCGCGGCGCTGCAGCTTTTCGGTGAGGTCGATCGCGCTCGCGGCATCGCCACCTCTGGAGCGGACCACGAGCCTGGGACGGATCGAATGCCCGGCCTCGATCTTGTCGACCCAGGCGGTCGCCTCCTTCACGGTCCAAGGGTAGATGGAACCGTCGAAGCACAAGGTCAGGGGCGACACGATCTTCACGAACGCCGTTCGCGGTTCCGGATTCTTCGATCGGCTTTGCATCCAGTCCCTGCAGGCCCGAACCTCGGCATGTTCGCCCGATCTCGACGAAGCCTGCGATCCCGACATCGCCAAGACGGCCAGCAAGGCGACCCTTCCAACGTTCATCGTCCGTGCCCGCTTCTGGTAAAGGATGATAGGAAATCGCCGGAAACGGTGCGGCTTCGCATGATGCCGGCCAATCAAGCTCGCCGTTGCCGTGCGCGCCGGCCAATTGTCCGACGAAACCCGACCGAGCCTCGACATCGTCGACAATATTTGCTGAATCCTGCGATTTCGCAGCCATCGACCCGGCGGGGAAGCGAGAGTAGCGCCGCCAGAATCTTATTAAGTTATTAAATAACCCAATAAGCCCTTGAGCGACACCTTCGCCTGTTGCCGATTATTCGGGTCCGGGAGTGCAAACCACCATCGAAGCCTGCACACATTCGCCCGCGGCATTGCACAGCAGGACGGTTTCACGCCTGCAGATGGGGCCGGCGCCGCCGACCGCTTCGATTTCCGACATCTAAAGTTCGGTTATTTCCATCATTTTTCGATACTCCAATTCGGTTTATCTTATCGCGGTACAGCGGAAATCTTTTTCAGCTGCGATTTGATAATCTCTATTACATGAGCATTGAAGTCAATGACCGAACCCGGCCTCGGTTGGCTTATTAGGTCCATTGTAGGATTTGAGGCGGGCTGCGACATGACCGGCAGCGCGAAGGCGTCCGGGGTGGTCGCCGGCCGAATCACGGGCCGCGCGTCTCACCGGGACGGAGGGGCTCCTCCCCCTCGCCCCGGGCCTGCGCCTTCCTTCGCCGCAAATTCTCCCGAAGCGCCTCGGCCAGCCGTTTCTCCCGTTCCTCGTCCCGCTTCGCCATGACTTACCTTGACATTCCACCGCCCGCCCGGCCATAGCGCCGCCTCTCCCGCGGGTCATCAAGGCGCTGCCTCGATGAAATCCCCCCTTGGCGAGATGCTGCCGTAGCTCAGTGGTAGAGCGCATCCTTGGTAAGGCTGAGGTCGTGAGTTCAATCCTCACCGGCAGCACCATCGCTTCAAGCGACCCAATTGCTTAGACCGGATCGGCTGAAGAAGATGTTTGGCATGATCGGTTCCGCGGCGGCGAGCGCTGAATTGAGGAGATTGGCCGCGTTCGGAGCGGTCGGCTTCGCAAGCTTTAGCGTTTACCTGGCGCTGGTCGCCGCCTGCGTCGGAGCGGGCCTGGGGCAGGTGGCCGGGGCGCTGGCCGGCTTCGTCGGCGGAACGGTCGTTTCCTTCTTCGGCAATTGCCGCTTCGTCTTCCGAGCCTCTCCGTCCACGGTCGTGGGCGGCCGCTTCCTTGCGACCACGCTCGCGGGCTTCGGCCTCAATCTTGGTCTTGCATGGGCACTCACGGCCCTGGGCGTCCATTACGCGCTCATGACCCTCATCATCTTCCTCGTCGTGCCGGGCTTCAATTATGTCGTGCACCGTCTCTGGACCTTCGCGGACAGGGGCTGACGTGCAGGGCGTTGATTATGACGCGATGATCATCGGGGGCGGCTTCTACGGATGCGAGGTCGCCCTGGAGCTTCGTCGCCTCGGCTTCGGCAGGGTTCTCATCGTCGAACGCGAGGAAAGCCTTCTGCGCAGGGCCTCCTATGTCAATCAGGCCCGGGTCCATAACGGCTACCATTATCCGCGCGCCTACGCGACCGGCATCCGCTCGCGCCGGAACTTCATCCGCTTCTCCCGGGAATATAGGGAGGCCGTGGTCGACGGATTCGTCAAGCTCTACGGGATCGCCAAGGGGTCGCGGGTCAGCGGATCCCAGTTCGCCTCCTTCTGCGCCGCGATCGGCGCGCCCTGTACGCCCGCCTCGAAGCAATATCGGCAATTGTTCGACCAGGACCTCATCGAGGAAGGGTTCCTCACCCAGGAGTTCGCATTCGACTCGGCCGCTCTGGCGAGGAAGCTCGGCCGCCAGCTCAGCGAAGCGGCGGTGGAAATCCAGTTCGGATCCACCGCCCGGATCGCGTCCACTGCATCCTCCTCGTCGGTCACGGTCGAGATCAACGGCCGGCCCCAGACCGCATCCTGGGTCTTCAACTGCACCTATGCCGAACTCGAGCAGGCCGGGATCGGGCTCAAGAGCCGGATCAAGAAAGAGATGGCGGAGATCGTTCTGATCAAGCCGCCGATCCCGCTTGCGAACGTCGGCATCACGGTGATGGACGGCCCCTATTTCTCCACCATGCCTTTCCCGGCCCTCGGCCTCCACTCGCTCAGCCACGTCCGCTACACGCCGCATTCGGCCGCGGAGGGCGTGCTCGACCAGCCTTCGAGGCCGGTCCGAAGCAATTGCGACTATATGCTCAGGGACGCCGCCCGCTACGTTCCCTCCCTGTCCGGAGCCCAGGTCGTCAGATCGCTCTTCGAGGTCAAGGCCGTGCTGGTGCGCACCGAAGTTTCGGACGCGCGCCCGATCCTGATCGAGCGAAGCGAGGAGAGCCCGAGAGTGCTCTCGATCCTCGGGGCGAAGATCGACAACATCTATGACGTGCGCGAGTTTCTGGCCAAGCAGGACTGGCGCTGAGCCTCGCGGCGGGCTTTCTTGACACCCTATCATATGGCGCTACGGCGGCGCGGGTGAGCGGATCGTCGGCCTCGAAAGCCTTCCTTTGGTGGTTGGCGGCGTTCTCGATTCTCGCGGCGGTTTTCGTGTCCGGAGTGCTCCGGCCGCAGGCTTTGCCGGTCTGGATCGGCGATTATCCAAGCCGTCCGGTCAACGAGCGCCCGCATTTCGACCGGGTGAGCGAGTTCCTCGTCGAAAACATGATCGACATCCGCCTGCTCGGCGTCGCGCCGCCGCCGGGGGGATTCATGTTCCGGATGGAAGGCGATCCCCGGCTTCTCGATGTCCAGCGCCCTCGCGCCTACGATGCCTATTGGGTCCCGAAGCCTGAAGACCTGAAGCGGCAGGACGTCTACAAGTCTCAATTGGGGCTGCAGGGGCGCTTTTATCCGGCCGTGACCGAAGCCTTGAACCTGAGCCGGCGCAATGCGGTGGCGCTTCTGCAATCCGTCAATGCGCTTCTACTCGCCGCGTTGCTCGCGACGATCCTGCTGTTTATCCGGAAGGAGTGGGGCGGTGGGGCCGCGCTCGGCGGACTGGCGTTCTGCGTCTTTTCGACAGGGTTCAACCTGTTCGCTCCGAGCCTGTACTGGATCACCTTCGTCCACGTCGCCCCGGCGGCGGTCCTCAGCATAGCCGTCATGAGGGACGTCAGCGGCAGGCTCGCCTGGATCGGAGTCTATTCCGCCGTCTTCGTGCTTTTCGCGATCAAGCTGTCGAGCGGGTACGAATTCATGACCGCCACGGTCGGCGGCGCCGCACTTCCGTTTCTCGTGCTCTACGGCGCTGGAAAGATCGGGCATCGAACTTTCTTCGCGCATGCGGCTACGCTCTTCGCGATCGGGCTCGCTGCATTCGCGGTCTCGATGGCCGCCTATCTGGTCCACTTCCAGTCCACCTTCCATGAAAGTGGCCTGACCTATCTGCTCACCCGAATCGACGCGGCGGGGGCTCCAACGGCCGGGAGCGCCGCCAGCCTCGTGCTCGACGTGTCGAAGGTGTTGGTGATCAACTTCGTCGACGTCGCCGGCTTCGGCGTGCCGAACGCCTTCGCGTTCGCCGCGGGAGGCCTGTTCGTCCTGCTCGGTGCCTGGGCCCTGTTCAAGCGCCGAACGGAGCAGCCGTCTGCGCGAATCGCGCTTGCGATCGCAGGAGGATTCCTGGTTTCCGTCGCCTGGGCGGCCCTCCAGCCGCAACACATCATCTTCCATCCGCGCTATTCCACGATCATCCTGAGCTACCCGTTCGGCCTGTTGCTCGTCGCCGGCGGGATCCGCCTCCTGGAATCGGCCCGCGCCCGGCGGCGGCTGCAATCGTGACCCAGCCTCCCTTCACATCGGTAAGCGTCGTGCTGGTCGCGCGCGAACGCTGCCCCTCTCTCTCGCTGCTCGAGGCGTTCGCGCAGAGTCTCGAGCTGCTTTTCGTCGACGTCGAATTCGTGATCGTGGCCAACGAGGCCCCGCCGTCGGTCAGCCTCGAGCTCAAGGCTTTGTCGGAACGACTGCCCGACAGCCTGATCGTGTTCCTGGGGGATCGGGTTCACGACGATGTCGCCCGGCTGATCGGGATCGATCACGCGGTCAGCGACCATGTCCTGTTCGCGACCCCCACGGAGGCCGAGGCGGCCAGCCTCGGCCATTTCGAGGCACCGCTTCGCGCCGGAAGCGACCTCGTGATCGGGCGGCGGCCGGGCGGGACTTCGCGGGGCCTGCTCAATCGGATGCTCTTCGCCGGATTCCGGAGCGTGGTTCGATTGACCACCGGGCGGCAGTTCGAGGACCAGCCCCCGACGTTCAGGGTGCTGAGCCGCGCCGCGGCGCTTTATGTTTCGACCCGGCGGGAAGGGGAAGTCCTGGTCCGTTCACGAAACCTGGGGGCGGGTTTCCCGTCGGCCGAGGTCCAGCTGCCTCCCGATCCGGGCCTGTCCGACAGCAAGCGCTCGCTTCGCCGCGATTTCAGCCGTGCGGCGAGGCTGATCACCACGGGCAGCTCCGGCCTCCTGCGGGCAAGCTCCTACCTCGCGCTGCTGGGGGGAGTCGTCTCGGCTTTCTACGCCGTCTACGTGATCATGATCTTCCTTCTGGTTCCGGACGTCGAGCCGGGCTGGACGACTTTGTCGCTCCAGCTTGCAGGGATGCTGCTTCTGTTCAGCGTCCAGTTCCTGTTGCTGGCCGAAAACGTCATCCACATCTCCGCGGGGAGCGGGATCAGCAACAGGCGCCACCATATCATTCGGGAACTCAGAAGCCCGCTTTCACGCCGAAGCGCGCGTCTCAACATCGTCGACGACCAGGGCCGCTACGAAATCGGTGCGCCGACCGAAAACAGGATAGGTACGGATGACCGGCGATAGTGGCCCCGGCGCGAGCGCGCTGATCGGATATACCGGCTTCGTCGGCGGCACCCTGCTCCGCTCGGCAAGCTTCGACCATCTGCTAAACTCGTCCAATGTCGGCGAGATGGCGGGCCGAAGCTACGATCTGGTCGTCTGCGCGGGCGTGTCGGCCGTCAAGTGGCTGGCGAACAAGGATCCGGATTCCGACAAAGCGGGAATCGCCCGGCTGACCGGCGCTCTGAAGAGTGTCGAGGCCCGCGAGTTCATCCTCGTCTCGACGATCGACGTCTATCCCGATCCGTCCTCCGGCGCCGATGAAGGCGCGGCGATCGATCCGTCCGCCAACCATGCCTACGGGGCCCACCGCTACCAGCTGGAGGAATGGGTCAAATCGCGTTTCCCGCTGGTCAGGATCGTCCGGCTGCCCGCACTCTTCGGCGAGGGGTTGCGCAAGAATGCACTATACGACCTGCTCAATTCGAACGCGACGGAGTCGATAAATCCGGCGGGCGAATTTCAATGGTATCCGACGCGGCGGCTCGGCGACGATATCGAGCGCATTCGCAGGGCCGATCTGAAGCTCGTCAACCTGTTCGGGGCGCCGCTCGCGATGCGTGAAGCGATCGACGCCTTCTTCCCGGATGCCCGGACCGGGCCCGCCCGGGAACCCGCTCCCCGCTACGACCTTCGAACCCGGCACGCCGACCTGTTCGGCGGTAGCGGGAGCTACGTGCTGGACCGCACTGCCACCCTGGGCGAGATGGCGGGCTTCGTCGCCGCCGAGCGCCGGCGCCGGCACACGGAGGACTGACCATTCTCGCCGGCCTTTCCGCATCGAACATCGCCTGGCCTCCCGAGGCGCTGCCGCGCGCGCTCGCCCTGTTGAAGACGCTCGGGCTCAGCGCGGTCGAGATCGCGCCCTACAACGTGTTCGGCACCTGGGAGGTTGACGACGATCGAGTGCTGGCGCTGAGGAGCCGGATCGAGGATTCGGGGCTGGTCTGCTCGGCGCTTCAGGGGATCCTGTTCGACGTCCCGCAGGCGCATCTGTTCGAAAGCGCCGAATCCCGCCGGGCCCTGGCCGACCACCTCGCCAAGGTCGCGAGGATCGCCAGGTTGCTGGGAGCGAGAGCGAGCGTGTTCGGGGCGCCGAGGCAGCGCGATCCGGGCGATCTCGAGCCCGAGCGGGCCGGCGCCGTCGCGGTCGAGTTCCTGGCCTCGGTCGCTCCGACATTCGCCGATCTTGGAACCGCGCTCGCCTTCGAGGCCAACGCCCGGACCTATGCGTGCCGATTCGTCACGACGACCCGCGAGGCGATCGATCTGGTGACCGCCGTCGGTCGAGCCGGGATCGCCCTCCAGATCGACATGGGCACGATCTTCCTCGAGCGTGAGGACCCCGCCGTCCTTCTCGACGCCGCTCCGCTCGCCGCGCACGCCCATGTCAGCGAGCCGGGATTGCAGCCGCCGGGCTCGGAAGGCCTGGACCACGCGCCGCTGGCCGCGGCCCTGAAAGCCAGCGGTTACTCGGGATATCTGTCGATAGAGATGCGAACCGTCCCCGATTGGGAGAATGCGCTCTCCAGGGCGGCACGGCTTCTCCACGAGGAATATCTTTGATGCCGGCCGAGCCCCGCGAGCTCCCGCCGTTCGAGACCCATGTCTTTGCTCCCCGCCGCAACGATGTCGCGCTGGTAATTCCGGTGATCAACGAGGGGGAGCGGATCCGGGGGCAGCTTCGCCGGATCCACGCCCATCGCCCGGCCGTCGACGTGATCATCGCCGACGGCGGCTCGACCGACGGCTCACTGGACCACGAATTCCTGCGCTCGGTGGGGGTGCGGGCCCTTCTCGTGAAGAAGGGCCCCGGCAAGGTCGGAGCGCAGCTTCGGATGGCCTATGCCGTGGCGCTCGACGAAGGATATTCCGGGATCGTCACGATGGACGGCAACGGCAAGGACGGAGTGGAGGCGATCGATCTTTTCCTCGCCCGCCTTGGCGAGGGGTACGATTATGTCCAGGGCTCCCGCTATGTCCCCGGCGGGAAGGCGATCAACACCCCGCTGGAGCGCAAGCTCGCCGGAAAGCTGATCCACGCACCTTTGCTCAGCCTGGCCGGCAGGCACCGGTACAGCGACACTACGAACGGGTTCCGCGCCTATTCGCGCCGCTATCTGGAGGATCCGCGGGTGAACCCGTTCCGAGCCGTCTTCGACCGCTACCAGCTTCTATTCTATTTGACGGTGCGGGCCGGACAGCTCGGCTACCGGATCGCGGAGGTGCCGGTGACCCGGGCCTATCCGCCGGACGAGCCCCCGCCCAGCAAGATCGGCGGATGGCGCGGCAAGGCCGAGCATCTGCTCGAGGTCTTCGAGGTCGCCGCCGGCCGGTACCATCCCAAGGCTTAGTCCGCTCCCCGGCGAAGGCCGGGGCCCAGCGGCTCGGCGGGTGCGACTGGACCCCGCCTTCGCCGGGGAACAAGAGTTCCAATGCCACGAGGACAGATTCTAGGGCCTTCCGTTCGAGTTGAAGCACCTGCTCCCCGGCGAAGGCCGGGGTCCAGTGGCTCGGACGGTGCGGCTGGATCCCGGCCTTCGCCGGGAAACAGATTTTCATCTCAGCAGGACAGACCCTGGCCGGGCCTCACCCTCAGCGCGGCGCGTTGCGGACGATCATGTCGAGCACGGCCGGATGAAGCGGGCGGATGAACTCGCAGCCGAGCAGGTGGCCCTTCGTCCAGACCACCCGGGAATGAAGCGATTCGAGGCCCGGAAGCTTCAGCCAGATGTCGGTGCCGTTCATCAGCTCGAGATGGGTGGCCGCCCTGAAGCCGGTGACCGAGAGGTCGAGCACCTGGACCGTGACCGCATGGGCTCCGCGCTGCCTGAGGCCCGCGCCGAGCACGACTTCGGCCCGGGCGGCGCGGCGGCCGTCATCGTCCGGAGCGGTCGAAAGCTCGGCCGTGAAGTTCATCTCGAGGTCTCACTCCCCCGGAATGGCGATGCCCACCGATGCGCCCCAGAGGCGCGCCAGCTGCTTCTCCTGATGGCTCATCGACTCGCCGAACAGCCGCGGGCGGCGGAAGCGCGGCTGGTTCTGGTCGCCCGAGTTGCGCTTGAGCTGCACGAGCACTTCATGCTCGTCGATCATGTAGGCGAATTCGAGCCCGACCCTGTCCGATCCCGTCCAGGCGACTCGGGCCGGGATGCTGGTCGACCCGCGGGTGAACATGAGCTCGGTTCCGACCGGCGGCACCGACTGGCATTCGACCAGTGCGCCCTTGCGCGACAGATCGCGAAGCCGGGCGTCGATCTCGCCGCCGTTCGCCAACTGCAGCTTCGCGGCGAGAAGGACCCGCGCCCGCTTGGCCTGGCGCTTGCCCGCTACCGGTCCGTCGACGAAATGCTCTACGCCCATGCCCTCAATTCCTCAGTGTCGCTTGCAGGGGGCATAGGCCAAGCCGCCTAAATTGTAGTAAACGCCGCCGGCATTTTCGACCCCGCTCCGTCATCCCGGGCTTGACCCGGGATCCATGAACACTGCCGCATCACGCTCTTCGCCAGCTGTGTTCATGGATTCCGGCTTTCGCCGGAATGACGGGAAGGCCCGCCTCGACCGGTCGAAGCCCCATTTTCGACTGCCACCGTTGTCAGTACCGGCGGCGGACCCTAAGGCGCCCCGATGCGCTTTTTCTCCGACAATGCCGCCGCGGCCTGCCCCGAGGCCCTGGCCGCGATCGCTGCCGCCAACAGCCTCGATACCGCCTATGACGGCGATTCCTGGAGCGCCCGCCTCGACGACGCCTTTTCGGAGCTGTTCGAGACCCGGGTGACCTCGCTGTGGGTGGCGACCGGGACCGCTGCCAACGCCCTCGCGCTGGCAGCGCTCTGCCCGCCTCACGGAAGCATCCTGTGCCACCGCGACGCGCATATCCAGAACGACGAGTGCGGGGCTCCCGAATTCTATACTCACGGGGCGAAATTGCTGCTCGGCGAAGGCGAGGGCGCGAAGCTGACGCCCACCGCCGTCACCGCGCTTCTCGAGACGGTCCGAAACGACGTCCATCAGACCCAGCCCGCGGCACTCTCGATCACCAACGCCACCGAATATGGGCTGGTCTACTCGGCCGCGCAGACTGCCGCCCTGGGCGAGCTCGCCCGGGCCCGCGGGCTCGGATTCCACGTCGACGGCGCCCGCTTCGCCAACGCCGTCGTCAGCACCGGCGACTCGCCGGCGGACCTGACCTGGCGGGCGGGGGTCGACGCCTTGAGCTTCGGCTTCGTCAAGAATGGCGGAATTTCGGCCGAGGCCCTGATCTTCTTCGGCGACCGCCATCGCCAGTCGACACTGTACCGCCGCAAGCGGGCCGGCCACCTCCTGTCCAAGGGCCGCTACCTGGCCGCCCAGCTTCTCGCCATGATCGAGGACGGGGTGTGGCTTCGAAACGCGAGGGCTGCGAACGATTCGGCGGCCCGCCTTGCGGCGGCGGCGGGTCCGGAGCGGCTGGTGCTTCCGGTCGAAGCGAACGAGATCTTCCTGAAGGTGAAGCCCGACGAGGCGCAGAAGCTCCGCGACCGGGGCTTCGACTTCTACGACTGGGGTCCCGGCGAGGCGCGGCTGGTGACGGCCTGGGATTCGGACCCGGCCCATGTGGATGCCCTCGCCGAAGCGATTCGCGGCCTGTGAACCAAGACCGTCGTCCCAGCGAAGGCTGGGACCCCAGTGAGAGTCAGGCGCCGAGCTCTTCACCCCCCGGGCCCCCAGCCTTCGCTGGGGCGACGAGCTTTGCCCCGAGCATGCTCCAGCCCAGGATCCTCATTCCCTTCCTGCTCGTCACCTTGATCTGGAGCTCCACCTGGATCGTCATCAAGGACCAGCTCGGGACGGTGCCGGCGGCCTGGTCGGTCACCTATCGATTCGTCGTCGCTGCGGCCGCCATGTTCGCCTGGGCCGCGGGGAGCGGAGCGACCCTGCGGATCGGCCGGCGGGGCCATCTCCTCGCCGCCTTGTTCGGTATCCCGCAATTCTGCCTGAACTTCAACTTCGTCTATGCCGCCGAGCATCACGTCACCAGCGGGCTGGTCGCGACCGTCTTCGCACTTTTGATGGTCCCGAACAGCGCCCTGGCCTGGCTGTTCCTCAAGCAGAGGGTGACCTGGACCTTCGTCGCCGGCTCGGCGCTCGCCTGCGTCGGAGTCGCGCTTTTGTTCGTGCAGGAGATGCGGGCCAGCCCCACTTCGTCGGTGGAGGTCCTGCTCGGGATCGGACTCACCCTTCTTGGAGTGCTCTCCGCTTCGGCGGCCAACATCCTGCAGGCCGGCCGGGGCGTGAAGATCATGCCGCTCGCCAGCCTCATCGCCTGGGGCATGGTCTACGGGATCCTGGCCAACGCGGCCCTGGCCTGGGGGACGGCCGGCCCGCCGGTTATCGAGACCCGGCCCGTCTACTGGCTCGGCCTCGTCTATCTCGGCCTGTTCGCCTCGGCCCTCGCTTTCCCGCTCTATTTCGCCGTGATGCGACAGGTCGGCCCGGGCAAGGCCGCCTATTCCAGCGTCCTCGTCCCGATCCTGGCGATGGTCTTTTCGACCGCTTTCGAAGGCTATCGCTGGTCGACGCTGGCGGTCGCCGGCGGGGTGACGGCCTTTGCGGGGCTGATCATCGCCTTGAGGTCGAGGGCGGCCGCCGCCTAGGCTGCCACCTTCCCCTCTCCCGCTTTCCGCGGGAGAGGGGCTTGTGCGGCGGCGGAACGTTGCACCTCGCAACCCCCGCGCCTAAGTCCGCGCCATGCTCGACGCCCAGAACGCCCCCTCCGCCCCGCCCTCCGCGATCCGCCGCGAGGATTATCGTCCGCCGGACTGGCTGGTGCCCTCCATCGAGCTGGAATTCGAGCTCGGCGCGAAGCGCACCCGGGTTCGGTCACGGCTCAGCGTAAGCCGCAACGGGATCCACGACCGGCCGCTCCGGCTGGACGCCCAGGCCCTGAAGCTCGTCGAGCTTCTCGTCGACGGCGCGCCGGCGGACCACAGACTCGAAGCCGAGGTGCTTACAGTCGCCCTCGGCGGCGAGTCGGCGGTGGTGGAGACCCTCGTGGAAATCGAGCCGCACTCCAACACCCAGCTCATGGGCCTCTACGAATCGGGCGGAATCCTGTGCACCCAGTGCGAGGCGGAAGGGTTCCGCCGGATCACGCCCTTCCCGGACCGGCCCGACGTGCTCTCGCGCTACCGGGTGCGGATGATCGCGGACAAAGGCGCCTTTCCGGTGCTCCTGTCGAACGGCAACCGGGTCGGGGCCGGTGATCTCGAGGACGGGCGGCACTGGGCCGAGTGGGACGATCCCTTTCCCAAGCCCTGCTACCTGTTCGCCCTCGTCGGCGGCGACCTCGCCTGTAACCGCGACAGCTTCACCACCTTCACCGGCCGCCAGGTCGAGCTCGGGATCTGGGTGCGCGAGGGCGACCTGGCCAAGACCGAGCACGCAATGGCCTCCCTCAAGGCGTCGATGAAGTGGGACGAGGAGGTCTATGGCCGCGAATACGATTTGGCCGTGTTCAACATCGTCGCGGTCTCGGATTTCAATTTCGGGGCGATGGAGAATAAGGGCCTCAACATCTTCAACTCGCGCTACATCCTAGCCGACCCCGAAACGGCCACGGACGGCGATTTCGACGCGGTCGCCGGAGTCGTCGCTCACGAATATTTCCACAACTGGTCGGGCAACCGGGTCACCTGCCGGGACTGGTTCCAGCTCTCGCTGAAGGAGGGCTTCACCGTCTTCAGGGACCAGATGTTCTCGGCCGACATGGGCTCGGCCGCCGCCAAGCGGATCGAGGACGTCAGGATCCTCCGGGCCGCGCAATTCCCGGAGGACGGCGGCCCGCTCGCCCATCCGGTCAGGCCCGATTCCTATATGGAGATCGCGAATTTCTACACGGCGACGGTCTACAACAAGGGCGCCGAGCTGATCCGGATGCTCCACACCTTGCTCGGGCCGGAGCGCTTCCGGGCCGGGAGCGATCTCTATTTCGAGCGCAATGACGGGCAGGCGGTGACCTGCGAGGATTTCGTCCGGGCGATGGAGGATTCGAGCGGCGAGGACCTGTCGCAATTCCGCTTGTGGTACGAGCAGGCGGGAACCCCCCGGGTCCGCGCCGGGCTCAGCGATGGCGGCGGGACCGCGCACCTTCGGCTCGAGCAGGAGGTTCCCCCGACTCCGGGACAGCCGGTGAAGAAGCCGATGACGATCCCGCTTCGAGTCGCATTGTTCGAGCGAGACAGCGGCGAGAAGCTCGCCGAGCGGCTGGTGGTTCTCGACAAGTCGAAGGACGAGGCCGTGTTCGAGGCCGACGGGCGCGACGTCGTCCTGTCGATCAACCGCGGCTTCTCCGCTCCGGTGATCGTCGAGACCGAGCGGCCGGCCGCCGACCTCGCCTTCCTGTCGGCGCATGACGACGATCCGTTCGCCCGCTACGAGGCGATGCAACAGCTGATGCTCGATACCCTGCTCGCCGCTATCGCCACCGGCGGCACCGGCCATGGAGCCGTGGTGGACGCGGTCCGTCGGACCCTCGAGGACGGGAGCCTGGACCCGGCCTTCATCGCCGACGCGGTGGTTCCGCCGAGCGAGGCCTTCATCGGCGATCAGATGAAACTGGTCGATCCCGAGGCGATCCGCGCGGCCCGCGATTCGCTTCGGGCCGAGCTGGGCCGGGCTCTGGAGCCGCAATGGCGGGCCGCCTACGCCTCGACCTCGGCCAATCGCTACGAATATTCGCCGGCGGCCAAGGGCGCTCGCCGGCTGAAGACCGTCGCTCTCAACTTCCTGATGGCGGCGGGGGCCGCGGACGCTCCGGCCCTGGCCCGGCGGCAGTTCGACGAAGCCGACAACATGACCGACCGCCAGGGCGCGCTGGGAGCGCTCGCAAGCTCCGACTCGCCCGAGCGCCACGGAGCGCTGGCCGCTTTCTACGAACGCTATCGCTCCGATGCGCTGGTGCTCGACAAATGGTTCACGGTCCAGGCGCTCGCGACCCGCGACGACACTTTGGAACAGGTGGAGGCCCTGGCCGGGCATCCGGACTTCACCTTGTCCAACCCGAACCGGATGCGCTCGCTGGTCGGCGCCTTCGCTTCCAACCAGCGCGCATTCCACGACCGTTCGGGCCGCGGCTACCGCTTCCTCGCGGACATGATCCTGGCGGTCGACCGGCTCAATCCGCAGACGGCGGCCCGGCTGGTGCCTCCGCTCGGTCGCTGGCGCCGGTTCGACATCGCCCGGCAGGAACTGATGAAGGCGCAGCTGGAGCGGATCGTTGCGACGCCCGGCCTCAGCAAGGACGTGTTCGAGCAGGCGAGCAAGAGCTTGGCCTGACCGGAGGCAGGGGGGCAAGCCGTCATCCCGGCGAAAGCCGGGACCTCGGGCCGGAAAGTCTCGGCGGGTCTCCCCGAGGTCCCGGCTTTCGCCGGGATGACGGGTGCGTCCCTCCCTAAGCCCGAATTAACCATTCGGCGCTAAGCCCGCATCGGACCGGAATGGGGATTCGGTCCACCGGAGGCGGGACCGACGTGGGCGAGATGGGCGAGATAGAGCCGGAAGGCAGCGCGGAGGACCGCGTGGCGCCGCGCACCAACCTGCTTCTGGCGGCGACCGCCGAAGTCGGCGGCCGAAGCCTTCCGGTGCGGATCCGCAATCTTTCCGAGACCGGCGCCATGGTCGAAGGCGCCGGCCTGCCCGAGGCGGGCATGCCGCTCACCCTGATGCGCGGCGATCTCCAGGTCGCCGCGACCGTCGCCTGGGCCGCCGGCGGACGCCGCGGCGTCAGGTTCGCCGGGCCCACGCCCGTCAACGAATGGACCGGCGGCAAGCCGAGGGCTATCGACTGCACCGGGCTTCGCGACCAGAGGCGGGTCGACGCGATCCAGGCCGAGGCCCGCGCCAATCCGGTTTCCGGACGGGCCCTGCGATCGCCCGAGCCTCCCGCGACCCATCCCGCGGCGCCCGATCTCGACGCCCGGCTGGCCGACGAGCTGGGCTATGTCCAGCGCCTGCTCGAAGGGCTCGGCGACGAGCTGATCGCCGACCTCCTCCTCATCCAGCGCCACGGCAAGTCGCTTCAGAGCCTCGACCTGGTCGGCCAGATCCTCGGCCACGTCTCCACGATCCTCCGGGCGGAGGACAAGGCCGCCGTGGTCGAGGACATCGGAATGGAAGACCTGCGCGCGAGGCTGAAGCGCAAGGCGATCGGGTAGCCCGTCGCCCCAGCGAAGGCTGGGGCCCCAGGGGGTGATAAGCGCCGCGTCCTTCCCCCGCCGGGGCCCCAGCCTTCGCTGGGGCGACGGAGATCACCCCACCCAGGCCGCCACTTCGGCCGCCACCTGGTTCGCCGCCTGGTTGAGCGCGGCCGGAGCGCTGACAGCGTCCAAAGCCGCGACCGGCACGCGAGCCTCGAAGCGCCGGGTCTCGACCGAATCCTTCCCGCGCGACACCGCGGCGTCGTAGACCAGAACCGCCTGCATCCGGTCGGCGTCGAGGCCGAAGGCCTGGAGCGTTCCGGTCAGGCGCTGGCCGGGATCGAAGGTGAATTGCTTGGGATCGAGCACGACCCGGCCGGTCTTGGCGGCGATCGTCTCGGAAACGAGTCGGGCGAAGAGGATGGTCGGGACCTCCACCCATTGCGCATCCTTGACGTAGGCGACCTGGGTGGCGCCGGTCCGGACCGGGACCCGCGGCGTGTTGAGCTCGGCGGGAGCCGTGGGCGGGACGACGGTGATCGCCTCCCCGGCGGGAGCGGTCCGGCTCGCCGTCGCGATCTGGGCGTCCGAGGTCAGCCGCATCAGCACCGTCGGCACCTTGGGTCCGAAGCTGAGGCAGCCCGAGACGGCGAGGGCCGCGGCGAGAACGAGGAAGGGGCGCGTCTGTCTCATTTTTTCCTCGGCTTGTAGTCGGGCAGCTTCGAGCCGCCGATGATCCCGCCCGCGCCCTGGGTGTTGAGCCGCTGGGCGACGGCGTTCAGCGAATCGGACATCTCCCTCAAGTCGCGGACGAGCTGGCCGACCTCGGGAATGGTCTGCTTGGAGAAGGCCTGGAGGCCCGGCCGGGCGTCGCCGAGCGTCGCCTCGAGCGCGCCCATGCTGGACTCCGCGGCCCGGATCGTCTGCCTGAGGTCCCCGATCATCGGCCGGACGTCGCGCGCCAGGGTGCGGTCGGCGGTGTCGGCGAGCTGGCCCATCTCCTGAGCCGCGACTCCGGTCTGGCGGATCGCGACCCGGGCTTCGGCGAGGGTGGCGGCGATCTCGTCCGAACGCTCGGCGAGGTTGCGGCTGATCGTCTGGACGTTCTCGAGGATCGCCGCGATCGAATTCTGGTTGCGGTCGCCGAGCAGCTCGGTGAGCCGGGCGGTCAGGGTCGAGACCCGCTCGAGCAGCTCCGGAGCGCTGTTCAGGAGCTGGCCGAGAGCGCCCGGCTTGGTCGGGATCAGCGGAACTCCGAAGGGGCATTGCGACTCGGGGTTCACCTCGGGGCAGACGATCTCACGCTCGGTGCCGGCGCGGCGGCGCGGATCGCGTTCGGGCGGGTCGAGCTGGATCGAGGCGATCCCGGTGAAGGTCGCCTTCATCGTCGCGGTGGTCCCCACGAATATGGGAGTCTCCTCCTTGACCGAGACGCGGATTCGAACGAATTGCGGAGTCTTCGGCATCAGGTTGATGGATTCGACCTGGCCGACGGGAACTCCCGAGAAAGTGACGGCGCTGCCGTTGGCGAGCCCCTCCACCGCCTGGCTGAACAGGATGTCGTATTTCTTGTCCCGGTCGCCGCCGGCCTGGCTCAGCCAGACGACGAACAGGACGAGTGCCGTGATCATCCCGAGGACGACCGCACCCACCAGGATATGGTTCGAGCGGGTTTCCATTATCTCTCAGCGCCCCCGTTCGTTTCGGCCGTCCGTGCCTCGGCCGCGTCTTCCATGGCCTCTTCGGCCGCCCGGCCCCTCGGACCCCTGAAATACTCCTGTATCCATTCGTGGTCCAAAGCCAATAATTCCGGAATGGTCCCGACCGCGATGACTTTCCTGTCCGCCAGGACCGCGACGCGGTCGCAGATCGTGTACAGCGTATCGAGGTCGTGGGTTATCAAAAAGACGGTGAGCCCGAGCCGCTCGCGAAGGTCGACGATCAGCTGGTCGAAGGCGGCGGCCCCGATCGGGTCGAGGCCGGCCGTCGGCTCGTCGAGGAAAAGCAGATCGGGATCGAGCGCGAGCGCGCGCGCGATCCCGGCGCGCTTCTTCATTCCGCCCGACAGCTCCGCGGGATATTTGGGACCCGCGTCGGAGGGAAGGCCGACCATGACGATCTTGTAGGCCGCGATCTCGTCGAGCAGCTTTTCCGAAAGCCGCGGATAGAATTCCCTGAGCGGCACCTGGACGTTCTCGGCGACCGTCAGGGTGGAGAACAAGGCGGCGCCCTGGAACAGGATCCCCCAGCGCTTCCGGATCCCCTGCAGCTGAACGTCCTCGCGGTCCAGCATCGGCTCGCCGAACACCCGGACCTCGCCCGAATCCGGCCTCTGGAGGCCGATGATCGAGCGCATCATCACCGACTTGCCGGTGCCGGAGCCCCCGACCACCCCGATAATCTCGCCGCGCCTCACCTCGAGGTCGAGGCCGTCGTGGATGACCGCCTCGCCGAAGCTGTTCCTGAGGCCCCTGACCTCGATGACGATGTCCTCCTGAGCGCCGCTCACAGCCAGCCGACCTCGGTGAAGAACACCGCGAAGAAGGCGTCGAGGACGATGACGAGGAAGATCGCCTGGACGACCGCGGTCGTGGTCCTCAGCCCCACCTCCTCGGCGTCGGACTTGACCTGCATGCCCTGGAAGCAGCCGGCCAGCGAGATGATCAGCCCGAAGACCGGCGCCTTGATCAGAAGCTGCCACAGGTCGGTCGCCGGAACCACCTCGCGAAGCCGCTGGACGAAGGTGACGGGCGGGATCTCCAGCGAGATCCAGCAGAAGACCGCGCCTCCGATGATCGCGACGATCGCCGCGTAGAAGCCGAGCAAAGGCATCATCAGCACCGTCGCGAAGATCCGCGGAAGGACGAGCGCCTCCATCGGCGACACCCCGATGGTCCGCATCGCGTCCACCTCCTCGGCCAGCTTCATCGAACCCAATTGCGCCGCGAAGGACGAGCCCGAGCGTCCGGCGACCATGATCGCCGTCATCAGCACTCCGAGCTCCTTGATCGAGCTTCGGCCGATCAGGTTGACGGTGAACACCTCGGCTCCGAACTGCCTGAGCTGGACCGCGCCCTGCTGGGCGATGACGATCCCGACCAGGAAGCTCATCAGCCCGATGATCCCGAAGGCATGGACCCCGACCACCTCGAAGCGCTGGACGACGGCGTTGATCCGGAACCGGCGCGGGTGGCGGAAGATGTAGCCGATCGAAAGCAGCATCGCCCCGAAGAAGCCGAGCAGCCCGACGAAGGTCCGGCCGGCCTCGACCGTCGCGCTTCCAAGCTGGTCGAGCACGCGCTGGAACGGGGGCGGCGGGTCGGGGCGGACCTTGACCGGCTGGTCGGCTTTCTCGACCTGGCGGATGAGGCTTGTGACTGAAGGGTCGGCGTTGACGATCTGGCCGCCGCGCTCGCGGGCGGTGCGGTGGACCAGCCAGGCGCCGATCGTGTCGATCCGGCCGACGCCCGAAAGGTCGATGAGGAAATCGTTGCCCTTCAGCCGGTCGAGCCGGTTGGGAAGAACTCCGAGCCTCGACAGGGTCAGGTCGCCCTGGAAGCGCAGCACCCGGCGGCCTTCTTCGACACTGTCAGTGAAACGCGCGACCGAGCTCATTGCCGCGTCATGCTTCAATTCATGGATGCGGGCAACTATGGACAAAGGCCATATCGGAATGCTTGAGCCTTCGGCGATGAAGGCCCGGCTCGCAATCTACGACATGGACCGGACGGTCACCCGGCGGGCGACCTACACGCCCTTCCTCGTCCACTCGGCCCTCGAGCTCGCGCCGTGGCGGCTTGTCCTGATGCCGGTCGTGCTCCTCACCATGCTCGCCTACGTCCTCAAGCTGGTCGATCGCGGCCGGCTCAAGGAGATCAACTATACCCTGCTCATCGGCCGCTCCGTCGCGCCCGAGCGGCTCGAGCCGGTGATCGAGAGCTTCGCCGAGAAGCAGCTCGCCTCCAACATCATGCCCGGCGCCCGCCGCTCCATCGCCGAGGACCGGGCCGCCGGCCGCCGCCTGGTCATGGCCACCGCCTCCTACCGCCTCTACGCCGCGGCGATCGCGCGCCGCCTCGGCTTCGACGACGTCATCGCGACCGAAACCGGGATCGACGCCAAGGGCCGGATCGTCGCCCGGATCGACGGCTCCAACTGCTACGGCCCGGCCAAGAAGGACATGATCCTCGCCTGGATCCAGCGCGAAGGCCTCGACCGCGACGCCGTCCACATCCGCTTCTATTCCGACCACGTCTCCGACCACCACGTCCACCGCTGGGCCGACGAAGCGGTGGCGGCCAACGCGCACTCGAGGCTGGTCCGCCTGGCGAAGACGGAAGGCTGGGAAGTCGTGGACTGGGGTGATGCCTAGAGTCTGTTTTGCTTTGCCTGAATCGATTGGGGATTCCCGTTTCGGTTGAAGTGTGATTCAAGCTGTTGGCTGGG
>DASVQD010000033.1:0-39308 GCA_036389345.1 Allosphingosinicella sp. | reverse complement strand
CATCCGTCCCGGCAACATCATCGAATATGAGGGCGGCATCTGGCGCGCCGTCAAGATCCAGCACACCCAGCCGGGCAAGGGCGGCGCCTACATGCAGGTCGAGATGAAGAACCTCATCGACGGCCGCAAGAACAACGTCCGTTTCCGGTCGGCGGAGACGGTGGAGCGGGTCAGGCTCGACACCAAGGACTTCCAGTTCCTGTTCAGGGACGGTGACCAGCTGACCTTCATGGACAAGGAAAGCTACGAGCAGATCACGCTTCCGACCGACCTTCTCGGCGACGCCGCCGCCTTCCTCCAGGACGGGATGGACGTGGTGATGGAGCTCTGGGAGGAAAGGCCGATCTCGGTCCAGCTTCCCGACACGATCGAGGCGACGATCGTGGAGGCCGACGCGGTGGTGAAGGGCCAGACGGCTTCTTCCAGCTACAAGCCGGCCCTGCTCGAGAACGGGGTGCGGGTAATGGTCCCGCCGCATATCGGCGCCGGCACGAAGATCGTCGTCGACGTCTACGAGCAGACTTATGTGAGGCGCGCGGATTAGCGTCAGACCGTCATCCCGGCGAAAGCCGGGACCTCAGGACGAGAAGTCTCGGCGGCTCTCCCCGAGGTCCCGGCTTTCGCCGGGATGACGTTCAAGGAGAAGAAATTGGTTTCCCATTCCGGCCTGATCACCGTCATGCAGAAGGCGGCCCGCAAGGCGGCGCCGAGGCTTCGGCGCGACTTCAACGAGGTCGAGCAGCTCCAGGTGAGCCGCAAGGGGCCGGCCGACTTCGTCTCGATGGCCGACAAGCAGGCCGAGCGGACGATCGTCGAGGAGCTTCGCCACGCCCGCCCCGACTGGCGGCTGACCCTTGAGGAGGGCGGCTCGATCGACGGCGACCCGGACAAGCCGCGATTCATCGTCGACCCGCTCGACGGCACCTCCAACTTCCTCCACGGCCTGCCCCATTTCGCGATCTCGATCGCGGTCGAGGATCCGCGCGGCGCGGGCGGCCGGCCGGAGATCACCCAGGCCCTCGTCTACCAGCCCCTGACCGACGAGAGTTTCTGGGCCGAGAAGGGGAGGGGCACCTGGCTCAACGAGCGGCGCCTTCGGGTCTCCGCCCGGCGCGACCTCGCCGACGCCCTGATAGCCACCGGCGTGCCCTATTTCGGGCACGGCAGCCTTCCGCGATTCCAGAAGGTCCTGGAGGCCGTCGCGCCCAATGTCGCGGGGATCCGCCGCTTCGGCTCGGCGGCGCTCGACCTCGCCTGGGTCGCGGCCGGCCGATTCGACGGCTTCTGGGAGGAAAACCTCCAGATCTGGGACGTCGCCGCCGGTATCCTGCTCGTCCGCGAGGCGGGCGGCTTCGTCACCGATTTCAGGGGCGCCGATACGGCGCTCGAGAAAGGGCAGGTGCTGGCCGCCAACGACCAGCTCCATTCCAGGCTCCACAAGCTGGTCGCGGGGGCTTTGCGGGGCTGACGCCATTCCTCCCCCAGCTTGCTGGGGGACGGGGACCGCGGCGCGAAGCGTCGTGGTGGAGGGTAAGGCCGACTCCGAATTTCCCCTCCCCCAGGCTTCGCCTGGTCCCCCTCACCGAGGCAGGCTCGGGGAGGAATTTCTATCAATCTAGTCCTTCCGGTAGCCGATGTGCTTCTCGAACGCGACCATGACGCTCCCCCAGAATTCGAGATTGTCGATGAACAGGGCCGACGAGACCCCGCCGTCGTCGAGGTCCAGGTCCATCTGCAGAATCGGGTCGTCCTCCTTGTCGAGATAGGCCCGGCCGAAACGCTGGTTCGAGTTCCAGTCGTTGATCTTCTCGAGGCCGACCGAGGTCTTCAGGTCGTAGCCCGAATGGAACTGGACCGTCGCGCACTTCTTGTGGTCGGTGCAATTGTAGAAGAATATCTGGAAGGTGGTCCCGGATACTCCGCTGGTGATCATGGGATCGCCGACCTTGTCGGTCCCGAGCTTGGCGGCGTAACCGGCCTTCTGGAGCGCCGAGACCAGGGTCCCGGGGTCCTGGGCCCTCACCATCTGCGCGTGCGCGGGAATGGCCCAGGCGGCGGCGAAGGCGGCCATGGCAAGCCATTTGGTTTTCATGCTAATCCCCCTTTGTTACGGGGCCAGACTGTTCCGGCAAAAGGGGGCCTGTCAATGGCCCCAAGAGTGTTGCGGAGGCGTGGCGGCTCGCCTAGAAGCCGCGCAACCTCGCACTCCGGAGAGTCTCGATGGCGTCCACCGCCGCCGGTTACCTGCCCATACTCCTGTTCCTCGCCGTCGCCCTGTCGCTGTCGCTGTCCTTCGTCGTCCTTCCGATGATGGTGTCGAAGCTGACCGGAGCGGCCAACCCCTATGCGGACAAGCTCGCCGAATATGAGTGCGGCTTTCCCGCCTTCGAGGACAGCCGGGCGCAGTTCGACGTCCGATTCTACCTGGTCGCGATCCTGTTCATCGTCTTCGACCTCGAGGCCGCCTTCCTTTTCCCCTGGGCGGTGACCCTGGGCTATATCGGAGTGGCGGGCTGGGCGGCGATGATGCTCTTCCTCGTCGAGCTCACCTTGGGCTTCGCCTATGCATGGAAGAAAGGCGCGCTCGAATGGGAGTGATCCTCGACCCGAGGCACGAGAACCAGCGGCCGTCCGACCTGCAGCAGCCGGACCCCGCCTTCTTCAACGACCTCAGCGCCGAAGTCTCGGACAAGGGCTTCCTCGTCACTTCGACCGAGGACCTGTTCCAATGGGCCCGGACCGGCTCGATGTGGTGGATGACCTTCGGCCTCGCCTGCTGCGCGGTCGAGATGATCCACGCCAACATGCCGCGCTACGACCTCGAGCGCTTCGGGGTCGCCCCGCGCGCTTCGCCCCGCCAGTCGGACGTGATGATCGTCGCCGGGACGCTCTGCAACAAGATGGCCCCGGCGCTGAGGCGGGTCTACGACCAGATGTCGGAGCCGCGCTACGTCATCTCGATGGGCAGCTGCGCCAATGGCGGCGGCTATTACCATTATTCCTATTCGGTGGTCCGCGGCTGCGACCGGATCGTGCCCGTCGACATCTATGTGCCGGGTTGCCCGCCGACGGCGGAGGCCTTGCTCTACGGAGTCATGCAATTGCAGCGGAAGATCCGCCGGGTGGGGACGATAGAGCGCTGAGATGGCTAACAACTCCGCCCCTCGGATCGCGCCCCGCGAAGGGCTGATCGATGAAGTCACGGCCGCGCTCGGCGATTCGCTGATCGAGGCGAAGGAAGCCGTCGACGAAATCTCCTTCACCGTGCGCCGGGAAGCTCTGGCCGAGGTTTGCCGGACCCTGAGGGACCGCTTCGAATATCAGCAGCTGATGGAGATTGCCGGAGTAGACTATCCGCAGCGCGCCGAGCGGTTCGAGGTGGTCTATCACCTGCTTTCGCTGACCAGGAACCACCGGATCCGGATACGGGTCTCGACCGACGAAGACATGCCGGTGCCTTCCGTGACCTCGCTCTGGCCCGTGGCGGGCTGGCTGGAGCGGGAGGTGTTCGACCTTTACGGGGTCATTTTCGACGGCAATGACGATCTTCGCCGGATCCTCACCGATTACGGCTTCCGCGGCTTCCCGTTCCGCAAGGATTTCCCGCTCTCGGGCTATGTCGAGCTTCGCTATTCGGAAGAGCAGAAGAGGGTGGTCTACGAGCCGGTGCGGCTGGCGCAGGATTTCCGGCCGTTCGACTTCCTGAGCCCGTGGGAGGGCGCGCAGTACATCCTTCCGGGCGACGAGAAGGCTCCGGAAGCGCCGGGCGCGCCGACTCCGCTCAAGGCCGAGGAGATCAAGAAGTGATGGGCTCTCTCGTCGTCCCAGCGAAGGCCGGGACCCCGGCGGGTGAAAAGCACCTGCGTTCTTCACCCCCTGGGGCCCCAGCCTTCGCTGGGGCGACGGTGATCGCATGACCCTCGCCAGCGACAACATGTCCCACGAGACCCAGGTCGCCCGTTCCGGCGCGACCGAGTCCGAGATCGCCAATTACACGATCAACTTCGGTCCCCAGCATCCCGCCGCGCACGGGGTGCTCCGCCTCATCCTCGAGCTCGACGGCGAGATCGTCGAGCGGGTCGATCCGCATGTCGGCCTGCTTCACCGCGGGACCGAGAAATTCTGCGAGTACAAGACCTACATCCAGTCCATCCCCTACATGGACCGGCTCGATTACGTCTCGCCCATGTGCATGGAGCACAGTTACGTGCTCGCCATCGAGAAGCTTCTCGGCCTCGATGTGCCGCTCCGCGCCCAGTACATCCGGACCTTCTTCGCCGAGCTGACCCGGGTGTCGAACCACCTGCTCAACATCGGAAGCCACATCATGGACGTCGGGGCGATGACCCCGAACCTGTGGCTGTTCGAGCCGCGCGAAGACATCATGAACTATTACGAGCGCGTATCCGGGGCCCGGATGCACGCCAATTACTTCCGGCCGGGCGGAGTCCACCAAGACGTCCCCGCCGGGCTTCTCGAAGAGATCGTCGCCTGGTGCGATTCCAAGCTCCTGCCGATGTTCGAGGATTCGCTCAGCCTCGTGATCGACAACCGGATCTTCAAGCAGCGCAATGTCGACATCAGCGTCGTCTCCAAGGAGGACGCGATCGCCTGGGGCTTCTCGGGGCCGATGATCAGGGCCGCGGGCATCCCCTGGGACATCCGCAAGTCCCAGCCCTACGACGCCTACGACCGGGTCGAGTTCGACGTTCCCGTGGGCACCAAGGGCGATTGCTACGACCGGATGATGGTGCGCGCCGAGGAAGTGCGGCAGTCGGTCCGGATCATGAAGCAGTGCCTGGAGCAGATTCCGGAGGGCCCGATCGCCTCGCTCGACCGAAAGGTGGTCCCGCCCAAGCGGGCCGAGATGAAGCAATCGATGGAAGCGCTCATCCACCACTTCAAGCTCTATACCGAGGGCTTCCACGTCCCCGCCGGCGAGGTCTATGTCGCGACCGAGAGCCCCAAGGGCGAGTTCGGGATCTACCTCGTCGCCGACGGAACCAACAAGCCCTACCGGGTCAAGATCCGCCCCACCGGCTTCTCGCACCTCCAGGCGATGGACTTCATGACCCGCGGCCACATGCTCGCCGACGTCACCGCCATCCTCGGCTCGCTCGACATCGTCTTCGGGGAGATCGACCGATGAAGGACAGGCGCAGGATGCTGCTGCTCGCCTTGGGCCTGGCCTTGGCGGTCGGGCTCGGCGCGGTCCTGCTCTTGAAGGAGCCGTCCGACCGCAAGCCGAGCGGACCGGCCGACCGGGGAACCACGGTCGGCACGTCCGGAGCGCTTCTGGTCGTCATCATCGTCCTCGCCGCGAGCTCGCGAAGGCGTCGTCGGCGCGACAAGGAGGGGCGCGACGATGGCTGACATCCTTCCCAATTCTATTCCCGACCTGGACGGCCTGCGCGAGCGCTGGGGCGATTTCGCCTTCACCGCGGAGAACGATCGCAAGGCGAAGCTTTTCGTCGGCCGCTATCCGCCGGGCCGGCAGCAGAGCGCGATCATCCCGCTGCTCGACCTGGCCCAGCGCCAGGTCGGCGAGGAGACCGGGACCCAGGGCTGGCTGCCCATTCCGGTGATCGAATATGTCGCCGCCTATCTCGGCATGCCCTACATCCGGGCCTACGAGGTCGCGACCTTCTACACGATGTTCAACCTCCGCCCGGTCGGCCGGTACCACGTCCAGGTCTGCGGGACGACGCCCTGCATGCTGCGCGGTTCCGACGACGTCTTCGAAGCCTGCAAGGCGAAGGGGATGAAGAAGGGGCAGACGACGCCGGACGGCTTGTTCACGCTCTCCGAGGTCGAGTGCCTGGGCGCCTGCGCCAACGCTCCGATGGTCCAGATCAACGACGACAATTACGAGGATTTGACGTTCGAGACGACGACTGCCCTGCTCGAGGCGCTTGCCCGGGGCGAGATGCCGAAGCCGGGGCCTCAGGGCGTGAACCGGCGGACGAGCGATCCGGAGGGCGGGGTGACTTCGCTTCCGGAGATGGTCGGCGAGAATTACGACTATCGGCCGCGCTGGGGCTCGAAGGAGGCCCAGGCATGACCATCTTTATCGTCGTCCCAGCGAAGGCTGGGACCCCAGCGGGTGAAGAACACCCGCGCCTCTCACCCCATGGGGCCCCAGCCTTCGCTGGGGCGACGGTGTCGGCATGAAGTCGTTCGGCTCCCTGGCGCTCTCGCTGATCGTCGGCCTCATCGTCCTGTGGCTTCTGGTGAAGCTCGTCTTCTTCACCTTCAAGCTGATCGGCCTCGCCATCGCCGTCGCCGTCGCGGCTGCCGTGTTCTTCGGGGTGCGCAAGATGATCGAAGGTCCCCGCTGATGCTTGACGACAAGGACCGGATCTTCACCAACCTCTACGGCTTCCAGGACTGGGGGCTGAAGGGCGCGCAGGGGCGCGGCGACTGGGACGACACCAAGGCGCTGATGGCGGTGGGCGAAGACGCCATCATCGACGAGATCAAGAATAGCGGCCTTCGCGGACGCGGGGGGGCCGGCTTCCCGACCGGAATGAAATGGTCGTTCATGCCCAAGGCGCCCACTCCGGGCCGGCCCAATTTCCTCGTCATCAACGCCGACGAATCCGAGCCCGGATCGTGCAAGGACCGCGAGATCATCCGCCACGATCCGCACAAGCTGATCGAAGGCGCCCTGATCGCGGGCTTCGCGATGAGGGCCCGGGCGGGCTACATCTACATTCGCGGCGAGTTCATCCGCGAGGCGCAGGTTCTCGAGGCCGCGGTCCAGCAGGCCTATGACGCCGGGCTGCTCGGCAGGAACGCGGCGAAGTCGGGCTACGATTTCGATCTCTTCGTCCACCGCGGCGCCGGGGCCTATATCTGCGGCGAAGAGACGGCGATGCTGGAGAGCCTGGAGGGCAAGAAGGGCATGCCCCGCCTCAAGCCGCCCTTCCCGGCGGGGGCGGGCCTCTACGGCTGCCCGACGACGGTCAACAACGTCGAATCGATAGCCGTCGTCCCGACCATCCTTCGCCGCGGGGCCGCCTGGTTCAAGGGCATCGGGCGAGAGAAGAACGAGGGCACCAAGCTCTTCCAGATCTCGGGCCACGTGAACAAGCCCTGCGTCGTCGAAGACGCCATGTCTGTCCCGTTCCGCGAGCTGATCGACCGGCACGCCGGCGGGATCCGCGGCGGCTGGGACAATCTCCTCGCCGTCATCCCCGGCGGCTCCTCGGTGCCGCTGGTTCCGGCCCATCAGATCATCGACGCGCCGATGGACTTCGACGGCCTCAAGGACCTCGGCTCCGGCCTCGGAACCGCGGCGGTGATCGTCATGGACAAGTCGACCGACGTGGTGAAGGCGATCAGCCGGATCTCCTATTTCTACAAGCATGAGAGCTGCGGCCAGTGCACTCCGTGCCGCGAAGGCACCGGCTGGATGTGGCGGGTGATGGAGCGGCTGGTCGAAGGTAATGCCGAGATCCACGAGATCGACACGCTCTGGGACGTCACCAAGCAGGTCGAGGGCCACACCATCTGCGCTCTGGGCGACGCCGCCGCCTGGCCGATCCAGGGCCTGATCCGCCACTTCCGGCCGGAGCTCGAGCGCCGCATCGCCGAGCGGCGCGGCCGGACTCTGGAGGCGGCGGAATGAGGCTTTCGGTCCTTCTCCTCGCAGCGCTTCTTGCCAACTCGCCGGCGCTCGCCGCCGACGCCTCGCTCGCCGGAGAGGCTTCTCCCAAGGACGTGGCGATGCTGCACAGCTTTGCCCGCTGCGTGGTTGAAAGGCGCGAAGGCGAGGTGCGCTCGCTGCTGGCGCTGGATTTCCGCAAGTCGGCCTACGACAGGGCCTTCAGGGCCCTGGCAAAGTCGCAATATCGCTGCGCGCCTTTCTATTTCGGCCGGCTCCGCTCTTCGCCGGTGCTGATGGCCGGCGCCTTCGCCGAAGAGCTGCTGCGCCGGAGGGTCGCGCCGGGGTCGCTGGCCGGCCGGCTCGCTTTCGACCCGGCCAGGGCGCCGATCGCGGCTCGGGACGAGGGCGAATTCATGGGACTGTGCATCGCCCGCACGATGCCCGAAGCGAGCGTCGCGCTGCTCGCCTCGACGCCCGCCAGCCCAGAGGAAAAGGCGGCGGCCGGTGCGATCGCCCCCAACCTTGGCTCCTGCGTCCGGGCGGGGGCCCAGGCGAAGATCAACCGTCCTGGGCTTCGGGCGCTCGTCGCGCTCGCCGCCTATCGTCTGACCTCGCAGCAAGCGGGAAGCTGAACCTCATGCCCAAGGTCAAAGTCGACGGAATCGAGATCGAGGTGCCGCAAGGCGCGACCGTCCTCCAGGCGTGCGAGTTGGCGGGGAAGGAGATCCCGCGCTTCTGCTACCATGAGCGGCTGTCGATCGCGGGGAATTGCCGGATGTGCCTCGTCGAGGTGAAGCCGGGGCCGCCCAAGCCGCAGGCGAGCTGCGCCCTGCCGGCCGCGGACGGGCAGGAAATCTCGACCATGACGCCCCTCGTCAAGAAGGCGCGGGAAGGGGTGATGGAGTTCCTTCTCATCAACCACCCGCTCGACTGCCCGATCTGCGACCAGGGCGGCGAGTGCGACCTTCAGGACCAGGCCGTCGCCTACGGCCGGGGCCACAGCCGCTTCGCCGAGAACAAGCGGGCGGTGACCGAGAAATATATGGGGCCCGTGGTCAAGACGATCATGACCCGCTGCATTCAATGCACTCGGTGCGTGCGCTTCGCCGAGGAGGTTGCGGGAGTCGAGGAGATCGGGGCGATCGGGCGGGGCGAGAATATGGAGATCACCTCCTATCTCGAAGGCGCGGTGACGTCGGAGCTGTCGGGCAACGTCGTCGACCTGTGCCCGGTCGGCGCGCTCGTCTCCAAGCCCTACAGCTTCGAGGCGCGGCCCTGGGAGCTTCGCAAGGTGCCCGGGATCGACGTCATGGACGCGGTCGGGACCAACATCAGGATCGACCATCGCTTCCGCGAGGTGATGCGCGCGCTTCCCCGGCTGAACGAGGACGTCAACGAGGAGTGGGCGCACGACAAGACCCGCCACGCCGTCGACGGGCTGGTGCGCAACCGGCTCGACCGGCCCTGGGTGCGCCGCGACGGCAAGCTCCGGCCGGCCAGCTGGGAAGAGGCGTTCGAGGCCGTCGCCGAACGGCTGAAGGGCGCCTCGGGCGGCGAGGTGGCGGCGATCGCCGGCGACCTCCAGGATGTCGAGTCGATCTTCGCGCTCAAGAAGCTGCTCGAGGCTTTCGGTTCCAGTCTTCACGAATGCCGGCAGGACGGGGCGAAGTTCGACGTCTCGAGCCCGGCCGCCTACCGCTTCAACCCGACCATTGCCGGGATCGAAGCCGCGCCCGCCATTCTTCTCGTCGGAACCAATCCGCGCTGGGAGGCGCCGCTCGTCAATACCCGGATCCGAAAGGCGGTGAAGGCCGGCGCCCGGGTGTACCGGATCGGCCCGAAGGTCGACCTTACCTATCCAGTCATCGATCTCGGCGACGACATCGCTCTGCTCGGCAATCTGCCGCGGGAGGTGAGCGAGGCCTTTGCCGGCAAGGAGGGTGCGGCCGTCATCGTCGGAATGGGCGCCCTTCGGGGGGAGGGCGTCTACGCCGCCGCCCGGGCGGCCGCGGCGGCGCTCGGAGCGGGCTTCGGCCTTCTCCACACCGCAGCGGCGCGGGTCGGAGCGCTCGACCTCGGCTTCGTGACCGACGGCGGCCTCGACTCGATCCGGGCCCGGGCGTCAAGCCTCAAGGCGCTCTTCCTGCTCGGCGCGGACGAGCTTGATTCCGAGGACTTCGCCGGCGCCTTCACCGTCTATGTCGGAACCCATGGCGACCGCGGGGTCCGCCATGCCGACGTCATCCTTCCCGGCGCGGCCTACACCGAGAAGCACGGCACCTACGTCAATCTCGAGGGCCGGGTGCAATTGTCCGAGTTCGCCGTCCACCCGCCGGGCGAAGCCCGCGAGGACTGGACGATCCTGAGGGCGCTGTCCGACGTGCTCGGGAAGACCTTGCCCTTCGACAGCCTGCCGCAGCTTCGCGCGGCGATCGCCGCCGAGGTGCCGAGGCTCGGCGTCGCCGGGCTGAGCGCGGTCGATCCCCTTCCGGCCTTCGCCGGCGCCGCTTCAAGCGTGAGGGGGCCGGTCGCCTACCCGATCGAGGATTTCTATCTGACCAATCCCATCGCCCGTTCGTCGCCGACGCTTCAGCGCTGCTCGGCCGAGCTGCTCCACGGGCAGAGCTTCCAGGAGGCGGCGGAATGACTATCCGCGTAGGAACGCCCATGATCCGTCATCCCGGCGAAAGCCGGGACCTCGGGCCGCTACAGGCGCGGCGCTTTTCACCCGCTGAGGTCCCGGCTTCCGCCGGGATGACGACGGTTTCGACGACGGTGATAGCATGACCGCCTGGATGCAATCCACCTGGCTGGGCTACGGCGCCGGCTGGTTCCTCGCCACCCTCGTCTTCATCCTGATCATCGCCCTTCCGCTGATGCTGGCGGTGGCGATGGTGATCTACGCGGACCGGAAGATCTGGGCGGCGATGGCGCTTCGCCGCGGCCCGAACGTGGTCGGTCCGCTCGGGCTTCTGCAAAGCTTCGCCGACGGGCTCAAGGTGTTCCTGAAGGAGACCATCATCCCGTCGAGCGCCAATCGCGGCCTCTTCATCATCGCTCCCATCCTCACCTTCACGGTTGCGCTGATCGGCTGGGCGGTCGTTCCGTTCGGACCCGGGATGGTGCTCGCCGACATCAATGTCGGTCTCCTCTACCTGCTCGCAGTCTCGTCGCTTGGAGTCTACGGCGTGATCATCGCCGGCTGGGCCTCCAACTCCAAATATCCCTTCTATTCGGCGCTCCGGGCGGCCGCTCAGATGGTCAGCTACGAAGTGTCGGTCGGCTTCGTGCTGGTGCCCGTCGTCCTGTGGTCGGAGACGTTCAATCTTTCCGGGATCGTCGAGGCGCAGCGCCACCATGCGTGGATCACCAACGGCTTCGGATTCAACCCGCTCTTCCTCCCGCTCGCCGTCATCTTCCTGATCTCGGCCATGGCGGAGACCGCCCGGGCGCCCTTCGACCTCACCGAGGCCGAGAGCGAGCTCGTCGCCGGCTTCCAGACCGAGTACAGCTCGATGAGCTTCGCGCTCTTCTGGCTCGGGGAGTACGGCAACGTCCTTCTGATGTGCGGAATGAACGCCGTGCTCTTCTGGGGCGGCTGGTTGCCGCCGATCGACTGGGCGCCGCTCTACGTCATCCCGGGCATCTTCTGGTTCCTTCTCAAGATCATGTTCTTCTTCTTCGTCTTCTCCTGGGTGAAGGCGACGGTGCCGCGCTTCCGCTACGACCAGCTGATGCGGCTCGGCTGGAAGATCTTCCTGCCCATCTCGCTCATCTGGGTGTTCCTGATCTCGGGCTGGCTGATGCAGGCGCGCTACGGAGCCTTCTGGTGATCGCCGCAATCCTCCCACTGCTGATTCAAGGCGTGCTTTCCGAACCGCCCGCGGCGGGCGCGCCGGTCCCCATCGTGACTCCGGACCGCGCTCGTCCCGTGGGCGCTCAGGTCAGCACGCTCTTCGACTGCCTCGTAGGCAACGTCAGGGACCCGGACGGGCCGCCGAGCGAATGGCGGTCCGTCGAGGAGACCCCGTTCGCGCTGCTGATCAAGCGCGAGCCCGGAAACAATTTCGCGGGCCGGAACCAGTCACTGCTGACCTTCGATCCGGCGAAGCTTCTTCCCGTAACGCCCGGCTACTCCCTGCAATGGGCGTGGCCGGAGGGGGTGGCCGTGGTCGGCTCGACCGGGCTCGCCACCTTCAGCAGCCGGGGACGGTCGACGGCGCCGACTTTTACCACCTTGTCCCTCGATGCCGAGGCGAAAACCGCCCAGGTCGTCATCATCAACCTCTACAACGCACATTTCCGCGGACCGATGAAGGGCAGCTGCAAGCTCGTGCTCGGCGACGGAGCGGTGGCCCGTTTTCAGGAAATCAGCAAATGATCGCCCACTGGATCAAGTCCTTCTTCCTTTGGGAGTTCGTGAAGGCGCACGCCTTGACCTTGAAATATTTCTTCAAGCCCAAGGCGACCATCAACTACCCGTTCGAGAAGAACCCGCTGAGCCCGCGCTTCCGGGGCGAGCATGCGCTTCGCCGCTACCCCAATGGCGAGGAACGCTGCATCGCCTGCAAGCTCTGCGAGGCGGTGTGCCCGGCGCTGGCGATCACCATCGAGTCCGAGCCCCGGGAGGACGGCAGCCGCCGAACGACCCGCTACGACATCGACATGGTCAAATGCATCTATTGCGGCCTGTGCCAGGAAGCCTGCCCGGTCGACGCCATCGTCGAGGGCCCGAACTTCGAATATGCCACCGAAACCCGGGAGGAGCTGCTCTACGACAAGGCGAAGCTGCTCGCCAACGGCGATAAATGGGAACGCTCGCTCGCGGCCAACCTTGCCGCCGATGCGCCGTACCGTTAAGCGCCGGGCCGTCTGAAATGAGCACCTCCCGATTCACCACCCCCGTCATCCCGGCGAAAGCCGGGACCTCAGGTCGAGAAGTCGCAGCGGGTCTCCCCGGGACCCCGGCTTCCGCCGGGGTGACGGCGTGCGCGGTGGCCACGCCGTCATGATCGAGGCCTTCGCCTTCTACCTGTTCGCAACTCTCGTCATCGCCAGCGGGGTGATGACGATCCTGTCGCGCAACCCCGTCCATTCCGTGCTGTGGCTGATCCTTGCCTTCTTCAATGCGGCGGGGCTGTTCCTGATCCTGGGCGCCGAGTTCATCGCGATGCTCCTCGTCATCGTCTACGTCGGGGCCGTCGCGGTGCTCTTCCTGTTCGTGGTGATGATGCTCGACGTTGATTTCGCCACGCTTCGGGCGGGCGTGGCCCGCTACTGGCCTTTCGGGGCGATCCTGGCGATGGTCCTGCTCGTCGAGATCTTCTTCGCCGCGATGGCGTGGAACGCCGGAGCGCTCGGCGCCGGAGTGCGCGGCGCTCCGACCGACCCGAACGTCCCCAACATCGAGGCGCTCGGGCGGGTTCTCTACACCCGCTACCTCTACATCTTCGAAGGCGCGGGACTGGTCCTGCTCGTAGCGATGATCGGAGCGATCGTCCTCACGCACCGGACCCGGAGCGGTTTGAGGCCCCAGAACGTCGCCGACCAGAACCGTCGCCGGCCAGAGGACGCGGTGGTCAACATGAAGCCGGGAATAGGGGAGGGGATGAAGCTGTGACGGCCCTCCTCGTCAGGCCAGCGAAGGCTGGCATCTATTCGCTGTCAGCATGGACCCCAGCCTTCGCTGGGGTGACGGGAGACCCGTCATGATCGGTCTCGGCCATTATCTCGCCGTCTCGGCGATCCTGTTCGTGCTCGGCGTGTTCGGGATCTTCCTCAACCGCAAGAACATCATCGTCATCCTGATGGCGATCGAGCTCATCCTGCTCGCGGTCAACATCAACCTCGTCGCCTTCTCGGCCTATCTCGGCGACATGGTCGGCCAGGTCTTCGCCATGTTCGTCCTCACCGTCGCCGCCGGCGAGGCGGCGATCGGGCTCGCCATCCTGGTCATCTACTTCCGGGGCCGAGGAACGATCGCGGTCGACGACATCCATCAGATGAAGGGGTGAGAATGAGCGCGCACCCCGTCATTCCGGCGAAAGCCGGAACCCATGAACACGGATTTGATCAAGCTGGCATGAACCTGTGTTCATGGGTCCCGGCTTCCGCCGGGATGACGCTATGACCGTCCAGCTCATCGTCTTCCTTCCGCTTCTGGCGGCCATCGTCGCCGGGCTCGGCAACCGGATGCTCGGCAACTTTGTCGCCAAGCTGATCACCACGGGCGCTCTGTTCGCGGCCTGCGCCCTGTCCTGGCCGATCTTCCTGGGCTTCATCGCCGGGACCGAGCACAGCCAGCTCCATCCGGTGCTCGCCTGGATCCACTCCGAGCCGATGAAGGTCGACTGGGCGCTTCGGGTCGACGCCTTGACCTCGGTGATGCTGGTGGTGGTGACGACGGTCTCGGCCCTCGTCCACCTCTATTCCTGGGGCTATATGGCGGAGGACGACAGCCAGCCGCGCTTCTTCGCCTATCTGTCGCTCTTCACCTTCGCGATGCTGATGCTGGTGACGGCGGACAATCTCGTCCAGATGTTCTTCGGCTGGGAAGGCGTCGGCCTCGCCTCCTACCTCCTGATCGGCTTCTGGTACCACAAGCCGTCCGCCAATGCCGCGGCGCTCAAGGCGTTCGTCGTCAACCGGGTCGGCGATTTCGGCTTCAGCCTGGGGATTTTCGCCACCTTCCTCGTCTTCGGAACGGTCTCCATCCCGGAGATCCTCGCCGCGGCCCCGGGGCAGGCGGGCTCGACGATCGGTTTCCTCGGCCAGCGCTTCGACACGATGACCGTGATCTGCATCCTCCTGTTCATTGGGGCGATGGGCAAGTCGGCCCAGCTCGGGCTCCACACCTGGCTGCCCGACGCGATGGAGGGCCCGACCCCGGTGTCGGCCCTGATCCACGCTGCGACGATGGTGACGGCGGGCGTGTTCATGGTCTGCCGGCTTTCGCCGATGTTCGAGACCAGCCAGACCGCGCTCACTCTCGTCACCGTCGTCGGAGCCGCAACCGCGATCTTCGCCGCCACCGTCGGGACCGTCCAGAACGACATCAAGCGGGTCATCGCCTATTCGACCTGCTCGCAGCTCGGCTACATGTTCTTCGCGGCGGGCGTCGGCGCCTATGGCGCGGCGATGTTCCACCTGTTCACCCACGCCTTCTTCAAGGCGCTGCTGTTCCTCGGCGCAGGCTCCGTCATCCACGCCATGCACCATGAGCAGGACATGCGCTTCTACGGCGCGCTTCGGAAGCACATCCCGCTCACCTTCTGGGCGATGACGATCGGCACTCTCGCGATCACCGGAGTGGGGATCATCCAGGTCGCGGGCTGGTCGGGCTTCGGCTTCGCCGGCTTCTATTCGAAGGACGCGATCATCGAGAGCGCCTTCGCCAGCGGCTCGGGCGTCGGCGGCTTCGCCTTCGTCATCGGAATCACCGCCGCCCTCCTGACCAGCTTCTACAGCTGGAGACTGGTTTTCCTGACCTTCTTCGGCAAGGCGCGCTGGGCCGCTTCGGAGCATATCCGGCATGCGGTGCACGGCGACCATCATGACCATCCCGACGAGGAGGATGCCGGCCACGACACCCGCCCTCACGAGGCTTCCGCCGGGCAGGTCCCCACCGGCACAGGCGGCTACCACCCGCACGAAAGCCCCTGGACGATGCTTGTGCCGCTCGGAGTCCTGTCGCTGGGGGCGATCTTCGCGGGCCTGCTCTTCCACGAGCCGTTCATCGGCACGGAGGCCGGCGAGCATTTCTGGCACGGAAGCGTCGCCTTCGACGAGCATCTCGCCCACGCGATCCACGAGGTTCCGCTCTGGGTTAAGCTCGCGCCGGGAACCGTGATGATCGTCGGCTTCCTGATCGCGCTCCAGGCCTATATCCGCCACACGGACATCCCCGCCCGGTTCACCGGCCAGTGGGGGATCATGTACAAATTCTTCTACAACAAGTGGTATTTCGACGAGATCTACAATGTCGTCTTCATCCGTCCGGCGCTTTGGCTCGGCCGGCTGTTCTGGAAGCGCGGCGACGAGAAGACGATCGACCGCTTCGGCCCGGACGGCGCCGCGTCGATGGTCAGGGTCGGAAACGTCCTCACCGCAAGGCTCCAGTCCGGCTATCTCTACACCTATGCGCTGGTGATGCTGCTCGGCCTCGCCGCCGCCGCAACCTGGGCGATGGCGCGATGAGGGGGGTTATCACCCTCGCCGCAGCGAAGGCTGGGCCCCGATGGGGTGAAGACCGCGCGCGCCTTTCACCCGCTGGGATCCCGGCCTTCGCTGGGACGACGGGGGGTGCGCAATGACCGAGACCGGAATCAGATACACGATCGAATATGGCGGCTTTCCGATCCTGACGGAGATGCTGGTCATTCCGCTCGCGGCCGCCGTCATCTGCCTGTGCGTCTCGGCCAACAGCGCGCGCTGGGTGGCCCTGCTCGCCACCCTCGCCAACCTTGCCCTGGGCATCTTCCTGTGGTCGCAATATTCGCTGATCGGGGAGCAGTGGCAGTTCCAGGAGCTCGCCCGCGGGCTGTTCGGACGCTTCTCCTGGGCGCTCGGGGTCGACGGCATCGCGATCATGCTGATCCTGCTCACCGTCTTCCTGATGCCGATCTGCATCCTCGCCAGCTGGAGATCGATCGAGCGGCGGGTGCCGGAATATATGGCCGCCTTCATGCTCGTGGAAACGATGACTCTGGGCGTGTTCATGGCCCAGGACATCTTCCTCTTCTACATCTTCTTCGAGGCCGGCCTTATCCCGATGTTCCTGATCATCGGAATCTGGGGCGGGGCTCAGCGCATCTACGCCAGCTACAAATTCTTCCTCTACACCCTGCTCGGCTCGGTGCTGATGCTCGTCGCCATGCTGTGGATGGTGAATTACGCCGGAACCACGGCGATCCCGAAGCTGATGGTGACCAACTTCCCGCCCGAGGCGCAGACCTGGCTCTGGCTGGCCTTCTTCGCCTCGTTCGCGGTGAAGATGCCGATGTGGCCGGTCCACACCTGGCTCCCCGACGCGCACGTCCAGGCGCCGACCGCAGGCTCGGTGATCCTCGCCGGCGTGCTCCTCAAGCTCGGCGGCTACGGCTTCCTGCGTTTCTCGCTTCCGATGTTCCCCGAGGCCTCGGCCCAACTGGTCTGGCTGATCTTCGCCCTGAGCCTTGTCGCGATCGTCTACACCTCGCTGGTCGCACTGGTTCAGCGCGACATGAAGAAGCTGATCGCTTATTCCTCGGTCGCCCACATGGCCTTCGTCACCATCGGCCTCTTCGCCTTCAACCGGCAGGGGATCGAGGGCGGGATCATCGTCATGCTCAGCCACGGCCTCGTCTCGGGCGCGCTCTTCCTGTGCGTCGGAGTGGTTTACGACCGGCTGCACACCCGCGAGATCGACCGCTACGGCGGCCTCTCCAACAACATGCCGGGCTTTGCGGTCCTGTTCCTGCTCTTCACCATGGCGTCGGTCGGACTTCCGGGGACGAGCGGATTCGTCGGGGAGTTCCTCGCGCTGGTCGGCGCCTACGAGGCGAGCAGCCTTGTCGCCGCGGTTGCCACGACCGGGATCATCCTCGGCGCGGCCTACATGCTCTGGCTCTACTGGCGGGTCGCCTACGGGACGAGCCGCAACGCGGACGCGGCGGCGATGCCCGATCTCGACAGGCGCGAGCTCGGCTCCCTGGCGGCGATCGCGATCGCGGTGCTGTGGATGGGAGTCTATCCCGAGCCCTTCATGTCGACGATCCGCCGCGACGTCGGCTTCCTGCTCGCCCGGGTCGAGCGGGCGAATCCGGCCGGGGACTCCGGCCTTCCCGGCCAGGGCCACGGCACCCCGAGGCCGACCTTGCCGACCGCCGAGCCGCCCGGGCACGGTCATGCGTCGGGCACTCCCGCCGAGCATGGCCATGCGCCGGCCGCTCCCGATGCGCCGGCGCCCGTACCCGCGCCTGAAGGTCACACCCACGCCCCCGGGGAGGAGCATTGATGAATTTCCCCGTCGTGCCAGCGAAGGCTGGCATCCCAGCGGGTGAGTCGCGCCCGCACCTTTCACCCCCTGGGGCCCCAGCCTTCGCTGGGGCGACGGTTGCCGCATGACCGCCTCGCTCTACCTCACCCTGCCCGAGATCGTCCTCACCCTGGCGGCGCTTGCGCTGATGATGGCGGCCGCCTGGATGGGCGACAAAAGCGCGCGCCTTCTCACCTGGGCCGGGATCGCGGCGCTGGCCGGCGCCGCCTTCGCGCTTCCGGGCATCACATATCGCGGCGGAACCGCGTTCGACGGCCTCTACATAGGCGACAGCTTCGCCGCCTTCGCCAAGGTCCTGATCTACGTCGCCGCCGCCGTCTCGCTGGTGGCGGCCTCGGGCTGGTTCAGCCGGGATCGCGACTACCGTGCGGAATATCCCTGCCTGATCCTGCTCTCCTGCGTCGGGATGGGGATGATGGCCTCGGCCGGCGACCTCCTCACCCTCTATGTCGGGCTCGAGCTTCAGAGCCTTTCGGCCTACGTCCTCGCCAGCTTCCAGAGGCGCGACAACCGATCGGCCGAGGCGGGCCTCAAATATTTCGTCCTCGGGGCGCTCGCCTCGGGGATCCTGCTATACGGAGTGTCGCTCCTCTACGGCTTCACCGGCTCCACCCTGTTCGGCGAGATCAACGCGGCGCTGGGCCGGGACGGGGTGTCGACCGGCGAGCTGTTCGGGATCGTCTTCGTTCTCGCCGGGATCGCCTTCAAGGTCTCGGCGGTGCCCTTCCACATGTGGACTCCCGACGTCTACGAAGGCGCCCCCACTCCGGTGACCGCCTTCTTCGCTTCGGCGCCCAAGGTCGCGGCGATGGCACTGCTCGTCCGGGTGGCCATCGAGGCGATGGGTCCCGCGACGTTCGAATGGCGCCAGATCGTCATCTTCATGGCTTTGGCCTCGACCGTCCTCGGCGGTGTCGCAGCGATCGGCCAGCCCAACATCAAGCGGCTGCTCGCTTATTCCTCGATCAACAATGTCGGCTTCGCACTGATCGGCCTCGCCGCCGCCACCCGCTACGGGGTGGCGTCGGTGCTCTTCTACATGGCCGTCTATACGGTGATGACGCTCGGCACCTTCCTGATCGTCCTCAGGATGCGGGGCGAGGACGGGCAGCCCGTCGAGACCATCGCCAGCCTCTCGGGACTGTCGACCACTCGGCCGTGGCTCGCCGCGGGGATGGCGGTGTTCATGTTCAGCCTCGCCGGAGTGCCTCCGCTGTTCGGCTTCTGGCCCAAATTCCTGGTCTTCGACGCCGCGGTCCGGGCCGACCTGACCTGGCTCGCGGCGGTCGGGATCGCGACCTCGGTGATCAGCGCTTATTATTATCTGAAGATCGTCAAGACGATGTATTTCGACGATCCGGCGCCCGCCTTTGCGGAGACGCGCGACGTTGCGCAGTCGGTGCTGATCGTCCTTGCCGCTCTGTTCGTCTCGCCGCTCGGCTATTTCGTCATACCGTATCTCGGCCGGATGGCGGACAACGCCGCGAGCGCCTTGTTCTGATCGCGTCAGACTGGGCCGGCGGTCAGGCAGTGCGCCGGCCCAATCCATTCAGCAACAGGCCGAACGAAGGGATGGGATGCCTCCCCCCGGCGGCGGATTCATCGTGCTCGCGCCGGGGCGAACTGTCCTACTTCGGAAAAATACCTATGTCGGCGGATGGCGGCGGGCCCAAGCCGCCGCTAGTCTGGAATTCGGATGGGTGAACGGCGCGCTTATATCATCGAGGACGAAAAGATGCTTCGCGATCTCGTGCGGCAGTCCCTCGCCGATTGCTGCACCCGGATCGAGGAATATGAATCCGCCGAATCCTTCCTGACCGGACACGAGGATCGGCCGGCTGGCTGTATCGTCGTCGATATCAACCTTCCCGGGATCAACGGGCTCGACCTGCTCGAAGTGATCGCCAAGGGGAGGGCCGCCTATCCGGTCGTCGTGGTGTCGGGCAACGGCAACGTCCCGCACGCCATGCGCGCCGGCCGGCTGGGAGTGGTCGATTTCATCGAGAAGCCGTTCCGCGTCGACCAGCTGATCGCGGCGGTCGAGAAGGGGTTTGCGCTTCTCGAGAGCCAGCCCTGGTCGCGGATCTCGGCCCTTGCCACCCTGACCCGCCGGGAAAAGGAAGTGCTGGTCGCCTTCGCCGACGGGGCTCCGAACAAGGTCGTCGCCCACGAGCTCGGACTGAGCGTCCGGACGGTCGAGCTCCACCGCGCCAATCTGATGAAGAAGCTGGGGGTAAGGAGCCTGTCCCAGGCCCTGCTCATCGCCAAGGACGGCGGCTATGTCTGAGGCTGCGGCGCCGTCGATCGCCATCCGGACCGTCGCGGAGACCGGCTCCACCAACGACGATCTCGCCTTGCTCGCCCGCGAGGGCGCTCCGGAAGGCGTCTGGCTTCGCGCCGGGCGCCAGTCCGGCGGCCGCGGCCGGCAGGGAAGGGAATGGCATTCGCCGCCCGGCAACCTCTATGCGAGCACCATCGTCCGGCTACGCCCCGGCGACCCGCCGGCGCCGACCCTTGCCCTGGTCGCCGCCGTGGCCTTGCACGACGTCGCCACCCGCTTCGCCGTCGCCGGGATCGCGATCGAGATCAAATGGCCCAACGACCTGCTCGTCGCCGGCGCCAAGCTCTCGGGAATCCTCCTGGAGCGGATAGACGACGCCATCGTCATCGGCTTCGGAGTCAATCTCGCCGACCATCCGGACGAGGTCGAACGGCCGGCAATCAACATGGGGATGCTCGGCGGAGCGCCCGATCCCGGCCGGTTCCTCGAAGCGCTCGCCTCGAGCTTCGAGCGCTGGCTCGAGCGCTGGCGGGTCGAGGGGCTGGAGCCGGTCCGCGATCGCTGGCTCGCCTCCGCCCACCCGGTGGGCACCGCCCTCTCGACCCATTTGCCGAGCGGCACTCGGGTGGACGGCGTGTTCGACGGTCTCGACGAATGCGGAGCGCTGTGCCTGCGGCTTCCCGACGGGACCCGACAGGTCATCCACGCGGGAGACGTCTTCTTGCTGTAGCGCTCCCCGGCGAAGGCCGGGGCCCAGGCCTCCCGCCGAGCCGCTGGGCCCCGGCCCTCGCCGGGGAACACCCTCGCCAACCCCTCCGCCGGCCGCTAAAGACCCCCGATGCTGCTCGCCGTCGACGCCGGGAACACCAACATCGTCTTCGCCCTCCTCGAGGACGGGGTCATCCGGGCCCGCTGGCGGATCGCGACCGACCCGCGGCGGACGGCCGACGAATATGCCGTCTGGCTCCACCAGCTGATCCAGCTCGAAGGCTTGCCCCGTGACGTGGTGGAGGCGGTGATCGTCGGGACGGTGGTACCCAGGGCGACCCACAATCTCGAGGTCCTCGCCGCCAAATATTTCAAGGTCGAGGCCCTGATCGCCGGCCAGCCGGGGGCGGAATGGGGGATCGAGCTCGACGTCGCCGAGCCGAGGAGCGTCGGCGCCGACCGGGTGCTGAACGCGATCGCCGCCCACGCCCTTCACGAAGGCGACCTCATCGTAGTCGACTTCGGGACCGCGACAACGTTCGACGCTGTCGATTATTCCGGCGCCTACAAGGGCGGGATCATCGCTCCGGGGATCAACCTGTCGCTCGACGCCCTGGTCACCGCCGCGGCGAAGCTTCCCCGGATCGCGATCGAGGCTCCGGCCGGCAACATGTCGGTCATCGGCCGGACCACCGAGGACCAGATGCATATCGGCATCTACTGGGGCTATGTGGCAATGATGGAAGGGCTGGTCGAGCGGATGAAGGCCGAGATCGGAAGGCCGGTGAAGGTGGTTGCGACCGGCGGGCTAGCGACGCTTTTCGACCAGCACGTGACCCTGTTCGACGAGATCGAGCCGGATTTGACGATCCAGGGGCTGGGATTGTTGTACAAGCGCAGCCTGTCTGCCTCCCCATCGTAGATGGGGAGGGGGACCGCCGAAGGCGGTGGAGGGGTAGAAGGCGCCGAGTTTGGCGGATCGCACTCGAACCCCCATGTTCCGTGAGAATTACCCCTCCACCATGCTTCGCATGGTCCCCCTCCCCACCGCTCCGCGGCGGGGAGGCAAATGAAAGAGAAAAATGAAACCCGGCAAAGAACTGCTTTTCCTCGCGCTCGGCGGCTCGGGCGAGATCGGAATGAACGTCAATCTCTACGGCTGCGACGGCAAGTGGATCATGGTCGACCTCGGCATGACCTTCGCCGACCCGGCCTATCCGGGAGTCGAGCTCATCCTCCCCGATCTGACCTTCATCGAGGAGCAGCGGGACGACCTGCTCGGAATCGTCCTCACCCACGGCCACGAGGACCATATCGGCGCAATCCCCTATCTGGCCGACGACCTCGGGGTCCCGCTCTGGGCGACCCCGTTCACCGCCGGACTGATCGCCGAGAAGCTCCAGGAGGAAGGCCTGGAGCGCCAGGTCAAGGTCAACATCATCGATATCGGCGGTACGATGCAGATAGGCCCGTTCGGATTCCGATTCGTCCCGCTCGCCCATTCCATTCCGGAAGGCAATGCGCTCCTCATCGACACGCCCTACGGCAAGATCTTCCACACCGGGGACTGGAAGCTGGACGAATTCCCCCAGCTCGGCGATCCGGCCGACGCCGCCGCGCTCACCCGGGTCGGGGACGAGGGGATTCTCGCGCTGGTCTGCGATTCGACCAACGTCTTCCAGGAGGAGGCGTCGGGGTCGGAAGAGCAGGTCCGCGAGGGTCTCGACCGCGTGATCGGCGAGGCCGAGGGCAGGGTGCTGGTCACAACTTTCGCTTCGAACGCGGCTCGGCTGAGTACGCTCGGCAACGTCGCCCAGGACACGGGCCGCCAGGTCTGCGTCGCCGGCCGGTCGCTCGACCGGATCCTGAGGGTCGCACGGAGCGTCGGCTATCTGACCGACTTCCCTGAGACGATCGACTTCGAGACCGCGATGTCGCTTCCCAAGCGCGACGTGATGATCATCGGCACCGGCGGCCAGGGCGAGAGCCGGGCCGCGCTCGCCCGGATCGCCTTCGACCAGCACCGGATCAAGCTCACCGAGGGCGATCTGGTCGTCTTCTCCTCGAAGCAGATACCGGGCAACGAGATCGCCATCGGCCGGATCCAGAATGAGCTCGCCGCTCGCGGAATCAGGATGATCACGGACCGCCAAGCCAACGTCCACGTCTCCGGCCATCCCGGCCGGCCCGAGCTCGCCGCGATGTACGGCTGGATCCGCCCCGAGATCATCGTCCCGGTCCATGGCGAGATGCGCCACATGGCCGAGCATGACCGGTTCGCCCGCTCGAAGGGCGTGCCCAAGGGCATCGTCCAGAAGAATGGCGACGTCGTCCGGCTCGCGCCCGACGGGCCGAAGAAGCTGGGCGAGGAAAGGGTCGGCCGGCTGATCCTCGACGGCGACGTCATCCTCGCAGCCGACGGTCCGACGATGAACGAGCGCCGCAAGATCGCGAGCTTCGGGACGATCACCGTCGCTCTCGCGCTCAATGACCGCGACCGGCTCGTCGGCGACGTCCAGGTGGCGCTGGAGGGCATACCGGTCGAGGAGGACCGCGCGGCCTTCGTCGAGGAAGCCGCCGACGCGGCTTCGGAAGCCGCGCTCAAGGGCGCTTCGAGCGAAGACAAGCTTCGAGAGGCGGTCCGTCTCGCCGTCCGCCGCTGCGCCGCCGAATGGACCGGCAAGAAGCCGGTCGTGGACGTCCTCCTGATCCGGGTCTGACGAGCGATCGTCATTGCGAGCGAAGCTTCGTCGCTACGCTCATCGCAATGACGGCTGGAGGTGCCGAATGAAGTTCCAGTCGATCCTGGCGATCTACGTCCTGTTCTGGACCCTAAGCCTTTTCGTCGTCCTGCCCTTCGGAGTGCGGACTCCGGAGGAGGAGGGGGTCGAGACTCCGGCCGGCCACGCGCCGAGCGCGCCCCACCGGTTCAGCTTCGGCCGCGCCGCGCTCTGGGCGACCATCGTGTCGGCGGCCGCCTTCGCCTTGTTCTACGCCAATTACCTGTTCGGCTGGGTGACGATCGAGATGCTCGACTGGACGAGGTGAGCCTCGTCCTCCCTGCCGCGAAGCGGTGGGGAGGGGGACCACGTGAAACGTGGTGGAGGGGTGGTTGCCGATGACGGCCCAGGATCGGGCGCTCGATTGCGGAAGTCGGCGCTTCTACACCTGCACCGCCAAAATTGGCGGTCCCCCTCCCCATGCGAAGCATGGGAGAATTGTCAGCGGATGCGCTCGATCGCCTGGGCGAGGGCCACGTAGAGCTTGCCCATGTCGCTCGAAAGGATGGTCACTCCCAGCGGCGAGCCGTCGCGGTCGGCGAGGATCCGGCGGAGCATCGATTCGAAATCGTGGATGTAGCGGTTCACCTGCTCGCGGAATTCGGGCTCTTCCTCGTAATGGCGGGCGATCTCGCGGGCGTCGTTGCGGTCGAGCAGCCGTACGGCCCGGCGGGTGAAGACTCCGCGGTCGCCCTTCAGATACGCGGTCCAGGCGCTGTCGGTGACTTCGTTCGAAAGGATCTTGGTGACGTCGATCGCCGTCGAGTTGAGCGATTCGATGAGCAAAGCGACCCGTCTCGAGAAATTGTCGCTTTCCTTCTCCTCGCGCTCGGCGCGCTCCTCGTCGATCCGGGCCTCGATCGCGGCTGCGGTCTCGCCAAGCGAGAGCATCTGGCGGGTGAGGCGCTCGGACGCCCGGCGAGCCGTCTCGATGGCGCGCTCGGAGATGGTGGAGAGCTCCATCATCTGGCGCTCGACGGTCTCGCTCACCGCGCGCTCGAGCGCTTCCCGGCTCGCTTCGCCGAGCGCCGCGGCGCTTGCCGGAATCGCCGCGGAGATCGCCTCGCGGGCGCGCTCCGACGCCTGGCCCGCGGCCTCGCGGACCCGGAGCAGGGCCTCGATCAGCTCGGGACCGGTATCGGCGGCGATCTTCTGGGCCGCGGCCTGGGCTTCCTCGGCGGCCGTGCCGAGCGCGCGCAGTTGATCCTGGGCGCTCGCCGAGCCTTCGCCGATCCGAACGAGCAACGCTTCAAGCGACTGCTGCTGCCGCTCGAGCACGGCTTCGCCGTCGACCAGCCGGGCGGCTGCCGACCCGGCCATGGATTCGATGTCGCCGACCAGCGGAACGATCGCCTCGGCCGCCTCGCGCGTTCGTCCGGCCTGAGCCTCGACCGCATGGAGCGCTTCCGGCAACCCGGCGCGCAGCTCGGCCGAGAGGCCGGTCAGGGCCGTTCCGAGTATTGCGGCGCTGTCGATCAGCCCGGCCGCCTGCTGCCGCCCGGCGCCAAGCTCGTCGAGGAGCGCGGCCGCGGCGGTCCGGACTTCGCCCACGGAGGCGCCGGTCTCGGCCGCGATTCGCCGGCCCGAGGCGCCGGCCTCGTCGGCCGCGGCGCCCAGGGCCCGAAGCTGCTCTTGAGCGCCGGCCGCGCCTTCCGCGACCTGGGCCAGCGCAATCTCCATCGCCTCGCGCTGGCGTGCCGCGGCCGCCTCGCTTTCTCCGAGCCGGGCGGCCGCGGCCTCCGCCGACCGTTCGACCTCGCCGACGACGGGAGCGATCGAAGCCGCGGCCTCGCGGGCGCGGGCCGCCTGAGCCTCGAAATTCCTGAGCGCCGCCGGCAATTCCTCGCGAAGCTCGCCCGAAATGCCGATCAGCGCGGTTCCGAGGGTTCCGGTGCTCTCAAGGAGCTCGCCCGCCTGCCTCCGTCCGCTGCCGAGTTCGTCGAGAAGCGCCGCGGTGGCGGTCCGGACGCTGGCGATCGAGGCTCCGGTCTCGTCCGCTATCCGCTGCCCGGACGACTGCGCATCCTCGGCGGCCGCACCGAGGGCGCGAAGCTGCTCCTCGGCCCCAGTGGCGCCTTCGGCGACCCGCGTCAGAAGAGAATCGACGGCCTCGCGCTGGCGCCCCACGGACTCCACGCTTTCGCCGAGCCGGGCCGCCGCGGCCTGAGCCGAGCGTTCCACCTCGCCGATGACGGGAGCGATCGACTCCGCCGCCTCCCGGACGCGGGCGGCCTGAATCTCGACATTGGCAAGGGCCACGGGCAGCTCGTCCCGAAGCTCGGCCGAAATCCCGGCGAGTGCGTCGCCTAGGCTTCCGGCGCTTCCGGTGAGCTCGCCGACTTGCGCCTGGCCCGCGCCGAGCTCGTCGAGAAGCGCACCGGTCGCCGCTCGAACCGCCGCGACCGACTGGGCGAGCCGCTCGCTATGGGCGTCGCCGCTCCGGCCGAGCCGCTCGAACCAGCTGTCGAGGTCCGCCAGCTCCTTGCCGAGCCCGGTCACCAGTGCGTGGCTCGCCGCGTCCTGAGCAGCGATGTGACCGGCAAGCGTCTCGATCTTGCCGCTGATCGTCTCGATCCGCTGAGACAGGCTTCGCGCCGAATCCTCGCCGGCCTTGTCGAGCGCGGCCCGGCTCTGTTCGATCGCGGCGAGGGTGGTCTGGCCCTGGAGCTCGAGTGCCGAGCGGGTCGTCTCGATCGCTTCCGCGGCCCGGCTCATCGCCGAATCGACGGCCGCATTCATCTTGGCCGAGGATTCGTCCATGCTCGCCGCGGCGGCCGCGCTTCCGCTCTCGATCCGGGCGACGTGGGCCGACATGCGCTGGGCCGCGCTACCCAGCACTTCGTCCGCGTCGCGGCCGCGAGCGGCGAGCGAGGCGAGCTGGGCCTCCAGCGCGCTCGCATGGCCATGGGCGTTGAGGCCGGCTTCCTTCATCGCGTCGGCGACCGCCCGGGCCTGCTGCTCGGCGCGAGGAAGATCGTGCAGGAGGACTCCGATATCGACCTTGGCGGCGTTCGCGGCGGCGTCGAGCGCCGCGGCCTTGCGGTCCAGGCTCGCGGTTTCCTTGGACAGGTAATAAGTCACCCGCCCGAGCCGATCCGACGCCTCGTCGCCCAGCGACATGAGCCGCTCCGCCTCGCCGCGGAGCCTGGAATGATTGTCCTCGATCCGGCTGGCGACGATCTCGAGAACGCTTTCGAGCGCCCGGCTCTCGGCCGTCATGGTCTCGACCGCGCGGGTGAAGCGCTCGGCTTCGCGCCGCGAGGTCCTGCCGAACATCAGCCAGAGCAGGGCCAGAAGGGCGAGGGGCCCGGCCAGGGTCGCCGTCCAGGAAATCCCGTTGCCGAGCGAGAGCGGAGGTCGAACCTTCCAGAGCCAGAATGCCAGGGCGCCGATCCAGGCGGCCGCGAGAAGAAGGAGAAGGGCCCCCAGAGCGCCTGAACCGGAGGTGCGGCGCGCAGGCTCGGCCTCCGGCGCCGCTTCGGGCGTCTCGACCGGGGCCTGGTCCGGCTCGCCGATCCAGTTGGCCGTTGTTCCCCTGGAGCCCTGCTTGGGCTCCGCCTGCGCTCGTTCTGCCCCCGTCATAAGGGTTTGTTTACCATGATTCGCCCGTCGTGGAAGCCGGGAAGGATACGGGGTGTTAACGCGGCGGGCCTAGGGGAGGGCGATGGTCTACGATCCCGGAGCCTTGAACGCCTCGCTTGCCGCAGCCGTCGGAAGCGATCCCGAGCTGATGCACGAGCTTCGGACCGCTTTCCTCGAAAGCGCGGCCCGGCAGGCGGACCTGATGGGCCGGGCCCGCTGCGACGCCAACTGGTCGATCGCCGCGTCGAGGCTGAAGAGCGTCGCAGCGAGCTTCGGAGTGACCGGACTGGTCGCCCTGGCGGACGAGGCGCTCGATGGGGCGCCGGGCGATCCCGTGGTCCTGAGGAAGCTCAACTCGGCGATCGCCGACTTCGCGGAATAAAGGCTGCACGCCTTCCGGAAAGGGCGAGGGGCGTGCGCGAAGTTTTCCACAACGTAGGTGTCGCGCCTCTTTACCATTTCCCGCGCCTGCCTTAGGTTCGCCCTTCGTTCCAGGGGCGCAACATGGACTCCTCGCTCATCCTCTTCGTCATCCTGGCCCTCGGCATCGGAGCCGCCGCCGGCTGGTTTCTCGGCGCCCGCCAGGCAGCGCTCTATCGAAAGGAGCGCGACGACCGGACCGAGGATTTCCGAAAGGCGATAACCGATCTCGCCGGGATGCAGGAGAAGCTCGACGAGGCCCGCCAAGCCTGCTCGGACGCTCGGACCGAATGCGCCCGGCTGTCCGCTGGACAGGAAGAACGGGAGCGGGCTTTCGAGTTGCGTCTGATTGAGCTCCGCGAAAACCGCGAAGCATTGTCCCATCAATTCAGTGAAATAGGCGCCAAACTTTTAACCGAGGCCCAGAAGAATTTCCTGGAACGCGCCGACGCCCGATTCAACCAGGCGGGCGAGAAGCACGAGGAGAAGTTGAAGGCGCTGCTCCAGCCCGTCGAGACTACCCTCAAGCGCTATGAGGAGAATCTGGCGGTCGTCGAGAAGGAGCGGCAGGGGACCTACGGGGAGCTCAAGGAGGCCGTCGCCCAGCTCGCTCTCGGCAACGAGACGGTTCGCCGGGAGACCCAGCGGCTCGCCAACGTCATGCGCTCGAGCCCCAAGGCGCGCGGGCGGTGGGGCGAGGAGCAGCTCCGGACCATCCTCGAGGCCGCGGGCCTCGCCGAGAATGTCGACTTCGCGCTCCAGGCGAGCGTCACCGACGGCGAGCGCCAGCTCCGCCCGGACTGCGTCATCAAGCTCCCCGGCGACCGCTGCATCGTCGTCGACGTCAAATGCCCGCTGGTCGCCTTCGAGCAGGCCTATGACGAGGAGGACGAGGTCCGCCGGCTCGAGCTTCTGCTCCAGCATGCCGCGGCGATGCGCAGCTATGCCGCCGACCTCGGCCGAAAGGGCTATTGGCGGCAATTCGATCTTTCGCCCGATTTCGTCATTATGTTCATCCCCGGCGAGCATTTCCTCTCCGCCGCGGCGGAGCGCGCTCCCGACCTCATCGAAACCGCCTTCCGCAATGGGGTGATCATCGCCTCGACGATCAACATGCTCGCGCTTGCCAAGATAATGGCGGGCATGTGGCGCCAGGAAACGCTGGCCGCCCAGGCCAAGGAAGTCGCGGAGGCGGGCAAGGAGCTCTACAAGCGCCTGACCGTCATGGGCGGACACGTGGCCAAGCTCGGCCGCAACCTCGGCCTCGCCACCGGCGCCTATAACGATTTCGTCGGGAGCCTCGAAAGCCAGGTGCTGACCCAGGCCAGGCGGTTCGAGACCCTGAAGGTCGAGACCGGCGGACGGACGATCGAGCCGGTGCCGATGATCGACTCGACTCCGAGGCAGCTCAGCAAGCTGGATCCGACGGAGCTTCCGGAAGCGGCCGAGTAGCGCTCCAACGTCGCCCTGAACTTGTTTCAGGTCCAATTATCCAGCCGCGAGGTGCGAAGGCGGCGACTATTATTCGTATTGATTCAGGGGGCCGGCAGGTCACATGTCCCATTCGGCCTTCCGCGCCCCGCCGCACCCCTTCAGGGTCCGGCCGTCGGCGATCACCACGACCTGGTGCTCGAAGCCGAGGCCGCTCATCGCGTCGTTGCAGCGGACATAAGTGACGTCCACGGTCAGCCGAGCGGTCTCGTAGCGCCGGCCGTTGAAGCTCGGCCTCGGGTCGGGGCGGGTGACGGTGATTCTCTTGCCCCCGTAATCGCCGGTATAATCGATCCGACCGTCATGGATGAGAAGCCGCCAGCCGGGTTCCTGACCCCGGGCTTCGTAATGCTCCTGAGCAGGATTCGACGAGGTTGCGGGAGGCGGGCTCGAAGCGCAGGCGGCGGTGACTAGGGCGAAGATCGGGGCGGCACGGATCATCGCGTTACGACTCCGGAATGGGCCGGTCCTTCTCTCACGAAGTTACATCCAATTCAATATGCAATGCTCGTTGCCAATACATTTGGACGGTCTAGATTGTAAGGTCCGAGTCGTGGTCGCTCCGCTAGGAGCGGCGCACCTCGTAAAACTACGTAACAAGTAAACCGCGAGAGGAAGCCAGATGAAACGCAAATTGCTGTGCACCGCTGTCGTCGCTGCTGTGATGGGAAGCGCGAACCCGGCCTATGCTGCCGGCTATCAGACCATGTATTATTATTATCATTATGACGATAACGGCAATCTCGTCGGCCGGCAGAGGGACCTCTGCACGAACTCCGGCGTCATCGTCCAGGGCCAGTGGATTTCGGGCTACGGAACGAACAACGTCGAGGCCGTCGAATGGGTCGGCTGCCAGGATGGGCAGTGGGTGCCGCTCCAGTAAGTTCGACCGGTTGAGCGGCGCGAAAGGCGTATTACGACTTTAGCGCCGCCACTGGTTGATCAGCTCGTAAGCCATCACCGCCGTGGCGACCGCGGCGTTGAGGCTGTCGGCTTTGCCGAGCATCGGCATCCTGACCAGCAGGTCGCATTCCTCCTCATAGGATTCGGGCAAGCCCTGAGCCTCGTTGCCGATGAGCATGAAGGCGGGCTTCGAATAGCGGGGCGCCTGATAGTCGAGCTCGGCCCTGAGGCTGGTCCCGATCAATTGCCCCTCGCCGCCGCGCAACCAGGCGAGGAATTCGGGCCAGGGGGCCGCGGCGATCCTCTGGGTGAACAGGGCGCCCATCGAGGCCCGGACCGCCTCGACCGAGAAGGGGTCGACGCAGTCGTCGACCAGGATCAGCCCACCGGCGCCCACCGCATCCCCGGTCCGCAGGATGGTCCCCAGATTGCCCGGATCGCGAAGCGCCTGTGCCACTATCCAGAGCGGCGCGGAGCTTCGGTCCATCCGCTCCAGGCCCATATCGAAGCTCCGATAGATCCCGACGACGGTCTGCGGATTGTCCTTGCCGGACAGCTTGTGGAGGATGTCGGCATTGGTCTCGATCACGTCGCCATGCGCCGCCTCGACGTCGGCGATCAGCGAGTCGAGCAAAGGGTGCGAAGCGCCCGCGGCGAAGAACAGGATCGCCGGAAGCCGGCCGGCCTCCCGCGCCTCGGTGAGGATCCGAAGCCCTTCGGCCAGGAACATGCCTTGGCGCCGGCGCCCCTTCTTCTCGCGAAGGGCCCGGACGTCCTTGACCAGGGGGTTGGAGAAAGCGGTGATCTGGCGGGGCATGGGCGCGCGCTAGCAGACCGTCCCTCGTCGTCCCAGCGAAGGCTGGGACCCCGGGGGGTGAAAAGCGCGGGCCGCGATGGAGCGCTGCATTTGCAACCGTACCTTTCACCCGCTGGGGCCCCAGCCTTCGCTGGGGCGACGTAAACATCACTCCTCGCCAAACCGGTCCTCGACCAGCGCGACCAAGGCCTCCAGCGCCTCCTCCGCACCGTCGCCTTCGGTGTGGATGGTGATCGAATCGCCCATCGCGGCTCCGAGCATCATCAGGCCCATGATCGACGTTCCGCACACCCGGCTGCCGTCCTTCTCGACCTCGACTCCGGCCGGAAGCCCGGCCGCCATCGTCACGAACTTGGCGCTCGCGCGGGCGTGCAGTCCGCGCCGGTTCTTCATCTCGACCGTCCGGCTGACCACGCTCAGACGGTCTCCCCGAGTATCTCCGAAGCGACCGAGATATATTTGCGCCCGGCCTCGCGCGCGGCCGCGACCGCCGCCCTGACGTCGAGCAGCTTGCGGGCGCCCTCGAGCCGGATCAGCATCGGCAGGTTGACCCCGGCGATGACCTCCACCTTTTCCGACTTCATCAGCGATATTGCGAGGTTGGACGGCGTTCCTCCGAACAGGTCGGTGAGGATGATCACTCCGCTGCCGTCGTCGACCTTTGCTATCGCCTCGGCAATGTCGTTGCGGCGGCCTTCCATGTCGTCCTCGGGGCCGATGCAGATCGCTTCGATCCGCTCCTGCGGTCCCACGACATGCTCCATCGCCCGAACGAACTCAGCCGCAAGCCGGCCGTGGGTCACCAAAACCAGACCAATCATCAGACTTCCCAATCCTGCGGCCCAATCTCGCGGTTTGCTCCCCCGCCACGGCCGCCCTCGACCCCCTCGCGCGGCGGCGAGGCGAGGTCGCGATGGTCGACCGTGGGCGAAAATCCCGCCTCGCGCAACCGCGCAGCGACCCGTTCGGCGACGTGGACCGAGCGGTGTCTTCCGCCGGTACAGCCGAACGCCATCGTCACATAGGATTTTCCTTCCGCGCCGTAGCGGGGCAGGAGGGCAAGGATCAGGTCCTCGATCTTCGCCACCGCCTCGCCATAGGCCTCGTCGCCCGCGATATAATCGCCGACCGCCGAGTCGAGGCCGGTAAGTTCGCGAAGCGTGTCCACCCAATAGGGGTTCCTGAGGAACCTCAGGTCGAAGACGTTGTCGGCGTTGCGCGGAATTCCGCGGGCGAAGCCGAACGACATGACCGAAAGCGTCGGTGCCGCCGTCCCCGAGCTGAAGCGCTGGCGGATCTGCTGCTGGAGCGCGTTGGGCGCGGTGTCGGTCGTGTCGACGACATGATCCGCCCAGCGCCTCAGGGGCTCCATCAGCTCGCGCTCGGCGGCGATCCCGTCGGTCGCGGGGCGGTCGGGAGCGAGCGGGTGCCTCCGCCGGGTCTCGGAATAGCGGCGAAGCAGCTCCGATCCCGCGCAGTCGAAATAGAGAGTCTCGACGGGGACCCTCTGCTCGCTCGCCAGCGCCTTGATCTGCTGGACGATCCGGTTCGCGTCGAAATCGCGGGTTCGGCTGTCCACGCCGAGCGCGAGCGGCCGTCGCCGCCTCGAATTGCCCTTGCCGAGCGGAGTCTCGAGCAGGTCTTCGAGCAATGACAAAGGCAGATTGTCGACCACTTCCCAGCCGAGATCCTCGAGAGTCCTCAAGGCGGTCGACTTGCCCGCGCCGGACAGGCCGGTGACGAGCAGGATACGCTGCGGGGCCGAGCCGGCGGTCAAAGGGGCAATCCGAACTTCACGAGCGCATATTCTAGCTTGAGCGGCGCCGAAGGCTCAAGCGCCGCGAGCGCGAGGAGCGGGATATCGAGACCGGCAAGCCGGACCGTTCCCGCCTCGGGGAGCCGCTCCGGCGGCCGGTCGAGGTCCGCATAGAGGCAGATGGCCACCGTCCCGGCCGGCTCCAGGTCGAGGATTCCTATCCCTCGCACCTCGATCCGGCCGGCGATCGACGGCGGGGCCCGGGCCAGCAGCGAGTCACCCACTCCGCGAACCTCGGTATAATCGTCGCTGACCAGGACCGCGCCGCGGTCGATCAGCCGAAGCGCGAGATCGGACTTGCCCGCGCCCGAGCGGCCCGCGAGCAGGACCCCGCGGCCGCCGATCGCGACGCACGAGGCGTGGACGATTTCGTCGGGCGGAAGGCTCATTCGGGGGGCGCCTCCGGGAAATGCATGACGAAGCGGGCCCCGCTCTGCCCGTCATGGCGGCTCTCAACCTCGATCCGGCCGTCATGGCCGTCGACCGTCGCCTTGGCGATGGCGAGGCCGAGGCCCGAATGGCGGCCGAACCCGTCCGATTCCGGCCGGACGCTGTGGAACCGGCGGAAGATCGAGCTTCTCGCTTCCTCGGGCACTCCGGGCCCCTGGTCCTCGACGGCGATCACGACCTCGCCTCCGAATCGCGCCGCTCCGATCTCGACCAGTCCGCCCGGCGGCGAAAAGGAGATGGCGTTGTCGACGATATTGTCGATCGCCCGGGCCAGCCGCGCCTCGTCGCCGAGGACGACCGCGCTTCCGACCCGCGGGCGAGCGAAGGCGACCCGGACCTTGCGCTCCGCCGCCCGGGGCCGCCACAGGCCGAGGAGCGATTCCAGCAGGTGGCCGAGGTCGACCGGCTCGAACCGAGCCCGGCTCAGCTCGGCGTCGAGCCTCGAGATCTCGGCGATGTCGACGATCAGCCGGTCGAGCCGGACGACGTCGCTTCTCACGACCTCGAGCAGCTGGCGGCGAAGCTCCGGATTCTCCACCTTGTCGAGACTGTCGACGGCCGAGCGGAGGGAGGCGAGGGGGTTCTTGAGCTCGTGGGTGACGTCGGCGGCGAAGGCCTCGGTGGCGTCGATCCGGTAGCGTAGCGACTGGGTCATATCGCTCAGCGCCCGGGCGAGAAGCCCGATCTCGTCCCGGCGCGCGGGGAGGGTGGGGACGGAGACCTCGCGCGCCCGGCCGAGCCTGACCTGATGGGCCGCCCGGGCCAGCCTGCGAAGCGGAAGGGCGATGGTCCGGGCGAGGAATTGCGACAGAAGGACGGAGACGATCAACGTGACGAAGATGACGATCAGCAAGGTCCGCCGTTCGTCGCGCACGATGCTCCTGATGTCGCGCGCGTTGCGGGTCAGCAGGAGGACGTCGCCGGTCGCCGGGATCCGCGACGCGGCCGAGATGAACAAGGTCCCCTCCGGCGCCCGGCGAAGCATCGTCGTGGCGCGCGGCGCCCGAAGCGCCGCGACCGCTTCGCTCCAGCCTTCGAGCCGATCGGGCTCGGGCAGAGTCAGCGGCGAGGCCGGAGGTTTTCCGGCGACCGCGTCGAACAGGTTGTCGAGCAGCCTCGCAGCGCTCTTGCGCCACGGCTCCACGGCGGGGTCGCGAAGCTCGTAGGTCGGCGGGGCGCCGCTCCAGCTGTCCATCCGAAGCGCTCCGTCGGGGCCGAACACCCGAAGCCGGGTCCGCGAGCGGGCGCCCAGGCGGTGGAGAAGCGCCGTCTTCTCGCCCGGCTCGGCGAGAGCGAGCGAATCCGCGATGATCCCGACCTGGGCCTCGGCGCCGGTCACCGCTCCGGTGGTCATCCGGCCCCGGAAGCTGTCGAGGTAGAAGATGCTCCCGGCGAGGACGGCCAGGGCGAAGATGTTGACCGCGAGAATGCGGTGGAGGAGCATCCAGCGTCCCGACCATTTGAGGTCGAGGTCCTTGTCGTCATTCCTCCGCAAAACGGTAGCCTACGCCGTAGAGCGTCTCGATAGCCTTGAACTCTGAATCCGACGCCCTGAACTTCCGCCTCAGCCGCTTGATGTGGCTGTCGATGGTCCGGTCGTCGACGTAGATGTCGTCCTGGTAGGCGACGTCCATCAGCTGGTTGCGCGATTTGACCACTCCGGGCCGCTGCGCGAGCGCTTCGAGGATCATGAACTCGGTCACGGTGAGCGTGACGTCGCACCCGTTCCAGGTCACCCGATGCCGCGCCGGGTCCATCGCCAGCCGGCCACGCACGATCTGCGGGGTCTGCGCCTCCTGGCCGCCCTCCTCCGTCGGCACCGCCCGAGCCTCCGCCCGGCGCAAAATTGCACGGATTCTGGCTATTAATAGCCTCTGACTGAATGGTTTTGTAACGTAATCGTCGGCGCCGAGCGCCAGGCCCAGGGCTTCGTCGAGCTCCTCGTCCTTCGAGGTCAGGAAGATCACTGGAAAATCGACCTTCTCGCGGAGCCTGCGCAGGAGCTCCATTCCGTCCATCTTCGGCATCTTGACGTCGAGCACGGCGAGGTCGGGCGGATTGTCGGTCAGCGCCTTCAAGGCCGCCTCCCCATCCGAATAGACCCGGGTGGCGAAGCCCTCGGCCTGGATTGCTATCGAGACCGAGGTGAGGATGTTGCGGTCGTCGTCGACCAGGGCGATCGTAACCGGCATTCTTTCCCTTCGGCCTCCGTTGAAGTCGCTCAATAGCGGCTCGGGGCCGTCATTGCGAGGAGCCCTTCGACGCCGCCTGCGGCGGTCCTCAGGATAAACTGCCGCAACGCGGCAGCGACGAAGCAGTCCCGCAAGCGTCCGGCGCCGCATTGGATTGCTTCCCTCCGCTAGCAATGACGGCTCGCCGCCCGTCACCCTTTGACGAAACCGACCCGCTCAGATATGCGCGGCCCCACATGAAGGGCGGCCGCCGAGCCGCCCGTTTGTCATACAATTTCAAGGAGAATGTCGTGGCCAATCGCGTGCCGGCAAAGGGGCTGGGCTTGACCACCGGAGCCGAGCTCCACTGGAACCTGATGACCGCTCAGCTGGTCGAGGAGGCGCTCCGCCGCGGCGAGGGGATGCTGGCCAAGGACGGGCCGCTGGTGGTCCGCACCGGCAAGCATACCGGCCGCTCCGCGCAGGACAAGTATATCGTCCGCGACGCCGAGACCGAATCCACCATCTGGTGGGACAACAACAAGTCGATGACGACCGACCATTTCGCGGCGCTCAAGACGGATTTCCTCGCCGCTCTCGGCGAGAAGGAGACGCTGTTCGTCGCCGACCTTTACGGCGGCTCGCAGCCCGAGCACCGGGTCCGGGTCCGGGTGATCAACGAGCTCGCCTGGCACAACCTCTTCATCCGCACCCTGCTGGTCAGGCCGGAGACGGACGAGCTCGCGGGCTTCGAGCCCGAATTCACGATCATCGACCTTCCCAGCTTCCGGGCCGACCCCGCCCGCCACGGCACCCGCGGCGAGACCGTGATCGCGGTCAACCTCACCGAGCGGACGATCCTGATCGGCGGCACGGCCTATGCCGGCGAGATGAAGAAGTCGGTCTTCGGAATCCTCAACTACCTGCTCCCCGCCGAGGGCGTGATGCCGATGCACTGCTCGGCCAATATCGGCCCGAAGGGCGACACGGCGGTGTTCTTCGGCCTTTCCGGAACCGGCAAGACGACCCTGTCCGCCGACGCCAGCCGAACCCTCATCGGAGACGACGAGCATGGCTGGTCGGACGAGGCGGTGTTCAACTTCGAGGGCGGCTGCTACGCCAAGATGATCCGCCTCTCGGCCGAGGCCGAGCCCGAGATCCACGGCATGACCCGGCGGTTCGGCACGGTGCTCGAGAACGTCATGATCGATCCCGAGACCCGCGAGCTCGACCTCGACGACAGCACCTATGCGGAGAATACGCGCGGCGCCTATCCGATCGAGTTCGTCTCGAACTGCAGCAAGGCGAACATGGGGCCCGTGCCCCAGAATATCGTCTTCCTGACCGCCGACGCGTTCGGAGTGCTTCCCCCCGTCGCCCGGCTCACCCCCGACCAGGCCATGTACCATTTCCTCTCCGGCTACACCGCCAAGGTCGCCGGGACCGAGATCGGGGTGACCGAGCCGGAAGCGACCTTCTCGACCTGCTTCGGCGCCCCTTTCATGCCGCGCCACCCGAGCGTCTACGGCAACCTCCTCAAGGCGCGCACCGCCAAGGGCGGAGTGTCGTGCTGGCTGGTCAATACCGGCTGGACCGGAGGCAAATACGGCGTAGGCAGCCGTATGCCGATCAGGGCGACCCGCGCGCTCCTCAACGCCGCGCTGGACGGGTCGCTCAACGACGTCGAGTTCCGGACCGACGAGAATTTCGGCTTCGAGGTCCCGGTCTCGGTCCCGGGCGTCGATTCGGCGATCCTCAACCCGCGCGACACCTGGGCCGACAAGTCGGACTATGACTCGACGGCGGCGAAGCTGGTCAAGCTGTTCATCGACAATTTCGCCAAGTTCGAGGCGCATGTCGACGCGGGCGTCCGCGGCGCGGCTCCGCGTCACCAACAAGCGCAAGCGGAGCCCACCCAGACCGCCGCCTGACGCTCATCACGAAAAGGGGACAGTCACTAGTGACTGTCCCCGGCTCCGCACAGGGGCGCGTCGGCGTGAGGCCGGCGCGCCCCTTTTCTATGTTTCGTCATTCCGGGGAAGGCCGGAATCCATGAACACCGCCGTGCCGATCTTGGCTGGAGCCGTGTTCATGGATCCCGGCCTTCGCCGGGATGACGGTCAAGGAGAACGACCATGACCGACAGACACGAACCCCGCCTCTTCCCCGACGACGCGTCGATCCGCCACATCGGGGAGGGCCTCCTCGCCTGCTCGCTGCGCCGCGAGGAATGGACCCACGAGGCCCATCTCGCCGCCTGCTGCTGGCTGATCGCCGAGCGTCCCGACGTTGACCCGGAGCGCGAGCTGCCGGACCTCATCCGGCGCTTCAACGAAAGCGTCGGAGGCGTGAACAGCGACACCGAAGGCTATCACGAGACCATCACCCAGTGCTTCATCCGCGCGGTGCGGGTCTACCTGTCGAGGGTCGACCCGGCGCTTCCGCTGGTCGGGAAGGTCAACGGCCTGCTCTGTTCGGAGGAAGGCCGCCGCGACTGGCCCTTGTGCTTCTACGACCCGAAGACCCTGTTCTCCCGCGAGGCGCGGCTGGGATGGGTGGAGCCGGATTTGGCGAAGCTGCCGGAGCTTGCCGGCCAGCGCGGGTGAGGTCGGACAGGCCGTTTTCGGTTCACACGAAGACACGAAGGCACAAAGGGTCATGCGAGAGCCGGCGCACAGCACCTTTAATTCCCCGATCGGAGGAGAGGTTGAAGCGGCTTCGCCGCGACGGACTCTTTGTGCCTTTGTGTCTTTGTGTGAACCATTTCTTCGGCAAGGGCAGGCGCATGCGGTGCCGTTCCTCGCCGGCTGCAGGCCAATCGTTTTTCAACGCAACGACGCAACGACGCAACGATGTCGTGCCGGTCGCAGAGGTCATGCGGTTTTGGATGTGCGACAGCCGATGCGCCATGGCGACGGAGAGGCTCCTGAGAGTCCTTTGACGGCCGCTGCCTCGTAGCGTCGTTGTGTCCTTGCGTTGAAAATCGAAGGTCGCTGCGTCTGCGGTTTCGCGGCTGCGGACGACCCCGTCCAATTTGCGCCGTCCCCAATTCGATCGCTGCCGGAGCGTGGCGTCAGACGCAGGTGAAGCGGGGAAGGCCGGATTCGGTTCACACAAAGACACGAAGGCACAAAGGGTCATGCGAGGATTGCGCGCGGTGCCTTTGATTCCCCGACCGAGGAAAGTTTGAAGCGGCTTCGCCGCGACGGACTCTTTGTGCCTTTGTGCCTTTGTGCGAACCACCCTTGCAGCGCTAGCGCTCGCACGGGGTTAGCGAATAGTCTCAGGCCGAAGAGCCGCGAAGCTCGCCAAGATCGAAGGTGGACCCCGGATCAAGTCCGGGGTGACGGGGTAGGGATCCGGAAGGCCCGGAGGGACGGGACCCGGATCAAGTCCGGGGTCACGGGCCAGGGATCCGGAAGGGGCGGAGTGACGGGACCCGGACCACGTCCGGGTGACGGGTGGGCGACGGCATTTCATGCTGCTTTGAGATTGGCCGCAAACCCATTTCGCATTTCGGTCATGCCGGACTTGATCCGGCATCCACCTTATCTAGGCTGCGGCGATGGAGCGGGATCCGGCCGTCTACATCATGGCCAGCGGGTTTCACGGGACGATCTATACGGGCGTCACGTCGAACCTCCTTCAGCGAATCTGGCAGCATCGGGAAGGGACGTTCGGCGGATTCACTTCGCGCTACCAGTGCCTGCGGCTGGTCTGGTTCGAGACGGGCGGTTCCATGGATGGGGCGATCCGGCGGGAGAAGACGATCAAGAACTGGACCCGGGCGTGGAAGGTGGCGCTGATCGAGGCCGGCAATCCGACTTGGCGGGACTTGGCGGAGGATTTCGGGTTCGAGCCGTCGATCGGGAGGAAGGTGGACCCCGGATCAAGTCCGGGGTGACGGTGGGAGGGGGATCGAGGCCGGGGTGACGGCCTTGGCAGGCGTTCACGCGTTTCCCGTCATGCCGGACTTGATCCGGCATCCACCTTCCTTGGTTTGGCCGGCCCGGAGAAGGTGGACCCCGGATCAAGTCCGGGGTGACGATGGGGACTGGAGCGAGGCCGGAGCCGGGGTGACGGCATTGGGCAGGGCGTTCGCCGCGCGTGTCGTCATGCCGGACTTGATCCGGCATCCACCTTCCTTGGTTTGGCTGGCCCGGGGAAGGTGGACCCCGGATCAAGTCCGGGGTGACGATGGGGACTGGAGCGAGGCCGGGGTGACGGCATTGGGCAGGGCGTTC
>DASVQD010000032.1:0-55418 GCA_036389345.1 Allosphingosinicella sp. | reverse complement strand
TGCGCAAAGCCGCCGAACGCTCCGTCGACGCAACATGGAAACGCATCGGCACGCTCCTCGACGCCTTCCCACCCCACGAATGCGCCAACTACCTGCGAAACTCGGGATACGCTTCAATATGAGCAGAACAGACTCTAGCCGTCACCCCGGCGAAAGCCGGGGCCTCGGGGAGACCCGCGGAGACTTTCCTCCCCGAAATCCCGGCTTTCGCCGGGATGACGGCTTGCTTCACGAATTGATGACCGTCCACAAATCGCGCCACGCCGGATTGCTCGCCTCGATAAGCTGCACCTTCCAGTCGCGATGCCACTCCTTCATTGCCTTCTCGCGAGCAATGGCTTCGTCGATGGTCGGATAGGCCTCTACGTAGACGAGCCGGCTCAGATTATACTTCCGGCAGAATTTCGACCCCGCCCGGGCGCGATGCTGGGCAACGCGCTGAATGATGTCGGCGGCGACGCCCACGTAGAGGACGCCGTCCGGCTTGTTGGTCATGATGTAGACCCAGCCACCTCGCATTTCACGAAGATAAAGCGATCGAGTTTGCGTTTCCAGTGAATTTCCGGCCCGAGATCCCGGCTTCCGCCGGGACGACGAGAACTCACCGTCACCCCGGCGAAAGCCGGGGCCTCGGGGACACCTGCTGTGACTTTACGGCCCGAGGTCCCGGCTTCCGCCGGGATGACGGTGCTCCCTACACCGCCCCCAGAGCCTGGTCGAAATCGGCGATCAAATCGTCCGCGTCCTCCACCCCGATCGAGATCCGAACCAGATTGTCGGTGATCCCAAGCGCCTGCTTGCGCTCGTCGGGCACCGACAAATGGGTCATCGCCGCCGGGGCGCTGGCCAAAGTCTCGGTGCCGCCGAGGCTGACTGCGAGGTGGGCGATCTTGAGGGCGTCGAGGAAGGCGAAGGACTCCCGCTCGCCGCCCTTCAGATAGAGCGAGAAGGTCGAGCCGGCGCCGGTGCAGTGGCGGCGGTAGATGTCGGCCTGCCGCTCGTCGGCCCCGCCTTCGAGGAATCCGAGATAGCCGACGCTCTCCACCTTGGGGTGATCGCGGAGGAATTCGCACACCTTGGCGGCATTCTCCCCGGCGCGGGTCATCCGAAGCTCCAGGGTCTCGAGCGACCTCAGCAGCATCCAGGCGGTGTTGGGATCGGTGATCGTCCCGATCGTGTTGCGGAGCATCCGGATGGTGTTGATCAGCTCCTTCGACCCGGTGATCCCGCCGGCGACGAGATCGCTGTGGCCGCCCGCATATTTGGTCAGCGAATAGACCGACAGATCGGCGCCCTGGCGGAGCGGCTGGGCCCAGAGCGGGCCGAGGAACGTGTTGTCGATCGCGATCGGCGGCCGCTCCTCGCCGAGCACGGCCGAGCGCGCCGCCGCCACGGCCTCGACGTCGACCAGGGCGTTGGTCGGGTTGGCCGGGCTTTCGAGATAGATGAGCGAGACCCGGCCCATGGCCTTCGCCCGTTCGAGGACGGCTTCGATCTCGTCCTGGGTCGCTCCGGCAGGGAAATCGAGCCACTTGACCCCGAAGCGCCCCAGGATCCGCCCGATCAGGGTCTCGGTCGCGGCGTAGAGCGGGCCCGAGTGGACGACGACGTCCCCGGGCTGGACGAAGGCGAGAAGAAGGGTGGCGATCGCCGACATTCCCGATGAGAAGGTAAGCGCGTCCTCGGCATCCTCCCAAAGGCTGAGCCGGTCCTCGAGTATCTCCTGGTTCGGCCCGTTGAAGCGCGAATAGACCAGGCCCTCGGCGCCTCCCGGACGCTTTCCGGTCACACCCTCGAAGAAGCGCTTGCCGGCCGCCGCGTTCTCGAAGACGAAGGTCGAGGTGAGGAAGATGGGCGGCTTCAGCGAGCCTTCGGAAAGGGTCGGATCGTAGCCGAAGCCCATCATCAGGGTGGAGGGCTTGAGGCGCCGGCCGCCGATTTCGAGAGCGCTCGCCTTGGGGCGCCGCCGCGGAGTGGCGCCGGTGATGTCGTTTTCGTCCTGCATGAGAAAATGCCTCCTGTCGTGGAGACCGAGCCGGCCTTCGGCCAGGCTCACCGGCCGCGCCGTGAAGCGCGGCCCCGGGGGGTGAGGTCGGTTGCCCGCGCGCTCCCTAACCGACTCGTCATTCCGGCGAAAGCCGGAATCCATGAACACGGGCCCCTACCGTCATCCCGGGAGGGGCCCCATCAAAGTATTACTTTGATGGGAACCCGAAAGCCGGGACCTCAGGCCGGAAAGTCCCGGCGGGTCTCCCCGAGGCCCCGGCTTCCGCCGGGGTGACGACCAAGGCATAGGTCATCCCGCCACCGCAATCGCCTTTCCGGTGCAAATCGGGGGACCCGTGACATGACCGAGACCGCCATCGCCAATCCCGACCAGTCCGCGAAGTGGAACGACCGTACCGGCCGGACATGGGCCGAGCTCGGCGACATGCTCGACCGGCTGCTCGAGCCGTTCGTTCCGATCGTTCTGGACCGGATCGAACCGCTGGCCGGCCGGCGGATCCTCGACGTCGGCTGCGGCGCCGGGGCGCTCTCCCTTGCCGCGGCGGGGCGCGGGGCCAGGACGCTCGGGGTCGATATTTCGGCTCCGCTGGTCGAAGCGGCCCGGGCGCGGGCCGTCGGCCTTGCAGCCGCGGAGGCCGAATTCGTCGAGGCCGACGCCCAGTCCCACCGGTTCGAGCCGGCCGCCTTCGACGCGCTGGTCTCGCGTTTCGGGGTGATGTTCTTCGGCGATCCGCGGCAGGCCTTCCGGAACCTTCGCTCAGCCGTCCGGCCGGGAGGGCGCCTCGCCTTCCTCGCGTGGCGAAGCCCGGCCGAGAACGGCTTCATGACCGCCGCCGAGCGGGCCGCTGCGAACCTGCTTCCGCAGCTGCCCGAGCGGGTCGACGGCGCCCCCGGCCAGTTCGGCTTCGCGGATTCGGGCCGGGTGGCCGCGATCCTCGAGACAAGCGGCTGGCTGGACGTCGAGATCGGGCCGGTCGACGTGGAGTGCCGGCTCCCCGAGGCGGACCTGCGCCTCTACGCTCGCCGGATGGGACCGGTGGCGGAGCTTCTCCCGACGCTGGACGAGGCGCTCCGGGCGGAAATCGAGCGGCGGGTGGATCAAGCCTTCGACCCGTATCTGAGCGCCGGCACTGCCCGCTTCACCGCCGCCTGCTGGCTGGTCACCGCGAGGACCTGAAAAGACCCGTCATCCCGGCGAAAGCCGGGACCTCGGGGAGACCCGCCGGGACTTCTCGTCCTGGGGTCCCGGCTTTCGCCGGGATGACGGGTTAATTCACCACCGCCCCGATCCCCCAGACGATCCCGACCATGATCGGGATGCCCGCCAGGTCGAGCAGGAAGCCCGCCTTCAGCTGACGCGGCAATGCGATGTGGCCGGTCGCCCAGGCGATCGCGTTGGGGCCGGTCCCGGAGGGGAGCATGAAGCCCCAGCTCGAGGCGAAGGCGGCGGGGAGCGCGAGCAGGATCGGATCGATCCCGGTAGCGGCGATGATCCCCGCGACGACCGGGATTGCGCCGCTCGCCGTCGCGACGTTCGAGGCGAATTCGGTGACGATGATGACGATCCCGACCAGCAGGGCGGCGACGATCAGCGGATGGATCGAGCGGAGCGGCTGGAGCGCGACCCCCATCCATTCGGCGAGGCCCGATTCGCCGATCCCCGCCGCCAGTGCGAGGCCGCCTCCGAACATCATGATCACGCCCCACGGCGCCCGGTTGGCCTCCTCCCAGTTGAGGATGGCCCGGCCCGTCCCGTCGGGGATGACGAAGAGGAGCAGTGCCGCGATCACCGCGATGGTGCCGTCGGTGAGCGAATCCTTGGGAAGGAAGGGCGTTACGAACGGCAGGGCGATCCACGCCGCCACGGTCAGCGCGACGAGCGGGACGAGGCGCTTCTCGGCGGTCGACCAGCGGCCCGTCTCGCCGATCCCGGCCCTCGCCGCTTCCGGATCGAAGTCGGTCGCGGAAACCTTCTGGACCTTCATCAGGATCGCCCAGCACAGCGGCACGCAGACGAGCACCAGCGGAACGCCGTAGAGGGCCCAGGTCAGGAAATCGATCCTGTAGCCCGTCGCCTTCTCGATGATCCCCACGGCGATCGCGTTGGTCGGCGAACCGACGAGGGTTCCGAAACCGCCGATCGTCGCCGCGAAGGCAATGCCCATGGCGAGCGCCCCGGCGAAGCCGTCGGTATGGCCGCGCTCGATCCGCGCGGCGCGAAGCACCGCAAGGCCGATCGGCATCATGATGAGGGTGGTTGCGGTGTTGGAGACGATGGTGCTGAGCAGGGCGGTCGCGGCCATGAAGGCGAACAGCATCTGGGCCGGCCCGCCGCCGCCCCGGCTGACGATGGCGAGCGCAAGCCGGCGGTGGAGCCCGGTGCGCTCGATGGCGAGAGCGACGATGGCGCCGCCGAGGACGAGGAACAGGATCGGCGAATAATAGGAGGCCGCCGATTCGGTCGCGGTCATGATCCCGAGCATCGGGAAGGCGAGGAACGGAACGAGCGCGGTGGCGGTAAGCGGAAGCGCCTCGGTCATCCACCAGGCAGCCATCAGGACGATGATCGCGGTCGTCCGCCAGGCGGCCGGCGACATCCCGCCGGGCGCCGGCAGGAGCAGCATGACGACGAATGCGGCAAGCCCGCCCCATAGCCCCCAGCGCGCGGCCATTCGATTCCCCCTCGTTTGCGCCCTATGTTTGCGGGGGTGATGGCATGGGAGTGGGGAGCCGCGCCAGTACCTCGAGGCCGGAAGGACACCCAAGCGGCGCCCCACCCGTCACCCCAGCGAAGGCCGGGGCCCATGCTGCCTCCGGATGGATGCCAGCCTTCGCTGGCATGACGAAGGGCAGGCCGCTCGTCGCCCCAGCGAAGGCTGGGGCCCCGGCGGGTGAAGAACGCGGTGCCTTTCACCCCCCTGGGGTCCCAGCCTTCGCTGGGACGACGGACTGACAGACCCCTAGGCCGGAAAATTGCGCTTCATCACCGGCTCGAGCGCCGGGAGCCGCTCGGCGCGCAGGGCGAGGGCGTGGAGCTTGGGACAGTGCTCCGCGAGCCACGGCCGACGCGGCCGCCAGTGGGAGATGACCGTGACGTAGAGATCGAGCGCCGAGGGCCGTTCCCCGAGCACCCACTCGCCCTCGCCGACCTCCCCCTCGAACTGCAGCCAGAGCGACTGGCGGAAGGAGTCCACCCGCTCGACGAGCTGAGCGGCCGCGCCGGGCGCCCAGCGCTCGGGATAATCGCGATAGGTGAAGGTCGGGTAGAGCGCGGAGACGAACCAGGCGAGCCGGTTGAGGAAGGCGGCGCGCATCGGATCGCCCGGCACCGGCGCCAGGCCGGCCTCCGGCCTGAGCTCCGCCAGCAGCAGGACGATCGCGGCGCTTTCGGTCAGGACCCGGCCGTCCGGAGCGGCCAGGGTCGGGACCCGGGCAAGCGGGTTCACCGCGAGCAGCCGGTCGCGCTGCGGGCCGGGCGAGTCGAAACCCTCGACATCGACGAACTCGAAATCCTCCCCGGCCCAGGCGAGCGCGCCTTCCGCGAGGGTCGATCCCCAGCCGCGGGCTCCGAACAGCCGCCATCGGCTCATTGGCCGCCTCCGATCGCGATCAGGCTGATCTGCCGCCCGTAATCCGCCTCGCCCCAATGGGTCGCCCGGCGATAGCTGAAGAAGCGGCCGGGCTGCGAATAGGTGTCCTCGCCGAGCGCCTCGATCCGGCCCAGCCCCGCCGCGGCGAGCCTGGAGAGGACGAAGCCTTCGAGGTCGAACTGGTAATGGCCTTCGCGGCCAAGGGCGAAGAAGCGCTCATGCTCCGGGTCGTCGGCGGCGAACCGGCGAAGGAAGCCTTCGTCCACCTCGTAGGATTTGCGGGCGATGCAGGGGCCGACGGCCGCCGCGATCCGCCCGCGCTCGGCGCCCCGGCGCTCCATCTCCGCGACGGTCGATTCGACGACTCCGCCGAGCGCCCCCTTCCAGCCGGCATGGGCGGCCGCGACCACGCCCGCCTCCCGGTCGGCGAGAAGCACCGGAGCGCAGTCGGCGGTGAGGATTCCGAGCAGCAGCCCGGGCCGGTCGGTGACCATCGAATCGGCTTTGGGGCGGGCGTCGTCGGCAAAAGGCGAGTCGACGTAGATCGAATCCGGCGAATGGACCTGATGAACCGTCACCAATGCCGCGCGCGGAGCGACGGCGGCGACCGCGCGCCGGCGGTTCTCGAGGATCGATCCGCGGTCGTCGCTCGAGCCGAGGCCGACGTTGAGGCCCACGCACACGCCTGCCGAGATCCCGCCCCGCCGGCCGAGGAAAGCGTGCGAAACTGTGTCAAGCGCCCGGCTTCGGAGCGTCTCTACAGGATCAGCTTCCATATCTCGTCTTCGTCCGCTTGCTCGCCGACCATGAACTTGTAGGGCCCGACATAGGTGAAGCCGTAGCGCCGGTAGAAGGCCTTGGCGCGGTGATTCTCGGTGAAGACCGAGAGATAGAGCTCCTCCGCGCCCCGCGCCCTCCCCTGCTCGATCGCCCATTCGGACAAGGCCTGGGCCACCCCGGCCCCCTGCCATTGCCTGAGCACGTAGAGCTGGCGGAACTCGAGCGCCGGCCGCTCGGGCTCGACCGGGAGGGTGATCGGGCCGAGCTTGACGAAGGCGACGGGAGCCCCGTCGCTTTCGGCGAAGCGGACCTGGTGCCGGCCGTCGGAAAGCTCGGCCCGGAAGCCCGCTTCGCTCAGCTGCTCCAGGAAAGCCTGGAGGTCTTCCGGCCGATAGAGGTGGGCGAAGGTCTCGACGAAGCTTCGGCGGTGGAGGTCGGCGAGGGCCGCGGCGTCTTCGGGAGCGGCGTTGCGATAGGCGATCAAGCGAATCCCTCCGGTTCGGGCCAGCCGGGCGTGGAGAGGCCGAGGACCCGGAACAGCCGGCCCATCTGTAGTGGCGAAACGAGGCGATCTTTGGCGATCTTCAACTCTTCGTGGCGATTCGGCGCCTTCCGGGCGAGCGTGTCGGCCCGGGCGTCTATCCCGAGCCTCGCCAGCCACTCGCCCTGGCCCACCGGCCCGCTCACCCGGAGCCCGGACCCGGACGCCGCTCTCCCGAGCGATTCGAAATCGACAAAAGCGGTGAGATCGGATTCGCCCGGCTCTATCCACGGATCTGCATAATCATGCATCCGCACCGCCTGCAGGGTCTCGCCCGTGCAGAGGCGATCGTGGCCGTAGTCGACGATCAGCCCCGCACCGCCGTGTATAATCATGCGTTCGGCGAGCGAGCGCGCATAAGCGAGCGAGGCCGGCGAAATCTCGATCACGGTCCCGTGCGCCGCCGAGCGCATCGGCTCCGGAACCGCGGCGGCGGGGACCAGCGGACCCGCTGCGGGAACGAAGCGGTCCCCGTCCACCGTCACGAGGCGCTCGCTCCAGCCGGTCCCGGTCGCGACGATCTGGCGGACCGGCAGAGCGTCGAAGAATTCGTTGGCGACGACGAGGACCGGGCCGTCGTCCGGGAGGGTCGAGAGGTCGTCATGCCACTCGGCGCCCGGCGCGCGCTGCGCCTGCGCCGAGCGGAGGACGGGGCTGGTCTCGATGAAATGGACGGGCGGTTCGAGCCCGGCGGATCGCATCGCCCGGAGAGCGTCGGCGGCGAGCGTACCCCGTCCCGGGCCGAGCTCCACGAAGCGCACTCCACCGGGCCGGCCGGCGCGGTTCCAGACGTCGGCGAGAGCGAGTCCGATCAGCTCCCCGAACATCTGGCTGATCTCGGGCGCGGTGACGAAGTCGCCCGAGGCGCCGAGCGGGTCGCGGGTCGAGTAATAATGCGCGTTGGCGAGCGCCATGTAGTCGGAGACCGGGATCGGGCCCTGGGCCTCGATGAGGCGGCGGAGGCGGTCGGCGAGGGAGGGTTTCGAGCTCACCGGAATCCGCCCGCACTACCTCCGTCATGCCAGCGAAGGCTGGCATCCATGCGGATTCCGGTTCCGGGCCGGGCCGGCATGGACCCCAGCCTTCGCTGGGGTGACGGGAAGCTCAAGCCACGCTCTCCGTCCCGGCGATCGACTCCACCCTTTGCCGGCGGCCCTTCGCGGTCGCGATCAGCCAGGCGCCGCCCAGCACCATCGGGACCGTCAGGGTCTGACCCATGGTGAGGCCCCAGGATAGGTTTTCGAGCCCGTGGTCGGGCTGGCGGACGAACTCGAGAGAGAATCGGCTGAGCCCGTAGACGAGCAGGAAGGTGCCGACCAGCTTGCCCGGCTGGTAGCGGGCGTCGGTCTTCCAGAACAGGAACCAGAGGACGAGGAAGAGGAGGATTCCCTCCAGCCCCGCCTCGTAGAGCTGGCTCGGGTGACGAGGGACCTCGCCGCCGTCCGGGAAGACGATCGCCCAGGGCACGTCGGTCGGCCGGCCCCAAAGTTCGCCGTTCACGAAATTGGCGAGGCGGACGAAGAAAATCCCGAAGGGCGAGCAGCAGGCGACGTAATCGTGGACCCGAAGCCAGTCGAGCTTGTGCTTGCGCGCCATCCACAGGATCCCGAGCGTCGTTCCGAGCACTCCGCCGTGGAACGACATGCCGCCGTCCCAAAGCCGAACGATCTGAACCGGATCCGAGAAATAGAATTCGGGCCTGTAGAAGAGCACGTAACCGAGGCGGCCGCCGAGGATGATTCCAAGCGTCGCGTAGAAGACCATGTCGTCCGCGTGGCGCCGGGCCATCGGCGCTCCCGGGCGGTCGATCAGCTTCATCAGATACCACCAGCCGACGAGTATCCCGGCGAGATAGCCGAGCGAATACCAGCGCAACGGGAAGGGCCAGTCGAACAGGGTCTTGCTGAGCCCGAGATCGGTGAACCGCACATGATCGCCGGCAACCATCGACAGGCTTGTCAGTAAAGGATCGATCAAAGGCTTCCCCCTCCCGCTCCAGGCCCTAATAGGAGGGGCAAGAGCAAACGGAAAGGGAGATGCCGATGCCGAGCGAGCTGGACCGCAAGTTCGACGCGGTGCTGGCGCAGGTGACCGGGCCAGGCGGCCGAATCCAGATCGCCGAGGATTCCGACGGGCGCAACATCGTCGCCAACCTGCCGCCGACCCTGCCCGGAATGTTCGACGCCTTCTGCATGCTCCACGGCGCGACGGTCGCCGTCATCGCCGACGGCGAGCGGCTGACCTTCGCCGAGCTGAACGAACAGGCGACCCGGCTGGCGCGGGCCCTGGCCGGCGGCTGGGGAGTCGGCAAGGGCGACCGGGTGGCGATCGCGATGCGCAACTGCCCGAGCTGGATCGTCGCGTACATGGCGGTCCTCAAGGCCGGCGCAGTGGCCACCCTGGTCAACGGCTGGTGGCAGTCGGACGAGCTTCGCCACGGCCTCGCCTTGACCGAGCCCTGCCTCGTCCTGTGCGACGCCCCGAGGGCGAAGCGGCTGGAGGCCACCGGCCTTACCGTCGCGAGCGCCACCCTGCCGGTGGAGAAGCCGATCGCGGAGGCGCTGGCGCCGCTGCTCGGCCGCGGCGAGGCGGACCTGCCGGAAGTCCTTCCCGAGGACGACGCGACCATCCTCTTCACCTCCGGATCGACCGGAGTCGCGAAGGGCGCGGTCTCGAGCCACCGCGCCGTCACCACCGGAATCTACACTTATTCGATCAGCCTCCTGGCATTGCTCGGAATCATGGAAAGCGAGGGACGAGGCCCCGCCAACCCGCCGCGCACCCTGGTCAACGTGCCCTTGTTCCATGTCACCGGGGAGGTGCCGGTGCTGCTCAACAGCTTCGTCATCGGGCGCGGGATGGTCCTGATGTCGAAGTGGGACGCCGGCGAGGCGCTCCGGCTCATCCAGGACGAGAAGGTGACCTATTTCGTCGGAGTCCCGACGATGAGCCTCGAGCTGATGCAGCATCCCGACCGCGAGAAGTTCGACCTTTCCTCGCTGACCGACATCGCCGCGGGCGGAGCGGCCCGGCCGGTCGCTCACGTCAAGCGGCTCCAGGACAGCTTCAAGGGGGCCCAGCCCGCTCTGGGCTACGGATTGACCGAGACCAACGCCGTAGGCTGCGGCAATTTCTGGCAGAATTACGCGGACAAGCCCGCCTCGACCGGCCGCGCCCACCAGCCGACGGTCGAGCTCGCCATATTGGGCGAAAGCGACCGCCACCTGCCGGCCGGGGAAACCGGCGAGATCGCAATCCGCTCGGCGGCCAATTTCCGGGGCTATTGGAACGATCCGGCGTCGACCGCCGCCGCGTTCACCCCCGACGGATATCTGAAGACGGGCGACGTCGGCTATCTCGACGACGAGGGATATCTGTTCATCGTCGACCGCAAGAAGGACATCATCATCCGCGGCGGCGAGAATATCAGCTGCCAGGAAGTCGAGGCGGCGATCTATGCGCACCCGGCGGTGTCCGAGGCCTCGGTGTTCGGGGTGCCTTGCGAAAGGCTCGGCGAGGTCCCGGCGGCGGTGGTCTATTCGGAGGACGACAGGTCGCTCGACTCAGAAGCGCTCCGGCAATTCCTCGACGGCAAGATCGCGCTCTACAAGATCCCCCAGTTCATCTGGGTGCATTACGAGCCTTTGCCCAAGCTGGGCACCGGAAAGATCGACAAGAAGACGCTGAGGGAAAGGTATTCGGCGGAGGTGGCTTAGTCCTCCCCGTCCGCGCAGCGGATGCGGAGGGGGACCGCACGAAGTGCGGTGGAGGGGCTGGCGGCGCTGTTTGCCCCTCCACCATGCTTCGCATGGTCCCCTCCCCATCGCTTCGCGACGGGGAGGACTAGGGCCTAGCCCGCCGCCCCCTCCCCCTCTATCAGCCCCTGATGGCGCGAGGCGGGGAGACGAGGGGGATCAGCCGGCGGGCCCTGCTGGTGAGCGGGGGGGCCGGGGCCGGGCTGATCGTCGCCTGGGCGCTGTGGCCGCGATCCTACGAGCACAACCTTCGCTCCGGCGAAGGGGAGCAGGCGTTCAACGCCTTCCTCAGGATCGGCAATGACGGGCGGATTGTGGTCGCGGTTCCGCAGGCCGAGCTCGGCCAGGGGAGCTGGACGGCTCTGGCCCAGATCATCGCCGACGAGCTCGGCGCCGACTGGCGGACGGTGGGCGTCGAGCCCGCGCCGATCGGGCCGCTCTACGCCAACCGGCTGCTCGCCGAGGGCGAGGACGACGGTTCCTTCGCGGGAGGGGTCCGGCGCTGGCGGGCGCGACAGTTCGAAGGCGGCGAAGCGGCGATGCTCACCGCCGGATCGACCTCGGTCAGGACCTTCGAGAAGGCGCTCCGCGAGGCCGGCGCAGGGGCGCGGGCCCTTTTGATGAAGGCCGCGGCGGCGCGCTGGGAAGTCGAGTGGGAGACCCTGGACACCGCCGCCGGCTTCGTCACCGACGGAGCGCGCAAGCTCGCCTTCGCCGAGCTTGCCGAAGCGGCGGCGAAGGACTCCCTTCCCGAGCATCTGCCGATCCGGGCGGGGATCGACAACCGGCTGGCCGGCCAGGCGCTGCCGAGGCTCGACCTGCCGTCGAAAGTCGACGGGTCGGCGCCGTTCGCCGGGGACATCAGGCTTCCGGACATGGTCTACGCCTCGGTGAGGGCGGGACCGACCGAGGACAGCCGGCTGGCCCGCTGGAGCCGGGACAAGGGCCTTGCAGTGCCGGGCGTGTTCGGGACGGTCGACGCTCCGGGCTGGGTGGCCTGTGTCGCGACCAACTGGTGGGCGGCGAACCGCGGGGTCGAGGCCCTCGAGGCGGTGTGGGACGTGCCGAATCCGCCGGTCTCGGGCGAGAGCATCGACGAGGCCCTGATCGGGGCGCTCGAGCGGGACGAAGGGCGCCGGGTCTACAGCCGGGGCGATCTCGCCGATGCGTTCGAGGGCGGCCATGTGCTTCGAGGCCATTACAGCGCCGGACCTGCCGCGAACGCCCCGCTCGAGCCCCTGACCGCGACGGCGCGGCTCGGCGGCGACCGGCTCGAGATCTGGGCTCCGACCCAGGCCCCGGGGCTTGCCCGGGCGGCGGCCGCCCGGGTGACCGGTCTCCCCGAATCGCAGGTCTCGCTCTACTCGACCCTGGCCGGAGGCGGCTATGGGCGGAAGCTCGAGACCCGGGCGATCGAGCAGGCGGCGATGGTGGCGGTTCGGACCAGGCGGCCGGTCCAGCTCAGCTGGTCGAGGCTCGAGGAAAGCGTCCAGGACGGATTCCGGGCGCCGGCCCGGGCCCAGATACTGGCGCGGCTCGACACCGGCGGAATCGTGCTCGGCTGGCAGGCCCGGATCGCCGCCCCGGACACCGGAAGGCAGCTCGCCGAGCGGCTTCGCGGTGGATCGGGCGCGATGGCCGCGATCGGGGATCCGGCGGCGGGTGCCGTTCCGCCCTACGCGATACCCGCGGTCAGCGTCGACTATCTGCCCGCCGCGACGGGGCTCCGGGTCGGCGGCTTCCGCTCGGGCGCGCACAGCTACACGGCCTTCTTCACGGAGAGCTTCATGGACGAGCTGGCCCGGATATCGGGGGTCGAGCCTTTGTCTTTCCGGATGCAGATGCTCGGCGACAATCCCAGGCTGGCGCGCTGCCTGACGACGGCGGCGACCCTCGGCGGCTGGGACGGAGGAGTGCCGGGAAGCGCGATGGGGATCGCCTGCCACAGCGCCTTCGGAAGCCATATCGCCGTCCTGGTCGAGGTCGAGGTGACCGCCGCCCAGGCGGTGCGGGTGCTGAGGGCGGTCTGCGCCGTCGACTGCGGGCGGGTCGTCAATCCGGACCTGGTCAAGCAGCAGATCGAGGGCGGGCTGGTCTTCGGGATCGCCGCCGCCACCGGAAGCGCGATCGGCTTCGAGGGCGGGCGGCCCGACGCCCGGGGCTTCGGGCATTTCGGTTTCCCAGGCTTGGCGAACTCGCCCGAAGTGACGGTCGAGCTGCTCGAGAGCGAGGAGGAGCCGGGAGGCGCGACCGAACTGGCGGTCCCGGTCGCAGCTCCGGCGATCGCCAACGCGCTTCACGCGCTTACCGGCAAGCGGCTCCGCTCGCTCCCGCTTCGGGTAGGCGGATGAAGCCGCCCGCCGATCATCCGCCGGTTCCTGCACCCAAGGTCGGGGTGCTTCTGATCAACCTGGGCACTCCTAACAAACCCGAGCCGGGATCGGTCCGGCTGTATCTGAGGGAGTTCCTCTCCGACCCGCGGGTGGTCGAGATCCCTCAGCTCGTCTGGCAGCCCATCCTGCGCGGGATCGTCCTTCGGACCCGGCCCAAGAAATCGGCGCACGCCTACAGCCAGGTGTGGACCGACGAAGGCTCGCCGCTGGCGGCGATCACGGCCCGGCAGTCCAGGGCGCTGCAGGGCGCGTTCGGCGAGGGGGTGATCGTCGACCATGCGATGCGCTACGGCGAGCCGGCGATCGCCGGAAGGATCGACGCGCTCAAAGCCCAAGGGTGCGAGCGGATCCTGATCGCTCCGCTCTACCCGCAATATTGCGCGGCGACGACGGCGACCGCGAACGATGAGGCTTTCCTCCATCTGCGCCGGCTGAGGTGGCAGCCCGCGATCCGGACCCTTCCACCCTACCATGACGACCCGGCCTATATCAAAGCCCTGAGGGCGCGGCTGGAGGAGGGGCTGGCGGCGCTCGATTTCGAGCCCCAGGCGATCGTTGCGAGCTTCCACGGAATGCCGCAGCGGACGCTGGAGCTGGGCGATCCCTATCATTGCCACTGCCGCAAGACGGCGCGGCTTCTGAGCGAGGCGAGCGGGCGCGAGCTGAGGGTCGCGTTCCAGTCGCGCTTCGGGCGCGCGAAGTGGCTGGAGCCTGCTACGGACAAGACGCTTGAAGCAATGCCCGGCCAGGGAATCGCGAAAGTCGCGATATTGGCGCCCGGTTTCTCGGCCGACTGCCTTGAGACTTTGGAAGAGCTGGCGATACGCGGACGGGACTCGTTCCTCGGCGCCGGCGGCACGCATTTCGCCTACCTGCCCTGCCTCAACGACAGCCCCGCCGGGCTGGAAATGCTGCGCAGCATTTTGGGCCGCGAGCTTGAAGGTTGGAAGGCCCGGACGTAAGGGCCGGCTCATAAGGAAAAAATCCCAGGAGAGCGAAATATGGCACGCGTTGCGATCGTCACCGGCGGCACCAGAGGAATCGGCGAGGCGATCAGCATCGCCCTTCGCGACCAGGGCGTGACCGTCGCCGCCAATTATGCCGGCAATGACGAGAAGGCGCGCGAATTCACCGAGCGGACCGGGATCAAGGCGTTCAAATGGGACGTCGGCGATTTCGACGCCTGCCAGGCGGGCGTCCAGCAGGTGGAGAGCGAGCTCGGCCCGGTCGACGTCCTCGTCAACAACGCCGGAATCACCCGCGACGGAACGATGAAGCGGATGACCCGCCAGGCCTGGGACGAGGTGATCGACGTCAATCTGGGCGGCTGCTTCAACATGGCCAAGGCGGTGTTCGAAGGGATGCAGTCGAGGAAGTTCGGGCGGATCGTCAACATCGGCTCGATCAACGGACAGGCGGGGCAATACGGCCAGGTCAATTACGCCGCGGCCAAATCCGGAATCCACGGCTTCACCAAGGCGCTCGCGCAGGAAGGCGCCCGGGCCGGAGTGACGGTCAACGCGATCGCTCCGGGCTATATCGACACCGAGATGGTGGCCGCCGTGCCGGCCGACGTGCTCGCCAAGATCGTCGCCAGGGTCCCGGTCGGCAGGCTCGGCAAGGCCGAGGAGATCGCCCGCGGAGTGGTGTTCCTGTGCGGCGAGGATGCCGGGTTCATCACCGGGTCGACGCTGAGCATCAACGGCGGCCAGCACATGTATTGAGGGGGCGTGGGCATGCTCGTCATCCCAGCGAAGGCTGGGATCCCAGCGGGTGAAGGGCGCCGGCGTTCTTCACCCGCCGGGGCCCCAGCCTTCGCTGGGGCGACGTGCCCTTGAGCGCCTCCCTTTCCTCGGGCCCGGTCAAGCGCTCGGTGATGATCGCCGGGCATTCGACGTCGATCAGCCTCGAGCCGGTCTTCTGGGACGCTCTGAAAGGGGCGGCCGAAGCTGAGGGGGTGCCGCTCAGCGCGCTGGTGGCGCGGATCGACGCCGAGCGGGTCGAGGGGGGCGATCCTCCCAATCTGGGGAGCGCGATCCGGGTTTGGCTGTTCGAGAGGGCGAAATCGGGCGGCTGAAGATTGTAGGAGAATTCATGTTCTGATTATGTTCTAATCAGGCCATGGGTGGAATCTGCGTCTTGAAGCGGTTGCTGGCGGCTGTGCTTCGGCCACTCCGCCTCTCCCGCTTTTCGCGGGAGAGGAGGGGCCCGCCGCCGAAGGCGGTGGGAGGTGAGAGTCTGTACTTCGGACTCAGCAAGACCCTCACCTCCCAAGCCTCCGGCTTGGGCCCCTCCTCTCCCGTAAGCACGGGAGAGGGGCCTGGGGTGTCGCTACCTTCCCAGAAGCACCCGCGCCTGGGTGGCGATCTGGGCGAGCATGGGGGCGGTGGTGACGGGGGCGTTCCGGACCCGTTCGACCACCCGGCGGAACTGGTCGATCCGCGGGCCCTGGGCCGCGACCCACTGGTCGACCGCCTCGGTCGGCTCGCTTCCCCGCTTGCGGTGGAGGAAGTCGAGCCGGAGCTGCTCGAAGTCGCGGGCGAGGCCCGCGGTCAGGAGCCGCTCCCACTGGTCGCTGGCGCGGAACTGGTTGGCGGCGCCCTGCGCCCAGTCGAGGCCGAGCGCCTCGCCGAGGCGGGTATAGGCGTTGGTGAGCCCGATCACGTCCACTCCGAGGCGCTTGCCCAGGGCCGCGATCCCGACGGCGCCGTTGAGCTCGAACAGCCGGACGATCTTGCGCGCGATGTCGTCGGGCGCTCCGAGGTCGATCAGCCGCTGGCGGCGCTCCCCGGCTTCGCTCGCCACCTCGCGGCGGAGGAGCCCGTCGACGGCCTCGTCCAGGGCATTGAGCCCGGGGGCGAGATTGTCGACCATCTCGGCGAGCTTGGTCGTCGCCGAGGTGTTGCGCAGGATGTCGGCCATGTGGAGCTGGAGCGCCTGGCTGGCCTGGTCGAACAGCTCCAGCCGGAGCTGCTCGGGCAGATCGGCGGTGTCGAGCCGGTGCCAGAAGACCTGCATGTCGAACAGTCGCTCGGCCGCGACGAAGGCGGCGGCGACCTGGCCGAAGGAGGCGCCCTCCTCCTCGGCCAGCCCGAAGGCCGCGGTGATACCGAGCCGGTTGACGAGGCGGTTGGCGATCTTGGTCGCGATGATCTCGCGGCGCAGGCGATGCTGGAGGATGGCCTCGCTCTGGCGGGCGCGCATCGTCTCGGGAAAGGCGCCGCAAAGCTCGGGCGTGAGGGTCGGATCCTCGGTGATCCTGCCCGATTCGAGCGCCGCCTGGAGCGCCATCTTGGAGGAGGAGAGCAGGATCGCAAGCTCCGGCCGGGTAAGGCCGCGATTCTCCTGGGCCCGGCGCATCAGGTCCTCGTTGGATTCGAGGCCCTCGACGGCGCGGTTGAGCCGACCGCCCTCCTCGAGCATCTCCATCGCGCGGAGCAAGGGCGGAAGGCCGGCGGCTCCGCTTCGCTCGGCGATGGACAGCGCAAGGGTCTGGAGGCGGTTGTCCTCGAGGACGATCTCGGCGACCTCGTCGGTCATCTCGGCGAGGAGCGCGTTCCGGTCCTCCAGGCTGAGCCGGCCCTCGATCATCTCCCGGTTGAGCGGGATCTTGATGTTGACCTCGTTGTCCGAGCAGTCGACCCCGGCCGAATTGTCGATGAAGTCGGTGTTGATCCGGCCGCCGAGCGACGCGAATTCGATCCGGCCCGCCTGGGTGATTGCGAGGTTGGCGCCCTCGCCGAGCGCCTTGGCACGGAGCTCCGAGCCGTTGACCCGAATCGGATCGTTGCCGGGGTCGCCGACCTCCGCGTTGCTCTCGCTACGGGCCTTGATGTAGGTTCCGATTCCGCCGAACCAAAGCAGGTCGACCGGCGCCGAGAGGATCGCGGTGAGAAGGGTCGCCGGATCCGTCTCCTCGCCCTCGAGGCCGAGCAGGACCCGGACTTCGGGGGAGAGCGGGATCGACTTCTGCGCGCGCGGGAAGATCCCGCCGCCCTTCGAGATCAGGCTTCGGTCGTAATCGTCCCAGCTCGAGCGGGGAAGCTGGAACAGGCGGTTGCGCTCCTCCCAGCTCGACGCCGGATCGGGATCGGGATCGAGGAAGATATGGCGGTGGTCGAAGGCGGCGACGAGCTTGATCGCCTTCGACAGGAGCATCCCGTTGCCGAACACGTCGCCCGACATGTCGCCGACTCCGGCGACCCGGATCGGCTGGGACTGCACGTCGATCCCGATCTCGCGAAAGTGGCGCTGGACCGAGATCCACGCGCCCTTGGCGGTGATCCCCATCGCCTTGTGGTCGTAGCCGTAGCTTCCTCCGCTCGCGAAGGCGTCGCCGAGCCAGAAGCCGCGCTCGGTCGCGATCGCGTTGGCGACGTCGGAGAAGGTCGCGGTGCCCTTGTCGGCGGCGACGACGAAATAGGGATCGTCGCCGTCGAGGACGACCACGCCTTCCGGATGGACGATACTGTTGCCGACGATGTTGTCGGTGACCGAAAGGAGCGAGCGGATGAAGATCCGGTAGCTCTCGGTGCCCTCCGCGAGCCAGGCGTCGCGGTCCGTCATCGGCGGAAGATGCTTGGGGTAGAAGCCGCCCTTGGCGCCGGTCGGAACGATGACCGCGTTCTTGACCAGCTGCGCCTTCATCAGCCCGAGGATCTCGGTCCTGAAATCGTCGCGCCGGTCAGACCAGCGAAGGCCGCCGCGGGCGATCGGGCCGCCGCGAAGGTGAATACCCTCGACGCGCGGCGAATAGACCCAGATCTCGCGCCAGGGCAGCGGCTGCGGAAGGTTCGGGACCCTCGCGCTGTCGAGCTTGAAGGCGAGCGCCTCGCGCCCGGCGGGCGTGAAGGCGTTGGTCCGAAGGGTCGCCGAGACGACTCCGTGGAGGAGCCTCAGGATGCGGTCCTCGTCGATCGCCGCGACCTGCGAGAGGCCGTCGCGGATCGCCGCTTCGGCGGCCTCGATCGCGGGCTCGCGCGGGCCTTCGTGCTTCGGGTCGTGGAGCGCGTCGAACAGGGCGATGAGCCCGTGCGCCACTCCGGGCGCGCGGCGAAGGGCCTCGACCACGGTCACCATCGAATAAGACAGTCCGACCTGGCGGAGGTAGCGGAACCAGGCGCGGAACAGGACGACGGCGCGGGGCGCGAGGGCGGCCGCGACGAGCAGCTGGTTGAACGGGTCGTTCTCGGCGTGGCCCTCGAGCACCTCGGCGATGGCGCGCTCGACCAGCCGGGCGCGGTCGAGAACCTGCGCGGCCTCGCCGGAGCGGACCTCGAGCAGGAATTCGTGGACGTAGCCGAGCCGGCCGTCGTCGAGCGCGGTCGGATGCTCCTCGAGCACCCGGAACCCGAAATTCTCGAACACCGGGACGGCGTCGGAAAGCGGGATGATCTCGGCGAGCCGATAGGTGTTGAGCCTGAGCCTCTTCGCTTCGTCCTCGGCCTGGCGGTAGAGCCGCGCGTCGCGCTGAGCGGCGCTGTCGAGGGTGCAGATGCGAAGGATGTCCTGGGCCGCCTCCGCCGGCGGAACCGAGACCCGATAGGCTTCGGGGAAATCGTCGAGATAGGACAGAGCGAGGCGGGTGGCGCGCTGCGGGCCGACCAGCTCGCCCAGCGCCTCCTCGACCGAAGGCTCCCAGCCGCGGACCATCTCGTCGAGGCGCCGGTCGAGCTCGGCGACGTCGGGGGTCGGGGTCTCGGGCCCGACATAGAGGGTGTAGCGGATGAGCGCGAGGTCGCCGTCGCCAAGCTCCACCGACCAGTTGGAGATCCGCCCCTGCGAGGCCTGTTCGATCATCTTGCCGATGGCGAGGCGGCGGCGGGTGGTCAGCTCGTCGCGCGGAAGCCAGACGAAGGCGAACATGTTGCCGTTCAGGATCGAGCGCACGAGCGCGAGGGTCGGCCGCGGCCGGTCGGCGAGCGACATCGCGGTGGTGACGAGCTCGCGCACCGAGTCGAGGCTCAGGCTGACCAGGAGATCGTGGGGGAGAGCGGTGACGGCGTGGCGCAGCGCCTTGCCGCTGTGCCCGGACGGATCGAAGCCGAACTCGGTCTCGAGCTGCTGGAGACGCTTACGGAGCAGCGGGACCTCTTCGACCGGGGAGCTCAGGGCTTCGCTCGTCCAGAGGCCGGCATGGACCCCGATGCCGGTGACCTTGCCGCCTTCGCGGACCGGAACCACGACGAGGTCGAGCGGAACCCGGCGGTGGACCGAGGCGCGGCGCTCGGCCTTGGCGAGCAGCGGAACGTCGCCGCCCGCCTCGAAATAGCGCATTGCGCCGAGCGCTCCGCCGGGGTCGGTCGGCTCGCCGGGGATCCGGAACAGGCCGAGCGTGTCGGTGGAGGAGCCTTCCAGCCGCTCCACCTCGTAGCCGAGCAGGGTCATCGCTCCGTCCGCGAACCAGCGGAGCAAGGCGGCGCCTTCCTCGTCGGCCGCTTCGTCGGCGTCGGCCCGCATCCGGGCCTGCATCGCCCGCCAGTCGGTGACCGCGGCGCGGACGTCGGCGAGGACCCGGTGGAGATCGGCGACGATCTCGCGGCGGCCGCGGGCGTCGGCCCGGTCGACCTCGAGATACATCATAGATTCGCGAAGCTCGGGCGCGTCGCAGGGCGGCTCGAGCGAGACCAAGGTTCCGGCTTCGTCGCGGGTGACGCAGACGACCGGGTGGAGAAGCCGGTGCACGGTGAGGTTGCGCGCGGCCAGCGTGTTGGCGACCGAATCGACGAGGAAGGGCATGTCGTCGTTGACGATCCCGATCCGCATCCGGCGGTTTCCGAGCGTCCCGCCCTGCGGCTCGACCCGGACCAAAGCGATCCCCGGCGGGCGGCGAAGAGCGCAGGCGGCGATGAACTGGGCGGCGGCGTTCCGGTCCGGCTCGGCGAAGTCGGCGAGCTCGCCGGGGAGGGCTCCGTCGACGAGGGCGAAAGCGAGGGCGTCGACGATCCGCGCGTCGGCGGCTGCGGGCTCCGCGACGTTGCCGCTGGCGCCGCTTCCCCCGGAAGCGGCTCCGGATCCGGCGGCAATATCCGAGGTCATAATTGGCTCCCAAAGGGGCGGCACAGGGGCGGCGTCTTAATGGTCGCGCGCCCTATGCCCCCGGCGGCACGGAGGGGCAACCCCTGGCTGGTCCTCCCCATGCCGCGCATGGGGAGGGGGACCGCGCGAAGCGTGGTGGAGGGGTAGAAGGCGCGGAAGCAGGAGGATCGCGCTGGAACCGCCCGACGCCTCGTCCTTTACCCCTCCACCATGCTTCGCATGGTCCCCCTCCCCATGCTTCGCATGGGGAGGATTAGGAGAGCCCATGCCGCGCCAAGCCGACCACCCGATCGACCCTCTGTTCCTCGAACGCTGGTCCCCTCGCGCCTTCGACGGATCCGAAATGCCCGAGGCCGACCTGCACACGCTGTTCGAGGCGGCGCGCTGGGCGCCGTCGGCGTTCAATTCGCAGCCGTGGCGCTTCCTCTACGCGCGGAGGGGCGAGGCCGAGTGGGAGCCGTTCCTCGACCTGCTGATCCCGTTCAACCGGAGCTGGGCGCAGAGCGCCTCGGCCCTGGTCTACATCCTTTCCGACACCCTCCCCTTCACCGACAAGACCGGCGAGCCCGCGACTTCGCACACCCACAGCTACGACGCCGGCGCGGGCTGGGCCTGCTTCGCGCTCCAGGCGACCCGGATGGGCTACCAGGCGCACGGAATGTCGGGCGTGGATTTCGAACGGGCGCGCGTGGTTCTGCGCGTTCCGGAGCGGTATCGGATCGAGGCGGCCGCCGTCGTGGGCCGCATCGGCGATCCGGCGACCCTGCCGGCGAAGTTGAGGGAGCGTGAGGTTCCGAGCGGGCGCAAGCCGGTGGAGGATTTCGCGTTTCGGGGCGGGTGGCCGATGTGATCACGTCGCCCCAGCGGAGGCTGGGGCCCCGGTGGGTGAAGGGCCCGTGTTCTTCACCCCCTGGGGTCCCAGCCTCCGCTGAGACGACGTGACTTGTTTCCACCCCCGGTTCCGGTCAACATCCGACAATGACCGTGGACACCACCGCCGAAGGCAGGACGAAGCGCTTCGTCACGCTCCCCGCCCGTCCGGAGCCGATCCGGGTCGCGGCGGAGGAAACCGCGGTCGTCGTCGTCGACATGCAGAACGCCTATGCCTCGCCGGGCGGCTATCTCGATCTCGCCGGCTTCGACATCGGCGGGGCCGGAGCGGTGGTCGGGCAATGCGCGAAGGTGGTCGAGACCGCGCGCTCGGCGGGCCTCGCCATCGTCTATTTCCAGAACGGCTGGGACGAGGCCTATGTCGAGGCGGGCGGGCCGGGTTCGCCCAACTGGCACAAGTCGAACGCCTTGAAGACCATGCGGGCCCGGCCCGAGCTTCAGGGCAAATTGCTCGCCCGTGGCGGCTGGGACCATGCCCTGGTCGAGGCGCTCGCCCCCCATCCGGGCGACATCGTCCTTCCCAAGACCCGCTATTCCGGCTTCTTCAACTCGCAGCTCGATTCGGTGCTCCGCTCGCGCGGAATCCGCAACATCGTGCTGGTCGGGATCGCCACCAACGTCTGCGTCGAATCGACTTTGCGCGACGGCTTCTTTCTCGAATATTTCGGGATCATGCTGGAGGACGCGACCCACCAGGCCGGCCCCGAATATCTGCAGAAGGCGAGCGTCTACAATGTCGAGACCTTCTTCGGATGGGTGTCGACGGTTGCGGATTTCTGCGGGGCGTTCGGGCAGATGGGGGAGTGAGCCGCGGCCGTCATTGCGAGGAGCGTGGCGACGAAGCAATCTACGCGTCCTCACCCCCGCCGACTGGATTGCTTCGCTTCGCTCGCAATGACGGGGGACAGACCTGATGCCGTTCGAATCGATCAACCCGCCGCAATTCCCCACTCCGATCGCGCCTTATTCGGCGGGGACGAAGGCCGGGAACACGGTCTACGTCTCCGGAACCCTGGCGCTCGGACCGGGCGGCGCCGTCCTCTACCCCGACGACGCCGAGGCCCAGACCCGGCACGTGCTCGAGACGATCCGGATCACGCTGGAAGCCGCAGGAGCGACCCTGGCCGACGTCGCGTTCAACCACATCTTCCTGACCGACTGGTCCCACTATCCGGCGATGAACTCGGTCTATTCGGAATATTTTCCGGGAGCGAAGCCGGCGCGCTACTGCATCCAGTGCGGGCTGGTGAAGCCGGGCCTGGTGGTCGAGATCGCAAGCGTGGCGCATCTCGACTGATGCCGAACGCGGCGGGCCTCTGGTACGAGTGGCACGGCCCGGACGACGGCCCGGTCCTCATCCTTTCCCCCGGGCTCGGAGGCTCCGGCTCCTATTGGGCGCCCAACCTGGCGGCGCTGACCCGCCGTCACCGGGTCCTCGTCTACGATCATCGCGGGACGGGGCGGAGCGGCTCGCTGGGCGACGGGCCGGTCTCGATCGCCTCGATGGCGGCCGACGTCCGGGAACTGATCGAGGCGCTCGAGATCCGGCGCCCGTCCTTCCTCGGCCACGCGATCGGCGGGATGATCGCCCTGGAGCTCGGCGACGTCCTTGCCCGGCGGGTGATCGTCAACGGCTGGCCGAGGCTCGATCCGCACACGGAGCGCTGCTTCGACGTCCGGCTCGACCTGCTCCGCTCGGGCGGGCCCGAAGCCTATGTCCGGGCCCAGCCGATCTTCCTCTACCCGGCGGGCTGGAGCTCGATGAATTCGGGAATGCTCGACATCGAGGCCGAGCATCAGCTCGAGCGGCTGCCGCCGGCCGAGACCATCGAGAGAAGGATCGCGGCGGCCCGCGCCTTCGAGCTTCGGCCCGGCCCGGTTTGCCCGACCCTGCTCGTCGCCGCCGCCGACGACGTGCTCGTCCCGGCCCATTGTTCCGAATTGCTGGCGGGCGAGCTCGCCGGCGCGCGCGTGGAGCGCCTGCCATGGGGCGGCCACGCCTGCAACGTCACCGATCCCGACTCCTTCAACCGGGTCGTCCTTGAATTCCTGAGGAGCTGAACGGCCATGGAAATCGGCATCTTCGTGCCCATCAACAACAATGGCTGGCTGATCAGCGAGAATTCGCCGCAATATATGCCGAGCTTCGACCTCAACAAGGATATCGCCCAGCGCGCCGAGAAATACGGAGTCGACTTCCTACTCTCGATGATCAAGCTGAGGGGGTTCGGCGGAAAGACCGAGTTCTGGGAATATGGGCTTGAGAGCTTCACGCTCATGGCGGGGCTCGCCGCGGTGACCGAGAAGATCAAGGTCTACGCGACCTGCCCGACCCTGGTGATCCCGCCCGCCTTCGCCGCGAGAATGTGCAACACGATCGATTCGATCAGCCACGGCCGCTTCGGATTGAACCTGATCACCGGCTGGCAGCGCCCCGAATACAGCCAGATGGGGCTGTGGCCGGGCGACGAGCATTTCCGCAACCGCTACCGGATGCTCGGCGAATATGCCCATATCCTGAGGGAGCTTTGGGAAACCGGAGTCTCGGACTTCAAGGGCGACTATTATCAGATGGAGGATTGCCGGGTGCGCCCGGTGCCGGAAGGCGAGATGAAGATCATTTGCGCCGGCTCCTCGGACGAGGGCCTCGCTTTCTCGGCGCAATATGCCGACTATGCCTTCTGCCTGGGCAAGGGGGTCAACACGCCCACCGCCTTCGCGCCCAACAACGAGCGGCTGATGGCGGCGACCGCGAAGACCGGCCGCGACGTCCGGATCTACGCCTTGTTCATGGTCATCGCCGCCGAGACCGACGAGGAGGCGATGGAGAAATGGATCTCCTATCGCGAGGGGGTGGACGAGGAGGCGGTGGCCTGGCTCGGCTTCCAGGGCGCGGCGGACAAGACCAGCGCGACCACCAACGTGCGCCAGCTCGCCGACAAGGAGAGCGCGGTAAACCTCAACATGGGCACGCTGGTCGGCTCCTTCGAGAGCGTCGCGAGGATGCTTGACGAAGCCTCGAGCGTGCCGAACACTGGCGGAGTGCTGTTGACGTTCGACGACTTCATCCGGGGAACGGAGGATTTCGGCACTCGAATTCAGCCGCTGATGGAATGCCGGAGGAAATGATGCTGCTGCTGGCCATGCTGCTCGCTTCGGCGCCCGATTCGGCCGCCCTCGCGAAGATCGGGATCACCGGACGGACGCGGGCTCCGGACCCGGCGGTCGCCCAGGCGGCCCTGAACGAAGCGGGGGCATTCGGTCGCGGGACCGCTCTGAAGTGCGGCGAGATGGGCGCCGCCGAGGCTTCCCTGATGCCCAAGGGCTGGGTCCCGGCCGATCCCAATTTCCGGATCGGGCCGAAAGGCGCGCGCTACGAACGATGGGACATCCAGCTTTGCGGCAAGAAGGTGCCGTTCCTGGTCGTCTTCTGGAAGGTGAAGGGCAAGGCCGATTTCCAGGTCGCCCATCCCTTCCCGGCCGGTTTGGGGAAGCAGTAATCGTCATTGCGAGGAGCGAAAGCGACGAAGCAATCCAGCGGGCCTCGAAGGCCGCACTGGATTGCTTCGCTTCGCTCGCAATGACGGGATAAGCTAGGCCGCGGCCTTCCTGATCGCCCGTTCCAGCAGCGCTTCGTCCGCCACCGGCCCGAGAACCGCGAGGCCTCCGACTTCGTCGCGGCGGGCGATGAGGAGCACGAACTCCTCCGGCCCCGGGATATCGACATGGCCCAGCGGGCGCGCCCTGCGGAGGGCCTCGCGGGCCTCCTCGCCCGTATCCGGCTTCGGCTCCGGACGCCGCGCCCGGCGCTCGGCCTGGACGAGGGCCTTGAGGCCGTCGCTTTCGAGCCGCTCGCGAAGTGCCCCGCAAGCAAGGCCCTGGCGGCGCGCCCAGCTCAGGGCCGCCGCGAACTCGGTCAGCCTCGACTTGTCATATTCGCTTCCGAAGACGAGCTTGACGACCGGGGTCATCGGCGCCCGCGCCTGGGCCCTCAGCCCGGCATCCTCGAGCAGCTCGGCATAGCTTTCAGAGTCGGCCTCGGCGGCGAGAGCGAAATCGTAGGCGAGGCCCAGGGCCCGGTAGAGCGCAGCCCGGCTGCGCTGGTCGGCGCCGCGGGCGGCGTCGGCGCAGTCGCGGGCGATCCCGAGACGGTCGGCGAGTCCGGCGTCGAGGTCGAGCTCGGGCTCGTCCCAGGCCGACTCGGCGGGGTCGAGCTCGAGCGGCTCGGCATTGGGGCCGTCGGCCCATACCGGGCTCGCTCCGGGCTGGGAGGCCGCGGCGAGCGCGGTCGAGGCCTGATGGGCGATCGCGGAGGCGGTCGCGCTGTCGGCGATCTCCTTCCAGTTGATCACCCCGTAGATGAAGTCGATCACCTCGCCGGTCGACGAGAAGGGCATCAATATGCCGCGGTACATGGTGTTCTTGCCGCGCTGGCCGACGAACTCGGCCTCGAAGCCGATCGGCGCCTTGTTGGCGATGATCTGCATATAATGGTCGGTGAGGCGCGAGAGCAACGAGCGCTTGGGCACTTCGCTGATCCGGCGGACATCGCCGATCAGGTCGCATTCCTCGCGAAGCGCGTCGCCGAGCCAGGCGATCTGCGGATCGTCGTCCCCCTGGGTGAAATCGAGAAGGACGCTGTTCGGACCGAAATCGCCGAGCGCCCCCGGGTCGAGCGCCTGGATCGACGGATAGGCCCGGCCGTCGAGAAGCGAGACCCAGTAATTATAGGCCCGAACATGCATCCGCCGTTCGTCGAGGCCGATTTCGGGCGGCACCTCGATGCCGCCGTCGTCTTCAGCGGCTCCGTAGTCCGACTGCTCGTCAAATGCCCGCAGGCTGTCCATCAGGCGGTCCTTGTGCTCCCCAGTGATTGGAGCTTTGCACCGGACGTGGTTGAAAAACCGTTAAGGTATGTGAACTGCCGTCATCCCGGCGGAAGCCGGGACCTCGGGGAGACCCACCGAGACTTTCCGCCCCGAGGTCCCGGCTTTCGCCGGGATGACGGCCTCTTCCCCCCGCCCTCCCTTGTCATCGCCCATCGCCGCTGATAGACGCGCGCCCTCCCCTCGGGAGCGCCGCTTTAGCTCAGCCGGTAGAGCACATCATTCGTAATGATGGGGTCGGGTGTTCGAGTCACCCAAGCGGCACCACCCTCCCGCCCTGTCGGGGAAGTTCCCATTCGCTCAGGCCGCCGTCGGCCTCGACTTGCGCTGCAGCTGCTCGCGCATCTGCGCGTAATGATCGGTGATGTCGCTAAGCCCGGCCGGGCCCATGGAGTAAATGACGTCTGCCGCGACGATCGTCTCGAGCCGGTGGGCGACGAGGATCCGGGTGATCCCGAGCCGGGCTATGGCCGAGTTCACCGCCTGCTCGCGCGACGGGTCGAGGTGCGAGGTGCCCTCGTCCATCACCAGCATCCTCGGCCTGCGATAGAGCGCCCGGGCGAGCAGCAGCCGCTGCTTCTGCCCGCCCGACAGGGTCGAGCCCATGTCACCGACCAGGGTCTCGTAACCCATCGGCATCGTGGCGACGTCTTCGGCGAGCGCCGCCGCCTTCGCCGCCTCGATGATTCGCGCCTGGTCGGGCGAGTCGTCGAACAGGGCGATATTGTCGGCCAGGGTGCCTGCGAACAGGTTGTCCTCCTGCAGAACGGCCCCGACCTGCTCGTGGAACTGCTTGTAGCCGAAACGCGCCAGCGGGACGCCGTCGATCAGCACTTCGCCCTCGTCCGGCTCAACCAGCCCGAGGAGGATCTTGAGCAGGGTCGACTTGCCGCCGCCGGAGGCGCCGGTGATCGCGACGTGATCCCCCGGTTCGACCGTCAGGTTCACACCGCGAAGCACCCAGGGATCCGTCGGGCTGTAGCGGAACCCGATATCCTTGAGCTCGACCCGCCCGGCGAGAGTCATTTCGCCCTGTGCCGCCTCGGCGAAGCTGCGGTCCTGGCCGGTGAGGGCGATGTCGGAGAGCCGCTCCAGGTGGAGCCCGAGCATCCTGAACGCGATCGCCTGGTCGATCAAAGATGCCGCCTTCTGGAGGAATTGCAGCTTGTAGGCCATGAAGGCGAAGACCATCCCGACGCTGAACCCGCCGGCGATCACCAGCCTGATCGCCAGCCACACGCTGATCACCGTCTCGAGCCCGAGGATCAGCGTGTTGGCGACCTGCTGCCAGATGGTGATCCGAGACAGCGCCACGCTCGCGTTCATCGAGTCGGTCAGCCGGGTCTGCCAGAGCGCGTGCCGCTGGGTCTCACGATTGAACAGGCGGAGGGTGACGATCCCGCGCAGCGATTCGATCAGCACCGACTGCTCGCGCCCGGCGAGGATGATGGCGTCCTCCTGGGCGCCCCGCTGCGCCGCGTAGGAGGCCGCGCGCACCGCCGCGTAGAGCAGGAAGGCCGTCACCGCGACCGCGGCCAGCACCGGGCTGTAGAACAGCATCACGACGAGGGTGAAGATCGCGAGCGATCCGTCGAGGACGGAACTGATCGCCCCTTCGGTGAGGAAGGTTCGGATCGGCGAGATCGACTGGAACCGGGAGAGGATGTCGCCGACATGGCGCTTCTCGAACCAGGAGATCGGCAGACGGAAAAGCCGGCGGGCGACGTTGGAGGAGATTCCGTAACCCAGCGAGGTGCCGGCGGAGAGCAGCACGAAGGAGCGAAGCAGGGTGGCCCCGGCATTGATCAGGGTGAACAGGCCGAAGCCGAGGGCAAGCACGGTCACGAGGTCTGCGTCGAGTGCCGGCAACGCCTGGTCGATCGCGATCTGCATGTAATAAGGCGATGCCAGCACAAAGGCCTGAAGCATGATGGAAAGCGCGAGCGTCTGGGCCAGGGCCCGCTTCAGGCCGGTGAGGCCGCGCCAGAGCTGGGTGAGGCGGAGCCGTTCGCGTGCATGGGTCGGCTCGAAATCTTTCGACGGCCGAAGCTCCAGCGCGACTCCGGTGAAGTGATCGGAAAGCTCGGTCAGCGGCATCCAGCGCGACCGCCCTTCGGGATTGTGGATCAGCGCCTTGTTGCCCCGAAGCGCCTCGATCACGACGAAATGGTTGAGGTCCCAGTGCAGGATCGCCGGCAGGTGAAGCTTTCGAAGCACGTCGAGGCCCAGCTTGACCGCCCTCGGAGTCAGGCCGAGCTGGTCGGCGATGGCGATGAGGGACTTGAGGCTGGCCCCCCGAAGGGACGGCTGGAATCGCCGGCGAAGGGTGGTCAGATCGACGTCGTTGCCATGGTAGGCGGCGATCATCGCGAGCGAGGCCAGCCCGCATTCGCCGATCTCGGTCTGCCGCGCCAGGCGGATCCGCCGCCGGCGGACGAGCCCGAGATCCAGCGGCGCGGTCACCGGTTGCCGACTGCGAATACGGGTTCGAGCAGCCATTCGAACAGGTTGCGCCGCTCGGTGACGATCCGCGCCGTCAGGGTCATCCCCGGCAGGAGGGGCTCCCTGCGTCCGAACGCCTTCACCCAGGGCTGGGCCAGGTCGCTGGTCACGAGGTAGACGGGTACCGGCCCGTCGGGGCCGTCCTTCGTCACCGCGGCGCTCGAAATGTCGCGGATCCGCGAGTCTATCGTGCCGAAGCTCTGGAACGGGAAGGCGTCGACGGCGAGCCGGACTTCCTGCCCCCGCCGAAGGAACGCGCCCGCCTTGGTGGGGACGTAGAGCTCGACCGAAGGCCGGGCATGGGCGGGGACGATCAGCATCAGCGGACGATCGGTGGCGACCGCTTGGCCGAGGCGCGCCGTCACTCCGGTGACGACTCCGTCGACGGGCGCGACGATCGCATAGCCGCGCGCGAGATCGCTCTGGGCGACCTGCTGGAGAAGCGCCGCCCGGCTCGAATCGGTGTTGGCGATCTCGGCTTCGGCGGCGGCCGCGGATTGAGCGATCGCCCGTTCTGCCTCGGCGAGATCCGCTTGCTTGGCCGAACGCAGCTGGTTCAGCTGGGCGAGCTGCTGGCGCCGCGAAAGGATGGTCGCCTGCCGTGCCTCGAGATCGCGCTTGCTGATGAACCCGTTGGCTGCGACCGCCCGGGTCCGGTCGTAATCGAGCTGGGCCGCGGCGATCAGCTGAGCCTGATCGGCCGCCTGCGCGTCCAGGCTGGCGATTTCCTGCGCCGCGCCGCCGGCCCGCTCCCGAAGCCGCGCCTGGTCGGCCGCGGCGGCCCGCCGGATCATCGCCGCCTGGGTGAGCAGGCGCGAATCCTGCTCGCGAATGGCGCGGCGAACCAGCTCGGGCGCCGTGTCGCCCCCGATCAGGGCCTCCTCGGACCGGACGTGGAGCAGCACCTGGCCGGAGCGGACCCGGGCGCCCTCCTTGACCATGACCGATTGAACCACCCCCGGCCTGGACGGCAAAACGGTCGCGACGCCCCGGTCGAGGGCCACTACGCCCTTGACCGTTTCGATCCGGGCATAGGAGCCGAACGCCAGGAAAGCGACGGTTCCGGCCAGGGCGACAATCAGAAGCAAGGTGATCATCTGCCAGGACAGCGGCGTTTCGAGGCTGACATTGCCCTGCAGCCGATCAGAGCGATATTGCAGGGCCTCTTCGCGGAACAGGGAGTGCTTTTGTCCTGACATGTCGCCCACGATGATCCAGAGGCCCCCGCTTTCATGTACAGTTGAGCCAAAAACTTTCAGGCAAGCAACACAAAAAGCGCTTGCGCTTCACAAGCGGCAGAACCGTAACTTACCTCGCTACCGACAATTCCGTGGCGATGACACGGCGCTTTGCAGTGAAGTCCCGCCGGGAAGACCAGGACTCGCAATTTCCAAGTGTTGTATTAGTCCGATTGTGTAGTCATGCTGTGGGAGTGGGTCGGGAATCGCGGGTTTGACAGACTCGGTTCCCGCACGGGCCGTCGGCCGGCGGCGGAGCAGCTGGGAGGACGCACATGCAGATTACGATGTACGATTGCTCGGTGAAGGTGATGGCGCGGATGCTCGGCCAGCTCGCCGGCATCTTGAGGAAGGGCGCCGCGCATGCGCAGGCCGTCGGCTTCGACGAGTCGGTGCTGCTCAACGGCCGGCTCGCGCCGGACATGTTTCCGTTGTCGCGGCGGGTGCAGGTGGCCACCGACATGGCCAAGGGCGCTGCCGCGCGTCTGTCGGGCTTCGAGCCCCCCGTTTATGCGGACGACGAGTCGACGATCGAGACCTTGCTTGCCCGGATCGACAAGACGCTCGCTTATCTCGACACGTTCGAGCCGGCGCAGATCGACGGCAGCGAGGACCGGCCCGTCGTCTCGAAGACGCGGCACGGCACATTCTATTTCGACAGCGGGCGGGACTATCTGATGGATTACGCCCTTCCCAACTTCTATTTCCAGATGTCCACGGCCTATCTCATCTTGCGCCACAACGGCGTGTCGATCGGGCTGGACGATTTTCTCGGAGCCCAGAACGACAACCCGCCCGAGTCCGCGGCCGAGGCCAGAACCGCCTGAGCATGCTCGTGGACCGATCGACGCTCCGGATGGGAGCCCGCTCATGTGCCGGATGATCTTCGCTCAGGGATCGTTCGATCCGCGGGCGATCTTCGACGCCGCGGCGGCCATGGCGGCCGGGCGGACCGCGGATCACGAAGGCGCGTTCACCGAGCATCCCCATGGCTGGGGCGCGCTCTGGCGGGATCCCGGATCGCCCCGCGGTCTCGCGGTGCTTCGCGACGTGCAGCCCGCCGCGACGGCGGTTCCCGGGTGCGCGGTGCCGGAGAAAACCGACTTCCTCGCGGTCCATGTACGCCGCGCGGTGCTTCCGTCGACCGTCGGCCCTCAATTCACTCATCCGCTGGAACGGGAAGCCGACGACTGGCTCTTCATGCACAACGGCAGCCAGCCGACCCTGTACCGGCTCCTCGGACTCCCCTGCTCCACCTTCGATTCCGCCGAGTATTTCCGGTATCTCGTCCCGGAAGGCGCCCACAGGCTCGACCGCGACGAGACGATCAGGCGGCTCGAGGCGATACCCGAGCCCGGCAGCAATTCGGGCAACGCCATCGCCGTCAATCGCGACCGCGCCTACCTCATCCACTGGCGGTCCCCGAACGACGACTGGCCGCGCTACTTCACGATGCAGCAACTCCGGACTCCGGACTTCCGGATCGTTTCCTCCGAGGTGATCCCGTCGCTGGCCCCGGCCCGGCACTGGCAGCCGGTGGAGCCCCAGTCGGTGCTTGAATTCGAGTTCTGAGCCCCTTCCACCGCGCAAGGCCGGAGGGCGCCGCTCGGCTTCGGGTCAGCCCACTCCTTGAATCAACCAAATCTCAAAAATTCCAAGGCCGGCGCCGTTTCGCCCAGATCGTCCCGAACCGCATCAGCCGGTAGGTGACAGGATCCTTCTCGATCGCGACCTCGAAGCCATTGCCTTCGAGAATCCGGACGATCTCGGTGTGATCCTGGTCCTTGCGATATTCGTGGAACTCGACGACCAGCTGGTCGATCCGGCGCCAGTCCTGCGGACGCATGCCGCGCATCACCTCATATTCGCCGCCCTCGCAGTCGATCTTCAGGAAGTTCACCCGCTCGACCCCGCGATCGTCGAGCAGCCCGCCGAGCGAAACGCATCGCGCCTCGACCCGGGCGGGCCTCGACCAGGTGCGGAAATTCTTCAGGTACATCTTGGCTCGGGCATAGGCCGGACGCCTGAAGTCCGACTGGTGCGAGATGATGTTGAATCCGGGATAATAGCACAGCTCGATCTTTGCGCCCGGCCGCCCGAGCGCGTTGCGCACCACGGAGACGTTCGAGATCGAATTCTCGCGGAGGCTGGCATCGAGGCAGTCGGCGAGCTCCGGGATCGGCTCGATCGACAGGATCCGGCCGCGGGGCGCCTGCGGCGCGGCCCACAAGGCGAAGATTCCCATGTTCGCGCCCACGTCGACGACCGTGTCGGTCTCGCCGATGGCGAATCCGTCGCGGGCATATTGCCGCTCGACGAAGACCTCCTCGACGACATAATTGGCCGCCGGGATCATCTGCCTGGAGCCCAGGCAGAGCCTCAGCCCGTTCGGCAGCGTCAGGCCGGACGAGCCGTCCGGCGCCGAAGCCGTCGCCGGCGGCTCCGCGAGGGCATCGGAAGAGGGTCGTTCGGTCCCCGCGGGCAGGGTCATGGCGCCTGGTCCTTCGTGATGGAGCGATTGGAGATTTCGGCGAAGCGCGCCGATTGCGCCCGGTCGATGAGCTCGAGCGCCGGCCGGAGCGAAGGCCAGCCTTCCGGGGCTTTGATGTAGGCGAGCACGTGGCGCAGAAGGCAGCCCCGGCTCCGCTTGGCTTCATAGGACTTCAGCGAGTATCGCGCGACCTCGACCTTCTTCTCGTACATGGTCCGAAGCGGGTGGTAGAACAGCAGATTGAAGTAAAGAAACAGGTTGCCGGCGGAATAGTCGAAGCCGCCGAAACGTGAATACCAGGTCTTGCCGTCCTCAAGGAACACCGAGAATCCGAGTGCCTTACCGTCCTTGTGGGCGACGAAGACTCGAAGCTTGTCGCCCATGTGCTCGTAGAGCTGGCGATAATCGGCGACGATCTCCTCGACCGGGGGCGTTCGGCCGTATTTGACCCGCCATTGCCTCTCCAGGGTCGCGAGTTCCAGGCCCAGCGCCTCGCCCCCGAACATCGCGACCTCGGCGCCCGAGTCGTCGAGAGCGGCCATCTCGTACCGGATCTTTCGGCGATACTCGGCGCGGAAGTTCGAGAGATAGCCGTCGAAGCTTCCCTGATCGAGCGGCAGATAGCATTCGGCGTCGAGGATCATGTCCTCATAGCCGCGCGCCGACAGCGCGGCCTCCAGCAGCGGGTCCTCGCCCTGGAACAGGTACAGCCACGAAACGGTCGCGGCCTCGTCCTGACGGCTCTGCCGCTCCACCGCGTCGATCAGCGAGTCGCGGGCAAGCCGGGCCGACTCCGGACCGAGCCCCTCCCGGAAGCTGGCTCCGCCGTACCTGCCGGGCGCTGCCACGACGAACGAAGGCTCCCAGAGGCCTGGCTCGCCGCGGAGCGACCGGCGATATTGCTCCACGGTCTTCGGGTCGCCCTTCGAGGCGCGCAGTTCCTCCTCCTCCAGGCAGTCCACGGTCATCACCCGCGGCGGGAAATAGCCGGGATGCGCGGTCCGGTCGCTGAGGTAACAGGGCGCCGACGCCAGCGGCCGTCCGTCCTCGCCATTGAGCAGGATGAAGCGCTCGGCCGCCTTGACGGTCCGGCTTCGCGCCTGAAGCCAGCTTCGCGAAAGGTAGAGCGAGGGGTGAGCAAGCGAGTCCCAGGGCGTCTCGTCCAGGCCGGCGACGCTCCGGATGACCTTCCACTGGAGGTCGCCGCGGTGAGGGTGCGACATCAGAACCACTCGCGCGAGCGATGCCGGTCGTAGGGCACGTAGGGGATTTCGGCCGGAACCACCGGCAGCCGAGGGTCGCCGTCGCTCCTCGATGGAAGGTAGACGGTCGCGAAGCCACGCGACACGATCTCGCCGCGCTGGCTTGCCGCCTCCATCGCGATGGTGACGGCGTGACAGCGGCGCCGGGGCTCTCCTTCCTCGAGCAGCTTCTTGCCGACCACCGAGCCGCGCATGACGAGAGCGTCGCCATGGAAGACCGGGCGGCCCATCGACATCGACATCTTCCGGCAGAATCCGCTGTCGCCGGCCCAATTGCCCAGCAGGCGCTGAGGCACCTGCGCGCGCTGGATCCCGAAGTCGAACGGCAGCGGCTGGCCCCGAAACCCGCAGAGCAAGGCGTCCTCATGCTCGTCCCCCGGCGTATGCGGCCAGCGGGTGACCGGATGGGTCCGGGCGTAATCCGGATAGCCCCAGCCCGCCTTCAGGGCCTTGAACGCCGGAGTGAAGGAGCGCGCCAGATGACGGCCGTCGAAACCGCGAACCAGGCCCTGGTGAAGCGACTGGTAGCTCAGGGCGTCGGGGATGGCGTAAGGCGGCTGGAAGATCGGCGGAAGCGCCTCCCCGACCTCGACATCCTCCCAGTAGAGCGGCGCCGCGCCCCGCCTCCGCTCCTTCGCCATCCCGGCTTCGATGGCGGCCACCTCCTCGGCGGCGTAGCGGTGCGGCTCGCGGTCGTAGAGCTGGTCCTCGTCGACGCAGTGAAGCGGCATCGAACGGCTCGTGCCCATGTTCTTCATCGGCACCTGGACGAGGGTCCCGTAGGCCTTGGCCAGCGGGCGGCGGAACGAATCGTAATAGATCACTTCGCAGACCAGGAGGATGATCCGCTCGCCCCTCAGGCCGCGCGGCTCGAGCACCTCGCGCAAGGTCTTGGACGTGGAGACCGCAGTCCCGGGCCGGACGACGTCGAAGAACTCCCAGGACAGCCCCCCCAGGAAGTTGGCTACGGGATAGCCATGCTCCCGGCTCGCGCCGTGATCGGCCGGATAGCGGCAATGGACGAGGATCGGGCCGGGCGCGATCTGGCTGCGGTAAAGGCCCGCCTGCCCGTAGGCCGGATCCGTAAACAGCGGGTTGTCGTCCCCGATCGTCCACGCATATCGGCGGATATTGTCCTCATCGAGCCTGAAGATCGAAGGCACGAGCGGGCCCGGCGGCTCGCGTCCGCCGATCCGCGGAGGAACATCCTCGACGCTCTCCTCTCCGATGAGCTCGCGGGTCTTGACGAGGAACTCGCTGACCGCGGCACCGAACTGCGCGGAGCTCTCCATCTTCAGAACATCTCCTCTTCGACGGGCAGCTCCACCGGCCGCCCCTTCTCCGGAAGATAGACGAGCGCGCTCCCCTCGAGCACAGCCTGCCCGAGCTGGTTTCGAATCTCCAGATCGAGCCGCGCCGCGAAATAGGTTCGGTCCCCGATACTCTGCTCGAACTTGTCGGCGATCCGTCCGTCGAGGGCGAGAGTGTCCCCGTACAGCGCCGGTGCGAGCAGCGTCGCCGAGAGGTGCCGGAGGAAGGCATCGTCGCCCATCCACCCGGTGACCAGCTGAATGGCCAGCGCGGCGGCCATCGCGCCGCGCGCGCTCGGGGCGGGGAAGCCGACATCGGCGCAGGCGAGCAGGTCCTCCCGCCCCTGCCGCCGATCGGAGACGGGCCAGCCGGTCGCCTTATGGGCACGCAGGTTCCCGGGCTGAGCCTCCAGGGCGCGGTGCCTCAGATTGCCCGCGGGCGCCGGCTTGCCCTCGGCCACCATCCAGCTTTGGAGCTCCGACCAGGTGATCGGGCCTCGCAACGTCGTCGGAAGGGCCTCCCCGACTCGCACTTCGCAATGATAGCGTGGCAATTGGCCCCGCGGCGGCGCCTCCGCCTCGAGGGCCGCCTCGATGCGCTCAATGTCTTCGGGTTCGTAGCGGTGCATGGCCCGGTCGACGAGCAGCTCCCGCCCCAGATCAAGGGGCTGGACGAGGACATGCCCGCGCGCCGCCGCGACTCGCCTGCGCTCGCTGCGGTAGCAGACCTGGGTGACGATCTCGGCGCATGCGCCCCCGCCTTCGGGCTCCTTCAGGCAGGCGTGGACGAGATTCGCCTTCGCGTCGACCCGATCGCCGAGCTTGATATGGTCGTTCCACCACAGCTCGATCCGGCTCAGCCGTTCGACGGCGTCATAGCGCTCCTCGTACAGCGCTCCGACCGATTCCGGCACCATGATCGACAGGACGAAGCCCGGCGGCGCGAGCTGAGTCCCCCACCAGCTGGTCGCTCCGTAAGCGGGGTCGAGATAGAGCGGGTTGTCGTCGCCGGTCGCCGCGACGTGCCGGGAGATGCTCAGCCAGTCGGCGGCCCTGGCGCCGGCCTCGATATCGGCGGGCGGGGCGCCAACCAGCCTGGCGCTCCGCGCGACGAGTCGCTTCATCCTCTCGCGCCTCTCCCGACGCCCGGAATCGGAAAGAGCGTCCGCGCTCGCCGGCTCGCCGGCGTCCCCGTTCGCATTGTCGGCCGGGGCCGCATTCTCCTCAAAGGCGGCGCTCATCGGGAAAGCTCAGCCCGCTCGCCGGCTGTCGAGATAGCGGACGATCGCTTCGACGGAATTGAAATTCTCGCCGATCATGTCGTCCTCCGGCACCCTGATCCCGAACAAATTCTCGATCCCGCCGACCAATTCGATGAACGAGAGCGAGTCGAGTATGCCTCGAGCCACGAGGTCGCCCTCCTCCAGGACCGCCTCGAAGGGCTGCAACGGAACGAAGGTCCGGTGGATATAGCCGGCGATTTCGAGATGCAGGCTTCCTTCGGGGGCGGAAGCGTCGTTCGGCCCGCACAGTCCCGACGCCGGGCCGAGCGGAGGGCGGCAGTGCAGCGCCGGTCCGCCGGCGCCTTCGCCGCCTGCCCGCTCTTTGATTCCGCCCCGCTCACCGTCCATTCCCCGCGCCCTTGTATTCCCGCGCCCCTCGATCGGCCCCGCCTCGGGAGCGCGAATTTCCGAAATCCGATCCGCCGGGGACTCGCCCCGATGATTGCGGAAGCGGGAGATGCAGTACGCATCCCCCGCCCCTTCACCTTACCAGGAGAGCAGCCCGTCGTCGCGGCCGCTGCCGCCGGCGACTGCAAGCAGTTCGTCGTCGGTCAACACAACCGGCTCCTGAGCCACCAGTTCATCGGAAAGCTTAACTTCAGCCATGATGTACCTCCATAAGTGAAGCGCTCAAGATTGAGCAAATGGACCTTAACAGCTGCTACATGCGGTGACAACATGATTCGGGAAGAACTCGTAAGATGCAGCCACTTCCGACGGGATCCGGGTCGACATTTGTTACTAGACTAGTCGGAAAGGGCAAAATTGCTTTGCCTGTATTTCATTAGAAACAAGTCGTTATGATCTTAGCGCGACCGTAACTCAGCGGTATCGCATAGTAAAACTACCGTCGTCATTTGGCTCAAGGTTCAGAAACGTCGGATATAGAGATTTTCCACTTGCTCCCTGTTCAATTCCGAAAGATCGGCAATGTCCGACCGCTTCACCGCGACATAGGTTTTGGCCAGTTCGGGACCGAGGCTGTCCATCAGCAACGAATCGGCCTCGAGCGCGTCCAGCGCCGCGCTGAGATCCGAAGGCAAATCGGGCGCGCTTCGGTTCGGCGAATCGGCCGGGGAGGCGCTCCGGCGAACGCCGTCCAGCCCGGCCGCAAGGACGCAGCCGAGTGCAAGATAGGGATTGACCGTCCCGTCGCAGGCCCGGAACTCGATATTGGCCCGGCCCGGCGGAGTGCCCGCAGGCCGGCCCGGTATCCGGACGACGGCCTCGCGATCGTCCACTCCGGAGCGCAGCCTTGCGCCCGCCCAGGCCCCGGGGCGGAGGCGGGCATAGCTGTTCACGCCTGGGCATGTCACCGCGACCAGGCCGGCGGCATGGTCCAGGAGGCCGGCGAGGAACGACATTCCAAGCGGCGAGAGCGGCCCGCCGCCGCCGTCCGCGAACAGATTCTCCCCGTTCCGCCAGGCCGAGAGGTGGAGATGGCAGCCGTTGCCGCGGACGTCCGGGGAGGGCGCGGCCGCGAATGTCGCCCAGAAACCGAACGACTCGGCCAGCCCTCTGACGATCGTCCGGTAGATCGCGAACTCGTCCGCCGAACGGAGCGCCGGAGTGGCTGCGAAGGTGAATTCGTGCTGCCCCGCCGAGAATTCCGGATGAAAGATTTCGGGCTCGAGCCCCGCTTTCGAGAGCGCCTCGATCAACGCCATCGCAAAGGCGTGGGTGTCGTCGAACCCCTTCATGTCGAAGCAGAGGCTGTCGTCGGCGGGCCGGAATCGTCCCGGCTCGAGCGGCAGCCGGCAGAGGGAGAATTCGGGCTCGAAGGCGCCGAGAATCGAAAGATCCAGTTCGTCCGCCCGAGCCACCATCCGCTTCAAGAAGGATCGCGGGCAGGCGTCCCAGGGCCGGCCCTGCGAGTCCAGCAGATCGCACAGCATTCCGGCGGCCCCTGGCGCGTGCGGCAGCCGGAAGAATGTCGACGGGTCGGGAATCGTCCTGACCTCGCCGATCTCGCCATATCCCGGCAGCGGCTGGACCCGGTCGAGCAGGTTCGCCGCTTGCCGGCAGACCGCGACGCCCACCCCCTCGGTCAGCCGATCGGCGAGATGCGCGCGAGTCACCGCCTTGGCGCGGGCGATGCCGTTATTGTCGATCCAGATGAAGCGCACCGCCTTGGTCGTGTCGTCGGACATGCAGGTGGCCGCATGTTCGGAAAGGAGCCGAAGTCCGCCGGCTTCAGAGCAGACTTCTGATCGTCCCACCGTCCACTCCCCAGACTGCTCCCGTCACGAACGAGGCCGCCCCCGACGCCAGGAAGACCACCACAGTCGCAACCTCATCCGGCGAGCCCATGCGCGCGAGCGGCATGTTGCGCTTGGCGAGCTCGGTCTCGACCGCCTCGCGCGGGCCCATCCCATATTGCTCCGCCAGCCGCTCGGCGAAGCCCCCCGGCCGGGCCCATAACGGAGTCCAGATCGGCCCCGGCGCGACGGCATTGACCCGGACATGGGGACCCTCGCTGATCGCGAGGCTCTTGGTCAGGCTGATCAGGCCGGACTTGGAGACCTGATAGTCGCACAGGCCCTCTTCCGGCTGGCGCGCCAGATCCGAAGCGTTGTTGATGATCGCTCCGGATCGCCGTTCGCGCATCCCGGGAAGCACGTGGCGGCACGCCCGGACCGCGCTCATCAGATTGACGGAGAAGGTGTGCAGCCAGTCCTCGTCGGTGATGTCGTCGAAAGGCCGGGCAACGAAGATCCCGACGTTGTTGAAGAGCACATCGACATGTTCGAACGTCCCGGCGATCCGTTCGAACGCACCCGCCACCCCTTCGGCAGTCGAAAGGTCCGCATTTACCGCGAGGCGGGCCGAATCCTCCCCGAGCTCGCCGGCGAGTTCCTCGAGAGCCGAATCGTTGCTGTCGACCAGGGCGAGTCTGGCGCCCTCCGCGGCGAAGGCCCGCGCCGATGCCGCTCCGATACCGCTTGCCGCACCGGTGACGACGACGTTTTTCCCGGCGAGCCCGAGATCCATCAAGCGGCAACCGCGAGACGGATGGCATGCACCTGGCCTTCGTCGGTGGCGCGGATCCGGCGGCCATGATCGGGTGGCGAGGCGAGCGCGAAGCCGCGCCCCGCGTCGAACGACGAATCGTGCACCGAAATCTCGGCCGAGCCGTCGAGGATGAAAAGGATCTCCGAATCTTCGGTCGATCCCAGATCGACATCCCGGCCCGCGTCGATTTCCAGGCACTCTACGAACTTCCAACCGCCCGAAAGTACCTCGCTCAACGGAACTCGGCGCTCGGCGTCCCGATCCTCGAGATTGACATGAAGGACGGCTCCGGACGGCCCGGCGCCGGGGAACACCTCGACCACGAAGAACTCGACGTCGTCCGGGCCGGCGTTGCGGATCCCGTGCCGGGTGCCGATCGGTGCGGTGATGAGGTCGCCCGCGCGGCACCCGCGCTCCTCGCCGTTGATCGACATGACCGGCGAACCGCTGATGATGTAGTAGATCTCCTCGGTACGCTGGTGGGTGTGGATGCCGACCGAGGAGTCCGGGGGAAGGACGACATATTCGACGCAATTGTACGGCCCGACGAGATGCGTGCCGTTCATCAGCATCTTCCACAAGGCCGTCCCGGCCCCGCCGATCTGGGCGCTCGTCGACCCGAGGCCGGTCGTGTCGTTCACGACGATACCGTATTTACTCATGAACTAAGCCACCATCGTTGTGAATTGAGCGCTCGTGATCGCGCCGAGCGCACTGGCGACCTCGGCTTCGTCGACCTGGGTGATCACCGTCTCGTTGGTCTTTCGAGGCGAGCCGATCCGCTCCAGAAGCACGAAGTCGTACTTGCCGGGCACCGGGGACAGATAGCCTCGCTTGTTGTCCTTGCGCAGGACGCCCAGCACCTCGCTCGCGCTTGCGCTTCCGTCGTAGACGGTGGGCGCGCCGTTCTTGCGCAGCAGATGATAGTGAAGGTCCTCCTCCTCGCGGGTCAGGAAGCCCAGCTCGACGGAGATTCGTGCCGCGGCCAGCATTCCCAGGCCGACCGCATAGCCGTGCCTCAGCCCGCCTCCGCTCAGATTCTCGAGCGCATGCCCGACCGTATGGCCGTATTCGAGCACCAGCCCCGCATGCTTCTCGTAAACGTCGCTTCGCATGACGCTCATCTTGGCGCTCACGCAGAAATCGAGCAGCAGGGCAAGCTCATCGTGCGAGTAGCGCGCGGACGAGTTCAGGTACTTTTCCAGATCGTCCACGAACTCGTGCTTGATCGCCAGGACGTTCTTGATCGCTTCGCACATAGCGGCGCGCATTTCGTCGGCCGGAAGCGAGTCGAGGAAGTCGAGCTGATTCCAGACGAACGTCGGAGGGTGGAAAGCGCCGAGATGGTTCTTGCCCTGCCGTGAATTTACCCCTTGCTTCGTCGACAGGACCGAATCCGACATTGCCAGGAACGTCGTCGGAACATGGACCAGCCGAATACCTCTGAACAGCAGTGCCGCGAGCAGGCCTGCTATATTGCCGACCACTCCGCCGCCCACGGCGATCACGCATGTGCGTCGCGAAACACCTTCGGCGAGCGCGGCTTCCGCGAGTCTTCCCACCGTGGCGAGGTTCTTGTGCTGCTCGCTGGGCTCGACAAGCAGTTCAATCGTAGGCGCGACAAGTTCAAGCGTCTGCGCGAGGCGATGACGCAGCGACTGCGTGGCACGCGTGTCCGCGACGACAAGGAAACGATCGGCATTCAGGCCCGCCATGACCTGAGCGAACTCGCTAAGCGCCTCGATTCCATGGCGAACATAGAACGGGTAAGCGACCTCCCCGAATTGCACAACACGCATGTCGTGAACCATAGGAAACTCCCCAACCCGATCTTATTGAATTGTAGTTTAGGCCAAATTGGATTGCAACACGATTCGCTGAAACGCTAAGTTTACTTCCGGTCCGAAGTCTATTCGGCGAATCGGCAGGTGTGCTGCCTTGCGGAGTCGTACAAAACTGCAGATTCTCTGTGTCTTTCTGTGTCAAAAGCAAGATGTGTCGCCGTTCCCCTACATCCGCACATGGACCGAACTGCAATTTAGGCGAGCGAATCGCCCGCGGGACGGTGGACGCGATTGAGAGGCGCCGATATGTCGATTTGATCGGGAGGGAGAAGCGATGATGCCCGACGCCGAGCCGGTCGACGACTGCCCTTGCTGGCCATCCTGGCCGGTCGCCACTACGGAAGTGTTGGAGTCGGTCGCCGATGCGCTGCTTGCCGGACGCTGGTCGATCAGCTCGGCCGCCGCGGCGGTGGCGAGTCGCGAGGCGCAGTTCGCCGAGTCGTTCGCAGCCTATAACGGATCCCGCTACTGCGTGCCGGCCTCGCACGGAACCGCCGGCCTGACCATCGCCCTCGAAGCCTGCGGAGTCGGCGGGGGGGACGAGGTGATCACGCCGGCACTGTCCTGGGTCGCCTCGGCTTCGGCCGCCCTCGCAGTGAACGCAGTGCCGATTCTGACCGATGTCGACCCTCGCACCCTGTGCCTGGACCCTGTCGCCGTGGAAGCTGCGATCACCGCCAGGACTCGCGCCATCGTCGTCGTGCACCTCTACTCGGCGGTGGCCGATCTCGCGGCCTTGCTCGACATCGCCCGGCGGCACGATCTGGTCGTGATCGAAGACTGTTCGCAGTCCCACGGCGCCGAATATCGGGGCCGCAAGGTCGGCACCTTCGGGTCCGCCGGAGTCTTCAGCATGCACGAATCGAAGGTGCTGACCTGCGGCGAGGGCGGCGCCGCGATCACCGACGATGCGGAGATTGCGCGCCGGCTCTTCAGGCTCAGGTCCGACGGCCGGGATCCCCGCAAAGTGGAGCCTGGAGAACAGGGCTGGTCGCTGGTCGAATCGGGCCGCCCGATGGGTACGAACTTCGCGCTCTCGGAAATCCACGCCGCCATTTTGCTGGCCCAGCTCCGGGTCCTGGACGAGCAGATCGACCGCCGCAACGAGGCGCTCGCCCTCCTTTCCGGCCTTCTTGCCGACGCCGGGATCGAAATCCAGGCCACCGCTCCGGAGACGACCCGGCGCAGTCCGTTCGGGCTGCCGATCAGGATTCCGCCCGATTCGGCCTGCGGGGATCCCAGGGAGATCGCCGACCGGCTGTGGCGGCAGCTTCGAGTCCCGACCCGGCAGGCCTACAGGAGCATCGGCACCAGCCCGCTCTACAAGCCGGAGTCACGCCGGCGCTTCAGGATCAGCGACGATTATCTTGCCCGGATCGAATCGGCAGCGCGGCGCCCGGCGCCCGCTGCCGATCGTGTCGCCTCGGAGACGATCGTCCTGCCCCATCAGGTGCTCCTCGCCGACCGGGCCGACCTCGCCAGGCTAGCCGACTCGCTGCGGCGACTCTTCTACCCGCGCTGACCGCCACGCGGGATCGCGGCTCGGGCTCAGACCCAGGCGACCCCGTGCTCGAGGGCATCGTCGAAGAACCCGAAGAAGAAACCCAGCGTGATCCGCTCGCGCCCCGCCACCCGCTCGACGGCATGGTAATAGGTCGGATTGAGCAGATAGACGTCGCCCGTCTTCGGCCTGAGGCGATGGCAGGCTTTGCCTTCGACCACCCCCGAATCGTAGCCAAGGCCGCCGGGGATCTTGAACCGCTCGTCTTCGGGGCCCCATCGCTTGCGGTAGACGCTGAGCTCGCCGCCCTCGCCCGGACCCTGGAGGCAGATCACGCAGCTGAGCTGGTGGCGCAGGTCCTTGAGGACGACGTCGTGCCCGACTCCGTCCCGCATGATGAAGTCGTTGTGCAGCGGGGTGTCGACATTGTTCGAGCAGATCCGGACGTTGGAGCTTGCGAAGGCTCGGCCCTCGCCCTGCCGCGCGACGTCGAAGCTTCCAAGCTGCAATGTGGAGCGCAGCCGCTCTCGCGCGACTCCGGCCATTCCGAATCCCCAGGACTGGAACTGTTCCTCGTGCATGGCCGCTTCATCGAAATAGGCGTCCAGCCGTCCAAGATTCTTCACAAGAAACGTGCCGAGCAAGGTCAGCGAGCCGTTGTTGTACTGAGTGACTGCCGCCTTGTTGCGTTGCTCCAGAAGTCGGGCACGGCCGTCTTCCACTTCCGATTCATCGAATAGGTTGCGCAGCTTCACCGTCGGCAGCTCGCCACTGATCAGAGAGCGCAATGGCGACCTGCCGACCTCGTCGGTTCGAACATCGAACGTCGTTCCATTCCATTCCACGCCCATAATCGATCCCTCGCCCCAGTCGGTCTGAAGTTTCCTGCTCGACATCTTGCAACGTAGGTACAGACTACACTGTCTTTGCTGTCGAAGAAAGTGGGAAGACTCGGAATGACTGTCTTCGTGGCACGGGCAAAAATGCAGTTCGGGCCGGGGCCGATACGGGCTGGTCAGGTGAAGCGCCCGTCGCCGCCGACCCTCCCGCGGCCGAACAGCACCGCCTGCCGGCCGCCGGCGACCACCGCGATCCTCAGGAAGACCGGGCAGCCGAGATAGCGCCGAAACACGAAAAGCGGCACCGCCATCTCTACTCCGCCGCCGCTCGCCGCGGCCGGAAAGACATGCCTTCGAGCGACTCGCTCACCGGTCGTGACGACCGCGGCGCCAGCCAGGCGAGCATCGCCCTCGCCGCCCGGAAGCGCGATTCGGATCCGCTCACCGCCGAGATGCGCGAGCGAGGGCTCCCAGCCCGCCGGGGCCTCGGAGCGGACCCCGCAGGCGCGGCAGACCCGGGTCCGCCGCGACTCGACGTCCGGCCCGCTGCTCTCGTGAACCTTCACGCTGGACCCGCACCATTCGCATTGCGACCGCCCGACCTGGCAAAGCGTCTGCGCTCGGCTGCTCCGGATCTGGAGGCTGGAGAACATGCAGTCGAAGATCGCCTGCGCGCGGTCGAGCCGCGCCGGGTCATGACCTTCCGCCTGATGCCGCTCGAGCCGCTGCTTGAGGAAGGCCGCCCTTTCCTCGAACGCCGTTCCCCGCTGCTTGTCGGCGACGATCGCGGTGATCGCGGCGGCGGGGCGGTAGTCAGGCGGGTTCATCGCCGCTCTCCCGCCCTTCGCCCCGCCCGCCCCCGCCCGGGTCGCCGTAGCGCGGGTCGCCGAACAGAAACAGCGTCCGCCCCGCCGAGCGCGCGGCGGAGCCGGCGTTGATCCGGAACAGGGCCTCGCCGATCCGGGCCGCCGTGCGCAGGCCGGAGACGAGCTCGAGCCTTGCCTGGGCGTTCGACGTGAAGATTTCCGCGGTGGCGATCACCGCCCCGAAGCAGGCCTGCTCGAGAATTGCGGCGCCCAGCGAGGACGAGGCGCCGACGGCGCGATTGGAGACCGGCATTCCGCTGCACAATTCGAGAGCGACGATCCGAGCCCGAATGTCGCTCGAGGCGACGAGCCGTCCGGTAGCCCGGGCTTGCGGCAGGCTGAGGTCGTCGAGGCGGTGGCAGCGGTCCCGGATCAGGCAGGCGGCGCTCCGACCGTCCGGGACAGGGGCTCGGCCGGCATAGGCGCACAGGATTGCCGTCTCGCCGAGCTTGGCGTCGAAGCCGTCGCCATGGGCGTGGACGACCAGGAGCCCGTTGGAGCGTCCGAAGGCCGAGCGGACGGCCGCTGGCGTCGCATGCGCTCCCACCAGCAGCACGGCCGGGCTTTCCACCGAGGCGACCGGCTTGTCGGCGGAGAGCATGGTGACGGGGCGCGGCGTCGGGCCCGCCCCGCCGGCGAGCGCGACCGCGTAGCAGGCGCAAAGCTCGGCCATCGCCACCGCCGTCGGCGCCAGGATGATCCCGAGCCCACCGGGGCGAATCGCGGCTTCGGCCTCCAGCCAGTCGGCCGTGGGGCCGGTCCAGTCGTCCGCTCGAAGAAGCACGATGTCGCATTCCGAGGGCAGCGGTTGAAATGGCCGAGACAGCGCGGCGGATCGGCCGGTCAGATGCGCGTAGAGGGAAGCCGCCCCGCTCAGCGCCTCGTCCGTCGCCACGGCCAGCCCGACACTCGGACTATCCCCCGCCCCCGGCTCGGCGCGCCTGCAACTGCCCGCCCGAGCGAGGCGGATTCCGTGGAGGGCCGCCACTGCGGCCATCCGCCGGAGAGTCCGGCGCGATCCGACCGGGATCACGGCTTCGCCCCGCTCTCCGACCAGGCATGGTGCACCCTCGGCGGGGGCGTAAGTCAAGTTGAAGTCGTGCACAGATGAACTCGACGGCGATCACGGCCGCTACAATGACAGATTTTAGAATGAGGACCAGAGGCCAGATGGAGTCACTTGGGACTTGCAAACTTACACAGGCTAAAGCGACTCCTCTGACGGGTCGGGCAGCTCAGAAGACATAGGTGCAGCCCGATTGCGGAGCGCCGTCGCGGCTGCCGAGGAAGATATTCTTGAGGCGCAGACGTCCCTCCGCAAGCTCGGCTTCCCCTTCGAGGTCGAGGTCCGCCGGGACGAAATTGCCGCCCTCGACCTTCAGCCTGAGCTGCCGGGTGGCCGGGTCGAAGCTGTAGCTGCCCCAATAATCCCGGTAGGTCTCGAAGGGCATGAAGGTCACCGAAAAGCGGTTCTCCGGCCGGAACTCGAGCTCGCGGACAGGCTCATGCGCCCAGCATCCCTCCAGGCTGCGCTGGGTGTAGCGGCCGGTCAGGACGAGTTCGTCCTTGGCGACGACCCGGAACTGGGTGGAGACCGGCTTGCCGTCGAACCGGAAGCGGACGAGGACGATCGCTCCGGCCGGCGCGTCCGGCGCGATGGTGAGCGACTTGCGGTCCGCGCTGAGGGCGGCGGGTCCGCTGACGGCCCAACCGCTCGTACATTTCATCGGAATCTCGTCGGTTCCAGCCGGGGACCTGTCGACCAGCGGGGTCAGCCGCACGACGGCGCCCTGACGATAGACCGTCGTATCCGTTCCCACCAAGGCGAAATGATAGCCGGGCTGGAGGCACGACATATCGGGAGGCGGCGGGGCGGGTGGCGGCTCCGGGCCCAGCTCGGCGACCAGCTCGGTCTTCAGGCTCGCGAACTTGCGCCGGCCGGCGCTGCGCTTGCGCCCGTAGATGACGTTGCCGATCTCGGGTTTGGCCGAGCGCCACAGGTCCAGCCTGTCGCTTCGATCGGTGAGCCGAACCTCCGCGAACATTCGCGACCCGCCCAGATACCAGGTCCGGCCGGGCTCGCACGCGGCCTGGGGGTCAGCCGAGGTCAGTGGCCGCCCGCCGCCGCCAAAGGAGGCGCTTCGGGCGAGCATGTCCTGCATGGAAGCGACGAACAGCAGGTGCGAATCGTACGGGTCGGAGCTTCGTTCGGCGGCGCAGAATTGGCGGACCAGGCCGACGAGGCGCTCCCGATCAGGGCCGTCGCGCATCTCCATCGTTGGAACGCACCCCGCCAGAACCGCGGCCACGGACAAGGCATAAGCAGGCTTCATCGACGGTTCCCCCCCGGTGCAACGCAGGCTGGAGGCAATTGCCGCCGCGATCAAGCCGTTCGCGCGCGACGAGGCGAGCTTCGCGAACCAGCGTCGCGCATTCTTCTGACCTGAATTAACTACGTAGTTACAACAGGTTCCCTTCGTGCCGGAACCGAACCGCTCGGCACGGGTTGAGCAAAGTTAACAGCTCATTCACCGTCCTCAGGCTGTTCGAAAGGCGAAAATTGGGGTTCGACCGCGCGTTGCAACCGGCGTTGCTTCTCTGCTCCGGCAGGCGTTTCGCACGCGCCATTGGCCGCCCCCGTCTCCGCCCGACCTGTTCCACAACCGGCGAGCCTCGGGGTTGACGCCGCCGATCCACATGGCCGCGGCGACGTCCTCGCCGCTGCCTTCAAATAAAAATTGATTCAGGGAGACTAAGGGATGCCGAGAATTGGGCAGAATATCTTCACGTCGCGCTTCGTCGTCGACTCCGATTCCGGGGCGTTCGGCCTCGATTCCTTCGTCCGGCTCGCCGGCGCCCCGGACACGACCGCCCGGCAGCTGAGCCTCGACGGGGCCGCGGCGGGCTTCAGCGCTTTGAAATCGGGCACCGGCTTCTCGACCGGAGGTCCGCTGGGGCCGATCGGCAGCAGCGTGATCGGCATCGGTCCCGACGATGCGGGCGACGGGATCGGGCTCGCGCCGGGCAATCCGACGGTCACCGTCGGCGCGCCTGCCACGATCGGGACGATCGGAACCAACGGCGACCAGGATTTCTACGCCGTCAGCCTCGTCGCCGGGAAGACCTACGAGATCGGAATGTTCGGCAAGGCAGGCGGCACGAACCTCTTCCCGGTCCAGGATTCCTATCTCGAGCTCTACAATTCCGCCGGCGTGCTGCAGGGCTCCGCCGACGGTGGGGCCAGCACCCTCGCCAACCAGGTCAATTCCGGGTTCGACGCGGTCCTCACCTTCACCGCAACCGTCACCGGCACCTATTATATCAACGCCAGGGCTTTCGATAACAATCCGGTCGACGGCACCACCGGCGAGGGCGTCGGCGACTACGAGCTCTACGCCAACGAGGTCGATCCCAACGCCCCCGGTGTCTACCACCCCTATTACGACGCCTCGAGCCCGCTCTACGCGATCGACTGGGGCACCCAGGTCAACAAGGTGAACCAGTCCGCCCGCAATCCCGACGGCAACGAGGGCACCCGTTCGACCTCCGCCAACGGTGCCGACCCGACCGACAACGCGCAGGGCACTCCTGTCTATTCGAACCTGCTCGACATACCGGCTCTCGCCGCGGCCCAGGGCAAGGACATCACCGGCAAGAACGTCATCACCATCTACTTCGCCAAGCAGACCGACCTGATCACGTCGATCGAGGACCCGACCAGCCCCGGCCTTCCGCCGGCGACCCTGGCTCTTCGCGACGTCCAGGCCTTCGAGAAGAACGCGGTGATGACCGCGCTCGGAGAGTTCGAGAAGGTGGCCGACATCGTCTATCTGGTCGTCACCGACCGGGCCCATGCCGACTTCACCTATGCAAGCTACCAGGGGACCCCGGGCCCGGGCGTTTCGCTGCTCGGCTCGATGAGCCCGCCGGACGAGCCGGACGAGGGCCTCGCCCAGTTCAACTCCGGCGACTATCGCTGGAACGCGACCGACCTCCAGCAGGGCGGCTTCTCGTTCGTCACCCTGATCCACGAGTTCGGCCACGGCCACGGCCTCGCCCACCCGCACGACAACGGCGGTCACTCTGGAATCATGAACGGAGTCGAAGGGGAAGGCGCGGGAGTCGCCGACTATACGACCGGCGACTATGCGCTCAACCAGGGCGTCTACACGATGATGTCCTACGAGGACGGCTGGCAGTCCTCGCCCTACGGCAACGCGCCGACCGACGTCGGCTACGGCTATCTCGGCGGCCTGATGGCCTTCGACATCGCCGCGATCCAGGACAAATACGGAGTCAACGAGAGCTACAATACCGGCGACAACGTCTACACCCTCAAGGACCAGAATGCCGCGGGCACCTACTTCAGCTCGATCTGGGACGGCGGCGGCAACGATTCGATCGTCTATTCCGGCTCCAACAACGCCGTCATCGACCTCCGCCAGGCGACCCTGAAATACGAGCCGGGCGGCGGCGGCTTCATGTCCTACGCCTACGGCATCTTCGGCGGCTTCACGATCGCCAACGGAGTCACGATCGAGAACGCGACCAGCGGCGCGGGCAACGACACGCTGCGCGGCAACGCCGCCGGCAACCGGCTCGACGGCGGCGAGGGCAGCGACACGCTCTGGCTGATGGACGGCGGCGACGACAACGCCTTGGGCGGCGGCGGGAACGACGTCTTCCTGTTCGGAGCGGCGATGACCGGACTCGATCTCGTCAACGGCGGCGCCGGAATCGACCAGATCGCGCTTCAGGGCGATTATTCCGGCGACGACGCCCTCATCCTGGGCGCCAACGTGGTCGGGATCGAGAATCTGGCGATCCTGTCCGGCAATGATCTCCGTTTCGGCGATCCGGGAACGAGTTCCTACGACTACAACATCACCTTGCTGGATTCCGCGTTGGCCTCCGGAGTTCAGCTGGTGGTCGACGCCAACCGGCTTCGGTCCGGCGAGGATCTGACTTTCGACGGCTCGGACGAGCTGGATGGAAGCTTCTTCATCTACGGCGGCGGCGGAGTCGATCTGCTGACCGGCGGAGCGAAGAACGACGTCTTCATCTTCGGCGGCCAAGGTCAGTGGGGCGCGGACGACGTCCTCGTCGGCGGCGGCGGCATCGACCAGCTGGCGCTTCGCGGAAACTACACGATCACCTTCGGGGCCGGCCAGCTGGTCGGGGTCGAGCAGATCGGAATGGTCTCCGCCCAGGACACCCGCTACGGGCCGCTCGGATCGGTCTACAGCTACGACCTGACCATGGTCGACGAGAATGTCGACTCGATCCAGATGACGGTCGATGCGTCTCCGCTGAGGACCGGCGAGACCCTGAAGTTCAACGGCTCGGCGGAGGATGACGGAAGCTTCCGGGTGTTCGGAGGCCGCGACAACGACTCCATCGTCGGGAGCCAGAATGGGGACATCCTTGCCGGCAATGCCGGCGCCGACACCCTCACCGGCGGCGGCGGGGCGGACGTCTTCCGCTACATCTCGGCGTCGGACTCGACATCGAGCGCGATGGACAAGATCCTCGACTTCGCCGCGGGGTCAGACAAGATCGACCTCGGCCGTATCGACGCCAACACGTCCGCAGCGGGCGACCAGGCCTTCAGCTGGATCGGCTCGAACGCGTTCAGCGGATCGGCGGGGCAGCTCCGCGCCTATCAGGACGGAGCGAATTGGTTCGTCGAGGGCGACACCAACGGCGACGGCGCCGCCGATCTGGTCATCCAGCTCACGGTCGGCGGCGGGCCGCTGACCCAAGGCGACTTCCTGCCCTGACAACCGGTTTCGGGGGCGGCGGGGCATTTGCCCGGCCGCCCCCGAGCCGCAGCTTGCACCTCGCCTAACCCCTTGTATAATCGGCGCTCGTGGAGTGCGCGGGGCTGGGCAGCCCCGGCGCGCGCGAGCGGACCGCATCACCTCCGGCTCGATGCTATAATCTGTTCGGTACGCCCGAAGCGCGAGGAGGCTCAGGCTCATGACGACCGGCACCGAAGGCAACGATATCCTGGCCAACGATCCGGCTGTCGCGAACGAAACGATCGACGCTCTGGGCGGCAACGACTTCATCATCGCCAACACTCCCGACTTCACCGTCCCGCAGCGGCAGATCACCGTGAGCGGCGGCGACGGCTACGACACCCTGGTCGTCAACGCGTCGAATTACATCGCCGGCTCCGCCTCCGGGTTCAACGGGCAGATCAGCGTGCGTCAGGGCATGGGGATCGGCTGGTCGGTCTCCTGGACGTCGATCGAGCGACTCGAGATCACAGACGGCAAATTCTTCACCAACGGCGACATCACGCTGGGCGAGGAAGTCGACATCGTCCGGATGACCGCGGGGCTGGGCGGCCGGATCAACACCGGCGGCGGCAATGACGAAATCTATTTCACCGGCACCAGCACCAATGCCCGGATCAGGGCCGAAGGCGGCGCCGGCGACGACCTGGTCGACCTTTCGGGCCTGACTTCCGCGGGCGCCTTCGGCTCCCCCCACGAGGGGATCGGCGGCGAAGCCAACGACGTGCTCCGCGGCAGCGCCTACAACGACCGGCTGGAGGGCGGCGCCGGCAACGACTTCCTCTATTTCAACCAGCCCGTCGGCTTCGTGAAGAACAGCAGCCAGAACTTCGACACGGGACTGGGCGACGCCGGCAACGACGTCATCCTGTTCGGGGCGGAACTGACGTCCTTCGACGTCGTCAACGGCGGCGCCGACATCGATCAGCTCGTCATCCAGGGCGATTATTCGGGCGCAAGGGCTCTGACGCTCGGGGCGAACGTGACCGCGATCGAGAATCTGGCGATCCTGGCGGGCAACGACACGCGCTTCGGCGATGCCGGGACGGGCTTCTACGATTACAGCATCACCCTGCTGGACTCGGTGATTGGCCCCGGCGTCCAGCTGGTCGTCGACGCCAACCGGCTCCGGGTCGGCGAGGACTTCACTTTCAACGGTTCGGCCGAGACCGACGGAAGCTTCTTCATCTACGGCGGAGGCGGGGTCGACCTGCTGACCGGCGGAGCGAAGAACGACGTCTTCATCTTCGGAGGCCAGGGCCAGTTCGGCGCCGGCGACGTCCTGGTCGGCGGCGGCGGCATCGACCAGCTCGGGCTTCGCGGAAACTACACGATCATCTTCGGTGCCGGCCAGCTGGTCGGCGTTGAGCAGATCGGAATGGTGTCCGCCCAGGACACCCGCTACGGGCCGCTGGGCTCTGTCTACAGCTACGACCTGACCATGGCCGATGAGAATGTCGACTCGATCCAGATGACGGTGGACGCCGCTCCGCTTCGGGCTGGCGAGACCCTGAAGTTCGACGGTTCGGCCGAGGATGACGGAAGCTTCCGGGTGTTCGGCGGCCGCGACAACGACATCATCGTCGCGAGCCAGAACGGGGACATCCTTGCCGGCAACGGCGGAGCGGACAGCCTCACCGGCGGCGGCGGGGCGGACGTCTTCCGCTACGTCTCAGTGTCGGACTCGACGGGCTCCGCCACCGACCACATCCTCGACTTCGCCGCCGGCACCGACAAGGTCGACCTCGCCCGGATCGACGCCGACGCGATGACGGCGGGCGAACAGGCGTTCAGCTGGATCGGCTCCAACGCGTTCAGCGGAATGGCCGGCGAACTTCGGGCCTACCAGTCCGGCAGCGATTGGTTCGTGGAAGGCGACACCGACGGCGACGCCGCCGCCGACCTCGTCATCCAGCTCACCGTCAACGGCGGCCCGATCGCCCAGGGCGATTTCCTGCCCTAGGATCGCTTCCGGCTCGCCGGCCGGCGCTTCGCCGACCCGAGGAGGCCGCCGCCCGCCCGTCCGGGTCCGTGAAGCTCGAGTCCCTCGCCCGGGCGGAAAATCCTTTTGCGACAAGGCTTAGTCGCGTAATGAGTGCCCTCGCCTACGGTGCGGGGGGCCTTCATGACGCTGTATTACGACCGTCTCGGAACGACGGTGACTCTCACCGCGGCCGAGGCCTATGGCAACGATCCGGTCATGGCCAGGCTCGCTTCGGGCGGCTTCGTCCTGGTCTGGCGTGAAGAGATCGAGGTGCCGGGCCAGAACCCGCCCTACGACGTCAGGGTCCAATTGTTCGGACCCAACGGCGCTCCGGCCGGCCCCTCTTTTCTCGCCGCCGGCACCGGCCTCAACGAGTTCGAACCGTCCGTCACTCCCCTCGCCGGGGGGGGCTTCGCCGTCGCCTGGCGGGAGACCGACATCGGATCGAGCCTGCTCAAGATACAGGCCTACGATTCGGCGGGAAGCGCGGTCGGGGCTCCGATCTCGATCGCCGGGGCGAACCCGATGGATCCGGCGATCGCTCAGCTGGCCGACGGCTCGCTCGCAATTACCTGGGTCTCGGACGAGCCGACTGCCTACGTCCACGCAGTTCGGGTCCAGCGCTTCGATTCGGCCGGGGCTCCGATCGGCGAGACCTCCAGCCTTTCGGATCGCTCCGTCGGCGATTTCTCCGACCCGCAGATCACCGCGCTCGGATCCGGCGGCTATGTCGTGACCTGGTTCTACCTGAAAGGTGCTCCGAACTATCAGAGGACCAGCGCGGCGCAGGTGTTCGGCGCTGACGGGACCGCGCTCGGCCCCGCCTTCGATGTCAGCGGCGCGAACAGCGGCGACCAGCGCAGCCCCCAGGTGACGGCGCTCGCCGGCGGCGGCTTCGTCATAATCTGGTCCGACGAGCCCAGCCAGTCGCTCGAAGGCGATATTCGCGGCCGGATATACGCCGACAACGGCGCTCCCGTCGGACCGGAATTCACCGTCAGCGAAAATGCCGCCGGAATGCAGGTGGTGCCGAGAGTCGCCGCCCTCGCTTCGGGCGGCTTCGCCGTCAGCTGGAGCGGCTGGGACCGGGGACGGACCCTCGAGACCGACGCGATCAACGTCCGGGTGTTCGACTCGACCGGTCACTATGTCGGAAGCCAGTTCCGGGCCGACTCGCCTTCCGGAGTCCAGGGCGCTTCGTCCATCGTCGAGCTCGGCTCCGGCGGGCTCGCCGTCGCCTGGCATTCGCAGGGCCGGATCCAGCTCCAGCTTTTCGGCGAGAGCGCCGGCGACGGGGTCTCGGACATCCGGCTGTCGACCCAGATCGTGAAGGAGCAGGGGGTAGGCGGCCTCGCCGTCGCGGCGATCGAGGCGCCCGGCGGAGCGGTCAACGCTCCGACCGAGTTCACCCTGATCGGGGACAGCAGCGGCGCCTTTGCGCTCGTCGGCAGCTCGCTCGTCCTGACCGATCCGCGCAAGCTCGATTTCGAGACCCAGCCGACGGTCCAGCTGACCCTGAGGGCGGTCGACGCGTCGGGGATCGCGTTCGACAAGGTCGTGACGGTGCAGGTGCAGGACCAGTCGGAGCTCCCAGCGGCCCTGGTCGCCGGGACCGAGTTCAGGGCCAATACGACCACGTCCGGATTCCAGCATTCGCCGATGGCGGCGAAGCTCGCCGGCGGCGGCTACGTGCTTCAGTGGTACGACGGCGGCGGCATTTCGGGGCGGGCCACCGCCCAGCTCCTCGACTCGCGCGGGGCCAAGATCGGCGGCGAGCTGACGATCGGAACGAATGCGATGAGTTCCTCCGTGGCCGCGCTCGGCGACGGTTTCGTCGCCGCCTGGGTCACGGAAAGCGGCGGAGTCGCGACGATCCACGGCCGGCTCTACGGGCCGACCGGAGCCGCGCTAGGCGGTCCTTTCGTCGTCGCCGTCACGTCGCCCCAGGGATTCGGGCTCGATCCCAAGGTGGAAGCGCTGTCCGGAGGCGGCTTCGTCGTCGCCTGGAGCGCTCCCGGGGGCGCCGATTCCAGTCTCGACACCGTTTTCCAGCGCTTCGACGCCTCCGGCGCGGCGCTCGGGCCGCTTGCGGTCGCCAACGCTTCGACGACGGGCGCGCAGATCGTGACTGCGGTCACCGCGCTTTCCGACGGCGGCTTTCTGCTCGTGTGGAACGACGCTCCCGAGGGAATCGCGGGCGCGGTGCGAGCCCGGCGGTTCGCCGCGGACGGGACCGCGGCGGGGGACTCGTTCTTCGCGGCCGTCTCGCCGGGGGGCTCCAGCGGAGTCGCGGCCGGCCAGGGGGACGGAAGCTTCGCGATCGCCTGGATCTCCGGTGAGCGGCAGGTCATGCTGCAATTGTTCGCTCCCTCCGGAGCGCGGATCGGAGGCGAGGTCCCGGTCGCGACCGTCGGATTCTCGGAATGGGTGGGCCAGCCGGCGATCGAAGCCCAGGCCGGCGGCGGGTACGTCGTCAGCTGGGCGCGCGACCTCACCGCTTCGCGGATAACCAACACCGATATCGTCGCCCAGCGCATCGGCGCCGGCGGCGAGCTGGTCGGCGACCTTATCCCGGTCAATTCCACCGTCTACCGGGCGCAGCAGGGCCCGACCATCGCCGCCGACGGCAAGGGCGGCTTCCTGATCGCCTGGGACGACCAGAGCGAGCTCGACGGGGGCTCCCTGACCGAAGTAAAGGCACGGCTGTTCACCGATGTGACCCCGCTGGGGCTCGCCCGCAACGACAGCTTCCAAACCGACGAGGCGACCGCGCTCAAGGGGCTGAGCGTCTTCTCGAACAACGGTTCGGGCGCGGACGGGGCCCCGGCCTCGGGTGCGCTGCTCGTGGTCGCGGTCAATGGCTCGGCCGCTTCGGTGGGCCAGGCGACCATCCTCGCTTCGGGCGCCAGACTGACTCTCCAGTCCGACGGCAGCTTCGCCTACGACCCGAACGGCGCATATAATTCGCTTTACGATCCGGTCAGCGGCTATCCGAGCTCCGCCGTCGACCGCTTCACCTATACGCTCGCGGGAGGGTCGAGCGCGACCGTCGCGGTCACGATAACCGGCCTCGGGGGAGTGACGTTCGTTGGCGGTGCCGGTCCGGACCGGCTGACCGGAACTCCCGCCGACGACCGGCTCGACGGCGGCGCCGGGGCGGACGAGATGATCGGGGGGGCGGGCAACGACCTCTATATCGTCGACAATGTCGGCGACGTCATCGAGGAACTGGCCGGTGGGGGGACCGACTCGGTGCGGACCTCCCTTGCCGTCTACAGTCTGTTCGGCACCCAGATCGAGCGGCTGGGCTCGACTTCGGACATCGTTCACGATTTCCGGGGCAGTTCGGCGAACAACGTCATTGCCGGGGGAGCGGCCGGCGATTTCATCCGCCTCTACGACGGCGGCGACGACCTCGCCGCCGGCGGCGGAGGCAACGATGTCTTCCTGTTCGGCGCCGCCTTGACTTCGGCGGACCAAGTGAACGGCGGCTCCGGCACCGACCAGATCGCCATCCAGGGCGACTATTCGGGGACCGCGGCGCTCAGCTTGGGCTCGAACATCGTCTCGGTGGAGAATATCGCGATCCTGCCCGGCAACGACA
>DASVQD010000031.1:0-28487 GCA_036389345.1 Allosphingosinicella sp. | reverse complement strand
CACCCCCTATTCCGACCCCAGGACCCGGGTCAGAGTCTTCAGGAAGTCCATGGTCAGTGCGTTGGGCGGGCGATTGGTCAGGTACATTGCGTGGATGTCGAAGCTGAGCGCCGGCTCGAGCGGCCGGACCGACAGGCCCGGCGCGAGCGACGCCTGGGCGGTGAAGCTGTCCACCACCGTCATCCCGACGCCCTGCCGGACCAGGGCCGAGGCGATGTAGAAGGTCCTGGCCGAGACGATCTCGTCCAGCTCCAGGTCGAGCCGCTGCAGCTCGTGGGTGAAGAGCTGGCCTATGGGGCCGCTCGCGGCGAGGCTGATGAACGGCTGGCCCGCAAGCCGGCCGAGCTCGACCCGGGGCGGGGCCTCGGGCATGTCCTGCTCCTGGTAGAGCACGACCAGCTCGCCGCGGCCGAGCCAGCGGTGGCCGATCGGAGCCGCCGGCGGGACCTCGAAGGCGATCGCGACGTCGCACTCCCGCTCGTAGAGCTTGCGGAGAAGATCGTCGTGGTGGACGGTCTGAAGGTCGAACTTCACCTTCTCGTGATTTCGCCGGAAGCGCGAGACCGCGACCGGAATCGCCTGAAGGGCGAGCGAGGGAAGCGCCGAGATCCGGAGCATCCCGCCCTCACCCCGCTTCAGGTGGCGGCCCGCCTCGCGGAGGGCATGGACCCGGTCCTGGATCTCGCGGGCGTCGGTGAACAGGACGTGGGCGTCCTCGGTCGGGACGAGGCCGCCGCTGGTCCGCTGGAAGAGCTGGAAGCCGAGCAGCGATTCGGCATGGCGGAGCATCTTCGAGACCGACGGCTGCGAGACGTTGAGAGCGCGAGCGGCGGCGCTCACCGAGCCGTTGACGTATACGGCGTGGAATATCTCGATGTGACGCAGGTTCATGAGGCGGCGGCCCTGGGCATGGGCCGTTGCTAGAGCAGTTTCCGGCAAAGGGGAATCGCCCGTCGTCGATCGACCCGCGCCGGAGGCGCAGGGTCGGCCTGCTCAGACCCCCGGGAGCCCGAATTGCGCCGCCAAGGCGTGCAGCGGCGCCATGCTCGGGCGGGGACTCACCTCGCCGAGCCAGCGGCCCAGCCCCGAGCCGGTCCGCGGCTCGATCGCGCCCCAGCCGACCAGACCGGCATAGCCGAGGAAGGCGGTCAGGTCGGCCATCGTGAAGCTGTCTCCGGCGAGGTAGCGCGATTCCTGCAGCCTCTCCTCCATCAGCGCCAGCAGCCTCGGGCTTTGGGCGACATTGGCCTTCGCCCAGCCGGGGAACTGCTGGAGCCGGCCGGCGAACATCGGCTGGCAGTGATGGCCATATTCGATCGCCGGCCCCATAAGCATCAGCTCCGCCCGCCTCTCCCACAAGGAGACCAGGGTGCGCTCGCCGAGCCCCCCGCCGAACAGCGAGGGTCCCGGGAAGACTTCGTCGAGATACTGGCAGATGGTCAGCGATTCGGTGACGAGGAGGCCGTCGTCCGTCTCCAGCGCCGGCACCGTCCGGAGCGGGCTGACCCGGCCGTAATCCTCGTCCGAAAGCCCCTCGACGTCGACCGTTTCGATCGCGATGGCGCGCTCGGCCAGGAAGATGAGCACCTTGAGCGCGTTGGGCGCGATCGGTCGGATGTAGAGCCGCATTGCTGGGTCCTTTCGCCTTATCCGCCGGCGCCGCCGGGCAAAGTTCGGCCTTCGCGTCGCTCGGGCACTATCGCCCTCGAGTCGGCTTCGCTAGGTTCATGGCATGACCGTTACGATCCGCTCCGTCGAGGACGCCGCCGAGCGCAAGGCCTTCGTCGATGTCGCCTACGCCCTCAATTCCGCCGATCCCAACTGGGTCCCGCCGCTCAAGACCGAGGTCCACGGGCTCATCGACCCGCGCACCAATCCCTGGTTCGAGCATGCCGAGGCCCGCTTCTTCCTCGCCGAGCGCGACGGGCAGCCGGTCGGCCGGATCTCCGCCCAGGTCGACAAGCTGGTCCTCGAACATATGGGCCCGGGGATCGGCCAGTGGGGAATGTTCGAGGCGGCCGACTCAGAGGTCGCGGCCGAGCTGATCCACCGCGCCGAGGCCTGGCTTCGGGGCCGCGACATGACCCGCTCGATGGGACCTTTCAGCCTCTCGATCTGGGACGAGCCCGGCCTTCTCATCAAGGGCCACGACCACCCGCCGATGGTGATGATGGGCCACAACAAGCCGGAATATGAAGGCTGGATCGAGGCCGCGGGCTACGTCAAGGCGAAGGACCTGTTCACCTACGACCTCGAAGTCACCGCCCCCTTCCCGCCGATCGTGGAGCGGATCGTCCAGGCCGGCGGGAAGAACCCCCGGATCAACATACGCCGCACCGTCAAGAAGAACTTCGAGGCGGAGGCCCGGCTTCTGCTCGGGATCCTCAACGACGCCTGGTCCGACAATTGGGGCTTCATCCCGCTCACCGAGGCGGAGATCGCCTATGCCGGCAAGAAGCTGAAGCCGATCGTGCTCGAGGACATGATCCTCGTGGCCGAATATGACGGCGAGCCGGTCGCCTTCATGATGGCGCTTCCCGACATCAACCAGTTCCTCAAGGACCTCGACGGAAGCCTGTTTCCGTTCGGCTGGGCGAAACTGCTCTGGCGCCTCCGGCGGATGCGTCCGACCGGCGGCCGGGTGCCTCTGATGGGCGTGGTCAAGCGCCTCCACTCCACGCGCCTCGCAAGCCAGCTCGCCTTCATGATGATCGAGCAGATCCGGAAAGCCGGGACCGGCCATTACGGGATCGGCCGGGCCGAGGTCGGCTGGGTGCTGGAAGATAACGGCCCGATGATTTCGATCGCCGAGGCCATCGAAAGCGACGTCAACCGCATCTACCGGATCTACGAAAAGCCGCTATGAATCGCGTCGCCCCAGCGAAGGCTGGGGCCCAGTGGGGTGAAGGGTGCGGTCGCATTTCACCCGCCGGGATCCCAGCCTTCGCTGGGATGACGAGAGACACGAAAAGGCCCGCGGGATCGCTCCCGCGGGCCTCTCTTTTTCAGCCGTCGGGCCCGCTTTTAGCGGACGCTGCCCCGGCGAAAGAGGTTGACGATTGCGAGAAGGATCAGAGCGCCCACGAACGCGGCGAGCAGAGTCCCGCCGTCGAGCGCTCCGCCGTTCATGATGTTGCCGTCGGCGCCGAAGAAGCGGCCGAGAAGGAAGCTGCCGAGCAGCGAGCCGACGATTCCGACGACGATGTTGAGCAGAAGTCCCTGCTGGGCATTGGTGCGCATGACGATGCTGGCCAGCCAGCCGATGACGCCGCCGATGACGAGAGCGATGATGAGATTGATCATTAGGCTTACTCCTACCGAACTCCCGGCCCCTGTTTTGGCCCGCGGATCGGGAGTCTAGACGCGCTGGGGGGAGGGATGTTCCGTTGCCGGATCGATATGTGCTCCGTGCCAACCGTCATCCCGGCGAAAGCAGGGACCTCGGGGAGACCCGCCGAGCCTACTCGACCCGAGGTCCCGGCTTTGGCCGGGACGACGGAATATTCACACCGGAGCGGCCGAATTCTTCCGATGGTGCCAGGCGAAGATGGCGAAGGCTCCGCGGTGGGGGCGCCAGGCTTCGGAGAGCTCGCGGACTTGTTTCTCGGTGGGCTTGCCGTCGAGGCCCATGATCCGGCCGGTCTCGATCTGGACGGCAAGGTCCCCGGCCGGCCAGACGTCGGTCCGTCCCTCGGCGAAGAGCAGGTAGACTTCGGCCGTCCAGCGGCCGATGCCCTTGACCCGGACCAGCTCGGCGATAGCTTCCTCGTCGTCGGCGGGCAGACGGGCGAAGTCCAGCCGCCCGGAGACCAACTCTTCCGCGAGGCTTCGGGCATAGGAGGCCTTCTGCCGGGACAGGCCCGCCGAGCGCAGCGCCTCGTCGGAGGCGGCAAGAAGCGCCGCGGGCTCGGGCGGGTCGCCCACGAGCGCGGTGAGCTTGGCCCACATCGATGCCGCCGAGGCGACCGATACCTGCTGGCCGACGATGGCTCGAAGGAGGGTTTGGTAGCCCGGCTCGCTGATCCGCGGCTCCGGATAGCCCGCATCGGCCAGCGCCGCGGCGATCCGGGGCTCACGCGCCGCGAGCGCATCCAGCGAATAACGCAAGTCTTCGGCGGCGATCCCCACAATTGCTCCCTTGTTTTACCGTGGCGCGCCTAGCATATCGCCGAGCCATGGCGAAGCTGACCATCATCGACCGCTCGGGAGCGGAAAAGACCATAGAGGGCAAGGACGGCTGGAGCGTCATGGAGAATATCCGCGACGCAGGGTTCGACGAGCTTCTGGCTCTGTGCGGCGGCTGCTGCAGCTGCGCGACCTGCCACGTCCATGTCGACCCGCAATGGCTGTCGGCCCTGCCGCCGATCGGAGTCGACGAGGACGACCTCCTCGACACGACCGATCACCGCGTGGAGAGCAGCCGGCTCTCCTGCCAGATCAAGTTCGGCCCGGAATATGACGGGCTTAGAGTGCAGATCGCGCCGGAAGATCCCTACTGATCGTCGTCACATGGCGAACCGCACCACGGCGGTGGGCACCGTCTTGCTCGCCGGAGTGACCTTCCAGACCACCCTCTTGCCCGGTCCGGGCGCCATGCCCTCTTCGTTATTCTGCATGACCAGCTCGGCGTCGGTGGTGAAGGTGAAGGTGCCGCTTCGCTCCTTGGGCTGCGAATCGGGCTTGGCGGCGCCGCCCATGTTCATGTCCTGATCGCCGAACGCGATCGCCATGACCCGGGCCGTCCGGTCCTTGCGGACTTCGACGGCGATCCAGGGAATGATCGACTTCGCGTCCATGTTGACCGGATAGACGAAGCTCCGGTCGAGCTTGCCGGTCATCGCATAGTCGACCCGGAACTTGTTCTTTCCGAGATATTCGACCGAGCGGTAGCCGGCCTCCTTCGATAGCGCCTCCGCGACCGCCTTGGCCTCGGCCACCTGCTGCGCGGTCTCGACCGCCGGCTTGGCCGGAGCCGCCGGAGGCGCCGCGTCGGTCGAGTCGTCGGCGAGGTTGCCGAAGAGCGCGTCTTCGTCCGCCCTCGCCTCGTCCGCGGCCGGAGCAGCGCCGGCAAGCCCCTCCTCCACGCCCTGCTGCATGGCAGCGGCCGGATCGAGCAGGATGACCTCCCCGACATAGGTGAAGGTGAAGCTCCGGTCCTTGCCGATGTGGAGCGTCGAGACGAACTTGCCCGGACTTAGGATGCAGGACGAAAGCGTGAGTGCGGCCGCGGCAACGAACGCGAAGCGCATGAACGACATGAATTTCCCCCCCGGTTATTCCTTATGCGTCGCAACGGCGTATAGCGCGACCGCGGCGGCGTTGGAAACGTTGAGGCTCTCCATCCTGCCGCTGATCGGAAGCCGCGCCACGGCGTCGCAATGGGCCTCCGTGTTCTGGCGCATCCCCTCCCCTTCGGCTCCGAGCACGAGCGCCACCCGGGCCGGCCCCACCGCCTCGGCAAGAGTCATCTCGGCCTCCCCGGCGAGGCCTATCCGCCAGAAGCCGGAATCGGCCATCTCGTCGAGGGCCCGGGCGAGGTTGACCACCCGAACCCAGGGCACGGTCTCCAGCGCTCCGCTCGCCGCCTTGGCCAGGGCGCCCGATTCTGGGGGCGCGTGCCGGTCCTGGGTGACCAGGGCGAGAGCGTCGAACGCCGCCGCGGAGCGGAGGATCGCCCCGACATTGTGCGGGTCGGTGACCTGGTCGAGGACGAGGAGCGGGCGGCGCTCGGGCGCGTCCTGGAGGATGTCGGCGAGCAGCAGGTCGTTGAGGCGCTCGACCTCGGCGACCAGCCCCTGGTGGGGAGCGTCCTTCGGAACGAGTCGGCCGAGATCGGCGACATCCGCGAAGGTGAACGGCACGTCCTTTGGAAGATCGACCTCGGCGGCTGCCTCGCGGGTAGCCCAGATCCGGACCACCTCGCGGTCCGGATTGGCAAGCGCGGCGGCGACGGCGTGCCGGCCCCAGAAGCGCGGGCGGTTCTCGGGCTTGGAGGCGGTACGGGCTTTGCGGCGCATGGCGGGCTCATGGCGGGGCACGAGGCCCGATGCAAGCACGTCGCCCCACCGGAGGCTGGGGCCCCGGCGGGTGAAGGGCAACGTGCTTTTCACCCGCCGGGATGCCAGCCTTCGCTGGCATGACGGCAAACCCGAGTTTAATCCAAGTTACCCCCGATATCCCCGTTATCCACAGGCCCCTGCGCCGATTCACCGTTAGGCGCGACTCGAAGGTCGGTGCCAATGTGCTTTTGTCGCAGGGAAGCGGCCTCTTCCGGAAACGAAAGAGACGGTCCCGGCGGCGGCCGAGCGGAGAGCGGCGGAAGTCTTCGGACAGAAGTCGAAGGAAGCGAGGTCCGGGCAACCGGAAGGAAGAAGCGCGAGGCAGCGGCGCAAGCCAAGGCCGAACCCACTTTCCTTCGAGGGTCCGGCGGAACCCGAAGCCTCCGGGCGGAAGGAACCGCGAAAGGACACGGAGAAGCTTCGCTTCATCGAGTCCGACAGGGAAACTTCGTTTTGAAGCCGCAAGGCGGAAGAAGGAAGGAACCCGCCAGGGAACCGAAGCCGGCCGCAAGGCTGGACGCGGAACCCGCAGGAACCCGAACCGGAATAGCAATATTCCCGGATCGAGGAACCTGAGGGACCGACCGGGGCTGCAAGGCCTCGGCCGGAACCTCCCTGGGAAAGGCGGTCTCGCCTTCGGGCAGGACCAACGGAACCAGGGACAGTGGAGGCCGGCAGCGATGCCGGCCTCCATTTCGTTTTGGGGGCCGCTCGCTTCCGGAGCCCTGCGCCGTTGCCGGACAGAGCGGCAACGCGATGCAGCCGGCTCAGGCCCGTCCGTCGCCTCCGGGGCTGGCCGTTCCCCCGGGGCTCCGTCCAACGTCGCCGCCGCCGAGATCGCCTTTGTCGCCCGGTGTTCCGGAGCCGATGTCGCCCCGTCCGGCGCCCTGGCCGATCGCCTCCGCGCCCGTCGGTCCTCCGGCTACCCGCTCCGCACCTGGCTGCCGCTTGGCCGCCTCGTCCGCAAGCGCACCGGACGCGTCGCCCAGCGCCGCGGCTGCCGCCGCGATGGCGCCGTCGCTGCCTCCGAGGGCCGCCGATCCCGCGCCGGCGCCGCCCAGCGTTCCGCCCGAAGGCTCGCCCCGGCCGGCGATCGTGCCTCCGCCGCTCGATCCGCCGGCGCCGCCCAGATCCTCCCGGTCATGGCCCGCCAAAGCTGCCGCGTTGAGGCCGTTGCCGATGTCCGGCTGGCGCTCCCGTTCCTCCATTGCACGCGCTCCTGCTGTTCGATTCCGCTTTTTGCCAACGGCCGCGCGCGCCGCCTGTTCCTTACCGTCCCGCGGCGGCGATCACTGAGCTGAGCAGGGTTCGCGCGACCCGTTCGCCCGGCTCGGGCGGAAGCCCGGCGACCGCGGCGTGCATCGCGATGGCGCCGCGGCAAAGATGGTCCGGCGAGGCTTTCGCTCGCAACGCCGGATCCATCAGCATTGCCCGTACGGGGACTCCCGGCTCGATCCGGTCGACCGCCGCAAGCCAGGCGAGGAAATCCTCCTTGGTGGCGAGCGTCGCGGGGCGAGCGGTGCCGGCGCCCGCTTTCGCCGCCTCGACCAAGGCCACTCCGTATGCGTCGAGCCCGGCCGGAGCGGCCCCAGCCAGAGCGTCGGGGCTGAAGAATCCGCGGTCGCCGACCTTGGCGCACAGCGCCGGATCCCGCCCCGCAAGATCGCGCAGAAGCGCCGCCTGGCGAGCTTCGATCGAGCGCAGCGCAGGTCCGGGCGCGGCGAGGATGGCGCCGCCGCGGGCCCGAAGGAAGCTCTCCATGCCCGCATAAGCCAGCGCCCGGCCCGCCTCCGGCGGCTTGCCGGCGAGGCCGGCGGCGATCGGCTGATGGTCGAGCGGAAAGTCGCGGCGAAGGGCATCGAGCGTTCCCGTAAGCGGCTCGGCTGCGGCCGGAACTGCGCAGATCAGGAGCAGGAGAAAGGCGATCAGGCGCATCGGCGGGGCTTTCGGCGAGAGGAATCTTCCCCGGACTAATGCAATGTCGCCGCAAGGCAAGCCGCCGGCCTTCAGTCGACGACGATGCGCCCCGCCATTCCGAAAGTCTTGTGAAAGGCGTGGCTGCACTTGAGCGGATAGGTGCCGGCGTTGGGCACCAGAGCGACGTCGACGCTCTGCCCGCCGCGAAGGTCGATTCTCCCCTTGCCGGTCGAAGCGCGGTCCCGGGGCCGGACCCGAGCCGCGGCGAAGAAGGCCGGAGCCGTGAAGTCGTGGCCGCCCGATCCGCTGTTGACGAGGTGAAGGACGACCGGCCGCCCGGCTTTGAGGTGAAGGGTCGAAGGCGTGAAGTCGAAGCTGGACAATCGGACCTCGACCCGCTGGACCCGGGCCCAATCGGGCTCCTGGGCCCAGGCGGCGGCCGGAAGTGCGATCGACAAGGCGAAGAGGCGAAGGCGTTTCATCGCGGGCTCCTTCCCGGGGAGCGGGCTTGCGCTTCCCAAGCCATGATACCACCGTCGCCAGCGCCGGGCGACTCAGCTTTCGACGACGATCTCGGTTCGAAGCGAGTTGGCGATGAAGCAGCGCTCGTGCGCTTCGTGATGAAGCTTCGCGAGAGCGTCGGCGCCGGGCGCCTCGCCGGCGAACTCGATCTCCGGCCGGAGAACGATCCGGGTCATCGCCATTTTCCCGCGATCGTCCTTCCCCAGCGTCCCCCGCGCCTCGTCGCGATAGGATGCGACGTCGAGCCCGGCGTCGCGCGCGAGGTGAAGGAACCAGAGCATGTGGCAGGCGGACGCCGAAGCGACCAGCGCCTCCTCCGGGTCGACCCCGCCGGGATCGGACATGGGCGGAGCGACGACGTGCGGCGACGCCGAGCCCGCAACGACGGCGCCGCCGTCGAACCTCAGGCTATGGGCCCGGCTGTAACGCCCTTCCCTGAACCCGCCGTCCGAGCGCCATTCCACCGTGGCGAGATAGTCGGCCATGGCTCCTCCCCATACACTGTCGATGCAAGCCTCCGTCATCCCGGCGAAAGCCGGGACCTCAGGACAAGCAGTCACTGCGGGTCTCCCCGAGGTCCCGGCTTTCGCCGGGATGACGGCCTCCCCTCAAGCCGCCGTCTTCTCGAGGAACGCCGTCTCGCGCTGGACCCAGCCGGCGAAGCTCGGCCGTGCCAGCATCCGGTCCGCGAAGGCGGCGACCTTGGGGTAGCGGCCGGAGTCGATCGTCATTCCGAGATGCCGGAAATTGGCGAAGGCGGTCGCGACCGCGATGTCGGCGAGGGTGATCCCCTCCCCGACGAGCCAGCCGTTCTCCGGAATGGTGCGCTCGAGATAGTCGAGGATCGGCGGAAGCTCCTCCTTCTCGGCCTTGTCCGCGGTCGCCAGATCGCCCTCGCGGCCGAGGAAACGCGGAGCGACGATCCGGTTGAAAAACATCTTCGCTCCGCAGGCGCAAAGGATGGTGTCGGCGAATTCGTCGAACCAGATCACCCGGGCACGGGCCTCCGGCTCCGCGGGGATCAGGGTCGGCTCCGGATATTTCGCTTCGAGATAATGGATGATCGCGGAAGAATCGGAAATTCCGAAATCGCCGTCGCTGAAAGCGGGTATCTTTCGGAACGGGCTGGCGGCGAGAAATGCCGGATCGTCCGAGCCGAGACCCACCGGCTTGTGGTCGAGCTCCAGGCCCTTCTCGCCTCCATAGGCCAGGACCTTTCGAACGAACGGCGACAGCGAAGCTCCGTAGACGATCATGCCTTGTCTCCCCTTTTAAGTTTCAACACGCAACTTATACTGTCGCCCCCTTCACCGCAAGCCGGCGAAGCGGAGCCCCAGCCAGAAGGTTCGAGGCGTGGCCCGTTCCTCGATCCCCTCCCCGCTGATCCCGGCCAGGATCCGGGCGTCGGCGACATTCTCCGCCCGGGCCTCGAGCGACAGCCCTCCCCCGATCGGAACGCTTGCGGCGGCGTCCAGGGTGAAGGCGCCGCGCAGGCGCTGGCGGTTGAGATCGTCCTCATATTGGCCGGTCGCGTAGCGCGCGGTGAGTGCGGCGCGGGCTCCGCCCCCGGCCCAGGCCAAAGTCGACGACAGGCTATGGCGCGGGGTCTGGGCCGGCCTCAGGCCGTCGAGGGCAAGCGCCGGGCCGCTCGCCCGGACTCGGGCCCCGACCCGGGACCAGCCGCCCGAAACGGTCCAGTCGCCGAGCGTGTAGCGGCCCTCCAGCTCCACCCCCCGAGCATCGATGGAATCGAGGTTGCCCCGCCGGCGATAGTCGCCGCCCGCTCCGACGAATCCGACCCCGGGAAAGGTGCCCGGCCCCCGCCCGAGGGTGACGTTGGCGATCGCGTCGTCGAGGCGGTTGGAAAAGACGGTCAATCCGACCCGTGCTCCGGCCGACGGCCTCCAGTCGGCTCCAGCCTCGACCCCGCGAAGCCGCTCGGGGGCAAGCCCGGCATTGGCCGCGGTCGCGTCGATCCCGACCCGGAAAGGCCGGTACAGCTCGTTGAGCGTCGGCAGCCGCCAGCCGAGATAGGCCGCGCTTCGAAGCGTGACCCGGTCCGCCACCCGCCAGGCAATCCCGGCGCGCCCGGTCGGCTCCCAGCCTGAGCGGTCGCCGAAGGCGGTGTCGGTCAGAACCGCGCCGGTCGCGAGCACGCGTTCGCGGAGGCGGCCGTTCGAGATCGTCCATCGGTCGATCCGTCCTCCGGCGGTCAGCGTCAGGGCCTCCGAGGACCACGAAGCCTCGGCGAAGGCGCCGAGCGTTGCGGCCCGCCCGCCCGCCACTCGCCCGCGGGTGCCCGATCCGGCGACGAAGGCGAAAAGCTCCCGAGTCTCTCCGGCGGTGAGACGCCAGTCGCCGCCGACCCGGAGCTCGAGATCAGCGCCGATCCGCGGCCTCGCCTCGACCCGGGCGCCGAGGCCGGTCGCCGGAACGCTGAACTGCTCCGACGTCCGGGTCGCAGCCGTTCGGGCGGCATTGACGCTCGCGAAGCTGTTGTAGAAATCTCGCGTCTGCACGTAGGCCAGCGCGCTCCAGCGCCGGCCGACCAGTCGAAGCGAGGCGTCCGCCCCTTTCGTTCGAATGCCGGAAAAAGCGGTGCCCCGCTCGCGGGCGTCGGAAAAAGCGAGGCCGCTCGCCTGAAGCTCGGCGCCGGCAAGGGGCGCGACGGCCCGGACGGCGAGGCTCATCTGCTCGTAAGGCGAGGGCCGATCGGCCGGGCCGCGCTGCTCGCCGACGATCGGGATGAAGCCGTCGCCCCGCTGCCACGCGCCCGAGACCGCGACGAAGCCGTCACCGAGCGGAAGGCCAAGGCCGGCAAAGGCGTCGATCGAGTCCCGGCTGCCGTAGCCGAAGCGCCCCTGCGGTCCGCGAAGCTGGGCGGGGGTCGCGCTTGCGAGCTCGATGGTTCCGGCCAGCGCCCCGGGCCCCTGGGCCCCGCTCCCGCCGCCCCGGGTCACCCGGGCTTCGCCGAGCCGTTCGGGATGGTAAGCCGGCCAGCTCACCCAGCCGCCGAACGGATCGGTCTGGGGGACTCCGTCGAGCAGGAGCAGCGCCCGGCTGGACGCATTGCCGCCCAGCGCCCTCAAGGTCGCGCCCTGGCTGGTCGGATTGGCGGAGCGGGAATCGGAGCGGCGGAAGAGCTGGAAGCCCGGAACGTCGCGAAGCACCTCTTCGAGCCGGCCGGAAGCGGAGCCGGTCAGTCGGTCCCGGTCGACGACGACGGTGTCGAACACCTCGTCGCCGGGGGCCGGGGCGAGGCCACGGCCGGTGACGACGATGTCGGGGGTCGCCTGGGCGGCGAGCAGGAGCGGGAGGAGGATGGGCACGGGGTCGCTCTACCCTTGTCCTCCCCGCGCGCAAGGCGCGTGGGGAGGGGGACCACGCGAAGTATGGTGGAGGGGTCCTTCGATACGGGCCTTCGCCAAGCTCAGTCCCTATTCAGGATGAGCGGTGGCATTGCTCCAGACCGCTCATCCTGAGTAGCCGGTGAGCCTGTCGAACCGGCGTATCGAAGGCCCCCCACCGCTTCTCGCGGGTGCCGAAGGCTTACCTCGAGGCAGTCCTTCTGCGGCCCCCGCCGCTGCGCGCCTGGCCCTGCGGACGCGCCGGACGCGCGCTGAAGCGCTTCGCCGGGCGGCCGCGGCCATGGCGCTCGTCGCGCTCGGGGCGCTCGACGATCTGGATCGGAGAGCTGGCCCGGGCCGCCTTGATCCGCGCCGCCTCGGCGTTGAAGCCCTCGGGCAGCGGCACGGGGGTGAGGGTCTGCTTGGTGAGCCGCTCGATGCCCTTGAGATAGGGCCGCTCGTCCTCGGCGCAGTAGGCGACGGCCACGCCCGTCGCTCCGGCGCGCGCGGTGCGGCCGATACGATGGACATATTGCTCCGAGACGTTGGGAAGGTCGAAGTTGATGACGTGGCTGACGCCCGAGACATCGATTCCGCGCGCCGCGATGTCGGTGGCGATCAGGATCTTCACCTTGCCGTCCTTGAACTCGGCAAGCGCCCGCTCGCGCTGCGGCTGGCTCTTGTTGCCGTGGATCGCGTTGGCGGGAATCCCGGTCTGGGCGAGCTGCTTCACGATCCGGTCGGCGCCGTGCTTGGTGCGGCTGAAGATCAGGACCCGGTCCATCGAACCCTTGGCGCCGAACCCGACCCGAAGCATCATCGTCAGCAGAGCGGGCTTCTCGGCCTGGTTGACGAAGGTGACGTACTGCTCGACGCGCTCGACCGTCGAGGAGACCGGGGTCACCGCGACCTGCTCGGGATTGGTCAGGAACTTGTCCGCGAGGTCGCGGATGGCCTTCGGCATGGTCGCCGAGAAGAACAGGCTCTGGCGCTTCTCGGGAAGGAAGCGGACGATCTTCTTCAAGTCGTGGATGAAGCCGAGGTCGAGCATCTGGTCCGCCTCGTCGAGGACGAGGATCTCGACCTGCCTGAGGTCCAGCCAGCGCTGCTCGACCAGGTCGAGAAGCCGGCCCGGGGTGGCGACGAGAACGTCGACTCCGCGCGACAGATCCTGCCGGTTCTTGTTGATCGAGGTTCCGCCGAACACGGTGGCGACGCTGATGTGGCTGAAGCGGCCATAGGCTCGCGCGCTTTCCGCGATCTGGGAGGCAAGCTCGCGGGTCGGGGCGAGGACCAGCATTCGGCAGGTGCCGCGCTGTGGGCGCTTGGCACTGGCGATCAGCCGGTCGATCGAGGGAAGCATGAAGGCCGCGGTCTTGCCGGTGCCCGTCTGGGCGATTCCGAGCAGGTCCTTGCCCTTGAGAAGGATCGGGATCGCCTGCTCCTGGATCGGGGTCGAGGTCGAATATTCCTTCAGAGCGAGCGCCTGGAGGACGGGCTGCGACAGCCCGAGATTTTCAAAAGACATGATAACTCACTATATGGTGCGGCGCCCCGGCGCAGCCGGAACGGCACGCGGAAACGCGGCGGGTTCTGGTGACCCGCGTGAAAAGGGAAACCTTGGTAGTGACGAAACGGAGCCGGCCCGGTTGGGGCGTTCACGCTGCATGACGTTTCGCTGAGAGCCATATGGGGCAGAAAGACTAAGAAATCAACTCACACCATGTGCCTCCCCATGCGCAGCATGGGGAGGGGGACCAGGCTTTGCCTGGTGGAGGGGTGACATGGTGAGGCTTCGCCAGATCACCCCTCCACCAGCTTCGCTGGTCCCCCCCCCATCTGCGATGGGGAGGCAAGGGGTCCGCCGGCCTAGCGAATCCTCGCCAGCAGCCGGTCGATCCCCGCCACCGCCTCCGGCTCTTCCAGAGTCGGAGCGTGGCCGACGTTCGGAACCGTCACAGCCTCCATGTCGGGGTTCTCCGCCAGCATCCGCTCAACCGTCGTCTCGCTCAAGAGATCGGAAATCCCTCCCCGCACCACCAGCGAAGGCACTCCCTTCAAGGCCGCGAACGCGGTCCACAGGTCGAAGCCGGAATCGCCGCCGGGCTGGCGGAACGGCTCGGCGATCCGCATGTCGTAGTCGAAGACGATCCGGCCGCTCTGGTTGAGCCTGCACAGGCGCTTGGCGTAGACCAGCCACTGGTCCTTGTCCCAGTCCGGATAGCGGTCGCTCTGAGCCTCGCAGAGGAACCGGGCGGCGTGGAGCCAGGTCGGCCAGCTCTGCGAGCGCCCGACATAGGAGCGGATATGCTCGAGCCCCTTCTGCTCGAGCTCGGGACCGATATCGTTGAGCAGTGCCCCCGCGATCCGGTCCCGGCCGGCCAGCGCGAGAAGCATCGTGATGAGCCCGCCGAGCGAGGTCCCGAACAGGACGAAGCGCTTCAGCTCCAGGGCGGCGATCAACGCCTCGACGTCCTGCCAGTAGACCGGCGGGACGTAGGTCATCGCGTCCCTGGCATGATCGCTCTGCCCGCGGCCCCTCAGCTCCACGCAGATCAGCCGCCATTCGCCCTTGAGGCGGTCGGCGACTCCCTCGAAGTCGCGCGCGTTGCGGGTGAGGCCGGGGATGCACAGGATCGGCGGGCGGTCGGCCCTGCCGGCATATTCGCGATAATGGAGGCGAAGCCCGTCCCCCGCCGTCCACCAACCGTCAGACCAGTCCGCCATGTCCCGCCCCCCGTCTGGAGGCATATTGCGGGGCCGCGCGGCCGCGGCAAGCCTTAGGTGGCGGCCTAGCCCTTGGTGACGTCCATGGCTGCGCCGACATTGTTGAGGGTCATGTCGGACTGCTTTCCGAGATTGTTGAACGCCGCGATCGCGGCGACCGCGATGAGGGTTGCGACCAGGGCATATTCGATCGCGGTCCCGCCCTTACGGTTGCGTAAGATATCGCGGAATAGGCGCATCACTCTCTCCTGTCGCTGCGGCTAGAATGACGCCAAATTGCTAAGCCGAGGTTAAGCGCTCCGGAACCGCCCGGATGGGGCGGGGTTGGAGGGCGATGACTCCCCTGCCCTCCCAGTCCGGCTATCGCGCCGATCCCGCCATCCTGGAGCTTGGCGAGGCCTTCTACGATCCAGTCGAGGCCGCCGACTTCCCGCAGACGCTCCTTCGCTTCCGCAACGGCCGCTGGGCGAGCGCCGTCGGGCTGGGCGGACTGACCGACGAGCAATGGCTGAGCCACTTCGGCCGCTTCGAGCCGCTTGCGGACAATCTGAAACGGCCCCTCGCACTTCGCTATCACGGCCATCAGTTCCGGGTCTACAATCCGGACATAGGCGATGGCCGCGGCTTCCTGTTCGCCCAGCTCAGGGACCGGGACGGGAGGCTGCTGGACCTCGGGACGAAAGGCTCCGGCCGGACTCCGTGGAGCCGCTTCGGCGACGGGCGGCTCACCTTGAAGGGCGGGGTGCGCGAGGTGCTCGCCACCGAGATGCTGGAAGCTCTGGGGGTCGAGACTTCGAAGACCTTGTCGCTCGTCGAAACCGGCGAGGCCCTGGACCGGAACGACGAGCCCTCCCCCACCCGATCGGCGGTGCTGGTGCGGCTCCAGCACAGCCATATCCGGATCGGCACCTTCCAGCGGCTCGCTTATTTCCAGGACCGGGAAAACCTGGCGAAGCTCACCGATTACTGCCTTCGTTATTATTATTCGGACGAGGGCGGCGGGGACGACGCTCCCGCCCGCCTCCTCGCCCACGTCGCCCGGGAGGCGGCCCGGCTCGCGGCTTCCTACATCGCCGCCGGCTTCGTCCACGGCGTCCTCAACAGCGACAATATCGCGATCACCGCGCAGAGCTTCGACTACGGGCCGTGGCGGTTCACGCCTTACTGGGACGGCCGCTTCACCGCCGCCTATTTCGACCATGCCGGCCTCTATGCGTTCGGCCGGCAGCCCGAGGCGATCCACTGGGACGTCCTCCAGCTCGCCGCCTCGCTTCTCACCCTCTCCGAGGCCGGCGCACTCAATCCCGCGCTCGACGCCTTCGCGCCCGAATTCCAGCGCCGACTGGTCGAGGCGATCTTCGCGCGGCTCGGGATCCGGCCGACCGGCGGGGAGAGCGACTCCGCCTTGCTGGTCGCGATCGAGACCGGGCTTGCAGCCAGGACGGTCACACTCGACCGCTTCTTCTTCGACTGGCGGGGCGGCCGGCGGCGGGCGGATTCGCCTGCCGAGAATGTGTACGAAAGTGACGCATTCGCCGAACTTCGACACTCCATAGCACGCTTTGAAGCCCAGGCGGGAGCGCTCGACCACCCTTACTGGTCGGACGAGTCGCCCTGCTCGATGCACATCGACGAGGTCGAGGCGATCTGGAGCCGGATCGACGAATCGGACGACTGGAGCGCTTTCGACGAAAAGATCGGCGCGATCCGGCGGATGGGGGACGCCATGCGGGCCGGTGCTTGACCGCCGCAGCCAAAAATGGTGGGTCAGCCGCCATGGGGACCTTGAGCTCGATCGAACCGGCCACCGGAGCGCCTCTGTGGACGGGCCAAACCGGCGATGTCGAGGCCGAGGTCGCCCGGGCCCGGGCCGCCTGGGCGAGCTGGGCGGCGAAGCCGCTGGCGGTCAGGATCGAGACCCTGCGCCGCTTCGCCAACGTTGTGCGAGGCAATAAGGAGGCGCTCGCCGACCTCATCGCCCGGGAGACCGGCAAGCCGCTCTGGGAGACCGCGACCGAGGTCGACGCGGTGGTGGGCAAGGTCGACATCTCGGTCTCGGCCTATTCGGAGCGGACCTCGCAGCGCCGGCTCGAAGGCGCACTCGGAGCGCGGGTCGCGGTCCGCCACAAGCCGCACGGAGTGCTCGCCGTGCTCGGCCCGTACAATTTCCCGGCCCACCTGCCCAACGGCCACATCGTCCCAGCCCTGCTCGCCGGCAATGCGGTGGTGTTCAAGCCTTCGGAGAAGACCCCGGCGGTCGGCGAGATGCTGGTGAGGCTCTACCACGAGGCGGGCGTGCCCGAGGACGTGGTCCGCTGCGTCCAGGGCGCGGTCGACGTCGGCAAGGCGCTCGCGGCGAGCCCCGGGATCGACGGGCTGCTGTTCACCGGCTCGGCCCGGGCCGGGCTCGCGCTCCACCGCCAGTTCGCGGACGCCCCCCAGAAGATCCTCGCGCTCGAGATGGGCGGCAACAACCCGCTCGTCGTCTGGGACTCCAAGGACATCGCCGCCGCCGCGGTCATCGCCGTCCAGTCGGCCTTCATGAGCTCGGGCCAGCGCTGCACCGGCGCCCGCCGGCTGATCGTCCAGGAAGGGCAGCACGAGGCCCTGCTCGCCGAGATCGCAAAGCTCGCCGCCCGGATCATCGTCGACCATCCGCACGCCTCGCCGGCCCCGTTCATGGGCCCGGTGATCGACAACCAGGCCGCCGACCAGCTTCAGGAGGCGTTCCTCGACCTGATGATCAAGGGCGGCCGGGCGATCCGCCGGCTCGACCGGCCTGTGGCGGACAAGCCGTTCCTGACCCCGGCGATCATCGACGTCACCGACGTCGCCGAGCGCCCGGACGCCGAGCTGTTCGGACCGGTGCTCCAGGTGATCCGGGTCCCCGACTTCGACGCCGCTTTGGCCGAGGCCAATGCCACCCGCTACGGCCTCGCCGCCTCGCTGGTCGGCGGAAGCCCGGAGCTCTACGACCGCTTCTGGGCGAACATCCGGGCAGGCGTGATCAACTGGAACAAGCCGACCAACGGCGCGCCGAGCAACGCTCCTTTCGGAGGGCTGGGCCTCTCGGGCAACCACCGCCCGAGCGCCTTCTACGCCGCCGATTATTGCGCCTATCCGGTGACGAGCTCCGAGGCGGAAGCGGCCCGGGCGAGCATCGGGGTGGGGCTGAAGGACCCGTTCGCGGGGACGTAGGCCCTTGGTTAGAAAATTTTCCGAAAGGTGAAGCTCACCGAGCGGCCGAGAGGCTCGAGATAAGCCGGCTGATAACTGAGCGGAGTCGACCCCGCTTCGTCCTCGACTTCAGGGCGGCTGTTCAACAGATTGTTGATGCCTAGGGTGACCAAGGTACCCTGGAGCCAGGCCGGGGCGGCGGATCCTCCGAAGCGATCGGCGAGGTCCGCGAACAGATTGATGTTCACGGTCGAATAAGCAGAAAAGCTCAGGTCCGTTGCGGTACCGCCGGAGCCCGCGGGAAGACCGCGCACCTTGGTCCCGTTTTGCCAGTCGACCGTCGCACGCGCGCCGAGCCCGCCCTTGAAGAGGGCTGCCTGGAGTTCGAGCTCGTGACGAGGCCTCCCGCCGCGGCCGTCGGTCGCGGATCCGTTGAGCAGGTCCAGCACGGGCAGGCCCTCGCGAACGAGAATCTCGTCCTTCCAATGCCAGGTGTGATAGAAACCAACGGTCAATCGGCTCATCATATTTTCGACGCGCCGCGCCATCGCGCTTCCAGCCTCGGGCCTGACGATCACCGCCCCGGGCGGAAGCGCGCTCTTCAGAGCGGCCTCGCCTCCCGAAATGAAGCGAGTGTTGGCGTTCTGCATTCCCGGAGGCATCGCCGCCAGCGTCCGCGTGTAATTGAAACCCGAGCGCAATTGCTCCTGCTCGGACCGCCTGAAATTGAGCGGCCTGCTGTCGATCCGAAGGAGCCGGCCATCGACGTCGCGCGTGAACCGCTCAGGAAACGCGGCCTCGATCTCCGGAGTCGCGATTGGAAAGGGTGCGATCGGATCGTCGATCCGAATCTTGGTATATTCGAAAAGCAGGTTGAAGTCGGCTTTCGGAAACGGCTTGGCGTCGACCGCGAGCCTGACGACATGACGGTCGTCGGGACGGAGGCCCGGGTTGCCGCCGAAGACTCGCGTGATGTCGACGACCTCGCGCCGCGTGAAGTCGTAGGTTTGAACATTGGGCGTGGCGACGAGCGGCCCCCCGAGCTGCTCGACCGTCGGGGCACCGTCTTCGTCCGTGACGGAGGCGATGAGGTTGATCGGCTTGATCGGCGACCAGTTCAAGCCGTAGCCGAACGTTCGAAGAGTGCCGAAGTCGGACAGCTTCCCGATCTCGAAGTTCGCGTTCGCCGAAAGATCGCCGAGCCGGTCCAGTATTTTCCTGCGCCGGCTCGCGATGGGCAGGTCGAAATTGGCTTGTATCGCGCCCGTGTCGCGGGAGAGATCCGCCCTCTGCTCCACTTCGCCGCGCAACGATCGGCTGCTGAAGTCGCGCATCTCGGCGCGTCCGCGTACGCTCATCGAGAGCGGGCCGGACGGCAGTGTCAGTACCGAGCCGCTCAATACCAGCTCGGCCTCGGCGAGGGCGTTCACCGATCGCGCCTCGTCCCGTGTTCCAAGAACGTCGTCGGTATCGGTGAAGGCCTCGGTCCTGATGCGGTCGTAATTGCCGGTGAAGGACCATAGCCACTTGCCCGCCAGGCGGCCGTTGAGCGCGGTTCCCAGATGGATGACGCGCGTATCGGTGTCGCGGGCGAGCACGCCGGTGCGGCCGGGGCCCAGGAGGCTCTCGCTCTTGTTCGACTCGAAGCGGCCGTTCAGAGTCGACGCCACGTCGCCCAGCACATTGCCGCTCACCGTCCCGCCGAGCACGAGGCGCTCGGTCGCCGGCAGCAACGTCCGGAACCGCCCCAGGTCCGGCGCTCCCGGAGCCTGCCGCACAACCCGTTCGCTTTCCAGCAGAGATCCCGACCGGGAGTAATCCGCGTCCAAGTTGAACCGCGTGTCGCCCCTTATGAGCAGATAATTGGCCTCGACGCGCGCCGTGTCGCGTCCGCCTTCCGTCGGCACGACATAATTGAGCTGGCCAACCCGCGAACTGAACCTCTCGAAGGTCACCACGTTCACCACCTTCTGGTCGGCGCGATATCCGTATTTGAGCGAAAGTTCCTCGGGAAATACCTCCATCCGTTCGATCGCTTCGGTCGGAAACTTGGCGATCTCGGCGAAGCTCGACACGCGCTTCCCGTTGAGCAAGAGGACCGGGTTTCCGTCTTCCCGGCCCCGGTTGCTGCTCACTTGCGGCCCCAGGGTCTGGATGAGCTCCCCTATGTTGCTCGCCCCATAGGCCCTGATGTCGAGCGGATTGAGAGTCCGCTCCGGCGGTATGTCGCCGATCACCGATCCGCGCGGGCGCTGTCCGGTAACGAGGATGTCCCTGCCCCCGGACCCTGTCGGCACGTCCGGGATCGCGGCCGGCGGGGGGACCGGCGTCGGCGGCGGAGGAGGGTTGTTCCTGATCCGCTCCTCAAGCTGCCGCTGAAGCTCCGGCGGCAGAGGTTTGCCATCGGCGCCCCGGAACTCGATCTTCGGCGGCGCCTCGGCCTCGGCAGGCTTGGGGGGAGCCGGAGCCGCCGCCGCCGGCCCCGAAGCGGGAAGCCGCTGGCCGGATGCGGGCTGGGCCGGCGCGGAAGGCTTCACCGCCTCCCGCGCCTGCAGCGCCGTCGAGGCCGTCCCTGCCAGAAGCGCGGCGATCAACCCTCCCCTCAGTTTCAGGCCAAGCTGCATCGACTTTCGGCGGCCTGGCGGATCGAGCCCCTCTCCCGCGGGAAGCGGGAGAGGGGATGATGAGAGCGCGACTGGCGAGTATCGGTACGGCCTATCTCCAAGCCCCGCTTCGCACAGGCTCATTGATTCCGCCCCGCCGCCCGTTCGGCCCCGGCGGCGTTGAGGGACGTCGCAACGCCCCCGCCTTTTGCCCCGACGACGTCATATCGTTCGTCCGACGCGATCCAGGCGAGAAACTCTGCGTTCAGGGCCCCCAGGCCGGCGCTCGGGCCTTTGTGCCCGGTTCGAGACAGGATCCATCGATCGAGGCGTTCGCCCTTACGAAACGCGATCGCCAGCTCGGCGACGATCGCGGCAGACTTCGTCCGGTCGACCAGGAAGTCGTAGAAGGCACGGCCCGTCGCGTAGAATCGCGGTGAATCTTCGCTGATGGCGAGTCTGATTTCAAAAGTCTCCCCGGACGGCGCGGGCTCCCTGGAAGGCGCGGGAGGCGGCCTCGACGCCCATTCAGGATGGGTCATCGTCAGGAATTGGCCCAAAGGCAAAAGCGTCGCTTCCCGGGCATAGCGCGCCGCCTGGCGACGTCGACTTGCCGTCAGTTCGGCCCCTTCGAAGGCGATGGCGGCCATCTCGTCCAGCCAATCGGGAGCGTCCCCGCCATATTGATCGTCCCTCGAGCTCGGGACGAGGTAGCGGATGAAAAGATCGTGCCCGATCTCGTGGCTCAGGGTGTTGCTCGACGGGACGGGCTTCCGGTCGCCGGGGCCTCTCCTGAACATCCAAGAGTAGACGGGCTTGCCGTCCGCCGCCAGATTGACCCACTGACCGCCCGTGCCGCCCCGATCGGTTATGCCGAAGCGCACATCCGGGAGCGCCAGGGCATTGCGAGCAGCGGCCTGTGCGGCCCGGCCTTCATCGATCGCGGTTTCGACGTCGGCCGCGCTCACCTCCACATATCCGAACGTCGACTCCGTCCTCGCTACCCCGCTCGCACCGTCGGCGAAACCTGGAACCGTCAGCGAGACCAGGATTGCCGAGACGATCGCCTTGCGCGGGAGAAGCACCGGGTCACGACCTCCGCGCCGCTGAAAAGGGCAAATTCCGGCTGAAGACATTGACCTCGCCGGCCAGGATCCTGTTGGTCGGATCGACCTTCAGATTGAAGGTGACCGGAGGTTTCGCGTCCAAGCTGAACCGGACGGTCCGTCCCGAAACGGCCAGCGAGTGCATGGGCTCCCACTTCCGGGTCTTCGCCGACATGTAGCGTCCGGACCAGGTGTTGCCTTCGCGCTTGAATTCGAAGGTCCACTCCGTCGCCACGAACGATCCGGCCCAAGTCCCGGCCAGGTCGGCTGCCGCCTTGCCCTGCGCAGCGGCGGAAGACGCCGGCGCCGCCAACGTCGAGAGGACCGCCAGGCACGCCATCGTCGCGACTGTGACACTTGATCGCCTAAACATACAAATTCTCCCAATGCACTCGTAAGCAGCCTATAGTTTGCCGATAGATTAAACGATCTTTCAATAGCGCAAGCGGTCGACACGGAGGCCCATCGAGCGGGTCTCCGTGTCGACTCATTCGACGACTGGCCGATCGACTTAGATCACACGCCCGCCGCCGTAGCTTTCGACGAGATACACGTCATAGATCTCCCCATCTATCTCGACCTCGCCGAGATAGGTGATCACGGACTGACTCGCCGCCGCGACCGGCGCCGGGGCTGCGACAGCCGTCGAAAGCGGCGTGATGGCGGAAACTAAAAGAGCTGCAGAAAGTGCGATGCTTTTCATGGTTCTCTCCCTAGCCGGTACATGCGGACACAAAAATGCGCTAGCAGTCTGGCCAGACAGAGTTCATCCTCAAACACACGACCAGTCAAATTGAATAACAACCGAATCGGTTGCATGCCGTTACAGAACCGAAACTTATTGGAAGCGGCCCGTACGACGGTTGATACTCAACGCTCAACGGTCGCAGCCTTCTGCGAAGCCCTCGGAGCCATTCGCGACCGGTCGTTCCGCAGACTATACAAACTACATCCGTTACCCAGGCGACGTGCAGACGTGATTAAGTCAGGCCTCCAACGCTGGAGCGCGCAGCGCGGCTTGCAGGAATGAACCGCCTTACTCGTTTATCTCGCCACTTCGTTTCTCGCGAGAGTGCTCGAGCGCGTTAGGTGACAGGTCTAATCACGAAATCATCACGTCGCAAGCGGGCTAAGTCGCTGGTTTTTCATGATAACCGAAGACAGTTTAATTCAGATGCGCAGAGCGAATGAAACGCCGGTCAATCCACCAGCCTTTCAGTCGCGTAGACATATTCCATCGCCAGCCGGCGTGCCGTTTCCGGGATATTGGCCGCCGCGGCGTGGCCGCCCTCCATGTTCTCGTAATAATAATAAGGCTGGCCGAGCTCCGCGAGCCGGGCCGCGGCCTTGCGGGCGTGGACGGGGGTGACCCGGTCGTCGGCGGTCGAGCTGTGGATGAAGGGCATCGGATATTTCACGCCGGGCTTGAGCTTCTGGTAGGGCGAATAAGCCTCCAGCCAGGCGCGCTGCTCAGGCTTTTCGGGATCGCCATATTCGCTTTTCCACGAGGCTCCGGCGCCGATCAGATGGTAGCGCAGCATGTCGAACAAGGGGACCTGGACGATCGCCGCGTTGAACAGGTCCGGACGCTGGGTGATGGCGGTCCCGACAAGCAGTCCGCCCTGGCTTCCGCCGACCACTCCGAGCCGCCGCGGCGAGGTGACCTTGCGGCGGATGAGGTCCTCCGCGACCGCGATATAATCGTCCCAGGTCCGCTGCTTGTTGGCGCCCTGGGCGTCCTGGTGCCATTTCGGACCGAACTCGCCTCCGCCGCGCAGGTTGGCGACGACATAAGCGTTGCCCGCCTCGAGCCAGAGCCGGCCCAGGGTGCCCGAATAGCTGGGCAGCTGGGCGACCTGGAAGCCGCCATAGGCGTTGAGGAGGGTCGGGGTCGATCCGTCCGCCTTCATCGCCTTGGGCCGGATCAGGAAATAGGGGATCTTCGTCCCGTCGCGCGAGGTCGCCTCGAGCTGCTCGACGACGTGGCGCGAGGCGTCGAACCGGACCGGGGTGGTCTTGATCGTCTCCAGCTTGCCGGCCGCGGCGTCGTAGAACCACAAGGTGGAGGGCGTGAGGAAATCGGCGACCGAGAACATCGCCTGGTCCGCCGTGTCGGACGCAGTGGCGATTCCGACCGTCGCGTTGGCCGGAAGCCGGATCGGTGTCGAGCGCCATTTGCCGCCGGAATAATCATAGTCGAAGGCCCGGCCGCGCACATTGTCGAGGAGGCTGACGATGAGCCGGCCCTTCGTCGTCGCGACTCCGCTGAGCGTCTGGCGCGGGCCGGGCGCGAAGACGAGGTCGGGCACGGCGGTGAGCGGGTCCCGCTTCCATTGCTCGAGATCGTAGGAAATCAGCGAGTCGGTCGCGAAGCGCGCTCCGCCCGGCGCCTGCCAGGCCTCGCTCAGCCGGACGAGGAGCCGGCCGTCGACGATTCCGGAAATGCTCGCCCGCTCCGGCAGGTCGAGCGAGACGTTGCCGGAGGGCCGAAGCAGGGTGAATCGCATCTCGTGCGAGCCGACGCTTCGATAGCCGATCAGCCCGTGCGAGCGGCCGTCGGAGTCGCGAAGGACGAACGCTCCGGCGCCGACGTCGGCCGGCTCGCCGCGGTAGATTTCGACGGCCTTGTCGAGGGCCTGCCCGCGGCGAAGGCGCTTGGCGACGAAGGCGTAGCCCGATTCGGTCATCGTCCCCGGCCCCCAGTCGCGGCCGACGATGATCGTGTCCTCGTCCTCCCACTCCACGTCCTGCTTGCCTTCGGGCAGCGAGAAGCCGCCGTCGACGAATCGGCGAGCGGCGGTGTCGAACTCGCGGATGACGGTCGAGTCGCCGCCGCCCTCGGAAAGGTTGACCAGGCAGCGGGTCATCGCCGGCGGAAGGCACTGCATGCCCTTGTAGACCCAGGACTTGCCGTCCGCCCTGGCGAGCGCGTCGATGTCGAGGACCGGCTCCCAGACCGGATTCGGGGTCCGGTAGCTGGCCAGGGTGGTGCGCCGAAGAAGTCCCCGGACGTTGGTCTGGTCCTGCCAGAAATTGTAGAGGCCGTCGGGCCGGATCTGGACTCCGGGAATCCGGTCCTTCGCCTGCAGCACCTCGAGCGCCCGCTCGTAGAGGCCTTGGTAGCGCGGGTCGGACTGGAAGCTCTTCAGGGTCTTCGCGCTCTCCGCCTTGGCCCAGCCCAGCGCCTTCTCGCCGCGCACGTCCTCGAGCCACTGGTGCGGGTCGGCCGAGCCCTGGGCCGAAGCCTCCACCGGAATAGTCGTCATCAAGAGCGCCGCCGTCATTGCTTTGAAAAACAAGGTCATTCGAGTCTCCGAGCCCGTTGCACCCGAAACGCTAGTCGCGGCCGGAGGCGGCGACAAGCAACCGATCTTGCTCGATCGGGCCGCCACCGACCCGTCATCCCGGCGAAGGCCGGGATCCCAGCGGGTGATGGACGCCGGGGCATTTCACCCGCTGGGGCCCCAGCCTTCGCCGGGGCGACGATTGAGGTCTCGGCGGGTCTCCCCGAGGTCCCGGCTTTCGCCGGGACGACGCGGCTCTCCCCTCGCCCCTACCCCCGCGCCTCGGGCAGATAACCCTCGTCGATATAGTCGGAGAATTTCGTGATCTTCGCCTCGAACTTCATCTTCACCTTGCCGGTCGAGCCGTGGCGCTGCTTGGCGACGATCAGCTCGGCGAGGCCGTAGGCGCGGTTCATCTCCTCCTGCCAGGCGGGGAAGTCGCTATGATCGTCGGCGGGCTGCTTGTTGGCGAGATAATATTCCTCGCGATAGACGAACCAGACCATGTCGGCGTCCTGCTCGATCGAGCCGGATTCGCGAAGGTCGGAGAGCTGCGGCCTCTTGTCCTCGCGCTGCTCGACGGCCCGGCTGAGCTGGGAGAGGGCGATGACCGGGACGGAGAGCTCCTTGGCGAGGGTCTTGAGGCCCCGGCTGATCTCGGAGATCTCGTTCACCCGGTTCTCGTGCCCGCCCTTGCCGGTACCCTGGAGCAGCTGGAGATAGTCGACGACGACGAGGCCGATCCCGCGCTGGCGCTTGAGCCGCCGGGCACGGGTTCGGAGCGCGGCGATGGTGAGGCCCGGAGTGTCGTCGATGTAGAGCGGGAGGCTCTCCAGGTCCGCCGCGGCCCTGGCGAGGTTGCGGAAATCCTGCTGGCCGATCTTGCCCATGCGCAGATTCTCGGAGCTGATCCCGGACTGCTCCGCGAGAATTCGAGTGGCGAGCTGGTCGGCCGACATTTCGAGGCTGAAGAAGGCGACCCCGGCGCCGGCCGACTTGTCCGGGGCGATGCCGTCCTCGGCGGTGTCGCGGATGAACCGGCGGGCCGCGTTGAAGGCGATGTTGGTTGCGAGCGCGGTCTTGCCCATTCCGGGACGGCCGGCGAGGATGACGAGATCGCTGTGGTGGAGCCCGCCGGTCTTGGCGTTGATCGTCTCGAGGCCGGTGGTGATCCCGGACAGGCCGCCGCCGGTGTTGAGCGCCTTCTCGGCCATCTGGACGGCCATCCGGGTGGCCTCGGCGAAGGTCTTGACCCCGCCCTCGCCTCCGCCCTCCTCGGCGACCCGGTAGAGGGCCGCCTCGGCCGCTTCGATCTGGCCCTTGGGATCGACGTCCTCGCTGGTGTCGAGGGCCTGCTCGACCATGTCGCGGCCGACCCCGATCAGAGCGCGAAGCAGAGCGAGCTCGTAGATCTGCTCGGCGAAGTCGCGGGCGCCGATGATCGCCGCCCCGCTCCCGGTCAGCTGGGCGAGGTAGGAGGGCCCGCCGAGCTCCTTCATCTCCTCGTCGGCCTCGAACAGCGGACGAAGGGTGACCGGCGAGGCGATCATGTTGCGGTCGACGAGCTTCAATATCTGCTCGTAGATGCGGGCGTGGAGCGGCTCGTGAAAATGGTCGGGGCGAAGCTTGAGCTGGATGTCCTCGGCCAGCCGGTTGTCGATCATCAGTGCGCCCAGAAGCGCCGCCTCGGCCTCCACGTTCTGGGGCAGAGCGGACGATTCGGGCTCCGGCGCACCGGGCAGTAGAACGAGGTTTTGAGCCATTGCGGCAAACTACCGGCTTTCTGGTAGAGCGTACAGCGACGAGGCCGGGGAATCCCGGCCTGAACCCGGAAATCCGTGGCTTAATCCGGGAAAACTTGGTGGATCGTCATGCCGGACTTGATCCGGCATCCACCTTCTTCCGCGCTATCCGAGGAAGGTGGACCCCGGATCAAGTCCGGGGTGACGAAGCAAGGCGCCGACGCTATCCCTCTCCCATGCCGGACCCGCGGATCATCGACATCGAGCTGGACGAGCATACGATCATCCGGCGCAGCGAGGATATCGAGCGGGAGCGCAAGGTCGCGATCTTCGACCTGCTCGAGCAGAACAGCTTCAGGCCGGCCGGCCATGACGGGCCGTTCCGGATCCTGCTGAGGATGGAGGACAACAGCCTCGCCATCGACCTCAAGGACGAGGCCGGCGAGCCGATCGAGACGATCCGACTCGGATTGGCCCGCTTCAAGCGTCCGGTCCGCGACTATTTCGCGATCTGCGAGAGCTATTTCAGAACAGTCCGCTCCGAATCGCCCAGGGGACTGGAGACGATCGACATGGCGCGGCGCGGGCTGCACAACGAAGCCGCGGAGCTTCTCCAGGAGAGCCTGAAAGGCAGGATCGAGATGGATTTCGACACCGCGCGGCGCCTCTTCACTCTGATCTGCGTGCTCCACATCAAGTAGGGATAGAGCGAGAGGCTGGCAGCCCGCAAAACCGTTCGGGCCGAGCTTGTCGAAGCCCTCCCTTTCCGCTTAGGCACAAAAGGCGGGCCTTCGACAGGCTCAGGCCGAACGGTTGGGAGTGACGCGCACGATGTCGATCATGTCCGACCGCTGGATCCGGGCGCAGGCCCTGGAAAACGGGATGATCGAGCCGTTCGTCGATGCCCAGAAGCGCGAGGGGACGATCAGCTACGGCCTGTCGAGCTACGGCTACGACGCGAGGGTGTCGGACGAGTTCAAATTGTTCACCAACGTCGACAATGCGATCGTCGACCCGAAGGACTTCAAGTCGAACAGCTTTGTCGACCGCCGGACCGACGTCTGCATCATCCCGCCGAACAGCTTCGCTTTGGCGAGGACGGTCGAATATTTTCGGGTGCCGCGCGACGTGCTCGTCATCTGCCTCGGCAAGTCGACCTATGCGCGCTGCGGGATCATCGTCAACGTGACTCCGCTGGAGCCCGGCTGGGAAGGCCATGTCACACTGGAATTCTCGAACACGACACCGCTTCCGGCCAAGGTCTACGCCAACGAAGGGGCCTGCCAGTTCCTGTTCCTGCGGGGCAACGAGCCCTGCGAGGTCAGCTACGCCGACCGCGCCGGCAAATATATGGGGCAGCGCGGGGTCACGCTGCCCAAGCTTTAGCGGTTTATCGTCATCCCGGCGAAAGGCGGGACCTCGGGACAGATAGTCTCGGCGGGTCTCCCCGTGGTCCCGGCTTCCGCCGGGACCACGGCTGGGGAACGCCCGGCTTACTGCTGGGCGTCCTCGAACTTCCTCCACTCGGCCTTGGTGAAGCACAGGCGCTCGCGCTTCATCCTCGACTCGGTGGAGTCCATGAACTTGCAGATCTTGCGCTCGCCTTTGGCCTGGACTCCGGCGTCGCCGCCGGCCGAGTCGGACGCTGCGAGCTGCTGCTGGCCCTGGTTCCTGGCCGCGAGGGCCGGGGTTCCGGCGGCCATCGCCAGTGCGGCGGCCGACGCGAAGATCATCTTGATGCTCATCCGATTTCTCCTTGGTTTCAATCAGTGGTCCAAGAATAAGCGGGGTTGGCTTTTAACCCTATAGGTCCGCGGGTCGTCGGCAGAAGCGTGACGACGGTTTGTCGAAAATCGGGGCCTGGGCGGCGCTCACGTCATCCCGGCGGAAGCCGGGACCTCGGGCCGAGAAGGCTCGTCCGGCCTCCCCGAGGTCCCGGCTTTCGCCGGGACGACGGGGGCCCTACCGCCCGCGGTGGCGGATGTTGGACGGGCGGCCGCGGC
>DASVQD010000030.1:0-86999 GCA_036389345.1 Allosphingosinicella sp. | reverse complement strand
CGGCCGCTGTGGACAATCTGGTGCCCCGGTTCGGGCGCGTTGGCCGCGAGGCGGTCGAAAGGTGGAGCCCGGGACTCCACGACGTGGCGCTCGAGGCGACCCGGGCGACGATGCGGATCATCTCCAACACCCTGTTCAGCGGCGACCCGCGCCTCACCCGCGAATCGGCGATGGAGCACATCGCCGCGGCGCTCGAAGGAGTCAGCGAAGCCAGGCTCCAGGCGATGCTCGGACTGCCTCGGATCCCATGGACCCGGCAGGGCTGGAAGGCCCAGCGCGGCCAGAAATATCTGCGCGGAACGCTCGAGGCGGTGGTCCGCGAGCGGCTTCCGGACGGCGGACCGGACGATTTCCTCGGAAGGCTGATCCGCGGCCTCGGCGACCGCTTCGACCCCGGGCAGGCCGCCCGGCTGGCGGCCGACAACGCAATGACCTTCTACCTCGCCGGCCACGAGACGACGGCGAACGCGGTGACCTGGACCCTTTATCTTCTGTCCGAGCAGCCCGAGCTTCAGGCGCGGGTCGCCGCCGAGAGCGCCGACGCGGTGTCGGCAGGGGAGGGGCCGGACCTTCCGGATCGCCTTCCGCTGCTCAGGATGGTGCTCGAGGAGTCGCTTCGACTCTACCCGCCCGCGCCGCGTTTCGACCGCGAGGCGGTCGAGTCGGACCGGCTCGGCGACGAGGCGGTGAAACCGGGCGACATCGTCTCGATCTGGCCGTGGATCCTCCATCGTCACCAGGCGCTCTGGGACCGGCCCGACGAATTCGATCCCGACCGCTTCGCTCCCGGCCGGCGCGAGGAGAGGCACCGCTTCCAGTATCTCCCCTTCGGAGGCGGGCCGCGCCTGTGCGTCGGAGCGCGGTTCGCCACCGCCGAGGCGCTCGCCATCCTCGCCCACTGGCTGAGCGGCTGGCGCTTCGACCCGGTGCCCGGGCACGAGGTCCGGGTCCACGGAATGGTGACCCTCCGCCCCGCCGGCGGAATGCCGCTGATCCTGTCGCGGCGGGGGTGACCTGATACCCCTGCCCGCGGATCGCCATTGGGTCGGTCAAAATGCTATTGCGAAACATTCTCAACAGCGATAGGCCCCGCGTCGCGACGCAATGACGCGCGCGTCCAAGGGGCAAAGATGTACCTGCGTTCGATTTCTTTCCTTGCACTCGCCTCCGCTCTCGCCGCGCCGGCAATGGCGGCCGACGAGACCGCGGAACTCGAGGCGGCAGCGCTCGACTCGGCCGCCCTCGACGAGCAGACCATCGTCGTCACCGGCCAGAAGCCCGAATATGGCGCCCAGGAGACCTGCACCGCGACCAGGACCTGCACCGACGTCAAGGACGTGCCCCAGTCCATCTCCGTCATCTCCGAGGCGCAAATCGAGGATCAGGCCCTGCGCTCGATCGCCGACGTCCTGATGTACGTGCCGGGAGCGACTCCCGGCACCGGCGAAGGCAATCGCGACCAGATCACCCTCCGCGGCAACAACACGACCGCCGATTTCTTCGTCAACGGAGTGCGCGACGACGTCCAATATTTCCGCGACCTCTACAATGCCGAGCGGATCGAGGTGCTTCGCGGCCCCAATGCGATGATCTTCGGCCGCGGCGGCGGCGGCGGCATCGTCAACCGGGTGACCAAGCGCTCGAGCTTCCGCCCGTATCGCGAATTCGCGGTCCAGGGGGACAGCGAGGGAGGCTTCCGGCTGACCGGCGATCTCGACCAGCCGCTCGGCGAAGGAATCGGGCTGAGGCTGAACGGGGTCTATGAGAATGGCGAGAGCTTTCGCCGCCACGTCGAGCTCGAGCGCTTCGGGGTCAATCCCGTCCTGGGCGCAAGCTTGGGCGACACCCGGATCGATCTTTCCTACGAATATTTCCACGACCGCCGGACCGCCGACCGCGGGGTTCCCGCCTTCCAGGGCCGGCCGCTGCGCGGCTTCGACCGGACCTTCTTCGGCGATCCCGACCTGAGCTTCGCCAGGATCGACGCCCATGTCGCAAGCCTCGCGGTCGAGCATCGCTTCTCCGACTCTGTGACTCTTCGAAACCGGACGAGCTTCGGCGACTACGACAAATTCTACCAGAACATCTTCCCCGGAGCCGTCAACGCCGCCGGAACCCAGGTCGCTCTCTCGGCCTATAACGACACGGTCAGCCGCCGGAATCTGTTCAGCCAGACCGATCTCATCGTCGAGGGCGATCTCGGGGGCCTGTCCCACACCCTCCTGCTGGGCTTCGAGATCGGAAAGCAGGATTCGCTGAGCCGGCGCCGCAACGGCTTCTTCGTCTCGGCCGCCGCTCCGAAGGGGGTCGGCTCGGTCAACGTCCCGCTCGGCTCGCCGACGATCGACGCCAATGTCGTCTTCCTCCCGGTGAACAACAATCCCGCCCGGACTCCGGCCAATTTCAACGAGAGCGACGCCTCGATCCTGGCCTTCTACGCCCAGGAGCAGCTTCGAATCTCGGAGCAGTTCGAGATCGTCGCGGGCCTGCGCTACGACCGCTTCAAGCTCGACGTCCTCAACCGCAACACCGGCCAGACCTTCGAGCGCACCGACGACCTGATCTCGCCGAGGCTCGGGATCATCGCGAAGCCTGTGCCCACGCTTTCGCTCTACGCCAGCTACGGCCGTTCCTATCTGCCCAGCTCGGGCGATCAGTTCAGCTCGCTCGACGTCACTTCGCAGAGCCTGAAGCCGGAGCGCTTCGACAATTACGAGATCGGCGCCAAGTGGGAGCCGATCCCCGGCCTTCTCGCCACCGTCGCCCTCTACCGGCTCGACCGGACCAACACCCGGGCGCTCGATCCGGCGACCAACCTCACCGTCCTCACCGGAGCCCAGCGGAGCAAGGGGCTCGAGATCGGGCTGGAGCGCAACATCACCGACAGGTGGCAGGTCTCGGCCGGCTACGCGCTCCAGAAGGCGGAGATCATCCGGACCACGGCCGCGGCGCCGAAGGGCCGGGAAGTGCCGCTGGTTCCGCGCCACCAATTCTCGGTCTGGAACCGCTACAACGTCACGAAATCGCTCGGCTTCGGCCTTGGAGTGATCGCAGCGACCAAATCCTACGCCTCAATCAGCAACGCGGTCACCTTGCCCGGTTACACTCGGGCCGACGCCGCAATCTTCTACGCGCTGACCGACGGGATCGAGGCCCAGGTCAATGTCGAGAATTTGTTCGGAGCCGACTATTTCGCCACCGCCCACAGCGACAACAACATCGCGCCCGGAGCCCCGACGACGGCAAGGGCGACGCTTCGGTTCAGGTTCTGACTTGCCTTTCCTGGCCCTCCCGAGCTTGCTCGGGGAGGGGGACCGCGCGAAAGGCGGCGGAGGGCAACGTGAGTCAGAATTACCCCTCCACCACGGCGCTCCGCGCCGCGGTCCCCCTCCCCCAGACAAGCTGGGGGAGGAATTCGAGGCTTACGCGCTCCGTCTTGGACTGAAGGTCAGCAGGAAGTCGCTGGCGCGCTTCTTGCCCGCTTCCTGGGGGAAGCTGACGGGGCTGCAGCGCATGACCGCGACCTTCGCGGCTTCGGCCATTCGGCTCGCATAAGGCTGGTTCTCGGGGCCCAGGCCCTGCTGCGACACGAGCAGCGGGACGCCCACCAGCATCCCCTCGGCAGTGTAGCGGGCGAACAGCCGGGTGACGATGCTCCGGCCCGAGGACGGCACGCGCGGGTCGCGGTAGCAGCGCCGGACCTGGGCCGCGACGGCGGCGCTGGCCTGAGTATCGGCCAAGGACACGGCATCGACCGCCGCCGGGCCGGCGCACCCCGGAAGCAGCGCCGGAAGCGCGAGCAATGGAAGAAGGGCTTTCATGTCCGGTACTTAGGCACGGATTCGGATTGTGGAAGAGGGCAGGTTGTCCGGCCGACACCGTCATCCCGGCTCTCGCCGGGATGACGGCTAACCGGTGATCTTCGACCCCAGCGGCTTGGTCGCCGGGCCGTGGATGACCTCGCCGTCCAGCTCGAACCTCGAGCCGTGGCACGGGCAGTCCCAGGTCCGGTCGGTGTCGTTCCAGCCGACCAGGCAGCCCATATGGGTGCACACGGCCGACACCGCGTGGAGCGCCCCGCCCTCGTCGCGGAAGGCGGCGACATTGTCGCCGTCTATCTTGAGGATCGCCGCTTCGCCGGGCCCCAGCTCTTCGTAGGATTTGGCCTTGCCGCTCAGATAGCCGCCGACCAGATGCGCTGCGACCGAGGCATTCTCCTTCACGAAATCGGTCGCGCCGGCGATCGGCTTCACCCGGGTCGCGTCGAACACTTCGAGCCAGCGATTTTCCTTGCCGGTGGCCAGATCGGCGATGATCTCCGCCGCGACGGTGCCGTTGCTGATTCCCCACGCGTCGAATCCGGTGGCGACCAGATAGCCGTCCGACCTGGACGACCAGCCGATGAAGGGCGCCCCGTCGACCGGCTGGTAATCCTCGTTGACCCAGCGATATTCGATCGGACCCGCGCCGAAATTCTCGGTCAGCCAGCGCTCGACGCCGGCGAGGGATTCGAGCTCGTCCTTCGTCTCGCCCGGCTTGTAGGGAGAGCCGGCGGCGATCGCGTAGACCTTGCCGTCGGCGCCCTTGTGGGTCCGAATGGAGCGCCCCGGCTCCTCCGCATTCTTGTACATTCCGGGCGGCACCCGGCCGATCGGCGCGGCGATCACCGGTTCGGCATGGGGATGGTTGGTCGAATAATACATGCCGACCTGGCCGAGCGGCAAATGGGTGGCCATGACGACGTGGCGGGCGCTGACGGTGCCGCGCTCGGTGACGACCCGGGTCGGCTCGTAGTCGATCGCCCGGCTGTCCTCGAAGACGTGGCAGCCGTCGCCCGGAAGGGTCGCGGCGAGGCCGGCGACATATTTGACCGGGTGGAACTGGGCCTGGTCTTCCCAGCGCATGGCCTGGAGAACGTCGAAGGGGAGGCCGGTGTCTCGGGTCAGGCTCGCCGGAAGCCCGAGCCGACGGGCGACCTCGACCTCCTTCTCGAGCTGGGAGACGTAGCTTTCGTCGCGCGTATAGACGAAGGCCGGCATCGGCTCGATGTCGGCCTCGATTCCGTGCCTTCCGGCGAGCTCGGCAATCCTCCGGATCCCGGCCTCCTGGGCCTCCGCGTAGAGTCGGGCCTTGTCCTCGCCGAACTTCTTCTCGAGCGTCTGATAGTGCGAGGCGCCGTGCTGCGAGCTCATCTTCGCGGTCGACTTTCCGGTCACCTGGCGGCCGACCCGACGGGCCTCGACGAGGGCGACGGTGAGGCCGCGGTCCTTGAGCAGGCGGGCCGTGGTCACTCCGACGATCCCGCCGCCGATGATCGCCACGTCGACCGATATGTCGCCGGACAAAGCGGGAAAATCGGGAGCCCTGGCGGTCGCGTTCCAATAGGTGCCGTTGTCCTCGCGAGTCGCCATCATGCTCTCCTGCAGTCCCGTCTTTATGCCACCCACTCAACTGCGTTCGCCGAGCCCTGTTCCGCCGCCTTCCCCGTCATTTCGGAAGGGACCTCATCGAAGTAGTACTTTGATTGGAACCCGAAAGCCGGGACCTCCGGTCGAGAAGTCTCGGCGGGTACGCGCCCCTGGGAAAGCTGAACGCCAGCCGACAAGCCGGTTCAGCGCTCACTCAGACCGGCTCTTGTAGAAGCGGACCATAGCCCCCGCGTTCTTGTGGGGCCCACGTCCAGAGGAGTTCATGCCATGAAGGCCATTTCGAAGACCATGCTCGGCGCGGGCGCCGCTGCCGTCGCCGCTCTCGGCCTCGCCGCCCCGGCGGAGGCCCAGTATCGCGACCGTTACCGCGACCGCGGCGGAATCGATGCCGGCGACATCATCACCGGAATCGCGGTCCTCGGCGGAATCGCCGCCATCACCTCGGCGATCGGACGCGACGACGGCCGCTACGGCTATGGTTACGGCAATCGCTACCGCGGCGGCTACAATTACGCCGTCCAGTCCTGCGCCCAGGAGGCCCAGCGGATGAGCCGCGGCCAGGTCCGGATCCTCGACGTCGATCGCGCCGGGAACGACCGCTACCGGGTCCGCGGAATCGTCCAGGCCGGTTATGGCGGGGGCTACGACCGCTACGATCGCGGCTACAGCCGGGGCTATGACCGCGGCTACGGCGCTTACGGCGGCAATTACGGGCGCGAGGACTTCACCTGCGTCGCCCGCGGCAACGGCCGGATCACCGACTTCCGCCTGTAATTCGCGGTCGATTGCGTAAGGGATGCGCGCGGACTCTCGGGTCCGCGCGCATTTTTTTCGGGTTCATCCTCCCGTCAGGAACGTCGCCGTAACGATCCCGGGTCAGACCCAGGGAGGGAATATGCGGAACTTCATCACCGCCGCCACCGCCGCGGCCCTGCTCGCAACGGTGGCTTCGCCGGCCGATGCGCGGCGGCGCCATTACCATCATCACGACGACGTCGACGCCGGCGACGTCGTCGCCGGCGCCGTGGTCATCGGCGGGATCGCGGCCATCGCCTCCGCGATCAAGGAGGACAGGCGCCGCAAGCAGGACCTCGCGGTCGAGAGCTGCTCCAGCGAGGCGGAAAGCCGGACCGGCGAGCGGGTCGCCGACATCTTCCACGTCGGAAGGCGCAAGGGCTATTACACCGTCGAGGGCGCCCTCGAGGGCGACCGCACCGCCTTCACCTGCACCGTCCGCCGAGGCGCGATCTACAGCTTCGAGACCCGCTCCGACGAGGCTTGAGAGCCCCCGTCGTCCCAGCGAAGGCTGGGACCCCGGCGGGTGAAGAACACAGCGCCTTTCACCCGCCGGGGCCCCAGCCTTCGCTGGGGCGACGTGCAGTCCCTTTACACGCCCTCGCCGCCGCGCTTATCGGCCTTCATGACAATCCACCCGTCCGAAACCATCCTGATCGTCGATTTCGGAAGCCAGGTGACCCAGCTTATCGCCCGGCGGGTTCGCGAGGCCGGGGTCTATAGCGAGATCGCGCCGTTCAGCCGCGCCGTCGAAGCCTTCGAGCGGCTCCGGCCGAAGGGGATTATCCTCTCCGGCGGGCCCTCGTCCGTCACTCTCGAGGACAGCCCGCGCGCCGATCCCTCGCTGTTCGACTCGGGCGTTCCGATGCTCGGCATCTGCTACGGCCAGCAGCTCATGGCCGAGCAGCTGGGCGGCAGGGTGGTCACCGGCGATCACAGCGAGTTCGGCCGCGCCTTCCTCGAGGTCGAAGACGGCTGCGCACTGTTCGACGGCCTCTGGTCGCCGGGCGAGAAGCACCAGGTCTGGATGAGCCACGGCGACAAGGTCGACGCCCTTCCGCCGGGCTTCCGGATCGTCGCCCATTCTGCGGGCGCGCCCTTCGCGGCGACGGCGGACGAGGAGCGGCGCTTCTACGGACTGCAATTCCATCCCGAGGTCGTCCACACGCCCGACGGCGGAAGGCTGATCGCCAATTTCGTCCGCAACGTCTGCGGCCTCGGCGGCGACTGGACGATGGCCGAGTTCCGGGCCACGAAGATCGCCGAGATCCGCGAGCAGGTCGGCGAGGGGCGGGTGATTTGCGGCCTGTCGGGCGGGGTCGACAGCGCGGTCGCGGCGGTGCTGATCCACGAGGCGATCGGCCACCAGCTCACCTGCGTCTTCGTCGACCACGGGCTGATGCGGCAGAGCGAGGCCGAGCAGGTCGTCTCGCTGTTCCGAGGCCATTACAACATCCCGCTGGTCCACGTCGACGCTCAGGACCTGTTCCTCGGCGGCCTCGCCGGGCTCACCGACCCGGAGGCCAAGCGCAAGTTCATCGGCAAGACCTTCATCGATGTCTTCGAGGCAGAGGCGGAGAAGATCGGCGGCGCCGACTTCCTCGCCCAGGGCACGCTCTACCCGGACGTAATCGAGAGCGTCAGCTTCACCGGCGGGCCGTCGGTGACGATCAAGAGCCACCACAATGTCGGCGGCCTTCCCGAGCGAATGGACATGAAGCTGGTCGAGCCGCTTCGCGAGCTGTTCAAGGACGAGGTCCGCGAGCTCGGCCGCGAGCTCGGCCTCCCAGACGCCTTCGTCGCCCGCCATCCTTTCCCCGGTCCGGGCCTCGCAATCCGGATCCCGGGCGAGGTGACGAAGGAGCGCTGCGACATCCTGCGGAAGGCCGACGCCGTCTATCTCGACGAGATCCGCAATGCCGGCCTCTACGATGCGATCTGGCAGGCCTTCGCGGTGCTCCTTCCGGTGCGCACGGTCGGAGTGATGGGCGACGGCCGGACCTACGATTACGTCTGCGGGCTTCGCGCCGTCACCTCGACCGACGGGATGACCGCCGACGTCTACCCGTTCGACTCCGCCTTCCTCAGCCGGGTCGCGACCCGGATCATCAACGAGGTCAAGGGGATCAACCGGGTCGTCTACGATTATACCTCGAAGCCGCCGGGAACGATCGAGTGGGAGTGATGCGCCGGCGCAACGGTGATCCGGGCGTCGCGGACGGGGGGTTGGATCGAGCGCCGAGCTATTGTAAGGCGATCCCGCATTCACACTGCGAAATTCAAGGGGCTTGGCAATGTACGATCAGAAAAAGACGGTTGAGACCCGCGCCGGACGCGCCGCCTGGCAGCGCCCCGAGCTTCGCCAGCTGAAGGCCGGCTCGGCCGAAGCCGCGAACGGCGGCAGCACCGACAACGTCATTCTTTCCTAATTCCCGACTTCGGAATCGGCTCGGGCCGCTTGTCGGCGGCGAGTTTCGCTAAGACGAGAGCCGCCGGCGACACTCGGTTGTCGCCGGCGCCTCGACGGTCCGGCCGGCGACCGCCGGCCTGCAATCGCCGCCATTTCCGGCGGCCCCGGCGCCGATGCGCAAATCAGTGATTTCCCGACTCTGCCGGGGGGCGGGCTACGCCCGAGCCTCTTGCGCGGTGCCGCCGCTTCGAACGTCCGACTGAGCTTCGAGCGCAAAAAAAGGGGCGCGGCTCGATCGAGCCGCGCCCCTGTTGCGAAAGTACGGCTTACCTGAGCGGGGAAGCCCCGCTGAAGGTCTCGCCGACGGGCGCGCCGGTGGTCGGATTCGAGTCCATGCGGTTGTTCCCGTAGCTGAGGATCAATCCGCTCGCGATGATGAGGGCCTGGGCGTTGCCGGTGATGGTGGTGTCACCCACCCGAAGGATCGAATTCGCACCGCTGTTGACGATTCCGGCACCGGCATTGTTGGCGATGATGGAGTCGTTGATTATGGCGCGAAGGTTCGAAGCGCCGCCGAGCATGGCCATCCCCGTTCCGTTGCCGGAGAACGAGCTGTCATCGATGGCGATCGAGACCGCTCCGTTGGTGCTGTCGCCGCGCAGGCCGCCATTGGCGTTGTTGTCGGCCCGAACGTTCGTCAGCACGGCCTGGACGCTGCCGCCGACGCCGGGGGCGATCACGATTCCGCCGCCGGTGTTGCCGTTGCCGTTCTCGGCGACGGTCGTGCGTGTGATGTAGAGCTTCGCGGCGCCGGTCGGAGCGACGGAAACTCCGACGCTGTTCGCCGCGTTGAACCGGCGGATCTGGCTGTCCTCGATGTGCAGCGTTCCGTTGTTGATGAAGCGCACTCCGTTCGACGGCGGGCTGACTCCGAAGATGTCGAGGCCGCGAAGGAAGGTGACGTCGGTCGTCGCCGGCATGTTGACGGTGATTCCGTTGCCGCCGGCAAGCGCTCCGCCCTCGGTGTAATGGCAGTCGATGGTGATCGACTTTATGATCGTCACGGCGCCGAAGCCGCCGGGATCGAGGCAGTTGATCTCGCCGCCCGCGGCGGTCTTCGAGATGGCGCCGGCGAAGGTCTTGCAGGGCGCGGTGCGGCTGCACGGATTGACGTCGTCGCCGACTCCCGACACCCAGGTGCGGGTCGCCTGGGCGGCGGCCGGAGTCGCGTAGCCGACGGTCATTCCGGCGGTGGCCAGAGCCACCATCAGGATACGGTTTCTCATTCCAATCATTAGATTATCCTCCCCATTTGGACTGAATGAATCCGAAATGAATAACACAAAACGGATCAATCTACTCCTACAATTTATACGAAAAATGCTTAGGGTTGGCAGGGGCTTAGAAGGTGCCCGCGATGTTAGCCTTTCGGGCGGCGTTCCGGAGGCGGCGATTTCGCGGCTGAGGCCGCTCGCAGCGGCGACTCGGGCGTGAGCGCGACTCCCCTCGCCATTCTCCTCGGACTGTTCTCGGCGATCACTCTCGCGGCGGCGAACATGTCGGTGAAGATGGGGAGCGACATCCTCGCCGGCCGGGCGCTCCTCTCGGCAAGCGCGGCGCTCATGGTCGCACCGGCCGCATTCTTCGTGCCGCTGCCGGACTCCCGGACCTGGGGCGCGCTGCTGCTCGCGGTCCCGGCCCATTATGCCTATCAGCTCTGTCTGGTGAGGGCGCTCCAGCGCGGCGACCTCTCGCTGGTCTTCCCGGTGATGCGCGGCGCCGCCCCTCTCCTGACCGCGGGCGCCGCCTTCCTCTTCCTCCGCGAGACCCTTCCGGCCGTCGCGGTGGCCGGGCTGGTCGTCGCGACAGGGGCCGTCTTCGTCTTCGCAGCCCCGCCGCGGGGGACGCTGCTTCGCCACCATCCCGATCGCGCCGTTCTCGCCTGGGCGCTCGCGACCGCGGCCGGGGTCGCGCTCTACAACGTCGCCGATGCTCGGGGCGTTCGCGGGGCGCCGGAGCCCTTCACCTACATCGTCTGGATCTTCCTTCTCGATTCGATCTGCATCACCTGCACCGCGCTCGCTCGAAGGCGGCGCGAGCTTGGGCGCGTGATCGCCGGGAAATGGCGCTTCGGAGTGGCCGCCGGCTTCCTCTCGATCCTGTCCTACGGCTCGGCGGTCTACGCTTTCAGCCTGATGGAGACCGCGAGGGTCTCGGCGCTTCGCGAGACCTCGGTCGTGTTCGCCGCCCTGATGGGCGCGGTCTTCCTCAAGGAAGGATTCGGGACGAGGCGCATCGCCGCCGCCCTCGCCCTCGCCACCGGCCTGATCGCGATGCAATTGGCCTGATCGCCGAAATTAGTGCACTGTCACCGTAATAGTCCCCTAAATCGGTGACAGTGCGCTTATTTCCGGCTTTTTGCGTTGCAGCGAAGCAGCCGCTACAAGGCCCGGATGTCCGTCACCCATTCGCTCGATACCGCAACCAGCCGCGCAAACCCGGTCCCGAGCCCGATGAAGCGGCTCACCGTCCCGAAGCTCAAGGCAATGAAGGGCGGCGAGCCGATCGTGATGCTGACCGCCTACACGGCGCGCCTCGCCCAGCTGCTCGACCCGCATTGCGACATCCTGCTCGTCGGCGACAGCCTCGGCCAGGTCGTCTACGGCCTGCCCTCCACCGTCCCGGTGACCCTGGAGATGATGTGCGCCCACGGGGCGGCGGTGGTCCGGGGGTCCTGGCATTCGGTCGTCGCCGTCGACATGCCGTTCGGCGCCTACGAAGCGAGCCCCCAGCAGGCGTTCGCAAGCGCCTCGCGGATCCTCAAGGAGACGGGCGCGGCGGCGGTGAAGCTCGAGGGCGGGGAAGCGATGGCGGAAACCGTCGCCTTCCTCACCCAGCGCGGAATCCCGGTGATCGGCCATGTCGGCCTTACCCCCCAGGCGGTGAACGCGCTCGGCGGCTACGGAACCCGAGGGCGGGGCGAGGCGGAGGCGCGCAAGATCGTCGCCGACGCGACGGCGGTCGACCAGGCGGGCTGCTTCCTGCTCGTCCTCGAAGGCGTGATGGAGGAAGTCGCGTCGGAGGTCACCGGCCTGGTCTCGTGCCCGACCATCGGGATCGGCGCTTCGCCGAGCTGCGACGGCCAGGTGCTGGTCACCGAGGACATGCTTGGAATGTTCGAGCGCACCGCGCGCTTCGTGAAGCGCTACGACGACCTTGCGGGCCGGATCGAGGCCGCCGCTTTGGCCTATGCCGGCGAAGTGCGAAGCCGGACCTTTCCGGGCGAGGACCAAATCCAGCGCGCCAAGAAGTGAGCGGCGTCCCGGCGTGACCGAAGGCTCGTCATCCCGGACTTGATCCGGGATCCATGAACACGGGATCGCGTCGGATTTTCGCCGGCAGTGTTCATGGATTCCGGCCTTCGCCGGAATGACGGAGGGGCTGGTCCCCGCGAAACGACAGGACAATCAAGGCTTCCGTTGACGCGCTTCGCTGGGTAGAGAAGCGCCCGGGGCAGATGCCGGGCCGCGCTTTTCGTTCATCCTCAGTATCGCTTTCATCGGCGATGAGGCTTGGGCGGGCGGGGCCGACCGGCGAGGATTTGGAGGTTTTTCTTGGCGCTGAGGCCTGTCGACAACGAGACCTTCTACCGCGAGGTCGATGAGGAGCTCCGCCGCGACCAGATGAAGTCCTACTGGGAGCGGTTCGGGAAGCTGGTCATCGCCGGAGTGGTCCTGCTGCTGGCCCTGATCGGCGGCTTCATCTGGTGGCAGAACCAGAAGGAGGTGAAGGCCGGGGAGCGAAGCGCGACCCTGGTCGAAGCCCTCGAGGAGGTCGCCTCCGGGCGCAAGAAGGCGGCGATCCCGAAGCTCGACGGCCTCGTCGAGTCCGGGTCGGACGGCCATCGCGCCGCCGCCCTTCTCACCAAGGCCGGTATCGCCGTCGACTCCAAGGACCTGAGGGGCGCCGCCGCCCTCTACAAGCAGGTCGCGGACGATCAGGGCCTCGCCCGGCCTTATCGCGACCTCGCTTTGGTTAGGATGACCGCGGTCGAGCTCGACACGCTTCCGCCGCAGGCGGTGATCGACCGGCTCAAGGGTCTCGCGGTGCCCGGCAACGCCTGGTTCGGAAGCGCCGGCGAGATGGTCGCGCTCTCCTATCTGAAGCAGGGCAAGCCCCAGCAGGCCGCTTCGATGTTCGCGGCCATGGCCAAGGACAAGAAGCTCCCGGACACATTGCGTTCCAGGGCCACCCAGATGGCCGGTTCGCTCGGAGTCGACGCCGTCCAGGAATCGGCGGGCTCAACACAGGAAGGCACCAGATGAAGCGTATCCTACTCGCCCTCGCCGCCGCCAGCCTGCTCGGCGGCTGCGGCGGTCTCGGACTGGGCGGCAAAGGCAAGAAGAACGTGACTCCGACGGTGGGCGAGCGCGTTTCGGTGCTCTCGCGGGAGCGCGTTCTCGAGGTCGATCCCGCCCTCACCGCGGTCGCGGTGACCCTTCCCCCGGCCCAGGCCAATTCGGAATGGGCGCAGTCCGGGGGCAATGCGGCCAAGTCGATGGGCCACCTCGCGCTCGGCTCGACGCTGGGAATGGCCTGGCGGGTCGGAACCGGCGAAGGCAGCAGCAACCAGGCCCAGCTGGCTTCCTCGCCCGTCATCGGCGAGGGCCGGATCTTCACCATAGACACCCGCGCCGTCGTTCGTTCGATCAGCCCGGAAAACGGCGCGACCGTGTGGCAGGCCCAGGTGCGAGGCGCCAATGCCCCGGAAGGCGCCTTGTTCGGCGGCGGAGTCGCCTACGACAACGGGCGGATCTACGCGACCAACGGTGCCGGCGACGCCGCCGCGCTCGACGCCAAGACCGGCGCCGTCGTCTGGCGGGTCCGTCCGGGCGGACCGCTTCGCGGAGCACCGACGGTCGCCAACGACAATGTCTATGTGGTGACCCAGGACAACCAGCTCTTCGCCTTGAACCCGGCCAACGGCGCCACCCGCTGGAGCGGGTCCGGCGCGGTGGAGATCGCCGGGATCCTCGGCGCCTCGTCGCCCGCCGCGGCGCAGGGAACTGTCGTCGCCGGCTTCTCGTCCGGCGAATTGAACGCCTATCGCTACGAGAACGGCCAGAATCTGTGGCAGGACGCGCTCGCCCGGACCAGCATCTCGACCAGCGTCACCCAGCTTTCCGACATCGACGCCGATCCGGTGATCGATTCGGGCAGGGTCTACGCGGTCGGGCAGGGCGGCCGGATGGTCGCGATCGAGCTCATCACGGGCCAGCGGGTCTGGGAGATCAACGTCGCCGGTATCTCGACCCCCTGGGTCGCCGGCGACTGGATCTTCGTGGTCACCGACGACGCCCGGCTGCTCGCTTTGTCGAGGACCACGGGGGGAATACGCTGGATGACCCAGCTGACCCGCTATCGCGACGTCAAGGACAAGAAGGGGCGGATCGACTGGGTCGGACCGATCCTCGCCGGCGACCGGCTGGTGCTCGCCAATTCGGCCGGCCAATTGGTCTACGTGTCGCCGACGGACGGCCGGGTCCTGACGACCCAGGACACGCGCATGTCCGTGTCCCTCCAGCCGATCGTCGCCAACAACACGCTCTACGTCCTCCACGACAACGGCCAGCTGACCGCCTGGCGCTGACGTCGCCCCAGCGAAGGCTGGGGCCCCAGCGGGTGAAAAGCGCGGCGCTCCTCACCCCCCCCCCCGGGTCCCAGCCTTCGCTGGGACGACGGTTGACCCCTCGCGCCATAAGCGCCACGGCAACCGGATGGCGAAGCTTCCAACAGTCGCGATCGTCGGCCGGCCGAATGTCGGCAAGTCGACCCTGTTCAACCGCCTCGTCGGAAGGAAGCTCGCGCTCGTCGACGACCGCCCCGGAGTGACCAGGGACCGGCGCGAGGGCGAGGCGACCCTTCTCGGAATGGATTTCCGGGTCATCGACACCGCCGGCTACGAGGACGAGGATCCCGACACCCTTCCGGGCCGGATGCGCGCCCAGACCGTCGCCGCCGTCCGCGAGGCCGACGCCGCCCTCTTCCTGATCGACGCCCGGGCCGGCCTCACCCCGCTCGACGAGGAGATCGGCCGCTGGCTGAGGAGCGAGACGACCCCGGTCATACTCGCCGCCAACAAGGCGGAAGGGCGGGCCGGCGAAGCCGGAATCATGGAGGCCTGGTCATTGGGCTTCGGAGAGCCGATCGCGATGAGCGCCGAGCATGGCGAGGGCGTCGTCGACCTGTTCGAGCATCTGAGGCCCCATATCGAGCGGGAGGAGGAGGAAGACGAGGACAGGACCGGGGAAGGGCCGCTCAAGCTCGCCGTCGTCGGGCGCCCCAATGCCGGCAAGTCCACCCTCATCAACCGGATCATGGAGGAGGAGCGGCTGATCACCGGGCCGGAGGCCGGAATCACCCGCGATTCGATCGCGATCGACTGGATGTGGCGCTCCCCCGCCGGCGAGGAGCGGCCGGTCCGGCTGATCGATACGGCCGGAATGCGCAAGAAGGCCAAGGTCCAGGACAAGCTCGAGAAGCTCGCCGTCGCGGACGGCCTTCGAGCGGTCGATTTCGCCGAGGTCGTGGTTCTGCTGCTCGATGGAACGCTCGGGCTCGAGGCCCAGGACCTCAAGATCGCCGACCGGGTGCTCCAGGAGGGCCGGGCGCTGATCATCGCGATCAACAAATGGGACATTGCCCACGACCAGAGCAGCCTGTTCAACGGAATCAAGGCGGCCCTTGGCGAAGGCCTTGCTCAGGCACCCAACGTGCCTCTGCTCACCGTGTCGGCAATGACCGGAAAGGGCCTGGACGCACTGCTCGGCGCCGCCTTCGAGGTGCGCGAGACCTGGTCGAAGCGGGTCTCCACCGGCCAGCTCAACCGCTGGTTCGAGGACGCCGTCGAGAAGAACCCGCCGCCGGCCCCGAGCGGCCGGCGGATCAAGCTCCGCTACATCACCCAGGTCGGATCGCGGCCGCCGAGCTTCGTCGTCTTCGGAAGCCGGCTCGAGGCGCTGCCGGAAAGCTACCGCCGCTATCTGATGAACGGAATGCGCCGCGAGCTCGGCTTCGGAGCGGTGCCGATCCGCCTCGCCCTTCGCGGCGGCAAGAACCCGTACGACAGCAAGGCGTAGAAGGAGGGGCTGCCCCCCGGCCCACAAGCGTTCGCATCGACAAGGAGGGGCTTCGACAAGCTCAGTCCGAACGAAGAAAAGGACGTCGCAGCGCCTGAAAGACGGGCCCGCGTCAACGCCTCCTTTACTCCCCGACGCCTAATCTCGCTTCGTGGACGAATGGACCGGGAATAAAGAGGAAGTCGTCGACTGGACGGTCTTCTGCGCGGCGCGGAGCGAGCTCGGCGCGGGGTTCGCTCGAATCCTCGGCTATTTTCGAGAGGATGGCGAGAAAGCCGTGAGCCGGATCGAGGCGGCGATGCACGCCCGCGATACGGCCGGCCTCGTCCTCCCCGCCCACACGATGAAGTCGGAGGCGCGGCAGTTCGGAGCCGAGCCGCTGGGCGCGCTTGCCGAAGAGATCGAGTTCGGCGCCCGACGCGCGATCGAGATGGGCTTCTTCCCGGACAATCTGCTCCCGTTCGTGGCCCGCCTTCGTCCCCTGTACCTGGAGACGATCACCCAGCTCGAGGCCGAGGCCAATCCGCTGGTCAGGCGGCGGGCGGGGACTTAGCCCCATAAATCCTCCCCCGCATTTGCGGGGGAGGGGGACCACCCGAAGGGGCGTGGAGGGGCCTTTCCGGACTCGGAGATACCCCTCCACCATGCTTCGCATGGTCCCCCTCCCCGACAAATGTCGGGGAGGATTTCAGGAGCGCCGCATCGGCTGAGCCTCCCCCCGCGCCAGCGAGCGCCACAGCCATTCGAGCGGGCCGTAGCGGAACCGGTCGAGCCAGGGCTTGGACCAGAGCAGCATCAGCCCCCACATCGCCAGGACCACGATCCACAATTGGGCCCGTCCCATCGTCGCGAACAGCCCGGCGCCGTAGCCGTAGAAGAGCGTCGTCATGAGCAGGCTTGAGCCGAGATAGTTGGTGAAGGCCGCCCGGCCGGCGGCGGCGATCCGGTCGGTCAGCGCCCCACCTTTCCGGGTGGCGAGGATGATGAGCGATGCGGTCGCGATCACCATCGGCGGGCGAAGCGGCACCGTCGCCGCCATCGAGAGCGCGAGGATGCCCGGCGCCGTAAAGCCGTCGCGTACGAGCAGCCAGGCGAGCAGCGAATAAGCGGGGATCCCGACGCCGAAGCCGACCAGCGCCGCCTTGCGGTAGCGTTCATCGCTCCACCCGCCGGTCAGGAACCCCGACCTCAGCGCGGCCATTCCCAACAGGAAATAAGCCAGGGTCTCCCAGCCGAACATCGCAAGCCCCTCGATCGGGCCGAGCGCCTGGTCGCTGACCCGGTCGGCGAGGATCCCGGCATAGCCGCCCCGGTAGACGTCGAATTCCCGAGCCCTGGCTTCGGGGGAGAGCGCCTCGAACATGCCCTGAAGGCCCCTCCATTCACCGATCTGGGCAGCCGTTGCGTCGGGAGCGGCCGCGGCCTCCCGGAGCCCGGCCGCGCCGGCGGCGAGCCCGGCGAAGATCAGGAGCTGGACGATCAGCAGCCCCGCCCCTGCGCCTAGAAGGGCGCGCTGGGAGAGCTTGCGGAACAGGAAAGCGATCATCCCGACCAGAGCGTAGCCGACGAGAATGTCGCCGAACCAGATCAGGTAGAGATGAACGAGGCCGAAGAAGAGCAGCCAGAACATCCGCCGGTGATGGACGAGGTCCGACGACTCGCCCTTCGCCTCCGACTGGTCGATGACGAGCAGCATGCTCGCCCCGAACAGGAAGGAGAAGAGACCGCGCATCTTGCCGTCGATGAGGACGAAGCTGACCGCCCAAGAGAAGAAGTCGGCCTGGTTGACGGGGCCCAGGGCGAGCGGGTTCATGTAGGACTGGAAGGGCAAGGCGAAGCCGACGACGTTCATCGCCAGGATTCCCATCACCGCCACGCCTCGGACGATGTCGAGGGTGACGATTCGGGAGGAGGGCTCGGTCGCGGCGGTCATCCGGGTCCCTTGCGACCTGTTGGCCGACCGGTGTTATCGGATCGGCGGTCTCTTGCAACCTGCCGTTCGCGACAGCGGCCGGGCGGATACTAGGCTGTATCGACATCCGGAGGGTCGGGGCGAACATTCATCCCTCTCCCCAGAGGGGAGAGGGGGATTTGAGGGACGCCAATGAAAGTCGATACAACCTAATATCGGATGCCGCGACGGTCCCCCTGTTCCGTGCGTGCGGGATGTTATAATCGAAGCCTTCGGGACAGGCTTTCCACGGTTTGCAGGCAGGAGTTTCGAGATGGGAATTCGAAGGCTTTCGGCAGGCGCGCTTGCGTGCATCGCGGTGTTTGGCTTTCACGGGTGGAGCTTGGCGCAATCGAAAAGCGAACCATCGGACGTCGCTCCCGTCGTCAAGGCGCGCGCCTGCGCGACCGAGAAGTCGCTTCTCGAAGCCCTGCTGCAGCGACGCGCCGAAGCCGGTATCACCGAGGACGCCCGGACGCTCGAGGCCCTCGATAATCGGATCGCGCAAGTGAGAAACCGGGTCGAGAGCGAGTGCGTTCCGTTGCCGCCTGCGAATTGACCGAAGCCCGCCGGCGGCCTCGCACAGCCGACCTCATCGAGGCCGCCCGCACCTGCTATGGAGCGGCTATGAAGGCGGAGCGACCTCTCTTCGAAACTGCGGACACTGAGGCCGAGGCGGCGGCCGACGGCCGGGCCGATGCGGACGTTCGCGCCGGGCGCCTGATACGCCGCTCGGCGGTTCGGCGGTGGCTTGCTAGGTGGGGTTGCGGGCAACCAGCGCCGCGGCCCCGTCCCGGCCACTGAATAGCGCCGGATCGTCTGGACTGACGAAGCCGTCGGAAACCTCGAAGCGATCGTCACTTACATTTCGGCCTTGCATCCTTCGCTAGCAAGTCGAGGTGGATAGGGTCGTCATATTGCGCATTCGTCATGGGGGCGCGACGCCCAGGCTTGAGTTAGCGGCCGGGGCAGCGGGTCAATCCTCAGCCGGCTTGCTCTGCAGCTGGATGTAGTTCTGGAGCCCCATCCTGGCGATCATCTCGAACTGGGTTTCGAGGGAGTCGACATGGGCTTCCTCGTTCTGGAGGATCTCGGCGAACAGGTCTCGGCTGACATAGTCGCGGACGATTTCGCAATGCTGGATCGCGCCTCTCAGCTGCTCCACCGCCTCGATCTCCAGGTCGAGGTCGGAGCGGAGCACCTCCTCGACCGTCTCGCCGATCCTCAGGCGCCCGAGCAGCTGGAAATTGGGGAGGCCGTCCAGGAACAGGATCCGCTCGGACAAGCGGTCGGCATGCTTCATCTCGTCGATCGACTCGCCGCGTTCGAAGGCGGCGAGACGCTTCACCCCCCAATGTTCGAGCAGGCGGTAGTGGAGCCAATATTGATTGGTGGCGGTGAGCTCGTTCCTCAAAGCCTCGTTGAGAAGCTCGATAACCCTCGCGTCGCCCTTCATTCCGGCTCTCCCTTCACTGCCGGATTATTAGCCGACCGGGATGGAGAATGCATCTAAAAATGGCGGAAAACCGCGAAAAATGCGCTGCATTTGCGAGTCAGTCGCGGCGAGCCTCGATTGCTCGCCAGAAGAGATTGCGAGTCATGTTCAGCAAGATGCGCAAGGCCCAGCGGCCGAGCTGAGTCAGCCGGCGGCCTGGGCTGCCGCGATGACTTGGCGGGCGAAGGAAAAGCATTGGCCGCAGCGCGGCTTGCGGCCGAAGCGGCCATAAGCGCTGCTCGGACAGGAAGCGCCATCGAGCGCCGCCTGGCGGACTTCGGATTCGCGAATCGCGTTACAGACGCAAACGATCATGACCTCGATGTAGCGATAATGCGAAGCGTTCGCAATACCGTCATTCCAGCGAAGGCTGGAATCCCGGCGGGTGAAAAGCGCCGCGCCTCTCACACGCTGGGGCCCCAGCCTTCGCTGGGGCGATGACGCGATCAGCGGCGGACCATCAGCTTGAGGCCGGACCAGATCGAATCGACCGCGCAGACCTTTACATCCACCAGGTCGGTGGCCGGGAGAATCGCTTCCCGGATCCGGTCCTCCGTTATGTCGGTCGGGACCTTCGACGCCTTCTTGGGCCAGCTCACCCAGATGAAGCCGCCGGGGGCGAGCAGGGGGCGGCATTGCGCCAGCTTCGATTCCATGTCCGCATATCGGGCAACGAAGATATGGGCTGAATCGAGCGGGGCCGCGGGAGCTGGAAGGAGGTCGAGAGCCAGGCCCTCGCGCTCGATCTCCGAGCGGACGCTTTCCGGCATGGAGTCCCACCAGACCCGTTGCCCGTCCTTCAGCGACAGCTTTCGCGCGAGCGGCGTGCCGGAATAGCCCGACGTCATTCGGCCCGGCGGCGGAAATGGCGGGCGGCGATCAAGGCGATCGGCAGCCCGACCAGCAGGCAGTGGGAGAAGAGCGCGTTGCCGATCCCCCAGGCGGTGCCCGGCAGCGGCGCCGCCGGCCAGCGCAGCGGCTTCACCACCCAGTACATGATCAGCCAGAGTAGGAGGCCGTAAGCGAGGCCGGCGGCGACGGGGTGCCGAACCAGAGCCGGGAGGCGGCGGGCCGCCAGGAAATAGGCGGTCGCCATGCAGGCCATGATCGCGAAGTGGACCGCGAGGCCGGCCGCGGCCCAGAGCGGGCCGCCGGTCCGGACGGAGTCGCCGAAGGGCCCGCTGGCGACGTAGGTGAGGACTCCTTGCGGGCTCATGCCGGCCATTCCGGCGAAGACGAAGGCGGACAGGATGTCGAGCGTTCCTGCCACCACGGCGGCGACGGCAACAGATCTGAGCATTCGGCCCTCCTCGTCATTCCCGCTAAAGCGGGAATCCCGCTTCTTGTACTTCCTCGCGCCAAAAGGAAAAAGCGGGACTCCCGCTTTAGCGGGAGTGACGGCGGTCGGGGTCAGGCGAGCGCGGCGTCCTTGCCCATCAGCTTCGGGAAGAACCCTTCATGGGCCGAGCGCAGGTCGGCGAGCGAGACGGCGTGGTCGCCTTCCGGGAGCTCGAAGATCAGCCGGCTGCCGCAGGTCCGGCCGATCGCCTGGACATCCACTCCGGCGGAGTGGGCCCGGGCGAGGAAGGTGAGAAGGCAATTGTCGCAGATGGTCGCGACGTAGAGGCCCTGGTCCTCCGCGAAGAGGGCGGCGTTGCTTTCGGGCCTGAGCTTGTTGATCAGGGCGCCGACATTGCCGGCGAGCGCCATTTCGGCGAGCGCGACGGCGATCCCTCCTCCGGACACGTCGTGGCAGGCGGTGATCGCTCCGCCGGCGATTGCGGCCCGGACGAACTCGCCGGCGGAGCGCTCCGAGGCGAGGTCGACCGGCGGCGGCGGGCCGTCCTCGCGGCCATGGATCTCGCGAAGCCACAGCGACTGACCGAGATGGCCGCGGCGCCGGCCGATGAGCACGATGACGTCGCCCGCACCCTTGAAGGCGATCCCGACGGACTTGCTCCAATCCTTGAGAAGCCCGACCCCCCCGATGGCCGGAGTTGGAAGGATGGCGCTTCCGCCGCCGTCCTCGCCCTTGGTTTCATTGTAGAGCGAGACGTTGCCGCTCACGATCGGGAAATCGAGCGCCCGGCAGGCCTCGGCCATTCCGGTGATGCAGCCGACGAACTGGCCCATGATCTCGGGCCGCTGCGGGTTGCCGAAGTTCATGCAGTCGGTCGTCGCGAGCGGAGTCGCTCCCACCGAGGAGAGGTTCCGATATGCCTCCGCGATCGCCTGCTTGCCGCCTTCATGAGGGTCGGCGAAGCAGTAGCGCGGAGTGACGTCGGTGGTCATCGCAAGCGCCTTTTCGGTGCCGTGGACCCGGACGACCGCGGCGTCGCCGCCGGGACGCTGGACCGTGTCGGCTCCGACCATGTGGTCATATTGCTCCCAGACCCAGCGCCGGCTGGCGAGGTCCGGGGACCCCATCAGCCTCACCAGGTCCGCAGCGACGTCGGTGCATTCGGGCACGTCGGCCAGGGGCTCGCGCTTCGGAGTGGGCATCGAGGGCCGGTCGTAGCAGGGCGCGTCGTCGGCGAGCGGTGCGAGTGGGATGTCGGCGGCGGTCTCGCCGTTCCACTTCAGTACCAGGCGGCCGGTATCCGTCACTCGGCCGATCACCGCGAAGTCGAGCTCCCATTTGCGGAAGATCGCCTCCGCCTCCGCCTCGCGGCCGGGCTTGAGGACCATCAGCATCCGCTCCTGCGATTCGGACAGCATCATCTCGTAGGGAGTCATCCCGGCTTCGCGGCAGGGGACCGAGTCCATGTCCAGTTCGAGCCCGACCCCGCCCTTCGAGGCCATCTCGACCGAGGAAGAAGTCAGGCCCGCCGCGCCCATGTCCTGGATGGCGACGATCGAATCCGAAGCCATCAGCTCGAGGCAGGCCTCGATCAGGAGCTTCTCGGTGAAGGGATCGCCGACCTGGACGGTCGGCCGCTTCTCCTCGCTGTCCTCGGAGAAATCGGCGCTTGCCATGGTCGCGCCGTGAATCCCGTCGCGCCCGGTCTTCGAGCCGACATAGACGACCGGATTGCCGATTCCGGCGGCGGCCGAATAGAAGATCTTGTCCTGGTCGGCGATCCCGACGGTCATCGCGTTGACGAGGATGTTGCCGTCATAGGCGGGATGGAAGTCGACCTCGCCGCCGACGGTGGGAACCCCGACGCAATTGCCATAGCCCCCGATCCCCGCGACGACCCCGGCGATGAGGTGGCGCATCCTGGGATGGTCGGGCCGGCCGAAGCGGAGCGCGTTGAGGTTGGCGATCGGCCGGGCGCCCATGGTGAAGACGTCGCGGAGGATTCCGCCGACTCCGGTGGCGGCGCCCTGATAGGGCTCGATGTAGGAGGGATGGTTGTGGCTCTCCATCTTGAAGATGGCGGCCTGCCGAACGCCGTCTGGACCTTCGCCGATGTCGATCACCCCGGCATTCTCGCCGGGTCCGCAGATCACCCAGGGTGCCTCGGTGGGCAGCTTCCTGAGGTGGATCCGCGACGACTTGTACGAGCAATGCTCGGACCACATCACCGAGAAGATTCCGAGCTCCGTCATGTTGGGCTCCCGGCCCAGCGCGCCGAGGACCCGCTCATATTCTTCGGGGGAGAGGCCGTGCCCGGCGACGATCTCGGGAGTGATGGATTCGCTCATGGATGCGCCTGTTAGCGGCGCGCTTGTCGTCATGCCAGCGAAGGCTGGCATCCCGGGGGATGAATGACGCTGGAGCGGACGGGGACAGTCACTAGTGACTGTCCCCTTTTGCAGTTACGCCTTGCAGCTCTGCGAGCCCTTGCCCGGAGCGCTGTAGGTGATCTGCTCCGAATTGGCGCTGAGCGAATAGCCCTCTGCGGTGTAGGGCTGGCCGGCGGCCGCCGCGGTCAGAGTCGTCCCGGTCTCGTCCTTTTTGGCTCGGACCTGAACCGTGTCGTTGGTGTAGAAATCGGCGTAGAGCAGGCTGTTGTCCTTGCACCTGTAGGTGCGGCTGGCCTGGATCATCGGCGGCGCTTCGACGGACGCGGCGGCATTGGCCGCGTTGGCTGCCTCGGCCTGGGCTTCGGCGTTGGGATCGATTGTCTGCTCTTTGCAGGCTCCGAGGATGAGGATCAGGGAAAGGGGGGCGGCGAGGAGAAGGGGGGTTTTCATCATTCCGATCAATTCGCGAGCGCGGCATGCAACGTCAAGGGCTTTTCTGCGAGTGCTTCGCAAGAGCGACGGCAGGGTTCGACAAGCGCGCCGGCTTAAGTTACGCTTTTCGTAATTTCGCGGGGCTGGGAGATCGGGAAGCGCGTGCAACGGGTCCGAATCGGCCTCACCGGCCTTGCCTTCGTCTTTCTGCTCGTGCTGCTCGGAGCGGTGTTCACCAGCCCGAGCAACGAAGCGCCGATCACCCCCAATCTGATCGAGACCCAGCTCTCCGGCGGAAACCAGGTCGCCGTTCCGGGCGCGAACCAGAGCGAGCCCAAGGAGCCGCTCGCCGAGCTCGGGGTGGCGCCCGGCAATGCGGATGACGACAATGCGACCGAGACGGCGCCGGCTCAGGCCCGCTGACCTTTGCTCTTTCTCTGTCGTGAGGACGGTATGCGGGTTGGCGCTGCTACTCGCCGCTTCGCTCCTCCCGGCCGCCGCCCCACCGCGACCCGGCCCGCAGATCATGCTGATGACCGGACTGCCGCTGGTTTGGGGAGAAAAAGGACCTTTCGAACCGAATTCACGGCCCGCGCCAGCCTATGTCGAGCTTAGCAGGCAGTTCGACTTCAGGCCGGTCGACGTGCTCGACTCCGAGACCCTTGCGCGCGGACGTTTTCTGTTCCTCGCTCAGCCGCGGCGCCTCGCTCCGACCGAGCTGGCGGCGCTCGACTCGTGGATCCGCAACGGCGGTCGAGCTCTGATCCTCACCGATCCGGCCTTGACATGGCCAAGCGAGCTGCCGCTCGGGGACATCAGGCGGCCGCCGCCGGTCGGATTGCTTTCGCCTCTGCTCGGGCATTGGGGATTGATCCTGGAAGCGCCCTCCAGCCCCGGCGTCGTCGAGGCGCGCTGGGACGATCGGCCGATCCGGTTCGACTCGCCCGGCCGGTTCCGAAGCTCGAACCCGGAATGCCCCGTCGACCCCGGGGGCTGGAAGGCTTTTTGCCAGGTGGGCATCGGCAAGGTTACGCTGGTCGCCGACGCCGACCTGCTGCGGGCGTCGCTCTGGTACCCCGACGAGGCTGACAATGCCGTCGTCGTGGCCGAATGGCTGGACGAGCTGGCCCAGCTGGCTCGACCCCGGCCCCGACAGGCGCGGGCAGGCACGAGCTGGCGGCTCGCCGGCGCATCGATGCTGGCGATGCTGGCGGGAGCGATCGGAATCCGACTCTTGCTCCGCCGCCGCAGGGCCCGCTAACCACATACTTATCCACAGGTTGAACGATAGGGAACAAGAACTGAACAAGTCTGTGAACAAACCGCGAATTACCCTCTAGAGGCATGAAATCCCCAAAAAAGGCATGAAATCCCCTTTCCTTAGGGGGTCTCCGATGTTATCCACGCCTTCTGATTTTTGGGGCATCTTCTCGGCTGGCCGGTTGGTCACGCGGCGCACTTATGTGTTTCCGCGAACGGGGAAGCTCCGTGTAAAGGGGAGCGAACAGGGGCGGTGGAGGTCGAGGACTTCTTCCAGGGAAGCGCGCTCAACGTAGTGGACGCCAAGGGGCGTCTCTCCGTTCCCGCCTTCGTCCGCTCCGTCATCGAGCGCCGCTCCGACTCCCGGGCGGTGGTCGTCGGCGCCCACGAGATCGCGCCCTGCCTCACCGCCTACGGCCGCAATTACGCGAAGAACCTCTGGACCGACCTCGAGCGGCGCCGGCTCGCCGAGGAGGATCGCGGCGGCACCCTCGACGACCATTATGCTCGTGCCAGGCGGATGTTCGGAATGACCGAGGATGTGCCCTACGACCCGTCGGGCCGGATCGTCCTCCCCCCGATGATGCGCCGCAAGGGCAAGATCGAGGACCTGGCCCTGTTCGTCGGAGTCGGCGGGATCGTCGAGATCTGGAACCCGCGTATCGCTCTCGTCGAAGGCGACCGGGACCTCAAGGAGATCGCGGCCTGGCGCCTCGAGGAAAAGGGCATCTCCGCATGACCCGCGCCCAGGACGATCAGGCCGTGTCCGCGCCGCACGTTCCGGTGCTCCTCGAAGAGGTGATCGCCGCGCTCGCCCCCGCCCCCGGCGAAACCCATGTCGACGGCACGTTCGGCGCCGGCGGATATACCAGGGCCATTCTCGAAAAAGGGGCCACCAGGGTCTACGCCTTCGATCGCGATCCCGACGCGATAGAAGAAGGCGAGGCCCTGGCGGCTGCTTGCGGGGGGCGCCTGACGCTTGTTCCGGAGCGTTTTTCCCGGATGCGTCAGGCGCTTGCCGCCCGCGACGTCGACCTCGTCGACGGAGTCGCGCTCGATATCGGGGTTTCCTCGATGCAGCTCGACCGGTCCGAGCGGGGCTTCTCCTTCCAGTCCGACGGCCCGCTCGACATGCGCATGGGCCGCGACGGCGAGAGCGCCGCCGACTTCCTCAACGGCGCCGCCGAGGATGAGATTGCGGACGTCATCTACCGCTATGGCGAGGAGCCCAAGTCGCGCCGGATCGCCCGGGCCATCGTCGCCGCCCGGCCGATCGAGCGGACCGGCCAGCTCGCCGAGATCGTCCGCAAGGCCCTCGGCTGGCATGCCGGAATGAAGAAGGACCCGGCGACCCGCACGTTCCAGGCGATCCGGATCCATCTCAATGAAGAGCTTCAGGAGCTCGAAGGCGGGCTCGAGGCCGCCGAGCATGTCCTGAAGCCCGGCGGACGCCTCGCGGTCGTGACCTTCCACAGCCTCGAGGACCGCATGGTGAAGCGCTTCCTCAAGGAGCGCAGCGGCGACGTGCCGTCGGGCTCGCGCCATTTGCCCGCGCAAAGCGGCAACCGGCCCGACTCTACCTTCGAAGCCGTCGCCAAGCCGCTCAGGGCAGGCGATTCCGAAATCAAAGCCAATCCGCGGGCCCGCTCGGCGACCTTGAGGGTCGCCCGGCGGACGTCCGCTTGCCCATGGACGCGCAGGGAAGGGATGCCCTCATGATCGCTCGAGGCTTCAAATCGGTCATATGGGTCGCCGCGGTCGGCGGCGCGGCCCTCAGCTGCTACATGGTGTCGCTCCGGGTCGCCACGGAGCGCAACGAGCTCGAGAAGGTCGAACGGCAGATCATTGCGGCCAAGCGCGACATCCGCTCGCTCCAGACCGAGCTCGGCACGCGGGGCCGGATGGGGCAGCTCGAGCAGTGGAACGCGGAAGTCCTCGCTCTCGCCGCTCCGAGCTCGGCGCAATTCCTCAAGGACGAATTCACGCTTGCCCGGCTTTATCGCAACGATCCGACGGTCGCCGACCGTTCCGCCGAGATGCGCCTCGCTTCGGCCGAGACCGGCGCCTCCAAATCGGCCGGGCCCGGCAAGCCGGTCACCCCGCCGGCCGTCCAGGCGGTGGCCGAGCGCCCGGCGGCGCAGGCGCCGATGATCCACCAGGCGAGCTTCACGACCGGCCAGCCGGAGTCGAGGCCGAAGCCGGCCGCCGAAACGCCAGCCAAGCCCAAGCCCGCCGAGCAGGTTTCGGCCAAACCCAAACCCGTCCAGCAGGCCTCCGCCACTCCCAAGCCCGTCCAGCAGGCTTCCGCCAAGCCCAAGCCGGCTTCCGCGAAGCCCGGTGCCGAGCGGACGGCTTCCTCCGCTCCGGCCAAGTCCGCACCGGACCGCTCGAAGCCGACCGGCAAGCCGGCGAAGACCGAGGCGCTTTCCTCGCGGACGACCGCGAAGCCGGCCGCCAAGGCGGAGACCCTTCGAACCGCCGCTTCCGCCGCCAAGCCGGTCCGCGAAGCTTCCGCCGCGCCTCGCGCCAAGGGCAAGGGAGGCGGCGGCAACTGATGGCCAGCGCTGCGATCCTTTCCGACCGCTCCGAGCGTTTCGGCGGCGCCGGCCACCGTCCCCAGGGGCTGAGCCTGACCTATCAGCGGCTCATGCTGATGATGCTGGTCTTCGCCGGGGTGACGATGCTGATCGCCGGCCGGCTGCTGTTCCTGCAGCTGTTCACCGACCGCGGCAATTCCGGCCAGATCGGCAACCCGCTGATCCCGCCCCGGGCCGACATCGTCGACCGCAACGGGACTCCGCTGGCCCGCACCATCGACGCCTGGTCGATCGCGATCCATCCCGACAAGCTGCTCGGCAACCCGGCCGAGCTCGCGGTCAAGCTCGCCCAGCTGATGCCCGAGCGCAGCGCGGCCGAATACAAGGCGCTGCTCACCTCGGGCAAAAGCTTCGTCTATCTCAGCCGCCGCGCGGTTCCCGAGCTTGTCGCCGCGGTGAACGCGCTCGGCGAGCCGGCGATCGAGTTCGGGCGGGAGCCCCAGCGCCTCTATCCGCAGACAGCGATGGCCGGCCACATCCTGGGCTGGACCGATTTCGACGGCAACGGAGTCGCCGGGATGGAGCGGGTGCTCCAGGACCGGCTGAGCGATCCCGCACTTCGCGGGACTCCCGTCGCGCTGTCGATCGACGCCCGGGTCCAGGGCGTGATGGAGGCCGAGCTCAGCGCCGCGATGACCAAGTTCAGCGCGATCGGAGCCGCCGGGATCGTCCTCGACGTCAAGACCGGCGAGGTCATCGCAATGACCTCGCTTCCGCAGCTCAATCCGAACAAGCCGGGACGCAATGCCGAGCAGGCCGGTTTCAACCGGGCGACGATGGGCGTCTACGAGCTCGGATCGACCTTCAAGCCGTTCACGGTCGCGATGGCGATGGATGCCGGCATCGTGAAGAGCTTCGGGCAGATGTACAATTGCCCGCGCGGCCTTGCCGCCGGCGGCTTCACGATCACCGACACCCATCCGTTCGGGCGCGCCTGCTCGGTCGCCGAGATCATGAAGGAATCGTCCAACATCGGAACCGCCCAGATCGCGGCCCAGGTCGGCTCGGCGCGGCAGCAGGAATTCCTCCGCAAGATGGGCTTCCTCGAGCCGGTGTCGATCGAACTGAACGAGCGCGGCCGGACCCTGACCCCGGGTGCAAACTGGGGCGAGGTCGCGACGATGACGGTCGGCTACGGCCACGGTATCGCGGTCACTCCGCTCCATCTCGCCACCGGCTACGCCACCTTGTTCAACGGCGGTGTCTGGAGGCCCGCGACCCTGCTCAAATATGACAGCCGCCATCCGATGCCCCAGGGCCGCCGGGTGTTCACCGAGGAGACCTCCTACCGGATGCGCGCGCTTCTCCGGCTGGTCGTCACCGACGGGACCGGCGGAAGGGCGGACGCGAAGGGCTATCGGGTCGGCGGCAAGACCGGAACCGCCGAGAAGATCGTCGGCGGCCGCTATACCGGCGCCGCCGTGGTCACCACCTTCGCCGGCGTCTTCCCGATGGACGAGCCCCGCTATGTGGTCATCGCGATGCTCGACGACCCCAAGGCGACCGCCGAGACCTTCGGCTTCCACACCGCCGGCTGGAACGTCGCTCCGGTCGTCTCGAAGGTGGTGAGCCGGATCGGCGCCCTTCTCGGGGTCCAGCCGGACGAGCATCGCGACGCCGACATGGCCGAGGTTCTCCAATACGTTAAAAAGGAAGACTGATCGATGCGCCTCGCCGACCTCGCGGGAATCGGCGGCGATTCCCGTGTGACGGGATTCGCGATCGATCACCGCAAGGTCGCCCCGGGCACGGTCTTCGGCGCCTTCCGTGGAAGCGTCTTCAACGGCGAGGACTTCATCGGGCAGGCGGTCGGCGCCGGGGCGGTGGCCGTGGTGGCCCGCCCGGACGTCGCCGTCGAGGGCGCGGCCCATGTCGCCGCGGACGAGCCGAGGCGGGAGTTCGCCCGGCTCGCCGCCAAATTCTTCGAACCCTTTCCCGAGACGGTGGTCGCCGTCACCGGCACCAACGGCAAGACGTCGAGCGTCGAGCTGACCCGCCAATTGTGGCGGATGGCCGGCCGCCACGCCGCTTCGATCGGGACCCTGGGAGTCACCACCGCCGACGACCGGACGACGACCGGGCTGACCACGCCCGACATCGTCACCTTCCTCTCGAACATGGCCGGGCTCGCGCGCGAGGGAGTCACCCACGCCGCCTTCGAGGCGTCGAGCCACGGCTTGTCGCAATACCGGACCGAAGGGCTGCCCGTCCGAGCCGCGGCCTTCACCAACTTCACCCGCGACCATCTCGACTATCACGAGACGATGGAGGCCTATTTCGAGGCCAAGATGCGATTGTTCGACGAAGTGGTCGAGCCGGGCGGATCGGCGGTGGTCTGGACCGACGATCCCAAGTCGGACGAAGTGGTCCGCCGCGCCGCGGCGCGCGGGCTTCGGATCCTGACGGTCGGCGGTCGCGGCGAGGCCCTGAAGCTCGTCGCCCGCGAGCCGACCCAGCTCGGCCAGCGGCTGACCGTCGAAGCGGAGGGCAAGGCCCACAGGATAGAGCTTCCGTTGATCGGCGCCTACCAGGCCGCCAACGCCCTGACCGCGGCCGGCCTGGTGCTCGCGACGGGCGGCGATCTTGCGGGGACATTGGCGAGCCTCGGCCGGGTCCAGGGCGTTCGCGGACGGCTGGAGCGGGCAGTGATCACCCGCTCGGGAGCCCCGGTCTATGTCGATTATGCGCACACGCCGGACGCGATCGAGGCGGCGATCGAAGCGCTTCGGCCTCACGCCCGCGACCGGCTGATCATCGTCTTCGGCGCCGGCGGCGACCGCGACGTCGGCAAGCGGGCGCAGATGGGCGCGGTCGCCGCCCGGCTTTCCGACCTCGCCATCGTCACCGACGACAACCCCAGGAGCGAGGACCCGGCGGCGATCCGGCGGGCGATAATGCAAGGCGCGGGAGGCGCCCGCGAGGTGCCCGGCCGCCGGGAGGCGATCGCCGCGGCGGTGGCCGAGGCCGGCGCCGGCGACATAATCCTCCTCGCCGGCAAGGGCCACGAGCAGGGCCAGATCGTGGGCGACAAAATCCTCCCCTTCGACGACGTCACCGTCGCAAGGGAGTGCGCGGCATGATGAAAAAACGGGAACAAAAACAGGGACAGTATACATTTTTCAGCCGGAGACGGCTGCGAGCTCGGCGGGAGCGGGCGAGGAAAAATGTATACTGTCCCTGTTTTTTGGAGGCGCGGGGTTCATGAGCGCGCTTTGGGCCTCCGACGAGATTGCGGCAGCGACCGGCGGAGTCGCGCACGGCGTTTTCGAAGTGTCCGGAGTCGCCTTCGATTCGCGCGAGGTGGAGCCCGGGCATCTGTTCGTCGCGATGAAAGGCGAGGCGACCGACGGCCACCGCTTCCTCGACAAGGCCTTCGCAGCCGGGGCCGCCGGGGCCGTCGTGTCGGAGGAAATCGACCGGCCCCACGTCCGGGTCGCCGACACGGCCGCCGCCCTCAACGCCCTTGGCCGCGCCGCCCGCGGCCGGACCTCGGCCCGAATTTGCGGAGTGACCGGCTCGGCCGGCAAGACCGGCACCAAGGAGGCGCTCCATGCCGCTCTGGAGCGCGCCGCGCCAGGCGAGGCGCACCGCTCGGTCAAGAGCTACAACAACCATGTCGGGGTTCCGCTCTCGCTGGCCCGGATGCCCCGGGAGACTCGTTTCGGAGTGTTCGAGATGGGGATGAACCATGCCGGCGAGCTCGCCCAGCTCACCCGGCTGGTCAGGCCTCACGTCGCCATCGTCACCACGATCGCCTCGGCGCACCGCGAATTCTTCGACAGCGAGGAGGCGATCGCCGACGCCAAGGGCGAGATTTTCCAGGGTCTCGAGGAGGGCGGAGTCGCGCTCGTTCCCCATGACAGCCCCTACCGGAACCGCCTCGCCGCCGCGGCCAGGCCCTATGCGGCCAGGGTCCTGAGCTTCGGCCTCACCGACGGCGCCGACATCCGCGCCCGCGACATCGTCCCTTCGCCCGGCGGCGGCTCCCTCGTCACAGCGATCCTGCCGGGGGCCGAGATCACCTTCACCGTCGCCCAGCCCGGCAACCATTGGGTGTCGAACGCCCTGGCTGTGCTCGGCGCGGTCGAGGCGATGGGCGGGGACCTCGCTCAGGCCGGCCTCGCGCTCGCCGATTTGCCCGGGATCAAGGGCCGGGGGGAGCGCCACCGGATCCGCGTCCCCGGCGGCGAGGCCCTTCTGATCGACGAGAGCTACAACGCCAATCCCGCTTCGATGGCCGTCACGTTGAGGACGTTCGGAGCGCTCTGTGTCCCGGGCCGGCGAATCGCGGTGCTGGGCGGAATGAAGGAGCTCGGCGAGGCATCGGACGACTTCCACGCGGGCCTTGCCGGGCCGGTCGAGGAGGCCGGGGTCGGGCTTGCGATCCTCGTCGGCCAGGAGATGGAAGCGCTGGCGAAAGCCCTTGGCGCAAAGGTTAAAATGGCGCATGTGCCGGACACCGCGACGGCGATCGAGCTTGCTCGGGCCGAGGCCCGGCCGGGCGACGCTCTACTCGTCAAGGGATCAAACTCGATCGGACTCGCCGCTCTCGTCGAGGCGCTGGCGGGCGGGAAAAGCTGATGTTTCTTTGGATTGCCGAACAGCTTGGCTTCCCGGGGGTGTTCAACCTCTTCCGCTACATCACGTTCAGGGCGGGCGCGGCGACTGCGACGGCCTTGCTGATCGGTTTGATCATCGGCCCCAAATTCATCGGCTGGCTCCGGGTCCGGCAGGGCCACGGACAGCCGATCCGGCTCGACGGCCCGCAGTCCCACCTCGCCAAGCGCGGGACCCCGACCATGGGCGGGCTGATGATCCTCACCTCGCTCACCGTCTCGATGCTCCTGTGGATGGATTTCAGGAACACCTTCCTGTGGGCGTGCCTGTTCATCACCGTCGGCTTCGGGCTCATCGGGTTCCTCGACGATTACGACAAGGTGACGAAACGCCACCATGCCGGCATTTCGGGCCGCACCCGGCTGCTCGCCGAATTCGTCGTGGCCGGGATAGGCTGCACGATCATTACCTGGGGCGCCGGGACCGAGCTCTACATCCCCTTCTACAACGGGCCGGTGGTCGATCTCGGCTTCGCCTATCCGTTCTTCGGAGCCTTCGTCGTGGTCGCGTTCGGCAATGCGGTGAACCTCACCGACGGGCTGGACGGGCTCGCCACCATGCCGGTGATCATCGCGAGCCTCGCCTTCCTCGTCATCTCCTATGTCGTCGGGAACGCCGTCTTCTCGGAGTATCTGGGCCTTCCCTTCGTCCAGGGCGCGGGCAATCTGCCGATCCTGTGCTCGGCGATCGTCGGCGCCGGCCTCGCCTTCCTGTGGTTCAACGCGCCTCCGGCCGCGGTCTTCATGGGCGACACCGGAAGCCTCGCGCTCGGCGGGGCGCTCGGGGCGATCGCGGTCGCGACCCAGCACGAGATCGTCCTCGGGATCATCGGGGGGCTGTTCGTGGTCGAGGCGATGAGCGTCATCATCCAGGTCTTCTTCTACAAGCGGACCGGACGGCGGATCTTCAAGATGGCGCCGATCCACCACCATTTCGAGCAGATCGGCTGGTCCGAGGCGACCATCGTCATCCGCTTCTGGATCATCGCCTTCGTCCTGGCCCTGGCCGGGCTTTCGACTCTGAAGCTGAGATGATCTCGAGCCCCGCCTTCGCCGGGAAGAAGTACGCCGTCTACGGACTGGCTCGCTCGGGCCTGGCGACCGTGGACGCCCTGGTGGCCAGCGGGGCCGACGTCATGGCCTGGGACCAGAACGAGGCGGCGCGGGCACAGGCGTTCCCCGGCGAAGCCCGGGGCCCAGATCCGGAGGCTGGGCTGGGCCCGGGCCTTCGCCGGGGAACGCTCCGCCTCGCCGATCCGCTGACCACAGCGCTCTACGGCCATGACGGGATCGTCGTCTCGCCGGGCGTGCCCCTGAACCGCCATCCCATCGCGGCCCGGGCCCGCGAGGCCGGCGTGCCGCTGATCGGCGACATCGAATTGTTCGCCCAGGCGCGGCCCACCCTGCCGCCGCACCGGGTGGTCGGGATCACGGGCACCAACGGCAAGTCGACCACCACCGCCCTCATCCATCACATCGCCCGGACCGCCGGGCTTGCGACGACCATGGCGGGCAATATCGGATACCCGATCCTCGGCCAGGACCCGCTTGCGGAAGGCGGGGTCTATGTCCTGGAACTCTCCTCCTACCAGATCGACCTGACGCTCAGCCTCGACTGCGACGTCTCGGTGCTCCTCAATATCACGCCTGATCATCTCGACCGCTACGAGGGGGTCGACGACTATGCGGCCTCGAAGGCCCGATTGTTCGCGATGCAGTCGCCGGACCATGTCGCGGTGATTGCCGCCGAAGACGATCATACGCGCGCCATCGCCGGGCAGGTCGTCGGGCGCAAGGTGCTGGTCTCGTCGGCGGCGGTGAAAGACCAGTCGCTCTGGCCCGCCCTGCAGGGTCCGCACAACGCGCAGAACATCGCCGCCGCCGTGGCCGTCGCGAAAGCGCTCGGGATCCCGGAAGAAGCCATCGCCCGCGGTCTCGCCACCTATCCCGGCCTCCCCCACCGGATGGAGCGGGTCGCCGAGAGGAACGGGGTCCTGTTCGTCAACGATTCGAAGGCGACCAACCCGACTTCGGCGGCGCCTGCGCTGGCCGCCTACCCGGCGGTGCACTGGATCCTGGGGGGGCTCCCCAAGTCCGACGATCTCGACGCCTGCGAGCCGTTCCTCGGCCACGTGCGAGCCGCCTATACGATCGGCGAGGCCGGGCCGATGTTCGCAAGGCTGCTTCGGGAAAAGGTGCCGGTCAGCGAATGCGAGATGCTGTTCGAGGCCGTCGGGGCCGCGGCCGAGGCGGCCAGGCCGGGCGAGGTGGTGCTCCTGTCGCCGGCCTGCGCCTCGTTCGACCAGTTCCGGGACTATGAGGCGCGCGGGGATGCATTCCGGGCCGCGGTGGAGGCGTTGTAGATGGGCGTAGTCGCACAGCTGAAGAGCAGGACCGAGAACCGGCTGGGCCGGTCGGACCGAAGCGCCGCCGGGCGCTGGTTCTGGGAGATCGACCGGGTCCTCCTCTTCTTCGTCGCGGTGCTGATCTCGATCGGACTGATCGCGGTCGCCGCAGCCTCGCCCGCCGCGGGCCAGCGCCTGTCCGGGGGCGGGGTGAGCTATGCGCCGCTCCATTATTTCTACCGCCAGCTGGTCTGGATCATCGTCGCTCTGCCGGTGATGGTCGCGGTCTCGATGCTTCCCAGGACCAAGGCCAAGCGCTGGTGCCTGATCGGGACCCTGTTCTTCACGGCGCTGCTGTTCCTGGTGCCGATCATCGGAGTCGAGGTGAACGGCGCCAGGCGCTGGCTCGGAGTCGGCTTCTCCCAGTTCCAGCCGTCGGAATTCCTCAAGCCGCTCTACATCGTCAGCATCGCCTGGATGCTTTCGCTCAAGGAGCAGGATTCGAGCCTTCCGGTTGTCCCGCTTTCCGGAATCTGCACCGGCCTAATCGCGCTTCTCCTCATGCAGCAGCCCAATTTCGGAGAGACGATCATCTTCGCCTCGGCCTGGGTGATGCTTCTCACCCTGTCGGGAGTCTCATTGCGGACCCTGGGGCTGCTCGCCCTCGGGGGCGTGATCGCGATCGTCATGGCTTATTTCTTCTACCCCGTCGCGACCACCCGTATCGACGCCTTCCTGTTCAGCGGCGCCGGCGGGCACGACAATTACCAGACCGAATCGGCGCTGAGGACCCTGACCGCCGGAGGGCTGTTCGGAGCCGGGCCCGGGGCGGGGGTTCGCAAGTTCCACCTGCCCGAACCGCACACCGACTACATCTTCTCGGTCATCGGCGAGGAGTTCGGGATCATCGCCTGCCTCGCCATCGCGGCCATCTACCTGGTGATCGTCGCCCGGGTCCTGATCCGGCTACTCCACGAGGAGGACAAGTTCGTCGTCCTGGCCGCCGCCGGGCTCGTCTGCCAGTTCGGCCTCCAGGCGCTGATCAACATGGCCGTCAACGTCCAGATCGCTCCGTCCAAGGGGATGACGCTGCCGTTCATCAGCTATGGCGGCTCGTCGATGGTGGCGCTGTCGATCGGGATGGGGCTGCTTCTCGCCTTCACGAGGCGGAACCCGTATCTGCACCGCTCTCCTTATGTCGTGAAATGGAGCGGGCGATGATGTTTCAAACCGTCATCCCGGCGAAAGCCGGGACCTCAGGACGAGAAGTCTCGGCGGGTCTCCCCGAGGTACCGGCTTTCGCCGGTATGACGGGATCATGCTGAGCCGCCACTACGTCCTCGCCGCCGGCGGCACGGGCGGGCACATGATCCCCGCCCATGCCCTGGCCGAGGAGCTGATGCGGCGCGGGCACCGCGTCGCCCTCATCACCGACGACCGGGGCGCGCGCATTCCGGGCCTGTTCGAGGGCGTTCCGGTCCATATCCTCCCGGCCGGGCGGCTTGGCGGCGGGCCGATCGGATGGCTCAAGGCGATAAGCAAGATCTTCACCGGCCGGGCTATGGCGTCGAGGCTCTACGAGACGTTCGAGCCTTCCGCGGTGATCGGCTTCGGCGGCTATCCGGCGCTTCCCGCGCTGATGGCCGCCCAGCGCGACAAGATTCCGACTCTGATCCACGAGCAGAACGCGGTGCTCGGACGGGTCAACCGGATCGTCTCCGGCAAGGTGGACGCCATCGCCACCGCCTATCCCAACGTCCAGCGCCTCGCCAAAAGCCGCGAAGGCAAGACCCATCTCGTCGGCAATCCGGTGCGCGACGAAGTGCTTGCGCTGCGCGAGCAGCCCTATCCGGAGCTGACCGACGAGGGAGTGTTCCGGCTCCTCGTCACCGGCGGAAGCCAGGGCGCGACGATATTGTCGGAGGTGGTGCCCGAGGCGCTCGGCCTCCTGCCCGAGCATTTCCGGCGCCGGCTCCAGGTCACCCAGCAATGCCGGGCCGAGGACATTGAAAGCGTTCGGGGCCGCTATGCGGCGCTCGGCATCGCCGCGGATCTCGCCACCTACATTCCCGACATGCCGGACAAGATCGCCTGGACCCACCTCGTCATCGCCCGGGCCGGAGCCTCGACCATTGCCGAGCTGACCGTGGCCGGGCGCCCCGCCATCCTCATCCCGCTGCCCTCGGCGACCGACGACCACCAGACCGCGAACGCCCGCGAGATGGCCAAAGCCGGCGGCGCGCGCACGATCAGCCAGCGGAGCTTCACCCCCGTCGAGCTCGCCAAGCAGATGCAGAAGCTCGGCCTCGAGCCCGAAGCGCTCGTCAATGCGGCCGCGCGGGCCTGGGCCGTCGGCCGCCCCAACGCCGCGAGCGACCTCGCCGACCTCGTCGAGCTGACCGGCCGGGACCTCGGCACCGATCCGATGCCGGTCGAGGAGATGATCCTTACGCCGATCCCCGGCGGGGCCTTCGCCTGATGGTCGGACGGGGGATGAGAGGAGTCGCCAAGGACATCGGCACCATCCATTTCGTCGGGATCGGCGGGATCGGAATGTCGGGAATCGCCGAGGTGATGCACATCCTGGGCTACAAGGTGCAGGGCTCCGACGTCGCCGAGGGCTATGTCGTCGAGGGGCTCCGCAAGGCCGGGATCCCGGTCAAGGTCGGCCACCATCCGGACAATCTGGGCGACGCGGCGGTAGTGGTGATCTCGACCGCGATCCGGAAGGACAATCCCGAGCTGGTCTGCGCCTACGAGCGGCGGATCCCGGTGGTTCGGCGAGCGGAGATGCTGGCGGAGCTGATGCGGCTGAAGTCGACCGTGGCGGTCGCCGGAACCCACGGCAAGACGACGACGACCTCGATGATCGCGGCGATGCTCGACTCAGGCGGGATCGACCCGACGGTGATCAACGGCGGGATCATCAACGCCTACGGCTCCAACGCCCGGCTCGGCACCTCCGACTGGATGGTGGTCGAGGCCGACGAGAGCGACGGAAGCTTCCTGAGGCTGGACGGCACCCTGGCGGTGGTGACCAACATCGATCCGGAGCATCTCGACCATTACGGTTCATTCGACAAGGTGAAGGACGCCTTTGTCGAGTTCGTCGAGAACGTGCCATTCTACGGCGCCGCCCTGCTCTGCGTCGACCATCCCGAGGTCCAGACGATCATCCCGAGGCTTCGCGACCGAAGGGTGGTGACCTACGGCTTCGCGGCGCTCGCCGACGTCCGCGGCGAGAACGTCCGGCCGGTGCCGGGCGGCAATGTGTTCGACGTCTCGCTCCGCGACCGCTCGGGCGAGGTCGCGGTCATCACCGACGTCGAGCTTCCGATGCCGGGACGGCACAACGTCCAGAACGCTCTGGCCGCGATCGGGATCGCCGCCGAGCTTGGGATCCCGCATTCCACAATCGCCAAGGGGTTCGAGAAGTTCGGCGGAGTGAAGCGGCGCTTCACCAAGGTCGGCGAGATCGAGGGCGCGACGATCATCGACGATTACGGCCATCACCCGACCGAGATCCGGGCCGTCCTCTCGGCCGCGCGAGAGGGCGCCCAGGGGCGGGTGATCGCGGTCGTCCAGCCGCACCGCTACACCCGGCTCCGCGACCTGATGGAGGAGTTCCAGGGCGCGTTCAACGACGCCGACGTCGTCTATGTGACCCCGGTCTACCCGGCCGGCGAGGAGCCGATCGAGGGAGTCGACTCCGAGGCCCTGGCCGAGGGCCTGAAGCAGCGCGGGCACCGCGCGGTCAAGGCGGTCGCCGACCTCGAGGAGCTCTGCCTCGCCCTTCGCGACCTCGCCGCCTCCGGCGACATGGTGATCTGCCTCGGGGCCGGCGACATCACCAAGTGGGCCGCGGGCCTGGCCGACGGGATCGCCTGCGCGAGGCGCGAGAAATGAGCGGCGTCGGGGAGAGGGGAAATGCGGAAAGGGGACAGTCACTCGCCTCCTCGGCCTGCGAGCTGCAGGAAAGGCCTGAGCGGCGAGTGACTGTCCCCGGCTTGCGCGGCTCGGTCGAGACTGACGGCTCGCTGGCCGACTTCATCTGGTTCCGCACCGGCGGGCCCGCCGAGTGGCTGGTTCGCCCCAACGACGTTGACGACCTGGCCGCCTTCTTGACCGAGCTCGATCCCGCGATCCCGGTCTTGCCCGTAGGAGTCGGCTCCAACCTGATCGTCCGCGACGGCGGGGTTCCCGGTGTGGTGGTCCGGCTTCCCAAGGCGATGAGCCACGTCCATGTGGAGCCCGGCAACCGGGTCCGGGCGGGCGGCGGAGCAATGGGGATCACCGTCGCGTCCAAGGCTCGCGACGCCCATATCGCCGGCCTCGAATTCCTTCGCGGAATACCGGGCACGGCGGGCGGGGCGGTCCGGATGAACGCAGGGGCCTATGGCCGCGAAGTTTCCGACATCCTCATCGAGGCGACGCTCGTGCTCCGCGACGGCCGGACCGAGACTTGGCCGGCGGCCCGGCTCGGCTACACCTACCGCCACAGCGAGGTGCCCGAAGGCGCCGTCGTCGTCGAAGCTCTGTTCGAGGGGGCGCCGGGCGACCGCTCGGCGATCGGCGCGGAGATGGACCGGATCGCCGCCGAGCGGGAGGCGAGCCAGCCGCTGAGGAGCCGCACCGGAGGTTCGACCTTCAAGAATCCGCCGGGCGCGAAGGCGTGGAGGCTGATCGACGAGGCCGGCTGCCGGGGCCTGACCATGGGCGATGCCCAAGTCTCTGAAAAGCATTGCAACTTCCTTCTCAACTTGGGCAAGGCGAGAAGCGCGGACATCGAGGCGCTGGGCGAGGAAGTGAGGCGCCGGGTGAAGGCGCATTCGGGCCTTTTGCTGGAGTGGGAGATTCAGAGGGTGGGAGTGGCGTCATGAGCACCGTCATGCCAGCGAAGGCTGGCATCCCAGCGGGTGAAGAATGCCCGCGCCTTTCACCCCACGGGGCCCCAGCCTTCGCTGGGGCGACGCGCCTGTGACCGCACCCCTCCACATCGCAGTCCTCATGGGCGGCTGGTCCGCCGAGCGGGAAGTGTCGCTGATGAGTGGCCGGGACATCGCCGCCGCGCTGGAGAGCCTCGGCCACCGGGTCACCCGGATCGACATGGGCCGGGATGTCGCCGAGCGGCTTCGCGAGGCGGCGCCCGACGTCGTCTTCAACGCCCTCCACGGAACGCCGGGCGAGGACGGGACGGTCCAGGGCCTGATGGACCTGATGGGGCTGAAATACACCCATAGCGGGGTCGAGACCTCGGTCATCGCGATCGACAAGGAATTGACGAAGATGGTGCTCGTCCCGCGCGGCATCAGGATGCCGGAGGGGACGATGGTCGAAAGCGAGAGCCTCTACGAGGGCGACCCGATCGCTCGGCCCTATGTCCTCAAGCCCGTCAACGAAGGCTCGTCGGTCGGAGTGGCGATCGTCACCGAGGGCGGCAATTACGGCGATCCGATCGGCCGCGACAGCGAAGGCCCCTGGCGGCATTTCCAGCGACTCCTGGCGGAGCCCTTCATCCGCGGGCGCGAGCTGACCGTGGCCGTCCTCGGCGACGAGGCGCTCGCCGTGACCGAGCTCCAGCCCAAATCGGGCTTCTACGATTACGACGCCAAATATACCGAAGGCATGACCCAGCACATCTGCCCCGCCGAGGTCCCGGACGAGATCGCGGCGGCGGCGATGCGGATGGCGATCGAAGGGCACCGGGCGCTCGGCTGCCGGGGCTGCTCGCGCGCGGATTTCCGCTGGGACGACGAGCAAGGCGAGGCGGGCCTCTATCTGCTCGAGATCAACACCCAGCCGGGAATGACCCCCTTGAGCCTCGTTCCGGAGCAGGCCCGGTATCGCGGGATGAGCTATGCCGAGCTGGTCCAGAAGATCGTGGAGGAAGCGTTATGAGCAAGGCGATCGCGCGCGGCTCGCAGGCGCGAGGGAAGGGCAAGGCTCCGGCGCGCGCAGCCGGCAAAGGCGGCGGCCAGCGCGGACGCGGCTCGGTCCCGGCTCCCGCGCTTCCCGATGCGGTGCGCCGGCTCAGCTGGTGGATCTTCGTCGGGATGATGATCGCGCTCGCCGGAGCGCTGCTCTGGGCGCTCAGGGTCCCGCAGATGGTCGGCGGAACGATGGGCGAGAGCGTCGGCGAGATGGGCTTCGCGATGAAGCGGGTCGAGATCAAGGGCGCCAACCATATCCGCCAGCTCGACGTCTACAACATCGCCTTCGACCAGCCCTCCACCGCCATGCCCCTCGTCGACCTGGAGGCGACCCGGCAGCGCCTGCTCCAGTTCGGCTGGGTTCGCGACGCCCGGGTGTCGAGGCGCCTTCCCGACACCCTCGTCGTCGACATCGTCGAGCGCCGGCCGGCGGCGATCTGGCAGCACAACCAGCGCCTCGCCCTGATCGACATGGACGGGGTCGTCCTCGAAGCGGTCAAGCTCGACGCCATGCCCGATTTGCCGCTTCTCATCGGTCCGGCCGCCAACCTCCACGCCGCCGAGCTCGGCCGCCTCACCCAGTCCGCGCCCAACCTCAAGCCGGCCATGGCGGGCGCGAGCTGGGTCGGCGGACGGCGCTGGGACCTGCGCTTCCAGACCGGCGAGGTGCTCGCCCTCCCGGAAGGCGAGGCCGCGGCTCGAAAGGCGCTCACCAAGTTCGCGAGCATGGACTCGTCGGTGCAATTGCTCGGCAAGGGCTATGTCAGGATCGACATGCGCGACCCTAAGAGGATGCTGATCCGGCTTCCCGGCGATCCTGGAAGCACCGTCCCCGACATCGTTCCCGAGGCGCCTCCGCCGGCGCCCGCGGCGGGCGGCGACGTCGACACCGCCCGGACGATCTGATGAAGCGCCCGACCGTCCAGGCCCAGCGCAAGCTCGTCACGGCGCTCGACGTCGGCTCGTCGAAGGTGTCGGCGCTGATCGCCGAACGGGCCGACGACGGCCGGCTCAAGATCCTCGGCACCGGCCAGCGCCAGAGCCAGGGCGTGAAGCGCGGCTTCATCGCCGACATGGAGAAGACGGAAGGCGCGATCCGGGAGGCGGTGGAACAGGCCGAGCGGATCGCCGCGACCAACATCGAGGACGTCTTCGTCGGATTCTCGGCCGGCGGGCTGGTCAGCACGGTCGCCAGCGTCGAGCTCCAGATCGGCGGCCGCCGGATCGAGAAGGCCGATATCGACCAGCTTCTCGGGATCGGCCGGGAGTCGATCAGCGGCGACGGCCGGATGATACTCCACGCCCTTCCCGCGCTCTACACGGTCGACGGGCTCGAGGGCGTGAAGAAGTCGCTCGGACTCCACGCCGACAAGCTCGCGGTCGACATCCACGTCATCGCCGGCGATCCGTCGCCGGTCCGCAACCTCGACTTGTGCGTGCGCTCCGCCCACCTCGGAGTCGAGGCGATCGTCGCCTCGCCGGTCGCGGCGGGCAAGGCGTGCCTCAGCGACGAGGAGCGCGAGCTCGGAGTGGCCCTGGTCGAGCTGGGAGCGGGCGTCACCAACGTCTCCGTCTTCGCCGGCGGAATGCTTCTCGGCCTCAAATCCATCCCGGTCGGCGGGATCGATATCACCGACGACATCGCTTCATCATTCGGCACCCGGCGGGTCGAGGCGGAGCGGATGAAATGCTTCTACGGCTCGGCCACCACGTCGCCGCGCGACAATCACGACATGATCGAGCTGTCGCCGATCGCCGGCTCGGAGGAGGGGACCGAGGCGGCCCGGATCACCAGAGCCCAGCTGATCGCCGTCATCCGCCAGCGGCTCGAGCATCTCACCGGCGAGATCGCCGCGACCCTCAAGGATCTCGGCTTCGGAGGGCCGTTCGGGCGGCAGGTGGTGCTGACCGGCGGAGGCTCGGAGCTGAAGGGGATCGCCGATTACGCGCAGGGCGTCCTGGGCCGCGCGGTCCGGATCGGACGGCCGAACCTGCCCGGGCTTCCCGACGCCCATTCCGGGCCCGGATTCACGACCCTCGTCGGCCTCGCCCTGTTCGCCGCTTCGGACGAGCTGGACCTGAGATCGGTGATGTCTCCGGACCGCATCATGCCGCGCGAGACCGGTGGGAACCTGGTCCAGCGGCTGATCAGCGCGGTGAAGAGTGGCTTTTGAGATTCAAGGCGTGGCTCCCGGGACTCACATCCGTGACTTTTGGGATTCACACGGGGTTTCCACACCGAAAAAATACCGGTTCGTTAACTTTTTGCTCGCGCCCAAGAATCGCTTCGTGCAAAGTGAGTTAACGAGTTGGTCCCGTTGGGCGAATACAGGGGGAGAGCAAGCATGAGCATCGACTTCATCAGGCCGGAAGTAGATGAACTGAGGCCCCGGATCAGCGTCATCGGCGTCGGCGGCGCCGGCGGCAACGCCGTGGCGAACATGATCGCGAACGACGTTCAGGGCGTGGATTTCGTCGTCGCCAATACGGACGCACAGGCGCTCAACGCCTCGCCCGCCGACCAGCGCATCCAGCTCGGCCTTCGGATTACCCAGGGCCTCGGCGCCGGCTCGCGTCCGGAGATCGGCAAGGCCGCCGCCGAAGAGGCGATCGACGATATCGAGAAGGCGCTCGAGGGCGCCCATATGTGCTTCATCGCCGCCGGAATGGGCGGCGGCACCGGCACCGGCGCTGCCCCGGTCATCGCCAAGGCGGCGCGCGACCGCGGAGTCCTCACCGTTGGAGTCGTCACCAAGCCGTTCAGCTTCGAGGGCAACCGTCGCGGCCGTTCCGCCGAAGCGGGGATCGAGGAGCTCCAGCAGCATGTCGACACCCTGATCGTCATCCCGAACCAGAACCTGTTCCGCATCGCCAACCCGAACACGACCTTCAAGGAAGCGTTCATGATGGCGGACGAGGTCCTCCAGCAGGGGGTCCGCGGGATCACCGACCTGATGGTCATGCCCGGCCTCATCAACCTCGACTTCGCCGATGTCCGCTCGGTGATGGGCGAGATGGGCAAGGCGATGATGGGAACCGGCGAGGCCTCGGGCGACAACCGCGCCATCGAAGCCGCCGAGAAGGCGATCGCCAACCCGCTGCTCGACGGGGTCAGCATGAAGGGCGCCCGCGGGGTCATCATCTCGATCACCGGCGGCGAGGACATGCGGCTGATGGAGGTCGATGAGGCCGCCAGCCACATCAAGGAGCTGGTCGATCCCGACGCCAACATCATCTGGGGCTCGGCCTTCAACAACGAGCTCGAGGGCCGGATCCGGGTCTCGGTCGTCGCCACCGGAATCGACGCCGAGGCCGCGACCCAGGCCCCGCCGCTTCCGGCCAAGGTCTTCACTTTCCCCGGTGCCCGGACATCGGCTCCCGCCGCCGCCGAGGCTTCGAAGATCACTCTCACCCCGCCCGAGCCCGCCGCTCCCGAAGCGAGCGCCGAGCCGGAGACCGCCCAAGCGCCCGCCGACGAGCTGACGCTCGACGAGCCCGCCGCCGAGGAGACGGGAGAAGAGCTCCTGCTCGACGCGGCGATGCTCGGCGACGAGGACGATGGCGGCGAGAGCTTCATCGAAGAGGATTTCGCCGGCGGACCGGAGAGCGTCGCTCCCGGCACCCGCAGCTGGATCGACGGCGAGCCCGAGGCGGCCGCGGAGTCCGAGCCACGCCCTTCGCGCGAGGGCGGAACGCTGTTCGAGCGGATGTCGAGCATCGCCCGCGGCGCCGCCAAGGCCCAGGTCGAGGAGGAGCCGCAGCCGCGCCTCCGCCGCGACCCGCTCGACATACCGAGGTTCCTCGGGCGGCAGAACAACCAGTAGGATCTGCCTCCCCATCGCAGATGGGGAGGGGGACCATGCGAAGCATGGTGGAGGGGTGGAAGCGCGGACCCAGGCGGTTCTCGCGCGAGAACCTCCGAGTCTTCAGCCAGTTACCCCTCCACCCAGCTTCGCAGGGGCCCCTCCCGGCGGCTTCGCCGCAGGGAGGCAACTATCTAACGCACGCCGGTTGCCGCGCGCGGAACCAACCGCTCTAAGCGCCTGCATGACTTCATTGCGGAGGGGCGTCCGGCTCGGCTTGGCCGTGCTGGGTGCGGGGACAATGTTTGCGGCGGCGCCGGCCTCGGCCCAGACCGCTTCCGGAACGGGCGCCTTCACGGAGAGCCCGAACGCGGCCTTGTCGCGCAACCTTCGAAGCCTCGCCGCCAATCCCAAGAGCGTCACCGCACTGATGGGCGCGGGCAAGGCGGCCCTGGAGCTCGGCGACCCGCAGGCCGCCCTGACCTTCTTCGCCCGGGCCGAGGAGCAGATGCCGCGCGACGGCCGGGTGAAGATGTGGATCGCCTCGGCTTTGGTCCAGCTTCAGCAGCCGCACGCCGCCCTCAAATTCTTCCGCGACGCGACCGACCTCGGGGTCCCGGCGGCCGAGGTCGCCCGCGAGCGCGGCCTGGCCAACGACATCGCCGGCAATCCGCGCGAGGCCCAGCGCGACTATCGGCTGGCGCTCCAGAAGGGCCGCGACGACGAGGCGACCCGGCGGCTCGCGCTCAGCCTCGCGATCAGCGGCGAGCGCGAGCCCGCCTTGCGGCTGCTCGAGGACCAGCTGCTCGTCAGGGACCGAGCCGCCGAGCGCGCCCGGGCGCTGATCCTCGCCCTGACCGGCGATGCCGCCGGCGCGGCCCGCGCCGTGCAGGCCGCGATGCCGGGACAGGCCGGGGCGATGAGCCCGTTCCTGGCGCGGCTGCCGTCGCTTTCGCCGGCGGACCGGGCGCTCGCAGTCCACCTCGGGGTCTTCCCGCGCGACGGCCGGACGGGGCCGCCAACCAACTTTGCGGCGAACGACTTCGCCGCGGCCGTCACCGATGCGGGCCGGCCGGATCCGAGCCAGGGCTCGCTCGCCCGACGTTCCGCGCCGCCGCCCGAGCCGGCTTCGGCCGATGGGCGCCGCGGCCGCGGATCGGAAGGCGGGCTCGCCCCCGCGGTTCGCCGGACGACGGCCGCGACCCCCACTCCGGTCGCCAAGGCTCCCGCCGAGGAAAGGCTGGCAGGAGTGAGGCGGCGCAAGGCCTCGAGCCGCTCCGAAGCGAGCCCGGGCTTCGCGGCGAGCAACTCGCACTGGGCCATGTCCCGAGGGCTCGACGTGGCGCCGTCGCGGCGCAAGCCGGAGTCCCGGACCAAGCCGGACAGGACCCCTCCGGTGCAGACCGCAGACCGCACCGAAACGACGACCGCCCAGCTGGTCGCTCAGGCGCCGGCCAGCGCCACGCAGGAGATCGCCCGGCCGTCGACGGCGATTGTCTCCTCGGCTCCGCTTCCGCAATTCCAGCTCCAGCCCGGGTCCGGACCGAAGCCCGCCCAAACCGAGATCGCCGCTGCCGCGCCTTCGCCGGCGCCCCTGCAACCGCAACCGCAATTCGAGCTCCAGCCGAAGCCGGCGGAAATTCGGATCGCGGCGGTCGAGCCCTCCGCTCCGCCTCCGCAGTCGGAACCGGTTCCTCCGGGCAGCCGGCTCGCCGACCTTTCCGCCGCGATCGCCGACATCGGCGAGGCCGAGCCCGCCCGGACGGAGGCAGCCAAGGCCAAGCCCGCGGCGGCCGCCGCGAAGAAGCCCAAGCCGTCGGCGCCCGCCGAGCCGAGCCGGGCCTGGGTCCAGATCGCGGTCGGCGCCGCGAAGACCGGCCTTCCCGGCGAATATGCGCGGCTGAAGGCCAAGGCGCCCAAGCTGCTCGGAGCCCATGGCGCGTGGACCGCTCCGCTCAACTCCACCAACCGGCTGCTGGTCGGCCCGTTCGCGAGCGCGAAGGAGGCACAGGCCTTCGTCAACCAGCTCAAGGCGCAGGATCTGAGCGGCTTCGCCTGGACCAGCGCGGCCGGGCAGAAGGTCGAGAAGCTGCCCGCCAAGTGAGGCTTCGCGCCGACTATGCGTGCGATCCCGCGGAATCGCGCGGGCGGCTGCACGGCGAGCCCGAAACGGGTCAGAGGGGCCCCCGCGACTCCTTCCAGCGGGACCGCGACCGGATCATCCACTCCATCCCCTTCCGCCGGCTGCGCCACAAGACCCAGGTCTTCGCCGCGCCCGACGGCGACCACTTCCGGGTCCGGCTCACCCACAGCCTGGAAGTGGCCCAGGTCGGGCGGACGATGGCCCGGGCGCTCGGGCTCAACGAGGATCTCACCGAAGCCCTGTGCCTCGCCCACGACATCGGCCATCCCCCGTTCGGCCATAGCGGCGAGGCGGTGCTCCAGGCCGAGATGGCGGAGGCGGGGGGCTTCGACCATAATGCCCACACGATCCGGCTTCTGACCCGGCTCGAAAGCCCCTATCCTCGCCATCCCGGACTTAATCTGAGCTGGGAGACCCTGGAGGGTCTCGCCAAGCATAACGGGCCTGTCGCGGACCCGCCCTGGGCGCTCGCCGAAGCCGATCGCGAATTCCGGCTGGACCTGGCGACCTGGCCGAGCCTGGAGGCGCAGGTCGCGGCGATCGCGGACGACATCGCCTACGACAATCACGACATTGACGACGGGCTCCGGGCGGGCCTGTTCACCCTCGACGACCTGCTCGAGGTGCCGTTCGTAGGCCGGACCTGGGCCGAGGTGCGCAACCGCTTCCCGGACGTCGAGGACGGGCGGCTGGTCCCGGAGCTGGTCAGGGACCAGATCGGGCTGATGGTCGGGGACGTCCTCGACGAAACGGCCCGAAGGATCAGGCAAGCCGGGGCGCAATCGCCCGACGAGGTGCGCTCGGCGGGACGCCCGCTCGCCGGCTTCTCAGCCGCCATGGCAGAGCAGGAGAGCGTCCTGAAGCGTTTCCTCTACGCCCGGATGTACAATGCTCCGCCCGTCGCCGCCGTTCGCGAAGAGGCCCAGAAGGTGGTCGCCGGACTGTTCGCCGCCTATCGCGACGATCCCCGCCGGCTTCCGCCCGGCTGGCTTCCCGACGGCGCGGACCGGATCGAGACCCTGCGCGGGATCGGCGACTTCATCGCCGGGATGACGGACCGCTACGCCATCCGGCAGTACCGCGCCGAGGTCGGCGAGATAGGGCTCCCCGAAGCTTTTTGATCCGATCCGGGGGCAATGGCCCACGGCACGGCCCATCGTGCTAATCTTCGCCGCGTGGGGGGATATGCCATGGCGACTCAGCAGCAAGCGACGGTCTACGTCTCGAACCAGATGGGCGGCAACGCGACGATCTGGCTCTATCACCAGAATTCCAGCAACGGAACGCAGAGCGGCCAGTGGACCGTCGCTCCGGGCGCCGCTGCCGGGCCGCTCACGGTCCGCTTCGAGACCGGCTGGGGAAGCCAGTGGGTCCTCGATTACTGGTCGATCCTCGTCCATGTGCTCGACGGCCCCAATGCCGGCTTCTACGTAAACGGCGGAAGCGCCACCGATCGCAACTGGAAGGAACGCCAGCTCCAGAGCGCCGATGCGGGCCAGACCCTCACTTTGTCGGTAAGCGCGAGCGGCTTCGACGTGTCGCTCCGTTCGGGCTCATGCCCCGATTCCATGACTCGCCTGGCGCCCGCGGCGCCGGTCACCCACGTCTTCGTCGTGATGCTCGAGAACCATAGCTTCGACAACATGCTGGCAATGTCCGGCATCCCGGGGATCGCCGCGGCGACGACCAGCGACTTCAACCTGCATGACGGCGAGACCTACAACGTCCAGCCGAGCGCTCCGCTCAGCCTCGGAAGCGACCCCGGGCATGAATTCATGGACGTGGTCGAACAGCTCGGAGGGCTGAACGCGTCTTATCCTCCCTATCCGACGATCGACAATTCCGGCTTCGCCGCCAATTACGCCACATCGCGAACCGAGGGGAAGCCCACTCCGGCGCCGCCGGGGCGGATCGGCGACATCATGGCCTGCTTCGCGACGCCCGGGCAGCTGCCGGCCTTGTATCAGCTCGCCACCTCGTTCGCGGTCTGCGACCGCTGGCATTCCTCCCTGCCCGGCCCGACCTGGCCGAACCGCTTCTTCGTCCACGGCGCCTCGTCCTCGGGGCTGGACGACAGCCCGAGCCAGACGCAGATGGCGGGGTGGGAGCTGCCCGGCGGCGGATTCAAATATCCGAACGGCTCGATCTACCAGGCGCTTTCCGGCGCGGGCATTCCCTACCGCCTCTACAACGATTCGACCGGCGCGCCGCAGCAGCTCAGCCTGTACAGCGACGATCCGCAAAGCGGGTCGATGGCGGGGGCCATCCCGCAGGTCTCCGCCCTGAGCGGAGTGACCCTGCTCGACATCGATTCCCTGAAGAGCTTCGCTTCGGACCTGCAGGGCCCCTATCCCTTCCCCTACACCTTCATCGAGCCGCATTATGGGGAGGTGGTCAGCGACACCTATCAGGGCGGCTCGTCCCAGCACCCGATGGACGACGTCTATGGAGGCGAGCACCTCCTGGCAGCGGTCTATCAGGCGATCCGCAACTCCCCCTATTGGAACACCAGCCTGCTGATCGTCACCTATGACGAACATGGAGGCCTCTACGACAGCGTCGCGCCCCCGGCCGCGCCGCCGCCGGGCGACAACCCGACCTATGGCTACAGCACCCACGGCTTCGGCTTCGATCGATATGGAGTGAGGGTCCCGGCCGTCGTCGTATCCCCGCTGATCCCGGCCCGGACGGTCGATCACACCCTCTACGACCATTCCTCGGTCCCCAAGACCCTGGAGTCGCTTTGGGGCCTGCCCGCCCTCACAAAGCGCGATGCCGCCGCGAACGACGTGCTCCATCTGCTCACGCTCGCTCAGCCGCGCACCGATTGCCCGGCGACGCTTCAGATCCCGATTGCGGCGGGGGCGAGGCCCCGGCCGTCGGTCGCCGAGCTGGCGCAGAGCGACGCCCAGCCGGTTCCGCGGGCCGGCAACCTCGCGGGCGCGCTGATGATCATGATGAAGACGGAGGCGGAGCTGTCGGCCGGTACTCCGGCGGAGAGCGCGCTCTTTCGGGCAAGGTTGGAGTCGATCCAGACGCGGGGCGACGCCAGGGCCTATATAGCCTCGGTGATGGAGAAGGTTGCGATCGCCCGCGAGCAACGGAGGCTTGCGACGCTGCGCCGCCCTTGAGGGGCCTCGCCGAGAACCGAGCTTCAAAAGCGGCGCCCGCTCCGCTAGACCGCCGCTTCCCCGAACCAGGACGGCCATGTGACCCTTTACGCCCGCTTTGCCGAGCATCTCGACTCCATCCTCGACGCCCTCGAAGCCGAGGGCGCGCTTGCCGCCGGGCTCGATCGCAGGTCGGTGGCGGTGGAGCCGCCGCGCGACCCGTCCCACGGCGACCTCGCGACCAATGCGGCGATGGTTCTCGCCAAGGGCGCCCAAACCAATCCTCGAGCCCTCGCCGACCTGATCGCTCCGAGGCTCGCGGCGCTCGATTCGGTGGTCGGAGCCGAGGTGGCGGGACCGGGCTTCATCAATATCCGGCTCGAGCCTTCGATCTGGCATGAGGAACTGCGCTCGATCCTGTCGGACGGAGCCGCCTACGGCCGCTCGTCGGCCGGCGCCGGCCGGCGCGTGAACGTCGAATATGTCTCCGCCAATCCGACGGGCCCGATGCACATGGGCCATTGTCGGGGAGCCGTGGTCGGGGACGCGCTCGCGAGCCTGCTCGAAGCGGCGGGCTACGCCGTCGTCCGCGAATATTACGTCAACGACGCTGGAGCGCAGGTGGACGTCCTCGCCCGCTCGGCGCACCTGCGCTACCAAGAGGCGCTCGGCCGGCAGATCGGGGAGATTCCCGAAGGCCTTTACCCGGGCGACTATCTCAAGCCGGTCGGCGAGGCGCTGGCCGCCGAGTTCGGCGATCGCTTCGCCGACGAGCCGGAACAGGTCTGGCTGAAGATTTTCCGGCGGCGCTCGGTCGACGCGATGCTCGACCTGATCCGGGAGGATCTGGCGAAGCTTGGAGTCCATCACGACCTGTTCGCCTCCGAAGAGGAGGTTCAGGAATCGGGCGCCGTCGACCGCGCCTTCGAGCTGCTCGGCGAGAAGGGCCTGGTCTATCGCGGCACCTTGCCTCCGCCCAAGGGCAAGACCGTCGACGACTGGGAGCCGACCGAGCTCACCCTCTTCCGCTCGACCGAGTTCGGCGACGACCAGGACCGGCCGATCAGGAAGTCCGACGGAAGCTGGACCTATTTCGCCGCCGACACCGCCTATCACATGCAGAAGCTCCAGGCTTCGGACGAGCTGATCAACGTCTGGGGCGCCGACCATACCGGGACGGTGAAGCGCACCCAGGCGGCGGTTCAGGCGCTCGCCGGCCGTCCGGCGCTCGACGTCAAGCTCGTCCAGATGGTCCGCCTGCTGAGGGCCGGCGAGCTGGTCAAGATGTCCAAGCGCTCGGGAAGCTTCGTCACCCTGGCCGAGGTCGTCGAGGAGGTCGGCAAGGACGTCGTCCGGTTCACCATGCTGACCCGCAAGAACGACGCCCAGATGGACTTCGACTTCGCCAAGGTGGTCGAGGCCTCGAAGGACAATCCGGTCTTCTACGTCCAATATGCCCATGCCAGGATCCGGTCGCTTCATCGCCGCGCCGCCGAAGCGGGTCTCGATTTGGGACAGTCCGCGGATCTGGCGCTGCTCGACGACGAGGAGCTAGGCCTCGTCCGGACCGCCGCCCAGTTTCCGCGGATCGTCGAGGCCGCGGCCCAGGCGCACGAGCCGCACAGGGTGGCTTTCTACCTCGGCGACCTCGCCGCCGCCTTTCACGCCTTGTGGAATCGCGGCAACGACGACCCGTCGCGGCGCTTCCTCCTCGAAGATAATCGGGAATTAACCAGCGCGCGCTTACAGTTGGCGGGCGCGCTCGGGCAGGTTATCAGGAACGGCCTCAATATCATGGGCGTGGCGGCCGCCGAGGAGATGCAGTGATGACCGACATTCGCGCCGACGACCCAGCGCTGGACAATGACGACCGTCTTCCCTGGCTCGAGGCGGTCGAGGAAGAAGGCGGCGAAAGCGGCCCTTCCGCGCTGAAGCTGATCGTCGCCGTCCTGATCGGTCTGGCCGCCATCGGCGGGATCGTCGGCGGGATCTTCTGGATGAGCAATCGCGACGGGGCCGGGAACGGCGCTCCCGAAGTGATCGCCGCGGCGGACGGTCCCTACAAGGTCAAGCCCGACAGCCCGGGCGGAATGAAGGTCGAAGGCCAGGGCGAGACTGCGTTCGACGCCGCCCAGGGCGGGACCCCCAATGCAAGCATCGACACGAGCGCCGTCGCCGAAGCTCCGGTCACGCCTCAGCCCAAGGCCCCGGCCGCGGCCGAGAAGGAGCCGGCCCTGATCCAGGCTCCGGCTCCGACCAACGCCCCGGCCGCAAAGGACGTGCCCGCTCCGGCCGCTGCCGGCGGCGGTGCGACGATCCAGCTCGGCGCGTTCCCAAGCGGCGCGGCCGCCGAGAAGGCCTGGAAGGCCATGTCCGGCCGCTTCGCCTATCTCGCGCCACTCTCGCACAGCGTCGTCCAGGCCAATGTCAACGGCAAGACCTACTATCGCCTCCGCGCCAGCGGCGCCGGAGCGGCGGGGATCTGCGGGCGTCTCAAGGTGGCCGGGGAGCAGTGCCTGAAGGTTTGAGTCTCGTCGCCCCAGCGAAGGCTGGGGCCCCGGCGGGTGAAGACCGCCAGCGCCTTTCACCCCCTGGGATCCCGGCCTTCGCCGGGATGACGGGAGTGGCGGGACTCGCTACGACTTGCCAATGCAAGCCGCCATCTATGCGCCCTCGGGGCTCGAGCTCACGCCCGACGAACGGGCTTTCTTCCGCGACGCCGACCCCGTCGGCTACATAGTCTTTCGCCGGAACATCGAATCCCGGGAGCAGCTTCGCGCTCTCACGGACGATCTGCGCGGGCTTCATGGCCGCGGCGACCTGCCTATCCTGATCGACCAGGAAGGCGGCCGGGTGGCCCGGATGCGGCCGCCCCAATGGCCTGCCTTTCCCGCCGGAGGGGCGTTCGCACGGCTTTACGAGAAGGCGCCGATGAGCGCCATCGAGGCGCTTCGGGCCAATGCGGCGGCGATCGCCGTGCTGCTGCGCGAGGTCGGGGTGACCGTCGACTGCCTCCCGGTGCTCGACGTCCGCCAGCCCGGCGCCACCGACATCGTCGGCGACCGGGCGCTCGGCTCCGAGCCGATGCAGGTGGCGGCGCTCGGTCGGGCGTCGCTCGACGGGCTGGCCGCGGGCGGAGTGGTTGGCGTGATCAAGCACATGCCGGGCCACGGCCGGGCGCTGGTGGACAGCCATGAGGAGCTGCCGGTCGTCCGGGCCTCGGCCGAGGAACTGGAGATCGACGTCGAGCCGTTCCGGACCTTGTCCTCGGCGCCGATGGGAATGACCTGCCACTGCGTCTACACCGCCTGGGATCCCGATCGGCCAGGGAGCCAGTCGCCGATCGTGATCGGCGAGGTGATCCGGGGCGACATCGGATTCGACGGTTTCCTGATGTCGGACGATATCGGGATGAACGCGCTCGGCGGCGGCTTCGACGAGCGCGCCCGAGGCGTGATCGAGGCCGGGACCGACGCGGTGCTGCATTGCTCGGGGAAGATGGACGAGATGATCGCCGTGGCGAGCGCGGTCGGCCCCTTGAGCGGCCTCGGCCGTGAGCGGCTGGAGCGGGCGATGGCTGGAATCGCGCGGGCACGACGCGTGGCCGATTATTCCGAGCTCGCGGAGAAACGGGACCGGCTGCTCGCCCTGGCGTGAAGCGCCGGCGAACCCGGTAGAAAAGAATTGTTTCGCACAAAGGCACGAAGGCACGAAGGATCAGCCTGGCGGATTCTGTCGGTGGCTGATTCGAGAAGATGCAGCAGCTGAATCCCGCTCAAGCGGCCTCGTGCCTTCGTGCCTTTGTGCGAACCGATCTTGCTGGACTTCGGCCGAGCCGCGGCGGTGGGCGGAAGGAGCGCAACTTCCGAAATGGATCTTTCTGTAGGAGAATCCGGACCTCGGGTTCCTATATTGTTCTCATGCCGAGTCGCGAACCCGGCAACGGCTCTTTGAAATTGTGAGATTCGATAGGAACGGCACTTCACGGCAATCCCCTCCCGCTTTTCGCGGGAGAGGAGGCGCCCGCCCGCGCAGCGGGTGGGAGGTGAGGGTCTGTACTCCGGGCTAAGCAAGACCCTCACCTCCCAAGCCTTCGGCTTGGCCCCTCCTCTCCCGTAAGGACGGGAGAGGAGTAAAGGGCGCCTTGGCATGGACTCGCTGCAGCTCTAGCCGCGGCGTCCCCGCCACTGCGCCCGGCTCTGGCCCCAGATGTCGATCGGCTCGCTGTCGAACGGGGCGGGCAGATAGTCGCTTCCACGCCAGGTCGAGCCGAGGCGCTCGGCGACCCGGGCGGACGGGCGGTTGGCGGGGGCGATGCAGTGGATCACGTCGTCCCAGCCCAGGGTCTCGAACGCCCATTCGATGGCCGCGGCCGCGCTCTCGGTCGCATAGCCCTTGCCCCAGGCCGAGCGCTCCAGGCCCCAGCCCACTTCCGCGCCCGGCCAGCCTTCGGGCTGCCAGGGGCCGACCCGCCCGACCCAGCGGCCGCTCGCTTTCTCGACGACCGAGAACATCCCGTAGCCGCGAAGCGCCCAGCTTCCGGCCATCGCCGCCATTCCCCGCCAGGCGCCCGAGCGGCCTTCCTGCCCGCCGATGAAGCGAGCGGCTTCCTCGTCCGCCATCAGCGCGGCGAAGCCGTCGAGGTCGCCCTCTTCGGGCGGGCGAAGGATCAGGCGGGGGGTTTCAAGGGTGGGGCCGAGCATGGGTCCGCGTCTAGGAGTCGAAGGCGCGGCAAACAACCGTCATCCCGGCGGAAGCCGGGATCTCGGGGCGAAGTAACCCGTCGCCCCAGCGGAGGCTGCGGCCCCGGCGGGTGAAGGACCCGGCGCTCTTCACCCCCCGGGGTCCCAGCCTTCGCTGGGACGACGAGCGATGTTATTGCCGGCGAGCCCCGGGCGCGAAGCTGATTCGGCCGACTTCGCGGATCCGGCCCTGCGCCAGGGCGCCTTCGACCAGCTCGTAGCCCAGCAGGGCGAAGGTCCGGCCGCCCCAGAAGATCGGGCGGGCGTTGCCGTACCAGTCGACGCAGCTCGCCTGGCAAGCGTCGTCGACGATCCCTTTCGTCAGCGCGTCGAGCTCGCCGGCCGGGGCGAGCCGGCGGTCGTCGCGCCGGAGGAAGACCATCGCCGCCGAGCTTCCGAAGAAGCGGGCCAAAGCCGGGTCGGCGCGCTTGGCAACGGGCAGCCCGACCGTGCCGGAGGCGCCGTCGGGCGCTCCGGGATCGGGGCTGAAGAAGAAGGCGTGGCTTCGGCTCTCCCCTTCCGCCGAATCGGGATGGACGTAGCGGTCGCCGAGCTCGGGAGTCCCGCCGGCGAGATCGACCGTCGAGAAGCCGAGGCCGCGCCGGGCCCCGCCGATGACCATCGCGTCGCGGCCGAGGAGATCGATCCGGTCGACCGAATGGGGGATCGAGAGCCGGGTAACGTCACCGTCGCGAAGCCGCGCGGCGACCAGGTTGGGAGTGTCGGCCGTCCCGTCATAGCCGCTTCCTCCGTAGAGCACATAGCCGCCGGCGAAGCGGTTGTGGAACGGGCCGGCCACCGAGGGGAGGAAGCGGTAGCGCGCCCGGGGCAGTTGCCGCGAAGCGTCGCCGAAATCGGAGAAGCGGACCCGAAGCAGCGCCACTCCGCCGGGGCCGTTCGCCTCGGGCGCGAACATCGCGTCGCCGCCGCCGTCGCTCCGCACGAGGACGTTGAGGAGACCTTCCGACGGATCCTCGCGGAAGGAGAATTGATCGACGGGGACTCCGCGGGCGGCGGTGGCCGACGGGCGCTCTCTCCCGAAGGGAAGGCGGTAGAGATAGCTTTCCGGGCGCGCCGACTGCCAGGCGTCGGTGACCCAAAGGTAGACGCCTTGGGCCGAGACGTAGAAGGTGCGCGATTCCGGCCCGAGCACCGCGGTCGCCGAGCAGCCGAGATCGGCGGCGGTGAGGTCGCAGCTGGTGACGCTGTGCAGCGTGTTGACGATCGCATCTTTCGAGTTGCGCATGACGGGGGCGATGAACACCCGGCCGGCGGGGGCAATCCGCTTGAACTTGCGCTTCTCGGCGTCTTGGCCGGCCCGCCACCGGCGGACTCCTGGAAGCACTTCGAACCAATCGTCCTCCCAGTCCAGGTCCAGCGGCGTGTAGAAGACCAGCCGGTTGCCGATCAGCCGCGATGCGTAGTTGCGCGACGAATAATAATCGTTGGACTTGAGGTGCCAGGCGTCCTCGAAGCGGATCCGCCCGGCCGGGTCGAGCCGGAAGCGGTTTATCTCGGTGCCGCCGCGGTCGTAGGAATAACCGACGACGATGACCCGGTCGCCCGAGATCAGCATCTCGTCATACCAGTCGCCCCGCCCAGAGACTCCCGGCGGGAAGGCGTCGATCATGTCGACCGGGCGCATCGCCCCGCCGGCGAGCGAGACGGTGAACAGCCGGCCGCGGCGAAGGATGACGAGCGTGTCGCCCCGTACCTTGACGATATCGCCCTCGTCGACATTGGCCTCCTGGTTGTTGGTGATGCTTGCGACGGGCGAGACGCTTCCGAGATTCGGCGCCGCGATCTGCGATCCTGTGACCGTGATGCTGCTTGCGGCCGGAGCCCCGGGCGGCGGCGGGGGCGGAGGTGCGTACATCGGCATGGGCTCGGGCGCCGGCATCGGGATCGGGATCGGCGGCTCGGCCTCTTCCTGGCGCTTCAGCCGGCGAAGGTAGGAGCGGAGCTCCGAATCGGAGCGGAACGCGGTGAGGCTGCCGCGCGGCTTGCTTGCTCCCTTGGGAGCGGGCTGAGCGAAGCCGGGACCGGCGAGGGAGAGAGCGAGCAGGCCGGAGGCGAGGAGCAGAGTGTTACGCATGGCTCTCCCTGTCTTTATTGTGGATATTTTGTATCATCAGCGCTCCGGCCCGCAAGGCCAAAAAAATGCTGTGTATAAATGGAGCGATCCCCTTCGCTTCGGCGGGCGGCCGCCCTAACCTGCGACGATGAGCGAGGAGGCAGCCTTCGACGAGTTCGACTCGCCGGCGCCGGTCCGGGAGGCCGACCGGCTCACCCTGGACCTGGACGGGTGGGAGGGGCCGCTCGACCTGCTTCTGACCCTGGCGCGCTCGCAGAAGGTGGACCTGGCGAAGATCTCGATCCTGGCCCTCGTCGAGCAATATCTCGCCTTCATCGCCGACGCGAAGAAGCTCAAGCTCGAGATCGCGGCCGATTATCTCGTCATGGCGGCCTGGCTGGCCTACCTCAAATCCTGCCTTCTTCTCCCGCGCGAGCAGGAAGCCGATCCGAGCCCGGAGGCGCTTGCGATGCGGCTTCAGCTGAGGCTCCAGAGGCTTGCGGCGATGCGCGAGGCCGGGGCCCGGCTGCTCGGCAGAGACAGGCTTGGACGGGACGTCTTCCCGCGGGGCACTCCAGAAGGGCTCCGGGTGGCCCGCCGGTCGCTGTGGCAGGCCGGGCTTTACGACCTGATCGCGGCCTACGGCTCGGTGCGGGCGAGAAGCGAGCCGGCCTTCCACGTCGTCGCCCGGCGTCCGGTGATGACGCTGGAGGAGGCGCTGGCCCGGGTCGAGCGGATGCTCGGCACGAGGCTTGAATGGACCCGGATCGAGGACTTCCTCCCCGAGACCCAGGACGGCGAGTTCAGGAAGTCCGCTTTGGCCTCGAGCTTCGTCGCTGCGCTCGAGCTCGCCCGCAAGGGCAAGGTGCAGCTCGAGCAGAAGGGGGCTTTCGAGCCCCTTTTCATCCGGGCGGCGTGACCGGGATGGAGGACAGCCTTCGCGCCGTCGAGGCAGTGCTGTTCGCGGCCGAGGCGCCGATGAGCGTGGAGGATATCGCCGCTCATGTCGGGCCGGAGGTCGACATCGCTTCCGCCCTCGGGGCGCTTGTCCGCCATTATGACGGGCGCGGGATCGAGCTGGTCGAGCGCGGCGGGCGCTGGCATTTCCAGACCGCCCCCGATCTCGCCTTCATCCTCAGGCGCGAGCGCGACGAGACCCGCAAGCTGTCTCGGGCCGCGGTCGAGACCCTGGTGATCGTCGCCTATCACGAGCCGGTCAGCCGGGCCGAGATCGAGGCGATCCGCGGAGTCCAGATCTCGAAGGGAACGCTCGACGTGCTGATGGAAGCCGGCTGGGTAAGGCCGGCGGGACGTCGAGAGGCCCCCGGACGGCCGCTAATCTACGCCACCACGCCCGGCTTCCTCGCCCATTTCGGCCTCGCGAGCCGGCGCGATTTGCCTGGCCTCGACGACCTCAAGGCCGCCGGTCTGCTCGACCCGATCGACGCCGCGATGGAGCAGCTTGGGCTCGAAGGGATGGAAAGTGAGGCGGAGGAGGACTAGGTAGCTCCCGTCACCCCGGCGGAAGCCGAGGTCTCGATGGGAAGGACCGTGTCCTTCTCGCCTGAGGTCCCGGCTTTCGCCGGGATGACGGCACCAGGCATTGGAGACGAATCATGGGCGGGTTGAGCATTTGGCACTGGCTGGTGGTCGGAGTGATCATCCTGCTCCTGTTCGGCAAGGGCCGCTTCTCCGACATGATGGGCGACGTCGCCAAGGGGCTGAAGAGCTTCAAGAAGGGCATGAGCGAGGACGATGAGGCGGCGGCGACCGTCCGGGCCGAGGAGCAGCGCCGGTTGCGCGACGACCGCGCCGACCCGGCGTCCGACCTGCCCCGCGAGCCGGCGCCGGTTCGCGACCTCGATCGCCGCGAGCCCTGATCCGAAGAGCGGCCGGGACCACCGCGCAAGATGTTCGGGGTCGACACCTCCGAGTTCCTGATCGTCGCCGTCGTCGCTTTGGTGGTGATCGGCCCGAAGGACCTGCCGCGAGTCATGCGCGTCGTCGGCCAATGGGTCGGCCGCGCCCGCGGAATGGCCCGCCACTTCCGCTCCGGGATCGACACCATGATCCGCGAGTCGGAGCTCGAGGAGATGGAGAAGAAGTGGAAAGAGGAGAATGAGCGGATCCTGAGGGACCATCCATTCGCGGCGCCGCTCGCCGATCCCGAGTCGCTCGGCGCCCCGGCCGAGCTTGCGCCGCCCGTGAACGACCCGGAGCCGCCGCCGCCGGTGCACCCGGACAAGCCGGGAGAGCGGCCGTGAGCGAGCTGGACGAGACCCGGGCTCCGCTCATGGAGCATCTGGTCGAGCTCCGCCGCCGCCTGCTGTGGAGCCTCGCCGCTCTCGCCGCCGCTTTCGGAGTCTGCCTCTATTTCGCAAGGCCGATCTTCGGCTTCCTCGCCCAGCCGCTGCTGAGGTCCGGCGACGGGCTTGGGCTCGTCTACACCAACATCTTCGAGGCTTTCTTCGTCGACGTGAAGGTCGCCTTCTTCGCGGCCCTGATGATCTCCTTTCCCGTCATCGCCGCCCAGATCTGGCGCTTCGTCGCCCCCGGCCTCTACGCGAAGGAGAAGCGCGCCTTCCTTCCGTTCCTGATGCTGACTCCGGTGCTTTTCCTCACCGGAGCGGCGCTGGCTTATTATTTCGCGGTGCCGGTCGCGCTCCACTGGCTGCTGAGCTACCAGGGGAATGTCGGCGGGGTGACCCTGACGGCGCTGCCCGGAATCGGCAATTACCTCGATTTCATCACCCGCTTCATCTTCGGCTTCGGGGTCGCCTTCCTCCTTCCGGTGCTTCTCATGCTGCTCGAGCGGGCGGGCCTGGTGACTCGCGCCCAGCTGAAGAGCGGCCGGCGCTACGCGATCGTGGGGGCCTTCGCGGTGGCGGCGGTGCTGACTCCGCCCGATGTGGTCTCCCAGCTCCTCCTCGCGATACCGCTGTGGGCGCTCTACGAGCTGTCGCTGATCGCGATCTGGTTCACCGAGCGCAAGCGGGCCAAGGACGCGGCCGCGGAGCCGCCGGCCGCCTAGAGCTTATCCTTTTGAAGTCGGAGCGATGCATTTTCCGTCATGCCGGACTTGATCCGGCATCCACCTTCTTTCTCACGGCGCCATGGAAAGAAGGTGGACCCCGGATCAAGTCCGGGGTGACGATTCTACCTCGAGGCGACAAGCTCTAGCGTCATCCCGGCGCAAGCGGACCTCAGGACAAGAAGTCTCGGCGGGTCTCCCGAGGTCCCGGCTTTCGCCGGGATGACGTCATTCGTCGGCCCCGCTCAACGCCTCGCCGCCTTAACCGATCGTCAACCCCGCCTCTTAGCACTTCCTTAACCTTTGCCGGTGTTGAGTCGTCTCAAGTGGGGGGCGAAGCAAAGGAGGCCGAGATGGCCGATCGCCGCGAGTCCCGCCGCAATGACTGAGCCGCTCCTCCCCCAGCCCGGGATTCGACCGCTGATTCGCCAGCCCGCGACCCGGCGGCGGCTGCTGCTGATCGACGACGAGCTCTCGGTCGCCCGGTTCATCGCTCACGCCGCCGAGGAATGCGGTTACGAGGCGATCATCACCGTCACCGCGGAGAGCTTCAGGAGCCAGTATCAGGCCTGCGACCCGGAGGTCGTCGTGCTCGACCTCGCCTTGCCGCGGAGCGACGGGGTGGAGCTCCTGCGCTTCCTCGCCGAGGAGAAGAGCTCGGCCTTGGTCCTTCCGATCAGCGGCTTCGACGAGCGGGTGCTCGAGGCGGCGATGCGCCTTGGATCGGCGCTCGGCCTCAGGATGGCCGGCCCGCTCCAGAAGCCGGTGCGGATCCAGCAGCTGATGGACGCGATGCAGGGACGGGAGGCGTATGATGCGGGCTGCATCGGCTTCTGAAGCGGAGCTGGTCACCGAGCTTCACCTGGCGGTTGAGCGGGACGAGCTGTCGCTTCTCTACCAGCCGAAGGTCTCGGTGGCGGACGACCGGCTGGTCGGAGTGGAAGCGCTCGTGCGCTGGCCGCACCGGACCCTGGGAATGGTCGAGCCCTCGGCCTTCGTCCCGCTTGCCGAGCGATACGGGCTGATCGACGAGCTGACCGACTGGGTGCTGAGGCGCGGGCTCAAGCAATGGGTGACGTGGAGCGAGCAGGGGCTTCGGACCAGCATCGCCTTCAACGTCTCGGCGCTGAGCCTTCGCGACGTCTATTTTCCCGATTATCTCCATCGGCTCTGCCAGAACGAGGGCGTTCCGGCCGGGTGCCTGACGATCGAGGTGACGGAAGGCGCGACCCAGCATCTCGTCCGGCTGCTCGATACCCTGACCCGGTTCCGGCTGAAGGGGATGAGCCTCGCGCTCGACGATTTCGGTACGGGTTATTCCTCACTGCTCCAGCTCCGCCAGCTGCCCTATAACGAGCTCAAGGTCGATCAATGCTTCGTCGGCGAGGCGGTGCGCTCGCGCGAATCGCGGCTCATCGTCAAGGCGGTGATCGACCTCGCCCACGGCCTCGGCCTCTCCGCGACCGCGGAAGGGGTGGAGGATGCCGAAACCCTGGCCCTGCTCGGGGAACTCGGCTGCGACCATGCCCAGGGCTTTTTCATCGCCCGGGCGATGGAAGGGTGGGAGCTGGCGCCGTGGCTGATGGAGTCCGACAGCGAGGGCGTGGTGCCGATCGCTTCGGCCCGGCGGAGGGCCTGACCCCGCGCCGGGGCGCGATTTGTAGGCGTGGCTTTGTGAATTCTGGTGGGAGGGTCTGCGCCATGTCGCGGCTGCGTCTAGTCTACTGCCTCGCCGTCCTGGCGGGAGCCGCCGCGTGCCAGACGGCACCGCCCGGAAGGTCGGCCGAGGCCGGTCCGAGAATCGTCCTGGAAGAAGCCGAGCCCTGGCGGAGCGTCGCCTCGCAGCGGGACGCAATCGCACTGGACTCCCTTCCCGATCGCTGGAGGCAGGCCCTGGCGGCCGGTCGGGCGTCGAAGCTGTCTCGGCGGATCGCCGCGGAAGGCGAGCTTCTCGCGCCCGAAGCGCGGCTCGCCCGGGCGGCGCCGGCGCCGGGAAGCTATCGGTGCCGCTATGTTCGTCCCGGCGGCCGCAAATGGGTGAGCTCGGCCCCCGGCTATTGCTATGTGGGCGTCGAGGAGAGGCAGCTGACCCTGGCGACCGAGCTTCGCGGACTTCGCTTCGGCGGCTATTTGTGGGAGCTCAAAGGGGGCGAGCAGCTCGTCTTCCTCGGCGCCGCGGTGCCGGCGGGCTCGAGGGCTCCGCCGGCCTATGGGGACGACCCCTCCGGCGACGCGGCCGGGCTGGTCGAACGGATCGGGGAATTCCGTTATCGGCTTACCCTTCCGGAACCGACGCCGGGATCCGGCCTGACCATCGTCGAGATGGTGGCGGCGCCCCGGACCGAGGGATAAAAAAAGGCCGCCCGAGGGCGGCCTTTCCATAAGTGGGGCGTCGGGCGGATCAGCAGTTGCCGGGCTTGCCGTCGGCGCAGTCGGTGGTCGACTTGACGTCGTTCGCAGCGCCGTGGACCGTGTTGCAGGCGCTGAGGGTAAGGCCGCCGGCGATGACGGCGAGGGTGATAAGCTTACGCATGTTGGGTCTCCTCGAATGCAACCGGGCGCGTCGCGCGCTCGAAGTTGCAAGGTGAGTAGGGAAATGCCGGGGCCGGCACGATTGTTCCGATCTTCCGCCCGGGGGACCGGCTTGACGCGCACCCATGGTCAAGACGCTCGAAATGTTTTCGCGTCCCTGTTCATGGATTCCGGCCTTCGCCGGAATGACGGGGTTCGCTGGGATGGGGAAAAATTTGAGCCCGGAGGCGCCACCGGGGGGGGGAGGTTGGCGCGTCCGGGCTCATGTCGTGGATAGCGAGAGCGGGGGGGCAAAAGGTCACTATCCGAACATCATAACGAGGAAGGCGTGGAGGGGTTCCCGCCGATCGTCAAAAAAATCGCATCAGCCGAAAATTTTTCGAAACCGGCCGAAGGTCCCGCCGGTTCATGGCCGCGAAGAGGAGCGAATTCGTGACTAAACCGCCCAAATCCACCCCGCACAGCGACCTGGACGGGGTTCACCGGGACGAGAAGCCCAATGTCGAGAGCGCGGTCGAAGCCGGCCAGGACAGCGAAGACTTGGCCTTGGCCGCTCGGGAGAATGCCGCCCGCCCTGATTATTCGGACGACGTGAAGAATAGGGACGACCGGAGCTAGCGCTCGTCCTCCCGGCGAAAGCCGGGACCTCCGGACAAGAAGCCACGGTGGGTCTCCCCGAGGTCCGGCTTCGCCGGGATGACGGCGATCACCGTTCCCCCTTGTCCACCACGGCGACGGCGAGGGTGTAGCGGCCGATCTCGAGGTCGCGGTCGATGGTCGAGCGGAGCTGGCGGGACAGGCCGGTCACGATCCGGTCGAATCGTTCGGTCAGGATCGGTTCGCAGCCGGCGCCCGGCCGGAGGCTGTCCGATTCGACGGCGAGCCGGGCGGTTCCGCTGTTCGCGCCTTCGCCGCTCAGCGCGATGCTGACCGCTCCGGCGCCGCACAGCATCGCATATTCGGCGATCTCGGTGATCAGGAAGGCGACCGAGACCGCGACGTCCTGGGTGACGTAATAAGGCTCGAGGGCGAGGCGGATGGCCATTCCGGAGGCCGAGGCGGGCGCGGTCGCCCGAAGGTTGGCGGCAAGCTCCGAGATGAGCGGCTTGAGAGCGACTCCGCGATTCTCCTCGAGCTCGGCGAAATGGTTGCGATGGACGACGGCGAGCGCGTCGACCCGCCGCTGGATCGAGGCATAGGCCGCGGCGACCTCCTCGTTGGGCGAGCCGCGCGAGTGGATGTTGAGAAGCGAGGCGACGACCTGGAGGTTGTTCTTCACCCGGTGATGGACTTCGCGGACGAGCTTCGTCTGCCGCTCCACCGCCGCTTCGAGCTCGGCCTCATGATGCGCGAGGGTCCGGACCGCCCGGTCGAAGGCTTCGCCGAGCTCCCTGATCTCGCGCGCCGGAGTGGCGACATGGGGAAGTGCGAGCTCGCGGTCCCCGGGCCTGTAGGCCGCGACGGCGCGCTCCATCCGGGCAAGCGGCCTGAGCAGGAGTCGGCTCAGAATCCACCAGCCGATCAAGGTCGCGAAGACCCACATCAGCACCGGAAGTAGGATGAGCAGAACGTCGGCCAGGGTGATGGGCACAGCGGACAGAAGGATGCTCAAGCGAAGCTGGCCGCCGGCGACCGACTCGGTGCCCTGCACCCTCTGGCGCCAGGCTCCGGCCTTGTAGTCGGAGCGAAGCACCATTCGCCTCGGGCCGTCGCTGAGGTCGAGGTTGAAATCGCGGCTGGTCCCTGGAATGTAAGTCAGGTCGGTCAGGGCCTTGCGGCCATATTCGGCGACTCCTTCGAGCTGGCCTCGATCCCCGAAGACGAACAGGCTGAGCGCCGAGCCGTCGCCGGCGAGGCGGGCGATGGTGCCCGAGCGGTGCGCGCTCGCGCCCGAGGCCGACGGCCGGAAGCCGGCGCTTGCGCAGCGCAGTTTTCCGTCGCCGGCATAGAGGGCGTAGCGGACCGTCACCGGGCCTTGCTCGAGCTGCCGCAGGGTGGTCTCGCAGACTCGCGACCCGGCCGGAGTGAGCGAGATCGCGACGCTGGCGGTGTTGATGGTGAGGACGCTTCGCGAGAAGGCCGAGTTCAGCCGCTGCGCCTTGAGCTCGAGCCGGGACAGGGTCTCTTCCTTCCGGTCGGCCTTCTTTTCGTCGGCGCTCATGATCGAAACCAGGATCGCGACGAGTCCGAGCGGGAAGAGCGCCGTGCTGAAGATGAGCGCCATCTTGAGCCCGGTGGAGAGCCGGGCGAAGCGGGTCGCCAGCCAGCCTTTCGATTCAGTCGCCACGCCGTTCCGATACCGCCGAGCGGCGGCCCTTCAAGCAAAACCCGTCAGATAATCCGCCCATTCCGTTCGGGCCCATTCCGTTCGGGCTGAGCTTGTCGACGCCCATCCTGCTTCTATTGCTCGAGCTGAAAAGCGGCGGCGGACGAAACGGGGGCTTCGACAAACTCAGCCCGAACCTTTCGGTGCCGCGGCACTCACACTGCTTCAGCCCAGCCTGCCCAGCAGATCGAGGAATTCGGGAGGGACGGTCTCGTCGACCGCGTCGCTATAGGCCTGGCGAAGCGCCTGGCCGATCTCGCTGTTGGAGCCGCGACGCTTCCGGCTTTTGGGCATGTTTTCACTATCGGTCTGGGAATGGAAAGGATCGGCTTTGGGCCGGCGATCGTTTCGGTCGTCGCCTTCGTTCTCGAAGCTCAAATCTTCTACCCCTCGCGACGCCGGCGCCGCACCCGCTGCATTTCGTCCGGAGCCCGTCGCGATCCCGACCGAAATCGAAAAACCGAATGCGCAGGACCCACCCCGCGGCCAGATAATGGCCCGCAGTCGCCGTGGAAACAAAAAACTCGCTGATTGGTTCCACTGCCGCGTGAGGACCGGGCCGGGCCGAAAAATCCTCCTGTTCGCGGCCTTGCACCCGCCTGATGGCGGGTTGCAAAGCGCGGGCGCAACCTCAATAGGACCCGGATCGAACAGGAGTCGAAACGAACATGTCGCTTGGTCAGGATCTCGCGCCGCACCTCCCCTTCCTGAGGCGCTATGCGCGCGCTCTCACCGGCACCCAGGGTCATGGCGACGCGTTCGTCAAGGCGACGCTGGAGGCGATCGTCGCGGCGCCGGGCGAGTTTCCGCGCGACGTCGATCCCAGGCTCGGCCTCTACCGGACCTTCCACGCCATCTGGTCCTCGGCCAATATCGAGGAGGATCCGCACGCGATCGATTCGGAGAATCCGGAAGGGATCGCCCAGGCCCGCCTCGCCCGGATCACCCCGCTCTCCCGCCAGGCGCTGCTGCTCACCGCGATGGAGGGCTTCACGCCCGAGGACGCGGGCTATCTGATCGGCGCCTCGCCCGAGGACGTCGAGCGGCTGGTCTCCGAAGCGCTCGCCGAGATCGAGCGCCAGACCCGGGCCGAAGTTCTGATCATCGAGGACGAGCCGATCATCGCCATGGACATCGAGACGATCGTCCGCGACCTCGGCCACACAGTGACTGGAGTCGCCGTGACCCGCGACGAGGCGGTGTCGCAGGCGATGGCCCGTCGCCCCGGACTCGTCCTCGCCGACATCCAGCTCGCCGACGACAGCAGCGGGATCGACGCGGTCAAGGACATCCTCGCGGAATTCCAGGTCCCGGTCATCTTCATCACCGCCTTCCCGGAACGGCTACTGACCGGCGAGCGGCCCGAGCCTACCTTCCTCATCACCAAGCCTTTTCAGCGCTCGACCGTGAAGGCGGCCATCGCCCAGGCTTTGTTCTTCGACAGCGCCACCCTCCCGGCCTAGGGAGCGATCGGGGACAGTCACTTTCCCCCGTTGCGGAAACCTCGGGCCGCCGCGTGGAAAAGTGACTGTCCCCTTCGGAACCCCCACCAGCAGCGGGCGTTGCGCCCACATAACGAGCGGAACCGAGGAATCATGGACGAGCGCGAACATATCGACACGACGAGCGCCCGCGCGGGGGCTACCCCGCACATGACCCGCTATATTTTGCCCATCTCGCTGGGCCTGGTCATCATCCTCTTCGCGCTCTTATTGTTTCTCTGGAAGTAGAGGCCTACATTCTTGACCGAAGACAGGGGGGCTCCGGCCCGTCCGGATCGCACGAGCGCATTCAGTACCGAAATCAGTACGGCGTATAACGGGGGCAGCTTGGTTCAGCAGCCGGAATTGGACGAGGACGACATCGAGCCGCCGCGCTTCGAGCCGGTGCCGCTGCCGGACGACGAGTTCAAGGATCAGCTCGCGCAGGTCATTCCGCACCTGCGCGCCTTCGGCCGGTCTTTATCCGGAAGCCGCGATCTCGCCGACGATCTCGTCCAGGAAACCCTGCTCAAGGCCTGGGCGGCGCGCAAGCGCTTCCAGGCCGGGACCAACATGCGGGCCTGGACCTTCATCATCCTTCGAAACCTGTTCCTGAGCCAGATGCGCCGCGCGCGATTCAAGGGCGAGTGGGACGAGATCACCGCGTCGAAGATGCTTGCAGCGCCCGCAAGCCAGGATCGCCACGTCGAGCTGACCGACATGCAGCGCGCTTTGCTCCACCTGCCCCAGCCGCAGCGCGAAGCCCTGATCCTCGTCGGCGCGGGCGGTTTCGCCTACGAGGAGGCGGCCGAGATTTGCGGCTGCGCGGTCGGGACGATCAAGAGCCGGGTCGCCCGCGGCCGGGTCGCTCTCGAGGCCCTGCTCACCGATGGCAAGCTCCCCTCGCGCCGCGAGCATGAGAATGAGGGCGGCCGCTCGGCGCTTCAAAGCATCATGAGCGAGGTGGACGACCTGAGCCGGGACCGCGATCCGGGCCTTTGAGTTTCCGTCGCCCCAGCGAAGGCTGGGGCCCCCGGGGGTGAAAAGTTCGGCGCTCGTTCTCGCTGGGGTCCCAGCCTTCGCTGGGACGACGTGTCACGCCTGGTCGAGCCGGACCAGCAATTCCTCGAACATGTCGAGCGAACGAATCTCTCCGTCCATGGCGAAAGCCTCGCGAAGGGCGTTGCCGACTCCGGCGTGCACCGTCGGCGGGGCGACTTTCACGAAGCGCCTTGAGGAAGCGTGGACCATGGCTTCTAATCTCGGATTCATCGTACTCACGGCCTTAAGAACGCACTGGCAACGGGGTAGTTTCAACCGTTGCGCCCCCTCAACGGAACTAACTTCGGCTGTTGTATGAATGAAACACAGAGTGAAGAAGCGGTTAAGGACGCGCTCCTGCGAGCGCGGACGCATTCGCCCTTCCTGAGGCTTCAGCTCGATCGCTTTACCGATGTAACGCAGGCGCTTGAGGCCGGCCGGGCCGAAGAAGCGGTGGCTCGAGCGGCCCTGGCGGGCGCCGATGCGGAGGATCTGGCCGCGGCCCTCAGGCGGGAGCGAAGCGCGCTCGCGGCGGCGCTGGCGGTGTCGGATCTCGCCGGCGCCATCCCGCTCGAGCGGCTGATGGAAGGGCTCTCGGACCTTGCCGATCGCGCGCTGGCCCGCGCTCTGGCCGCCGCCTTCGAAGAGCGCACGCCTGACGATGAGCCCCTCGGATTCGCGGTCATCGCGCTCGGCAAGCACGGGAGCCGTGAGCTCAATTATTCGTCCGACGTCGACCTTCTCTTTCTTTACGATCCTGCGACCCTGCCGCTGAGGCCGCGGGAAGAGCCGGGGCAGGGCGCTCTCCGGATCGGCAACCGCCTGGTCGAACTGCTCCAGAAGCGCGACTCGGAAGGCTACGTCTTCCGAGTCGACCTGCGGCTCAGGCCCTCTCCCGAAGCGACTCCGATCGTCCTCCCGGTCGACGCGGCCATCTCCTATTACGAATCCTCGGCCTTGCCCTGGGAGCGTGCGGCGTTCGTTCGGGCCCGGCAGGTCGCCGGGGACGAGTCGGTGGGCCGTTATTTCCTCGACGCGCTCCATCCCTTCGTATGGCGGCGCTCGCTCGATTTCGGAGCGATCGGCGAGGTCCAGGCGATCACCCGCCGGATCAGGGACCATTATTCGAAGGGCCAGATCCTCGCGCCCGGCTTCGACGTGAAGCGCGGCCGCGGCGGGATCCGGGAGATCGAGTTCTTCGCCCAGATCCACCAGCTCATCCACGGAGGCCGGGAGCCGGCGCTGAGGCCTCCGGCGACCCTCGACGCCCTTGCGGCCCTGAAGGCGGCGGAACGGATTCCCGCCGACGCCGCCGACGACCTCGCTTCGGCCTACCGGCTGCTTCGGACGGTGGAGCACCGGCTGCAGATGGTCGACGACCGCCAGACCCACGCCTTGCCCGCCGACCGCGAGGCGCTCGACAACGTCGCCCGGCTCCACGGCCTGGCTTCGGGGGACGCTCTCATCCCGTTGCTCGAAGGCCCGGTAGCCCGGTGCGGCGCGCTGTACGACGGACTTGCCGGCCACGGCGAGAACCGGATCCCCTTGAACCCGGAAGCGCTCGAATCGCATTTGCGCCAGGCCGGCTTCGACGATCCGGTCTCGGCCCGGCTCAGGATCGAGGGCTGGAGGGGCGGCAAGGCGCGCTCGCTCCGAACTGCCGCGGCCGGCGAAGCGTTCGAGGCGATGCTGCCGGTGCTGATCGAGGCCTTCGGCCGTGCGCCCGATCCGATCCGGGCGATGAACCGGTTCGACGACGTCGTCACCAGGCTTCCCAGCGGAGTGAATTTCTACCGCCTGCTCGAGGCCCGCCCGGGGCTCACCGACCATCTCGGGACCATCCTCAGCCACGCCCCGGCTCTGGCCGAGCAGCTCGGCCGGCGGCCGGAGCTGCTCGACGGGCTGGTCGATGCCTCGGCGTTCGATCCGGCGCCGCCGGTGGACGAGCTGGTCCGCGACTTCTCCCGCTCCGAGCGGGAAGGCGAGGATTACCAGCTCGTGCTCGACCGGGTCCGGCGGCGGGTCAACGAAAGGCGCTTCGCGCTGGGCGTTCAGCTCATCGTCGCCCATTCCGATCCGATCGAGGCGGCCGAAGGCTATTCGCGGGTCGCCGAAGCCGCGATCAACGTCCTGGCGCGCGCCGCGGTCGCCGAGTTCGAGGCGCGCCACGGGCGGGTGCCGGGCTCGGAGCTGCTGGTCATGGGCCTTGGCCGGCTCGGCGGCGAGGCCCTGACCCACGCCTCGGACCTCGACCTCGTCTATCTGTTCAGCGGCACTCACGAGTCGGAATCGGACGGCCCGCGGCCGCTTCGGGCGACCGATTATTTCAACCGGCTGGCGCCCCGGGTCACCGCCGCCCTGAGCGTTCCGACCGCCTCGGGGCCGCTTTACGACGTCGACACCCGGCTTCGGCCTTCGGGGACCGACGGGATGCTCGCCGTCAGCCTCGAAAGCTTCGAGCGCTACCAGTGCGAGCAGGCCTGGACCTGGGAGCATATGGCGCTGACCCGGGCCCGCCCGGTCTTCGGTTCGCGGGAGGGGCGCTCGAGGCTTCAGTCGACGATCGACGGCGCCCTGCGCAAGCCGCGCGATCCGGAGCGGCTGGTCGCCGACGCGGTGGCGATGCGGACCGAGATGGCCGCCCGCAAGGCCCCGCGGGGCAGGTTCGACATCAAGCTCGGTCCGGGCGGTCTGGTCGACCTCGAATTCGCGGTCCACACGCTCCAGCTGAAGCACCATATCGGGCTCCACCCGCATCTCGAGAACGCGCTCGAGGCGCTCGAGGCGGCCGGGCTGGTTCCGGAGGGGATCGACCCGGCGCTTAGGCTCCTGACCCGGATGCTGGTCATGTTCAGGCTGGTCTCGCCCACGTCCGACGAGCCGCCTGACCAGACCAAGCCCCTCGTCGCGGCGGCCTGCGGGCTTGCCGATTGGAACGCTTTGCTTGCGGCGCACGATTCGGCGCGGCAGAGGGTAAAGGAGCTGTGGAAGTCGGTGTCCGGCGCCTAGCCGTCATTCCCGCGAAAGCGGGAATCCATTCGGCGGCCGAGCCCGGCACGGAGTCGGTATGGATCCCCGCTTTCGCGGGGATGACGGAGGAATGAGATGCTGAGCGAAGGCGACAAGGTTCCGGACGTGAAGCTGGCGAGCCTGGAGGGCAAGGCGATCAGCCCGACCGATTTCACCGGGCAGAAGCTCGTCATCTATTTCTACCCGAAGGACGACACGTCCGGCTGCACCGCGGAGGCGCAGGCGTTCACCGCGCTCGCCGACGAGTTCAAGAATGCCGGCACCTGGATCCTCGGCGTCTCCAAGGACGACGCGAAGAAGCACATGAAGTTCATCGAGAAGTTCGGCCTGAAGGTGCCGCTCGCGACCGATTCGGACGGCTCGGCCTGCGAGGCGTTCGGGACCTGGGTCGAGAAGTCGATGTACGGCCGCAAATATATGGGGATCGAGCGGGCGACCTTCCTGGTCGACCGGCTCGGTGTGGTGAAAAAGGTGTGGCGCAAGGTGAAGGTGCCGGGCCATGCCGAGGACGTGCTCGAGGCGGCGCGCGAGCTGCCCTAGCCTGCGATGCGGCCGAACCTCCACCCGCGTCTCGTCAACGGCCGGTTCGGCGATCCGGGACTGTTCGTCGAGATGCTTCACCGGCGCGACGCCTTGCTGTTCGACCTCGGCGATCTCACGCCTCTGTCGGCGCGGGACCTGCTGCGGGTCTCCCACGTCTTCGTCACCCATAGCCATATCGACCATTTCATCGGGTTCGACGCACTTCTTCGAGTCCATGTCGGAAGCGACAAGACGATCGCGGTGGTCGGACCGCCCGGCATCGCGGACCAGGTGGGCCACAAGCTCGGCGGCTATCAGTGGGATCTGATCGATCGCTACAAAACCGATCTCGTCTTCGAGGTCACCGAGCTCCATCCGGAGGGCCGGACTCTGGGTGCTCGCTTTCGGCTGAAACGCGCCTTCGCCAGGGAAGAGACGGGCGAGGGGCGCTCGGAGGAAGGAATGGTGGCGCGGATCGGCGACCTGACGGTCCAGGCCGCGATCCTCGAGCATCACGGTCCCTGCCTGGGCTTCGCCCTTGCCGAGCCTGAGCACGTCAACGTGTGGGGAAACCGGGTCGAGGCCCGGGGGCTTGCCAAGGGGCCGTGGCTGCAGGGCCTGAAGCAGGCGGTGCTCGACGGACGGCCGGACGATTGGCCTGTGGCCTCACCCGAGGGCGAACGGCCGCTGGCGGAGCTGCGCGAGCTGGTCAGCGTCGGCCCGGGGCAGAAGGTCGCCTACGTCACCGACGTCGCCGACACTCCCGCCAACCGCCGGGCGATCGCGGACCTCGCCCGCGGCGCCGACATCTTCTTCCTGGAATCCTGCTTCGCCGCCGACGATTTCGAGCGTGCGGCGGAGCGGGCGCATCTTACCACCAGGGCGGCCGGCGAGATCGGCCGCGCCGCCGGCGCCCGCCGGCTCGAGCCGTTCCATTTCTCGCCGCGCTACGAGCGCGAGGAGGCTCGAATGCTGGCCGAGGTCGAAGCGGCGTTCAGCGGCGGCTCAGGCTTGCGTTGACAAACGGGGTGCCTTAGGTCAGCCTGACAGGATGAAGCCGATGAGCGCCTCCGCCGCCCTCGACAACGCGACGATCTCCGCCGCGGCTTCGAACTATTATTATTACGGAATCGCTCGGGCGGGACCGGAATAGCACGCGCTTAACAAGCCAGGCTCAAACCGACCCCGTCCGGACCTCCGGGCGGGGTTTTTTTCATGTGGAGAGACCCGATGTTCGACGATTTGACGCAAACCCTGCCTCCCCCCGGGCCTGCCCGTCCGCCGGGCACCGCCGAGGACTGGACGATCCCGCAGAACTGGGACCGGTTCGGCGCGGAGGAGCACCGGGTGTGGGACGTCCTCTATGCCCGCCAGCGCCGCAAGCTCGCCGGCCGAGCCGTCGCCGCGTTCGAGGACGGGCTCGACTCGCTGCTCCTCTCGCGTTCGGGAATCCCCGACTTCGACGATCTGAACGCGCGGCTTTTCGAGCGGTCGGGATGGACCGTGGTCGCGGTTCCGGGTCTTCTTCCGGACGAGATATTCTTCGCCCACCTCGCCCGCCGCCAGTTCCCCGCCGGCAACTTCATCCGCCCCGCCTCCAGCCTCGATTATCTGGAGGAGCCCGACGTCTTCCACGACGTGTTCGGCCACGTGCCGATGCTCGCCAGCCGCTGGTTCGCCGACTTCATGCAGAGGCTTGGCGAGGAGGGCCTTAAGGCGGTGGCCACGGACAGGGTCGCGATCTTCTCGAGGCTCTACTGGTTTACGGTAGAGTTCGGAATGGCGCGGGAGGACGGGGCCCTCAAGCTCTACGGCGCGGGCCTCGCCTCGAGCTTCGGCGAAGCCGCCTATGCGCTGGACAGCGCCCGTCCGGAGCGGCTTGCGTTCGACCTCGAACGGGTGATCCGGACGCCCTACCGCTCGGATGCGATCCAGCCGCTTTACTTCGTCCTGGACGGGCTCGACACGCTCCGGACGGGGATCGACCTCGACCGGCTGGAGGAGAGGCTGGACGGGGTTTGAGGGCGAGCGAGGGCCGTTCCTTTCCGTCATCCCGGACTTGATCCGGGATCCATGAACGCGGACCTGCGCAAATTCCCGCTGATCCGTGTTCATGGATTCCGGCTTTCGCCGGAATGACGTAGGGACGGCGGACATGCCGATCTTTCCCCCCGCAACCGTAGCCCAGGCGGCCCGCTTGGTCTTTCTCGCCGCCGAGCCGCTCGAGAAGATCCGGGCGGCCCGGGCCGCGGCGCGGGCCTGGCGTCGGGGGGAACTCGATCATGCGTTCGACGTCGCGATGCCGGACTCGCCGGCGCGGCCCGGGCGGCCGGAGCTTCTGCCGCCGTCCCGGATGCCCAAGCGCGGCCGCGGCGGTTCGGAGCGGGGGCGGATCGCGATGCTCCACGCCCTTGCCCATATCGAATTCTCGGCGATCGACCTGGCCTTCGATCTCGCCGGCCGCTTCGGCGCGGGCTTCCCACGCGGCTTCGTCGACGACTGGTTCTCGGTCGGCGCCGACGAGGCGATGCATTTCGCGCTTCTCGACCGGCGCCTCAGGTCGCTCGGCTCGGCTTATGGGGAGCTTCCGGCCCATGACGGGCTTTGGGAGGCCGCCGCGGAGACGGCGGGCGACGCGCTCGCCCGCCTTGCCGTGGTTCCGATGGTCCTCGAGGCGCGCGGCCTCGACGTCACTCCGGCCGCGGTCGAGCGGTTCGAGGCGGCCGGCGACCACCGCTCGGCCGCCATATTGGAGCGGATCTATCGCGACGAGATCCGGCATGTCGGCGCCGGCTCGAAATGGTTCCGATGGGGCTGTGAATCGTCGGGAATCGAGCCGGTTTCCACCTGGAAACGCCTCGTCGGGGCCCATTTCAAAGGCGCCCTGAAGCCTCCATTCAACGATTCAGCGCGCGATGAAGCCGGTCTGTCCCGCGATTACTACTCGGCGCTTGCCGTGGCAGGAGATGTTTAACAGTCTCAGCTCACACGTCGCGGAGGGGGCAACTCCCTGACGGGTTCGAGGGGGCGGAAACGCCTTAGATTTAATGCTTTCGGTCGCGCTCTTGCGTGTCCGCGCCCAGTTCGGGGCGGCCAGTCGAGGAATTGATGTGCTGACTAAGACAAACAATGCGGGACTGAACGGAATGTTCCGCACGATGTTCAAGCCGCGCGACATTTTCCTCCATGACGGCAAGGCCTTGCGCCGGGTCCGGGTCGGTTCCGGTGCCCAGGCCGCAGCCGCCTTCGCCGCTGTCCTCGTCCTGCTCTGGTCGATCTTCGCCGCCACCCAGCTCGCCGCCGCCGGCACCGCGTCCAGCGCCGACGTCGCCCGGATGGAGCGCGAGCTCGCCGCGATGGAAGCCGATGTCGCGGTTATCAAGGAAGCCGCCCAGCGCCGCTTCCAGCTCACCGCCAGCGAGGTCCGCCGCCTCGGGATCGACCCGAACCGGATCCAGGCCCCCGCCCACACCGGCATGGGCGGCCCGTTCGAGCCGGTCGAGACGGTCCGCGCCGCCGACCCGAATTTCAAGGCGCTGTTCAACAGCTGGACCAAGCTCGACCAGCTCGAGCAGGGCACCGTCGCGATTCCCTCGACCGAGCCGGTCCGCGGCACCAACTTCACCTCCGGCTACGGAGTGCGGTCCGATCCGTTCAAGGGCCGCGCCGCCATGCACGCCGGGATCGACCTCGCCGGCCCGATCGGAACCCCGATCTACGCCACCGCCGACGGCGTGGTTCAGCGCTCCGAATATAATAATGGCGGCTACGGCAACCTCGTCGAGCTCGACCACGGCCACGGCATCCAGACCCGCTACGGCCACCTTTCCAGGTCGATGGTCACCGCCGGCCAGAAGGTGAAGCGCGGCGACATGATCGCACTGATGGGCTCGACCGGCCGCTCGACCGGAAGCCACCTCCACTACGAAGTCCGGATCGACGGCAAGGCGGTCAACCCGGTTCCCTTCCTCCAGTCGACCTCCTACCTGCAGTCGGTCCAGCAGCGCGCCGCCGCCGCCACCCGGATCGCCATCGGCGGCCCCGCCGCCAACTGATCTCCCCTTAGGAGAGAGCCGAAAGGCCAAGGCCCCGCCGGAAACGGCGGGGCTTTTTTTGTGCAACATCCGGATCGGATCAGACCTTCTCCATTTCGAGGCCTATGTCTACGACGTCGAGAACCGGCTGGTTTCGGCCACCGGATCGCACAATGCCGAGCTCTTCTACGACCCGCTGGGGCGGCTGTTCCAGGTGTCGAGCGGCGCCGGCGTTCGGCGGCTGGTCTATGACGGCGACGCCCTGGTCGACGAGTATGACGCCAACGGCAACCTCGCCCACCGCTACCTCCACGGCAACGACCCCGGAGCCGACGACCCGCTCATCTGGTGGGACGTAGCGGCGAGCGGCTGGCGCCGCGCCCTGCTCACCGACCACCAGGGCTCGGTGATCCAGGTCGCCGACATGTACGGCAACCCCGTCGCCACCAACAGCTACGACCCCTGGGGAATCCCGGGCGCGGGCAATGCGGGAAGGTTCGGCTATACCGGCCAGACCTGGGTGCCGGAGCTGGGGCTGTGGTACTACAAGGCTCGGTTCTACTCGCCGACGCTGGGGCGGTTCCTGCAGGTGGACCCGATCGGGTACGACGATCAGATCAATCTGTACGCCTATGTGGGGAACGATCCGATTAATGGGCAAGATCCGACGGGACTTGCTGGGTGTGGCTCAAACACGAACTATGATTCCGCTGGCTGCAACAGCTCTTACCTGAACGGCTCGACCGCAGAACAGGCAGCGACAAACCCGTCCTCTTCAAAAGCAAGTCAGCACTCTTCGAACGAGCTTTCACCTAAAGCTGGCGTTGCGGCGGAAGCAGATGCCGAAATTGTGGTTACTGCCCGCAGTGGGTGCGGCTTGGTTTGCAGGATTGGCAGGGCCCTTGGTATAGGTCGGAAGGGAGCTGAGGGCGAGGCAGCCGTTCGTGCCCAGTATGACATAGGTCCGAAGATTAAAATTGATGTAGGCGGTAAAGCAAGGGTTCCTGATGGACTGACTGCAGAAACTCTCAGCGAAGTAAAGAATGTAGCAAGACTATCGTATACGGCGCAGCTTAGAGCTTATGTGGCGTATTCACAGGCCAAAGGTTTAGAATTCGATCTTTTTGTCCGTGCGTCTACGCGTTTATCGGCGCCTCTCGTAGACTTGGAGACCCAAGGCGTTATACAAATAAAACATATACCGGAGTAGAATTTATATGCCTCGAAGAGGAGGGGTGACCGCCGCTGAGCTTAAAGCTATCCTCGCGACGGACCCCGCGTATCAAAAGATGCGAGCGGAGAAGGATGCAGCTCTGCAGGAAAGGCGGCGCATCCTTGTCGATGATGCGTCCCCCCTCGCTGAGGACTTAAGGTTGGCGGGATGGGACGTGAAGACCGCTTGGGACTTGGTTAACACTGCAACACCTTATCCGAGCGCCATTCCTGTTTTGCTGAGGCATCTCGGCGAGCCGTATTTGGATCGAAATCGAGAAGGAATAGCTCGGGCGCTGGCGGTCAGAGACGCTGCCTACGCATGGCCGATCCTGAAAGCAGCGTATGAATTAGCACCGGTAGATAGCGGTGCGAAGAGCGGTTTGGCAGTTGCATTGTCAGCGACTGCAAGTGACGAGACGATCACAGAATTGGCCATACTCGCCAAGGATCGGGCGAATGGCAGCAGCCGACTGCTACTCCTCGACGGATTGCGACGATCACGTTCTTCGGTGGCCCGTGATGCCCTGACGGAGTTGGCCGACGATCCTGACCTCGCCAAAGAAATCGCATCTTGGAAAAGTCGCAAGACAAACCGCTGACCGTCCGCGATTCGAGGGACACAATACCTAATTAGCTCACGGCTCTTTTCCAGTGGATCGTTGCGACGGATGTTATGCATCCGGCCAGGTCCCAGCCGCCGCACCCGCCGAGCCCCGGCCGACCGGATATTCGCTCGTCGCATCCACTTCGTCCAGATCCGGACGCAGGGACAGCCACTTAGCGCCCCTTCTTCTGCCGGTGCTTGTCCAAATCCAGCACCATGTTGCCGTCGCCCTCGGGCAGCAGGCCCAGCCGCCGCGCGACTTCCTGATAGGCTTCGGCCTCGCCGCCCAGGTCGCGGCGGAAGCGGTCCTTGTCGAGCTTCTCGTTGGTGGTCATGTCCCAGAGGCGGCAGCCGTCGGGGCTGATCTCGTCGGCGAGGATGACCCGCGGATATTCATTCTCCCAGATCCGGCCGAACTCGAGCTTGAAGTCGACCAGGCGGATCCCGATCCCGGCGAACAGTCCGCAGAGGAAGTCGTTCACGCGAACCGCCATGTCGGCGATGTCGTTCATCTCCTCCTGGCTCGCCCAGCCGAAGCAGGCGATATGCTCGTCCGCGATCATCGGGTCGCCCAGCGCATCGTCCTTGTAGAAATATTCGAGGATGGCGCGGGGGAGCTGGGTGCCCTCCTCGATCCCGAGCCGGGTCGAGAGGGTTCCGGCGGCGACGTTGCGGACGACGACCTCGATCGGGATGATCTCGACCTGGCGGATCAATTGCTCGCGCATATTCAGGCGTCGGATGAAATGGTGCGGGATCCCGATCTGGCCGAGCAGGGTGAAGACATGCTCGGAGATCCGGTTGTTGAGGACTCCCTTGCCCGAGATGGTGCCGCGCTTCTGGGCGTTGAAGGCGGTCGCGTCGTCCTTGAAATATTGGATGAGCGTGCCCGGCTCGGGGCCCTCATAGAGGATCTTGGCCTTGCCTTCGTAGATCTGGCGGCGGCGGGACATGGGCTGGGAGGTCCTCCGGGGACTGAGAGAAATCGGCCCCGGACGCGTCGTGGCGGACGGGCTCCGGCCCATAGCGGAAGCCCCTTCCTTGTGCAATGTGGCGGCCTTGGACGGGGAGGGACGAATGGCAGGACGGGCCGGGGAATTCGGGACGATCGACGGGTTGGTGACGGCGCTGTACGAGTCGATATCCGGCCCCCCCGGCGGCCAGGATTTCGAGCGGTCGAGACGGTGCTGCCATCCCGAAGCCCGGCTTGTGCGCACCCGCCTCGACGAGGCGGGAAAGCCGGCCGCCTTCTCCTTCTCGGTGGACTCCTATGAAGCGAACGCGAAGGCGCTGCTCGCGAATATCCCCTTCTTCGAGGTCGAGACGGAGCGGCGAATAGTGCGCTTCGGCAATGTGGCCCAGGTTTTCTCCGTCTATGAGGCGCGGACGGCACCCGAAGGCGGCGCGCTGATCAAGCGCGGAATGAATTGCGCCCATCTGTTCGACGACGGCGAGCGGTGGTGGCTGATGCACATGATCTGGGACGACGAGCGGGAGGGGGTGGAGGTGCCCCGGGCGGTGTTCGACGAGTGGGAGGATGTGGGCCTCTGACTGCCTCCCCATGCGGAGCATGGGGAGGGGGACCGCCGAAGGTGGTGGAGGGGTGATAAGGACCAGGCCCACGCCAGGTCACCCCTCCACCCCGCCACGCGGGGTCCCCCTCCCCATCGAAGATGGGGGAGGCAAGTCTTATTTCAGAGCCTCCGCCAACCCCGGCGCATATTCAGCCCCGTAGGGCACCTGCGCCGTCGACGCCTTGAGCGCCGGCCCGATCGGTTCGGCCCGGCCGCCGAGGCATTTCGCCAGGAAGTTCTCGGCCACCGCATTGAACGCGATGTTGTTCTGCGGGCGGGCGAAGCCGTGGCCCTCGTCCGGGAAGACCACGTAGGTGACCGGGATGTTCTTCGCCTTCATCGCGTTCACGATCTGCTCGGACTCGGCGACGTTGACCCGGGGATCGTTGGCGCCCTGGCCGATCAGCAGGGGCCGCTTGATCTGGTCCGCCTTGTAGAGCGGCGAGCGCTCCTTGAGGAGGGCCATGCCCTCGGGCGTCGTCGGATTGCCCATGCGCGCGTACATCTGCGCCTTGCCGGCCTCCCAATAAGGCGGGATCGTCTTGAGGAGGGTCTCGAGGTTCGACGGGCCGACGATGTCGACTCCGCAGGCGAACCGCTCCGGAGTGAAGGCGAGCCCGGCGAGCGTCGCATAGCCGCCGTACGAGCCGCCCATGATCGCCACCTTGTCGCTGGTGGTCACGCCCCGCGCGACGGCCCAGTCGACGGCGTCGAGCAGGTCGTCGTGCATCTTGGTGCCCCACATCAGATTGCCCGAGGAGAGGAACTTCTTGCCGAAGCCGGTGGAGGCCCGGAAGTTCGTCGACAGCACCGCATAGCCGCGATTGGCGAGCCACTGGTGCGCGCCATTATAGCCATAGGCGTCGCGGGCCCACGGCCCGCCGTGGACGAGGAGCACCATCGGCACCGGCTTTTCGGGGCGGCCGTCGCCATTGGAGTCGCTGCCCGGGGGCAGGGTCAGATAGGAAACCATGTTGAGGCCGTCGCGGCTCTTGATCTCGATCGGGATCATCGCCGCCAGCGGCGCGCCTTCGAGCTCCGGCCGCGAGACGTAGAGCTTGGTCAGCTTCCTCGCCTTGCGGTCGTAGAGGTAGGTCGTCGACGGAGCGGTGACCGGATCGACCGCCACCAGCCACTTGTCGTCCGCGTCGGTGCGCGAAGTCACCGCGATCTCGCCCTTGAGATTGGACTTCAGGAAGTCGAGGTCGCCCTTCACCTTGGGATCGAGCGCGGTCCACTCGTTCTTGAGATAGTTGACCGCATAGGCCTCGATCCGGCCCGTCTTCGGGTTGCCGAGCGCCCCGCCGATATCGGCCTTCGGGCTTTCGGCGAGGAGGGTCTTCTTGCCGGTGGCGAGGTCCTGGGCGAAGAGCGCCGAGGTGTCGCGGCCGCGCGAATCGATCCAGTAGAGAGTCTTGCCGTCGCTGGTGAACCCGGCCGGCGAGGTGGTCTGGGAGTCTTCGAGCGCCACTTCCTCGAACGGCTTGTCGTCGACCTTGCCGTCGACGACCCGGTAGAACTCGCTTCCGCCGTCGGACCGCGGCTTGGTCGCGATCCGGATGACCAGGTTGCGGTCGGCCATGAAGCCGGCATAGCCGCCGGTGTTGATCATCACCGGGGTCAGCTTGCCGGTGGCGAGATCGAGGCTGTGCACGTCGTGCCACTTGGCGTCGCGATTGTTCACTCCGACCAGGATCCGGTCCCTGACCAGCGGCGAGTTGCCGACGATCTGGACCCGGGTCTTCTCGAACGGGGTGAGCGTGCGCTGGGCACCCGAGACGACGTCGACTCCGTAAAGCAGGAAGTTCTCGTCGCCGCCCTTATCGTTGATGAACAGGATCTGCTTGCTGTCGGGCGACCAGAAATATTGGCGGATCGGCCGGACCTTCTCGGCGGTGAGGGCCTTTGCGGCCTTCGGGTCCGCCGCCGGCGCGACGTAGATGTTGAGCACGCCGTCGCGCGGAGCGATCCAGCTCAGCCACTTGCCGTCGGGCGAGAGCCGGCCGGCGGTTTGAGTGGGATTGCCGAAGATCTTCTCGCGGGGGATGAGCGGGACGTTCGTCTGCGCCGTGGCGGGGATCGCGGCGACGGTCATGACTGCGCAGGCGGCGAGCAGAAGGGACTTGGCATTCATCGGGCACCTCTCACGGTTTGGATTTCACTCGAACCCTAGTGTACTATCATACTAACACACAAGTGGATTTTACGTGACTTTTCCGCGCACCGCGAATCGCGGCTCCCGCCACCGGCCGGTGTCCAGGATGTCGCGCATCCGCTCCACGGCCCGCCACACGTCTTCGAATCCGAGATAGAGCGGGGTCAGGCCGAAGCGAACGACGTCCGGCGCCCGGAAGTCGCCGATCACTCCGTCGGCGATCAGCGCCTGGCACAGCTCGAAGGCGCCCGGATGGCGGAAGCTGATATGGCTTCCGCGCCGGTCCGGGTCGTGCGGGGAGATGGACTGGAGCTCGCGGCAATGAGCCTCCACCAGGCCCGCGAAAAGGTCGAACAGGGCGACGGACTTCGCCCAGAGCGCCGCCATGTCCGCGCCCTCGAAGCTCTCAACCCCGCTTTCGAGCGCGGCGAGGCTCAGCATCGGCGGAGTCCCGACGAGGAACCGGCCCATGCCCGGCGCCGGCTTGTAATCGTCGGTGAAGGCGAACGGCTCGGAATGCCCCATCCATCCGCGCAGCGGAGGCATCAGCCGGTCCTGGAGGGCCTCGGCGACGTAGAGAAAAGCCGGCGCCCCGGGGCCGCCGTTGAGATATTTGTAGCCGCAGCCGACGGCCAGCTCGGCTCCGTCGCGGTTGAGGTCGAGCGGCACGGCGCCGGCGCTGTGGCTGAGATCCCACAAGGTCAGAGCGCCCGCCGCCTTCGCCCGGCCCGTCACTTCGGCCATGTCGAAGCGGAAGCCGGCCTTGAAATGGACGTGGGTGAGGAGAAGCAGGTTGGTCTCGGGGCCGATCGCCGAATCGAGCGAGTCGCGTCCGACGACGTCGAGCCTCAGCCCGGCGAGCTCGGCCGCGCCGGCGGCGATGTGGAGGTCGGTGTGGAAATTGCCGGCCTCGGACAGGATCTGAGGGCGGTCCGGGGCGAGGGCGGCAGCGGCGACGATCAGCTTGAAGAGGTTCACCGAGGTCGAATCGGCGACGATCACCTCGTTCGGCTTCGCTCCGATCAGGCCGGCGATCTTGGCTCCGACCCGCTGCGGAGCCTCGATCCAGCCTCGCGTGTTCCAGCTTCGGATCAGCTCGCTGCCCCATTCCTCCTCGACCATCGCCCGCTGCCGGGCGACGGCCGCCTCGGGCAGAGCGCCGAGCGAGTTGCCGTCGAGGTAGATGACTCCCTCGGGGAGGAAGAAGCGGTCGCGGAAGCGGCGGAGCGGATCGGCCGAGTCGAGCGCCCGGGCCTGGTCGCGGGTCGTCACCGATCGTCACCCCGGCGAAGGCCGGGGTCCATGAACACCGTCGCGTCCGCAATTCCGCCGGCCGTGTTCATGGATTCCGGCCTCCGCCGGAATGACGGTCCAAAGCCTTCTCGATCTCCTCGACCGTCGCCGCCCAGGCCGCGGTCTCCGGCGCGATCAGCTCGACATGGCCGGTGCGGTCGATCATCCGGACCTTCACCTTGTCTCCCGCGGAGCGCATCTTCGACGCATAATCCTCGGCATAGGCGGTCGGGATGATCCGGTCCTGGAGGCCGTTGATCAGCACCTGCCGGACCCCGAGCGGTGCGAGCCGGGGGACGGAGGTGTCGGCGTAGACGTTGCGGCTGCTCAGGGTCGGCGGGCCGACCAGCTTTTCGATCACCTCGGTGCCGCAGCCGCTTCCCGGCGGGGTCGCGGCCAGCTCGAGGTCGGGAAGGCCCCCGAGGCTGACGACCGTGTCGATCTTCAGCGGATCGGAGGCGACGAGCGGGCTTCCGCGCGGGATGAGCGGCCCGGGAGCCCGGGCCTTCGGCGAGCGCCGCGCCGCCAGCCACAAGGCGAGGTGGCCGCCCGCCGAGTGGCCGACGGCGACCACCGGCGAGAGGTCGAGCGGGTATTTGCCTTGAAGGTCGCGCAGCGCATCGGCCGCCGCCGCCGCGTCGGCGAAGGTTCCGGGATAGCCGCCCCCGGTCCGGTCGACCCCGCGATAGTCGATGTTCCAGACCGCGATGCCGCGCTTCCTGAGGTCGTCGGCGATCCAGTTCATGATCCGTCGGTCGGCGATCTCGGTCTGCCAGCAGCCGCCATGGACCATCAGCACCGTCGGGTGCGGGCCGGCGCCCTCGGGGAGCCAGAGGTCGGCCTTCTGAAGCTGGTCGGAACCGTAGGCGATGGTGGAATCGGGCTCGGGCCTTTGCCGCTCGAGCAAGGCGGGCCACTTCATCAGCTCGGGCAAAGCGGAAGGCGGGGAGGCGGGAGGCTCGGACACCGAGCATCCGGCTAGCGCCGCGAGGAGGGCGAGTGCAAGGACTGGACGCATGCGCGCGGCGGTAGCGGCGCGGTGACGAACTGGCAAACCCCGCTTTCTCCAACCTTTCCGGGGAGGGGAGAATGGCGAGCGCCGGGGGGAGAGGAACCCCCGGCGCTCGTTGCCGGCTGCGATCAGCCGTAGCAGCCGAACGGGGCGATCGGATGGAGCAGTGTCGGGGCGGGCCCGGTGGCTCCAAGCATCACTCCCGACAGGGTCAGGGCCAGGGCGATCAGGGTCGTTGCGAGCCGCGGGGCGAGAGGCTTCATCTTTCCGTCTCCTTCGATCTCGAGGGCGGACTCAGGCGTGTCCCGGCCCGCGCACGTCGTGCTTCCACGGAGCGTCGAACTGGATCTCGGTGAGGCGCCTGAACCCCTCGCCGATACTGGCGGCGGCGGCGGCGAAGAATGTCGCCACATCCTTCGAGAAATCGCCATGGTGCTGGGTCCAGATCCGGCCGTCGATTTCGTCGCGCATTTTATCACTCCTTCCATCGATCGTCGCCCAATGCGGCGTCTCGTGGAACCGAGATAGGGTCGAGGCCGCTCGGCCGTCCAACTAAAGGCTGGACCGAGGTGATAAGCTGAGCTTATCATCTTCGGCGATGCGTCAGCTTCCGCCCCTGCAATCCGTCCGGGTTTTCGAGGCCGCGGCCCGTCACGAGAATTTCACGCTCGCCGCCGGTGAGCTCGGAATGACCCAGGCCGCGGTCAGCTACCAGGTCAGGCTGCTGGAGGAGCGGCTCGGGGTTCCATTGTTCGTCCGCTCGAAGCGGCGGGTGACGCTTAGCGAGGCCGGGCGGCGGCTCGCGCCCGTGGTCTCGGACTCGTTCGACCGGTTGTCGGAAGGCTTCTCCGGCCTTGTCGACGAGGATGAGAGCGTGCTCGTCATCAGCACCGCCCAGACCTTCGCGTCCAACTGGCTGTCCTTCCGCCTCGGCGGGTTCCAGCTCGCCCGGCCCGAACTTGCGGTTCGGCTTCACACGTCCAACGCCCTGACCGATTTCGCCAGCGACGAGGTCGATGTCGCGGTCCGGATGGGTCCCGGCCCCTGGCCCGGGCTCAGGCACCATTTCCTCTTCTGCCTCTATTCCACTCCGCTCTGCACGCCCGACTTCCGCGACCGCCACCGGCTCGAACGGCCCGGGGACCTGCTCCGGGTTCCCCGCCTGAACGCCCACGACTGGTGGTGGAAGCAGTGGCTCGACGAGGCCGGGGTGGCTCTCGAGGACGAGCCGCCGAGGCAGGGGATCCGACTCGATTCGCAGGCGCTCGAAGGCAATGCCGCGCTCGCCGGCCACGGGGTCGGGCTACTGACTCCGCTTTACTGGCGGGGCGAGCTCGCCAGCGGTCGGCTCGTCCAGCCCTTCGAGCTCGTCACCGTCAGCGGCCCGGCGCTCTGGCTCGTCTATCCCGAGCACAAGCGCGGCCGGGCCAAGATCCGGGCGTTCCGCGACTGGCTGCTCGGCGAAATGGCCGCCGAGGCCGCAATGGCCCCGGCGGACGCGTTCACGCCTCCTGCGTGCTAGGCTCCGCGGCCTCCCGGGCCTCCGGATACTTTCCGGTGATCCGGAAGCGCCGGTTGAGCCAGCGCCACAGCAGCCAGAGGAGGAGCAGGAGGACGAGCCAGGGAAGCAGGGTCACGAGCACGATCAGGGCGGTGATCCCGGCACCGGCGAAATTGTCCGCCGCGTCGGCAATGGCCCGCTCCAGCCGGCTCCCTGTCTTGCCCGCCCGGTATTCGAAGGAAACCGGAGTGCTCGCCAGCTGCTGGCGCCGGCCGGTCTGGTCGGCCTCCGTCGCCTGGATCGAGGTCCTGAGCGCCGCGAGCTGCTGCTGGAGCTCGACCCGCTCGCTCGAGCTCAGCCCCGGGCGGGCGAGCTGCTGCTCGATCCGCCGGACCTCGTCCGCCTGCTGGGCCTGGCCCCTCTGGGCGGCGGAGATCTCGCTTCCGACGTCGGTGCCGGTGATCGCCGCCCGAAGCAGCTCGCCCTCCGCCTTGTCCACGGCCGCGATCCCGTCGCGGCCGAAGGTCCGGGCGATTGCGGGGTCGAGCTTGAAGGCCAGCCTGGCCTCGACGTCGCCGTCGCCGTCGTCCTCATAGGTCATCGCCGTGATCCGGCAGCGGGCGATCGTCAGCTTCTCGCAGGCCTGGGCATGCTCTTCCTGGACCCGGCCGATATTGGCCGCCGGAAGCCGGAAGGCGTAACGGTAGTTGAAGGCGACCCCGGGCGCGGCGGTGGGGGCGACCCCGGGGGGACGGGGCGGCGAGGACCTGGCGCTCGAGTCGGTCGCCGCGGGCGAGGGTGCCTCCTCGACGTCGAAGGTGGTCATGTTGCTGTCGCTGCCGCCGCCGGACGTCGCCGAGTCCTGACCGCCCTGGCTGCAGGCCGCAGTGGCCATCAGGAGACCCAAACAGATTGCCTTGCGCATCCTTCTCTCCTCTCGTGGTTCAGCCGGTCTTCGCCAGCCTCTTGTAACATTATCCCATTGGTAGACAATCAGCAAGACGGATGTCGCTTCCCTCGAATCCCGCTGCTATCGATCGGCCATGTCCGACACCGTCAACGATATCGATCCGATCCAGAATCACAGCTTCGAGGATGCGCTTTCACAGCGCTACCTGGTCTATGCTTTGTCCACGATCACCGCCCGCTCGCTCCCGGACGTCCGCGACGGGCTGAAGCCGGTCCACCGCCGCCTGTTATGGGCGATGCGGCTGCTCCGCCTCGATCCGGCCGCCGGCTACAAGAAATGCGCCCGGGTGGTCGGCGACACGATCGGCAAATACCACCCCCACGGCGACCAGTCGGTCTACGACGCCATGGTCCGCCTCGCCCAGGACTTCTCGCTCCGCTACCCGCTCGTCGACGGCCAGGGCAATTTCGGAAACATCGACGGCGATAACGCCGCCGCCTATCGCTACACCGAAGCCAGGCTGACCCCGGCGGCGATCGAGCTGATGGCCGGCCTCGACGAAGGCACTGTCGACTATCGCCCCACCTACAATGGCGAGGAGGAGGAGCCCGAGGTCTTTCCGGGCCTGTTCCCCAACCTCCTCGCCAACGGCGCAAGCGGGATCGCGGTCGGGATGGCGACCTCGATCCCGTCCCACAATCTCGCCGAGATCGTCGATGCCGCGATCGTCCTGATCAAGGACCCCAAGGCCGAGCATTCCGCCTTGATGGAGAAGGTGCAGGGCCCCGATTTTCCGACCGGCGGGGTTCTGGTCGACAGTCCCGAGGTCATTTCGTCGGCCTACTCTACCGGACGCGGGGCTTTCCGGGTGCGCGGCCGATTCTCGACCGGCAGGAATTCGGACTCGGAATGGGAGCCGAACGGAATCGAGAAGCTTCCGAACGGCATGTGGCAGCTCGTCATTTCCGAGATTCCCTATCAGGTGCCCAAGAACAAGCTGATCGAGCAGATCGCCGCGCTGATTTCGGACAAGAAGCTGCCCATCCTCGCCGACGTCCGCGACGAATCGGATGCGCGGATCCGGATCGTCATCGAGCCGCGGAGCCGGACCATCGATCCGCAGCTGCTCAAGGAGAGCCTGTTCCGGCTCACCGACCTCGAGGTCCGGATCCCGCTCAACATGAACGTGCTCGACGCCGACCGGACCCCGAGGGTCATGGGCCTGAAGGAGGTCCTGTCGGCCTGGATCGCGCACCAGTTCAGCGTCCTGATGCGGCGGTCGCAATATCGGATCGGAAGGATCGACGAGCGCCTCGAGCTTCTCGAAGGCTATATCATCGCCTTCCTCAACCTCGACCGGGTCATCGAGATCATCCGGACCGAGGACGAGCCCAAGCCGGTGATGATCGCCGAGTTCGCTCTCAACGACCGCCAGGCCGAAGCGATACTGAACATGCGCCTGCGCTCGCTGCGCAGGCTCGAGGAGATGCAGCTCAGGGGCGAGCGCGACAAGCTTGCGGCCGAGCGGCAGGGACTCGAGGCTTTGGTCAACGACCCGAAGCTCCAGCGCAAGCGACTGGTCAGGGACCTGACCGCGCTTCGCGACCGCTACGGCCCGGCCACCGAGCTCGGGCGGCGGCGGACCCTGATCGAGGAGGCGGCGCCGGCCCGCGACATCCCGCTCGAGGCGATGATCGAGAAGGAGCCGATCACCGTCATCATGTCGCAGCGCGGGTGGATCCGCGCGATGAAGGGCCATGTCGACCCGGCGGAAGCGGAGGCCTTGAAGTTCAAGGAGGGAGACGGCGGCCGCTTCTTCTTCCATGCCCACACCACCGACAAGCTGCTTCTCGCCGCCGCCGACGGCCGTTTCTATACGCTCGCCGCCGACCGTCTCCCAGGCGGGCGCGGCTTCGGCGAGCCGATCAAGCTGATGGTCGACATCGAGGGCGAAGGGAATATCGTCACCCTGTTCCGGGCCGGCGCTGCGGACAAGCTCCTCCTCGCGACGACCGACGGGCGGGGCTTCGTCACGTCGGCGGCCGGCGCCGTCGCCGAGACCCGCAAGGGCAAGCAGGTCGTCAATCTGAAGCCCGGGGCCCGGCTGAAGACGGTCCGGCCGATCGGCGAGGGCCACGATTATGTCGGGGTGATCGGGGACAATCGGAAGCTCGTCGTCTACCCGCTCGCCGAGCTTCCCGAACTGGGCCGCGGCCAGGGCGTCCAGCTCCAGCGCTACCGCGACGGCGGCCTCGCCGACGCGACCAGCTTCCGGTTCGCCGACGGCCTGAGCTGGCCGATGGGCGGCGAAAGCGGCCGGACCCGGACGGAGGCCGACATGAACCCGTGGCGGGCCGCCCGCGGCGCCGCCGGCCGGATGCCGCCCAACGGCTTCCCGAAGGACAAGCCGTTCGGCTGATCGGCCAGTCCCGTCATCCCGGCGAAAGCCGGGACCTCGGGTCGAGAGGTCTCGGCGGGTCTCGCCGAGGTCCCGGCTCCGCCGGGATGACGGTTGCGACACTGGCCGCAGCAAATGTTCTTGACTTGTTCTCACAAATATGCGACACGGGAGGCCTGCCCGAGTCGGCCCGTACACCCGGCGGAGGCGGGAATCCGGCGTAGGGGTTCGCCTCGAAGCCGGCGGCCGGCGCGAAGTCATCCGGGAACGTTTGAGCTCGCGTCTACCGAAGAGCCGTGCAGCGATGTCCTTCCCGAAGGCGTCGAGGCGGGGTCGAAAGTGAAAGTCCGTCGCCCGTTGCATTGTGGGGCGTAAGGGA
>DASVQD010000029.1:0-28063 GCA_036389345.1 Allosphingosinicella sp. | reverse complement strand
CAGCGAGAACAAGCTGACGGGCATCGTCGCGCCGCAGAGCATCGGCCTCGCCTACGATCCGCTCGGGCGGTTCCGGGGCGTCTATTCGAGCACGACGAGCGTTGCGCTCGACTTCGTCGGAGCCGAGCTGCTCGGCTCCCGCATCAACGGCGGCCCGACCACCGAGCGCTACGTCTACGGCCCCGGGGTCGACGAGCCGATGGTCGGCTTCGACAATGCCGGAGCGCTTTATTATTTCCACGCCGACGAACGCGGCTCGGTCATCGCCAACAGCGGCTCCACCGGCTCGACGATCCGAACCGTCGCCTATGACGAATATGGCAAGCCGAGCGTCTTCAGCAGCCGCTTCCTCTACGCCGGCAAGATGCACGTCGGAGCGGTCAACGCTTACTACAACAACGCCCGATTCTACGACTACAAGCTCGGGCGGTTCCTGCAAACGGATCCGATCGGATATAGCGACGGGATGAACATGTATGCTTACGTGAAGGGCGATCCGGTCAACTTTGCCGACCCTTCCGGACTGTGCGACGCCGACATGTCGACGGACACAGAGGCTGACGATTGTGGCATATTCGTCAATGGGAAGAAGGATAACAGGCCTGCCGTTGGAGGCAGCGGGGGTGTGAACCGTGGGCCTCGGGGCCCCAGATCCTATTTCGGCGGGGGTGGCGGCGGCGGCGGTGGTGGCGGAGCTGAGGAAGATATTGTTTGTCCTGCGGTGCCGGCTTCCCGCCCTATCGGGACCGCTGGTCTTGCGAGAGCGGCATTGCGTGATCCGACGGGAATTATAATGGCACGAGATATAAGGGATTTAGCAAATGCGGCGTCTCGCCAGAAGTTTCCATCCCAATCTAGTAGTGGAACAGCAAGAGATGCATTCCGCCATTTTTATGGTGCTTTTGCGCTTACTAAGCTACTTGGGCCGGCTCGGGCACTAGATATTCTAAATGCAGTCGAAGTTTCCGGTGGTAACTCCGCAGCTGATCGTAATATGGATACATTTAATAATTATGTTGCAATAAGAATGGCGCAAAATCCGGAAAATCTAAAAAAGTCCACAGCGGAATTGGCTGAAGCTGCTATCAAAAAGGGTTGCCTCAAGATAAATCAATGACCCGTTAAATCATGACATATCCGAGAGGTGAGTACTATGGGAACGATAGGTGGTAAAGTCGGTTATGGGGTAGGAATCATTACTTCTGTGTTTTTTGCGGTGCCAGTGCTGCATATTGTTCCTGGATCGTGTTTTTTTGAAGGAGGATGCGGCAATGAGGAGCAAGTTGGTCTAGTCGTAGCTGCATTGATATTATTGGCTCTGGCGCTGTTGAGCGGCACGATTGCAAGGCTGATTGCTAATTATTTACTCGGTCGCCAAGATAATCCGGGCAGTAAATAACTCCAGCCAGACCGACGCCGGTGTTTCTAGGATAGCCGACGCGCTCGGGCGCATGACCTCGAAGGACCTTCCAGGCGGCGAGCCCGACGCGAGCTACGCCTACGACCTGCTCGGCCGGATGCTGTCGGCCAGCCAGAACGGAGTCACCGTCTCCTTCACCTGGGACGCGCTCGGCCGCCGGCTCACCCAGAGCATCCCGATCCCCGGGATCGCAAATCCGGTCTTCACCAGCGAGTGGGACCTCGCCGGCCGCCGCACGCGCTACATCTGGCCGGTCGATGCTTCGAGCTCGACGCCTTATTACGTCGACTACGATCACCTCGTCACCGGCGAGGTGACGGCGATCCGCGAGAAGGGCGCGACGTCGGGCGCCGGGGTGCTCGCCGTCTACGGCTATGACGATCTCGGCCGAAGGACCGCTTGACCCGCGGCAAGGGGGCGTCGACAAGCTACCAGTACGACCCGCTGTCGCGGCTGCAATCGATGACTCACGAGTCCGCGGGCACGGCGCACGACCTGACTTTGGAATTCGCTTCCAACAACCTCTACTCCTGCACGGGCCACGGCTCGGGCACGACGATCAGCACCGCAACGGGGCAAGCCGGACGGCGACCCGGGCGGGCGGGACCCACGACCTTCGAAGCGGGGGGCCGCTCCATAACGAACGGGGGCAAGCGCGGCAGGGGCTCGGACCGCCGGGCGCGTGGCGGCCCTGGCCCGACTTGCCTCGATCGGCGATTTGGCGAGAGGTATCCGGCTGTCGCGCTCGGGCGGCCGGCCGGCCCCGATCGCGACCTCGGCCCGGGAGACAAAGAGCGTTGGGTTTTCGGCCATGATATTCCGGCTCAGGTTCATCCGCATGCTGCTTGCGGCGGCCGTGGTCGCGACCGTCGCGGCCTGGTTCAGCGGTTTCGTCCCTCTGATCTACATGATGCCGCTCCTGGTGGTTCAAGCGCTTGTCCTCAGCCTCGCCTGTCCGCGCTGCGGCCGCTCTCCGTTCGTCCGACGTTGGGGGAACATGAGGGTCGGCTGGCCGCACCGGGGCGCCCGATGCCGGAACTGCGAATTCCGGTTCCGGGGCAGCTGGAAGGACGGCTGAGGCGCCACCTCGGGCAAGGGGCCGCGGCGGCTGGCTTCCGGGCCTCCGCGGGCGCCTTCAGTCCATGTGCTTGAGGCCGACCCGCATATAGTCCCAGCCGGTCACCAGGGTCAGGGTCGCGGCGGCCCACAGGCTGGCGAGGCCGACCCAGTGGACCCAGATCCAGTCCGGAACCGCCCCGCCGAGGATCAGGGCGCCGAGCGAGACGAGCTGGAAGGTCGTCTTCCACTTGGCGAGCCGGCTGACCGGGAGGGAGACCTGGATTCCGGCGAGGAACTCGCGAAGGCCGGAGACTGCGATCTCGCGCAGCAGGATGATCAGGGCGGGGACGATGTGGAAGCCGTGGATGACCGGCTCGCCGCTGTGCGCCCGGGCCGAGACCAGCATGACGATGACCGCCGCCACCATGATCTTGTCGGCGATCGGATCGAGGAACATTCCGAGCCTCGACACCGTGCCCTGGGCGCGGGCGAGATAGCCGTCGAAATAATCGGTGACCCCGACGAGGCAGTAGAGGACGAAGGTGATCGCATAGTCGAACCAGCTCGGCTTCCAGAGCAGGAACACCAGCAGGGGCACCGCGAAGATTCGCGACAGAGTGAGGATGTTGGGCAAGGTCAGCATCGGTCGGCCGAGAGCCTTAGCGGGTCGAGGCCGGGCTGGGAACGGTGGACGGAGCGGCCGCACCTCCGTCGTCCCCGCGAAGGCCGGGACCCGGGCGGGATGGGCACGACGGGTATCGCCGAGGTCCCGGCCTTCGCCGCGATGACGGTAGCGTTTGACCCGCGCGCCACAGCGGTTATGACCGCCCGGGCATGTCCCGACGAACCCAGACCGTCCGCGCCTGAGCGCAAGTGCCCGATTCGCTCCACCTCCTTCGCAAGCGGCGCTTCGTCCCGCTGTTCGTGACCCAGTTCCTGGGGGCCTTCAACGACAATCTGTTCAAGTCGGCGATGGTGATCCTGGTCACCTACGCCATCTATTCGGACCCCACCAAGGAGGCGACCTTCAACGCCGTCGCCGGGGCGCTCTTCATCCTTCCCTTCTTCCTCTTTTCGGCGCTTGCCGGGCAGCTGGCCGACGGCGGCGACAAGGCGCGGATCATCCGCATCGTCAAGACGGCCGAGATCTTCATCATGATCGGAGGCGCGATCGGCCTCCTCCTCCACAGCATCCCGCTGCTGCTCGCCGGGCTGTTCGCGATGGGAGTCCATTCCAGCTTCTTCGGCCCGATCAAATATGCGATCCTGCCACAGCACCTGCGCGGCGACGAAGTGCTTGCCGGAACCGGCCTGGTCGAGGCCGGCACCTACATCGCGATCCTGCTCGGGACGATCGTCGGCGGGCTGCTCGGCGCCGACCATGCCGACATCGCCGCCGGAGGGGTCCTGCTCGTCGCGGCGGCGGGCTGGTTCGCCGGTCGGCAGGTGCCGCCGGCGCCGCCTGAAGCAGACGCTCCGCCGGCCAAGATGGACTGGCACATCATCCGCGCCTCGATCACCCTGGTGAACGCGACGCTCCATATCCCGCGCCTGTTCCTCGCCATCGTGTGCATCAGCTTCTTCTGGATGATGGGCGCGATTCTGGCCGCCCAGTTCCCGCCGCTGGTCAAGAACGTGTTCCACGCCAACGAGCAGGTGGCGACTCTCTTCCTCGCCATCTTCTCGGTCGGGGTGGGCCTCGGCTCGGTGCTGATCAACCGGCTGCTCAAAGGCCGGGTCCTGGCCGTTTATTCGCCCGCCTCGGCCATCGCGATGGGGCTCTTCATCACCCACCTCTACTACAATTCGCTGTCCTGGCCGATCGAAGGCCCGGAGCTTATCGACCTCCAGACCTTCATCCGGATCCCGCAGGCCGAATGGGTGATGTTCGATTTGTTCGGAGTCGCAGTCTCGGGCGGAATGTTCGTCGTCCCGCTCTACGCCTTCCTCACCACCACCGTCCCGAAGTCGGAGACCGCCCGGACCGTGGCCGCCAACAATATCGTCAATTCGGGCGGGATGGTGCTCGCCGCGATCATCCTCACCGGGCTCGTCCAGCTCGGAGTGTCGATCGAGGAGACGCTGCTTCTGGTCGCCGTCTCCAGCCTCGGCGCGGCGTGGCTTGCGTGGCGCCTTCACAAGGCGTGCGACTGAGCCTCACCCCGCTCCCCGTTCCGTCCCTTGGACGCGTTTCGGGGCCGGCTTCGTCGCAGGCACGTAGGTCAGGCTGTTGGACAGACGGCTGTCCCCTTCCCCGGCGCCTCGGGCGCCAGTTTCAAAGAGAAGGCGCAAAGGCGCAAAGGCGCGACGTATAGAGATCTATTTTCTACGTCGTGCCTTTGCGCCTTCTCTCAAAAATTCAGGGCCTGCCGGCCCAGGAGGAAAGTCGCTCGATGCGAGAATTGCAAACCGAGCGCTGCTCGGCGCTGGATCCTGAAACGAGTTCACGATGACTTTTCGTGCGGAAGGAAAAGGGAGCACGCACCGTATGCGGACGGTGCGTGCCCCGAGGCGATCAGGCCAGGAACGTGGAGAAGAAGACCAGCCCGCCGGCGAAGGTCAGGAGGAAGAGTCTGAGGTCTTCGGAGGCGGGGATCAGTCGGTCCATGGCCCGGGGTTAACGCGCTCTTTACCAGACCGGCAAGAGGCCGAATCCGGGGGTCGGAGGGCTGTGCCGCGACGGCACAGGACTGGCGGCGGTCGTTTCCAAGTCCGTCATTCCGGCAAGGCCGCAATCCTCGAAAACGGAAGTGCGGAATTTTCGAGGACCGTGTTCATGGATCCCCGGGTCGAGCCCGGGATGACGGTGCGGCGCGGGACTCGCGCGCTTTCGTCCCATTCTTCTATACGGGGCCATGGCCTCCCCTCCCCACTCCTCCCGCGCCGTCGACGAGGCGCTGGCGCGCTCGACCCGCGACCCGCGGCTGATGGAAGCCGGGCTTGCACTGGTCGAGGGCCGGCTAGCGGTCGCCGAGCGGCTGCTCCGCCCGCACCTCAAGGAGAAACCGACCGATATCGCCGCGATCCGGATGATGGCCGAGCTCGCCGGCCGGCTGGGCCGTTATTCCGACGCCGAGAACCTTCTCCGCCGCGCCCTGGAGCTCGCGCCCGGCTTCACCGCCGCCCGCGCCAATCTGGCGACGATCCTGTATCGCCAGAACCGTCCAGCGGAGGCGATCGCGCTTCTCGACTCGCTGCTCCACGGCGAGCCCGCCAATCCGGCGCACCAGAATCTGAAGGCCGCGGCGCTCGGCCGGATCGGCGGCTATGAGGAAGCGATCGCGCTTTACGCCGAAGTCCTGGGCCGCTTCCCGGACCAGCCCAAGGTCTGGATGAGCTACGGCCACGTCCTCAAGACGGTCGGCCGCCGGGACGAGAGCGTCGCCGCCTATCGCCGGGCGCTCGCCTCGGCGCCGGCCCTCGGCGAAGTCTGGTGGAGCCTCGCCAATCTGAAGACGGTCGTCCTGGACGAAGACGACATCGCGGCAATGACCGCCGCCCTAACGAAGCCGGCCCCCAGCGACGACGACCGCCTCCATCTTCATTTCGCCCTCGGCAAGGCGCTCGAGGACCGGGGCGAGGCGGAAAGCGCTTTCGCTCATTATTCCCAGGGCAACCGGCTCCGTCGCTCGGCGATCCGCTACGACCCGGACGAGACGGATGGCCAGGTCGATCGGGCCATCGCCCTGTTCACACCCGCCTTCCTTGCCGAGCGCGAAGGCCTGGGCTGCCCCGCGCCCGATCCGATCTTCGTCCTCGGAATGCCGCGCGCAGGCTCCACCCTCGTCGAGCAGATCCTCGCCAGCCATTCCCAGGTGGAGGGGACGATGGAGCTTCCGGACATTCCCGCTCTTGCCAGGAGTCTGGACGGGCGACGGCCCGCAGCGGCCGCCCTCCCCTACCCTCACAGCCTGGCGGCGCTGGACTCCGACCGGCTTGCGGCGCTGGGCCGGGACTATCTCGAGCGAACCCGGATCCAGCGAAAGACCGACCGGCCGCTGTTCGTCGACAAGATGCCGAACAACTGGATCCACACCGGCCTCATCCACCTCATCCTGCCCCGGGCGAAGATAATCGACGCCCGCCGCCATCCGCTCGACTGCACCTTCTCCAACTTCAAGCAGCATTTCGCCCGCGGCCAGGGCTTCACCTACGATCAGGTCGAGCTGGGCCGATATTATCGGGCCTATGTCCGGCTGATGGCGCATTTCGACTCGGTTCTTCCCGGACGCGTGCACCGGGTCGTCTACGAACGGATGGTGGAGGATCCGGAGGGCGAGACCCGGCGCCTGCTCGATCATATCGGCCTCCCGTCCGAGCCGGCCTGCCTTCGGCCGCACGAGAACGCGCGGGCGGTGAGGACGGCAAGCTCGGAGCAGGTCCGCCGCCCGATCAACCGCGACGGGCTCGACCGGTGGAGGCCGTTCGAACCGTGGCTCGGGCCGCTGAAGGAAGCGCTGGGTCCGGTGCTGGAGGCCTATCCGGAGGCGTCGCGGGAATAGCCCCACATCGTCATGCCAGCGAAGGCTGGCATCCCGGGGGGTGAAAGGCGGGGCGCAAGCGGAGCGCTCCACCAACGCCGAGGTCTTCACCCGCCGGGGTCCCAGCCTTCGCTGGGACGACGGGGCTCGGCCGAGCGAAGTGACCGCAAAACCACATCCCCCGGAAGACAACGTTTCGTCCACAGAATAAGTTTGACGCCCGGTCCCGGGCGGCACAGATTTCCTCCCAGACGCACGTTCGGGGGAAAGACGTCATGCGCCTCGCGCCCAGCCTGAAGCTCGCCGCAATCACACTGCTCGCCTCGACGGCGCTTTGCGGCACAGCCTTCGCCCAGGAAGCCGACCCGCCCGCCAACGGCGAAGGCAGCGGCGCCGGCGACCGCGCCGATACCGGCCGCGGGCAATCCGACACCGGCGACATCATCGTCACCGCCCAGAAGCGCGAGGAGAACCTCCAGGACGTCCCGATCGCGATCACCGCCATCGGAACGAAGAAGCTCGACGAGCTCCAGGTCAACGAATTCGCCGATTATGCGCGCCAGGTGCCGTCCATCTCCTTCCAGAGCGCCGGTCCCGGCTTCTCCAACGTCTATTTCCGGGGAGTCGCCTCGGGCGAGAACGCCAACCACTCGGCCTCCCTCCCCTCGGTCGGAACCTATCTCGACGAGCAGCCGGTGACGACCATTACCGGTGCGCTCGACATTCACGTCTTCGACGTCGCACGGGTCGAGGCGCTGGCCGGGCCGCAGGGCACGCTCTACGGCGCCTCGAGCCAGGCCGGGACGATCCGGATCATCACCAACAAGCCCGACACGAGCGGCTTCTACGGCGAGGCCAATGTCGAGCTGAACAACGTCGCCCACGGCGAATGGGGCTATAGCGGCGAGGCCTTCGTCAACGCCCCCATCTCCGACCGCGCCGCCTTCCGGGTGGTCGGCTGGTACCGCAAGGACGCGGGCTATATCGACAACATCCCCGGAAGCCTGACCTTCCCGACCTCCGGGATCACCTTCACCAACGCCCCCTTCGTCGAGGACGATTATAACGACGTCGAGACGTACGGGGCCCGGGCCGCCCTCAAGATCGACCTCGACGACAATTGGACGATCCTCCCCCAGCTGATGGCCCAGAAGCAGGTCAGCGACGGCACCTTCGCGCAGGAATCGGGCCTGGCCGAGCTCCAGGTCCAGCAGTTCAACCGCGAGCATTTCGAGGACAAATGGTACCAGGCGGCGCTCACCGTCTCGGGCAAGATAGGCAATTTCGACATGACCTATGCCGGCGCCTACATGCAGCGGCAGATCGACGGCGCGTCCGACTATGTCGACTATGCCTATTTCTACGACGCGCTCGCCGGCTATGGCGCCTATTTCTACGACAATGCCGGCAACTTCGTTAATCCGAACCAGTATATCCTGTCGGACGACAGTTTCACCAAGATGAGCCACGAGCTGCGCTTCGCCTCGCCGGCCAACAGGCCGGTGCGGCTGATCGCGGGCCTGTTCTACCAGCGCCAGACCCACAGCATCGAGCAGAATTACATCATCGAGGGGATCGCGGACTCGCTGACCGTGCCCGGCACCGACAGCGACCTGTGGCTGACCCAGCAGATGCGGGTCGACCGCGATTATGCCGCGTTCGGCGAACTGAGCTGGGACATCGCGCCCAAGCTCACCTTGACCGCGGGCGGGCGGCTCTACCGTTTCAGGAACTCGCTTGAGGGCTTCTTTGGATTCAACACAGGCTATAGCAGCAAGACGGGAGTCGCCGCCTGTTTCGGACCGCCCCAAGTGGCCGGCTCGCCCTGCACCAACCTCGACAAGACGACGGCGGCGACCGACTTCATCCACCGCCTCAACGTCACCTGGAAGCCGAACGAGGACATATTGCTCTACGGCACCTGGTCGCGAGGTTTCCGGCCCGGGGGAGTAAACCGAAGGGGCACCCTGCCCCCGTACGCGCCCGATTTCATCGACAATTACGAACTCGGCTTCAAGACGAGTTGGGCCGACAACCGGCTTCGCTTCAACGGCGCGATCTACCAGCTCGACTGGTCCGACATCCAGCTCTCCTTCCTCGGCGCCAATGGCCTCACCGAGATCAGGAGCGCCGGCAACGCCCGGATCCGCGGCGGCGAGTTCGACTTCTTCTACCGCCCGGTGCGAGGCCTCACCTTCAGCCTCGGCGGCTCGTACAACGACGCCAAGATCACCGACGACTTCTGCCTGATCGCCAACGAGGATTTCGACTGCACGACTCCCGGCAACGCGCTTCTCGCGCCCGAAGGGACCCGGCTCCCGATCAGCGCCCGGTTCAAGGCCAACGCGCTCGCGCGTTACGAATTCAAGCTCGGAGCGCTCGACGCCCATCTCCAGGCCAATTTGATCCACGAAGGCCGGCGCACCGGAGACCTGAGGCTGGCGGAACGCGCCATCGTCGGCGACCTGGATGCCTATCAGACGTTCGACCTGTCGACTGGGATCACCAACGGCCGCTGGTCGGCGGAATTGTTCGTCAAGAACCTGTTCGACGTGAACGGCCAGACCGGCAACACCATCCAGTGCACCGAAAGCGTCTGCGGCGACCCGGACGGTCTCACCGCCATCGGGCCGAAGATCTACACCTACGTCATTCGCCCGCGGATGATCGGCCTAAGGGTGGGGACGAAGTTCTGACCTGCCTCCTCATGGCGGAGCCATGGGGAGGGGGACCATTCGAAGCATGGTGGAGGGGTACCTGCCGACAAGTCTGAGAATCTGGCGCTCGTCGGCGCAAGCCTCGCCAGCCACCCCTCCACCACCTTCGGTGGTCCCCCTCCCCATCTTCGACGGGGAGGCAAGCTGGGTTAACGCGCCGTCCTGAAGAACAAATGCCCGCCGATCACCCGAACCGGCGCCAGTCCCGAGGACCAGCGCGGCGAGACCGCCGCCGTGTGGTAGAAGAGCGCTCCGCCGGTCGGGTCCGCCGACGCTCCGGAGAGGATATCGGCCGCCAGGCGTTTCGCCTCGAGCCACATGCGATGGTCCTCGCTGCCCTCGCGAAGCTTGTCGATGTTCATCATCGCCGGATAATTGGGGTCGTTCCTGTTCCAGGCGCTGAACTGCCAGGCGGCGCTCACCGTCTCGGTCGCATATTTGCCGTGAGTGCCCGCCCGGCGCCGATTGTCGATGACATGGCCGACGGCGCGCATCGCCTCCTCGCCGCCGTTGCGGGCCTCGCCCCACATGGTAAGCGCCATCCAGTGCGCGTCGACGACGTCGATCTCCTCGACGGGTACGATCTCGGCGGCCGGCGCCGGCGGAGCTTCGGGTTGGGCGGCGGGGCGGTCCGACTGCGGCTGCAGCGGCCGGGTCCACTCACCCCAGCTCGCGCGCTCCTGCTCGACCGGAGCCGCGGCTACGACCGGGCCATCGCCCTGAGCCCGGGCGGCCGCGATCGCAACAATGACAGCGGCAATCCCCGCCCCCGCAGCCCATTTCATAAGGAATGCAATACCTTGCTTCGCGACTTTTAGCTAGGGGCCGGAGTCCGCCCTGCCGCAGGCGGAAGTCTCGTCATCCCGGCGAAGGCCGGGATCCACGAACGCGGACCGGCGAAATCACGCACCGTCGGCGTCATTGGTTCCGGCCTCCGGCGCAATGACGAGCCTATTTCCCATCGTGCACCCCCGCCCAGTCCAGACCGAAGCGCTGGAGATACTTCCTCAGCCGGTCCGCGTCGTTCGCCGACGCCCGGCGTGAGCGCGACGCGCTGAACAGGGCGCGGCCCGCTTCCGAGAGCGATCGGCTGCGCCGGCAGATCCGGATCACTTCGGCCAGCTGGACCCGGTCGAACGGATCGATCTCCTCGAGCCTGGCCGGATCCACGAGCAGGTCGAGCGCATCGGACGCGGTCGAGCCGTTCGACCAGAAGCGTTTCAGCCGGGCCTTCTCCGACTCGACCGTGGCGATATCTATCCGGCCCGACGGGGCGAAGGTCGCCATGCGGGTCACGCTTGCAGCGAGGTCGCGGAAGTTGCCCGTCCACAAGGCGTCGGGCGCCGTCGCGAAACCGAGGAACGCGCGGCGCGCCTCCTTGTTGAAGCTGACGCTCGTCCCCTCGCGCTCGGCGAAGCGGTCGAGCTCGTAATCGAGGTTCGGCTCGATATCCTCGAGCCGGTCGCGAAGGGCCGGAAGCTCGAATGTCCACAGGTTGAGCCGAGCGAACAGGTCCTCGCGGAACCGGCCGGCGGCGACGGCGGTGCCGAGGTCGCAATTGGTGCCGGCGATGAGCTGGAAGTCGGACGAGACCTCCTTATCCGCGCCGACCGGCAGAAAGCGTTTCTCCTCTATGGCGCGAAGGATCATCGCCTGCTCGTCGAGCCCGAGCTCGCCGATCTCGTCGAGGAAGAGGACGCCTTTGTCGGCCGTCCTGAGCAAGCCCGGACGGTCGGCGGCGGCGCCGGTATAAGCGCCCTTCCTGTGGCCGAAGAGGGCGGACATGGCGCTGTCGCCCTTCAGCGTTGCGCAATTCACCTCGACGAAGCCGCCGGTCAGCTGGTGCTTCGACCGCTTCAGATCGAAGATCCGCCGCGCCAGCTGCGACTTGCCGGCGCCGGTGGGGCCCATCAGGAGGAAGGGCGACCGTGAGCGCAGGGCGACCTGCTCGATCTCGTCGATCATCCGGTTGAAGGCGGGGTTGCGGGTCTCGATCCCCGATTTGAGGAAAGAGGTTCCCTCCGCGGCGGCCGCCGCGAAGCGGGTGGCGATGCTGTCGTAGCGCGACAGATCGAGATCGATGACGCTCCAGCTCCCCGCCGGGCTGACCGCGCCGCGCGACGGGTGGGTCTGGAGAAGCTTGCCGGGCAGGTAGCGGGCCTCGGTGAGGAGGAACAGGCAGATCTGCGCGACATGGGTCCCAGTCGTGATGTGAACGAGATAATCCTCGGCCTCCGGGTCGAACGCATAGGCCCGGGCGAAGTCGAGGAGCTTGCCGTAGACCTCCTCGAAGTCCCAGGGATTGGCGAAGTCGAGGAGGTGCGGCCGAACCTCGGTCTCCGGCGACACGCCCGCAATGTCCGAGGCCACGTGGCGCGCAAGCCCCGTGTGGATCCCGCCATGGATCAGCTCGAAGCGGTCGACCCGGAAATCCTCGTGCATGCACAGGCCGACGCTCGGCCGCCACTTGTTCCAGCGTGCCGAGCCCATCTTGCTCGAATCCAGAGTGGAGCCGACGAAGCCGAGGACGACGGTGGGTCTCATCCGTATACTGTGGGATAAAAGACTATCCCTGTCTATAGTAATTCCACGAACACCGCCAACCAACTTTGCAGCCGGACTCGTCGAAAGATCGACTTTGTCAAAGACTTGTCGTTTTTTTTCACGACTCGGACAGGTTTGGCACGCCCTCTGCACAGTTGTCGGCGCCGGGCGAGGTCGAACCGCCCGGCAGCGGCGGAAGAAGGGGCGGCCGGAATGGGCCGGCCGCCCCGGATACGCAGACGAAGGAAGATGCCATGGCCAACAAGGGCCTTTTCGCTTCCGCGGTCGCCAGGCTCCTCGCCCCGCCCGCGGACATTCTCAACCGGGAGCTTTCACCGGCCTACGCCTACGGGCCGCAACACAAGCTCGCCCAGCTAGCGGCGACCGGCACCATCCAGGACGGCTTCTACGCGACCGCGGAATCGCGGCTGGCGGAAGTGCTCGATGCCGCGAAGGCGGTCGATCCAATCTTCGTCGCCAAGGCGGCCGTCTATGCCCGCACCCGCGGGACGATGAAGGACATGCCGGCTTTGCTGGCGGCCTTCCTGACCGTCGTCGATCCGGACCTCGCGGTTCCGGTCTTCGGCCGGGTGATCGACAACGGACGGATGCTTCGCAACTTCGTCCAGATCATGCGTTCCGGCACGGTCGGCCGAAAGTCGCTCGGGACCCGTCCCAAGCGGCTGGTCCAGCAGTGGCTCGAAAAGGCGTCGATGCGCGCCCTGATGCAGGCCGCGACGGGCAACGACCCCTCGCTCGCCGACATCGTCCGGATGGTCCACCCCAGGCCCGCCGACGAGGGCCGCAAGGCTTTCTACGGCTGGCTCATCGGCAAGCCCTACGACGTCGCCGCCTTGCCGGCGGAGATCGCCGGGTTCGAGGCGTGGAAGCGGGACCCCTCGCTTCCCCTGCCCGAAGTGCCGTTCGAGTGGCTGACGGCCTTCGAGCTGTCGGCGGAGCAGTGGGCGGAGCTGGGCGGCCGGATGGGCTGGCAGGCGCTCCGGATGAACCTCAACACTCTGGCGCGCAAAGGCGCGTTCGGGGTCGAGGGGGTGGCGGAAAAGGTCGCGGTGCGGCTCACCGATCCGGAGGCGCTTTCGAAGGCGCGGGTTCTCCCGTACCAGCTGATGGTAGCGCTTGGCTCGGTCGCCGAGGGCGTCCCGCTCAAGGTCCAGGCGGCGCTGGAGACGGCGCTCGAGGCCTCGCTTGCGAACGTGCCGGCGTTCGGGGGCCGGGTGGTCGTCGCCCCCGACGTGTCGGGATCGATGTCTTCGCCGGTGACCGGCTACCGCAAGGGCGCCTCGTCGAACGTGAGGTGCATCGATGTCGCGGCCCTGGTCGCGGCGGCCGTGCTCAGGCGGAACCGCGAGGCGAGGCTGTTGCCGTTCGAGGAGCGGGTCGTTCCGTTGAAGCTCGATCCGTTCGCCCGAGTGGCGGCGAATGCCGCGAAGCTCGCGTCGGTCGGAGGCGGCGGGACCAACGTTTCGGCCCCGCTTGCGATGATCAACGACCAGCGGGCGGAAGTGGATCTGGTAGTGATCGTCTCGGACAACGAATCCTGGGTCGATTCCACCCGCCACGGCGCCACCGCGACGATGCTGGAGTGGAACGAGCTGAAGAAGAGGTGTCCGGCGGCGAAGCTCGTCTGCATCGATCTCCAGCCTTATGGGACGACCCAGGCCAGGAGCCGCAAGGACATACTCAACGTCGGAGGCTTCTCCGACGCGGTGTTCGAGACGATCTCCCGCTTCGCCTCCGGCGAAGGGGAGCGCGACTGGGTCGCCGAAGTGAACGAAACGGAGGTGTGAAGGAAAAAGATCGCGGCGAATGCCGGAAGGACTACATCGACTGTAAATCGCCAGCGTCCTTTCCGAATCCTCGTCGCCGCAAAAGCCGTCATCCCGGCGAAGGCCGGGATCCATGGACACCGTATTGCCCGAACTGGGAACGGTCGTGTTCATGGATTCCGGCCTCCGCCGGAACGACAGTGAGCCGAAAGCCGCGGGAATGCGGCGTGGACTACATCCTTTGCCAACGAGACGTCCACGCCAGACCTTGTCCCGATTACGAAGCCGGCGAATGCCAGTGGGAGTACATGGTGATACCCCTTTTCGGAGGGGCGCGGTTCGAACCCGCTCTCTCACGCCATCCTTGTCGCCGGCGACCGACGAAGTAAGACACAGCAGGATCAGGAGGGCCCGATGGCCGAGCAGAGTTTCGAATATATGCCCGTCGAGGGCGGAGCGCCGGTCAAGATGTGGACCAAAGGCGTGGCGGTCGATCCCAAGGCACGCGAGCAGCTTGCGAGCGCGGCGAAGATGCCGTTCATCTTCAGGCATGTCGCGGTGATGCCCGACGTCCATGTCGGGATCGGCGCGACCGTGGGCTCGGTGATCCCGACCCGGGGCGCGGTCATCCCTGCGGCCGTGGGCGTGGACATCGGCTGCGGGATGATGGCGGCGCGTACATCGCTCTACGCCTCCGACCTTCCCGACTCGCTCGAGGGGATCCGCCACTCGATCGAGCAGGCGGTTCCGCACGGACGCGACCTCGGCCGGGGCAAGCGCGACAAGGGCAGCTGGGGCGACCCGCCGCCGCAGATCGCGGCCGCCTGGGCGACTCTGGCCGAGCGGTTCAAGCGCATCACCGACAAATATCCGCGCCTGGAGAAGACGAACAACCTCGTCCATCTCGGCACGCTCGGCACCGGCAACCATTTCATCGAGCTCTGCCTCGACGAGAGGGACCAGGTTTGGATCATGCTCCATTCGGGCTCGCGCGGGGTCGGCAACGCGATTGGAAGCTTCTTCATCGAGCTTGCCAAGCAGGACATGCGCAAGTGGTTCATCAACCTTCCGGACGAGAACCTCGCCTACTTCACCGAAGGCACCGACCATTTCGACGATTATGTCGAGGCGGTCGGCTGGGCTCAGGACTTCGCGGCACTGAACCGCCGGATGATGATGACCAACGTGATCCGGGCGATCAGGACGGTCATCGCCAAGCCCTTCGAGGCGGAGCTGGAGGCGATCAACTGCCATCACAACTACGTGCAGAAGGAGAACCACTTCGGCGAGAACGTGCTCGTCACCCGCAAGGGGGCGGTTCGCGCGGCCAAGGGCGTGATGGGGATCATCCCCGGCTCGATGGGCGCGAAATCGTTCATCGTCCGGGGTCGGGGCAACGCCGAATCGTTCGACAGCTGCAGCCATGGCGCGGGACGCCTGATGTCCCGGACCGAGGCCAAGAAGACGTTCACCCTCGACGACCATATCCTGGCCACCGAGGGCGTCGAATGCCGCAAGGACCATGGCGTGATCGACGAGACCCCGGCGGCCTATAAACCGATCGAGAAGGTCATGGCCGCCCAGGCCGACCTGGTCGAGATCGTCCACACCCTGAAGCAGGTGGTGTGCGTGAAGGGGTGAGCGGGGAAGGCATGGCGGGGCCATGCCTTCCTCGCGAACCACTCCGCCGCTCGCGGCCGGGGGCGGGACAGCCTTCGCCCCACCCTCTGCGAACCCACACCCGTTCGCCCTGAGCCTGTCGAAGGGCTTTCCTTCCTTCTGCCGCGGAACCAGAGAAGGGCTTCGACAGGCTCAGCCCGAACGGTGCATTTTCCAGGAACAGACCAATGATCACCATCGACGGCTCCGAAGGCGAAGGCGGCGGGCAGGTGCTTCGAACGGCGCTTTCGCTGTCGATCCTCACCGGCAAGCCCTTCCGGATCGAGAAGATCCGCGCCAACCGCTCGCGCCCCGGGGTGATGCGCCAGCACGTGACCGCGGTCGAGGCCGCCTGCGCGGTCGGCGGCGCCGAATGCGAGGAGCTCGCCGTCGGCGCGTCCGAGCTCACCTTCGTCCCCGGCCGGGTGAAGCCCGGCGAGCACCGCTTCGCCGTCGGCACGGCGGGAAGCACCAGCCTCGTCCTCCAGACGATCCTCCCGCCGCTCATGCTCGCCGACGGCCCGTCGTCGCTCGTGCTGGAAGGCGGCACCCACAACATCCACGCCCCGCCCTTCGACTTCCTCGACCGGGTGTTCCTTCCGGTGATCAACCGCATGGGGCCGAAGGTCACGGGAAAGCTCGTGCGCCCCGGCTTCTACCCGGCCGGCGGCGGAAGGATCGAAGTCGAAATCCAGCCCTGCGCGAAGCTGACCCGCCTCGACCTCCTCGAGCGCGGCGAGCTACGCTCGGTCCTCGCCCGAGCCCTGGTAGCCGCCCTCCCCGGCGAGATCGCCGTGCGCGAGCTCGCGTCGGTCGAGAAGATCCTCGGCTGGCCCGAGGAATCCCGCCGCATCCAGCAACTCCCCGAGCGCCAGGGCCCCGGCAACATCCTCATGCTGGAAGCCGTCTTCGACGGCGCCACCGAGCTCGTCAGCGGCTTCGGCCAGCTCGGGGTCCCCGCCCAGACCGTCGGCGAAAAGGCGGCCAAACGAATGGCCGGCTACCTCGCCTCGAGCGCGGTGGCGGGCCCCTACCTCGCCGACCAGCTCCTCCTCCCGATGGCGCTGGCGAGAGGGGGAAGCTTCACCACGGTGAAGCCCTCCCAGCACAGCCGCACGGGCGCGGAAGTGATCGCGAAGTTCCTCGATGTGAGCATCCGCTTCGAGGAGAAGGAGGACGGCTGCCACCTGGTGACGGTGGGCGGCTGAGCGCCGCCTCTTCTGCGCGAATGCGCGCCCCGATCCGGTCTCGAGATTGCGCTCGAGGTGCGGGCTCCCGGCGCATGCCCGAACCGGACGTTCTGAGCGCCGCTTCTCTACTCACCCGGCTATGGTGCTGCTGCGTGGGGTGGGGATGGAAACGCCCCGTGTGGAGCTTCCGGGTGCTGTGTGCTGGACTGGATCGGCGGCATGGTTCAAGCTCGTGGCTATGTTTCCCGGGCCACCTGCCTCCGCGCGACGTGCCTTGGTCGTTGCACTCGCGCTCCTCGGTGGTGCGATGCTCGCCCTCGGCTACGCCAATTACCCGCTCTGGTGGGCGGCTTGGCTTGCCCCGGCACCGGCGGTGGCGGCGGTGCTGCTGGCGCCCCCACGGTTGCGGGTCGCTGTCGGTCTGGTCGTTGGGCTGGCGTCGGGCGCCTTGAGCTTCGGCTATCATGTCACGACGGGCTCAGTGACGGCCGCGATCGTCATCGCCCTCGCTTACGCTCTTGGCTGGGCCGGCACGCTGCGGCTGACGGCCAGGGCTGCCGAGCGCTGGCCGGCCATGGTCGCAACGCTCGTGCTGCCCGCGTCGTGGGCGGCGATCGACACGCTGCTCATCCACTTCTCGCCGCACGGCAGCGTCGGCAGCCTCGCTTACTCCCAGGCGGGCGTGCTGCCCGTGCTTCAGGTCGCCAGCCTTGGGGGAGTGCCGGCCGTGACCTTCGTCCTGCTGCTTCCCGGCAGCCTTGCCGGACTGAAGCTGGCCCAGTGGCTCGGCCGTGCCGATCTGCGCGGCCTATCCCGGGCGGCGCTGGTCACGGGCGTGGTGGTCGCGGGCGTCCTGCTGTTCGGGTGGTGGCGGCTCGATGCCGCACCCGGCGGATCGGGCGCGAAGGTGGCGATGATCGCCTCCGACAGGCCATCGCCTGGCGGGCGGACGTGGGAGCGCTTCGCCGCCGAATATGGGGCAGCCGTCGACCGCGCAGCGCGGCCGGGCGTGACGCTGCTGCTGCCCGAGGCTGTAATTCGCACCGATCCGGCGAATTCAGAGCGCGTGGCACGGGTCCTCGCGGCGATCGCGCGCAACCGCAACGCCACGCTGGTTGTGGGGATCCTTGTCGAGGAAGGGGAGAAGGTCACCAACCGCGCGCTCGTCGCCATGCCCGATGGCCGCCTTGCATGGTACGTCAAGCAGCACCTCGTGCCGGGCCTCGAACGGGGCACGCCCGGCGACCGCAATCTCCTCGTCGCCTCGCCGGTCGCGGGCACCGGCGTCGCGATTTGCAAGGACATGCACTTCCCGACGCTCGGCCGCTCCTATGCCGGCGACGGGGCGCGTCTGATGCTCGTTCTGGCTAACGATTTCGACGTGGATGACCGCATGGCGGCGGCCGTCACCGCGTTGCGCGGCATCGAGGGCGGCTATGCGGTCGCGCGGGCGGCGCGTCAGGGCATGAGCTTTATCAGCGACCCCTACGGCCGCGTCGTGGCCGAGCGGCGCAGCGGTGCCGCGACCGGCACGCTCCTGGCACGCGTCCCCTCGGCGCTTTCCACCCCAACGCTCTACGCCCGCGTCGGCGACCTGTTCGGATGGACGTGCGTCGCGGCCTTTCTCGGGCTGGTGCTCGCGGCGCGTCGCCGCCGCTACCGCCGCGCAGCGGCGGGAGGGAGCGAATTGGGGACAGAACGAGGTCGAGGCCGCTAAGTCTCGCAGTTTCCTCAAATTTCTTGCTTGAAATGGTGGAGCCGAGGGGGATCGAACCCCTGACCTCTGCAATGCCATTGCAGCGCTCTCCCAGCTGAGCTACGGCCCCGAACCTTTTTTCGCCGGCCCCTGGGAGGGCGGCTGCGGCGCCGGATTTAGGCAAGGCGCCGTCGGATGGCAACAGGGACAGTCACTTTTCCGCGCGTCGTGCGAAAAGATACGCCGGAGCGCGGAAAAGTGACTGTCCCTCCCTCGGGATCAAACCTCCTCGTCGTCGTCCCCGGCTCCGGGCACTCCGATATCGTCGTCGCCGCCGAGATCGACCTCGTCGTCCGGATTCTCCTCGGCATCCTCGTCGATGACGAGATCCTCGGCGGCCAGATCGGCATCCTCCTTCTCGTCGACGACGACCTCCTTCTTGGGAGCGTCGAACGGCAAAGGCTGCTTGGACTTGAGGACAGGCTCCGGATCCCAGGCCACCCCGCAGGCGAGGCAGGTGACCGGATCGTCCTTGCCGAGATCGTAAAAGCGGACGCCGCACTTGGGACAAGTGCGCTTCGTGCCCCATTCAGGCTTCACCATCGGTGAAAAAACTCCGTGAGAAAATTGGATGACGGCCGCTTCCGACCGGTTGCGGCGCGCTTGCCACATGGGAGGGGCGCTGTCAAAAGCCAAGGCCGATGCCAAAGCCCAAGGACCTGAGCGGGCCCCGGCCGACGGCATTCGGAGCCTCCGGACCGCTTCGCGGAGCCATCCGGGTCCCCGGCGACAAGTCGATTTCCCACCGCGCCCTGATCTGCGCGGCGATGGCGGCCGGGCGAAGCCGAATCGAGGGATTGTCGGAAGGCGGCGACGTTCGCTCGACCGCGGCGGCACTCGAAGCGATGGGGGTCCGGATCGGCCGCGATGGCTCGGCCTGGACCGTGGATGGAGTAGGCACGGGAGCCCTGCTTCAGCCCGCCGGCCCGCTCGACATGGGCAATAGCGGCACTTCGGCCCGGCTCCTGATGGGTCTCGCCGCTTCGCATCCGATCGCCATTTCCTTCACCGGTGACCGCTCGCTTTCTAGACGGCCGATGGAGCGGGCCGCGGGGCCGCTTCGTCGCCTCGGGGCCGAGGTGACGGCGGCGCCGGGCGGGCGGCTTCCACTCGCCGTGCGCGGCCTTTGCCCGGCCGTTCCGCGCACCCACGTAATGACTGTGCCTTCGGCGCAAGTGAAGTCGGCTATTCTGCTCGCCGCCCTCAACATCCCCGGCCTGACCCGGATCGTCGAGCCGGTCGCGACCCGCGACCATAGCGAGCGGCTGCTGAGGCTTTTCGGGGCCGACATCGCCGTCGATGGCGAAGAGATCGTCCTGCGGGGCGAGGCCGGGCTGGCCCCCCGCTCGCTCGCAATCCCCGGCGACACGTCGGCCGCCGCCTTCCTCGCCGTCGCGGCCCTGATCGTCCCCGGTTCGGAGATCGCGATCGAGGGCGTCGGAATGAACCCGTCCCGCACCGGCCTGTTCGATCTGCTGGCCGAGATGGGGGGAGACATCGCAGTCTCGAACCGGCGCGAATGCGGCGGCGAGCCGGTCGCCGACCTGGTCGTCAGGCATTCCCCGCTGCACGCGGTCGACGTGCCCCCTAAGCTCGCCCCGGGGATGATCGACGAATTCCCCATCCTGTTCGTCGCCGCCGCCTTCGCCCGGGGCACGACCCGCACGCGGGGCCTCGCCGAGCTCCGGCTCAAGGAATCCGACCGGCTCACCGCCATGGCCGAGGGCCTTCGGGCGATCGGAGCGCGGGTCGAGGAGGCCGGCGACGGCCTCGCCGTCACCGGCAGCGGCGGCGAGCCCCTTCGGGGCGGAGCCCGGATCGACCCGCGGCTCGACCACCGGATCGCGATGAGCTTCGCGGTGGCTGGCCTCCAATGCCTCGAGCCGGTAACGGTCGCCGACATGATTTGCGCCGACACCAGCTTCCCCGGCTTCGCCGCCCTGCTCGAGGAGCTCGCCCGATGATTAAAACAGGGACAGTATATATTTTCCGAGCGCTGCCCCACCGCACGCGCGGCCCGGAGCGGAAAATATATACTGTCCCTGTTTTTTGCCCTGGAAAGATCGGCCGATGATCGTCGCCGTCGACGGCCCGGCCGCCAGCGGCAAGGGCACGATCGCGAAAGCGCTCGCCCGCCATTACGGCCTCCCTCACATGGATACGGGCTTGCTCTACCGGGCGGTGGCGCTCAACCTGCTCCGATTCGGCGGCGATCCGGAGAGCGAGTTCGCGGCCGCCCGGGCCTGCGACTTCTCGCAGACCGACTTCGACGATCCCGAGCTGAAGAGCGAGGCTGCGGGCGGAATCGCCTCGCGAATCTCGGCCTATCCCCTCGTCCGGGCCGCGCTCGCCGAGCGGCAACGCGATTTCGCGGCGCAGGAAGGCGGAGCCGTTCTCGACGGCCGCGACATCGGCACCGTCATCGCGCCCCAGGCCGAGGCCAAGCTGTTCGTCACCGCCGCCCCCGAAGTGCGAGCCCGCCGCCGATTCGAGGAGCTCACCCGAATGGGCCTCTCGGTCCATTACGAAGACGTCCTCCTCGACATCCGCGCCCGCGACGAACGCGACATGGGCCGCGCCGCCGCACCTTTGATCAAGGCGGAGGACGCAGTGCTTCTCGACACCAGCGAAATGGACGTCGAAGCGGCAATCGCGGCGGCGATCGAGACGGTAGAGCGCCGGGGCTGATCCTCACGAAAGCTCCGGAATGCCGCGCTTGTCCGACACGGTCGAGGCCTTGCCTCTGCCGGCTCCACCGCCGACCGCGACCGGCCCATCCGACGTCGCGATCAAGGTGCCGTTGTCGTCGAGTATCTCCGCCGGGTGGTTCTTCTTCCCGGCCGCCTTCTTGGCCATTGCCAGTCCTCCCTCAGTTTTTCGGCAGCGAGCGTCCGCCCCTCAGTCCAGCCCGGCCAGCAGCTCGTTCACCCGGCGCTCCGCGTCCGCGAGGGCCTGCCTGGTCGACTTCTGGCCGTTGAAGGCCGCCGCGACCTCCTCCCCCACAAGCCCCTCAATCGCGTTCTGACGCTGGACTCCGCCGGGCAGCGGCCGGCCGGTGCTCGCCACCCGGGCGATGTTGGTGCGATGCGGGAGCGCCTTGAACTCGGCGCTTTCGACCACCGCCTTGAAGGCGGGAAGGTGCCCGGTGCGCGCCCAGTCGTAATTATGGTCGGCGATGAACCTGAAGAAGCGCCCGATCGCCCGGCGCTGCTCGGGCGTGCGCTCGCGCTTGGGAACCACCCAGCTATGGCCGCTCGCATAGGTCACCTCGGCCCCCCACAACCGAGGATAGGGGTAGACGGTATAGGCGTGGTAGAGCGGCCGCCCCGGCGTGTTCGACTCCGCTTCGAACTGGCCGATCATCCAGGTCCCGGTCGGGTAGATCCCGCCTTCTCCGGACATGAAGCTGGCGATGGCCGCGGGCGTGTCCTGGTTCCGGGTGCTCGTCCCCGAAGCGGTGATGGCCCTGAAGAAATCGACGATCCGCTCGGCCTGCGGAGTCCGCAGCCGGATCGTCTTCGGGGTCGGGAACAGGACCGCGTCCTGCGCCAGGAGGTAGGTATAGAGGTTGCGTGCGGCATAGGCGTTGTCGCCCACCAGGCTCTGGATCAGATAGGGCTTGCCGGTCCTCGCGGTGAACTGGCGCGCCTGCGCCATCATCTCGTCCGGCGAGGTGGGAAGGACGGGCTTGCCGCCCTTCATCAGGCCGGCCTGGGCGAACAGCTTCGTGTTGACGTGGAAAAGGCCGCCATGCGTATCGAACGGAAGCCCGTAGAGGCGCCCGCCGATGGTCACCGCGCTCCGGCTCGCGTCGGTAAGGGCGGAGGGCGTGATCCCCGCCTCCGCCAGATAGGGCTCGACCGGCTCCAGCAGGCCCTCCGCGGCATAATCGGAGATCATTCCGGTATGCATGGTGACGAGATCGGGCGGATCCTTGGCGGCCATCTGCGCGGACAGCTGCGGGTAGCCGGGCCAGGCGACGACGTTGCTGCTTACCCGGACGTCGGGATTGTCGGCGTTGAACTTGTTGATCATCGTGGTGACGATCCCGCACTCGCCCTCCACCTTCGAAACGTCGGTGACGCCGCCATATTGGGCCCCGCACTCGCCGAAGAAGCGCTGCAGGTAGATCTCGGCCCGGCCGTCCTTGCCGCCGCCGCCGCCGCAGCTCGCGAGCGCCAGAAAAAACAGGGACAGTATATATTTTCCGAAGTCGCCGAGCGTGGTTCCGCCGACCCGTCTGCGCCCGGAAAATATATACTGTCCCTGTTTTTTCCGCATCGCCTCTCTCATCTCACCGCCGTCCCGGCCATCGCCCGGACGATCTGCTTCTGGAACAGGATGTAGACGATGAAGATCGGGATCGAGGCGAACACGGCCTGGGCCATCAGGAAGCCGAGGCCCGAGGTCTGCGCATAGTTCATCTGCGCGGCGGCGAGGCCGACGGTGAGCGTGTACATGTCGCTGCGGGTCGCCGAGATGAGCGGCCACCAATAAGCGTTCCAGGTGCCCAGAAAGGTGAACACGCCGAGCGTCGCCTGCGCCGGCAGGGTGAGCGGCAGGATCACCTTCCAGAACAGCTTCAGCCGCGAGGCGCCGTCGAGCATCGCGGCTTCGTCGAGATCCTTCGGGATCGCCCGCATATACTGGGTCATGAAGAAGACCCCGAACGGTCCGGCGAGCCCGGGGAGGATCAGCCCCGGATAGGAATTATGAAGCCTCAGCTCGGCGAAGAGCTGGTGCTGCGGAAGGATCACCGCCTGCTCGGGAATCGCGAGGCCGAGCAGGACGAAGATGAACAGGGTGCGCCTGAACGGGAATTCGAGCCGGGCGAAGCCGTAGCCGGCGAGGCTGCACAGGACGAGCACGCCGATCGTCGTCCCGCCCGAGACGATGAGGCTGTTGACCAGCCAGCGGAACACCTGGTTCCCCTGAAGGATCGAACGGTAATTCTCGAGCGTCCAGGGCGGCGACAGGGCCGCTCCGCTGTTGCCGATCAGGGCCTCGTTCGCCTTGAGCGACAGGAGCAGGGTCCAGATCAGCGGCGCCAGCATGACGAAGGCCGCGAGCAGGATCGCCAGCAGGGTCAGCGGCGACCAGCGGTTTCGGTCAGGCTGAGTCGACATTCAGCCCGCCACCTTCTTCCCCTCTCCCGCGAAAAGCGGGAGAGGGAAGCAGAAGCGCGCACCCTAGCGCCCACGCTCGTCCTCCGATCCGCGCATGGTCGTCATATATTGGGTAAGCGTGATCAGGACGATGAGCAGGAAGAGGATCTCCGCCGCCGCCGTCGCATAGCCCAGCTCCCAGCGGCCGAAGGCAGCTTCGAACATGAACAGCACCATCGTGCGGGTCGCACCGCCGGGCCCGCCGCCGGTCAGGAGCTGCGCCTGGCCGAAGATCTGCAGCTGGGCGGCGGTCTGGAGCATGACGACGAGCACGACGGTCCGCTTCAGCGCCGGCAGGGTCACGCGCCTCAGGGTCGTCCAGCGGCTCGCGCGGTCGAGCGCCGCGGCCTCGTAGACGTCGCCCGGTATCTGCTGAAGACCCGCCAGGAACAGCATCATCGGCAGGCCGATCGACCACCAGATGGTCGCGATCGCCAGCGCCCAGAGAGACCAGGTCGGGTGGCTGAGGAAGGGGATGGGCTCCGCTCCCAGGGCCTGCGCCGTCTCGCCCAGGAGCCCCGCGTCGGGCGCGAGCACGAAGCGCCAGATGAGTGTCACGATGGTCACCGACAGGACCGACGAGGAGAAGAACACGCCCCTGAAGACCGCCGCGCCGCGCGTTGCCCGGTTGAGCGCGAGCGCCAGCGCCAGCGAGAGCATCGTCAGCAGTGGAACGATCATCAGCGCGAGCAGGAAGGTATTGAGGATCGAGCGGACGAAGGTGTCGTCGGCGAACAGCCGGGCATAATTGTCGAGCCCGACGAAGGTCCCGCCCCCGAACAGGTCGACCCGCCGGGTGCTGAGCGCCATACCCCTGAGCAGCGGATAGATGAGGATGAAGACATAGGCGGCGAGGAAAGGCAGGACGAAGACCATCCCGCTCCAGTCGCGGCGCCCCGAGTCCGCCTTCATGCCGCCTCCCCGTCATTCCGGCGAAGGCCGGAATCCATGAACTCCGACGGTTGTAATCTGATGCGGCGGTGTTCATGGATCCCAGGTCGAGCCCGGGATGACGAGGCGCTTCCACCCGTTCCACGTCGCAAGCGCATCGCCGCCGCGATCATTCGCCGACCGCCTGGGAATGATGGCCGGATCCGTCGGGCCCGAAGATGTGCGCCGATGCCCCCTCGATCCTGAGCCCGATCGTGTCGCCGATCCTGACCCGGCTCAGCCCCGCGTCCTCGGCGGTGATCGCCTGTCCGTCCGCGAGCCGGGCGTAGATCAGGGTCCGCTCGCCGAGCCGCTCGACCAGCTCGACCTTCGCCGCGGTGCCGCTTGCCCCGCCGCCCGCCACCCGAACGCTCTCCGGCCTGAGGCCGATCTGGAGCGGACCTTCCGCCGGAAGCCCGGCCCGGGGGACCCTCGTCTCGACCTCGGAGCCGTCGCCCAGGCTCACCCGGGCGAATTCGCCCCCGCCCTCGACCAGGGTGGCCGGTGCCAGCGCCATAGCGGGCGACCCGACGAAGCGTGCGACGAAGGTGTTGGCGGGCCGCGCATAGATCTCCATCGGCGCCCCAACCTGCTGGATCTTCCGGTCGTTCATCACAACGATCCGGTCGGCCAGGGTCATCGCTTCGGCCTGGTCGTGGGTGACCATGATGAAGGCCGCGTCGACCCGCTGGCGAAGCTGGGCGAGCTCCACCCGGGTGCGCATCCGAAGCGCCGCGTCGAGGTTGGACAAGGGCTCGTCGAGCAGGAAGAGCTTGGGATTCTTGACGATCGCCCGCCCGATCGCGACCCTCTGCCTCTGCCCACCCGACATCTGGCCGGGCTTCTTGTCGAGCTGGCTCTCGATCTCGAGCACCCGCGCGGCCTCTGCGACCCTCGCCTCGATCTCGTCCTTCGGCACCTTCGCGTTGCGAAGCCCGAACGCCATGTTCTCGCGCACCGTCATGTGCGGGTAGAGGGCATAATGCTGGAAGACCATCGCGACCCCGCGATCCCCCGGCCGCCGCTGGTCGATTCGCTCCCCCTCGAGCCAGACCTCGCCCGAGTCGGCCGTCTCCAGCCCGGCGATGATTCTGAGCAGGGTGGACTTGCCTGAGCCCGACGGCCCGAGGAAGGCGAGGAACTCCTTCGATTCCATGGTCAGCGAGACGTCGTCCAGAACGAGAGTCTCGCCATACGCCTTGCTGACGTTGCTAAGCTCCAGACTGGCCAACGATTTCCCCTTCGAGCGGGGGCGATTTGTCGGACAAGTGAGCCTCGGCGTCAATGGGCCGTTCGTCCTTATGGGCCCTGTTCGAGGATTCCACCGCTCTGGCCGGAATTCGAAAGGCCGGCCTCTCTTCCCGCCCTTCGGGTCCTTCGAGTGAGCGAAAGGAAGGCATCACGTGAAGGCGGGGGAGTGGGCGACGGGCGTCATCCCCCTCCACCGGCCCTCCTCACATGTCGATGCAGGCCGCCAGGCTCTCCAGCTTGCGGATCCGCTCCTTCAGGTCGGCAAGCTCGATCCGCTCGGCCATTCCGCCGTGGCTCGCTGGGCGGGACTCGGCGCCGGCGAGCTCGAGCCGCTTCAAGTCCAGCCAGCCCTGCCAGCCCCTCAAGGCGGAGAAGAGCAGGATGCCGAGCGCCGCCAGGCCGAAGCCCGCCATCGCCATCATCGTCATCGGTTCGCTCATCACGTCCTCCATTCGCTTGTCCGCTTTTCAGCGCAGGCTCTCTATCTCGCGGGCGAGCGGCGTGTTCTGCGCGGTCACGTAGGTCTCGACCTCGGCCATCCTGCGGTCGATGTCGCGCATCGAGCGGTTCATCTCGTAGGTCGAGGTTCGAAGCGGCCGGTCCAGGGCCGCTTCGCCGTAAGCGCCTTCGGGCCGCTTCTTGCCGATCATCGCCGCGGCGCCGTAGCCGATCAGCGCCCAGGGGAAGGTGGCCAGGATGAGGACGACCATGGCCACTCGGACGAAGGTCGCATCCCAATTCATGTGGTTGGCGATCCCGGAGCAGACCCCGAAGACCTTGCCGTTGGCTTTGTCGAGATAGAAACTCTTCTTCATCTTTCCCTCCTGAATGTCTCGTAGTCGCGGCGGGACTCCCGGGTCCCGGTCGCCGCCGGGTTGGTCGAAAGGGTCCGCCAATTGGGATTTCGGGCGTTCATGATCCGGTAGATCCAGTCCTCCACGGCCTCATCCTTCCCGGTCCTGAGCAAGCCGGGCCTTGAGGGCCTCCAGCTCGGCATCGATCTTGTCCGCGTTGCGAAGCTCCGAGATCTCCTCGTCGAGGGTCCTGGGCGGAGCTCCGAGCATCAGTGCGTCGGCCCGGCCTTCCGCCCGGTCCACCTGGCGCTCGAGCTCGTCGAAGCGCGAAAAGGCTTCGTCGACCCTCGGGCCCGCGGTCATCTCGCGGAGCCGGGCGCGCTGGTTGGCGCTCTCGAGCCGGCTCTGGGTCGCGCTCTGGCGAAGGCGGGCTTCGCGAAGCTTGCCCTGGAGCTTGGCGATATCGGCTTCGGAAGCGCGCATCGCCTCGTCGAGCATGTCGATCTCGGAGCGAAGGCTCTCGGCCAGGGCCGCCGTCTTCTGCTTCTCGGTGAGAGCGCCGTGGGCGAGGTCCTCGCGGCCCTTGCTGAGCGCAAGCTCCGCCTTCTCGGCCCAACTCTCCTGGAGCCTGTCGAGCCGGGCGATCTGCCGGTGCATCTCCTTCTGGTCCGCGACGGTACGGGCGGCGCTGGAGCGGACCTCGACGAGCGTCTCCTCCATCTCGAGGATGATCATCCGGATCATCTTCGCAGGGTCCTCGGCCCTGTCGAGCAGGTCCGCGAAGTTGGCGGAGACGATGTCGCGGGTGCGGGAGAAGATGCTCATCGGCAGGAACTCCAGGAAACCGGAAGCGGGCCGTGGCCGGTGCTGGCCGCGAAGCGCCTCGTGGCGGCGGGGGCCGCCGGGCCGGGGCGGGATCCGGACCAGCTTGCCGGCCGGAACGTGGATCGTCTCAGGCACGGGCCGAGGCCGCCGTCGCGGAAGCGTAGAGGGACGGGCCGGCCTCGACGGCGCGGGCCGGACCGACCGCTGCGCCGATCGACGCCGCCGAGAGAAGGACCGCCAGAGCGGCCGCCGCGCCATTTTCCTTGATCTTGCGAGAGTTGAACATCTGCCTGCTCCTTGAACCTTTTGTTCCCCGCTCGAAGCGGTTGACGACAAGATTACAAGGGCCGTGCCAAGTGCGAAAAACGGCGGAAAACTGCGGAGAATTGGGTTTACGCAGACCCCCGATGGGACTTTTCGCCACCCAGGTTTGGGAATTTGCGCCAAGGGTTGGGAGAGTGCCCCGGGGGGGGGGGGGGGGGTAG
>DASVQD010000028.1:0-191210 GCA_036389345.1 Allosphingosinicella sp. | reverse complement strand
GTCCTCGCCGGTCGAGGCGCTGTCGTCGTTTGCCGACGGAGCGTCGTTCGAGCCGCTGAGGGTGACGGTGAGGGTCGCCGAGTCGGAGGCGGTCCCGTCGGAGGCGGCGTAGGTGAAGACGTCCTGGGCCGTCTCGCCGTCGTCGAGCCCCTGCGCCGCCGCGCCCGGCACGTAGGTGTAGCTGCCGTCGGCGTTGATCGTCAGCGTGCCGTAGGCGCCGGCATAGACTCCGGGATTCGCGACCGTCAGCGGCTCGCCGTCGACGTCGGTGTCGTTGGCGAGGACGTTGCCGGAGGCCGAGCCATCCTCGCCGGTCGAGGCGACGTCGTCGTTCGCCACCGGCGCGTCGTTGGCTCCGTTGACGGTGATCGTGACGGTCGAGCTCGAGGTGGCGCCGTGCTCGTCGGTGATCGTGTAGCTGACGACGACGCTTGCCGTCTCGCCCGTGTCGAGATGGTCGAAATCCGTGCCGGGATTGAACACGACCTTGTTGGCCACCACCGAGGCGCTGCCCTGGCCGGCCGGGGCCGAGGCGGCGGTGACGGTGAGGACCGCGCCATTGTCGACGTCCGTATCGTTGGCGAGGACGTTGACTGTGACGGGTGAATTCTCGCCGGTCGAGGCGGAGTCGGGATTGGCGACCGGAGCGTCGTTGCGTCCGGCCACGGTGATGGTCAGGGTGCCGGTGTCGCTAAGGCTTCCGTCCGACACGGTATAGGTGAAGCTGTCGGTCACGTTCTGGCCCAGCGCCAGAGCCTGGGTCGAGGCGTAGGGTGTGTAGGTGTACGTCCCGTTGGCGTTGAGCGTCAGGCTGCCGTAGACCCCGTTGAAGTTGCCCGGCGTCGCCGTCAGCGGATTGCCCTCCCAATCGAAATCGTTGGCGAGCACGTTGCCGGAGACGCTGTGGTCCTCGTCGGTCGACCTGGAATCGTCGAAGGCGATCGGCGCATTGTTCTGGGTGAGGTCGATCACCGCGTCGGCGAAGACCAGCCGCTCGATCGAGATCAGGCGGTCATAGCCGTCGATCATGCTCCCGCCGACATGATTGACGAAGAATTCCTCCCCGTTGCGGCGGAAGGTGTAATCCTTGACCGATCCCGAATAGATGGCCGAGTCGGTTCCGGTTCCACCGTGGATGAAGTCGTTGCCGGCTCCCCCCCGGATATAGTCGTCGCCCTCATTGCCCTGAAGCTGGTCGTTGCCGTCGCCTCCATCGAGGAAGTCGCCGCCCGCGCGGCCCTGGATGAAGTCGTCGCCGCTTCCGCCGTTGATGACGTCGCTGCCGTTGGTGCCCTTGATGATTTCGTCCCAGCTCATGCTAAGTCCCTTCCCGGATTTCTTGGTCAGAACAGTCGGACACAAGCATTTTCAGTGAAAACAGACAGAAAATGCTCGGAATCGACTCCCCGGCACTACCTCTTCAGAGATCTCGATTGAGCCCCCCCCAACCGAGTGCGCGGCGAGTGCTCGACTCGCCCCGACTTGTTCTGCCCCGGAACGAAGACTGCCTCGCGACACACCCCGCTGTCCAGACCCCAGACTCTTATTTTAATAATGGGGAGCGAGTCTCCTTCAAAATGGCGCGCCTTCGCCTGCTACCGTACTAGGTCCGTATCGCGGCCCCCGGACGACGGGCCTAACGGGCTGGACCTCCCCCGATCCGATGAGGTTCCCATGCGCAAATTGACCCCGTTCGCCCTCGCCCTCGCCCTCGCTTCGGCGGTCGCCCCCGGCGCCTTCGCCGCCGCCAAGACCCCGATGGTGGGCGGCGCCGCCATGTACCCGACTCGTACTATCGTCCAGAACGCGTCCAACTCGAAGTCGCACACCACCCTCGTCGCCGCGGTCAAGGCGGCCGATCTCGTCGACACGCTGTCCGGCGCCGGCCCTTTCACCGTCTTCGCCCCGACCGACGCCGCCTTCTCGAAGCTCCCGGCAGGCACCGTCGACACCCTTCTCCGCCCCGAGAACAAGGCGATGCTCCAGTCGGTGCTCACCTATCACGTCGTCCCGGGCCGGGTCAGCGCAGCCCAGCTCATGGGCAAGATCAAGGCCGGCAGGGGAATGGCGAAGCTCACGACCGTCCAGGGCGGAACCCTCACCGCCCGAATGATGGGCGGGAAGGTCGTCCTCACCGACGAAAAGGGCGGCCGGGCCACCGTCACCCAGGCCGACGTCTTCCAGTCCAACGGCGTCATCCACGTCACCGACGCCGTCTCGCTCCCGCGCTGACCCTGCGCGCGGGATGGGCCGTCCCCGCTACGCCCCGAAGGGCGGGGGCGGCCCTACCCTCCGGCCGTCGTTCCGGCGGAGGCCGGAATCCATGAACACCGAAATCACAATCCGGTCTCGATTGCTGTTCATGAATCCCGGATCAGTCCGGGATGACGGACCCTAGACCCGCATCAGCACCACGCCGGCCAATATCAGCCCCGCCGCAGCCCAGCGCCTCGGCGTCGGCCGCTCCTTGAGCCAGAAAGCCGCGATCAGCATCGCGAACAGGACGCTGGTCTCGCGAAGGGCGGCGACCATCGCCAGCGGCGCCCTGGTGAAGGCCCAGATCGCGATCCAGTAGGAAGCGAGCGACATCGCCCCCGCCGCCGCTCCCGGCCTCCACGCGGGGAGCATCGCGGCGATCCCGGCCGGCCCCCGCGCCGCCAGGCCGTAAGCGAGCATGATGAGCCCATCGAGGAGGATCATGGTCAGGATGAAGGCCGAGGCCGAGCCGGCGATCCTCGCCCCGACGCCGTCGGCCAGCGTGTAGGCGGCCGTGAATCCGGCCGTGACCAGGGCCCAGAAGAGGCCGGCGCGGCCGAGGCCGCCGCGCCCGGTCATCAGGATGATCCCCGCCGCAACGGCGACCACCGCCGCGATCCGCGCCCGTTCCAGGGTTTCGCCGAGGAACAGCGCGCCCGCGACCGCGACGATCAGTGGCGCCGTTCCGCGCGAGAGCGGATAGACCTGGCTCAGATCGCCATGGCCGTAAGCTCGAATCAGGGCGAGCTTGTAACCGCTGTGAAGCGCCGATCCGGTCAGCACCCAGGGCCAGGCGGACTCGGCCGGAAGTCCGAAGAAGGGCAGAAGCACCAGGGCGATCGCCCCTTGGACGATTCCCAGGAACAGGATCGACGAGAAACGGTCGAGGCCGGTCTTGACCAGAGCGTTCCAACCGGCGTGAAGCGCTGCGGCGAACAGGACCGGGAAGAAGACGGCGAGGCTCATTCCTTAACTCGTCATCCCGGACTCGATCCGGGATCCATGAACACGGATCCAGTCATTCCAGGCACCTTCGGTGTTCATGGATTCCGGCGTTCGCCGGAATGACGATAATAGCCCTTTAGCCCCCCCATGCTATAAGCGCCTGCAATGACCGGCCCAACCGTCCAGCTCTTCTACAACCGCACCTCCGGCGGCCATTGCCCGGACCGGCTCGCCGCGCTCCGGGCGGGGTTCGAGGCGAACGGCGCCAGGGTGCTCCTCTCCGAATGCGGCCCGGCCTTTGCGATCGAGGTCGCCGAGGAGGCGAGCCACGTCTGCTCGGTCGGCGGCGACGGCACCCTTCGTCACGTCGCGCTCGCTTTGGCGCGATCGGGACGTAGGCTTCCGCTCAGCGTCTATCCCGCCGGCACCGTCAATCTCGTCCACCGCGAGCGGCTCTACCCGCTCGACCCGGCCGGGCACGCGCTGCGGCTGCTCGCCGAGAATCCGGGCGAGCCGCTCCACCCCGCGGCGCTGAACGACACATTCTTCCTCGCCTGCGCGAGCGTCGGACCCGACAGCCGGGCCGTCGCCGAGGTCTCGCTTCCGCTCAAGGCGCGGATCGGCAAGCTCGCTTATGCCTGGGCCCTCACCCGGATCCTGTTCGACTGGCGACGGACTCCCATGCGCCTCGCCTGGGACGGAGGAGCGCTCGTCTGCGAGGCCTTCTACGTCGCCAAGGGCCGCTATTTCGCCGGCCCGTGGAGCTTCGCGCCCGAGGCGAGCGTCGGCGAGCCTTTGCTCCGGGTCGTCGCCCTCGAACGCTGCAGGCGCCGCGACTTCGCCCGCTTCGCCTTCGCCCTGTGGCTCGGCCGGCGGGTCGATTCCCTGCCCGGAGTCACGGCCTTCACCTGCACGGCACTCGAGGCCGAGGCCGACGCGCCGCTTCCGATCCAGGCCGACGGAGACCCGGTCGGAACCCTCCCGGCAAGCATCTCCCTTCACGGCGAAGCGCTAAGCATGTGCTAGCTGGGCGTCATTCCGGCGAAGGCCGGAATCCATGAACACCGATGGTGTCGTGTAGTCGGGATCCGTGTTCATGGATCCCGGATCAAGTCCGGTATGACGGTTCTACTCCAATGACGATCAGCTCTTCGCCCCCGGCTCGTGGCGATGCTCGCCCTTCACCCAGCGGACCGTCCCGGTGGAGGCGCGCATCACCACGCTCTCCGTGGTGACGGCGTTTCTCCGCCGCTTCACGCCCTCGAGCAGCGAACCGTCCGTGACCCCGGTTGCCGCGAAGATGCAGTCGCCCTTGGCGAGGTCCTCGAGCTTGTAGATGCGGTCGAGGTCGGTCACTCCCCATTTGTCCGCCCGGGCGCGCTCGTCGTCGTTGCGGAAGATGAGCCGCCCCTGGAACTGGCCTCCCACACACCTCAGCGCCGCGGCCGCCAGCACTCCCTCGGGCGCCCCGCCGGAGCCCATATAGACGTCGATCGTGGTGTCGGGATCGGTGACCGCGATCACCCCTGCGACGTCGCCGTCCGGGATGAGGACGATCCCGCAGCCCAGGCCCCTCAGCTCGGCGATCAGAGCCTCGTGCCTCGGCCGGTCGAGGACGCACACGATGATCTCCGACGGGTCGACGCCCTTGGCCGCCGCCACCGAGTGGATGTTCTCGGTCGGAGTCCTGGCCAGGTCGATCACCCCTTCGGCATAGCCCGGACCGACCGCCAGCTTCTCCATGTAGACGTCGGGCGCATTGAGAAGGCCGCCCTCCTCGGCGATCGCCAGCACGGCGAGCGCGTTCGGACCGGCCTTGGCGGTGATCGTCGTTCCCTCGAGCGGGTCGAGCGCGATGTCGATCTTCGGCCCGGTGCCCTGTGCGGCACCGACCTTTTCGCCGATGTAGAGCATCGGCGCCTCGTCGCGCTCGCCCTCGCCGATCACGACCGTCCCGTCCATCTCGAGCGTGTTGAGCGCTGCCCGCATCGCCTCGACGGCGGCATGGTCGGCGGCCTTCTCGTCGCCGCGCCCGATCAGCTTCGACGCGGCGACCGCGGCCGCTTCGGTCACCCGGACCATCTCCAGCACCAACACGCGGTCCAGAACCTGGCTTGCGCTCACCATCTCGCCGATCATCCTCCTGTGAAGAACGGCGGCGTGTAAGCGAGCGCCGCGTTCGTGTCGAGCCGCTGGCCCCGCTGCCGTGAGCAGCCACATTTAAGCCGTTTTCCTCCAACAGCTTGCCCCGGCCGTGGGAGACGTGGATGGCGAAGCTCGGATTGGCCCTGATCGTCGCGGCGCTCGCCGCCGCCGCGCCGGCGGCGCCTCCGCTCAGCGCCGAGGAGGCGCTCGCCCGCCAGCAATCCTCGCTCCGCGCCGGGCTCGGCCTCGACTGCGACCGCGGCGGCGCCGACATCGTCGTCTGCGGCCGCCGGGGCCCGAACCCCAACCGGGTGCCGTTCCCCGACCAGCGAACCCCGGGCGAGCCCGAGAACCACCTCCCCGGAGAGCTTCCCCGGGCCCAGGCGAGCTTTTCGACCTGCGAGTTCGGCTGCCTGCAGCCGGTCACGATCACCGACAAGGACGTCCGCAAATATGGCGGGCGGATCCTCCGCCACATCCTCGGCAAGGACGATTGAGCTTCGAAATCCTCCCCGGCATTTGCCGGGGAGGGTTAAAACGGCGACAAGCCTTCGTAAGCGATTTACGGATATGACTTCGGCTCCGGGGGGAGAAACTATATGGTCATCGAACAGGCGCAGCCGTCGAACCGGGTCACAGTCGCCAAGACTCTCGCCCACTGGACCGCCCGGGCCCTGGTCGCCATCCTCGTCACCTACGTCTTCGTCGTCGTCCTGCTCGTCGCGACCGCCCAGCAAAAGGTCGACGACGCCCTTACCAAGGAGGCGGTGGGTTACGATTACAGCGTCGCCGTCCGCTATTATTTCGGGAGGGACAGCCTCAAGAACACGGTCGGCGAGAACAGCGAGGCCATCAAGCAGTCGACCGCGCGCCTCCGGGCCGCGAACGACCGGCTGCAGTCGGCCAATCGGATCCTGGCCGCGCAGGCCGCCGACCTCGCCGAGGATCTCGCCCGGCTCACCACCGCCGGCTGCCCCGCCCCGCCGGCGCCGGACACTCCGCCGACGCCCGCCGAGCTGGTCGGCATGGCCGTCGCCACCCAGCATTGCGCGGCGGAGCGCGGCTCGGCCAACCCGGCGATCCCGCCGGTCGCCACCGAAGTCCTCGAAGGCCAGCGCAACGTCCAGAAGTCGCTCGACGATTCGGCCGGCCTCAAGCGCGACTCGGACGACATCCAGGACCGGCTCGACCTCCTCCAGGCCGAACGCAACGCCATCGACAAGCAATTGGAGGCCGCCGCCCGGTCGGGCGACATCATCGCCGTGCTCAAGGTGTTCGAGGACAGCCCGTGGCCGCTCGCCCGCCGCCTCGTCTACGTCCCGCCGGCGCTGACCGGGATCATCCTCGCCTCGGTCTCGGGCCTGTTCGGAGCCCTCCTTATTACCCTGATATTATTCGTCTATCCCGACAATCGCTACAAATTCACCCGGACGAAATCCTATTTCGGCCGGATCCTCCTGGGCGGACTGATCGCGCTCGGGGTGTTCGTGCTCATGTTCAGCGGAGTCGCGGTTCTCGCCGGCCCCAATGCAAGTGGAAGCGCCCAGAACCTCATCGCCTATGCGGGAATCGGGATCCTTTCGGGGATGTTCTCCGACCAGGCCGCGGGCTGGCTTTCGGACCGCTCGGTATTCAAGCCGGACACGGAGGGGGGCACCCCGGTCCCGACCGAGGACTCCGCCGCGACCTAACGCTTCCTCGGCCACTGCCGGCATTGGGAAGTGCTTGTTGCGATAAGGCGAGGCAGGCTGAGTCAGGCCGCCGAACGGCGATCGCGCCAGTCCCCCGAGACAATCGGCCGGCGCTCGCCACTGCTGCCGTTGTAAAGATAGATCCAGGCCTCGCCTGCCTCGGGAATATTCACTCGCTCGCGGATAAACAGCGATCTTTCCGGCTGATCGGGGTCGAATTCCTCGTAACGGTCGAGGATTTCGAGAATGGCCGCATCCTTGATTTGATAGACCTCGCCCCTAACCACGCCGTCGGCCAGAACGGCTCCCGGATAATCCCCCAGATCGTAGAGATTACCGCGGAACGTTCCCTCGGAAACGAATTCAAGGGCCCGCTCGAGCCCGAGCTCTTCGAACATCGGCTCCCCGCGGCGAAGCGAGCCATATACGAACAGCAGCCGTGGCTGGTCGACCTTGGTCACGCAATCTCCTCCGAGCCGAGACACTTCGATAATCTCTCATAATCGAATTTCTCGAGATAGTCGCGCAATCGCTGGTGCTCCGGCTTGCGCATCCAGCAGACCCAATAGGATAACAGTGCCAGCCTGTCGGTGCTGTTGAGAAGCTTCGTGTCCTGCTCCAGGAAAAGCACATACTCGATGAGGTTCAAGAAATTGTCGAGCTCCAGCAGCAGCGCCCGATCCTCCTTGGTAGCTGAAGCGCCGCCCGTCATTACGCGGTCGATGGCCGGCTCCACGACCGAGGCGTAGTCGAAGTCGAGGGCCTCGCGGACACGATCGAACTTGCCGCTCAGATGCAAGTCGTCGAAAATCTGTTTTTGAAGCCGGGCGACTTCCACTTTCTTTGCCCGGCTATAGGTGATTATCGCCCAGAAGGCAGTGAAGAAGGCGAGGTACGGTACCAGCGCCCCTGCCCATTCTTTCAGAGAGTTCGAATCCACTGCGCCCTCCTGCGGGTCTCACACCATGAGCAAGCAAGAATGTAATCTCCCGAGCGGATGATACAAAAATCGGTTGCTGACCGCGAACGCCGCGGCGCTCGGCTTCATGCAACTGCGAACCTTTCACCCGCCTCGGGCATTCCCTAGATAGCCTGCGAGGAGACACCCATGGCAGATCAGGACACCAAGGCACCCGAGGCGCCGGCGTTGCCGACGCTCGAGGAAATGCAGCAATGGACCTGGGTGATGGGGCGCGCCCAGCAGATGATGCTCGAGCACGTCGCCAAGGCGATGGGCGAGGCGGCCGAGGACGCGACGGCGGGGGCGAAGGCGCCTCAGCTTCCCTGGCTCAACATGTTCGCCGACCCGGCGAAGATCGCCCAGCAGCAGACCGACCTGTGGACACAGGGGCTCGCCATCTGGCAGCGCGCGCTCGGAGGCGAGGCGCCTCGAACTGAGCTCGCCGAGAAAGCGGACAGGGACAAGCGCTTCGCAGCGGCGCAATGGCGTGACAACCCGCTGTTCGACATGATCCGGCAGTCCTACCTGCTCGTCTCCGAGCGCCTGCTCGGGTCCGTCGACACGCTGGAGGGAGTCGACCCGAAGCAGCGCGAGAAACTGCGCTTCGCGACCAAGAATTTCGTCGATGCCATGGCCCCCTCCAACTTCGCGGCGACCAACCCGCTGGTGCTTGAGCGGGCGATGGAGACCAAGGGCGAAAGCCTGCTCAAGGGCCTCGAGCACATGCTCCGGGATATCTCGAAGGGCCAGCTCACCCACACCGACGCCGAAGCCTTCGAGGTCGGCCGAAACATCGCCGTCACCCCGGGCAAGGTGGTCAAGCGCACCCCGCTCTACGAGCTCATCCAGTACAGCCCGACCACCGACGAGGTCCACGAAACCCCGCTCATCATCTTCCCGCCCTGGATCAACCGGTTCTACATTCTGGATTTGAATCCGAAGAAGAGCTTCATCCGCTGGGCGGTCGAGCAGGGGCTGACGGTCTTCGTCGTCTCATGGAAATCGGCTGACGAGACCCTGAAGGAGACGACGCTCGACGATTACGTTCTCCGCGGCCAGATCGACGCCATCGACACGGTGCGCGAGCTGCTCGGAGTGAAGAGCGTCCACGCCATCGGCTATTGCGTCGCGGGCACGACGCTCGCTGCGACCCTCGCCTTGCTCGAGGCGCGCGGCCAGGCCGACAAGGTCGCAAGCGCCACTTTCTTCACAGCCCAGGTCGATTTTTCGGAAGCCGGAGACCTCAATCTCTTCGTCGCCGACGACACCCTCCAGCTGATCGACCAGATTTCGGCCGACAAGGGCTTCCTCGACGGCCGCTACATGGCCGCCACCTTCAACATGTTGAGGGGCCGGGACCTCATCTGGAACTACGTCACCAACAATTACCTGATGGGCGAGGACTATGTCCCGTTCGACCTCCTTCACTGGAATTCGGACACGACGAACCTGCCCTCGAAATGGCACCAGTCCTATCTGAAGGACTTCTACCGCGACAACAAACTCGTCCAGGCCGGGGCGCTGACGGTCGACGGCACGCCGATCGAGATCCACAAGGTGAAGACTCCGACCTACGTCCAGGCCGGCCGCGAGGACCATATCGCTCCGGCGGCGAGCGTCTGGAAGATCACCCATTATTTCCAGGGCCCGATGCGATTCGTCCTCGCCGGCTCCGGCCACATCGCCGGAGTGGTCAACCCGCCCGAGGCCCAGAAATACCAATATTGGACCAACGACGGGAAGCCCTCGAGCCTCGACGAGTTCGTCGCCGGAGCGACCGAGCACAAGGGCAGCTGGTGGCCCGACTGGGCGAAGTGGATCGGCGCGCTCGCGGAGAAGAAAGTCCCGGCCAAGGGCGCGAGAATGCCGGGCAAGGGCAAGCTCAAGGCGATCGAGGACGCGCCCGGGAGCTACGTGAAGGCGAAGTGACGCAGCCGTCATCCCGGCGAAGGCCGGGACTTCGGGCTGACTCGCCGAGACTTCCCGATCTGAGGTCGGCTTTCGCCGGGATGACGAGTGCTCCCGCGCCCCTCGTGCTGCACCGCAACATTTCCCCTTGAAACCCCGTTCCGACTCGCTTATGTTGCATCGCAGCATAGACCTGTAAGGAACACCCAATGGCCGATCAGCAGAACCAGACCCCGACCGCCGCCGCGGCCGTCGACGCCACGGCGAAAGCTTCGGCCGCGATCGCGAAAGCCGCCACCCCGGCGGTGACCGAGAAGGCCGAGGCTCCGGCCGCCGCCGCCAAGGCCGCCGCCGCTCCGGCGAAGGCCGCCGCGAAGGTCATCAGGGCCGCCACCGCCACGTCGGCGACTCCGGCTCGCAAGACCCGCACCGCCAAGGCTTCGAAGCCCGCTCGCGCCGCGACCGCCCGCAAGGCGGGCCGTCCGGCCAAGCGCGCCGCCGCCGCGACCGCGACCACCAACACCGCCACCCGGACCACCACCCGGATCCAGAACGAAGGAACCCGCACCATGAAGAAAGAGACCGCCCAGGTCGCCGACCGCCTCCAGGCCGTCTTCGGCGACGTCAACGAGCGCGCCCGCACCCAGATCGAGCGCAGCACCCGCATGGCCGAAGAGATGACCGAGCTCAGCAAGGGCAACGTCGAGGCGTTCGTCGCTTCCACCAAGGTCGTCGCCAAGGGCCTCGAGACCGTCGGCCAGGAAGTCGCCGAGTACAGCCGCAAGAGCTTCGAGGACGCGTCCGCGGCCCTGAAGAGCTTCACCGAAGTGAAGTCGGCCACCGACTTCTTCCGTTTGCAGAGCGAATTCGCCCGCAGCCAGTTCGATGGCCTCGTTGCCGAGGGCTCCAAGCTCTCCGAGACCATGATCAAGCTTGCCGGCGACGTCGCCGAGCCTCTCGCCAGCCGCTACTCGGTCGCCGCCGAGCGCGTTAAGGCCGTCGCCGCCTACTAAGTAGGCCGCAGCGCCAGCTGGTGCAGTAAGGGCGGCCCCCGCGGGGGCCGCCCTTTTTGCGTCTGGAACGCTCCGGCGAGTCGCGCTTTGGAATCGCGCCGGGACCACTTGCCGGAAATCGGCCCATTGCCATATCAGGGGCGCGTATGAGTTGGGATGAGATCGTGGCTGCGGATGAGCGCAAGGGCGGGGACGTCGACGATCCCGGCCTGGGCGTCGCCACGCGCACCCGCACCCGGACCAAGACCCCTTCGCCCTACAAGGTGCTGATGCTCAACGACGATTACACTCCGATGGAGTTCGTCGTTCAGGTCCTCCAGATGTTCTTCAAGATGGGGATCGAGGATGCCACCCGGGTCATGCTCGCCGTCCACCAGCGCGGGGTCGGGGTGTGCGGCGTGTTCAGCTACGAGGTCGCGGAGACCAAGGTCGCACAGGTCATCGACTATGCGAGGCAGAACCAGCACCCGCTGCAATGCACTCTGGAGAAGGCCTGACGCCACGTCGCCCCAGCGAAGGTTGGGGCCCCGGCGGGTGAAAGACGCGGCGCCCTTCACTCCCTGGGATCCCAGCCTTCGCTGGGATGACGTGCCCTCCTCCACCCCCTCCCTTGCCTCCTGCCGCCAATGGAATAAGACCTTCCCATGGATCGCATCATCATCCGCGGCGGCAAGCGCCTCGAAGGCCGGATCCCGATTTCCGGAGCCAAGAACGCAGCCCTCACTCTATTGCCCTGCGCGCTCCTCACCGACGAGCCGCTGACCCTCCGCAACCTGCCCCGCCTCGCCGACGTCGACAGCTTCGGCCATCTGCTCAACCAATTGGGGGTCTCGACCACCGTCGAGGGCGCGCGCTCGGACGAATATGGGCGGGTGATGACCCTTCGAGCCTCCAACCTCGCCTCCACGGTCGCCCCCTACGACATCGTCCGCAAGATGCGTGCGTCGATCCTCGTCCTCGGCCCGCTCGTCGCCCGGGCCGGCGAGGCGACGGTGTCGCTTCCGGGCGGCTGCGCGATCGGGATGCGTCCGGTCGACCTCCACCTCAAGGCTCTCGAAGCGCTCGGCGCCGAGATCGAGGTCGCGGCGGGCTACGTCCGGGCAAAGGCCCCCGAGGGCGGGCTCCGGGGCGGGACGATCACCTTCCCCTTCGTCTCGGTCGGAGCCACCGAGAATGCGTTGATGGCGGCGGTCCTCGCGCGGGGCGAGACGGTGATCGAGAATGCGGCGCGCGAGCCCGAGATCACCGACCTGGCCAAATGCCTGATCGCGATGGGCGCGGACATCGAAGGGCTGAGGACCGATACGCTCAGGATCCGCGGCAAGGACCGGCTGCACGGAGCCACCTATGCGGTCATGGCAGACCGGATCGAGGCCGGAAGCTATGCCTGCGCCGCCGGGATCACCGGCGGATCGCTCGAGCTCGTCGGCGCCCGCAAGGATACCATGCCGTCGATCCTTTCCGGCCTCAGCGACTCCGGCCTGATCGTCGAGGACACGGCGGACGGAGTCCGGGTCAGCGCCGACGGCGGCCTCAAACCGCTCTCCATCTCGACCGCCCCCTACCCCGCCTTCCCGACCGACATGCAGGCCCAGTTCATGGCGATGCTGACCCTCGCCGAAGGCACCAGCCTGCTCACCGAGACGATCTTCGAGAACCGTTACATGCACGTCCCCGAGCTCAACCGGATGGGCGCCGAGATCGAGGTGCGCGGCCGCTCGGCGGTGGTCCGCGGGGTCGACGGGCTGATCGGCGCCGAAGTGATGGCGACCGACCTTCGAGCCTCGATGAGCCTGGTCCTCGCCGGCCTCGCGGCGAAGGGGGAGACCCAGGTCCATCGGGTCTACCACCTCGACCGAGGCTATGAGCGGCTCGAGGAGAAGCTCCAGGCGGTGGGCGCGGACATCGAGCGCGCCGGCGGAGATTGAACCGTCGTCCCAGCGAAGGCTGGGACCCGGGGGGTGAAAGATGCCGGCGGCCGTCACCCGCCGGGGCCCCAGCCTTCGCTGGGGCGACGAGGTCAGCCCAGCACCTCGGCTGTGTGGATGATCAGCCCCACCAGGCCGCCCACCAAGGTCCCGTTGATCCGGATATATTGGAGGTCGCGGCCGACCGCGTTCTCCAGCCGGCCGGTCACCGTCCGGGCGTCCCAGCCGCGGATGGTCTCGGAAACGAGGGTGACTATGCCGTCGCCGTAGGTGGCGACGGTCCCGACCACCATCCGCCTCGCGAACTGGTTGATCGCCTTGTTGAGCCGGCTATCCTGCTGGAGGGTCTCGCCGAGTTGCCTGAGCGCTTCGCCGAAGCGGCCCGCCATGGCCGCTTCGGGGTCTCGTGCGGCCCTCAGCAAGGCCGCCCGGCTGTTCTCCCAGAGGCCCCCGAGCCAGTCGGTCACCGCCTTGTTGGCGATGATCTCGTTCTTCCAGCCCTCGACCTTGGACTGCATCTCGGGATCGAAGCGCATGTCCCAGGCGAAGGCCGCGAGCGCCTCCTCCGCCTTGGCCCGAAGCGGATGCGCCGGGTCGATCGCCATGTCGATGGTCAGCCGGCGAAGACCGTCGACGATCCCGTCGGCCAGCTTCTCGTCGAGGCCGGACAGCCGCATGATCATCCCCGCGCGGTCGTGGACCATCTTGCGGATCAGGTCCTCGTTGGCGTCGAGCGTCCGGCCCGCCCAGGTGACGATCCCGTCCAGGATCGGGATGTGCCGCTCGTCGGTGATCGCGCCTTCGAGCGCCTGGCCGATCAGCGGCGAGACTTCGAGCGACCGCATCCGCTGGGCGACGGCATTCTTGACCATGCCGCCGAGCCGCTCCTGGTCGAGGGCCTCGAGGAGATCGGCGATCAGCCTCGATCCGCCCTGCCTGAGCCGCCCCTCCGGCGGCGGGTTGGCGAGGAACCGGCCGATGGCTCCGGCGATGTCGACGTTGCGCATCCGCCGGGCGACGACCTTGGGGATGAGGAAATTGTCGCGAAGGAAGGAGGCCAGGGTCGCTCCGATCCGGTCCTTGTTGCGCGGGATGATCGCGGTGTGCGGGATCGGCAGCCCGAGCGGGTGGCGGAACAAGGCGGTGACCGCGAACCAGTCGGCGAGCCCGCCGACCATCGCGGCCTCGGCGAAGGCCTTGACGAAGCCGAGCCAGGCATAGCTTTCGTCCCAATGGTTCGAGGCGAGGAAGATCGCCGCCATCGCGACCAGCATTCCGGTCGCGATGATCCGCATTCCGCGAAGGCTCTGTGCGGTCGGAACGGATCGGCCGGCCGGATCGAAGGGGCTCATAGGCCTCTCAATGGCCGGGCCGCCTTTTTGGTTCACTCCGGTCGGCGCGACCCCGGCGGCGCTCCATCACTCCGCGGGCTGCGGCTCGGGCGCCGGGCCGTGATCCTTGCGTCCCTTGTACGTGATGAGACGTCCGAATTTCGGCGCGAGCCACTTCTCGAAGTCGTCGGCCAGGCTGAAGGAGGCCGGGACGAGGACCAGGGTGAGGAGCGTCGAGAGCAGAAGGCCGCCGATCACCACCACGGCCATCGGCGCGCGCCAGCTCGCGTCGCCCTCCAGCGAAAGCGCGGTCGGGACCATTCCGGCCACCATGGCCATCGTCGTCATGACGATCGGCTGGGCGCGCTTGTGGCCCGAGTCGATGATCGCCTCGTCCTTTGGAATGCCCTTCTGCATCTCGACGATGGTGAAATCGAGGAGAAGGATCGAGTTCTTGGCGACGATCCCGAACAGCATCAGGATCCCGATCAGCACCGGCATCGACACGGCGTGACCCGATACCCACAGGGCCAGGAAGCCTCCCAGAGGCGCGAGCAGGAGCGAGCCCATGTTCACCAGCGGCGCCATCAGGCGCTTGTAGAGCAGGACCAGGACCGCGAAGACGAGGAAGGTGCCGGAGATGAGCGCGCCCATGAACTCGGACATGAGCTTTGCTTCCTCGCGCTGCTGGCCGGAGCGGGCGCGCTCCACCCCTTCGGGCAGGTTCTTGAGGATCGGGAGCGATTCGATGATCGCTTCCTTGTCGACGACTCCGGGCTTGAGGTCCGCGCCGATGAGGATCCGGCGCTCCTGGTTGAAGCGCTGGATCTGAGCCGGACCGGCGCCGAAGCTGATCGAGGCGACCACCTTGAGCGGCACCGAGCCTCCCGTCGTGGTCGGAACCGGCATGTTCTCGATGGTCGAGAGGTTGCGGCGTGAATCCTCCTGGAGCGCGACCCGGATCGGCACCTGCCGGTCCGAAAGCGAAAATCGGGCGCTCGCCTGGTCGATCTCGCCCTGGGTCGCGGTGCGGATCGCCTGGCTCATCGCCGCTGTGGTCACGCCCATGTCGGCCATCAGGTTGAGCCTCGGAGTGATGGTGATCTCCGGGCGCCGCATGTCGCCGGCGATTCGCGGCGAGACCAGCTCGGGACGATGGCGCATTTCCTCGACGAGCTTGAGCGCCGTCTGCTGGAGCTTCTCCGGATCCGAGCTCGAGAGAAGGACTGCGATCGGACGGCCGCCGACGCTGTTCTGCGCCCGGAAGGTGACCCGCGCGTCCGGGATTCCCTGGAGGAGGGGGCCGACCTGGCGCTCGAAATCGGTGCTCGTCCGCTCGCGTCCGTCGCCGCGGTCCTTGAGCGATACGTAGATGGTCGAGTTGCCGGCGCGAACCGAGGCGAAGGCGGATTCGACGTCGCCTTGGCTTCGAACCAGCGAAGCCGCCTTGTCGGCGACCGCCCGGGTCTGGTCGAGGGTGGAGCCCGGCGGCATCTCGATCGCCACCTGGACGGTGTCCTCGTCAGTCTCAGGCTGGAACGCTTTTGGAAGCATCATGAAGACGCCGATCTGGGCGGCGAAGCACAGGACTCCGATCATGACGCCCTTCCAGCGGTTGCGGAGCGTCCAGCGCAGAAGGCCGAGATACTTGTCCATCAGCCAGCCTTCGCCATGCTTGGCCTCGCCATGCGCCTTCAGGAAGTAAGCGGCGATCATCGGAGTGATCAGGCGCGCGACCGCGAGGCTGATCAGAACGGTGATGACGATGGTGAGCCCGAAGCTGATGAAATATTGGCCGATGATCCCGCCCATCATCGCCACCGGGAGGAAGACCGCGACGATCGAGAAGGTGGTCGCGACGACGGGGAGGCCGATCTCGTCGGCCGCGTCGATCGAGGCCTGATAGGCGGTTTTGCCCATCCGCATGTGGCGGACGATATTCTCGATCTCGACGATCGCATCGTCGACCAGGACGCCCGCGACGAGGCTCAGCGAAAGCAGGGTGACCATGTTGAGCGTGAAGCCCAGCATGTCCATGAACCAGAAAGCGGGGATGGCCGAAAGCGGGATGGCGATCGCGGAGATGAGGGTCGCGCGCCAGTCGCGAAGGAAGAGGAGCACCACGATGACCGCGAGCAGAGCGCCTTCGACCAGCGCCCGCATCGAGCTTTCATACTGGCCTTCGATATACTGGACCGGAGTGAAGAGCAGGGTGTAGCTGACCCGCGGATCCTCCTTCTCCAGCGCCTTCAGCTGCTTCATCACGTCGTTGTAGACGCTGACGTCGGAATAGCCCTTGGCCTTCTGGACCATGAAGCTGACCACCTGGCGGCCGTTCTGGATTCCGTAGCTCGTCTGCTCGGCCCACTGATCGCGGACGCTGGCGATCGAGTTCAGCCGGATCGTCCGGCCGCCGCCGATCGAAAGCTGGGTCTCGCCGAGCGCGTGGGCGCTGAGTGCGCTTCCGAGCACCCGGACCGACTGTTCGGAGCCGGCGATCTCGGCGCGACCGCCGGCCGCATTGACGTTGATCGCGCGGAGCTGCTGGTTGACCTGGGCGGCGCTGATCCCCTGCGACTGCATCCGGATCGGGTCGAGCTCCACCCGGATCTCGCGGCTCACGCCTCCGGTGCGGCTTACGATCGAGACTCCCTCGACGGTCATAAGCCGGCGGTTGATCGTATCGTCGATGAACCAGGACAGCTGCTCCACCGTCATTGCCGTGCTCTCGGCGGACATATAGACCACCGGCTGGTCGTCCTGGTCCTCGCGCTGCACCTGCGGCTCGAGAATCCCGTCGGGAAGGTCGCCTCGAATCCGCGCCACCGCGTCGCGCACGTCGGTGACGGCGCGGTCGATCGGTGTGCCGATCTCGAACAGGATGAAGGTGTTGCTGTTTCCTTCGCGGATGAACGAGTTGATCTCGGTGACGCCCTCGATCCCGCGAACCGCGGCCTCGACCCGGCGGGTGATCTGGATCTCGAGCTCGGGCGGCGCCGCGCCTGGCTGGCTGATCGAGACGCTTGCCCCCGGGACGCTGACGTCCGGGTTGAGGTTCACGTCCATCCGCATGAAGGCCGCCAGGCCCATGGCGAGCAGGAAGGTGAACAATACGATCGGGATGACCGGGTTCCGGATCGCCCAGGCCGAGATGTTACGCATCGTTCATCGACTCCAGATCGCCCTTCGGCCTTAGCGCGCGACCGCGCGTTGCGGACGCACCTTCTCGCCCGGGTTGAGGAATGCGCCCGCGGACTGAACGACCCGCTCGTCCCCGTTGAGCCCTTCCGCCACCACCACGCCCTTGTCGGTGACCGAGCCGATCCGGATCGGGCGGCGCTGGACCGTGTTGTTCGGGGTGACGATGAGGACGTAGGTGCCGGCATCGTCCGTCAGCACCGCGGATTCGGGCAGCAACGGAGCGACCGTCGCCCCGGCCTGGATCGCGGCGGACGCGAATCCGCCGGGCCTGAGCTCGCGGTTATAGGGGATGGATATCCGGGCAACGCCCTGCCGGGTCTGCGGATCGATGACGGGCGAGATCTGCCACACCGAACCCTGGTAGCTCTGCGACGAGCCGACCGGAGTGACGGTGACCGGAACGCCCACCGAAAGCGTGGCGAGATCGGTCTGCGGAAGCCGGGCCATCAGCTCCATCTGTCCGCCCTGGGCGATCCGGAACAGCGCCCCGGAGCCGCCGCTGACGATCTGGCCGGGCTCGGCCTTGCGGTCGAGGACGAGGCCGGCCGCGGGCGCCCGGATGTCGAGCCGGCCGATTCGGGCGCGCGACGCTCCGAGCTGGGCCTGGGCGACCCGGACCCGGGCGTTGGCGGCGTCGCGGGTGGCGACCCGGCGCTCGACGTCGGCCTTGGAGACGAAACCGCGCGAGACCAGGGTCTGGGCGCGCTGGAGCTCCTGCTGGGCGAGGCGCGCGTCGGCGCGGGCGACCTCGATGCTCGCGGCAAGCTGCTGGGCTTCCTGCGCCTGGACCGAGCGCTCGATGACCGCGAGCGTCTGGCCGGCGCCGACCCACTGGCCGGGCTCGACCAGGACCCGCGAGATCATTCCGCCCTCGCCGGCGACTCCCACCGGCATGTCGCGCCGGGCGGCGAGCGTCCCGGTCGCCGAGATGGTGCGGGCGACCTGCTGGCGGCCCGGGACGATGACGCTGACGGCGGGCGCCTGCGGACCGCCTGCCTTGGCGGCGCCCTCGGCCGCCGCCTGCTTCTTGTCTTCGCCGCCGCGCCCGAACGCCAGGAATGCGGCGACCCCGAGGACGATGACGGCCACCACTGCGAGGATGATGTTCCTCCGGCGGCGGCGCGCCGCCGCGGCGTCGTCGACGATGACGACCTGTTCGCTCTCGACGCCGCCGCTGCGCCATTTGCGCGTCTCGAAGTTCATAGCTCTCATCTTTCCCCACACCGGACCGGACCGAACGCGACTTCGGCTACTGTATTAGCCGAATATAGCACCAGCCTCAAGTCTAATCTGCCCCACGCCCCCACGCGGCGGAACCGGCGTTTACATTTTTTGTTGGGGCTTGGCCACTCGAAAGCGGCAGGATCGCGAACGAGCAAGCGAGGGTAAGGAGGCGATCATGAACCTGCTGGCGGACTATGGCTTCTTCGGGTGGATCCTGATCGGAGCACTGGCAGGCGCCCTGGCCCGGCTCATCATGCCCGGCCGCGGGCCGAGCGGCTGCATCGTCACCATCCTGCTCGGCGTGGGCGGCGCCCTGCTGGCGGGGTTCGTCAGCCAGGCGCTGGGCTGGGATCGCGGGAACACCGGCGCCGGCTTCATCGCGGCGACGATCGGGGCGATCGTCATCCTCTTCATCCACCGTTTGATCAGCCGCAGACGCTAGCGTCTGCGCCCCGGCGAAGGCCGGGGCCCAGCGGGCCGAAGGACTGGATCCCGGCCTTCGCCGGAAAGCGTGAAGCTGCGGCGGTAGCGGCTCACCGTCGCCCCAGCGAAGGCTGGGGCCCCGGGGGGTGAAGAACGCCAGCGCTTTTCACCCGCTGGGATCCCGGCCTTCGCCGGGATGACGGGAGGCCGCCTTCATCTCCGCGATAAATCCCCGGACGTCCTCGCCGCGCGAGAGCCGATCCACGATCGCCGAGCCGGAGATCACGCCCGCCGCGCCCGCGCCCAGGGCAAGCCGCACATGCTCGGGCTCCGAAATCCCGAAGCCGAGCACCGGCGGCGGAGCGCCGGCCTCGACGAGCGCAGCGATCACATCCGCGGCGAAGCGCACCTGCGAGTCCGCGCCAGTCACTCCAGCCCTCGCGACGCAATAGGTATAGCCCTCCCCTTGCGCGGCGATCAGCGCAAGCCGCTCCGGCGGAGTGTTCGGCGCCGCGATCAGCACCGGCGCGACGCCGGCCGAGCGGGCGGCCGCGAGGAAGGGCCCGGCCTCGATCAGAGGCACGTCGGCGACCAGCACGCTGTCGACCCCGGCACCGGCGCAAGCGGCGTAGAAAGCCTCGATGCCCCTCGCCATCACCAGATTGGCGTAGGTCAGGATCCCGACCGGAACCTGCGGATGACGCGCTCGAAAGTCGCCGAGGATCCGGAAACAGTCCGCAGTCCGGGTGCCGGCGGCCAGCGCCCGCACCGCCGCCGCCTGGATGACCGGGCCGTCGGCCACGGGGTCCGAAAAGGGGATGCCGACCTCGAGCATGTCCGCACCGCCCTCGACCAGCGAGTCGAGGATCGAGGCGCTGGCCGCCGGATTCGGGTCGCCGAGCATGACGAAGGCGCCGAACGCGCCCTCCCCTCGCCCCCGGAGCCGGTCGAACATCGCTCCATAGCGGCTCATCGGGTCGCCCCGAGCAGCTTTCGGGCCTGCTCCATGTCCTTGTCGCCGCGGCCCGAGAGGTTGACCACGAGCAAACTGTCCTCCGTCGCCGAATCCGCCATCTTCAGGGCCTGGGCGAGCGCATGCGCCGATTCGAACGCGCAGATGATCCCCTCCGAGCGGGCGAGCAGGGCGAAAGCGGCCAGCGCCTCCTGGTCGGTAACCCCGACATATTCGGCTCGGCCGCTGTCCTTGAGGTGCGCATGCTCCGGGCCGACCGCCGGATAGTCAAGCCCGGCGGAGACCGACCAGCTCTCGTCGATCTGCCCGTCCTCGTCCTGGAGGACGTAGGTCGCCGCGCCGTGGAGGATTCCCGGCCGGCCTCGAAGAAGCGTTGCGCCGTGCTCGCTTCCGTCGAGCCCGCGGCCCGCCGCTTCCACTCCGACCAGCCTCACGCCCTCGTCGTCGACGAAATCGGCGAACAGGCCGATCGCGTTCGATCCGCCGCCGACCGCTGCGATGCAGGCGTCGGGAAGCCGGCCTTCCTCCTCCAGTATCTGGGCCCGCGCCTCCTTGCCGATCACCCTTTGGAATTCGCGGACCATGAGCGGGAAGGGATGGGGGCCGGCGACCGTGCCGAGCAGGTAATGCGTGTCCTCGAAGCTCGCCGCCCAGTCCCGAAGCGCCTCGTTGATGGCGTCCTTCAGGGTCCGTGCTCCGCTCTCGACCGGCACCACTTCGGCGCCCATCAGCTCCATCCGGAAGACATTGAGCTTCTGCCGCTCGACGTCGTGGGCGCCCATGTAAATCCGGGTCTTCAGTCCGAACAGCGCGCCTGCAAGCGCGGTCGCGACGCCGTGCTGGCCGGCGCCCGTCTCGGCGATCAGCCGAGACTTGCCCATGCGCCGGGCGAGAAGGGCCTGGCCCAGCACCTGGTTGGTCTTGTGCGCTCCGCCGTGGAGCAGATCCTCGCGCTTCAGGTAGATACGGGCCCGCTCCGAACCGAGGTTGCGGCAGAGCGTCAGCGGGGTCGGGCGCCCGGCATATTTGGCGAGGAGCGAGTCGAGCTCCGCACGGAAGGCCGGATCCTGCCCGGCGTCGAGGAAGGCGGCCTCGAGCTGCTCGACCGCCGGAACGAGGATTTCGGGCACATAGGCGCCGCCATAATCGCCGAAGCGGCCGGCGAGCCTCATTTCGTCTCCCCGCGCGCCGGGGCACGAAGCGCCTCGAAAAAGGCGTAGAGCCGGCCCGAATCCTTGCGGCCCGGCGCCATTTCGACCCCGGAGCCGACGTCGAGCGCGAAGGCGCCGACGCGCGACGCCGCGGGCGCGTTGGAGGGCCTCAGGCCGCCGGCGAGCACCGAGCGTGCGAGGTCCGGCCGGCCCTCGAGCCGCGACCAGTCGAAAGCGGTGCCGGTTCCGCCCGAGCGGCCGCCGACCTGGGTGTCGAACAAGGTCCGGTCGGCGCCCAGGCGCGGCTCCGGAACCTCGCGGCCGACCGCCGCCGCGGCCCAGATCTCGGTCTCCTCCGGGAGCAGGTTGCGAAGCGCCCTGATGTAGAGCGCATCCTCCTCGCCGTGGAGCTGGACCGCCCGAAGCCCAAGAGCGCGGGCGGAGTCGGCGATCTGCAACGGCTTCTCGTTTCGAAAGACCCCGACGAGCGGGATCGGCGACTGCTCGGCGATCGCTTCGGCCTGGGACAGGGTGACCGCACGGGGCGTGTTCGGGACCATGACGAGGCCGGCAAAGGCAGCGCCGTGGTCGGCCGCCATCCCGGCATCGTGGCCGTCCGTGATCCCGCAGACCTTGACCCGGCCGAAAGCCAGCGCCCGAGCCGCCTCGCCGGGGTCCGGAGAGCGCATCAGCGACGAGCCGACCAGGAAGGCGTCGGCGAACGGCGCGAGCCGCTGTACGTCAGCCGGGCTCGAGATCCCGGATTCGGCGACCACCAGGGTTCCTTTCGGGACCAGGCCGGCCAGCCGCTCCGTCGTCGCGAGATCGATCTCCATCGTGTCGAGGTTTCGGTTGTTGATCCCGATGATGTCGGCGCCGAGCAGAATCGCGCGCTCCACCTCGCCGGCCGTATGGGCCTCGACCAGGACGTCCATCCCAAGCTTGCGGGCCGCGCCCATCACCGCCGAGGCCTCATCGTCGGCAAGCACTGCGAGGATCACGAGGACCGCATCGGCGCCGTGGAGGCGGGCCTCCGCGACCTGCCGCGGGTCGACGATGAAGTCCTTGGCCAGGATCGGCCCGAGGAACTCGCGGCGCACCGCCCGCAAATCCTCCAGCGACCCCCCGAAATAAGGCGCGTCGGTGAGGACGCTCATTGCGTCGGCGGCGCCCCGATAGGCCCGGGCCAGCCCGGCCGCGTCCGCTCCCGGACGGATCGCTCCGCCGGACGGGGAGCCGCGCTTGATCTCCATGATGAAGCGCGCGCCGGGCCGAGCCAAAGCCGCCTTGAGGCTTCGCCGGGTCGGCTCGGCCGAATCGAGGCCGAAGCCCCCGAGCCGCTCAGCGACGTCGAGCCGCTTTCTCGCGACGATCTCGGCGAGGATCCCGCCCGCTTCAGCCATGGGTGGCCTCGACGAACAATTTGAGCCGGCGATAGGCCTCGCCCGAGGACAGCGCCTGAAGCGCCTGTCCGACTCCGTCGCGAAGGTCGGCGGCAAGTCCGGCGGTGAGGAGCAGCGCGCCCGTGTTGAGTGCGACCACCTCGGTCTCCGCGGGGACCCCGTAGCCCATGAGCAGGGCCTTCAGCCGTTCGGCATTCTCCTCCGGCCCTCCGCCGCGAAGGACCTGGACCGGGCGGCGCTCCAGGCCGGCGTCCTCGGGGCGGATCGTCACCGGCTCGAGCGCTCCGAAGCGCACCCGGATCGCATCGGTCTCGCCGTGAAGCGCGATCTCGTCCAGGCCCGAGCCGTGGACGACGAGGGCGCGGCGAACCCCGAGGGCGGCGAGGGTGCTTGCGACGGGCTGAAGCAGCGAGGGATCCGCGACTCCGAGAAGCTGGACCCCGGGCTCCGCCGGATTGAGGCAGGGGCCGAGCATGTTCATGATCGTCCGGACCTTGAGCATCCGGCGCACCGGCCCGGCATGGCGAAGGCCCGGGTGGTAAAGGGGAGCGAACAGGAAGCAGATTCCGGTCTCGTCGAGGGCCTTTCGCGAGACCTCGGCGGTGGCGTCGAGCTTGGCCCCGAGCTGCTCGAGCACGTCGGCCGATCCGCAGCGCGAAGTGACCGAGCGGTTGCCATGCTTCGCGATCGGGAGGCCGGCGGCCGCCGCGGCGAAGGCGACCGCCGTCGACACGTTGATCGAGGCGGAGCCGTCGCCGCCGGTGCCGCAGCTGTCGGCGAAGAGATAATCGGGGCGCGGAAAGTCGGAGTCGGCGGCCCGGAGCGCCCGGGCGGCTCCGATCATCTCGCCGGCGGTCTCGCCCTTGAGCCGAAGCGCGATCAGCATCGCGGCGATTGCCGGCTCGGCGAGCCGGCCGGCGACCAGCTCCCCGAACAGCGCCTCCGCTTCGGCTTCGGCCAGCGACTCGCCCGTGTAGAGGCGGGCGAGCGCCGGCTCGACCGAGGCGGCTTCGACGGTGGGGAGTACATATTTCGGCTGGGTCGACATGGCGATTTTCCTGGAAATTCGAGCGCAAAAGAAAAGGCCCGCCGGGAGCGGCGGGCCTTTTTCTGGGGACTTCGGATGCTTAGAGGATCCGTTTCACCATCGAGGGTCGCGCGCCGCGGCGGAGGATATGTCCCACCGCCAAAGCCAGGCGTGCGCAGCGGTCGGCGCGGAAAAGGCGCAAGTGGAGCCGGTGCGGGTCGCTCGGGTCGTCATCGCGGCCTCAATTCCCAGCTAAAGCCCTACAAGTCAACCGCAATTCGTCTCGGACCGGCCGTAGCCCGTCGCCCCAGCAAGGCTGGGGCCCCAGTGGGTGAAGAGTGCTGAGCCTTTCACCCGCCGGGACCCCAGCCTTCGCTGGGGTGACGGATCATTCAGCAACGGTGCAGGCGCTGCGGCGTTGAAAGGATCGGAACCGAAACATCCGGAGTTTTCGATGCGTAACCTGATCCTGGCTACCTCCGTGGCCCTCTTCGCGATCCCCGCCGTCCCCGCCGCGGCCCAGCAGCCGCAGCCCGCCGCGGCCGGCATGATCCTCGACGGCACGCGCCTCGACGTCGTCGCCACCGGCGAGGTGACCCGGGTCCCGGACGTCGCCCGGATCACCGCCGGAGTCGTCACCGTCGCCCCGACCGCCACCGCCGCGCTCGCCCAGAACGCGACCCGGATGGCTTCGGTGAGGGCCGCTCTGAAGCGCGCGGGAATCGCCGACCGCGACATCCAGACCAGCTCGATCAACCTCTATCCGGATTACCGGCAGGACGCCCAGGGCAACAATCCGCAGATCGTCGGCTACCGGGCGAGCAACGACGTCTCGATCCGGTTCCGCGACATCGCCAATACCGGGCGAGTCCTCGACGCGCTGGTCGCCCAGGGCGCCAACCAGATCAACGGCCCGATGCTCTCGATCGACAAGCCCGAAGCGGCACTCGACGAAGCCCGAACCCAGGCCCTCGCCAACGCGCGGAGCCGGGCCGAGCTTTACGCCCGCGCGCTCGGCAAAAGGGTCGGCCGGATCCTCTCGATCAGCGAAGCCGGAGCCAATTACGCGCAGCCCATCGTCATGATGCGCCAGGCGGCGGGCAGAGCGGCCGATTCCACTTCCGTCGATCCGGGCGAGCAGAGCGTCGCCGTCAGCCTGTCGGTGTCGTTCGAGCTGGAATAGCGCAGCTCCGTCGCCCCAGCGAAGGCTGGGGCCCCAGGGGGTGAAATTCGCCGACGTCCTTCACCCGCTGGGATCCCAGCCTTCGCTGGGATGACGGTTGCCACAGCTTTCCTTTTCCACCTGAAAGGCTTAGCGGCAAATCATGCACATGCTCCTCGCCCTCGCCGCGGCCGCCTCGCTCGCCGCACCCGCCGCCGACCGGAAGATCGGCGCCCGGACCTCCAGTCCCGACCAGGTGCTCGGCGCGGAAGCGGCGGCCGATCCGATCGCGGAGGCCGAGCAAATCGCCGCGGCCGCGGCCGCTTTCCCCCTCGGCACCGAGAAAAATCCGGTTCGCGTCGGCGGTCCGGAAGGCGCCCGCGCCTATATTTCCCGGCTTCGCTGCGCCGACGGATCGAGCCCCCAGATCGGGCCGCGCAGCTCCGGCGGGGTCGGAGCCTACGGCACCCTGACCGAGCGCTATCCGCTCGATTGCGGGGGAGCCGCGCCCGGCCGGGTCGCGCTTTCCTTCGACTTCTATCATGAGGAGCATGTCGAGACCCGGCCCGCCCCCGGCTTCGCGCTCGCGCGCTGATTGGCCGCGGCCCGATGGGCCGCTAGAGGGCCGGAGCGATCAGGTTGAATCGTCATCCCGGACTCGATCCGGAATCCATCTCCTTCAACGTCCTGAACCCGAAGGAGAAGGTCGATGCCGGATCAAGCCCGGCATGACGAAGACAGGCGACAGTCAAACGTGCAGCGCTTTAGGAAGCAATGATGCGAACCTGGCTCCGGCGTCTCGGCACCCTCCTCCTGTTCCTCGCCGTCGCCCTGTGCTTCGCGCCTTCGCTGATCCCGCCTTTCCTCGACCGGATCTACTATGAGGGGCCGAAGTCCGGCCATTTCGACGGCGAGCGCTTCTTCAATCCCGGCCCGGCGCCGAGCGGCGGCGCCGGTGGCGGCCCCGCCCGCTTCCTCAATCGATTCATCGGCTCGAGCGATCGGGCGCAATGGCCGGGGCAGGTCGCGGTCGCTCCGACCGTTCCGCCGCGTCGCGTGGAAGGCCGGGAGATGCTGGTCACCTGGATCGGCCACGCCACGGTGCTCGTCCAGACCCGGGGCCTCAACATCCTCACCGACCCGATCTGGTCGGAGCGCGCCTCGCCTTTCGACTTCGCCGGCCCGAAGCGGGTCCGGGCGCCCGGAGTGCGCTTCGAGGATCTGCCGAAGATCGACCTCGTCCTCGTCAGCCACAACCATTACGACCATATGGACCTTCCGACCCTCAAGCGGCTGCGGGAGCGGGACCGGCCGCTCGTCGTAACGAGCCTCGGCAACGACTCGATCATCGGCCGCGCGGATGGCGTGGCCGCCCTCGACTGGAACAAGTCCCTGCCCGTCTACCGCCGCGGCTGCACGGCGACCATGCGGTGCGCGCCGCTCGGCAAGGTCATCGTGGAACGCAACCACCATTGGGGCTCCCGCTGGGGCACGGACCGCAACCGCGCCTTGTGGTCCGCCTTCACGGTCCAGCTTCCGGGCGGCAACCTCTTCTTCGCCGGAGACACCGGCTATGGCGACGGAAGCTGGGCCGACGAGGCGGCGAGGCATGGCCCCTTCCGGCTCGCCATCCTCCCGATCGGCGCCTACGCGCCGCGCGACGTCATGAAGTCCAACCATATGAACCCGGACGAAGCGGTGCGGGTGTTCGAGACGCTGAAGCCCGGGACTGCGCTGGGCATGCACTGGGGCACCTTCCAGCTGACCTTCGAAGGGATCGACGATCCGCCGCGGCGTCTGGCGGCGGCGAGGAAGGCGCGAGGGATCCCTGCGGACAGGTTCGTCACGACCGAGGTCGGCCGAAGCTTCAGGGTGCCTTAGTCCTCCCTGCCGCGAAGCGGTGGGGAGGGGGACCACCCGAAGGGTGGTGGAGGGGTCTCACCCGCTGCGAAGAACCCCTCCACCCCGCTTCGCGCGGTCCCCTCCCCCGGAAATCCGGGGGAGGACTGCAACGCCTACCCCTTCTTCGTCGCCGCTGTGCATTCGCCGACCCGGCGGCCGGTGACCCGCATCTGCATAGTCATGTCCTTGCCCATCATGTCGGTCTGGGTCTTCATGGTCATGTCGATGTTTTGCGGCGTGTAGCGGCCGTCCATCGTCATCACCGTCTTGCCCTGGCCGTTCTCGGCCTGGCAGGTCGTCTTGCCCAGGATCCGCCCCCCCGACCAGGCGAAGCCCTCGGACTTGCAGTTGGCCGGGTCGTTCTTGCCGAACATTTCGGCGCTCGGGCCCTTGGCATCCTCGGGAGTCATGCAGGTGCGGTTGGTCCCGCCGCCCGCCTGACTCTTCATGCCCTCCGCCACGCCTTCGGGAAGACCGGCGACCTCGATGTCGACCACCTCCATCTTGATTTCCCATTCGCCGGGCTGAAGCTGGACCGCAGAGCCGGAAGCGCCACCGGTCCCGGCCGCCGAGCCGCCGCCGCCTTTCGCGCCGCCCGCCGATCCGCCGCCGCTCTCGGCTGCCGCGGCCGAGTTGCCGGCGCCCTCGCCTTTGTCGCCCCCGGAGCTTCCGCACGCCGCCAGAGCCAGCGCCGCGGCGCTCAGTATCAAATGAGTCTTCATTCTGGTCTCCCCCTTTTAGTGGTCAGTTTCCGGCCGAGCTTCCGCCGGGCTTCAAAAGGTCGAGCAGCGCCACCGTCATCGCTTCGGTGCCGAGACGGATCGACGGCTCGGGATCGATCCTGAACAAAGGCGAATGGTGCGACGGAACCGGCGGCCCTCCCGATCGGGCGGAGTCAAAGGCCGATTGCGGAGTTCCGCCGACCGAGAAATAGAAACCGGCGACTCCGAGCTCGGGCTGGACGAAATAGGTGAAGTCCTCCGCGCCCATGCTTTCCTGGGCGAAGGGCACCACCGTTCCCGCCGGAAGCGCCCGGCTCCAGGCCGCGCGGACGCGCTGGGCGAGGGCCGGAGTGTTGCTGGTCGTCGGCGTGCCTTCCGAGACCTTCACCTCCGGCAGCCGGTTCTCGGCGATTCCGTTGGCCCGGGCGATGCCTTTGGCCATCCGGTCGATGGCGGCCAGCAGCTGCTTCCTCGTGCCCTCGTCATTGGCCCGGACGGTGATCTGGAGGTCGGCGCGGTCGGAGATGATGTTGTGCTTCGTGCCGGCGTGGAACGAGCCGACGGTGATCACCGCCGGCGAGAGCGGGCCGACCTCGCGGCTGACGATCGACTGAAGGGCGGTGACGATCTGGGCGCCGATATAGACGGGGTCCTTGCCGGTATGAGGGGCGGCGCCGTGAGCCCCGACCCCATGGACAATGATGTCGACGCTGTCCGCGGAGCTGTACATCAGAGCGTCGGCGCCGCTCACCGTACCGGTCCGCATCCCGGAATTGACGTGGAAGCCGAGCGCGTAATCGGGCTTCGGGAAGCGCGTATACAGGCCGTCGGCGAGCATGGCCTTCGCGCCCCCGACCCTCTCCTCGGCGGGCTGGGCGATGAAGATTACCGTTCCGCGCCACCTGTCCTTCGTCGCCGCCAGCTGGCGGGCGGTTCCGATCAGCGAGGTGATGTGAACGTCGTGGCCGCAGGCGTGCATCACCGGCATCTCGAGCCCGTCAACTCCGACCTGCCGGGCCTTGGAGGAATAAGCGACTCCGCTCTTCTCCTCGACCGGGAGGCCGTCCATGTCGGCCCGGACCAGGACCGTCGGCCCCTCCCCGTTCCTCATCACAGCGACGACGCCCGTCCCTCCCACCCTTTCGGTCACCGCCGCGCCTTCGGAGCGAAGCGCCTTGGCGAGGACCTTCGCGGTCCGGTTCTCCTTGAAGCTGAGCTCGGGATTGCGATGGAAATCGACGAACATCGCGCCGAGGCGCTTGTCGTAATCGGCCTTGATCGAGTCGGTGAACTCGGCGGCCGCCGCGGGGCCGCCGGCGAGCGTGAAGGCAAGCAACAGGAACTTCAGGCGCATTCGGGATCTCCATTCCGTCATGCCGGACTTGATCCGGCATCCATCTTCACTTCGAGCATCTTTACTTCGAGCCTCGGCCTGAAAGAAGGTGGACCCCGGATCAAGCCCGGGGTGACGGAAGTGATCGATCGACACCCTAATCCGCCCAAAGCGCGTCGAGCAATCGCTCCGCATCCCGCTCGTCATTGTAAAGGTGAGGCGTGATCCGCATCCGTTTGCCGCGGATGGAGACATGGATGTCCGCGGCCGCCAGCGTCCCCTCTATCCCCTCCGGCAGCCCGCCGGGGAAGCGCACCGACAGGAAGTGCGGCGCCCTCCCCGCCTGTCCCGCGACTCCGCGCTCCAGAAGCCGAGCCTCGATCAGTCCCGTCATGGCTCCGAGCGTCTCGGCGATATTGGCGACGCCCCATTCGAGCAGCTGCTCGATCGCCGCACCCGCGACGGGCAGAAGTGCGAAATTGGATCGCTCGCCCATGTCGAAGCGTCGGGCGCCGGCGGCGAATTCCTCCTCGTATCGGGAGAGGCTCCTGAAATCCTCGGCGCTGCGACGCACGATCCAGGCCTCCTCGAGCGGCCGTCCCCTCTGATGGCGCGGAGCGACGTAGAGGAAGCCCAGGCTGTAGGGACCCATCAGCCATTTGTACGCAGTGGCGATCAGATAATCGGGATCGACCGCGGCGAGATCGAGCGGAAGGGCGCCGGTCGACTGGGTGGTATCGAGCACCAGCGCCGCCCCGACCGAGCGGCAGCGCCGGCCGATCGCCTCCACGTCGATCAGGGTTCCGCACACCCAATGGGTATGCGGAGCGACGACCAGGGCCGTGTCCCGATCGATTGCATCGAGCACGGCCGAGCTCCAGTCGCCCGCCTCGGGCCGCTCGACCCGAACCACGCTCGCCTCCGACCTTTGCGCCAGCGCCCTGGAGGCAAGCATCCCGGAGGGGAAGTCGTCGGCGAGGGTGACGATCTTCTGGCCCGCGGCCACCGGGACGTTGGCCATCGCCGTCGCCATTCCGTAGCTCACCGAGGGGATGATCGCGACGTCGTCGGCGGACGCCCCGATCAGCCGGGCGAAAAGTCCTCGCACCTCCTCGGATTCGTCGAAGAAATGCTCGGCCCTGACGTCCCAGGGATGCGCCTTGCGCTCCAGTCCGTGTCGTCCGGCCTCGATCGCCGCCCGGGTCAGCGGCGACATCTTCGCGCAGTCGAGATAGGCCGTGCGCTCCGCGATGTCGAAGAGGGCGCGCTGGCAGGGGATGGGCGGCATCAGCCTGCGCGTTTTCCGCTCTGCCCGGCCGTGGGCTGCGGCGCCGCCTTATTGCTCCCAGCCTCGTCCGGAGCGGCGCAGGTCGGCCCCGTCCGCCTGCCGGTGACCTTGCTGTTCATCACGAAGTCGCCGTCCCCGGGCAGGAAGGAGGTCGCGGTCGCGGTGCCTTCGAAGCTGTCGGCCTTGTAGGTGCCCTGGACCGAAACCATGACCTTGCCCTCGAGCGCCTCGCGATCGCATTCGAGCGACAGGTTGAGGCGGCCGCCGCTGATATAGCGGTCCTTATATTCGCACTCGTAGCCGACCCCGGCGAACATCGCGGCCGGCGGCTCATCCTCCTTGCCGGCCTTGATGCAGGACTGCGCCGCCGTCTTGTCGCCCGCGGCCGCCTTGAGCGCCGGAGTGGCCTTGTCGGTGGAACGGAAGTCGCTGACTTCGGAGCTGATTTCCCACTGGCCGGCCTGCAGCGCGTCGGCCGCCTCCTCCGCTTTCTCCTCGCCGCCGCCCGAGCAGGCGGCAAGAAGGCACAAAGGCCCCGCGATCAGTCCACGCATCTTCGGTCTCCCCCTTTTTGTTATGGCGGGGAAGCTAGCGCGAAAGCGGTGGAATGACCATATAGCGGCCATGTCGATAATGATCAGGACCGGCCTTGAGGAGCCGGATACGGGGCAGTCCTTCGTCCCCCACCGCCCGAAGCGGCCGGAAAAGGCCGAAGGCGGCCGCAAGCTCAGGATCGTCTCCGACTACGAGCCCGCCGGAGACCAGCCCGCGGCCATCGCCGAGCTGGTCGAATCCGCGCGCCAGGAGGAGCAGACCCAGGTGCTGCTCGGGGTTACCGGCTCGGGCAAGACCTTCACCATGGCCAAGGTCATCGAGGCGCTGCAGCGCCCGGCGCTGGTGCTCGCTCCCAACAAGATCCTCGCCGCGCAGCTCTACGGCGAGTTCAAGAGCTTCTTCCCCGACAACGCCGTCGAATATTTCGTCTCCTATTACGATTATTACCAGCCCGAGGCCTACGTCCCGCGGTCCGACACGTACATCGAGAAGGAAAGCTCGGTGAACGAGGCGATCGACCGGATGCGCCACTCGGCCACCCGCGCCCTCCTCGAGCGCGACGACGTGATCATCGTTGCCTCGGTCTCCTGCCTCTACGGAATCGGCTCCGTCGAGACCTATTCGGCGATGACCTTCACCCTGAAGAAGGGGGATACGGTCGACCAGCGCGAGATCGTCAGGAAGCTCGTCGCGCTTCAGTACAAGCGCAACGACCAGGGCTTCGGCCGCGGAAATTTCCGGGTCCGGGGCGACAGCCTCGAGGTGTTCCCGTCCCACTATGAGGACATGGCCTGGCGGATCGCCTTCTTCGGCGACGAGATCGAGGAGATCGCCGAGTTCGATCCGCTGACCGGAAAGAAGATCGGGGCGCTCGATTACGTCAAGGTCTACGCCAACAGCCACTATGTCACCCCCGGCCCGACCCTGAAGCAGGCCATGGGCGCTATCCGCCACGAGCTCACCGAGCGGCTCAAGGAGCTCACCGCCGAGGGCAAGCTGCTCGAGGCCCAGCGCCTGGAGCAGCGCACCAATTTCGATCTCGAGATGATCGCCGCCACCGGTTCGTGCGCGGGGATCGAGAATTACAGCCGCTTCCTCACCGGCCGGCTTCCCGGCGAGCCGCCCCCGACCCTGTTCGAATATCTGCCCGAGAACGCCCTGCTCTTCGTCGACGAGAGCCACCAGACCGTGCCCCAGATCGGAGCGATGGCGCGCGGCGACCACCGCCGCAAGATCACTCTGGCCGAATACGGCTTCCGGCTGCCGTCCTGCATCGACAACCGCCCGCTCCGCTTCAACGAGTGGGACGCGATGCGCCCCCAGACCATCGCCGTCTCGGCGACCCCGGGCGGCTGGGAGATGGAGCAGACCGGCGGAGTCTTCGCCGAGCAGGTCATCCGGCCGACGGGACTCATCGACCCGCCGGTCGAGATCAAGCCGGTCGAGGACCAGGTCGACGATCTCATCAACGAAGCCCGCCTAACCGCCCGCAACGGCTACCGGACCCTCGTCACCACTCTGACCAAGCGGATGGCCGAGGATCTCACCGAGTTCATGCACGAGGCCGGGCTCAAGGTCCGCTACATGCACTCGGACGTCGAGACCCTGGAGAGGATCGAGCTGATCCGCGACCTGCGGCTCGGAGTCTATGACGTGCTCGTCGGGATCAACCTTTTGCGCGAAGGCCTCGACATCCCCGAATGCGGTCTCGTGGCGATCCTCGACGCCGACAAGGAAGGCTTCCTCCGCTCGGAGACCTCGCTCATCCAGACGATCGGCCGGGCCGCCCGCAACGTCGAGGGCCGGGTCATTCTCTATGCCGACCGGACCACCGGCTCGATGGAGCGCGCGCTTCGCGAGACCGACCGCCGGCGCCAGAAGCAGCTCGAATACAATGCCGAGCACGGAATCACCCCGACCACCATCAAGCGCAACATCCAGGATATCCTGGCCCACGTCAGCAACCGCGACTCGGTCATGGTCGACACCGGCGACGAGGATCGTCCCCATCTCGTCGGCCACAACCTCAAGGCCTATATCGCCGATCTCGAGGCGCGGATGCGCAAGGCCGCCGGCGACCTCGAGTTCGAGGAGGCCGGAAGGCTCCGCGACGAGATCCGAAGGCTCGAGGCCGACGAGCTTGGGATTCCCGACCACGAGAAGAAGGCGCCCCTCCTCGGCCACTCGACGGAGGGCAAGCCCGGCACGCGCAAGACCCGATTCGGCAAGCAGCAGGCGATCCGAATGGGCAAGAAGATGGGCTCGCGGCGTTAGCATGACCTGACATTTGCGTGGGCCGCACCACAAATTTCATCGTATAACGAAGTAGTCGTCGGGTGCAGCGCGCCCATCGGTAACCAACTGCAAGCGCCCGGTTTCGACTAGCCGGGCCGCCGCTGCTCAAGGGAGCCGTTGTGGTCAACGCATCTAGATTGCATCGCCGCCTTCTATCCGATTCGGCGCAGATTATCGCATTTCGAGATTTCGAAGGCTTGCTGAAGGCATTTGGGTTCAAGCATGTGCGCACCACAGGAAGCCATCGGCACTACGTCCACCCCGTCGTACCTGAGGTGCTCACGGTGCAGCCAGACCGGAAAGATGCAAAGCGCTATCAGGTCCGCGGCTTCTCGGTATAATCGCCGAGTTCAATTTGAGCATCGGGGAATGACGGACCCGCATTATCACATCAACCTGTTCTGGTCTGACGAGGACGCCTGCTGGATCGCGGATGTCCCGGATCTCCGCTATTGCTCGGCGCACGGGGACACTCCCAATGAAGCCCTACAGAGCGTTCAGGAAGCGATGCAAGGCTGGCTCGAGGTTGCCAGGGACCACGGATTGACTATTCCGGAACCTACCTACCGACCTGATCCCTGCGCAGACAAAAGGGCCGCCTAGGAGCCTCACCCCCGCGCCGGCAGAAGCTTCGCATTCCTCAGCAGCCCCGCCGAGACCAGCGAGACCAGAAGCCCCACCGGGAAGATCTCAACGAAGGTCAGCGGGAAGCGGAACAGAGGGTTGCGGTAGCTTTCCGTCAGGTCGCGCATCTCGGCGGCAGTCTTCTCGATCGCCGCGGCGGTCGCGCCCTCGGCCCGCATTTCGCTCAGGATCGCGGCGCTGTAGTCCGCCATGAAGTCGCGGCCCGACACGGCCAGATAGACCTCCCAGCCGATCGCGTAGACGAGGCTCGCCACGACGGCGATCCCGAGGCCGAGCAGGAAGGCGCGGCCGAAGCGGATAACCCCGCCGCATTCGACGTCCCGGTAGCGCTTCACTCCAACGAAGATCAGCGACAGCGCCGCGAGCATGATCAGGTAGCCGACCAGCATCGCGCCGGAGCCGTGGCCGGTCAGGTCCAGGGCGATCGTCGCGGTCATGAGCGCGATCGCGACTGCGCCGGCGATCCCGCCGTAGATGAGCGTGTATCTCATGATGTCCCCCCTTCAGTTCCGCTCCGGTTTAGCGCGGGCAGGCTCGGAGGCCTATCGCCCGAAAGGGTGATCGGCCCCCGATCCGCCTAAGGGATGAGCCTCAGCCACCGGGCCTTCTCGATCGCCTGCACCCGCCGCGCCACTTCGAGCTTCCCGTAGACGCGGGCGAGATGGGTCTTGATCGTGTTCGGCGAGATCGCGAGCGTTCGCGCCATCTCCTTGTTCGACTGGCCGGAGGCGAGAAGCGCCAATATCTCGCATTCGCGCGGCGACAGGCCGAGCGAGCGGATCGCGGCGTCGTTGCGGACGAAGCCTTCGCGGGCGGCTGGTGGGCCCGGCGTCAGCCGTCTCCCGATCCAGATGCCCAGGGCGACGAACCCGGCGGCGACCAGCGCGACATAGATTTCGACGGAATAGGACCGGGTGAGAAAGCGATATTCCAGCCACTGGAGCACCCCGGCCCCCGCCGCCAGCGCCAGCGCATAGAGGAGGATCGTCCGGGCCATCGGCGAAGGCTGCCAGAAACGCGGTCCCGAGGCCATCCCGTCATCCCGGCGAAAGCCGGGACCTCAGGCCGGAAAAGCACGACGGTCCCCGAGGCCCCGGCTTTCGCCGGGGTGACGAATCGTCATTGCCGCCCTATCTGGCCCGGATCATGGCAGCCCCGATCCTCGCTTTCGAAAATCTCGGCCTCATCCAGGGCTCCGGCTGGCTGTTCCGAGGCATAGACCTGTTCGTCGGCGCCCGCGACCGCCTGGCCCTGATCGGCCGCAACGGCGCCGGCAAGACGACCCTTCTCAAATGCCTCGCCGGACTGATCGACACGGACGAGGGGCGCCGCACCATTCAGCCCGGGGCCAAAGTGATCCTGCTGGAGCAGGATGCCAAGGTCGACCGTTTCGCCACCCTGCGCGAGTTCGCGCTCGACGGCCCGGACGGCCCCGCGGCCCACGAGGTCGACGCCATCGCCGACCAGCTCGGGATCGACCTCGACCGTCCCGCCTCGACCGCCAGCGGCGGCGAGCGGCGCCGGGCGGCCATCGCCCGGGCCCTCGCCCAGGATCCGGACGTGCTCCTGCTCGACGAGCCGACCAACCATCTCGATCTCGGGGCGATCGAATGGCTGGAGGAATGGCTCGGCCGCTACACCGGAGCCTTCATCGCGATCAGCCACGACCGGACCTTCCTGAAGCGCCTCACCCGCTCTTCGCTCTGGCTGGAGCGCGGCAGCCTTCGCCGGGCCGAGATCGGCTTCGGCGGGTTCGACGCCTGGACCGAGCAGGTCTATGCGGAGGAGGCGCGCAACGCGGAAAGGCTGGACGCCAAGCTCAAGCTCGAGCTCCACTGGCTCCAGCGCGGGGTCACGGCCCGGCGCAAGCGCAATCAGGGCCGGCTCGCCAAGCTCGGCGAGATGCGCGCGGCGAGGGCCGCAATGCTTGGGCCCGCCGGAGCAGCCAGGCTCGGCCTCGAGAATGACGACGTGAAGACGAAGATGGTGATCGACGCGCAGAAGGTCGTCAAAAGCTTCGGCGAGAGGACGATCATCCGCGACTTCACGCTCCGGATCCAGCGCGGCGACCGGATCGGGGTGGTCGGCGCCAACGGCGCCGGCAAGACCACCCTGCTGAAGCTCCTGACCGGCGAGCTCGAGCCGGACGAGGGCACGATCGCCCGGGCCAAGACGCTCCAGGGGATCATGATCGACCAGCAGCGCCGGCTGCTCGATCCGGACAAGAAGGTCCGCGACATCCTCGCCGACGGCGGCGACTGGGTCGAGGTCCGCGGCGTGAAGAAGCACGTCCAGGGCTATTTGAAGGACTTCCTGTTCGAGCCGAACCTCGTCGACGCGAAGATCGGCACCCTGTCCGGCGGCGAGCGCTCCCGGCTCCTGCTCGCCCGCGAATTCTCGCGCCGCTCCAACCTGCTCGTCCTCGACGAGCCGACCAACGACCTCGACCTCGAGACCCTCGACCTCCTCCAGGAGGTGATCGCCGATTATGACGGCACCGTCCTCATCGTCAGCCACGACCGCGACTTCCTCGACCGGACCGTGACCATCACGCTCGGCCTCGACGGGTCGGGCAAGGTCGACATCGTCGCCGGCGGCTATGAGGATTGGCAGAAAAGGCGCGAGCCCCCGGCCGCGGCGAAAACCTCCGCTTCGGCCAGGCCGGCGCCCGCGGCGGCCAGGGTTCAGACCAAGCTCACCTACAAGGACCAGCGCGACTTCGACCTGCTCCCCGACCGGATCCAGGAAATCGAGGCCCAGATCGCCCGCGACGAGGAAGCGCTGAGCGATCCAGACCTGTACAGTCGCGATCCGAAGCGCTTCGCGGCGCTCATGGCGGCGATCGACAAGGCCAAAGCAGAGCGGGACTCGGCGGAGGAAAGGTGGCTCGAGCTGGCGGAGAAAGCGGAAGCGCTGGCGGGCTAATTCCTCCCCGAGCAAGCTCGGGGAGGAACTCCTACTGCCGGCAGCTCGACCCCGGCCCCTCCTCCAGGTCGAGGCATCGGCCGTCGATCGAGCCCGTCGGAATCGTCACTCCGATCGTCGCGGCGAGCGTCGGGAGGATGTCGGCCGTTTCCACCGCAAGCGACTGCTCGAACGGAACGATGCCCTTGCGCCAGAACAGGATCGGCACTCGCCGGTCGTAATCCCAAGGGCTGCCATGGGTGGAGGTATAGCCCCGGCTGGTGTCGAATATCGGAGTGACTCGCGGCTTGAGGAGAACGATGAAGTCGCCCGACCGTTCGGGGTCGAAGCTCGCCTTGGCGCGCTGGATCAGGCTCCAGGTGTCGGGCGGCCCGGACGGGGCGGGGGCAGCGGCCAGCTCCGCCTTGGTGAACACCGCGGCCACCTGCGGATGGCGCCGGTAGGCCGCCACCGCCTCGCGAAGCACCCGCGCCCGCTGGGCGACGGTGAGCTTGCGGTCGACATACATGTCGCCGAACGCTCCGTCGCCGTAGAGCACGTCGCCGGAAAGCTTCAGCTTCGCGGCGAGCGACTTTGCCATGTTGCCCGAGTTGAGCGCCGGGTCGACCCGGGTCGCATCCATGATTCCATGGTCGCGGTGGCGCTCGGGAATGTCGTGGCCGCCATGGTCGGCGGTGAGCATCACCAGATAATCGACCCCGGTCGAATCGAGGGTCCGGAAGAATTCGCCGAGGGCCTCGTCCAGAGCCATCAGCTGGATGCACATCTCGCTGCCCTGGGTTCCGTAGGTATGGCCGACATAATCGGTCGCGGAGAGGCCGAGGATCAGCAGGTCGGTAGCCTGCCCCTCGCCGAGCTTCATCTCGCGGCGAAGCGCCTCGCCCATGTCGAGGACCGCGCGGTCGAAATCGGGCGAGGCCCTGAAGCCGTTCTTGTCGTCGGCCTCGCGGGCGAAGCGGCCGGCGCCGACCGGCTTGCCGCCTCCCATCACCGGCACCGCGCGGCTGTGCGGCTCGCAGACCCGCGGAAGGTCGCGGGCGGAGCGGGCCCGGGACAGCGCGTCCTTCACCCCCTCATTGGCCGAAGCGATGGCGCGCGGGGTCGCAGAGGCGCCCGGATTGACGAAGGCCTTGACGTCATGGTCCCACCACCAGCGCTCGTCCGGCCGGTAGCCGCCCATCATGATCGCAGCCCGGTCCTTGCCGGAGACGACCGCGACCCGGCTTGCCGGGTTGGCGCGCTTCATATGATCGCCCAGGGCCGGCACCCGAAGGTGGTAGGTGGAGACCGTATACTGGCCGCCTTTGGAGCTGCTGCCCGGGACTCGCGGGTCCTCCGAGCAATAGACCCCCTTGTCCTCGCGGGGGAGCCCGAGGTTGAACCAGTTATTGGCGATGATCCCGGTCCGCGCCGGCCTCGATCCGGTCAGGATGGTCGAGTGGCCGGGACAGGTCTCGGTGGCGTTGTGCCCCTGAAAACCGTTCGGGAAGACCACGCCTTCCGACAGGCGCTGGAGGCCCCCGTCGAAATGCTGGCGATATTGGGCAAACAGGTCGGCCGAGAACTGGTCGACCGAGATCGCGACGATCAGCTTGGGCCTGGGGCCTTGCGCCTCGGCCGGAACGGCGGCGAGCGGCAGCGCGAGAAGTGCGGCGAGGTGTGCGATCTTCATGGACATCCCCCTGTTGATGCCTTTCTGCCTCTACATGGAACAGTCGTTTGAGCAAGGCTTCTCAAGGCGCTCGACTTGCGGCTTTTTCTTTGGCAGCCAAGCGCCTCCACAGAGGGGGAAAGCCAGGAATGGATTCGACGGACGCCGCCGACCTGATCGCCGAGATTCACGAGGAGAGGGCGGAGAATGAGGCCCATGAGACCTTTCGCAACCGCGCCGCGCTACTGATCGCCGTCCTCGCCGCGATCCTCGCCATCGGCGGCCTCGGCGGCGGCAACGCGACCGACGACATGGTCGGAAACAACATCAAGGCAAGCGATAGCTGGGCCTTCTACCAGGCCAAGAACGTTCGCCAGACGATGTACGAGCTCGCCGCCGAGCAGCTCGAGGAGCAGCTCGCCACCGGTGCGGTCGCCCCCGCCGCGCGCGCCTCGGCCCAGAAGCGGCTTGCCGAATACAAGGCGACGATCGCCCGCTACGACAGCGAGCCCGACCGCGAGAATCCGGACGACCTGCTCAAGGGCGAAGGCAAGAGGGAGATCAAGGCCCGGGCCCAGGCGTTCGAGGCGGCCTTCGAGCAGGCGTCCGAGCGCGACAACAATTTCGACTTCGCCGAGGTCCTGCTGCAGCTGGCTCTGGTCCTGGGATCGGTCGCGATCCTCACACTCAACCGGTGGATCCTGATCCTGTCGGCGGCCGCGGGGGCGCTCGGCGCGCTGCTCACCCTGAACGGCTTCTTCCTGCTGGTGGGGCTGCCCTGATCCAGATCAGGCACGCGTTCCTTGCAGCGCCAGCCACCTAAACTTTTGCGCCAATTAGTTTTCTTAGCCCGACCAATCGAGTCCTGATCGAGTTTCTGAGCCGTTCTGCCCTCACGGCCCGTGCCCCCGCACCGACGGGTCGTAAGGAGAAATATTATGAAGAAATTCCTTCTGGCCGCCCTGGTCGGCGGCTCAATGGCTGTTCCGACCGCCGCGGTTTATGCCGTCGGCGATTCGAACGGTTACGTCAACGCCGGACAATGCCAGAGCGCGCTGATGCGCCTTCGTAACGAAGGCCGCAAGGACACGACGGCCGGAACCGACGGCGCCCGCTATACCAACCAGGAATATAATTCGAAGACCAAAGCCAATTTCGAATGTCAGCAGCGGAACGGCCGCTACTATATCGTTCAGGTCGACTCCCAATAAGACGGGAACCGATCGGAAAAACCCCGCCGGGCCCAAGGCCCGGCGGGCTTTTTTATGACCTGTCCACCGTAGCACTGCGCATCGGGGCGTTTCGACTTCCAGAGCGCGATCATCTGTGATTGAACCGCTCATACTGAGTAGGGACTGAGCCTGGCGAAGCATATCCTGAGCGACGCCGCAGGCGGCGTCGAAGGGGCCCGTATCGAAGGACCGTCCTCCGATACGCCGCTTCGACAGGCTGACCGGCTACTCAAGATGAGCGGACGGCCAACCTAAGACGATCATGCTCTATCCTCGGCGCGCGTCCCTCAGATGCGCCCTGATATCCTCGTCCGTAGGAGCCCCGCGCGCCGCCTGCTCGAGCAGCGCGAGCCCCCTCACCCGGTCCTTGCCGCTCCGGAAGAGGAGCCAGCCGAGCGTGTCGGCGGTCACCGGATTGCGGGGCTCAAGCGCCAAAGCGCGCTGGGCGAGCGGGAGGGCGCGCTCGTAGTCCCCGGTCTCCGCATAGGCCCAGGCCAGGTTGTTGAGCAGGGTCGAGTCGTTGTTGCCCAGGCGCTTGCGGACGGCTTCGTAATTGGCGATCGCCTCCGGCCAGCGCCTGGCCTGCATGTAGGCGTTGGCCGCCATGGTCTGTGCGGAGACGTTCTGCGGGTTCTGCTGGAGGAAGAGGGCAAGCACCTTGGCCGCGCCCTCATCGTCTCCGGAATTGCGAAGCGCCTCGATCAGCCGAAGCGCCACCGGCTCGTTGAACGCGAGGTTGGCGGCCCGGCGGTAGGCGGCGGCGGCCGCGGCATAGTCGCCCTGGATTGCGAGCGCGTCGCCGACCAGGACGTGGGCGTCGGGCGCTCCGGGAGCGGCGGCCTGGAGGCGCCGGGCCCGCTCGAGCGCCTCGGGGCCGAGGCCGCGGCCGAGCAGGGCGCGGATGAGGACGACCTGCGGGTAGGCCTGATCCGGCCAGGCGGCGGCGTCGCGCCGGATCGCGGCCAGCTGGCCGTCGCCGAGCGGATCGTCGAGCGGCGCGGTGGCCGAAGGCCTCGGCGCCGCGGCGCGGCCGAGATAGCGCGCGGCCGAGGCCTCGTCGCCGAGCCGGGCATAGGCCTTGCCGATGAGGCTGAGCGTATAGGCGTCGGCGTCGTCGCGGTCGGCGAGCGGCCTAAGCGTCCCGATCGCTGCGCGCGCGTCGCCGCTCTGCCACTGGGCGGAGCCGAGCAAGCGGCGAGCCTTGATATTGCCGGGCTGCAGGCTGAGCAGCCGCTTCAGCGGGGCCAGGGCCAAGGCGGCGTTGCCCGTCCCGAGCTCGATGGTCCCGGCGAGGAGCAGAGCCGCAGGGCGATTGTCGAAAGCCCCGCCGGTCCGGCGGTAGAGGCTCCGCGCAAGCGCATAGTCGCGCCCGCGCGCGGCGAGCATCGCCTGAAGGTAATAAGCGGAGGGATTGTTCGACGAGACGCTGAGGATCCGCCTTGTGTCGGCCAGCATCTCGCGGGTCCGGCCGAGATCGCCCAGGGTGGCGGCGCGCTCGATGAGGGCCGCGGTGTTCGACGGGTCGATCTCCAGCGCCCGGTCGAACCAGGGCATTGCGGCCGCGAGGCCGTACTGGCTTCGGGTGAGCTCGCCGCGGAGCCGCAACGCCTCGACGTTGCGCGGCTCCAGTGCGACGGCGCGGTCGGCGGCCTCGATGGCCCCAGCGGTATCGCCCGTGGCGCGCCGGAAGTCGGCGATGTCGGTCCACAGCGCCCCGTCGTTCGGAGCCGCGGCCAGGGCCCGGTCGAACGCGGCGGCGGCTTCCTCGAGCTTGCCGGTCAGCTGGTAGGCGCGGCCGAGCATCCGGTTCGCATAGGCCGAATGCGCCGGCCCCGCCTTTCGGGCCTCGGCCGCCGCGCGCTCCGGCTGGCCCTGAAGGAGCAAAGCGTGGGCGAGCAGATGCCCGGTCTCGCTCGCGGCGACGCCGAGCGCCCTGGCCCGCTTGAGCTCCGCTTCGGCGGAGGCGCCGTCGCCGAGAAGCAGATAGGTGCGCGCCTGGGCGAGGCGAAGCGCCTTGTTGTCGGGCTGCGCCTTGATCGCGTTGAGGAACTCGATCCGCGCCGTGCGCGGCTCCCCCTGCGCCAGCGCCTGGAGCCCGCGGCGATAGGCCAGATCGGCCGATTCCGGGCCCGCGTTGGAGCAGGCGGCGGCGCCGAGCAGAAGCAAGGCGGTCAAGGCGGCCCGGGCGCTCACGGCTGGAGGTCGTATTGCTTCATGAGGTCGTAGAGAGTCGGGCGGCTGATCCCGAGCAGCTTGGCGGCGCTCGATATGTTGTTCTCGGTCCGCGCGAGCGCCTGGCGTATCGCCCGGCGGTCGGCGAGTTCGCGCGCCGACTTGAGGTTCACAGGCAGGGCCGCCTCGGTCCGGGCCTCGAGGTCGAGGTCCTCGGCGGTCACGAGCTTGCCGTCGGCCATGATCACCGCCCGCTTCATCCGGTTCTCGAGCTCGCGGACGTTGCCCGGCCAGGGCCATTCGTCGATCGCCGCAAGAGCGCCGGGGCTGAGCCCCTTGACCTGGGGGTTCATCTCGCGCGCGAAGCGGTGGAGGAAGTGCTTGGCGAGGAGGACCGAATCCCCGTGCCGTTCGGCAAGGCTCGGGATCCGGACGACGATCTCGGCGAGGCGATAGTAAAGGTCCTCCCGGAAGCTGCCCGCCTTGATCATCTGCGGCAGGTCCTGGTGGGTCGCGCTGACGATCCTTGTGTCGACCGCGATCGGCTTGCGTCCGCCGATCCGCTCGATCACCCTTTCCTGGATGAAGCGCAGAAGCTTGACCTGGAGCGGCAGGGGAATGTCGCCCACCTCGTCGAGGAACAGGGTCCCGCCATGGGCCAGCTCGATCTTGCCCTCGGTGGTCTTGATCGCTCCGGTGAAGGCGCCCTTCTCGTAGCCGAACAGCTCCGCCTCGAGCAGGTTCTCCGGAATCGCCGCGCAGTTGATCGCGACGAAAGCCCCGCCCGAGCGGTTGCTGGCCTGGTGCAGCCCACGGGCGAGGAGCTCCTTGCCGGTGCCGCTCGCGCCGAGAAGCATCACCGAGACGCCGGTATTGGCCACCCGCTCGATCGTCCGTGCGACCTTGAGCATCTCGGGGGCCGAGGTGATCATGGTCCCGAGCACCGTCTGGTCCTCGCCGACCTTCTCCTCGAGCTTGCGGTTCTCGGTCTCGATTCCGTGGAGCTGGAAGGCGCGGCGGACGATGAGTCCGAGCTGGTCGATGTCGACCGGCTTCTGGTAGAAATCGTAGGCGCCGGACGCGATCGCCCGAAGAGCGCTTTCCCGGGCGCCGTGGCCGGACGCGACGATCACCTTGGTCTCCGGCTTGAGCGAGAGGATCGTCTCGAGGGTCGCGAAGCCTTCGGTCACTCCGTTGGGGTCGGGCGGCAGGCCGAGGTCGAGCGTGACCACCGGCGGCTCCTCCGAGCGGAGCAGGTTGATCGCCATGTCCCGGTTGGAGGCGACCAGCACCTCGTAATCGTCATAGGCCCAGCGAAGCTGCCGCTGCAGGCCCTCGTCATCCTCGACGATCAGCAATTTCGCCCTGCTGTCCACGCTCATGCCCGAATCCGTTCGATCTCATATCCACCGGTGTCACCCAGCGGTAAAAACAGGGTGAAGCGGCTGCCCTCGCCCTCCCGGCTGTCGACCTCGATCCGCCCCCCCATGGCGACGATCAGGCTCCGCGCCTCGAAGGCGCCGACCCCGAAGCCGCTCTCCTTGGTCGAGGCGAAGGGCTGGAAGAGCCGGGTCCGGATGAAGTCGGAGGACATGCCTTCGCCGCGGTCGGCGATCTCGATCGCCGCTTCGCCGCCCCGCCGCCCGCAACGGATGGTAACAGGGGCGCCGTTCGGGCTCGCGTCGATGGCGTTCTGGACGAGATGGGCGATCGCCTGCTCCAGCCGAAGCGGATCGGCGGCAGCGGCGACATTGGTGTCGCCTTCGACCCTCACCGGGTGCACCCGCCGCTTCACTTCGGCCACCGCCGCGACCGCCTGGCCGAGCGGGATCGCACGGACGGGCTCGGCCTCGACATTGGCCCCGCCGCGGTGGAGCCTTGCGAGGAGGTCGTTCATCTTCTTCACCGAGCTGTGGAGGGTGGCGATCATGTCCTCGCGGAACTCGGGCTTGTCGGCGTGGCGTTCGGCATTGCGGACGACCAGGCTCAGCTGGCTCACCAGATTCTTGATATCGTGGATGATGAACGCGAAACGCCGGTTGAACTCGTCGAACCTCCGGGCGTCGGCGAGCGCGTCCTGGGTGTGGGCCTCGGCAAGATAGCTCGCCGCCTGGATCCCGACCGTCCGGAACAGGTCGAAATCCTCCCAGTCGAGCGGCCTTCGGACGAGTGGATGCTCGAGCAGGACGAGGCCCACGAGCCGGTCGCCGTGGATGAGCGGCACCCCCGCCCACAGGCCGTTCAGTCCGGCCAGCGGCGCGGGCACGCGCACCTCGGCTTGCTCGATCCGAAGCAGCCCCGAGCTCAGTCCGGTGAAGTCCAGCACGTGTCCGGTCCTCTCGACGAAGCGGATCAGGCCCGCGTCGTCGGAGCTTGCCTCGGGCAGCTCCTCCCGCCAGTTCCACCGGGCGGCGACGCTGAGCCGGCCGCCTTCCGGGACGAGGAGGAGCCCGGAAGGCGATTGGGCGATGTCGGCGATCGCCTTGATGATGCGCTCGCCGAGCGGAGCGTCGCCGCCCACGGTGCGGGTGAAGCGGAGCCATTCCTCCCGGTAGTCGTAGCGATGCTCGAAAAAATGCTTGGCGACGATCACCCGCGACCAGGCTCGCATCCGTCCCGAAGGCAGAAGGATCAGAGCCGTGACCGTGATCGCGAAGATGAGTCCGACCTGGCCGATCCTGACCCAATTGCCTCCGACCGCCTCGAGCGCCCGGCTCGCGGTCATCATCAGGATGAGGTAGCCGAGGATCGCGATCAGCGACAGCGACTGGAAAGTGGCCGCCCTCGACAAATGCATTCGCCAGGCCGCGTTTCGCCGGCTGGCGAGGGCGAACAGCGGAACGAGCATCGACAGGATCGCTCCGCGCATCGCGTAGAGGTCGTCCACGGGACCGCGGGTCAGCCACGACACGGTGTAGAGGTGGAGGTCGTAGGCCCACATTCCCGCCAGAGCGATCATCGGCAGCCGGATTCCCCAGCGGCTCTCGTGCGCGGCCTGGCCGTAGAGATTGTGGACGAGGATCAGCGAGCCCGCCGCGATGGTCAGCCCGATCACCTGGCCGGTCGAGACGAGCGCGTCGTGGAGCATCGGCTTGGCGGTGAACTGGGGCGCGACCCCGGCGAGCGTCAGCTGAAGCCCGATCACCCCGGCGACCACGGTGTAGACGAGCCTGACCCCCTGCTGCCCGCGCTCCTCCGCGGCCCGGCTGACGATCGCGTACATGAAGCCCAGGAAGGCGAAGTTGCGCGCCGCTTCGGCGATTCCGGCGCCGAGGCTGTAGGGTCCCTGGAGCGCGATGAAGATCGCCCAGGCCGAAGTGACCGCGAAGGCCGCGACGAGCCGGCGGTTGCCGCGGTCCTCGTTCCAGCGGCGAAGCTGCCACAAGGCCAGCGCCCCATAGAGCAAGGCGGCGAGCGCATGGGTCCAGAAGCCAAGCAGGACGATCATCGGGCCCCCGCCCCTTCCGGAAACAGCACCACCCGGACCGTCTGCAGGAGGATCAGGAGGTCCAGGAAGGGGGTGTAGTTCTTGGCGTAATAAAGGTCGTATTCGAGCTTCTGCCGGGCATCCTCCACGCTCGCCCCGTAGGGGAAGTTGATCTGTGCCCAGCCGGTGATCCCCGGCTTCACCACGTGGCGCTCGGCATAATAAGGAAGCCGGGCCTCGAGGTCGGCGACGAACTGGGGCCGCTCGGGCCGGGGCCCGACGAGGCTCATCTTGCCGGTCAGGACGGTCCAGGCCTGGGGAAGCTCGTCGATCCTGAGCTTCCGGATCACCGAGCCGACCCGGGTCACCCGGGGATCGTCCTTCTGCGCCCAGACCGCCTTTCCGCCGACCTCCGCGTCCTCGCGCATCGAGCGGAGCTTCACCAGCTCGAAGCTCTCGCCGTAGAGGCCGACCCGGCGCTGGCGGAAGAAGGCCGGGCCCTTGCTTTCCAGCTTCACCGCCAGCGCGGTCAGAAGGATGAGCGGAGCGAAGACGATGAGGATGACGCCCGAGACGATTATGTCGAACAATCTCTTGCCCGCCGCCGAGAGCCTGCGCCCCGACGAGAAGCCGTCCGAGAAGATCAGCCAGCTCGGATTGACGCTGTCGAGGTCGACCCGCCCGGTCTCGCGTTCGATGAAGGAGGAGAATTCGTTGACGTGGACCCCGGTAGTCTTGATCCGCAGCAAATCGGCGAGCGGAAGCGCGTTTCGCCTTTCCTCCAGCGCCAGCACCACCTCGGTCACCCGCAGCCGGACGACATGGGCGGTGAGGTTGGCGATGTCGTCGCGGTTGACCGAGTGCGCGACGCCCTGGGCGCCGTCGTTCATCCCGACATAGCCGGCGATCGCGAACCCCGCGCCTTCGGTCCGGGCAAGCGCCTCGAGCCGGGCCGCCCGGGGTCCGGCGCCGAGCACCAGGATGCGCCGCTTGAACGCCTCGTTGCCCAGCGCCCGGCCGAAGACGAGCCTCGCGACGAACAGCAGGACGAGCGCGAAGCCCATCGCGTAGAGCAGGTTCGACCTCCAGAAGGTCACCGCCGGGAACAGGAAGAAGACGAGCGCGAGAAGAAGCACTCCGAGCGACACCGAGACCATGAGCCGGGCCGCGGCCAGCCGCATCGAGCGAAGCGCGTCGACCCCATAGGCCCCGACCCCGACCATCGCGAGCTGAAGCACCACGGCGAAGGTGAGCAGGTGCGGAAGCCGCTGGACGTTTGGATCGGCCGCGCCCTCGATCTGCCAGAGGCGCAGAAGCCACCCCGCCTCCCCGGCCGCGAACAGCAGCAGGAAGTCGATCACGCCCAGCATGAGGACGCTGTGGGGGACGTAATGCTTGAACAACCGGATCAAGGGGCGTGCGCCTCGCGGACTGTAAGTTCTACCGACAGGCCCTTAGTGTCGCTCAAATTGACAAAGAAAGCGTGAAAAGCGTCGAAAAACGCCGCCGGACAGTCCCTACCCGTCATTCCTGGCCGATGCCGGCACCCAGGGCAGCCCCACTCCGAGCCCGAAGGTAGTCCCGACCTACATCGGATCGGACCTTTACATCACCTGAGTCTTGGCCAATTACTATCACGGCGTTGGGATCGTCGACCGGAGCGTAGGCGCTATCGGAAGAGTACGAGTTCCTGATTCAACGGGCTGCGCTCGAGCCCTCGCAAGAGATCCTATGGCCCGGCTGAGCTCCCTTTCTCCAGCGACGCTCGGGTTCGCGTTATGCCTTGCAGGGGTGCCGGCCGCCCCTGCATCGGCCACCTCATGCGACACCCGTGCGACCGAGGCCCGATCGGTCGATGAGGCCGCGCGGGTGATCTGGGACTCCAGCGAAGTCGTCGGGTTTGGCTTTGTGCGCCAATTGCCCGGCGCCCCCGCCATCCAGCAGCAGGAAGCGGAGATTTTCGCCGCCCTCAAGGGTGATGAGTCCGTCGTGAGGATGGCGCCGTTGCGGGTGAACGGAGTGGGGCGCCAAGACGGGATGATCCGGTGGTTCTACTCCAGGCCGGACGAAGTTCGGCTGATTGCACTCGTCCACACGCCCGAAGGCGCGGTGACACCTACTTGCCTGGCGGCGAGCATTGCATCCAAACCGGCATCCGATCTGTACCCGGCGTTGGTTCGTATCGCACGATCGCGCCTTGGCGCCCGTCCTTAGTCCGCAATCTGGAGAGCGGGTAGCCGGAGGACTCAAAGTTGCAGCATGGCTATGCGGCGGCGCCTGTTTCCTCTTGTTCCGGTTGGCCTGGGTATCTGCACAGTCAGATTTTGGCGGGCCACGGGCCGGGTAGTCGAGTCGCAGCACGGCGGCAGCATCTGCGACCCTGCCGCCGGAGCCATTATCAACGTCGCCGACTGGGCAATCTCCTGAGCGTCCACAAAGACCGTCTCATGGAGGACGCCTCCTAAGGGATGACGAGTGGAGGCGGCGGCAGCCCGCGGGTAGAGATGCGTCCGAAACGGTGGATTCGGGGGGCTCCAATTCGATCCCCCCTCCGGTTTCCGAAGGGAGGATCGAACGGCTCTGCACCTTAGAATTCTCCGGCGATGCCAGCCCGGAAGGCGTTGTTCTTGTGCCCGGCGACGGAGAATCCGACTCCCAGGGCGATCGGAGTGTCGCCGCCCACCCGGTGGAGGATCGATCCGCCCAGCGCCTGCTGGCCGCGGTAGGTCGAGATGTTGAAGACGTAGCTCGTCCGCCCGGCCGCCGACGGCATCGGAGCGTCTCCCATCGCCACCGCCGCGGCGATCCCCTCGCGCATGTCGCGGCGATCGAGGTCACGAAGCTCGAACAGGCTGCCCACCTGGCCGCTCAGCGCCGCCTGGCCGGACTGGAGCGATGAGATCGCGGCGGCCTGGCTGGCAGAGCCCAGCTGAAGCGCGGTGATCTGGGCCGTCTGGGTGGTGTTGACGGTCTGGATCGCGGCGATCTGGCCGGCCTGCGCCGCCTGACCGGTCTGGAGGGCTCCGATCGCCGGAATGATCGTCGTGTCGCGGCCGAGAGTGCCGCCGCCGTCGACCGTCGCCACCCCCACCGTCCCGACCTGCCGGGCGGTGCTCGAGACGATATCGCCGATCCGGACCGAGCTGCCCTTGCCGCCGATCGATACCTGGTTGGCCGCAACCGCCTGGGCTCCGTCGCCGATCGCGACCGATCCATCCAGCAACGCGGTCGTGTTCCGGCCGATCGCCACGCTTCCGGCACCGAAGGCATGGGCGCTCTCGCCGAGCGCGACTGCCGCGACGTCCGCCGCCCGGGCCTCGGCGCCGACGGCGACGCTCGACACGCCGGTCGCTTCGGCCAGGGCGCCCATGGCGAGGGAGCGGGCGCTGCTCGCGATGCTGGTATCGCCGATCGCGACGCTGCTCGCCCCGCTCGCCCTGCTGTGGCTTCCGAGCGCGGTCGAATCCTCGCCATTGGCCTCTGCCCGGCTGCCCAGGGCCGTCCCCTCCGCGCCTTTGGCGCCGGAATTGACTCCGAGCGACATCGAGAACTCGCCGGTGGCCTGACTGTTCTGGCCCATCGAGATCGAGAAGTCGCCAAGCGCCGCGGAGAAATAGCCCATCGCGATTGTCCCGGTCGCGTTGGCGAAGGCCTGGCTTCCGAGCGCGGTCGACTGCGGACCCAGCGCCCGCGCGCCGGAGCCCAAAGCGGTCGCGTTGACCTTGCCGGCCTCGCTCTCGTGGCCGATCGCGATCGCGCGCTCCGCGGTGGCCTCGGCGAAGGTGCCGACAGCGGCGCTGTACAGGCCGGAGGCGACGGTTCCGGCCCCGTAGGCGCTCGCGAAGGAGCCCGCCGCCGAAGCGGTGGTCCCCGCCGCGGTGCTGCCCGGCCCGCTCGCTACAGCCTGATTGCCCAGAGCCGTCGCCCCGACGTCGGTCGCCTTGCTCTCCCTGCCGATCGCGATCGTGCGCTCCGCCGTCGCCTCCGCCAGGCTGGAGATCGCGACGCTGAAGCTTCCGGTCGCGGCCGAGGAGTGGCCGTAGGCGGCCGAAAAGATTCCGGTCGCCCGCGATGCGTTGCCCGTCGCGGTGCCGCCCGGGCCCGAAGCCAAAGCGGTTCCGCCCACGGCCGTCGAAGCGGCATCGGTCGCCTTCGCGAAGGCTCCGATGGCGATGGACTGGTTGCCGCTCGCGGCCGTCGCCGCTCCGACGGCGACCGAATTAGCCCCGGCGGCGCTGGCCTGCTCGCCCCCGGCGAAGGCGGATTGGGCGGTAGCCTGAGCTCCGAAACCGACTGCGACGGTGCCGTTCTGGTCGGCAAGGCTGCCCGCTCCGACCGCCGTTGCCCGGGCGGCGGCGCCGGTGGCCGCATTCGCGCCGCACTCGGTGCTGTTCGCGCCGGTGCCCGAATTGCATTCCGGAGTCGGATCGGCCGAGGCCGAGACCGGCCAGGCGAGCGCCGTCAGCGAGGCGGCGGCGGTGAGCGCGAGGCGCGTGTTCCTGATCATTGATTGTCCCCCTGTCTTGCGCGGCGTGGATCGCCGGCGACACGGGACTTCGAATAAGGGTTTCGACCGGCCACGGTGTCGCGCCTCCGGCACGGGAAGGTGCGCGGGCGGAACCGTCAGGCCCGGCGAAGCTCCGACGGGCTGATTCCGAACCGCGCCTTGAACCGGCGGTAGAAGGTGGACGGCTCGGCGAAGCCGAGCTCGGCGGCGATGTCGGCGATCGGCCGCCGCGCCTCGCCGGGCTGGAGGAGCCGGTGGCGGATCGAGTCCAGCCGACGGTCGGCGACATAGTCGGAGAAGCTCGTCTCCTCCCCCGCGAACAGGCTCCGGACGTAGCGTTCGCTGATCCCCAGCGCCAGCGCCGCGCTTCGCGCCGAGAGGGTCGAGCGGTGGAGATTGGCGGCGACGTGGCGCTTGAGCGCGAGCAGCCGGGCCGCCCGCACCCCGCCCCCGAGCGCCGCCTGCCGGGACTCGCCGCCGGCGCCGAGCGCGAGAGCGGCGAGATCCACCAGATGCTGTGCGACGACGTGCGCCATCGCCTCGGTCACCGTGTGGCGGGCGAGCGACCATTGATAGTCGAACAATAGCGCGCCTTCCGGGCTTCGCCGGTCGATCCGGTCGGGCGCCGCGTCCTCGAGGCCGGCAACGCGCTCGGCGAGGAGCCGCCGCTCGATCTGGATGTTGGTCTTCCACGATCCGTCCAGGGTCGCGGCACTCCACGGCCGGTCGACGGGGATCAGGCACGCGGCGCCGGGCGCGATCTCGACGTCGTCCGTCCCCGGCCGGCGGAAGGCGTAGCCGCCGGCGGCCCAAGTGATGCAGAAATCGTCATTGCCGTCGGCGGTGAACTCCGCCCGCCGTTCCCACTTGAGCGGAGTCGTGGTCGCGACGATGGTCATGACTCCGGGCAGGATCAGCGTGGAGATATCGAGCTCGAGCGGAACGTCCTGGAGCGGCTCGATGTCGACCCCCACTCCGATCCGGCCGTAAAATTCCCGGATCAGCGCCTCGCGCCCCTTTTCGGGAAGTTCGCCGGTGGCGAGCCTGACGATGGGTGCAAGCGTGTCCTCGGCGCCGGCGCCGGCCGCTCCGTGAATCCCGGTCCCCATATTGAACCCCTTTGGCACAGGCGGGCGATTAGGCAATCCCCCGGTCGGACCGCATTCGCGCTGCAGGGAAGCGGGAAACGCCGTTCGAACCGACCTCGGTCGCGCAAAGCCGGAAAACCGAGCCAAATCGCGGCCGCCTGTCGGGTTCGGCCAGGCGTCGACACCGTCGGAGCCGCCGCCCGGCTGCGCCGGAAATGGCCTCGGCCGAAAGGGTTCGGCATGGCGCGGCGCTTCAAAGCGTCTCGACGCGCGCCTTCGCCTTCGTCATGTTGCGCCGATGATCACCGGGGGGTTGGAGAGCGTCGGCGAAGCGGTGACGGGCGGGCTCGCCGCGCGTGCCGTCGAGCCCAGGGCCGGAGAGGGGGAGGGAGCGGGCCACGGGCCCTGCCTCAATTGCGGCGCCGACCTGCTGGGCCCGCATTGCCATCGCTGCGGGCAGGCCGCGCATGTCCACCGGACTCTCACCGCATTCTGGCACGACCTCGCGCACAGCGTCCTCCATTTCGACGGCAAATTGTGGAGGACCCTGCCGCTGCTTGCCTGGCGGCCCGGCGAGCTGACCCGCCGCTATGTCGCGGGCCAGCGCGCCAGCTTCGTCTCGCCCATGGCCCTGTTCCTCTTCTCGGTTTTCCTGATGTTCGCGGTCTTCTCGACGATCGGTGGACCGATCGGCAACGGATCCTCGTTCAAGAAGGAGCAGAGTCCGGCCGAGGAGCGCTCGGAGGCCCGTCTCGAATTCGCCCGGGACCGGTCGGAGACCCTGGAGCAGCTGGCCGCGCTGAGGGCGGAACGGGCGCGGCTGGCGGCGGCGCGCCGGCCGACCGCCGAGGTCGACTCCGATATACGGGAGACCGAGGCGGAGCTGGCCCTGAAGCAACGCCTGTTCGGACGGGCTCTGGCACTGATCGACGCCGAGGAGAAACGGGAGGCCGAGGAAGCCAGATCGGAAAAGGAGGCGGTTCCCGGCCCGGCCAGGAATGCGGCGACGGCCGCGGATTCGGGCAAGCTGACCGTCGTTTCCGGCGCGGATTCGCTCAACGGCTGGTTCGAGAAATCCTACAGGAAGGCGAAGGAAAATCCGAAGCTGCTCGCCTACAAGCTGCAGAGCAACGCCTACAAATTCTCCTGGGCGCTGATCCCGATATCGGTGCCCTTCCTGTGGCTGCTCTTCCTCCACCGGCGCCGCTACCGGCAATATAGGGCCTACGACCACACCGTCTTCGTCACCTATTCTATCTCGTTCATGAGCTTGGGGGTGATCGCGCTCAGCTTCCTGCGCCTGCTCGGGGTGCCCGACGTGTTCGCGCTCCTGGGAATGATCTTCATACCCCCGATCCACATGTACCGGCAGCTTCGCGGCGCCTATGAGCTTTCGCGGTGGAGCGCCTTGTGGCGGACCTTCGCCCTGATCAACTTCGCCTTCATCGCGGCAAGCCTTTTCTTCACCGGGCTGCTGGCGCTGGGCGTGCTCGGCTGACCGACCGGCTCAGCCGCCGCGAACCAGGGTGAATTGGGGCGCCGCGAGTGCCGCCCGGATCGAAGGCGGTCCGTCCCCGCCCTCGATCGACACCGGGCGGCTGAAGATCTCGCCCAGGATGTCGCTCGCGACGTCGATCGTCAGCGAGGCCGCGACGCAGCTTTGGCTTCCCGCTCCGAAGGGGAGCCAGGCCCTTCGGTCGACCTTGCCGCGCCAGCGCTCCGGCCGGAAGGCCCCCGGCTCGGGCCAGTAAGCCGGATTCCTGTGGACTCCGTAGGGGCTGATGACGATCTCGTCGGAGGGCGACACCCGCTCCCCCATGATCTCGGCCTCCGCCACCGGATTTCGGGCAAGGAGCCACGCCACCGGGTACAGGCGCAGCGCCTCGCGGACCAGGTCGGGTGGCGGGGAGCCGGTGCGGCCGTGCCGGACCGCGAGCAGCAGGGCCCAGCCGAGCGCAAAGCCGACGGATCCCGCAAGGGCGAAGACCAATGCGAGATACAGATGGACGAGTGCGCCGTCGCTCATTCCGCTTTTGGCGCCGGCGACCAGATCCAGAAGGTCGACGGCCTCGCCGTCGTTCCGAGGGGCGTCGGCTTCCTTGAGGATGACCCGGGCAAGCTGGATGCGGCGCAGGAACCTCGGCCATCGCAGCAGGCGCCGCGCCCCGTGACGGTTGGCGATCCGGTCGTCGAGGATGAAATCGAGCGCTGCGTGGAGGGCGGGCGACCGGCCGGGACGGGCCAATGCCGGCCGAATAACCCCGAGCATCAGCCGGTTCCCGGCCCCTGGCCAAAGGCTCCGGTCGCCGAGCGCCTCGACATGAGCCGTCCGGTCGATCCCGCGCAGATGGCGCTGGACTAGCCCCAGGCACTCGCGACCAAGCGCCACCTGGGCGGCTCGCGGGCCGAGGGCGCCCTCTGCCGGACCGAAGAAGTCGGAATGCCGGACCAGCATTCCGTCCTCGTTCCTGAGCAGGGTTCGAGCGAGGTCGGCGTCGAGCACGCAAAGCCGGGCCGGAGCAAGCCATCGGACCGGGCGGCCGTCGAGCGCGGCGGCGTCCAGCCAGCCGAGCGGATCGGCTTCGAAGCTCGAGCCGCGCGCAATCCCCACTATAGCGCCGCCCATCTATATCCGATCCGGATGCTTTAGTTGAACTCAAGAATATACTCGCGAAAATGACGACTGTATATTTCTATTTCCAACGAAAAAGAGGTGAGTCATGGCAAATCTGCTTCGCGCTCTTCGGGTTTCCCTCAACCATCGTCCCCCCGGCCGCTCGTGCGAGATGTGGAAATGGTATATCGAATTCTGATCTTGCTCTCGAAGTGACCGGGAAGGCGGCCGGTTTCCCGGTCGTCTTTCTTCGTGAAAAGAAGAGGCCTTGCTCCAGCCGGGATCCCGTGGTTCGGAAATATCCGATTTGGATGAAATTTCGGCGAGACTGGGCCCCGTCAATCTATACTTCGCGGCGGAGTAACCCTACACTGCCCGATCCAGAAGGAGAAGAGACATGACCACCTTGCTTCGTGCCCTTCGTGTTTCCTTGAACCACAGGCCGGAAGGCCGCTGCTTTCGCACCTGGCCGCAATATATCGACTTCTGATCGCTCCGCTCTTGAAGCGGGATTGGGAAAGGCGGCTGGTTTCCAACCGCCTTTCTTTTTGAGGGGAGAAAGTTGGCGGGCGACCCCTATCTGGATTCCCTGATCCGCCGAGCGGAGGAGGAGGGTCCCGTCCTTCGCCTGGCGGACGGGGCCGTAGGAATTTTCGATCCTTCACTGGCTCTCGAGGCGGACGTCGCCAATTCGGACGGCCTGAAGCTTCCGGGCTCGCTGTCGAGCCTCGCCCGCAAGCCGGTCGGCCCGGACGACGTGACCTGGCGCGAGGCTCGCGCCCTTCTGATCCAGCGGAGCCGGCAGCTCAGCGCGCCGCCCCATCTCGAGGCTCTGCACCGGCGGATGCGGGCGTTGCTGGGCGCCGAGAGCGGCCGGACCCTCGACCTGACGGCTCTGACGGTGGACCTTTTCTCGAAGTCGCTCCTCCCGCTCGTCATCGACGGCCTGCCCAGGCGCTCGGCGGAGCGGCTCGCCGCGGGCCAGCAGCTCGCCTTCAGGCGGCTTTCAGGGGCGGCCGGCCCCAGGCGCGGTTGGGCGGGACGGCTGTCGCACATGCTCGACGAAGCGGCGACCGGGCGGGCGATCTCGAAGGCGCTGAAAAGGCGCTTCGAAAATTCGGCGCCGGCGCTCGACGATTACGCCCAGGCGATCGTCCCGCTGGTCGGGCGGGTCGGCCTCGCCCGTTCGAGGTACCTGCTCACCACGCTGCTGACCGCGGTGGCGGGCCCGCCGGGAATGGTCGCGGCCTGCATCCTCTTCGAGCTGGTTCGAAACCCCGGCTGGCGCGAACGCATCCGCTCCGAACTGAAAGCGCTCGACGCGGGCGAAATCTACGCCGCCGCCGCCCGCAAGGCGCCGCTGACGGCTCGATTCATCAAGGAGACGATGCGCCTATGGCCGTTCCCGCTGGTCACTCACCGGATCGCCTATCACGACCTCGAGGTCGCCGGCACCGCCATAGGCGAGCGTTGCCCCTACGACCTGAGCCCCTATGTCATGCACCGTTCCGAACGCCATTGGCGCAACCCGGAGCTTTTCGATCCAGACCGCTGGCTCGCCCCGGCCGAGCTTCCGCCGCTCACCGCTTACGTGCCGTTCGGCTTCGGTCCGCGAAGCTGCGTGGGGGCTTCGGTCGGGCAGGCCCAACTCATCCTCTTCTGCCAGCTCGCGATGGTGGAATTCGACTTCGATCTCGAACCTGGCCGCAATCCAAGGATGAGCCTGGAAGGCTTCGCGATCCCGACCGATCTGGTGGGAATGGTCAGGCCCCGCGGCGGATGAACCCTTGGCCGAGGCGCGCGGAGCTACAGGCGGCAGGGATATTTGCGGGCCATCAGCGCTCGAAGCGCATCCTTCACCTGGATACGGGGCCGCTGGGCCGCGGGGATCGATCGGAAGGCGGTCAGGATTTCGCCGCTGGTCAGGCTCTGCTTGGCGGGCGGGCAATAAGCGGGTTTGCGGCGTGCGCGCTCCGCGGCGAGGCGCTCGGCTCGAAGCGCGGCGCCGTTCGACTCGATCTCGCTCTTCAAAAGCTTGTAGTCGCTCGACATCAGCGCCATCACGCCCTTCTTCTGGAGCGCGTCGGCTTTGACCAGGAAGGTGGCGACGTCCATCGCCTGTGCGGCGCCGACCGGGACGACCGCCAGCAAGACGGCTGCAAGAAGCTTGATCCTCAACGATTTTCCCCTCGACGTGACCGCGCCAAAGGAGCGCCCGGCCCCTGAACGCCGGTTGAACGGCCCGTCAATCCCGGCGGAAGCCGGGACCTCATGTCGGAAAGCCTCGGCGGGTCTCCCCGAGGTCCCGGCCTTCGCCGGGATGACGCGGCGTGTACCTCCCGCCTAAGCCCCCTGCGGAGCCGGCCCGCCGATCCCGCCGCCGCGCGGCCGCCGGGTGGAGGGGATGGACGTCCCCGAGGCCGGGATCAGCGGCGCCCGCGAGCCCGGGTCCTCGCGGCCGATATCCTCGCCCCGAATCGCCTTCTTCGATTCCTCGCCGGTCAGGGTCTCGAACTCGAGAAGCGCCCCGGCGAGCCGGTGAAGCTCGTCGAGATTGTCGGTCAGGACCTTCCGCGCGGTGGCCTCGGCCTCCTCGATGAGCCGGCGGACCTCGCTGTCGATCAGCCGGGCGGTCTCCTCGGAGACGCTCTGGCTCCGGGCGACGCTGTGGCCGAGAAACACTTCCTCCTGGTTGTCGCGGTAGCGCAGCCAGCCCAGCTTCGAGGACATTCCATATTCCATCACCATCGAGCGGGCCATGTCGGTGGCCTGCTGGATGTCGTTGGAAGCGCCGGTATTGAGCTCCTCCACGCCGTAGATGAGCTGCTCGGCGATCCGGCCTCCGAAGCAGAGCGCGAGCCGCGCCTTCATCTGCTTCATCGACATCGAATAGCGGTCGCGCTCCGGCAGGTTCCAGGTCACGCCCAAAGCGCGCCCGCGCGGGATGATCGTCACCTTGTGGAGCGGATCGCAGCCCGGGACGTGGAGCGAGACGAGCGCGTGGCCGGCCTCGTGATAGGCGGTCGCCTTCTTCTCGTCCTCGGTCATCACCATGGACTTGCGCTCGGCGCCCATCATGACCTTGTCCTTGGCGAGCTCGAACTCGCTCATCGCCACCAGCCGCTTGCCCTTCCTGGCGGCGAGCAGCGCGGCCTCGTTGACGAGGTTGGCGAGGTCGGCGCCCGAGAAGCCCGGGGTCCCGCGAGCGATGGTGCGAGCGTCGACGTCGGGCGCCAGCGGCACCTTCTTCATGTGCACCGCGAGGATCTTCTCGCGCCCCTCGATGTCGGGGCGGGGCACCACCACCTGCCGGTCGAAGCGGCCCGGCCTGAGCAAAGCCGGATCGAGGACGTCGGGCCGGTTGGTCGCGGCGATGATGATGATGCCCTCATTGGCCTCGAAGCCGTCCATCTCGACGAGCAGCTGGTTGAGCGTCTGCTCGCGCTCGTCGTTTCCGTTGCCCAGCCCCGCGCCGCGGTGCCGCCCGACGGCGTCGATCTCGTCGATGAAGACGATGCAGGGCGCGTTCTTCTTGGCCTGCTCGAACATGTCGCGCACCCGCGACGCGCCCACTCCGACGAACATCTCGACGAAGTCCGAGCCCGAAATGGTGAAGAACGGCACATTGGCCTCGCCGGCCACCGCGCGCGCCAGGAGCGTCTTGCCGGTGCCCGGAGCTCCGACCAGAAGCGCGCCCTTGGGGATCTTGCCGCCCAGCCGGGCGAACTTGGTCGGGTCCTTGAGGAAGTCGACGATCTCCTGAAGCTCCTCGCGCGATTCGTCGATCCCGGCGACGTCGTCGAACGTCACCCGCCCCGATTTCTCGGTGAGGAGCTTCGCCTTCGACCGCCCGAACCCCATCGCGCCCGAGCCGGCATTCTTCTGCATCTGCCGCATGATGAAGAAGGCGATCCCGAGGATGAGAAGGAACGGCAGCGACTGGTAGAGCAGGATCAGCCAGACCGAGGTCTGAGGCTCGGGCTCGCCCTGGAACGAAACGCCCTTCTCGCGGAGCCGCGAGGTGAGCTGCGGATCGGGAATGAAGTTGGTCCGGAACGCGTCGCCGTTGGTCAGCTTGCCGGAGATCACCTCCTTGCCGATCGAAACCTCCTTCACGGAGCCCTCGTCGACCCGGTTCAGAAACTCCGAATAAGCCATCGCATTCCCGCCCGCGCCCCGCGACCCGCCGCCGTCGACGATCTGAACGAACAGGATCAGCGCCAGCAGGATGCCGGCCCAGATGAAGAGCGACTTCATCCACGGGTTGCCGGACCCGTTCGGATCCTTGTTGTCGGGCTTGCGGTTGGGACTGTCGGACAAGCTGATTCTCCTGAGGCGCGAACGAAAGCGCCGGCGCGGCCTTCGTCGCCGCTTGTGCCTAAAATAGGATTTCCCGGGGCTTTGGCAATGTCGGAGCGGCTTGTAGCGGGGGCGGGTGAACGGGGGCTTACACGTGAAATGGGCTGGTAGGCGCCAAAGGGGCAAGGCCTACTGCACGGTCGGCCGCTCCAAAAGCTCGAAACCGATCCCGGCATAGCTGGGTCACACGATTTGCCCCGGCGCGCAAATACACTTTCGGATCTATCTGCTCGGGGTGCTCAGTGAAATACCGCCGGATGCCGGCTGTCATCGCGAGGCGATTGTCGGTGTCGATGTTTATCTTCCGCAAGCCCTTGCCGATAGCCGAGCGAATGACCTGGACCGGCACCCCGTAGCTGGCCCCCAGCCGGCCGCCATGATCGTTGATGATCGATTGCAGTTCGGCAGGCAGGCTTGAACAGCCATGCATTACGAGATGCACCTCCGGCACCCGCTGATGGATTCGATCGAGCAGACAAAGCTCCAAGCTTTCAGTCCCGGCGGGGGAAGTGAACTTTGCTAGACCGTGATTCGTCCCTACCGCAACCGCCAAGGCGTCGATGGACGTTGCGCGAACGAACTCCTGGGCTCTGGTAATGTCCGTACGGAAATCATCCTTGCCAATCCCAGGGCCAAGCGCCAGTCCGTCTTCCGTAGTACCCAGGCAACTCTCGAGCGAACCTACGACCCCCAATGCCCCTTCGACCGAAATTCCGTGAGGTCTGAGGCGCTCGACCACTTTTGAGGTGACCTCCACATTGGTCTCGAACTCGGAAGCCGCTTGAAGATCCGGAGTCATCGAGCCATCGATCATAACGGACGTGAAGCCGAGATCGACCGCCTCCATGCAGGTTTGCAGGTCCAGCGCATGGTCCTGATGGATGCATAACGGAACGTTGGGAAACGTTTCCTCAAGTCCTTGAATTAGGCGCGCGACGATACGGGGGCCCATGTGATTCCGGGCTGCAAGCGTGAACTGCAGGATCGCCGGCGCCTTCTCGGCGTCTGCTGCTTCGAGGATTGCATACGCCTGCTCGGCGGTGTTCACATTGAAGGCGGGGATCCCGTATCCTCGGTCAGCCGCATCCTGCAACATGGGACATAAGGAGATCCGTGGCACCTAGCCAATTCCGTTTACAAATGCCGCATCCTATCAGACCTGGCTCTGGGACGCGAGACATTCTCAAGAGCCGCAGGCCCTCGCGCCACCCTAAGGCCGTACCGCAGGATCGGAGAAATCATGACCAAAGTATCTTTTGAACAGGTCGCGTGGATCTGAGCTTACCTCCATGCCACGGACCCGCGCCTCGTTCCTCAAATGGCCGGTTCCAGCCACCCGCTGCGTGAAAGCATTTGCAAATCTGCGCATTTGAGCCACGCCTCCTGGGGCATAGTCGGTTAGTAATATGCACGGCAGGTCAGCGTCGGGCGCTTCAGCAATGGGCGCGATGGTCATCATGGCTGCATTCTGAGTATGTGATCCTTCAAGCAGAAAAAACCGACACTCGTCTGCCGGGACATGAAACAGCCTAAATTGTACCCAATCATCTAACCAATGCTCTCCATCACACTCTCGGTTGATCTCAGAAATTTTAGCCAAGGAGGAGCAAATGCGATTAATGCCAGCACAGATTTGCTGCCACTCCTCGGTAGATGCATTCCAGAACTGCTTAGGACTGGCGAGATCATGGCGAAAAACCTTAAGATGTGAATCTGGGTCCCAGAGAAACATGTCTAGACCTGTCTTCAGTCGTCCTCCGGCTCTACGTCCAGCAGCATCAACGAACCTCTCGAAAAGAGTCGCAAAATGATTTAATCCTTGCGATCCACCTAGTATGCCAAAGGCCGGACTAGAAACATATATTTGAAATGTTAAGTCACGATCTTTAGTAGAAAACTCATGGAAGTGGTTATCAATTTTAGCTAGTGGAGAAAGAAGCTCTTTGCTGAATTGCTGTTCAGCCTTCACCAGCTTTTTAAGATCTGCCGATTGTTCCTTTTGTCCAATGGCAATACCGACGCTCCATGCAACCCCAAAGATCGCGATTAGGAAGGCTAGTAGCTCACTTCCGGTGATTTTCGGCAGCGTGCACGCCCTTCCATATATACAACCTACCTGTGACAAATGTATAATTATAAAAGACGTCAGGATCAAAGCTAACACCAAAAGCCAATTACCAAATAACACTTTCCTGGATCTATCAGATATGCCAAACTCTTTGGCAAGAATGTCTCCAACTCGGTAGCTGATCAAGTTGATTATGGATTTCATTGCCGCACCATACGTTGCTGAGCTGTATCGAGTAAAACTGACATCCAAAATGAAACTAATCCAACCAGAAAAATAGCTGCATACATCTTTGATAGATTGAAAGATTGATACTGATCCCAGATATACCAGCCTGCTCCTGACCCTCCCACAAAAAACATTTCACTTACTATCACGACGACGAGCGACAAGGCGATTGCAATCTTAAGGCCACTTAGTATTGCAGGGAGTGCATCCCAGACTAGACACAGGGGAAAGTGCCACGAAGCAAGGCGTCGTTGATGCAATCTCAGGTAGTCTCGGCGCGTCTTATTCTCTGGTCTCTCCATCGCGCCAGTCGTCGTCGCCACTACAAGAATGGGAAGGGCAACATAGATCGTAAGCACCAGACGAGCGGTGTCGCCGATCCCAAAGAGAATGATCGCCGCAGGAAAAAGAGTAGCGACGGGCACTCCACGAACAAAAGAAAAAAGTGGTTCAGCGACATTCCGGAGGATGCGGGATGTTGCGAACGCTAAGCCTATCGGAATTCCAAAAGCTGTTGAAATGACTATGCCGGGGAGCACTCGTAGGAGAGTGAGAGCGAGATTCGTACGAAAACTGTTGTCAGAGACAAGTCCCCAGACAGCAGTAAGTGTAGAAAAAAAGTCCGGAAGAAGTCGTTCTTCCAAGTGGCAAAACAGGGACAACGCCGCCCAAATGAGCAGCCAGAATAGAGCCGGAACTAGCTTAGCCATACGCGAGCTACCGTGTCTTCCGTTCGTTCGACCTCAAGCCGCTTCACTTGTACGGTGGGAAGGATCTCCTCGACCGGTATATGGGTGGAAAGGAGCACAACGGCATCCTCAATCCGTTCGTCGAGGACGGCCTGGAGGACCAGCCGGCTCGTCTGCCGGTCAAGCGCTGAGAAGGGCTCGTCGAGTACTAGAAGAGAAGGCCGCGTGGCCACTTCGCGAGCTACTACGAGCCGCTGGGCTTGGCCTCCGCTTAGAAAATGCGGACGTTTGCCGAGGTCGCCGCGGGCGAACCCGAACCGCTCCAGAAGCTCCAGCGCTTTTGCGCTGGACTCCTTAAGTACCGAGACATTCTGTCCCGCCGTCAGCCACGGCAAAAGCGGCTCTCTGAAGTTTTGGGGTACATAGCCACGGTCCGGAGGAAGGAGATCGGCGTCCGATGGCCTGTTGTCGTTTGCCAGTAACCCGAGAAGAAACCGCATGAACGTGCTCTTCCCTGAGCCGTTCGGGCCGTTGACGTGGTAAATGCCTGGCGTCAGGGTCATCGACGGAATTGAGAGACTGAACTCACCGAGGTCGACGGCTCGAGCCGCGAGCGTGCAGGACACAATGTCAGGCCCAAATCCAGCTGCCGTTAGGGGGCGGGGGCCTCTGTATTCCCCCCCGCGCGGCGAGGAGTTGACCGAACCGGTTAAGGGCCGCCCGCCCGTCGGCGTTCGTCGAGGAGCGCCATTCGGGCATCCTCACCTGTTCAGCCACCGCTTTTTCCAAAGAAAACAGCTCCTGAATTGCGGCTACCGCTCGGGGCCGGTCGGAACTCAGTATTCTGACCGCCTCCATCATCGAGTCGTGGATTTTTTGCTCGGTAGCGCGCTCCAGATGCCCCTTCAGGAACCAAGAGCCCGACGCGGGAACCCTTTGCATAACCGAGGCATAATAGCCGTCGACGAGTACGTTTACTTTCATTGAGGCCATGATCTTCGACGCTACCGGCTCCAAGGCCGTGACCGCCTTGACGGCTCCGCTCTTGAGCGCGGCTAGCCACTGGGGCGGCTGCATCTCGACATATTGCACGTCTTCTACTCGCAGACCGAGCGTAGGGAGTATCAATCGCGCAAACATCTTCCCAAACGAGCCGGGGAAGAAGGCAACGGGCTGTCCTCTCAGGCTTTCTATCGTCTTGAACTGCGCCAACGAGAGCAGGAAGTCAGTTGACTGAAGATTAGGCCGCCGCACATAGTCATTCATCGTGAAGAGCGTTAGCGTGCTGTTGGCTGCGGTCATCGCATCTAAGCATGCGTTCGTGGCGCCAGCGCCGATAAAGTCTACCGCCCGGGTGACCCCGGCTGTGGCCGCGTCGTTGCTATTTCCGAACTCCGTCACGTCGACTTGAAGGCCGGCCTGCTGAAAAAGGCCCTGGCGATGGGCAAACATGAAGGGCAGCGCTACTAGAACCTTCACGTAACCCGCTCGCAAGGAATTCGGGCGGGACTTGCAGGCTCCCAAAGCCGGAACGAGCATCGCCGCAGTAGCGGATTGCAGTAGAAGTCGCCGTGAAATCATGCCAGTTGCCCCACCTGTTTCGCTACCATTCCGGCCGGGAATCACACCTGCCCGGCCGAATAGCCGCAAGCCTCGAAATCGATCTGGAACGCTTCACGCAACAGGACTAGCCAACCGTCGGGTCGGCCAAGCACGGAGCACCGATGTCTCAGTCCATCAATCTTACGCCCAAACTCGCACAGTACATTCTCGAAAGCAATACAGACGAACATCCCGCGTTGGAAAAGTGCCGGCGTGAAACCGTCGAAGCTTTTCCTGATGTTGCCTGGATTCAGATAAGCCCTGAACAAGGCGCCTTCATGCAGCTCCTAGTGCGGATGGTGCGTGCTCGACGTGTGCTCGAGTTAGGAACCTTTACTGGCTACTCCGCTCTCGCGTTGGCGCTTGCCCTCACCGGCTCTTCTGAAGACGGGGCCGTGGTTGTAACGATTGATAAGTCTGAAGAATACCTTGCTCGTGCGGCCGGTTATTGGAGCGCAGCGGGAGTGTCCCACCTGATCTCCCCTCGCCTCGGCGAAGCTTCCAAAATTCTCGACTCACTCCAAGCGCAGTCGGATCTGCGGGACTTCGATCTCGCGTTCATCGACGCCGACAAGGAACCCACTGTCGCCTATTACGAGAAGGTGCTGCCCCTCTTGCGACCAGGCGGGTTGATTATAGTCGACAACGTGCTGTGGGGCGGAGAGGTTGTCGATCGACAGGCCGTCGACCCGCAAACGCAGGCCCTGCGGGAAGTGGTCAGCCATGCAAAGCATGATTCGCGAGTGATCCACAATGTCTGCGCAATCGGAGACGGACTGCTTCTGGCCATCAAAAAGTAGATGGGCTCATCGTCAAGAGCGTGAGTGGCGAGGGTTCAAAGCGCGACCTCATGCCCTGGCACTGCGATCGCCTGCGGACGTCGCGATGGACGAAGTTGCCGAGCGTTGGGGCGCCGGCAAAAATTCAGCCAGCCGGGCGACACCGCCATGCGCGGCATCAGTTTGGGCAGACCAGCCGCTCGCGCCCAGCTAGTCGAAGATTTCCTCCAGCCACGACTTCCTGCGCTTGTGGTGGCGGTAGCCCTGGTCGTGGCCGCGCTGGTCGAAGCGGGGGTCGTAGCCGCCCTGCTGGGGGTAGCCGCCGTGGGGCGGGTAGGGGGCCTGTGGGGCGATCGGTTGCATTGGGGGCTGGGGCGCTTGGGTCGCCTGAGGCGCCAGGTCGCCTGCCGCGCGCTCGATGGTCACCCGCCGATCCTCACGTGGGCAGTGCCCCGCACTGCCCAGCCGCGTCCGGGGGACGCGGCGGTCGCGAGGATCAGCGGTGACTGTCCAGCTCGCCTCGGTCGAGCCAGATGCCCCGGCAGGTCGGGCAATAATCGATCTCGATGCCCTGGCGCTCGCTCATCACGAGCGGGACGTCGCAATGCTCGCCAGATAGGTGGCTGCCGGTAGGCGAACACAAAATTCGGAGGCCAGGGTAGCTGTCACTCAGTGCAGGGAGGTGTGACTTCGTCAGCGGGCGGGCTTCTACTGTCCGGTCACTTTTGGTGACCAGCGGGGTGCCAGGCAGTCCGAGCCGTAATCAGTCGAAGATTTCCTCGATCCACGATTTCTTGCGCTTGTGGTGGCGGTAGCCCTGGTCGTGGCCGCGCTGGTCGAAGCGGGGGTCGTAGCCGCCCTGCTGGGGATAGGGGGCCTGGGGCGGGTAGGGGGCCTGCGGGGCGATCGGTTGCATTGGGGGCTGGGGCGCTTGGGTCGCCTGAGGCGCCAGGTCGCCCGCCGCGCGCTCGATGGTCACCCGCCGATCCTCACGTGGGCAGTGCCCCGCACTGCCCAGCCGCGTCCGGGGGACGCGGCGGTCGCGAGGATCAGCGGTGACTGTCCAGCTCCCCTCGATCGAGCCAGATTCCGCGGCAGGTCGGGCAATAGTCGATCTCGATGTCTTGGCGCTCGCTCATCACGAGGGGGACGTCGCAATGGAGATCAAATGACCGGGGGAGCCCAAGCGCTAAGATAAAATTCGTGCGGCCAGGCCGACTGTCGCCACCTGACGACCGAATGCGTGCTGGTCCGAGGCTACGGCCTTCACTGCGTGGTCACTTTCAGTGACCGAGCAGATCAGCATCCCGAGGTAGCTAGTCGAAAATCTCTTCGAGCCAGGATTTCTTGCGCTTGTGGTGCGGCCGGTAGCCGTGGCCGTGGTGGCCCTGGTCGTAGCGGGGGTCGTAGCCGCCCTGAGGCGGGTAGGGGGCCTGGGGTGGATACGGCGCCTGCAGCGCCTGAGGGGCGCGCGGCGGCTGCGAAGCTTGAGGCGCGGCCGGCGCCAGCTCGCCGGCGGCGCGTTCGATGATCTTGTCCAATTCGCCGCGGTCGAGCCAGATGCCCCGGCAGGTCGGGCAATAGTCGATCTCGATGCCCTGGCGCTCGCTCATCACGAGGGGGACGTCGCAATCGGGGCAGGTCATCGGGCCGGGCATGTATTTCTCCCTCGAAGGCTTGGTCCTTGGCCTCGAGATAGGGTGCCGCCCGGGATCGGCAATGCGGCCGCGTCGCTCGCGAACGCGGCCGGCCGGCGCCGGCAAGAGTGGCCGAAGCCTTCACATTCGACCACATTAGTGGCGATCAATCGCGATTATCGGCGATCCGGTTCACTCCATGGCGAACGCATAAGCACCTGTGCCGAAACGGATTTCAATGGAATGGCGGGCCGGAAAAACGGCAAACCGGGCACGAAATGACGACCGATCCGAAATCCGGCCGGTTTTCTCCACCTTCCTCCACATTCCTCCGCTTCCGATCCAAAGCCTTTCGGGCGGCTAACCTTTTTTCAAGCATCGTGGGCCACAAGGAGGGCTTGGTACGCGACCGGGGGGGCGGGGGCGGCTTGGCCGCTTCCGCCTTCTTCCTGGGCCCCAATGTTCGCGCGAATCGAAAATTCGCCTTTCAGTTCCATGACTTGGGCTGCGGCGCCGGCGCGATTCTCCTCGAACGAAAGCGGACCGGAAGCGGCTGAAAGCGCGAATGGCTTAACGCGCGCTAACGCTGTCGTTCAGCCCTTCCTCAACGCTCCTCGCCCATAAGCCTCACCTGCCGCCCGATGCAGGCCACGCGGAAGGCGGTCCCTCGAGTCGCGTATCCGAGGGGGGGCCGGCGCCTTCAAATGCGCCGGCCCCGACCCTCCGGCCCTCCCGCCCCGGTCCCCTCCGACGAGGCTCAACCTTATCTTTACCGGCGGCCGCTAGACCCGGCCGGTAACCATGCCTTGAGGGGGCCCGCCTTGTTCATCGACGCCGAGCTGTCCCGGATCCCGATCTCCGACGGCCGAAAGGCCGAGCGCCGGATCGTCAACCTCGCCGCGGCGCTCCGCGAGAGCGGCGCCAAGACCAGCAAGATCGTCGTCGTCGACATCTCGGTCGGGGGCTTCAAGGCCGATTCCGAGGAGGAGCACCAGATCGGCGACGAGGTCTGGCTGAAGCTCCCCGGGCTCGAGCCGAGGCGAAGCCGGGTGGTCTGGGCGCGGGACGGCGAGAGAGGCTTCGAGATCGGCTGCGAGTTCGAATGGCCGCTCCACCCCCGCGAGCTCGAGCTCATCGTCGCTCCGGCGCCGAGGAAGATCGTCAAGGGCGTGTTCCGACGGATCGAGCGCTAGCGGGCCCCGGTCGAGGCGCCGATTTTCAACGCGACGACTCAACCACAGCGAAACGCTACTCTGCCTCCCGGTCTCGAAAACGATGGCCTGTCCGAGACTTGGCGGGCGTCCGGCGCTTGGCGCAATCGTCGCGTCGTCGCGTCGTCGCGTCGTCGCGTCGTCGCGCTCAAAAATGAGTTCGCCCGGACTGTCCCGAAAGGGCGGCCGACACTCTGAACGCGTTTCTGGATCCGGGGGCGCCGCGGCCGCTTCGACCGCCCTTGCTAAAGCGCGTAATGGACGATGTCGGAAAGCGCGACCTGGTCGAGCCGGCACCCGCGCTCGTCGCAGATCTCGATCGCCTGGCGGTCCCAGCGCGTGCCGAGCGCGAGCTCGCCGCGGATCAGCTCGCGGGCGCTTCGAACCGCCTGGTACCAGGCCGCCTCCGCGTCGGGCAGCTTCAGCCCCTCCTCGTCCTGTAGCCGGGCGCCTTCGCGAGCGAGGTGGAAGTAATAATGGGGCATGGCGGGAGGAACGACCCAGGTTCCTGAAAGAGCCGCGTAAAGAGGGTATGTGGGGGGTTAACCTTCTTTATTTTGAGCGCGGGGGCACGAGCCTCCGCTCGCAGGCTCCGAAGCGCCCGAGCCGATGCCGAGAAGACGGGCCGGGACGGCGCGTGGCACCGGCGGCGGCGAGCCGCGTTGCGCCACCAGGACGATGGTCACGCTTTGCGCCGAGGCCGGAGGAGGAGCCGGCATGAACGACACGTCAAAGGACCTTCCCTTCATCCTTCAACCCGGTCCGGAGGATGATCCCAGCTTCGCCGGCCTGCTTCGTCTCGCCGGCGAAAAGGAGAGCCTGCTGAGCCGGCTTCTCCTGGTCCACGGCGCGATCCTGTTGCGCGGCTGGGCGGTTCGGACCTGCGACCAGTTCGCCGAGCTGGTCGAGCGGCTGTCGGGCCGGCGGGACCTGCTTGAGTATCGGGGCGGCGCCTCGCCCAGGCGAACGCTCTCCGCGGGTGCCCGGCCGGTCTACAATTCCACCGAATATCCCGCCGACATGGAGCTGTCGCTGCACAATGAACTTTCTTATTCCAGCGCCCAGCCCGAACGGATCTACTTTCTCTGCCTGACCGCCCCGGCGCAAGGCGGCGAGACGACGCTGGGCGACAGCCGCCGGATCCTCGCCGCAATGCCGGCCGAGGTCCGCGCCCGGTTCGAATCCAAGGGGTTGCTGTACATCCGCAACCTGCCGTCCGGAGCGGGCTCGGGCTATTCCTGGCAGGATGCGTTCGGGACCGGCGACCGGTCGGAGGTGGAGCGCCATTGCACGGCGATCGGCGCCGAGCATCGATGGCTCGACGGCGATCTGCTGCGCCTGACCGAGCTCCGGCCCGCGACGGCCGTACATCCTGGAACCGGCGAGGAGGTGTGGTTCAACCAGGCGGACGGCTTCCATCCGAGCGCGCTCCAGCCCGCCACTTATGCGGAGCTCCTCGCGGAGTGCGGAAGCGAGGACCTCTTCCGGCTGAACGTGCGCTACGGGGACGGGACTCCGATCGCGCCCTCCGATCTCGCCGCCGTCAGGCAGGTCATCCGGCGCGAAACGCGTCCTCATGCCTGGCGGACGGGCGACATCCTCGTGCTCGACAACCTGCTGGCCGCCCACGGCCGGTGCGCCTTTTCGGGAGAGCGGCGGATCGCGGTCGCGATGAGCTGAGGCCGCAGCCGGGGGAATTCATATTCCCGGCCAGGGTCGCCTTGCCGACCCTCATTGCGACCGGACCTGCGAGGCGGCGCTGGATTGCTTCGCTTCACTCGCAATGACGGCGTGAACGCGAAGATCGGCACGCCTCTCAGCCCGCCGTCGAAGCCGTCCGTCACTCGGGGCTTTCGCCCATCCCCGCCGCGAAAGCAATTCTCAGGGCTTCCGAAAGGCTGTGGACACCCAGCTTCTGCATGAGGTTGGCGCGGTGGATCTCCACCGTCCGAGGGCTGAGACCCAGGTCGTAAGCGATGGTCTTGTTGGCCAGGCCCTCCGCCAGTCCGGCCAGCACCTCCCGCTCGCGTGGGGTCAGCGAAGCGATCCGAAGCTCCGCTTCCTCCGCTTTGTGCCGGTTGCGCTCCTCCTTGCGAAGCCGGGAGAAGCCTTGCTCGAGGGCGGTGAGGAGGACTTCTTTCTCGAAGGGCTTTTCGATGAAGTCGATGGCTCCCGCCTTCATCGCGCTGACTGCGACCGCGATATCGCCATGGCCGGTCATGATAATCACCGGCAAAGCCACGCCTGCCTCGCGAAGCGCCTGTTGGACCTCGAGGCCGTCCATCCCCGGCATCCGGACGTCGAGGAGGATGCAGCCCGGCTCGAGGCTCCGCGCCTGCCTGAGCAGCTCGACGCCCGAGGCGAAAGGCCGGACCCGATATCCCGAGGTCTTCAGCATGAATCCGGCCGACCGCCGGATCGCGTCTTCGTCGTCGACGAGGTGGACGAGGGCTTTTTCCGGATCAGTCATCGGCCGCTTGCGAATCCGCCAGTGTGAAGTGGAAGAGCGTACCGCCGCCCGGGCCGGGCTCAAACCCTATACGACCGCCATGCGCCTCGATGATCGTCCGGCAGATGGAGAGACCTATTCCCATGCCGCCTTCCTTCGAGGTCACGAACGGCTGGAAGAGCTGGGCCGCGACCGTCTCGCCGATTCCGCTCCCGGTGTCGCCCACCGTCACCCGGATCCAGCCCTCCGGCGCCTTGCGGGTGGAGATCCGCAGCAGGCGTACGGGGCTGCCGGCCATCGCGTCGATCGCGTTCCTGATCAAATTGACCAGGACCTGCTGGATCTGGATCCGGTCGACGAAGACGGATTTCGCCGCCGGATCGAGATCGACCTTGACCTCGATGCCGTGCTCGCGCGAGCCGACCAGGGCCAAAGCGTTGGCCTCGTTGATCAGCCGCGCCAGGTTCTCGACCTGGCGCTCGGTCTGGCCGTGGGTGACGAAGTCGCGAAGCCGCCTGACGATCTGGCCGGCGCGCACGGACTGCCGTGCCGCGTCGTCCAGCGCTTCGCGGAGGGTTTCGACCGTGTCCGGGTCGAGCGGCCCGGAGAGCAGGTCGCGCGCCGCCTCGCAATAATTGGCGACGGCGGTGAGCGGCTGATTGAGCTCATGCGCAAGCGCGGAGGCGAGAGTCCCCACCTCGCTCACCCGCCCGACATGGGCGAGCTCCGACTGGAGGTCCTGCATCCGAAGCTCGGTCCGCTGCCGCTCGGTGAGATCCCTGATGAAGCCGGTGAAGACCCGCCTGCCCTCGATCCACGCCTCGCCGACGGCGAGCTCGATCGGGAAGGTGGTGCCGTCGCGGTGGAGCGCCGTCGTCACCCGCCCGACTCCGATGATCCTGCGTTCCCCAGTCGCCCGGTACCGGCTGAGATAATCGTCGTGCCGCTCGCGGTCGGGAGACGGCATCAGCATGCTGACGTTCCGGCCGACGACGTCGGGCTCGGCGAGGCCGAACATTCTCTCCGCGGCGGCGCTGAAAGACAGCATCCGGCCGGTTTCGTCGATGACGACCATCGCGTCCGGAACGGTGGCGAGGATCGAGCGCAGATGCGATTCGCTGCCCGGGGCGGGGTCGCGCGGCCCGCTTCTGCCCTCCCTGTCGTCTGTCGAGCCCATGCGAATCTCCTAGACGACCAATCCCAGAATGGCAGCCACGAGCGCACTAAGGAATTTCCCTTAGGTACAAGACCGGAATTCCGGGCGCCCGGCATTGGGCTATTCCCCACCGGGCACTCAGCCTCTGGGAGGATCAAATGCGTTACCAGCCGATCGAGACGAAGACCGCGGGCCCGGACGCCCCCATTGCGGCGGTGTGGCCGTCCTTCGACGAGGCCCTGCTCGCCCGACGGGCGCTCGATCGGGCGGGGACCGGACTTGAGCCGGCTCCCGTCCCGGCCGCGGCGCCCGCGGCGCCGGACGTCCCGGCGGCGGTGGGCCGGCTCGTCGTCGCCCCCTATGTCGCTCTCCTCGGAGTCTTCTTCGCTCTGTTCGCCGGCTCGCCGCTGGCCGTCTTCTCGATCTCGATCTGCGCGGTCTTCGTCGCCATGTATTTCGCCGTCCCGCGAATCTTCTTCGCCGTCGAAGCGGATCGTGCGCGCCGGCCCACCTTGTCGCAGTTCCTGGACGGCGGCATCCAGACCCTGACCGGCCGGACCGGCGGCAGGGACGCGCTCATCCAGATGCTGATCGTCCCGGTGCTCGTGACGCTCGGACTGACGGCGATGGGGATCATCGGCAAGGTCTTCATCGGCTGACCGTCGGCGGGGCGCGGGGCAAGCTTCCCGCCGGCGCGCCCCGCCACAAATCGACCGGCTCGAGGCTATGGCCCGGCGGCTCGTCAGCCCGGGACGTAGCTCAGCCTGATCACATCCTCGGCGATGAGGTCGCAGGCCGCGAGCCGGAGCGGCGGGCGGGGTCCGGCGAAATAGGGCGTGCCCTGGCCGAGCACGACGGGGTGGAGGTAGATCCGATACTCGTCGATCAGGCCGAGCTCGGTCAGGCTTTGGGCCAGGTTCGGGCCGGCGATCTCGATTTCCCCTTCGACCGTGGCCTTCAGCGCTCGGATCTCCGCTTCGAGGTCGTCGCCCAGCAGCGACGCGTTGGGGCCGACCGACTTCAAAGAACGCGAGGCGACCCATTTGGGCTGCCTGCGCCACGCCGCGGCGAAGGCCCTCTCGTCCGGGCCCCATTCCGGATGGTCCTCGTCCCAATAGCGCATGATCTCATAGATATTGCGGCCGTAGACGCTCCCGGCCTGCCCCTCGGCCTCCTCGATGAAATGGCGAAACAGCGCCGGGCCGGGCGCGAACCCGGTGTGATCGACATAGCCGTCCAGCGACTGGTTCATTCCGAACACGAGCCTGGCCATCACGCCTGCTCCTCGAGCGCGCGCCGTTCACGGCGGCAGATGGAGATTGTGGCGCACCCGAGAGGATTCGAACCTCTGGCCTCTGCCTTCGGAGGGCAGCGCTCTATCCAGCTGAGCTACGGGTGCGTGGAGGGGGCGCTTAGCAAAGGGGGGCCGCCGCCGCCAGTGGCTTTAGCGGGCTCCTGTCTCGATCCTGCGGAAGGGCGGTCGGCGCGGCCTTCATGCCCTTCTCCTCGCCGGCTTCAACCCACCGGCCCGCGCTTCGCTTCCGGGAGCCGGCGTTTTCGGCTCATAGCGGCAGATGTCGGCGATCGTGCAGCGCCAGCATTCCGGCTTGCGCGCCTTGCAGACGTAGCGGCCGTGGAGGATGAGCAGATGGTGGGCGTCGCGGCGGTACGGGGCCGGGGTCACCCGGTCGAGCTCGCGTTCCACCTCAAGGACGTCCTTGCCGGGGGCTAGGCCGGTGCGGTTCGAGACCCTGAAGACATGGGTGTCGACCGCGAAGGTCTCCGCCCCGAACGCGCAGTTCATGACGACGTTGGCGGTCTTGCGTCCGACCCCGGGCAGCGCCTGCAGCGCCTCGAAATCCTCCGGCACGTCGCCGCCGTGCCGCTCGATCAGGGCCTGGGAAAGGGCGATCACGTTTTTCGCCTTGGTGTTGAACAGGCCGATCGTCCGGATTCGCGTCTTCAGCCCCTCCTCGCCCAGGGCGACCATCGCCTCTGGTGTGCTCACGGTCGCGAAGAGGTCGCGGGTGGCGAGGTTGACGCTCGCGTCGGTCGCCTGAGCCGAAAGCACGACGGCCACCAGCAATGTATAATTATTCACGAACTCGAGCTCGGTCTCCGGGTTCGGCGTACGATCATGCAGCCGGCCGTATAATGTTGCGATTTCTTGGCGGTTCACTTCAGCCCCAGCACGTCCGCCATGGAGTAGCGGCCCGCAGGCTTGCCGACGAGCCACAGGGCGGCCTCGATCGCGCCTCGGGCGAAGATCGCCCGGCTCTCCGCGCGATGGCCCAGCTCGAGCCGCTCGCCCTCGGTGGCGAAGATGGCGAGATGCTCGCCCGCGACCGATCCGCCGCGAAGCGAGGCGAAGCCGATCCGGCCCGGCTCCCGAGGCCCGGTGATCCCGTCGCGCCCGCGCTCGGCCACCGAGTCGAGCTCCACGCCGCGTCCCTGCGCTCCGGCCCGGCCCAGCATCAGCGCCGTTCCGGAGGGCGAATCCGCCTTCATCCGATGGTGCATCTCGACGATCTCGAGATCCCAATCCTCGCCGAGTCGGGCGGCCGTCTCGCGCACGAGATGAGCGAGCAGGTTCACTCCGAGCGAGGTGTTGGCCGCCTGGATGACCGCGATCTCCGCCGCCGCCTCGTCGATCAGCCGGTTATGACCTGAATCGAGGCCCGTCGTTCCGATGAGGATCGGCCTGCCGGCCCGCCTGGCCCGGGCGAGATGGTCCTCGACCGCCTCGGGCGCCGAGAAATCGACGAAGACGTCGGGCTCGTCCGCGGCAAGCCGGACGTCCTCCCGAAGCGCCGCCGCTTCGGCTATCGCACGCCCCATCCGTCCGCTGGCGCCGAAGATCGAGATTCCAGTCATCGCCTCTTCAATGCGGGAGCCCCACGAAGAGCGCAACCGCGCTGAGCCGCCGTCAGGCCTGGCGGCGAAAGTCGAAGGCCGCCGCAAGGTCGATCGCGGGCACGATCACGCCTCGGACGTGGATCGAGTCGCCCAATGGCCGGATTCCGATTCGGCGGAAGAAGCGCTTCGCGGCCGGGCTCACGGCGAGTCCGACGAGGGCTGCCGGGCGGTCGGCCTCGGGCACGTCCCAGGCCTCGCGCAGCATGTGCAGGAGCATGTCATCGGCGACTCCCGGGCGGCGCCAGCGCCGGTCGACCCCGCATCGAGCGACGAAGAGCAATGGGATCCGCTGCTCGGGCTCGCCCTCGCGCACGGCGAAGATTCGGCGGGTCGAATAATAGCCCGCGACGACGTTGCCCGAAGTGATGACTCGGGTCGTGTGGCGCGTTTCGCCGCCGTCCGCCAATTCCGCGCCGCTCTTTCGGAGAAGCCTGTCGAGCAGCTCGACGCCGCAGTCGAACCGGTCGGTGACATGATGTCCGGCAAGGGGCATCGGACCGTCCAGCCCCGAAGCCTGGACCGAGCCCGCAACTCGCGGGATATGCGCTGCCAGCCGGGCGCTCGCCGGCGCCCGGAGCGCCGCTCCGAACAAGACCCAGCGCAGGCGGTTCAGAGGCCAGTCGCCGGATTGGCCGGGGCTCGTCGCGGGCTCCGAAGCGTCCTCGTTCCAGTCACCGGCGAGCAAGGATCGCGTCTCCTGGCAGGGCGAACCTGCTTTGCCGATCTGCCCCCGCCGAATCGCTTTTGCAACCGACGCTTCTTATTCTATGCAGCTATCCGAATATGAGCGGGAGGGAGTGAATGATGGCCGTCGATCGGAACGAGCAGGATGAGGCCCCCGGCGGTTCCGGCCGGAAGCCCTGGCAGGCTCCCTTCGTGAGCCGCTTCGCCGGCGCCGGAGCGGAGGCGGGCGATTCGGGCGGCGGCGTGGACGGAGACGCCACCAAGTCGTAAATCCCATCCATGCGGTTTTTTTAAAAAGCGCGTGCGAAGCCATCGCGTAACGAGCGGCCTTCGCCACGGCTCGCGTTCGCAGCTGGCCCGGCGCTGGATTCTGTCCTGATGAAGTTGAAGCTTCTGTTCCCCGGCGAAGGCCGGGGCCCAGCCGTACATTCCGTGCCGCTGGATCCCGGCCTTCGCCGGGAAGCATCCCATATCAGGGCTACAGCCTCTAGGGCGACGCTTCGAATTTGGCGATGCGGCGATCCGGATCCGCCTCGACCAGCCTGACCTTCAGCCGCTGCCCTGCTTCGCTGCCTTCGGCCGACATCCTCGCCACGACCGGCAGGTCGGACAGCTGGATCCGCACGGAGCGCCCGTCGACTTCGGTCGCGACGGCCTCGAAGACATCCCCTTCCCGACCCTTGAGCAGGACCGACTCGGCGAGATCGACCGCCGCCCGCTCGATCCGCGAGCCGATCGCATCGGCCCGGGCCATTACCGCCGGGAGCTTTTCGAAGGCCTCGGTGACGGCGGCCGGAACCGGCCGTCCGTTGGCGACGGCGAGAGCGGCCCGCACGACGTAGCGGTCCGCCAGCCGGCGGAGCGGAGCGGTGGAATGGGCATAGGTGGCCGCGACCGCCGAATGCCAGGGCGTCTCGCCCTCGCGGAACGGAACGTAGGACGCGCCCTGGCCGGCGCGCTGGATGGCCAGGATGAGGCTTGCCTGCCTGGCATCGGCGGGATCGAGGCCACGCTCGAACTCGGCGAGGCTCGGTTGCGAAGGCCAGTCCAGGCCCAGGCCTGCGGCCGTGTGCCGAAGCCGGGCGACCGCCCGCTCGTCCGGCTCCGCCATGACCCGGAACAGGCCGGTCCGGTGGGCCTGGAGCAGGTCGGCGACCGCGAGGTTTGCTGCGAGCGACAGCGAGGCGTTTCGAACCTCGGACAGGAGCGGCGGCCGGAACAGGAGCTCGAACCGGCCGTCGCCGGCGGGGGCGAGCTCCTGCGCGGGCGGATTGACCCGCGCCGCGCCGCGCCGCGCCTCGGCGGCCTGGATTCGCCGGGCGAGCTCGGCGAAATCCTGCGGCAGGTCGGAGCTCGAGACTGTGTCATAAGCGAGCTTGGCGCGGCTTCGGACGATCGCCCGCTCCGCGCCGTCGAGACGCACCTCGCCGTCTTGCGCGATCCTCACGCTGAAGATGACGGCCGGCCGGGGCCCGTCCGGAAGGAGGCTCGCCGCCCCTTCGCTCAGCACCGGCGGATAGAGCCCAGCCTTGCCGTCGGGCAGATATTGCGTGGTTCCGCGCCGCCAGGCCTCGGCGTCGATCGAGTCGCCGTCGCCGACGAACCAGGCGACGTCGGCGATCGCGTAGCGAAGCAGCAGGTCCGCGCCGTCGCGCTCGATCGCGAAGGCCTGGTCGAGGTCGGTGGAGGAGGCCGGGTCGAGGGTCACGAACGGCAGGCCGGTTCGATCGGAATGCTCGGCCGGGGCCCGCCTGGCCGCTTCGCGGGCGGCGGCGAGCACCTCGGGCGGGAAGCCTTCGGGGACCTGGAACTCGCTGCGGATCGAGGCGAGGCCCCGCCCGAGAGCGTCACTGGGGTCTGCGATCGCTCTCACTGGGACCTTTCGATATCGCCCGTCATCCCGCGAAATCGGGAATCCGGTTGGAGCCGGAGTGGGACCTCCGCTTTCGCGGCATTCTCGGTGAAGGCGCAAGCCCTTCCGAACCTTCCCCCGCATCCTTCCGCGCCTTTGGCGCGTTGGGCCGGCAAGATGATGAAAAACCTCGCTTTAGCCCTCGCCCCTTTCTTGGCGCTGGCCGCCTGTGCCGACGAGCCGGAGGCGCTGCCCCAGCCCGATCCGGCGCTCATAGAAAGGATCGCCGTCGCCAACAGCGCGGCGACCATCGCTGCGGAGAAGGTCGAGAAAGCCGACAAGCTCGTCGGCGCGGTCGCCCATGTCGAGCCCGATCGGGTCGCCGGGGCCGCCGAAAAGCTACTGGCGCACTAGACGCTCGTCATCCCGACGAAAACCGGGACCCGGGGACGCAATGACCTGGACCCACTCCGTCATGCCGGACTTGATCCGGCATCCATCTTCTCGCTTGATTGCAACGCTCTGAAGAAGGTGGGTCCCGGATCAAGTCCGGGATGACGATTCAATCTAATCGACCACAATATTAGAAGGGCCGCTCGCCCACGACGTTGCCGGCGGTGCGATAGCGGCAGACCAGGACTTCCTCCTCGGCGCCCTCGGCGAGCGCGCAGCCGACCCGGTCGCTCTCGCGCCACATCAGCTGGGTGTAATGGCCGACATCGGCGAAGTCGCCGGTGGCGCTGTTGTCGGGGAATCGGCCGGGGCGGTAATGCTTCTTCTCCTCGATCCAGCCGCCGACCATCTCCTCTGGCGCATAGGCGCCCGGAGTCCCGGCCCAGAGGTTCTCGCCCTGCGGATCCTCTTCGTCGACGTCCGGGTCGTGTTCGAACTCGCCGCTCGCTGCAAGCTCGCGCCCCCAGGCGGCGGCCTCCGCGGAAAGCTCGGGGTCCCAGGCCAGAGCCGGGATGCCCGCGGCGCTCCGCTCTCGATTGTGGGCGGCGAGAAGCCGCTCGTCGAGGCTGGTCAGCCGCCCTGTACCTCCGATCAGCACGGGCGAAGCGAGCACGAGCAGCGCCGCCGCCAGTCGCGATCGAGCCGATGCTGAGCGGGTCCCCGTCATCCGGCCATCCTGACCGAATCCGCTTAGCGACCCGTTTCCGCTGAAGGTTTACGCCGCGCTCACCATCCCGGCCCGACATCGCGAATTTGTCGAACAAAGAGGCCTGTGCCGCCCTTCGAAGAGGCAGCAGAGCGAGTGGAGCCTCAGCCCTCGTCGCGCTGTATCGGGCTGACGCCCCCCGGGGGCCCCTTGCCGCCGGTCGCGCCCTCGACTCCGGCGCCGCCCATGCCGCCGGGCGAGCCCGCGTCGGGGCCGCCGAGGCCGTCGCCCGAGCCGCCGCCTTCGCTGCGCATGTCTGCGGCATCGCCGGTCGCCGAGCCCGCGCCGGTCAGCCCGGCCCCGCCGCCCTCGCCTCCGCCCAGTTCGTCGGCGCGATCGTCGCCGCCGCCGCGCTGTGCCGCGCCGCTCGCCCAAGCCGCCTCGCGGTCCCCGGTTCCGCCGGTTCCGCCGTCCCTCGTCTCTTCATCCATTTCCAGCTCCTCTCGTTCGAGGCGCCAACGAGCCCGGGCCGAGGCAGGTTCCTGCCGCAATATCGGTGACTGTCACCGATTTGCGGAAGATATCGGTGACAGTCACCGAATTTGTCACTTTGGGGGCGGAATCGGAATGGGGGCCGGTGTCGCCACCGGCCCCCACTTGTCCCAGCTTTGACTGCCGTCGCTGGGTGGCGAGGCCATCTCTCGCTGGGCGGCTTTCGGATCGCGAAGCGGGCGCGAACGCCCGCGTCGCTTTCCTCGGATCCCGGAGCGAAGCCGCGAAGCCTCGTTCGGCACCCGGTGGTTCTCGAAGAGAGGCTCGAAGCCCCTCGCCGATCCCCGTCGGTCGCTCGGGCAGGATCCGATCCCGCGCGCCCCCGTCGGATCCTGCCCGGCCGAAGCCGCGCCGTCTCCGCAGGCTCGCATCGAGGCCGAAGCCTGTCCGGTCGCCCTTTCGGATCGCGGTTTGGCCGGAAGGCTTCGCCGCTCTCCCCGGAGCTTCGCTCGAAGGCCGAAACCTACTCGCGCGTCCCCGTTCGGGTCGCGGCTCGGGCCTGAGCCTTTCGCCGTCTCCCTGCCGGATCGAGCCGCGGGGCGATTCCCGCGGCCTTCGCCGGTTCGGCGGGCCTTCCGGCTCCCGAAGGAGCCTTTCGGCATCGCCCGGAGGTTTCGTCAGATCCCGCCTTGCATCCGCTTGCGCTCGTGCAGGCGAGGCTCGGTCCGCCTCCTTGCCTTCCGCTTCCGGCGCCGTCGTCCCTTGCAGAACGACCGCGACTTCGGCCTCGGGCCGCGGCCTTCCGGTTCGGCGAGCCGTTTCCGGTCCGCCGCTTCTTCCGGCCACGTCTCGAAGCTGTCAGCTTCGGCCGATTCGCGAAAGTGGAATCCGCCTGTGGATAAAGAGGATAACGGGGGTAAGTTAATCTCGATCAGGGCCGACCGCCGGGCCTTCACTGCCGGCGCCGCGAGGCTCGGGATCGGCCGATTCCCAAGCGTCGAGAGTCCGCCGGGCCATGTCGATCGCCATCGCTCGAAGCGAGTCGCCGAGCCCGATCGCCTCCCTCCCCGCTTCGCCCGCCGCATCCGCCGCGGCGCCTGCCGCCCGCCGGGTCGCGGGAGGATCGCGCAGGGCCGCCGCCGCGGCGAGCAGCGCCGCCGCAACCGTCTCGCTGACCGCCGGCTTCTCGGCGAGCTTCAGAGCCGACTTGCCGGCCTTGCGAACCGCCTTCGACACCTTCACCCCGGCGATCCGCTTCGGGATCTTGATCTTGTCCCCGCCCCTCTTGGCATCCTTCTTCGCTTTCTTGTCGCCCTTTGCCATCTCTTGAAGCTCCTATTCGACGATGATCCGGCCGCTCATCCCGAGCAGCCGGTGAAGGAGATTGGCGCCGGTCGCCTTGTAGCGCCCGGCCTTCGGAACGAGGACGATCGTCCGGGTCGAAAGCGCCGGCACTTGGAGGCTCCCGCCTTTGACCAGCGCCGAATCGCGGCGCCTCAGCTTCGAATCGCGGAAGAAGCCGCCGGCCGAGAAGGTCAGCCCCTGGTTGGTGGTGTTGACGAACCGGAGGCGGACCGGCTCGCCGGCCTTCAGCCTGATCTCGCCCGGCTGGATGTCGTAGGTCGTGAGAAGCACGTCATATTCGGGCGCCATCCGCCATTCCTGGGCGGCGGCGGGCGAGGCGAGGAGGAGGGCGAGCGGGAGAAGCAGGGATCGCATGCCCGAATCCTAGCATGGCGGCTCGTCCTTGTCCTCCCCATGCTCCGCATGGGGAGGGGGACCACCTGAAAGGTGGTGGAGGGGTAGTTGGCGCTGGACTCGGGAGCTTCCCGCTCGAACCCCCTTGCGCCTCGGCGGCCACCCCTCCACCACACTTCGTGTGGTCCCCCTCCCCATCTCGCGATGGGGAGGACAAGATGGAGCCCTTCTGTGAAACTACTTGCCCTCCTCGCTTTCGCCCTACTCGCCGCCCCCGCCTCGGCGAAGCTCGCCCCCGCCGAGCAGAAGATCGTCCGGATCGTCGATTCCGAGCGGAACCGCTCCGTCGCGCTGCTCGAGCGGCTCGTGAACCAGAACAGCGGCTCCCTCAACCTGCCCGGAGTCGAAGCGGTCGGCCGGATGGTCCGGGCCGAGCTCGAGCCGCTCGGCTTCACGGTTCGCTGGGTGCCGATGGCGCAGGCGGGCCGTGCCGGCCACATCGTCGCCACCCGCAAGGGCAGCGGGAGGGGCAAGAGGATGCTTCTCATCGGCCATCTCGACACCGTGTTCGAGCCCGACAGCCCCTTCCAGCGCTTCGCCCGGAAGGAAGGCGACATCGCGGAGGGGCCGGGAATCGGCGACGACAAGGGCGGGATGGTCGTCATGATCGCGGCCCTTCGAGCCATGAAGTCGGCCGGCACCCTCGCCGACTGCGACATCGAGATCGTCCTCACCGGCGACGAGGAGGACAGCGGGAGCCCGATCGAGGTTGCCCGCCGCGACCTCGTCGCGGCCGCGGGCCGGTCCGACGTCGCGCTCGACTTCGAGGGGCTCGCCCAGGAGAATGGCGCCGACATGGGGTCGATCGCCCGCCGCGGCTCGGCCTCCTGGCAGGTCACCGCCCGGGGCAGGACCGGCCATTCGAGCGGGATCTTCGGGAAGGAGATGGGCGACGGCGCCGTTTACGAGCTGGCCCGGATCCTCGCCGCGTTCCGTTCCGAAGTCCCCGAGCCCAACCTCACCTTCAACGTCGGACTCGTCGTCGGGGGCGCGACCGCCGACCTCGACAAGGACCTCATCCGGGGCACGGCGACCGGCAAGACCAACATCATCCCGCCCATCGCCATCGCCCGGGGCGACCTTCGCGCCCTCTCGCTCGACCAGCAGCAAAGGGCGATCGCGAAGATGCGCGAGATCGTCGCCCGCCACCTGCCCGGAACCAGCGCCGAGTTCACGCTCGACGAAGGCGGCTATCCGCCCATGGCTCCGACCGAGGCGAGCCGCGCTCTGCTCGGCCGGCTCAACGCGGTCAACCGCGACCTCGGCCTCGCCGAAATGGGCGAGCTCGACCCCCTCAAGCGCGGCGCCGGCGACATCGGCTTCGTCGCCCACCTCATCCCCGGCCTCGTCGGCCTCGGCACCGCCGGCGGCGGCGCCCACGCGCCTGGCGAGACGGTCGACCTCGCGAGCATTCCCCGCCAGGCCAAGCGCGCCGCGATCCTGATGACGCGGCTGAGCCGAGGCGGACGCTAGAGCGCTGTTCCCCGGCGAAGGCCGGGGTCCAGATTCGAAGGGCGCGGCGTTGCCGGGACTGGACCCCGGCCTTCGCCGGGGAACGGACGCACAGGCAGGCATCACCAATAATCCTTCATGATCTCCCGGGCCCAGTCCGGCTCGCGCACCTCGCCGCGGGGAAGGAAGCCGCTAATCACCGGTTTCAGGTCGAGCACCGGCGAGCCGTCGATCGCGTCGAGCCCTTCCACCTCCACCGCAAGCCCTTCGACCGCGACGATCCGGCAGATCGTGACTCCGATCCGCCCCGGCCGGTTCTTACCGCGCTGGGCGAAGATTCCCACCTTCGGCCAGTCCGTTCGGCCGCGCGGATGGCGGGCGGCAAGTTCGACCTCCTCCTCGCCGACCCGGTCGAAGACGAACACCACCTCGGCATGGCTGAACGAGTCGAGACCGGCGAGGGCCTCGGCCGAGAAACGCGCCGCGTCGAGCTCGACCCTTGCCCGGCTGGAGCCCCAATCGTCGTCCTCGGGCGCCCCCCGACCGCCGCGCACGCGGCCGACCGCTTCGATCCAATACCCCACCATCGCCACTCCTTCCCGCTGAAAATCCTCCCCCGAATTCCCGGCAAGGACCTAGACGCCCAGCATCGCCTCCAGCCGCATCGGGCGCCAGTCCCACACGTCCACCCCGACGTCGACCTGCCTCGGCAAGGGCTTGAGCCTCCCGTGGCTGTGCCCGTGCAGATTGATCGACCCCTTATGCTGGCCGTTCCAGGTCCTGAACGGATAATGGCACAGCACCAGCCGGCGGCCGTCCAGCTCTAGCTCGGCATAGTCCTGGACGCTCGCCCATCCCGGCGCAGAGACCGTCCCCGGCGGATCGTTATTGCCCCGGACGAGGTGCTTCACGCCGTGAAGCCGCTCCAGCAGCGCGGAAACGTCCCCGGGCTTGCGAGCGAAATCGCCCAGGTGCCAGACCTCGTCCTCCGGCCCGACGGCGGCATTCCATCGCTCGGCCAGGAGCGAGTCCATCTCCGCAACGCTCCCGAACGGCCGCTTCCAGATATTGAGGGTGCGATGGTCGCCGAAATGGGAGTCGCTGGTGAAATAGACCGTCATGGTCCTTCAACGCCGTTCGCTTCGGCGCGTTCAGCGCGCCGCTCACCCAAGCCGGTAATGGTCGGCGAGCCGGTCGAGCGCCATGGTCAGGACCAGCTTGCCCGCCCGGGCCGGCCAGCCGAGCGCGGTCTCCGCCTCGCGCATGCCCTCGCCGGCGCACAGCACCCGCCAGGCGATGTCGCGAAGGCCCGGCCCCAGGGCCTTCACCGCCGAGTCGAACCGGCGCCTCGCGGCGAGCTGCACATGGGTCGCACCGACCGGCCCGGCGGGCCCGCGCGCCGTCCGGTCCGGCGGCGGCGAATCCCAGTTCATCGTGACTCGCGGCGGCAGGCCCGATCGCTCCCAGTCGCTTCGCAATTGCTCTCCGGCGGCGAATTGCCGTTCGTCCAGATGACCCCGGGAGCGAAGCCAGCCGAGCGGCGATTCGGCCAGGTTCACGGTCACCGTTCGGGCCGGACGTCGCCCGCCTTTGCCCCGTTCCGCTCCGTCCCGAGGCTCCGGCCGTTCCGCCAGAAGCCTGTTTCCCTTGATTCGCCCGATTTTCATATCCGTCTCCCCATACGGAACATATTGGGAACACTTGCTATGTCCGCAAGTATGGATCAAAGTGAAATCACGAATAACCATTCGTCTGTGGGGAAATTGAATGATCACCCGTATCCGTGACATTCGTCGCGCAAAGAAGCTCACGCTTCAGGACGTCGCCGATCGCTGCGACCCACCCACCACCCCCCAGACGATCGGCCGCCTCGAGACCGGGGCCCGGACGGTTTCGCTCGCCTGGCTGAACCGCATCGCGAGCGCGCTCGGGGTGGAGGCGACCGACCTCGTGGAGTTCGCCGAACGCGACGACGACGTTGCGCTCGCGGCGGTGCTCGGCGACGACGGCGCCCACGCGCCCCGCCGGTCGGGCGTGGTCCTGCCGCCCCGGCCCGAGCCCGGCATGGTCGCGGTCGCGGTCCAGTCGAGCATCGGCGACTATCGAAGCGGCGACGAGATCTGGTGCCAGCGCCTCGAGCCCGACTCCTTCGGTCGGGCGCTCAACCGCGACGTCCTGGTTCCCCGCCCGGCCGGCCGTTTCCTGTTCGGACGGCTGATCGGCCGCGAGGAAGGCAAGCTCCACGTCCTCCCCCTGGGCGGCGGCCGCCGCCAGGTCGTCATCGCCGACCCGCTCTGGATCGCGATGGCGGCGAAGCTGGTCAGGAGCCTGTAGCAGCCCGTCCGGCCCGTCATTGCGAGCGCGGCGAAGCAATCCAGCGGCTCGGGCGTTGGTGCTGGATTGCTTCGCCGCTGCCGCAAGGCGGCAGTTTATCGACGGGCTCTTCGCAATGACGGCCCTTTCCGTGGAGGTTCAGTGCTCTTCTTCTCGAATCGCCTCGGCTGCGCCGGGTCGCTGCTGGTCACGGCGCTCGGAACGCTTCTCCTGCTCTGGCTGACTGGGCTGCTGAGGATATGAACGTCCTCCCGGGGAAAGCCGGAATCTCGGGAATTCGCACCGCGACTTCTCGACCTGAGGTCCCGGCTTTGGCCGGGATGACGGCCAAGGGCCGGCTCGCCGGCCGAAGCCCGAAGGCTGGTGGGCGCTGACGGGCTCGAACCGCCGACATCTTCCGTGTAAAGGAAGCGCTCTACCAACTGAGCTAAGCGCCCGACCGGGCTGCTCTGCCACCGCCGCCCGCGCCGCACAAGCTTCGCACCTCGAGTTTGTCCGGTTCCGGAAACCGTCACCCCGGACTTGATCCGGGGTCCACCTTTCAGTGGCTTGGAGTGGACGAAGAGGGTGGATGCCGGATCGAGCCGGCATGACGAAAGTCTCTAGACGATGATCGGGCCGGCGCGCTGAGCGGAGCGGAGAAAGGCTTCCATCCGCGTCGCGGTCTCGTCGGACAGCTCTATGAACACCCTGCGGCCGTCCTCCGGATCGGCGACCCGGACGAACAGGCCTTGGTCGCAAAGGCTCTTGATCCAGCGCAGCGCCGTCGTGGGAGGCACAGCCGCGGCGATGCACAGGCTGGACACCGCGACCCGCTGGCGCTCGACTCGAGCCGCCATCAGGTCGAGCAGCATGTCCCAGGCGGGATCGGCGAACAGGTCGCTCTTGAAGAAATGGTCGCGCAGCCGCCGTACCCGGATGATCGAGCGGATGAAGGCGGGGTCCAGCGCCCCGTCCTCGCGGGTGGAGGCCGCCCCGACCGCCGCCATCGCCGCCGCCGCGGCCTCGTGCTCGGACAGGGCCGCGAGAACGTTCGCGATCCGCCCGACTTCCTCGCTCAGCTGCTGCAGCCGCACCGTCGCCCGGGCCTTTTCGACCTCGGAACCCCCTGCCGTTGCCATCGTCGTCCCGATCTGCCCGCCTGCGCGGCAGATTGCCGCCGTTCCGGTGGGATTGCAGGCGAACATTGATCCGTTTTGGAGGAAATCCGACCCCGGATTGCTCGTTTTATCCGCAACTTGGATACCGGTGGCGCGCCGGAAAACGGCCTCGCACGGCGAAGGGCGGCCGGCAGCGGCGAAGAGCCAGTCGGGGTTAGTCCCTCATCCCGCTTTTTCCAGTCGGAGAGACTTCTCCATTTCGGACTAAGATTCCTCCAATATCCAGCGAGCCGCGGCGGCGGCGTGGAGCGCGGTGGTGTCGTAGACCGGAATGACGTTGGCGCCGGGATCGACGAGCAGCACCAATTCGGTGCAGCCGAGGATCACGGCCTGCTGCCTCGCCTTGCCCATCTCGGTGACGCAGGTCTTGAGCAGGCGTTGCGAGCTGCGGCTCACCTGCCCCTTGGCCAGCTCCTCGAAGATGATCCGGTCGATATGCCCGGCCATTTCCGGATCCGGCAATGCGAGCGCGATCCCCCGGGCCTCGATCCGCTCGCGGAAGAAGGCTTCACCCATGGTGAAGCGGGTGCCGATCAGCCCGGCTTTCTGGACTCCGTCCGAAGCCAGCCGGTCGGCGGTGACGTCGGCGATGTGGAGCAGCGGTATGTTCACCGCCGACTCGACCGCGGGCGCGACCTTGTGGGTCGTGTTGCTGCACAGGATCAGCCCTTCCGCCCCCGCTCTCTCAAGCCGGGCGGCCGCGGCTGCGACGATGTCGCCCACCCGGTCCCACTGCCCGCCCAGCTCGAGCGCTGCGACCGGAGCGAGATTGAGGCTCTCGATGACCAGAGGCGCGGAGCTGAGGCCGCCTTTGGCCTTGGCGACCGCCTTGTTGATCTGCTCGTAATACATGGCGGTCGAGAACCAGCTCGTACCGCCGATCATTCCCAGTTTGCGCATGCCGAGACCCATAGCCGCGACGGCTGGGGAAGGAAGGGCTTTCCGCCCATCGATTTCACTTATACGCCGAAGCGCGGGGCTGCGTCATTCCGTCTAACGGTATTTCCGGCTTTCCTGCCATTCGGTATAGGCCGCGACGAGGAGGCTGCCGATGACGACGAAGGCCACGGCACCGAGAATCCGGATCCCGAGGCTGCCCGGCGAGCCTACCACCTCGCCGGAGGTCCAACTCCACCCGACATGGAGGACGAATATGAACCCGAGCAAGGGCGCCATGAACAGGGAGGCGCTCATTACCCGTCTCAGGTAGCTCGGGCGGCCGGATGGCTCCCAGGTCCAGCCGTCATAGGCAAATCCGGCTTCGTCGGCGATCGCGCACAATTTTCGGACGGTCTTCTCCGACCACTCCTCCGAAGGCCTGGCAAGCTCCCACGCCTCGACGAAGGCGCCGCCGACGGCATCGACATCGAAGCCCTGGCGGGAGAGCGCCGGGACCAGTGCTGAAAGACAGGCCTCCGTCTCGACCTCGTTTAAAAATTCATGCGCGCTGAAGCGATGGCAGATGGGCTGGAGGGAAGGCTTGGACGACAGTTCGGCGCGAATGAACTGCAGATCTTCGCTCGAGATGGCTAGCTGTTCGACCACATCGTTCTTCATCGCCCATTTATCGCATCCGCGACATGCCTGGACAATGGACAGAAGAATCCGGACTGGCGAAGCATCCGACCGATCAGCCGGGGCTTTTCACGATCTCTTCGGTCATCTTCTTGGCGTCGCCGAGCAGCATCATCGTGTTGTCGCGGTAGAAGAGGTCGTTGTCGACTCCGGCATAGCCGACTCCGCCCATCGAGCGCTTGATGAACAGCACCGTCTTGGCCTTCTCCACGTCGAGCACCGGCATCCCGTAGATGGGGGAAGTCTTGTCGGTCTTGGCGGCCGGATTGGTGACGTCGTTCGCGCCGATGACGAAGGCGATGTCGGTCCGGGCGAACTCGGAATTGATGTCCTCGAGCTCGAAAACCTCGTCATAGGGGACGTTGGCCTCGGCGAGCAGGACGTTCATGTGGCCCGGCATCCGGCCGGCCACCGGATGGATTGCGTATTTGACGGTGACGCCTTCCTTCTTGAGCTGGTCGGCGAGCTCGCGGACCGCGTGCTGGGCCTGGGCCACCGCCATTCCGTAGCCCGGGACGATTATGACCTGCTCGGCCTGGCTCATCAGGAACGCCGCGTCCTCGGCCGAGCCTCGCTTCCACGGCCGGTCGGACGCCGCTCCGCCGCCGGCGACCGCGGTATCGCCTCCGAAGCCGCCGGCGATCACCGAGATGAAGCTTCGGTTCATCGCCCTGCACATGATGTAGGAGAGGATCGCGCCCGACGAGCCGACCAGCGCCCCGGTGATGATCATCGCGCTGTTCTGGAGCGTGAAGCCCATCGCCGCCGCCGCCCAGCCCGAATAGGAGTTGAGCATCGAGACCACGACCGGCATGTCGGCGCCCCCGATCGGGATGATCAGGAGGAAGCCGACGAGGAAGGCCAGAGCGGTCAAGGCGACGAACACCCAGGCGCTCTGGTCGGTGGTGAAATAGCCGACCAGGCCGACGATCGCCGCGAGGATCGCCAGGTTGATGACGTGCCGGAGCGGAAGCAGGATCGGCTTGCCGGACATGTTGCCGTTGAGCTTCAGGAAGGCGATCACCGAGCCCGAGAAGGTCACCGCGCCTATAGCGGCCCCCAGGCTCATCTCGATCCGGCTGACCGGATGGATCATTCCGCCGACGGCGATCCCGAAGGCGTCGGGGTTGAGATAGGCCGCGCCCGCGACCAGCACGGCGGCGAGCCCGACCAGTGAATGGAAGGCCGCGACGAGCTGAGGCATCGCGGTCATCGCGATCCGCCGCGCCGTCACAAGCCCGATGACGGCGCCGATCAGGATCGCGCCTCCGATCAGCATCAGATTGTCCCAGTGTATGGGCTCGTGCCACTGGAGCGGGAATTCCTCGTCCCGCGTCGGCATGTAGTGGACGAGGGTGGTCGCCAGCGCGATACCCATCCCGAGGATCCCGGCCCGGTTGCCGCGCCGGGCGCTCTCCGGATTGGACAGGCCTCGAAGCGCCAGGATGAAGCAGATCCCCGAAATCAGATAGGCGACCATCACCCAGGCCGGGGGCGCCGCGGCCTCATGCATGGGCAGAACCCGTCGCCCCAGCGAAGGCTGGGGCCCCAGGGAGGAAAGGCTGGGAAAGGCCGCCCGCGCGAACTCCCACTGGGGCCCCAGCCTTCGCTGAGGCGACGTGCGTCGCCCTCACCCCTTCTTCTCCTTCTTCCGGTACATGGCCAGCATCCGCGCGGTCACCGCGAAGCCGCCGAAGATGTTGATGCTCGCAAGCACGACCCCGGCGAGCCCGAGCCATTTCGCCCCCGGCACTCCGGCCGCCGCCGCGGCGATCAGCGCACCCACGATGATCACCGAGGAAATGGCGTTGGTCACCGCCATCAGGGGCGTGTGGAGGGCCGGAGTCACCGACCAGACGACGTAATAGCCGACGAAGCACGCCAGCACGAAGATCGACAGGATCGAGACGAAATCCACCCGGCACCCCGCGGCTTGAAAGCGCGCGCACCTTGGCGGCGCTCAATGCCCTTGTCGAGGCCCTATCGGGCGGTTCGGGCCGGCAGCGAAGCTTTCACACGCCTGTCACGAAAGTGGCGCACTCACGCTCATCGTGACCGCCCAGCCCTCGACCCACACCGTGAAAGCATTCGACGAGGATCTCGAGCAGCTCCGGGCGACCGTGGCCGAGCTCGGCGGATGGGCCGAAGCCGCGATCGCGGCCGCGATCCGGGCCCTGTGCCGATTCGACGCCTCGGCCGCCGAGGAGGCGCTGGCTCTCGACCGGCGGATCGGAACGCTCGGCGAGGCGGTCGAGCGGCGGGGCATCTGCCTGATCGCGCTTCGGGCGCCGATGGCCGACGACCTTCGCGAGGTGATCGCGGCGCTGAAGATATCGGACCTCGTCCAGCGGGCCGGCGGGCATGCCCGAAGCATCGCGCGGCGGCTTCCGGCGGTTGCGACCCAGCCGGCGGTCGTCATGCCCGCTCCCCTGACCCGGCTCGCCCAGACCGCGCTCGATACCCTGCGCAGCGCCCTCGACGCCTTTGCCGGCCGCGACGCCGGAGCCGAAGCCGCCATCCGGGCCGCGGGCGAGGAGGCCGAGGCGGCCTACGAATCGCTCTACCGAAGCTCGATGGCAGCGATGGTCGCCAACCCTCAGGGCAGCGCCTCGGCGGCCAATCTCCTCTTCGCCGCGCAGAGCCTGGCCAAGGTCGCGCGCCACTCCGCCGAGATCGCCCGGCTCGTCCACTTCGCAGCGACCGGGCGACGCCCGCCGGCCGGCTGCAGCCCGGAAAGCGCAAGCCATGCCTTCAGCTAAGACCCGATTGCTGCTCGCCGAGGACGATCCGGCGATGGTCGAGCTCCTCCGCTTCACCTTCGAGAAAGAGGGGTTCGAGGTGGTCGGAACCCCGAGCGGCGAGGAAGCCCTGCTCCTGGCGTCGGAATTGAACCCCGACATCGTCATCCTCGACTGGATGCTCGAGGAGCTTTCGGGGATCGAGGTCTGCCGCCGGCTCCGGCGCTCCGTCGAATCCGCCAATCTCCCCATAATAATGCTCACCGCCCGTGGCGAGGAAGCCGACCGGGTCCGCGGACTCGAGACCGGGGCCGACGACTACGTCACCAAGCCCTTCTCGCCCCCCGAACTCATCGCCCGCGTCCGGGCGGTGCTTCGCCGGGTGCGGCCGGCGCTTGCCGGAATGGTGCTCAGCGTCGGCGATCTGGAGCTCGACATGGCCGCCCACAGGGTCCGGCGCGGCGGCGCACCGGTCGCCGTCGGACCGACCGAGTTCAAGCTGCTCCGCCACTTTCTCGAGCATCCGGGCCACGTCTTCTCCCGCGAACGGCTGCTCGACGCGGTCTGGGGGCGGGACAGCGATATCGAAGCCAGGACGGTGGACGTCTATGTCCGGCGGCTTCGCCGCGCGATCAACACGCCGGGCAGGAACGACCTGATCCGAACGGTCCGCTCGGCCGGCTACGCCCTCGACGTCGAGGCCTGAGGTGGGGCGAAGCCTTTCGCAAACCCGATCGTTCGCCGGCCTCGCCGCCATGGTCGCAGCGTCCTATGCATGGCTGTCTCCTTCGTCGGCGCATCAGGCCCTGCCCGATTCCCCGATCGCCGAGCCGCTGCCGGCGGCTCTCGTCTCCCCTCAGCCGCCTCCGGCGGCCCCGCCGGCAGTCTCCGCCGACGGCCTCATCCTCTACGGAGTGAGCGGAGCGAGCCGGAGCGCGGCCGCGATCATCGGATCGCGCCTTGGCGGCCAGCGAGTCGTCCCGGTCGGAAGCGATTATCGCCCGGGCCTTAAGCTCGCGGAAGTCGGGGTGGATTATGCGGTCCTTAGAAGCGGCGCCCAGGGGGTGAGGCTGGAGCTGAGCCGCTATGGAGCGGGCGGTTCGGCCCAACCGGCCGCCGCTCTTGCGGCGGAGGAGGAGCAGAAGATCGAATCCGCGGTGCTTCGCAACATCCTCGAGCCGGTGATGTCCGGCAACCGGGTCGGCGGCTACGCGCTCCGGGCCGGCGAGACCCTCCCCCAGCTGATCCGCGCCGGCCTCAGGCCGGGCGACGTCATCGTCGACGTCAACGGGAGCCGGCTCGACGAGGAGCGGATGAGTGAGCTCGCCTGGCAGATGGACAATTCGGCGAAGACCGAATTCGTGTTCATCAGGAACGGCCGGAGGATGCGGGCGAGCCTGTGAGGCACTCTCGACAACCAGTAGAAAACAGGCACCTATGGCAATTCTTACAGTAATGCGTCAGTCAAATTGCAATCCTGTCACAATGTTCATCCACAAGAATGACTCTCAGCTTCGCCGCTTGTCATATGACTATCACAGAATCAGCCTAGGCCCCGGATCGAACAGACTCGCACAAAAGGCGAGCTGCCTTCGCCTGATCCTAAAGGGGGTTCCAGATGCTTCGTCTTCGCTCGATCCTGCTGCTTTCGACCGTGATTTCCCTGGCCGCCTGCGGACCGGGCGGAGTCGCTTCGCCCGGGGAGGGCGTGATCGTCGTCCCAACGCCGGGCACTCCGGCGCCGCCGCCGCCTCCGCCGCCGCCCCCCGCGGGCAACGGAACTCCCGCCGCCGGCTGTCCCCAAGGCACGGTCGATCGCGGAGTCATCGCCACCGCCTTCCGCAATTGCGAATTTTCAGGCCGGATCAGCGATGATTACACCGTCCAGAAGCTGCCGGGCGTCGTCTACTCGCTCGCCGGGCCGGTCAATGTCGGAACCGACGTCGGCGGCGACGGCTCGCTCGCCGGCGGCGACGCGGTGACCCTCACGATCCAGGCCGGAGTCACCGTCTTCGGCTCGTCCGGCAACGATTATCTGGTGGTCAACCGCGGCTCGCGGATCAATGCGGTCGGAAGCGCGACCCAGCCGATCATTTTCACCGCCCGCGCCAATGTCGAAGGCACCGCGACCGATTCCACCCAAGGCCTGTGGGGCGGGGTGATCCTTCTCGGCCGCGCGCCGATCAGCGACTGCAACACCGCGGTCGCGGGCGGATCGGCCGCCTGCCAGCAGGTCATCGAAGGAACCACCGGCTCCTTCTACGGCGGCAATGTCGCCACCGACAATTCGGGCACGATGCGGTTCGTGCAGATCCGCTATTCGGGCTTCGCGATCGCTCCGGGCAACGAGCTCCAGGGCCTTACCATGGGCGGAGTCGGAAGCAACACGACCATCGACCATATCCAGATCCACAACAGCTCCGACGACGGGATCGAGATATTCGGCGGCCGGGTGAACGTGAAGCATATCGTCATCTCCGGCGCCGACGACGACGGGCTCGACACCGATCTCGGCTATCGCGGCACGATCCAGTTCGTGATCGGGGTCCAGCGCGACTCCCAGAACGGCGATTCGATGATCGAGGCCGACTCGAACGGCAACGAGGACGCCCTTCCGCGCCAGTATACGAGGGTGTCCAACGCCACCTTCGTCCAGCGCAGCACGGTCCAGGGCGGCAACGCGATCCTGCTTCGCGGCGGGACGGACTACGCTCTCCTCAATAGCGTCGTCACCGGCCCCACCGCCTGCCTCGACATTGACGCGACCGGCAACACCACCATCCGGCCAACCGACGCGGCGGTGCAGGACGTCGGACCTCCGGTCTTCCGCTCGGTCGTCCTCGCCTGCCCCACTGCGTTCCGCGACGACGGCAACATCACCGTCGCCGAAATCCAGGCCATCTTCGGGTCGGGATCGAACGGCAACAACTCGGCTTTCACGCCGAGCCTGAGCAGCGTCTTCATTAACGGCGCGAACGAGACCGGCATCTCCGTGACCGACCCGACGCCGTTCAATAACGACCAATTCCAGACGGCCAATGCGGCGGCACCGAACCGTCTCGAGACGGTCGCCTATATCGGCGCCGTCCGCAACGCTTCGGACAATTGGTTCGCCGGCTGGACCTGCAACGCCGGCTACGTGAACTTCGGAAACACCAGCGGCAACTGCACGGCCGTCCCCACGAGCTGAACGCCGCTGCCCTGGGGCGGCGGCCACGGCCGCCGCCCCCTTTTTTCGAACGCATCGGGGGATTTACGAGCATGCCGAAACCCATCCGCCTGGGGAGCCTGCTCCTCCTTTCGACGGCGCTCACCGCACCGGCGGCCTTCGCCCAGGACGCTCCGCCGGTCGCCGACGGGCCCGAGGCCGGAACGAGCCAGTCCGAAGCGCCCCCGGACAGCCCGGCCGAGGAAGAAGTCGAAGTCTCCGCGCCCGGCGCCCAGCCGGAAGAGTCCGGAGACATCGTCGTCACCGGGCGGAACATCCCCAACGTCCTTCGAAACACTCCGGAGGTGATCTCCGTCCTCTCCAGCGAGGACATCGCCCGGACCGGCGAAGGCGACATCGCCGGAGCGCTCCAGCGCGTGACCGGCCTCTCCGTCGTCGGCAGCGGCTTCGTCTTCGTTCGGGGCCTCGGCGACCGCTATTCGCTCGCTTTGCTCAACGGCTCGCCTCTGCCGAGCCCGGAGCCGCTTCGCCGGGTGGTCCCGCTCGACATCTTCCCAACCGGCCTCATCGCGAGCTCGGTCGTCCAGAAGAGCTATTCAGTCAATTATCCGGGCGAATTCGGCGGCGGAGTCATCAACCTCACCACCACCTCGATCCCGGACGAGTCCTTCCTCACCATCGGAGCCTCGGCCGAGGCCGACAGCGAGACGACGGGCCATTTCGGCTATTCCTATTACGGAAGCGACCTCGATCCGCTCGGTTTCGACGACGGCACCCGCGACCTGCCGGCCGGGTTGGGCGCCGCCGTCGCGGGCGGCACGTTCAACGCGTCGACCACCGCCGCCCAGCGCCGCGACTTCGCCGCCGCCCTGGTCAACGCCCCGACCACCCTTCTCCAGCGAGTCCCCAACATCGCCCCCAATCTCGGCGGCAATATCAGCGCCGGAACCGCTTTCGACCTGCTCGGGGCCCGGATCGGCCTCCTCGCGGCGGTGGGCTACAGCAACAGCTGGCGGACCCGGGATTCGATCCAGCAGATCTCGCTGGACCCCGAGCTCGCTGGAACTCCGCAGTCGAGCTTTCGCCGGGTCACCACCGACAACCGAATCCTCGTCAACGCCATGATCGGCCTCGGCGCCGAGATCGGCGGGCACAAGCTCAGGTGGACCAACCTGTTCATCCGCGATACCCTGAAGCAGGGCCGCCTGGCCGCCGGCTTCAACCGGAGCGTCCAGGACCAGGACCCCAATCGTCCGCCTTCGATCATCGAGCAGAACAGCTACTGGTTCGAGCGGCAGCTGATCGACACCCAGTTCGTCGGGGAGTTCAAGTTCGACGATCTCAGCGTCGATCTTCGCGGCACCTACGCCAATTCGAGGCGCGAATCCCCCTACGAGCGGGACATCAGCTACACCTATCTCGGCGACGTCGACGATTATGTGAACAACCTCGCGTCCGGCGGCCAGTCGGCGACGATCGCCTTCAACGACCTCAGCGAGGACGTCTATGCCGGCGGCCTGGACCTCGCCTACAGGATCAATGGTGCGGCGCCGACCACGCTCTCGGCCGGCTACGCCTATACCGACAACCGCCGCGATTCCTCGCGTTACCAGTTTCAGTATTTCAGGCCCGAAGGCGCCCTTCCGATCGCAGTGGCCCAGGAGCGTCCGGACTATCTTCTGTCCGACTTCAACATCTACAATTACAATATCCAGCTTCGCGACATCTCCGGAGCCGAGGGCGCCGCCGCCTACGAAGCGGGGCTTCGAATCCACGCAGGCTACGCCCAGGCCGAGATCGAGTTTCCCGGACCGGCGCTGAGGGCGCAGTTCGGAGTGCGCTACGAGGACGCAGTCGAAACGGTCCAGACCAGCGCCGCGGGCGCCGCCGGGACCCGGATCGCCAACGATTACTGGCTTCCGGCGGCGACGGTCACCTGGAACTTCGCCGACAACATGCAGCTTCGACTACACGGCTCGAAGACGATCGCCCGGCCCCAGTTCCGCGAGCTGGCCCCGCAAATCTATCAGGATTTCGAATCCGACCGGGAGTTCACCGGCAACCCGTTCCTGACCGACAGCCGGCTGACCAACGCCGAGGCCCGCTTCGAATATTATTTCCGCAAGGGCGAGCGGTTCAGCCTCGCCGGATTCTACAAGAAGATCGACAATCCCATCGAGTCCGCGGCCTTCTTCGCCGGCGGAGGCCAGCTTCGAACCGGCTTCGCCAACGCCCCCCAGGCGACGCTCTACGGGATCGAGGCCGAGCTTCAGACCTATCTGCCGCTTTCCGGGCTCGGGACCGGCTTCGCGAACAAGCGCCTGCTGTTCATCGGCAACTACACTTACTCCCGGTCGAAGGTTAAATCGGACGACAGCCTGGTGATCGGCCCCGATCTCCAGCCGGTGGCCGCCAACCTTCTGTTCGAGGACGGAGCCCCGCTCACCGGCCAGTCGGACCATCTCGCCAACCTCCAGTTCGGGATCGAGAACAAGGACCGGCTCCAGCAGGCGACCTTCCTCCTCACCTACGCCAGCGAGCGGGTGACCGAGCGCGGCCCGATCCAGGGCAGCGCCCGCCAGCCCGATATCGTCGAGAAGCCCGGCCTCCGCCTCGATTTCGTCGCCCGCGAGGCGGTGCGCTTCCTCGGCACCGAGGCGGAGCTCAAGCTGGAAGCGCGCAATCTGCTCGGCCAGGATTACGAGGAATATCAGCAGTCGGGCGACAACCGGATCGACATCAACAGCTACAAGGTCGGCCGCACGGTCAGCGTGGGCATGAGCCTGAAGTTCTGACGCGCGACGTCATCCCTGACTTGATCCGGAATCCATGGACACGGCCGCCGGCGGTTTCCCGCCAGCCTCGGTGTTCATGGATTCCGGCCTTCGCCGGAATGGCGGCAGGAACTCAGGGACCCGAACTCTCCAGCGCATAGCCGGCGGAGCGGACGGTCCGGATCAGGTCGGGCTTGCCGCCTTCGTTCAGGGCCCTTCGGATCCGGCGAATCTGGACGTCGACGGTTCGAAGGTCGAGATCGGCCCCCTCGCTCCAGACGGTGTCGAGCAGGCCTTCGCGGGTGAACACCCGCCGGGGGCTTTCCATGAAATGGCGAAGGAGCCGGAATTCGGACGGCGACAGATGGATCGCGTCTCCGCCGCGGCGGACTCGATAGGTGGCGAGGTCCATCTCGAGATCCTCGAAGGTCAGGGTCCCGCCGGCCAGCGCCGGGCGCACCCGCCTGAGGACGGCGGCGACCCGGGCGAGCATCTCCTTCGGGGAAAAGGGCTTGGTGATGTAATCGTCGGCGCCGGTATCGAGGCCGCGGATCCGGTCGGCCTCCTCCCCGCGCGCGGTCATCATGATGATCGGAATCGCCTTGCTGTGCTTCATCCTGGTCAGCTGCCGGCAGACTTCGATCCCCGACGTGCCCTCGATCATCCAGTCGAGAAGCACGAGGTCGGGCGGCGACTCGCGGACGAGCAGCAGCGCCTCGTCGCCGCTGGCCGTCCGGGCCGTCTCGTAGCCTGCCCGGGCGAGGTGGAAGTCGATGAGCTCGACGAGCGCCCGGTCGTCCTCGACGACGAGGATCCGGCCCTTGGTCACTGCCCGGCCGGACGAGTCGTGTCGGCGCCCTTTTCCCGCTCGCCGAGGTGGCCCCCGGTGGCAGCGAAATAGACCATCTCGGCGATGTTGGTGGCATGATCGCCGATTCGCTCGAGGTTCTTGGCGACGAACAGCAGGTGGGTGGCGGGGGTGATGTTGTTCGGGCTCTCCATCATGAAGGTGAGCAAAGTCCGGAAGATCGAGTTGTAGAAATCGTCCACCGCCCTGTCGCGCTCGCAGACCGCGGCTGCCCTCGCCGAATCGCGGGCGACGAAGGCGTCGAGCGCGCTCCGGACCATCTCGGACACGATCCGGGCCATTTCGGGGAGAAGCGAAAGCGGCCTGAGATTGGCGCTGTCCTCGATCGCCGGCACCCTCTTGGCGATGTTCTTGGCATAGTCGCCGATCCGCTCGACGACACCGACGATCTTCAGGGCGGCGACGACCTCGCGAAGGTCGTCCGCCATCGGAGCCCTCAAGGCGATGATCTGGACGGCGAGCCGCTCGATCTCCGCTTCCATCGCGTCGATCCTCTTGTCGTCGTCGACGACCTGGCGGGCGCCGTCGGTGTCGCGCGCGGCGAGCGCCCGCATTGCGGCAGCGATGGCCGCCTCGGCGAGCCCTCCCATCTCCGCGATGCTTGCTCGAAGCTGGTTGAGATCGTCGTCGAAGGCCTTGAGCGTGTGACCGGTTGCCATTTCGATTTCCCTCAGCCGTAGCGGCCGGTGATGTAATCCTTGGTCCTCTCGACCTTGGGATTGGTGAAGATCTCCGAGGTCTCGCCATATTCGAGAAGCTCCCCGAGATGGAAGAAGGCGGTGCGCTGGGAGACCCTGGCCGCTTGCTGCATGTTGTGGGTGACGATGACGATGGCGTAGCGGCCGCGAAGCTCGTGGATCAGCTCCTCGATCTTGGCGGTGGCGATGGGATCGAGCGCGGAGCAGGGCTCGTCCATCAGGATCACCTCGGGATCGACGGCGATCGCCCGGGCGATGCAGAGGCGCTGTTGCTGGCCGCCGGAAAGCGCGGTGCCGCTCTCGGTCAGCCGATCCTTCACCTCCTCCCAAAGGCCGGCGCGCTTCAGCGACTGCTCGACGATCGAGTCGAGCTCCTGCCCTCCCGCGGCGAGGCCGTGGATCCGCGGTCCGTAGGCCACGTTCTCGAAGATCGATTTCGGAAAGGGGTTCGGCTTCTGGAACACCATGCCGACCCGCGCTCGGAGCTGGACGACATCCATTCCGCTCGAATAGATGTCCTCGCCGTCGAGGCCGATCTCCCCCGAGACTCGCGCGCTGGGGATGGTGTCGTTCATCCGGTTAAGCGTGCGCAGGAAGGTCGACTTGCCGCAGCCCGACGGGCCGATGAAGGCGGTGACGTGCTCCTGGCGCACTTCGATCGAGACCTGCTTGATGGCCTGCTTCTCGCCGTACCAGACGTTGACGTCCCGGGCGTGCATCTTCGGCGCGCTCTCGGGGGATGCCGGTCCGGCTTGGGCCTCGGCCCGGTTTTCCTCATGCAACATCGGCTTCACCAGCGCCTCTCGAACCTGTTCCGCAAGTAGATGGCGACCCCGTTCATCGCCAGCAGGAAGACCAGCAGGACGATGATCGCCGCCGAGGTCTTCTCGACGAAGCCGCGGCTGACCTCGTCGGACCAGAGGAAGATCTGAACCGGAAGCACCGTCGCCGGGTCGGTAAAGCCGCCCGGCGGAGTCGCGATGAAAGCGCGCATCCCGATCATCAGCAAGGGCGCCGTCTCGCCAAGGGCCCTCGCCATCCCGATGATCGTGCCCGTCAGGATCCCCGGCAGGGCCAGCGGCAGGACGTGATGGTAGACGACCTGGATCCGGCTCGCGCCGACCCCCAGCGCGGCGTCCCGGATCGACGGCGGCACGGCCTTGATCGCGTTCCGGCCGGCGATGACGATGACCGGCATCGTCATCAGGGCCAGGGTGAGGCCGCCCACCAGGGGCGCGGAGCGCGGCATGTGCAGGGTGTTGAGGAAGACGGCGAGGCCGAGCAGCCCGAAGATGATCGAGGGCACCGCGGCGAGATTGTTGATCGACACTTCGATGAGGTCGGTCCAGCGGTTCCTCGGCGCATATTCCTCGAGATAGATTGCGGACAGGACCCCGACCGGAAAGGCGATGGCCAGGGTGACCAGCATGGTCAGCAGCGATCCCTTGAACGCCCCCCAGATTCCGACCGCCGCCGGATCGGTGGCGTCCGCCGAGGTCAGGAACGGAAGGTTGAAGCGGGTCCGAACCCGGCCCTCCTGCTCCAGCTTCGAATAAGCCGCCTCGGCGTCCGGCGCTCCGTCGCCCTTGGCGGCCCAGTCGATCTCGGCCGAGGCGGGACGCCAGCGGCGGCCGCCCGCCGTCCCCGCGGCCGACAGCTCCGAGATCGAAGCGGCTTCCGCGGCGATCGCCGGGTCGGCGAGCACCTGGGTCTCCAGGAAACCGCTCGCGCCGCGGCTCACCATGCTGACCAGAAGCAAGGCGAGGAAGCCCGCCGACAGCAGGATCGCGCCGAGCCCGATCCATTTGAACCGGCGCTCGGCGGCGTAGCGGCGGGCGATCCGGCCGCTCATCTCCGGCGAGCTCCAGTCGGTAGGCCGGCGGCTCAGAGTATCGCTCATCGCATGTCCCCCGCATCGTCATGCCGGACTTGATCCGGCATCCACCTTTCCTCCCCACGAAACGGGACAGGGAAGGTGGACCCCGGATCAAGTCCGGGGTGACGGCTCTGGGCGGCGAGGTGATGGCGGCGGCGCCCGTCAGTCATAGGCTTCGCGATATTTCTTCACGACGCGAAGCGCGACGATGTTGAGCAGGAGGGTGACGATGAACAGCACCAGCCCGAGCGCGAAGGCGGCGAGGGTCTTGGGGCTGTCGAACTCCTGATCGCCGGTCAGCAGCTGGACGATCTGGGTCGTAACCGTGGTGACGCTGGCGAAGGGATTGGCGGTCAGGTTGGCGGACAGGCCGGCGGCCATCACCACGATCATCGTTTCGCCGATCGCCCGGCTGACCGCGAGAAGGACTCCACCCACAATCCCCGGAAGAGCAGCTGGAACCAGCACCTTGCGGATCGTCTCGGAGGTTGTCGCCCCCATGGCCAGCGAGCCGTCACGCATCGATTGGGGGACCGCGGTCAGCGAATCGTCGGCCATCGAGGAGACAAACGGGATGATCATGATCCCCATGACGAGACCGGCGGCCAGGGCGCTTTCCGAAGAGGCCGGGATTCCGAGCGACTGGCCGAAATCGCGGACCGCCGGAGCGACGGTCAGCGCCGCGAAATAGCCGTAGACGACGGTCGGAACTCCGGCGAGCATCTCGAGCAGTGGCTTCATCCAGCGCCGGACCACGGGGCGGGCATACTGGGTGAGGTAGATGGCGCTCATCAGCCCGAGCGGGATCGCCACGATCATAGCGATGATCGCCCCGATGAAGACGGTGCCCCAGAAGAGCGGAATGGCTCCGAACGCCCCCGACGAGCCGGCCTGGTCGGCGCGCATGGCGGTCTGCGGGCTCCAGGTCGATCCCAGCAGGAACTCCGCCGGCGAGACCATCGAGAAGAAGCGAAGCGACTCGAAGAGAAGCGAGAGAACGATTCCGAGCGTCGTCAGGATCGCGATCAGCGAGGCGAGCAGAAGCGCCAGCATCACCAGCCGCTCGACGCGGGTGCGGGCCCGGAAGGCGGGGCCGATCCGGCTGTAGGCGAAGGCTCCGCCGGCGAAGGCGAGGAGCAGGGCCGCGACCGTTCCGATCAGCCGGTAACGGGAAAGGGCGGAGCCGTAGACCGCCGCCAGCTCCCGGGCTTCGGGATAGAAGCTCGACGGCCTCAGTCCCTCGGCGAGCTGGCGGGTCTCCTGGAGGATCGCGTTGCGCTGCATCTCGAACGGCGGAAGGTTCGCCGCCGCGGGGCTTCCCAGAACGGCGTCCATCACCAGCTTGTCGCTCAGCGGCACCCACAGAAGAAGGAATAGAAGGGCGGGGAGCGCCGCCCATATGGCGACGTACCAGCCGTGGTAGCCGGGCAGAGAGTGGAGCTTGGCGCCCCCCGGAGCGGCGAAGGCCATTGCCCGCGCGCGGGCCGACAGCCAGCCGAGCAGCGCCAGGCCGAGGACCGCGAGGAGGAGGGCAAGGGGGGACATGGTCGCTTAGTCCTCCCCGTCGCCGAAGGCGATGGGGAGGGGGACCGGACGAAGTCCGGTGGAGGGGCCTTCCGCCTCGGCAGGCCCCTCCACCATGCTTCGCATGGTCCCCCTCCCCATGCACTTCGCGCACGGGGAGGACGAGAAAAGGGTCACGATCACTTCAGCCCGTCGGCCGTCATCGGAGCGAGCTTGGTCGCCGCTTCGGTGCCCCTGGCCTGGACGTCGGCCGGCGATGGGATCAGTCCGCGGCGTTCCAGATAGCCGCCCTTGGGCCAGGCCTTGGCATATTCGGCGAGGAACTCGCGCATCCCGGGGATGACGGCCACATGCTCGCCCTTGACGTAGAGATAGAGCTGGCGGGCGCCGGGATAGGTGAGGCTGGAGATGGTCTCGGCGGTCGGAGCGATTCCTCCGAGCGGGATGCCCTTCACCTTGTCGGCATTTTCCTCGAGGAACGAATAGCCGAGGACGCCGATCGCGCCCGGATTGGCGGCGACCTTCTGGACGAGCAGATTGTCGTTCTCTCCGGCTTCGACATAGGCGCCGTCCTCGCGCACCTTGGTGCACAGGTCCTTGTGCTTGTCCTTGTCGCTGTCCTTCAGGGCCTTCATCGCCGGATCGGTCTCGCAGCCTTTCTCGAGGATGAGCTCGGCGAGGCTGTCGCGAGTCCCCGAGGTGGGCGGCGGGCCGTAGACCTGGATCGCCACCGCGGGCAGCGCCGGATTGACGTCCTTCCAGGTCTTGGCGGTGTTGGGCTTCCCGAACGGATTGGCCGCAAGGGCGGCATAGATGTCGCGAACCGTCAGGCTCATGTTCGCTCCGTTCTTGCCCTCGATCAGCGCCAGGCCGTCGATCCCGACCGGCACCTCGATGATCTGCTTCACTCCGTTCCTGGCGCAATCCTGGAATTCGGAGGCCTTGATCCGCCTCGAGGCGTTGGTCATGTCCGGATGCTGGTCCCCGACTCCGCCGCAGAAGAGCTTCATTCCGGCGCCGGTGCCGGTCGATTCGACGATCGCGCTCATTCCGGGATGGGTGCGCTGGAACTGCTCGGAGACCGCCGTGGTGAACGGATAGACGGTCGAGGAACCGACGATCTGGATCTGCTGGCCCTGGGCGCCCCCGCCCGATTGCTGGCCGCAGGCGGCGAGCGCCAGAGCGGCCGCTCCGGCAAAAAAGCTGGTCTTCATCACTGCCTCCATCGAACCCCGGTAGAGGGCCCCGAGGACCTCCCTAGGTCGGTTCGAAGTGAGTCCTGTGACTCTTGCGTGACGGTTTCATGACAATGAGGGAGGGTCGCAGCTCGGCCGGCCGCGCCGTTCCGTCATCCCGGACTTGAACCGGGATCCATGAAAAAGGGCGTCCGCGGATTTCCGCCGAACTCGGAGTTCATGGATTCCCGCCTTCGCCGGAATGACGGGGAGGGACTCGCGGGAGCGAGACGAGGACAGTGGTCCCTTCCCCCACGGTGCTTCTTATGTCCAGCCGGCCACGATGGCGGCTGACGATATGCTTGACGATCGCCAGGCCCAGCCCGGTCCCCCCGACGGCCCGGCTCCGGCCGGCATCGACCCGGTAGAATCGCTCGGTGAGGCGCGGCAGATGCTCGACCGCAATGCCTTCGCCCCGGTCGATGACCGCGAAGCGCAGCTGCGAGGCCCCATCGTCCTCGAGCCGGACCGTGACCTGCGATTCGACCTTTCCATATTTGAGCGCGTTGACGATGAGGTTGCGCACCAGCTGGAGAAGCTGCCCGCGGTCGCCGGGCACGACGGTCGACTCGGCTTCATTCTCGACGACGAGCGCGTTCGACCGCTCGATGAACAATTGGGCGCAGCCCGCGCGCACCTCCTCGACGATCCGGACGAGATCGACCGTGTCGCGCGGAGCGTTGAACCTTTCCGCCTCGATCCGGGAGAGCGACATCAGGTCCTCGATCAGGGTCTGCATGCGCTTCCCCTCGCCGAACATCAGCCCGAGAAAGCGCGACCGGATCTCCGCGTCCGCTCCGGCGCTGTCGTCCTGCAGGGTTTCGATGAAGCCGAGCACGGTCGCGAGCGGGGTTCGAAGCTCGTGGCTTGCATTGGCGACGAAATCGACCCGCATCTTCTCGGCCGCCGCAGCCTCGCTCCGGTCGATGAGGTGAACCAGCCGGGTTCCCTGCTCAAGGGTGGCGATCCGCACCAGCCAGCTTCGCTCCGCCTGGCCGATCCCGATCACCTCCAGCTGCTGGACCTCGCGGTCCGTCGGGATCGGGCGGGACAGAAGCTCGAGGGTGGCCGGATGGCGCAGTGCCAGCCGTACGTCCTGGCCTTCGATCCACGGCCCGAGAAGGTGCTTCGCAGGGCCGTTGGCGACGACGACCCTTCCTGCGTCGACGAGAAGCATCGGCTCTGGCAGAGCGCTCAGTATCTCGTCGACCCACTGCGCCCTCCCCTCCGACGGCGCCTCGCGGACGAGGACGGCTTCCGGAAAGAAATGGGCTCTCCATGCGATGAGAGTAGCGGTCGACCCGCCGATGAGCCCGAGCAGCACCGCGCCGAGCGGGCCGCCGGCGCCCCAGGCGCCCACAATTGCGAGTGCGACGATGACCGCGGCCGCGAGCGGCCGCCGGGAAAGGCGGAGAAGCATGAAACCGCCTTTAGCGGGGTTGATGGACCAAGTTCCAGCGGGCGGACAGGGTCATAAAAGTGTCACGCGACGGCCGCGGACCCGCGCGGAGGCCCGGACGTTGATGGCGGCTCGACAGGAGATGAACCATGGGCGGCGAATCCGACGACGACCTTCCACTTCATGACGAGGCCAAGGCGCGATCCAAGTGGCGCGGCGACGAAAGCCTTCCCGGGGACTTGGACCTCGGAACCTCGGGCCCCGCGAGCGAAGTCGACAATGCCGCTCAGGGTGAGGGGCCAGGCGGAGCCAAGGCCGACGACAGCCTGCTGAAGGATCTCGCGCAGCGACCGCCGGACTGAGGCCGGCCGAGCCGTTCGACGGAAGTCAGGCCGTCCCGCCATTGTTGCGGGTGGACCAGACCAGCATCCGCCCGAAAAACGCCCAGCCGCCCCGGCTTTCCTCCAGTTGATGGCGCGGGCGGGATACATCGCCCGGCAAGCTTTCGAACATGACTCGACCCTCCCTCGACCTCGGAGCGAGTTTTAAACGCGCGGTGTTGCAGGCTCGTGACGGAAGTGCGCTTGGCCAGGATCCGTACTCAATCGAGCGCTGAGGTTTTCGGAGGATTTAAACGTCGTCCCGGCGCAGGCCGGCATCCATGGACACGGTCCGCCGACACAAAGGCGATCCGGTCGCGCCATTACGCGAATTTTCCTCGTTCATGGATTCCGGATCACGTCCGGGATGAGATTCTACCGAATTCAAGCCTGTCCTTTGTCGAGTCCGGGCCTAGCAGCCCGCCGGCTCGTCTCCCCAGCCTTTCCCGATCCCGCAGCGGGCCGAAGCCGTTATGAGGTGCGATTCGGCAAGCGACACTCCGCGCCGCATCATCGCGGCGACGCTGTCGCCAACCGGCGTTTTTGGCAAGTGGTGTCGCTTCATGCCGGATCAACGATCCAGCACGGCGGCCGTTCCGGCTCGGCAACATTTGCCAGAACCCATTTGCCGGAATCGACCTGCTATCCGGCGCGCGCTTCCGCGAAGGACACCAGCCGCCGCTTTTCCTCGTCCCAGAGCACCAGCCGGACCGTGACGAGGCTCTGCCAGAGGGTCAGCCGGCTGCACCTGGCGAGCACCGGAACCTCACGGAGGACCTCCGGAAGCCGGTAGAAGGGTATCCGGCTGGCCAGGTGATGGACATGGTGGACCCCGATATTGGCGGTGAACCAACGCAATATCGGCGGCAGATCGTAATGCGAGCTGCCGTGCAGGGCGGAGGCATGGAACGACCAGTCCTTGTCGCGATCCCAATGGGTGTGCTCGAACTGATGCTGCACATAGAAGAACCAGACGCCCAGCGATGCCGCGACCAGGGTGATCGGCAGGTGCACCAGCAGGAACAGTTTCAGTCCCATCGCCCAGATCAGCGCTCCGGCGACCGCGGCGATGCTTGCGTTGGTTCCCATCGCGCTCAGCCAGGGGCGCCATCCCTTGCGCATCATTCCGATCGGAAGCCGGTGCCGAAGCAGGAACTGATAGGCCGGCCCGATCCCGAAAAGGACGATCGGGTGCCGGTAGAGCCGGTAGAGGAAGCGCCGGAACCGTCCGCGAGCCTGGAATTCCGCGACCGTCAGGGTGTCGACGTCGCCGACCCCGCGGGCATCGAGATTTCCGGTGCTCGCATGGTGGATGGCGTGCGACCGGCGCCAGTAATCGTAGGGGGTCAGGGTGAGGACCCCGAGGACCCGGCCGATCCAGTCGTTCGCCGCCCGTCCCCGGAAAAAGGCGCCGTGTCCGCAATCGTGCTGGATCAGGAAGAGCCGGAGCAGAAGGGCGCCGGCCGGCACCGCGAGCAGCAGGCCGAGCATGTAGCCGGAATCCAGCGCCGCCCAGGTCGCGAGCCACAGGAGCCCGAAGGGCGCGGCGGTGACCGCGATCTCGAAGACGCTCCGGACGTGGCGCGGTTGCCGGAAGGGAGTGACCTCCTTGAGCAGGGCACGCGGGTCTAAGCCCGGTTGGCGGGGGAGGGGTGCGTGCAATTTGGGGCTTTCGAAATGAGAGGTAGAGATCCGAATAACGCGGCGGGCGCCTGGTGGCTGCACGAAAATCGCCTGACAGGTGCGCCTTTGTAAATGAATTCAACCTTTCCGCCCGGCCCGATTGGCGATGGGAGTGGAGCCTGGCCGCGAATAAGGCTAGTCCGCTTCGATTATTTCGGTTGAATCGCGTGAAGGACGGATCGATGAGCGGAGCGGAAGTGCAAGGGGCGGGCAAGACGGAGGGCGGAGTCACCGTTTCCCACCTGCTCGGGGAGATGACCTGGCTCCTCACCCAATCGCCGCTTCACCGCGCGTTCGCGATCGGGGACCTGGAATGGCTGGCGATGCCGGCCCTGATCCACCAGCAATTCTACATCTTCAGGGACGGCGATCGGCCGGTCGGCCTCGCCTTGTGGGCGAAATGCGGGCCCGAAGCGGAGGCGAAGCTCGAGCGCGGAATGATCGAGCCCGAGAACCGGCTGACGCTCGAGGAATGGACCAACGGACCCAATATCTGGCTGGTCGACCTTATCGCGCCGTTCGCCAATTCGGAGAACAAGCATCGCGAGGTGATGATCGCGGACCTCATCTCCGGTCCGCTCGCAGGCAAGTCCTTCAAATTCCACCAGACCGACCCGGCGACCGGCGAGCGAACCGTCCAGACGGTGGCCGCGGATTCCGGCGAGAAGCTCAAGGCAGCCATCGAAGCCGCACTCGCCGACCGGAAATGACGGCCTGGTCCTGACTGCGCGGCCCGGCGGTCGCGCTCAGGCGAAATAATCGAACCTTGGCGTGTCGCGGGCGCGGTCGTGCAATTCGGCCTCGCCCTGGGAGCGGCCGAAGACCGCCATCGACTGGATCATCCGGGCGACCTTGAGGTCCAGGCTGGAGAGCCCGCCGTCGGCCGGTCCGGCCTCGGCATCGCCTTCGCCCGGCTGGTCCTGCGAGCCCCGTTCCGAGCGTTCGGCACCGGCGAAATAGTCGAAGGGGTTCACCTCGGGCGGAAGTCCGAACGAAAGCCCGGAGGGGCCCATAGACGGACCGCCCTTTCCCAGGCCGGAGCGGAGGGCCGAAGTCAGATCCGGAGTCGGGCCGGTCAGCTGGCCGATCTCGTCCACCGGGCGCCGGACCCCGTCCGGCACGAACCGGGCCGAGTCGCTGCCGGCTCCGGCCGCACCGGCGCCGCCCCGGCTCGGCCTGAAGGCCAGCGCCGAGTCGCCCAGCGAGCGCACGGTTCCGTCGGCGAGCGTGAAGCTTCCGGTCGCAAGAAGGATGTTTTGGCCGGGCTTCACCGACTGCTGCGTTGCGGCCGCGGCGAGGTCGATCGAGGCGATGTTCAGGTCCCGAAGGGTCTTAAGCTCGCCGGAATCGGTGATCCCGTTGCGGTTGCCGTCGACCCAGACCTTGAGCTCGCCGAAGCGAAGGTCGGTGGCGTCGATCTTCCGGTCGCGGTTGGAATCGAGCGCTGCAAGCGCCTCCAGGTCGCTTCGAGCGCCCGGCTTCTCCGAGAGGAAGCTGAGCTCGGCGGCGCCGGTGATGAGCCCATCGCCGTCGCGGTCGATGACGAGGAAGCCGTCGCCCTTGCCCACCCAGCCGGTATCGTCGCGGGTGCCGTCGCCATCCATGTCGAACCTGGCCTTGGACTTGCCGCGCTCGACCATCTCCACCCCGTCCCCGTCGAGGTCGAGGATGATCGGCGCGAGCATCCCGATCGTCTTGCCCTTGAAGCTGAGCAGGCTGGCGGCCTCGATCCGGCCCGATCCCGGATCGAGCGCGCCTTTCGACTTGACCGGAGCGACGAAGAGCTGCCCGCCCTGGGCGGTGATCTGATATTTGTCGCGCTTGCGATCGAAGGACTGATTCCTGAGCTCGATCCGGGCGTTCGTCGCCGCCGCGCTCGGCAGATAGGACAAGGCCGAGTCGGAGAGCATGCCCTGGGTCCCGTCGGTCCGGGTGAACTGGCCGATCGCGAGTGCGACGGCCTCGCCTGCGGCGGGGCGCGCGTTGGTCGGGGTTGCGGTGAGCGAGAGGCTGGCGATTCCGGAGGCGGCCAGGGTCGTGATTTCCGCCGCCGTGGCAGCTCCGTCGCCGTTCCGGTCCTGCCAGAGCCTGAACTTGCCGAAATCCAAATCGGCCGCCGAGAGCTTGCCGTCCTTGTTCGTGTCGAAGGCCTTCAGGCCCTCGAGGCTGGAGCCCGCATTCTCCGGATCCGAGACGAAGCTGATCTCTCCGGCGCCGGTCACCTTTCCATCGCCGTCGCGGTCGAGGAACAGCATCGCGTCGCCGCTTCCGAACCAGGACGTGTCATCCGCCTTGCCGTCGCCGTCCAGGTCGAAGGCTGCGCTGCTCGCCGAGGCCGGGACCAGCTCGTTGCCGTCGCCGTCGAGGTCTAGGATGATCGGAGACACGATCGAGAACCCGGAAATGCCGAGGCTGCTGCCCATGGCAGGCTTGTCGCTGAGCCGATCGCCGTCCACGTAGTCCCCCTTCGCGCCCGAGCCGAATCCGGCTCCGGCCGCCCCTTACGGCCGGGCCCGGGCAGCGTGACTCGGGCTACCCGGGGCCAACCTCGCGCTTATTTTGTTTAGCGTCAATCCTTTGCGGCCGAACCAACGTGCCGCCCCACGTCGGAAATCGGTGGGGACGGGGCTCCCGGGAGGCCCCGTCAGCGCTCTCGTCCGGCCTCGGCGACGGTCTGCGATATCGGGGAGAGGAGGTACTGGATGATTCGGCGCTCCCCGGTCTTCACCTCCGCCTGGACGGCCATGCCCGGACCGATCGGCTGGTCGCGGCCGTTGATCGAAATGGTGTTTCGCCGGAGCCGGATCCGAGTGGCGTAGACGAGGCCGATCTTCTCGTCCTGGATCGCGTCGCGGCTGATCGTCTCGACCACCCCCTCGATCAGGCCGAAATCCGTGAAGGGGAAGGCCTCGAGCTTGACCCGGACCGCCTGGCCCTCTCGGACGAAGCCGATATCCTTGTTGAGGATCTGGGCCTCGACTGCGACGTCGCTTCCCGAGGGCACGATGATCATCAGCGGCTCCGCGGGCTGGACGACTCCGCCAACCGTATGCACGGCGAGTTGCTGGACGACCCCGTCGACGGGCGACCGCAGCTGCTGAAGCGAACGCCGCCGCTCGGACTTGCGCAACTCCTCGCCGCGGAGGCTGGATTCGTCCTCGGCCGTCGCCATCTCGCTGCTCGCGGTTTTGGCGAAGGTCTGGCGCAGCTTGGCCATCTGGGCGTCGATGTTGGCGATCGCCGCTCTGGCCCTGGCCGCGACGCTTTCCTGGACCTGGATGTTCTGAAGATGCTCCACCCGGAGCTGCTCATATTCGAGCACCTTGAGCTTCGGGAAATGCCCCTTGGCGCTGAGGTCGCGGCGGGCCTCGAGCTGCTGGTCGATCAGCGGCAGGGTCTGCCTGAGCTTGGAGATCTCCGCCAGCGAACCCGCGAGTTCGGCGCTCCGCTCGGCCCGGCTCTGGGTGAGGCTCGAGCGCTCCGCCTCATATTCGGCGACGGCGCTTGCGATCACGATGTTCTGGGTTTCGGCGACCTGCGCCGGAGTCCCGGGAGGAGCGACAAACCGCGCCGGCCGGCCCTGGAGATGGGCGAGAAGTGCGTCGTTGCGAGCCCTGGCGATCCGGGCCGAGAGCAGGCCGCGGGTCGCCTGCGCCTCGTCGGCGCCGGCCATGGTGTTGTCGAGCTCGATGAGCAGCTGGCCCTTCTTCACGCGCTCCCCGTTACGGACGTGGATCGCTCTCACCGCGCCGATCTCCATCGGCTGGATCACCTTGACGTTGGCGACCGGCAGGGTCTTGCCGCTGGCCACCGCGACGACGTCGACATGTCCGAAATAGGACCAAAGGAGCGCGATCGCGAAGAGGCTGCACAAAGCGAGCATCAGATAGCGAAGGCCGGGGCTGGGCGGCTTCTCCATGATCTCGAGCGCTGCGGGGAGGAATTCGTGCTCCTCCACCGGCCTTCGGTTGCGGTCCGCCTCGTTCTGGTTGCGCCACGATTCGCGAAGCACGGCGAAGTGCCTCGAAAGGTTCGGAAACCTATCGGCGACCGCGGTCATGCGGCGACTCCCATCTGCTTGCGGTAGAGATCGGCATAGCGCCCGCCTTTCGCGAGCAGGCTCTCATGAGTTCCCTCTTCGGTAATCGCGCCGGCTTCCACCGTGATGATCCGGTGGCATTGGCGGACGGCGGAGAGGCGGTGGGCGATGATGATCACCGTCCGGCCCTGAGCGATCATCCGAAGGTTGTTCTGGATGATCTCCTCGCTTTCGGCGTCGAGCGCGGAAGTGGCTTCGTCGAGGATCAGGATCCTCGGGTCCCCGATCAGCGCCCGGGCGATCGCGATCCGCTGCCTCTGGCCGCCCGACAGGTTGCCGCCGCGCTCGTCGATGATCGTGTCGTAGCCGTGGGAAAGCTCGAGGATGAACTCGTGCGCCCCGGCGAGCTGGGCGGCGGCGAGCACCGCCTCCATCGGCCTCGTCGGGTCCGAAAGCGCGATATTCTCGCGCACGGAGCGGTTGAAGAGGATGTTCTCCTGTAGCACGACTCCGATCTGCCGCCTCAGCCAGGCCGGGTCGACGAGCGCGAGGTCGACTCCGTCGATCAGCACCCTCCCCTGCTCCGGGACGTAGAGCCGCTGGACCAGCTTGGTGAGCGTCGACTTGCCCGAGCCCGAAGGGCCGACGATCCCGAGCATCTCCCCGCCCGCGACCTTGAGGGCGACTCCGCGCAGGGCCTCGGGCGCGTCGGGGCGGTAACGGAACCGGACCTTGTCGAACTCGATATTGCCCTTGATCGCCGGCAGGCTGGCGCGGTTCGGATTATGCTCGGGCTCGGCCGGGGCATTGAGGACGTCGCCCAGGCGATCGACCGAGATCCGGACCTGCTGGAAGTCCTGCCAGAGCTGCGAGAGGCGGAGGATCGGCGCCGCCACCCTTCCGGCGAGCATGTTGAAGGCGACGAGCGAGCCGACGCTGAGATCGCCCGCGATCACCGCTTTGGCTCCGAAATAGAGGATTGCGACAGTCGTCAGCTTCGAGACGATCTGGATGAGGTGGTTGCCCCAGTTGGCGAGCTTGGTGACCGCGAAACCGGTCTGGGTGTAGGCGGCGAACTGCTTTTCCCAGCGCTCGCGCATCTGCGGCTCGACCGCCATCGCCTTCAGGGTTCCCACCCCCGTCACCGTCTCGACCAGGAAGGCCTGGTTCTCGGCGCCGCGCCTGAACTTCTCGTCGAGCCGCGCCCGCAGCGGCGGAGTGATGAAGATGGATATGGCCGCGTAGATCGGGATGGAGCCGAGCACGATCAGGGTCAGCATTGGGCTGTACAGGTACATCACCGCGAAAAAGACGATGGTGAAGAACAGGTCGATCACCACCGTGACCGCGTTCGAGGTCAGGAATTCCCGGATGCTTTCAAGCTCGCGGACCCTCGCGATGCTGTCGCCGACCCGGCGCGCCTCGAAATAGGACAAAGGCAGGTTGAGCAGGTGCCGGAACATCCGGGCGCTCAGCTCCGCGTCGACTCGGTTCGTGCTGTGGGCGAACAGCCAGTTGCGGAGCCCCGACAGGACCGTTTCCCAGATCAGCACTACCGCCAGGCCGAAAGCGAGGACGTCGAGCGTGGTCAGCGACTGGTGAACGAGCACCTTGTCGATCACCAGCTGGAAGAAGATCGGCGAGACCAGCCCCATCAGCTGCATGAAGAAGGACGCGATCAGGACGTCCCTCAGCGGCCGGCGATATTTGACCAGCGCCGGGATGAACCAGCTTATGTCGAAGGGCCGGCCGCTCCCGGCCATCTTCTCCCGCGACGTCATCATCAGGATCCGGCCCGCGAAACGCTCGCGCAGTTCCTGGGCGGTCCAGACCTCGGGACGGTCGCGGTCGCCGAACTGGACGAGCGCCCGCGGCTCCGCCGTGTCGTCCTCGAGCTTGAGTATCACAGCCGAATCGCCGTCGTTGAGCTGGGCGATGGCCGGCAGGGGCATCTTGTGGAGCTCGCCGGCCTCGCACCGGCGCACGCGCCCGACCAGACCGAGCTGCTTGGCTATCCGCGACAGGTCCTCGAGCGTGTAGGGCGTCTCGCCTTTGCCGCGCTCGTGGGCGATCTGGCGCGGGTCCGCCGGCGTCCCGAGAAACCGGGCCAGCAGAACGAAGCACGATAAGGCCGGATCGGCCCTGAATTCACCTGAATCGTCCACCCCAGAACCCCACGTCCCACGCTCCACGGCCCGCTCGCGGCGCCGCCGGCCCTTCGGCCGAGGCGACGATTCCAGCGGATCGAGGAGGATCCCCAAGCTGCTGTTAAGCTTGGGAAAGCGCTTTGGCGAGAGGATTCGAGGGGGGGATCGAAGCCTGAACGGGGCGAAGTCGATAAACCGCTCTTCCCTCTACCGCTTTCGGCGGGAGAGGAGGAGCCCGCCGCCAAGCGGCGGGAGGTGAGGGTCTTGCAGAGTCCGCGGTACAGGCCCTCACCTCCCAAGCTTCGCTTGGGCCCCTCCTCTCCCGTAAGGACGGAGAGGGGCTTATACCGGCTCGGATCGACGGGACGACGATCGATCGTCCGGCTCACCCCCGTCCCAGTTCGACCTCGGCGACCTTGTCCTGATAATCCTTCTTGGGGTCGACTCCGAGCATCGCCTTGACCCCGGCGACGAAGCTGGATCCGTCGAGCCAGATTTCGGCCCGTTCCGGATCGAGGCGAAGCAGAGCGAGCTTGGGGTCGTCCTTGCCTTCCTCGTACCAGGCAGCGGCGAACGGGTTCCAGAGCCGATCGATGGTCGATCGATTAGAGTCGAGCCGGAGCGCGCCGTGAACGGTCGCGAAGACGTCATGGCCCTTGGAAACGAAGGTTGCGATGGCCCGATTGCCTTGGGCGAGCTGCTCGACGATGCCGTTGTCCTTCGAGGTGAAGAACCAGATCGGGCCGCGATCCTCCTCGATCTGGGCGGTCATCGGCCTGGCATGACCGTCCTCGACTCCGTCGAGCCCGAGCATCATGGTCATGTCGGATTTGAGCGCCTTCCAGAAGCGCTCCTCGATTTCCCGGTCACTCGGCATGGTTCTTCTCCTTCCCGCCTTGAGCCGCGAAAACCTGCGATCCGAGCCAGCCGTTCCTACCTGCTTTGTACCGTAGGGAGTTCAGTGCCCGCGCCGACTCCGGCGCCTGGAGCCGCGGCCACGACCTTCAGGAACGATCCGATCGCAAAGTCGAGATGGGCGGCCTTGGCCTCCTCGCTCGGCGGATCGATGGCGCACATGAGAAGGAGATGGTGATGATGTCCGATCACCATCTGGAAGAACATCTGCGCCGCCGCCTCCGGATCGCGGACCAAGATCCTGCCCGCCTCGCTCTGTTCCCGAAGATAATCGGCGACCCTGGCTTTGCCGACCGCCGGACCGGACTGGTAGAGCAGCTTTCCGAGCTCGGGCTGCCGGCCGCACTGGGCCACCACCACCCTGAAGAGAGCCACGGCCCTCGGCCGAAGGATCTCGTCAAACAGGTTCTCGGCGATCTCGCGAAGGGTCTTCTCGACCGGCTGCACGGAGCAGAAGGCGCGCTCGAGGCCGGTGCCGACCCTGTCGCACTGGCCGTGGACCATGGCCCGGAGCAGGCCGGGCTTGCTTTCGAACAGCTCGTAGAGCGTGGCGAGCGAACCGCCCGAGCGGCCGACGATGTCGCTGAGGGTGGTCGCCTCATAGCCCTTCTCGAGGAAAAGATCGTAGGCGGCGTCGAGGATCGCCTGGCGGCGCGCCTCGCGCTTCGACTCGCGCTGTCCGCAAATGGCAATCATCATGTCGTATGTCCTGACGGGCCTTGACCTGTAGTGTAACCTACATTACACGAATGAATGAAGCCTGACCAGAGGTCGGCGCCGTCTCACCCTAGGAACGATCATGCCCGGTTTCTCCCGATCCGCCGCGCCTTTGCCACTCATCTTATCCGCCGCGGCCCTGCTAATGATAGGGGCTTGTTCGGACGGCCAGAGCGCCGCGGCCGGCCCCGGAGCGGGGGCGATGCCTCCCCCCGAGGTCGGAATCCTGACCGTCGCACCGACTGCGGTCGTCAACATCGTCGAGCTTCCGGGGCGGGTGGAAGCCCTTCGCACCGCCGAAGTTCGCGCCCGAGTCGATGGAATCATCGAGCAGCGGCTCTACGCCGAGGGCTCGGACGTCGGGCGGGGCGCTCCGCTGTTCCGGATCGATTCGCGGCCGCTCAGGGCCAGCCTCGACGTCCAGCTCGCGGCCGTCCGGCGGGCCCAGGCCGAGGCAGACAACGCCGCCCGCGAAGTGGCCCGTTACCGCCCGCTCGTCGCCCGCGACGCGATCAGCAAGCAGGAGTTCGAGGCCGCCCAGGCGCGGCTGGCCCGGGCCCGTGCCGATGTCGGCTCGGCCCAGGCTCAGGTCCGGCAGGCCCAGCTCACCCTCGGCTACACCACGGTGACCGCGCCCATTGCCGGGCGGGTCGGCCGCGCCGAGGTGACTGAGGGCGCACTCGCCAGCCAGTCGGCCGGCACGCTTCTGACCAGGATCGAGCAGATCGACCAGGTCTACGTCAACTTCTCCCAGTCCAGCGAGGAGCTTCTCGCGCTTCGACGGCAGTCCGCCGGAGGTGGCCCGGCCATCGCCCGGACCGTCACCGTGCTGCTCGAGGACGGTAGCGTCTACGGGATCACCGGGACCTTGAACTTCCTCGATCAGTCGGTCGACCCCACGACCGGCGGGGTCGGCCTTCGAGCCACCTTCCGAAACCCGCAAAGGCTTCTCCTTCCGGGCCAGTTCGTCAGGGTGCGGATCGAGGCCGGGGCCAATGCGAACGGAATCGCCGTCCCGCAGCGGGCGGTCCAGCTCACCCCCTCGGGCAGCACGGTGATGGTGCTCGGCCCCGGCAACATGCCCACCCCCAGGCCGGTGAAGCTCGGCCGGATGGACCGGGGCCTGTGGGTGGTCACGGCCGGGCTCAAGCCCGGCGAGAAGATCATCGTCGACGGGCTTCAGAAGGTCCGGCCCGGCGCTCCGGTGAAACCGGTGGCTGCCACGGCGACGGCGGCGGTCCCGGCCGCGGCCCCTGCGGGAGGCCGCGGCAATGCGCGCTAATTTCTTCATCGACCGGCCGATCTTCGCCTGGGTGATCGCGATCGCCATCGCGCTCGCCGGCCTGCTCGCCGTTCGCGGCCTTCCGATCGAGCAATATCCCACCATCGCTCCGCCTTCGGTCACGATCAACGTCGTCTATCCCGGCGCGGACGCGGCGACTCTCGAGGAGAATGTCACCTCGATCATCGAGCAGGAGATGAACGGGGTCGAGAATTTCCTCTACATGAGCTCGAGCTCGGATTCGAACGGGGTGGCGACGATCACGGTCACCTTCGAGACGGGAACCGACATCGACCTCGCCCAGGTCGACGTGCAGAACCGGCTCAGCCGGGTCGAACCCCGCCTCCCCGAGGAGGTCCGACGCCAGGGCATCACGGTCAGCGAAGCCAATTCGAACTTCCTGATGATCGTCGCCCTGACCTCTCCGCGGGGGTCCAGGAGCGCGCTCGAGCTCGGCAATTACGCGAGCACTCAAATCCTCGACGAGCTGCGCCGGGTGCCGGGGATCGGCGACGTCACCCTGTTCGGATCCGAATATGCGATGCGCATCTGGCTCGATCCGCAGCGGCTCTCGGGCTACAACATGTCGGCGGCGCAGGCCCTCGCCGCGGTGAGGGAGCAGAACAGCCAGACTCCCGGCGGCCAGATCGGCGCCCAGCCCGCCCCCGTCGGGCAGCAGCTGAACGCCACCGTCGTCACCCAGAGCCGCTTTTCGACGCCGGAGCAATTCTCGCAAATCATCCTGCGCGCCAATCCGGACGGGTCGGCGGTCAGGCTGGGCGACGTCGCCCGGGTCGAGCTCGGCGCCAACAGCTACGACACGACGACCCGGCTCAACAAGAAGCCGATGGCGGGAATCGCGGTGCAGCTCGCCGTCGGGGCCAACGCGCTCGAGGCGGGCCAGGGCGTCAAGGACCGGATGAAGGCGCTCGCGGCGGCCTTCCCCTCCGACACCTCCTACTCGATCCCCTACGACACCACCCTGTTCGTCTCCATCTCGATCGAAGAGGTCCTGAAGACCCTCGCCGAGGCGATGGTGCTCGTCTTCCTGGTGATGTTTCTCTTCCTCCAGAACATCCGAGCGACGATCATCCCCACGATCGTGGTTCCGGTGGCGCTGCTCGGGGCCTGCCTCGGCCTCTACTTCATCGGCTATTCGATCAACCTGCTCACCCTGTTCGGAATGGCGCTCGCCATCGGGATCCTCGTCGACGACGCGATCGTCGTCATCGAGAATGTCGAACGGATCATGGCCGAGGAAGGCCTGCCGCCGCGCGAGGCGACCTACAAGGCGATGGGCCAGATCATCAGCCCGGTCATCGGCATCGTCCTGGTCCTGATCGCCGTGTTCGTTCCGATGGCCTTCTTCCCCGGCTCGACCGGCGGAATCTACCGCCAGTTCTCGGTAACGCTGGCTTTCTCGATGGCCTTTTCGGCCTTCCTCGCCTTGACCCTGACCCCGGCCCTGTGCGCGACCCTGCTCAAGCCGTCCAAGCACAGCACCGAGGGCAAGGGCTTCTTCGCGCGCTTCAACCGCGGCTTCGCCCGGACGACCACCCGCTACGAGCGCGGAGTCGCCGGGATCCTCGCCCGCCCCAAGCGCTTCCTCGCGGTCTACGCGGCGATGGTCGCGGTCGTCGCCCTCCTCTACATCTCGGTGCCGACCACCTTCCTGCCCGAGGAGGATCAGGGCTATATCGTCAGCGTCGTTCAGGCCCCGGCCGGGGCGACCCGGGAGCGCACCCAGCTCGCGGTGGAGGAGGCGGAAAACTTCTTCCTGGCCCAGCCTCAGGTCAAGGAGGTGATCTCCGTCCTCGGCTTCAGCTTCTTCGGAAGCGGCCAGAACGCGGCGATCATGTTCGTGCCCCTGAAGCCCTGGGACGAGCGCAAGGGCAAGGAGAACAGCGCCTCCGCGCTCGCCGGCAAGGCGATGGGCGCGCTCATGGGCTCCCAGCATGCGATGATGTTCTCGCTGAGCCCGCCGGCCATCCAGGAGCTCGGCAATTCGAGCGGATTCAACCTGAGGCTCCAGGACCGCTCGGGCCTCGGCTACCAGAAGCTGCTCGACGCCCGAAACCAGCTGCTCGGAATGGCTTCGCAGAGCAAGGTCGTGGTGGGGGTGCGTCCCGAAGGGCTGGAGGTGAGCCCGCAGCTCAAGGTGACCGTCGACCGGATCAAGGCGCGCTCGCTCGGCCTCGACATCGACGACATCAACAACACCCTCTCGATCGGCTTCGGCTCGGCCTACGCCAACGACTTCAGCCGCGAGGGCCGGGTCCTGCGTGTCGTCCTCCAGGCCGACGCCGCCCAGCGGATGAGCCCGGACGACATCCTGCAGCTCCGGGTTCCGAACGCGACCGGGCAGATGGTGCCCTTCTCGGCCTTCACCACCGCCGAATGGGGCGCCGCGGCGCCTCAGCTTCAGCGTTATAACGGCTTCCCTGCGATGACCGTCTCGGGCGAAGCCGCTCCGGGCCAGTCCACCGGCGAGGCCATGGCCGAGATGGCGCGCCTCGCCTCCCAGCTTCCCGAGGGGATCGGCTTCGAATGGTCGGGCCTGTCCTTCGAGGAGCAGCAGGGCGCCGGCCAGGTGCCGCTCCTGCTCGGCCTGTCGCTGCTCGTCGTCTTCCTGCTCCTCGCCGCCTTGTACGAGAGCTGGTCGATCCCGGTCGCCGTCCTGCTCGTCGTTCCGCTCGGAGTGCTCGGCGCCCTGCTCTTCGGGCTGGTCCGCGGGATGGCGATGGATGTCTATTTCAACATCGGCATCATCACCATCATCGGCCTGTCCGCCAAGAACGCGATCCTGATCGTGGAATATGCCAAGGATCTCGAGGCGGAGGGGCGCGAGGTGGTGGAGGCGACGCTGGAGGCGGTTCGGCTCCGATTCCGGCCTATCCTGATGACGTCTCTCGCCTTCATCCTCGGAGTCCTGCCGCTGGTGATCAGCACCGGCGCCGGCTCCGCCGGCCGGCGGGCGCTGGGAAGCGGAGTCATGGGCGGGATGATCACCGCCACCGCGCTCGGACTGTTCTTCATCCCGCTCTTCTTCGTCGCAGTCCGGACCCTCGTCGCCCGCCGCAGGGCGCGCCCGGAGCCCAAGCCGCCCACCGAAAGCCTCGCCCATGCGTAAGCGCACCGTCTTCGTCGCCGCATTGCTGCTCGCCGGTTGCTCCCAGCAGCCAAAATATGTGCAGCCGGCCCTTCCGACCGCTCCCGAATATCCGACACAGGCCTGGTCGGCGACCGCGGGGCCGCGGGCCGTGGACGTCGAGTGGCGGAGCTTCTTTCGCGATCCGAGGCTGCAGGCGCTGATCGAGCGGTCGCTCGAGCATAATCGCGACCTCCGGGTGGCCGTGCTGCGGATCGAGGAGGCGCGCGGCCAGTACCGGATCCGCCGCGCCGACCGGCTTCCGACGATCGACGCCGCGGCGGGCGCGAGCCGGTCGCGGGGCGAAGGATTCGACGGCGGGGCGGCGACGAGCAACAGGTTCGAGGTCGGAGCGAGCGTTGCCTCGTTCGAGCTCGATTTCTGGGGCCGGGTCCGGAGCCTGACCGAATCGGCCAGGGCCAATTACCTCTCGACCGTCCAGGCCCGCCGGTCGTTCCAGATCAGCCTGATCGCCGACGTCGCCGAGGTCTATCTCACCGAGCGCGAGCTCGACGCTCGGATCGATCTGGCCCGCACCACGGTCGCGAGCCGGACCCGGGCGCTGGGCATCGGCAAGCTCCGGCTCGACGCGGGAGTGACCTCCGCCCTCGACTATCGCCAGATCGAAACCCTTCTGACCCAGGCCCAGACCCAGCTCGCCAACCTCGAGCTCCAGAGGGCGCAAAGCCGAAACACGCTGGAATTCCTGGTCGGCGGTCCGGTGCCCGACGCCCTGCCGGCGCCGCGTCCGCTGGCCGGACAGGGGATCGTCGAGAACATCTCCGCCGGCCTGCCCTCCGAACTGCTCGCCAACCGGCCGGACATACTGGAGGCCGAGGAGCAGCTGCGCGCCGCCAACGCGGACGTCGGGGCGGCCCGGGCGGCCTTTTTCCCACAGATCAGCCTCACCGGAGCGCTCGGCTTCGCGAGCAGCGCGCTGGGCAGCCTGCTGTCAGGAGGAGCTCTGACCTGGACGGCGGGGGCCAATGCCGGCCTCCCGATCCTCGACGGCGGCCGCAACAAGGGCAATCTCGAAGTCGCCAACGCCCGCCGGGGGATCGCGACGGCCGCCTACGAGCGCGCTATCCAGAACGCTTTCCGCGAGGTCGCCGACAGGCTCGCGGGGCGCCGCTGGCTGGCCGACCGGCTGGCGTCGCAGCAGCGCGAGGCCGCGGCCCAGCGCGAGCGGGCGGAGCTCGCGACCCTGCGCTACCAGAACGGAGTGGCCAATTATCTCGAGGTCCTCGACGCCCAGCGCGACCTGTTCGCCGCCGAGCAGCAGGTGGTCGCGACGAGGCGAGAGCAGCTCACCAACTCTGTGGACCTCTACGTCGCTCTGGGCGGCGGACTCGATCCGGCCGACCGCGGCTCGACCCGAGCCAGCCGGTAGAGTTCGTCCTGTCGAGAGGGGAATCCGTTTCCCGCAAAGGCCCGGGATCCAGTCGGAAGCCCCGCGCCACTGGGCCCCGGCCTTCGCGGGAACAGAGGGTTCGACGCGAACAGGACAGAGCGCGGAGCGGAGGGCCGGGCCGTCAGTCCCCACCGACCTGCCGGCATCCGGCAGGGCTTGGCCGCCGCCGCGCCGCGAGGGCTGCGACGCTGTAGCGGCCGGCGAGATCGTAATGAACGAGCTTGGCGAGCGAGTCGGCGGCCTGCCCGGCCCTTGCGAGCGACTCCGCCATTCGCCCGATATAATAGCCCTCGTCCGCCCGTCCGACTCCGATCGCCGACGCGTCAAGCCCGGAGGTCACCGCACTCTCTCCGAAGCGCGCGCCGGGGTGGGCGCGGTCGCGCGCTCCAGCTCGAGATGGGCATGTTCGACGGCGGCTTCGACCGCCTCCGCGCTCACCTCGGGAGGCTTTTCCGACGCGCAGGCGGCGAGAAGTCCGGCGACGCCGAGCGCGAGTGCGTTGCGCATGCTTTGACTCCTCAAAGCGGGGTCGTCGTGAAGAAGGTCACGACTCCCGCGCCGAAGCCGAACAGCAGCGGCGTCAGCCAGGTGCTGCCGACTCGTTTGAGCATCGCGGTCATCGTTCGTCCCCTTGTGTAGTGTAACGTACATTACATAGACTTTGCGCCGGGAAGCGCAAGGGGGCCGCTCGATTTTCAGAGCTTAAAGCTCCTCCCGCACCTGCGCGTGATTGAGCAGTGCGACGAGGGTGACTCCGCCGATCACGTTGCCGATCAGCGCCGGGAGCAGGAAGCCGGCGAGATAGTCTCCCCAGCTGACCGTGCCGCGCATGGCGGCGAAGGCGACCTCCGCCGAACCCGCGATGACATGGGAGAGGTTGGAGATGGCGATGACGTAGGTCACCGTCACGATGACGAGGAACCGGGCGGGGCCGGCGGCGGGGAGAAGCCAGACCATGAGGGCGATGAGCCAGCCCGCGACCACCCCCTTCATCACCACGGCCGCGAAGGGCGGCTCAGCCGCCTTTTCGCCGAGCTCGGCGAAGGCCTTCTGCATGTCCGGCTCGAACAGCCCGGGCAGGCCGGCCGCCGCCGCGAAGATCAGCGAGCCGAGGATGTTGGCGGCGAAGACGATGGCCCAGAAGCGGAGCACCTGCGTCCCCCGGTGGGAGCCGTGGAGCAGCGGAAGCATCACGGTCAGGGTCGTCTCGGTGAAGAGCTGCTGCCGCGCCATCGTGACGAACAGGAAACCCGCGCAATAGCCGAAGCTGGAGACCAGCTCGCTCCACGGCGCCTCGGGAAGACGCGCGTGCAATATGCCTTCCGCGACCATCGAGAAGCCCATCGTCAGACCCGCGGCCAGGGCGGACCAGCCGATCGACGACAAGGGCCGCTCCAGCTCGGCGTGACCTTCGAAGCGGATCGCCTCGTGGACGATCTTCGCGCTGAGGCTCGAGCGGCGATCCGCTTCTGCGGCCTCTTCGTCGGAAAGCTCCGACTGCTTGTGCTCCGGCTCCACGCGCCCGCCTTCCTGATCTCGTTATCCGACGGGACACGGCCCGATCCGTCAGAACCGCCAGGACGCAAAAAAGTTGTCATAATCCAGGTTAGAGACTTTGTCGTGACGGTGCCGGAACATGGCACTTGCGGACGGGTTCTTCGTTCGCTTCACTCTGCTGCTTTGGGGACCATTGCTTGCCGGACGTCGCGGCCCAGGGACGTGGAAAGACCGCCTTGGCGCTCGCCGGCCTGGCCGCCGCACTGCTCGTCATTCCCGCGCTCGCCTGGCAGCAGGCTGCCGGACCCCAGTCCGCGCCGCTTCCCGCGACCGGCTCGCCGCCACCGCCGGAAGACGGCCAATGGACAATGCCGTCAAAGGACTATTCGAGCACCCGCTACAGCGGCCTGGACGAGATCAACCGGGACAATGTGAAGCGGCTTCGGGCTGCCGTGAACGTCGCCACCGGCAACCTTCGAGGCCATGAGGCCGCGCCGCTCGTCGCCGGCTCGACCCTGTTCCTGGTCATGCCCTATCCCAACGACGTCTACGCGCTCGACCTGACGAAACCGGGCGCCCCGGTCAAATGGCGGTTTACGCCCAAGCCACGCCCCGCCGCCCAGGGCGTCGCCTGCTGCGATGTCGTCAACCGGGGCGGGGTCTATTCGGACGGGAAGCTCTTCTTCAACACCCTGGACGGCCAGACCATCGCTCTCGACGCCGCGAGCGGCCGGCAGCTGTGGCGGGCCGAGCTCGCCGACATCAACAAGGGCGAGACCATCACCATGGCGCCGCTCGTCGCCGACGGGAAGGTGCTGGTCGGCAATTCGGGCGGCGAGTTCGGGGTTCGCGGCTGGCTGGCCGCGCTCGACGCCGGCTCCGGAAGCCTGGTCTGGAAGGCCTACAGCACCGGACCCGATAAGGACGTCCTGATCGGGCCCGGCTTCAAGCCTTATTACGCGATGGACCGGGGCAAGGATCTGGGAGTCGAAAGCTGGCCGGGCGAGCAGTGGAAGATCGGCGGCGGCACCGTGTGGGGCTGGATCAGCTACGATCCGAAGCTCAAGACGATCTATTACGGCACCGGCAATCCGGGCCCGTGGAACCCGCACCAGCGCCCAGGCGACAACAAGTGGACGACCGGAGTCTTCGCCCGCGACGTCTCGACCGGCCAGGCGCGCTGGTTCTACCAGTCCAACCCGCACGATCTCTACGACCATGACGACGTCAACGAGTCGATCCTGCTCGATCTTCCGGTCGGCGGCCGCCTCCGTCCGGTGCTGGTGAGGCCGAGCCGCAACGGCTTCATGTACGTGATCGACCGGATCACCGGCCAGGTCTATTCGGCCGATCCCTACGGCTACATCAACAGCGCGCGCGGCGTCGATCTCAGGACCGGGCGCCTCATCCCGGTTCCCGCCAAGGAGCCGAAGGAAGGCCGGGTGGTGCGCGGAATCTGCCCCGCCGCGCCCGGCGCCAAGGACTGGAACCCGTCGGCCTACAGCCCGCGCACCGGCCTCCTCTACGTTCCCCACATCAACCTGTGCATGGACCACGGCGCGACGGACGCGAACTACATCGCCGGCACGCCCTATGTGGGCGCCGAGGTGAAGATGTACGCCGGCCCCGGCGGCAATCGCGGCGTGCTCACCGCCTGGGACCCCGTCCGCCGCCGCGCGGCGTGGGAGATAAAGGAGGATCTGCCGCTGTGGAGCGGAGCACTCGCGACGGCCGGCGACCTCGTCTTCTACGGGACGATGGACGGCTGGTTCAAAGCCGTCGACGCCGCCAACGGCAGGCTCATCTGGCAGGTCAGGCTCGACAGCGGGATCATCAGCCAGCCGGTCAGCTTTCGGGGCCCCGACGGAGGCCAGTATATCGCGGTCCTGTCCGGAGTGGGCGGCTGGTCGGGCGCTTTGGTCGCCGGCGGGCTCGACCCCCGCGACCCGAGCGGAGCGCTCGGCTTCGTCAACGCGGTTCGCGATCTTCCCAAGCGCACCAAGGCGGGAGGAAGGCTTTATGTCTTCGGTCTCCCGCGCGGCTGAGGCCCTGATGGGTCTCGCCCTCGCAGCCGGGCTAGCCGCCTGCGACCGGGAGACCCGCGATTCCAGGGGCACTCCGCTCGCCGAGACCGGGCCCTCCGCCGACCGGCTTGATCCGCGGCCGGCCGCCTATGAGGGCAATGCCTTCCAGATCGCCCAGGGCGGCCGTTACTATTCCTGGATGAATTGCGCGGGCTGCCACTTCCATGGCGGCGGCGGGATCGGTCCGCCGCTGATGGACCAGGACTGGCGCTACGGCGGCTCGATGCGGGAGATCGTCGACACGATCCTCGAAGGCAGGCCGAACGGAATGCCCTCGTTCCGAAACCGAATCACGCAAGCGCAGGCCTGGCAGATCGCGGCCTACGTCCGCTCCCTGTCCGCCCAGCCGCCGATGGACGCGCTCCCGAGCCGGGCCGACGAGATGAGCAATCGCGAGCCGCCCACCCTGCAGGAGCAGAAGGACCCGGCGCCCACCACTCCCGAAGCCGACCAGGCGAAGCCGAGATGAGGCCGCGTCGCCTGGAACTTCCCACGAATTCCTCCCGGAGCAAGCTCGGGGAGAGTTTGAAAAAGCTGCTCCTCTTCGCTCCCCTCGCCCTGACCGCCTGCGACGGAATCCAGTCGGTGACCGGCGGCGACGGCTTGCACGGGGAGCGCTTCAACAGTCTCTTCACACTGTTCATGATCGTCACCGGCCTCGCTTATGCGCTGGTCCTGGCCTTCCTGGCGGCCGCCGTCCTGCGCAGACGGGGCGAACGGCAAGACTCCCCCGGCCGGAGCGAAGCGGGCGACGGGCGCGGAGTCTCGATGACCTTGATCGGCTGGATCGGTTTCATCGCGGTCGGCCTCAGCGTCCTTACCGTCGCGAGCTATTTCGCCGATCGCGCCGCAGCCCGCGCAGCGGCCGCGCCGGCGCTCGAGATCAAGGTCACGGCCAACCAATGGTGGTGGGACGTCGAATATGTCGGCGCCGATCCGCAGTCGACGGTCAGGACCGCGAACGAGCTCCATCTTCCGGTGGGAGTCCCCGCCCACATCATCCTGGCTTCCAACGACGTCATCCACAGCTTCTGGATTCCGAACCTCGCCGGCAAGCAGGACATGATTCCCGGCCGCCTGATCGACGCCACCCTCACTCCCAGGCGAGCCGGCGAATTTCGCGGCCAGTGCGCGGAATATTGCGGAGTCCAGCACGCCCATATGGCGCTCGACGTGAAGGTCGAATCGCGGGAGGATTTCCAGCGCTGGCGCTCAGCCCAGCTTGCGCCCGCCAGGCCTCCGGCGACTCCGCTCCAGCTCGCAGGCTACAATTACTTCATGAACCGCGAGTGCAGCGCCTGCCACAACATCACCGGGACGCCCGCAAGTGCCCAGGTCGCTCCGGACCTCACCCATGTCGCCAGCCGGAAGACGATCGCGGCCGGCACCCTGCCGATGACCCGGGGCCACCTCTACGGCTGGGTCGCCGACCCGCAGGGACCGAAGCCCGGCAACAACATGCCCTATATCGGGCTCGAGCCCGACGAGCTCCACGCCGTCGTCGCCTATCTGGAAAGCCTGAAGTGAACCACGAGCACGACCTTCGCGACGGCCCGGGACTGGCCGGGGAAGCGCTGCACGAGCGGCTCGCTCACACCTGGGGCCGCAAGCCCGGCCTGATCGGCTGGTTCACCACCGTCGACCACAAGGAGATCGGGCGGCGCTACATCGTCACCGCCATGATCTTCTTCGCTCTGGCTGGGATCCTCGGGCTTCTCATCCGGGCCCAGCTCGCGACTCCCGACAGCGGGCTGATCACCGCCGACCGCTACAACCAGATCTTCACCATGCACGGAACGACGATGATGTTCCTCTTCGCGGTGCCGGTGATGGAGGCGATGGCGATCTACCTCGTCCCGCTGATGCTCGGAACCCGCAACATTTCGTTCCCGCGCCTCAACGCGTTCAGCTATTACGTCTACCTCGCGGGCGGGATCATGGTGTGGGTCGCGTTCCTTCTGAACGTCGGGCCCGACGCCGGCTGGTTCTCCTACGTTCCGCTCGCCGGGCCCGAATATTCTCCGGGCAAAAGGGTCGATTTCTGGGCTCAGATGGTGACCTTCACCGAGGTCGCCGCGCTCGCCGTCGCCGTCGAGCTCGTCTCGACGATCCTCAAGCAGCGCGCTCCGGGGATGAGCCTTGCCCGGATGCCGCTGTTCGTCTGGGGCGTGCTGGTCACCGCCCTGATGGTCATCTTCTCGATGCCGTCCATCGCCCTCGCCTCCTCGATGCTGATCTCGGACCGGCTGGTCGGAACCCAGTTCTTCAACCCGGTGGAGGGCGGCGACGCGCTGCTCTGGCAGCACCTCTTCTGGTTCTTCGGCCATCCGGAGGTCTACATCATCTTCCTTCCCGCTTTGGGCTTCGTCAGCCAGATCACCGAGACCTTCTGCCGCCGGCCGGTCTTCGCCTATCCGGTGATGGTGCTGGCCCTGGTGTCGATCGGCCTTCTCGCCTTCGGACTGTGGGTGCACCACATGTTCGCGACCGGGCTGCCGCGGGTCGGCTACAGCTTCTACACCGCCGCGAGCATGGCGGTAGCGATCCCGAGCGGGATCCAGATCTTCTGCTGGATCGCGACCATCTGGCTGGGGCGGCCGAGCTACCGGACACCCTTGCTTTACGTCGTCGCCTTCATCGTCACCTTCGTCGTCGGCGGCCTTTCGGGCGTGATGGTGGCGAGCGTTCCGCTCGACCTGCAATTCCACGACAGCTACTTCGTCGTCGCCCACTTCCATTACGTTCTGATCGGCGGGGCGGTCTTCCCGCTGCTCGGCGCATTCACCTACTGGTTCCCGAAGATCACGGGCCGGATGATGTCCGACACGGCCGGCAAGTTGAGCCTCGGCCTCCTCTTCGCCGGCTTCAACATCGCCTTCTTCCCGATGCACCTGCTCGGAATGATGGGGATGCCGAGGCGGGTCTACACCTATCCGGCCGGGATGGGCTGGGACACTTTGAACATGATTTCGACGGTCGGCGCCTTCATCGTCGCCGCCGCTTTGCTCCTGTTCGTCGGCAACGTCCTCTTTTCCCTGAAAAGGGGCCCTGCGGCCGGACCGGATCCCTGGCAGGCCTCGAGCCTGGAATGGGCGACGAGCTCGCCGCCGCCCACCTATAATTTCGCCCATATCCCCGTCGTCTCGAGCCGGACCCCGCTCTGGGACGATCCGCTCCAGACCCCGGTGGCGACGGGGCTCAGGGTCGAGCATCGCGAGCTTCTGCTGACGACGGTGCTCGACGCCGTTCCGGACGTCCGAGAGCCTTCGCCGGATCCGAGCCTCTGGCCCTTCCTTGCGGCGCTTTCGACGACGGCCTTGTTCATCGGCTCCATCTTCACGCCCTGGGCGGTGGTATGGCTTTCGATCCCGACCGCGGCCGCACTGATCGCCTGGTTCTGGCCAAAGCCCGGCGGCGCCCTCGAGCGGGGGAGCAGATGATGCCGGAGCCGCGTTTCAACGCCGACCTGTCGGAGCTTCCGGACTATGCCTTCGGACACCGGAGCCTCACCTGGTGGGGCGTCATGGCCTTCATGGTCATCGAGGGCGTGGCCTTCGCGATGGCGGTCGCCGCCTATTTCTTCCTGATGAACCACCAGGATCAGTGGCCGCCCGACCCTGTCCCGCCTCCGAACCTGCTCGCCGGGATCCTGTTCACGCTGGTCATGCTGGCCAGCGAGATACCCAATACGATGATCAAGAAGGCGGCGGAGAAGGAGGATATCGGGCCGGTGCGGCGCGGGCTCGTCGTCATGACCCTGGTCGGAGCGGTCCTGTTCGTCATCCGGGCGTTCGAGTTCGGCTCGCTCAACGTCGGCTGGACGGACAATCCCTATGGCTCGGTCCTGTGGATGCTGATGATGCTCCACACGGTGCACGTCCTCACCGATTGGGTCGACACGGTGACCCTGACCGCCCTGATGCACAACCGGCACGGGCATAGCGGCCGCCGCTTCGCCGACGTCAGCGAGAACAGCCTCTACTGGAGGTTCGTCTGGCTGACCTGGCTGCCGCTCTACCTCCTTATCTACTGGCTTCCCAGGTGGGTGCCGTGACGCGGGAGCGGCTCCTTCCCTGGTCCGGCCTGATCGCGGTTCTGCTCGGCTGGGCCCTGACCCACCAGATCGGCTCGAACTCGAATTTCGACAAATGCGCCGCGACCGACCCTTTGCCGATGGCGCTTCTCGGCCTCGCCGGGCTCGCCGTCCTGCTCGCCGGCGGCCTGCTCTCGCACCGGGTCTGGAGCCGGGGGGAGGGCGAGACCCAGGCGCGCCGCTTTCTCGGCCTCGTCGGAACCGGGATGTGCGCCCTGTTCGCGGCCGCACTCGTCTTCCAGACCATCTCCTCCTTCATCATTCCCCAATGCTTCGCCTGAGACACCTTGCCCTGGTTCCGCTGGCGGCCGCCGCGCCCGCTTCGGCCCATGGCGCGGCGGATGCGCTGGAAAGCGGACCGATCGGCTGGGCACCCGAGCCGTGGATCGTCGTGCCGCTCCTCCTGCTCGCCTGCCTCTACGCCACAGGAGCGGGGCGCCTGCACCGACGATCCAGGCTCGGCCGCGGCGAGCGGATCCAGGGGGCCGGGCTCTTCGCCTCCGGCTGGCTGGTCCTGGCCGTGGCGCTCGTTTCCCCGCTCCACCAAAGCGCCGAGCGGAGCTTCACTGTACACATGATCGAGCATGAGCTGATCATGCTCGCCGCCGCCTGGCTTCTCGCCGCCTCCCGGCCGCTCCCGGTCCTGCTCTGGGCGCTCCCCAAAGCGTGGCGCGCCCGGGTCGGCGGGCTGGGCGCCAGGCCGTGGCTGTCCGGATCGTGGCGCTTCCTCACCGACCCGGTGGCGGCGACGGTCGTCCAGGCCGTGGTTCTGGTGGCCTGGCACATGCCGGCTTTGTTCGACCGGGCGCTCGCCGACCCCTATTGGCACGTCGCCCAGCATGGCGCCTTCCTCGCCGCCGCCCTTCTCTTCTGGTCGGCGATGGCGAACGGACGCGGGGGCCGGCACGCTTTCGGGGTAGCCGCCCTTTGCCTGTTCGCCACCTCCCTCGTGGGAGGCCTGCTTGGCGCGCTGATGAGCTTCTCCGCGAGCCCCTGGTACCTGGGCTATGCCCGGATGGGCATGACGCCGCTCGGCTTGAGCCCGGTCGAGGACCAGAACCTGGCGGGGCTGTTGATGTGGATTCCGGGCGGGCTGGTCCATGCCGGCGCCGCGCTCTGGTTCCTGTACAGATGGATGAAGGCCAGCGAGGTGAGCAATGCTGTCGCGGCGCAATAAGCTGACGGGGACCGTCGCCGGTCTGGGCGCGGTGCTCCTCCTCGCCGCCGGCGGGTACCAGAATTACCGGTCGGCGCAGAACCAGCTTCGCCACAAGGTCGAGGCGATGACGGGCGGCCATGTCGAGAGCGGCCGCCGCGCCTTTTCCGCCTACGGCTGCGGCGCGTGCCACAGCATCTCCGGAGTTGCCGGCGCTTCCGGCCTGGTCGGGCCGCCGCTGACCGGGATCGGCGCCCGAGCGGTGATCGGCGGCAAGCTCGAGAACAAGCCGGAGAACCTGCAGCGCTGGATCGCCGATCCTCAGGCTGTGACCCCCGGGACCGCCATGCCCCGCCTCGGGGTCGAGCCGCAGGCGGCGCGGGACATATCGGCCTTTCTCTACACGCAGTCATGAAGCCTTCATTCCGGCTGCTGGCGCTGGCATGCGCGACGGCGGCCGGTTGCTCCCGCCCCGAGGGGCCGGCCGTCTTCGTCTCTAACGAGCAGTCCAACGTCATCCATGTGATCGATTCCGGATCGCTGAGGGAGAAGGCCAGGATCGAGATCGGCAGGCGGCCGCGCGGAATGGTCGTCTCTCCGGACGGCAAGACCCTCTATGTCGCGGTCAGCGACGACGACCGCATCGCCGCGGTGGACGTCGCCACCCGCCGGATCGCCGGCCACCTTCCCTCCGGCCCCGACCCGGAGACCCTCGCCGTCTCGCCCGACGGAAGGATCCTCTACGTCGCGAACGAGGACGACAGCCTGCTGTCCTTCATCGACACGCGCGCCCGAAGGATCGTCCGGGAGGTCGCCGTCGGCGGAGAGCCGGAAGGGACTGCGGCGAGCCCGGACGGCCGCACCGTCGTCCAGACCAGCGAAAGCGCGAGCATGGCGCACGTCGTCGACGCCTCGACGGGCGAGGTGGTCGGCAACCTCCTCGTCGACACTCGGCCGCGTTTCGTCGCCTTCACCCCCGACGGACGGCAATTCTGGGTGAGCTCCGAAGTCCGAGGGACAGTGACGATTTTCGATGCTGCGACCCGCGCCCGGGTCGGAGCGATCGATTTCCAGCGATCGCTCAAGGGGGGGCGGCCCGCCGACCGGGCAATCCAGCCCGTCGCAATCGCTTTCACCCACGACGGCCGGCGCGCCTTCGTGGCGCTGGGCCGGGCAAGGCTCGTAGCGGAGGTCGACCCGGCGACCCTGGCGGTGCGGCGCACGTTCGACGTCGGCTGGCGCGCCTGGAACCTGACCCTGTCGCCGGACGAGTCTAAACTCTACACGGCCAATGGCCTCAGCGGCGACATGAGCGTCGTCGACCTCGCCGCCAACAGGACGGCGGCGACTGTGAAGCTTGCCGGCCGGCCGTGGGGAGTCATCGCGTCGAGATGAATCCGATGCTTCGGATCGCGGGCGCGATCGGCGCCTTCGCCGCGGCCGGCGGCCTGGTCGTGAGCGCCCGGGACAGCCGTGCTCCCCCCGCCCCCACGCCTCCCCCAGCCCCTCCCCCGGCCGAGGGCCGGACGCTTCGGGTTTGCGCGGACCCAAACAACCTTCCTTTCTCGAACCGGGCCGGCGAGGGGTTCGAGAACAAGCTGGTCGAGATGATCGCCGCCGATCTGGGCCGGACGGTCCGCTACACCTGGTGGGCGCAGAGGCGCGGCAATGTACGCGAGACCCTCAACTCCCGGCTCTGCGACGTCATCCCGGGCGTTTCGAGCAGCCTCGAGACGCTCGCCACGACCCGCCCTTATTACCGCTCGACCTACGTCGCTCTCACCCGCTCCCGCCGAGCCCTCTCGATCCGCTCCTTCGACGACCCTCGGCTCGCCCCCCTGAAGATCGGAGTGCAGCTGATCGGCGACGACGGCTCCAACACCCCGCCCGCCCACGCCCTCACGCGCCGAGGCTACATCGGCAACATCCGCGGCTACACCGTCTACGGCGACTATTCGAACCCCGCCCCGCAGCGCGAGATCGTCGATGCCGTCGCCCGGGAAGACGTCGACATCGCCTTCGTCTGGGGCCCGGTCGCGGGATATTTCGCCCGGCACGGGAGTGCTGGACTGAAGCTGGATCCCGTTGCGCCCTTCGACGGGCCGCGACTTCCAATGGTCTACGACATCTCGATGGGCGTGCGTAAGTCGGACGTCGAGCTCAGGGCGCAACTCGATTCGGCGCTGGCGAGGCGCCGGGGCGAGATCGCGGCCCTCCTGCTCGACTACGCGGTGCCGATCGTTACCGACGGGGCGGCGGCGCCACCCGCGACGAGCCGGCCCGCGCCCGACACCTCGCTCAACGGGCGCCCGCCGGCGGCCTACAGCCGGCCGACTCCCGAAGCGAATTCCAGAAGATGAACCTGTTCGTAAAGCCCGCCGTCCAGGAACGGATCGCTGTCGAGATAGGCGCGGGCCGATTGCAGCGAGTCGGTTTCGAGCAGGATCATGGATTCCGGCTGGGAGCCTTTTTCGTCACGAAGCGCTCCGGCGGCCCGGATTCGGAGAAGCGGCTGTTCGACATGCTGAGCGAAATCGGGCTCTCAGGGTCGGAACGTCGAACTGCGCCTACCCCCGGTGAAGTCCGTGGCAGGCAAAATCAGTGACTGGCTTATGCCGGCTGGGCGGCAGGACGCAGCCGGTTTTTTTGGGCTAAGTCGTTGCGAATTGGCACAGTTTTCCAAGCTGGAAAACGCGTCGCCGGACCTCCTCTCTTTAGCGGCCCGTCAAACGAAATCGGGGACAAATCCAGACAAAAGCGATTGGCTGGACCCTGCCGGGGCGTGTTCTTTACGGACGTTATTGGTCTTGGCGCGCCGCGAAGGCGGCGGCGGCGCCGAACAGGCCGGGCTGCTCGTGCGTGATGATCTTGACGGGCATGTCGTCCATCCGCCGCTCGAAACGGCCTTTGGCGATGAATCGGCTCCCGAATCCGGAGCGGGGAAGATGATCGGCGAGGCGAAGGCCCAAGCCGCCGCCGATCACCACCGCCTCAGCCCCTTGCGCCAGTGCGATGTCTCCCGCAATCCCCCCGAGCAAAAGGCAGAAGCGGTCGAGCGCGGCGGCGGCAAGTCCGTCCTCCCCGCTCATGGCCGCCTGCCAGAGACTCTTCTCGTCCCAATAACGAAACGGCTGCCGCTCGAGCGTGGCCAGAACCTCATAGAGGTTCCTCAGGCCCTGGCCCGAGGCCACCCGCTCGGTCGACACGCGCCGGTAACGCTTGCGCAATTCGGCGAGGATTCGATCCTCAAGCTCGTCCAGCGGCGCGAAACCGATGTGTCCGCCTTCGGTTTCGATGACTCGATAGCCGCCGGCGGAGCGCAGCAGCAAGGCGACGCCGAGGCCGGTTCCCGGCCCGACGATGCTCACCACCCCCTCCCTGGGCAATGGGCGTTCGGGCCCGCAGAGGCGGCGAAAGCAGCTATCGTCCAGTTGTGCCACCGCGTTGGCGACAGCACCGAAATCGTTGACCAGGGTGAAATGCTCCACGCCCAGCATCCGCGGGATCTGCGACGGCTGGATGACCCAGGGACTGTTCGTGAGCTTAAGCACCTCGCCGACGACGGGGCCGGCGAAGGCGATGCCGGCGGCGGCCGGCAGCGGCCGGCCGAGCCGGGCGCCGAAGGTTTCCCATGCCGTCTGCAGGCTCGCATGCTCCGCGGTCTTCAGCGTGCAGGCGTCGCCCAGCCAGGCGACGCGCCCGTTTTCGACGCCCGCCAAGGCGAAGCGGGCGTGGGTTCCCCCGATGTCGACAGCAACCAGCTCGTTCATCGCTCGTCCCTGAGGGTTCACACGCGCCTTAGCCGGGAAGGCCGATAGCTCAATCTAAATGTAGTGGGTGGCGATGGCTGTCCCCAACCGTCACCGCGGGGGCGCCCGCTGCGCAGAGGTGAGGACGGGACGATCCTCAGCACGAAGACGGCCGGCGGCTTCGTCGGAGCGGCGCTGGGTGTCGCCGCGATCCTGGGTGCGGATTAGGCCGATAGATCAGCACTCATGCGCCGCCGCCAGAAAATGCGGCCGCGGCGGTAGACGTGCTGGATCGAAGCCAAGGATGGTCTCCCCGGGCGGCGCCATTGCACATCGACCTGCACAATCGATGGGCGCAATGTTCGCAGCCCCTTATAGTGCAATACCTTAGCTAATGCTTGGCTGGGGCGGCAGGATTCGCAGCCGGATTTTCCGGGTGCTAAGTTGTTGATTTCGTTGACGCAAAATACGCGATTTACGCGCAGATGTACAGCGAATTGGCACAATTTTTCAAGCCGGAACTTGCGCACCAATGGTCGACCTGATCTTCCTCAGCCGGCCTGCTCGATCCGGCCCGGCCCCGATCATCGCCCAGCTTCCCTCTGTTGAAGCTCACCGGGGCGGAAGCGCCGGATCCGAGCGGCGTCGTTCAGACGCGTCAACATCTGTGAAGCGTGGTCGGCCGTCATCCCGAACTCGGTTCGCAAAACCGATGCGACTGCGGCGAACTCGTTCTTGAGATTGGTGGCGAAGATGCCGGGATCATCGCTGCCGATTACGACCGTGGGCTGATTCACGAGCGCGGGACCGCGCAGGCCGAGCCAGCGGAACAGGTGATGCTCGTCAAGCCGACGATAGTAACTGATGCGCAAATTGCTGGTGGGAAGCGTCTCCAGCGCAATCCCTCGTCGGTTGACCTCCGCCAGCACGTGGTCCTGTAGGGCCCCATACGCCTCCTGCGGTAGCAGAGCAGCCTCCACCTCTACCCATTCGCGGCACCTGCCCGTTTCCAGCCGGTGACGGCGCCTGAAGAGATCAAAGGCGGCACCGTGTTGCTCGATCATGGAAGCGATGTGGGCGAATTCCGCCTCGGCGACCTCGTCGATAGCGATCCGCGACAGATGCCGCGCCTCCTCAGCCAACTCCGAGGGTTGAGACCGCTCACCACGCCCCGAGACCGCCCGCTCGACAAGATGAACCAGCATCGGGTCCATGCTTCTCAACCCCCATTCTTGGCTGAGAAGCGTCGCGCTTAGTTCCTCTCCATAGAGGGCGGTTGAGTGCAGGGCGATCTGCGTCTCGAGCTTGACGACCTCGCCGGCGAAGCCCGGGATCGCCGCGAGCCGCGGATGCGCGAACACGAGATCGTCGAGGTGATCGATCCGCCGGAGCAACGCCCGCGGGCCGGCGCGCGCCATCCACAAGGCGGGATCGATCCCGATCGCCGTCGCATGCCCGATCCGGTCTCCGGTCCGCAGGTCCAGGAACGTCAGCGCCTCCTCGACGGCGCGCATGCCGGATATGAGATGCCTGAAGTCCTCGCCGGCGTGAAAGGTTGCGCGTCCGATACCGGCCCGCCTCGCAATCCGATAGGCCGCCGCGAAGGGCTCCGGGCCCGCGTCCAGCTCGTTGGCGGCGGCATCCACTCCGCGGACGAGCGAGCGGATCGTGCCGTTGCCGACGAGTCGCTTCAACACGCGCGCCTGCCGGTCGACCCGCCCGCGAAGCTCGCTGTCCCGCGCTTGGCGGGCGGCGTCCCCGGCGGGTCGGGGCGGGGACTTGATGAAATGTCCGACGAGGCTCAGCTCCATGAGGCGCCGCCCCTCCCAGGCGCAAGGCGTCCCCGGGCAGCCCGCGGCGGTAAGGCAGGGCACGGGCGTCATGGGCAGGGGGACGCCCTCCTTGCAACGGTCGCAACCCGCGAACCGATGGAAGTCTTCGACGATATTGCCGATCAGCGCTCGGCCCTCGGCCACCGTGCTCTTGGGAGCGAAGCGGCCCTCCAGATGGGCCAGCATGTCATAAGGGGCTCGAAGGTTCAGCTGCCGAAACCTGTGCAGGTAGCGCCGCTCGAGCCCCTCGCGGGTCCCGACCATCGTGTATTTCTGGAACTGGTCGAATCCGAATTCGTCGACTTGCTGGACCGAAAGGCGGCGGACCTGCGAGAGGACCAGCAAGGTGAAATATAATCCGGTTCCAGCCACCACATCGTCGGGCCGCCTGCTCAGGTGCTGCAGACAGTCGTAAAGCCACGCCGCTTCCTTGACGATCTGACGATGGTCGCCGGCCCCATGAAGGAGATCGCTCGGGTCGCCCGTCAGGGCCTGGCCGCGCAGCCTCACTATGGCGTTGTCGGCAGCTTCCTGGCTCATGACCTCGAGGATCCCGTCAAGCGTCTCGGGCAGGGACCGGGCGGCCGAGGCTCCGGTCCGCCGCTCCGACCGGAGCGACTGCGCGAGCCACCAGCGCACCCTCCTGGCGGCTCGAAGCCGCTTGAATATCGTATAAGGCGTCAGGCCCGGCTCGAGCTGGTCGTACAGCTCGGCGGCCTGCCGCTCGTTCTTCCCGCGCTCCGCTTCGATCTCGCGGTAAAATCCGCGCGGATTGGCGACCGCGGCGTTCCACAGGATGTCGAGCTCCGTCGAGCCGTTCAGGTGCATGTGCAGTTCGTACAGCCCGTCCCGCTCTATGAGGTCTTCCAGGTGGAGATCGGACGTGGAGAGAAGCGCGGTCTCTCCGATTTCGCGAGCAAGGTAGTCGCGCGGATCCTGGCCCGGCCCGGGCCCTGCGCCTTCGGCGACCAGGAAGGCGGCCACGACGCAGAGCGGTGAGATGTGCGGCAGCAGCTCGTGCCACTCCAGGAAGCTGTCGTACCGAACCGTAACCCGGCCGTCTCGCCGCTCAAGATATCTTTCCGCCAGTTGCGACAGCGCCAGGAACGGCAGTTCGCCGACGTGGCGCGCCTTGCCGAGGCGCTGATCGAGATATCCCTTGTAGAAGTGATCGGGCCGCTGGTGATCGCTCCGGCGCTCGGCGATGAAGATCCTGCGCCGCGTCTCCTCGCAATCGGGAACGGAGCCGCAGCCAAGCTGCGCCAGCCCGTGGAAGTCGGAGAAGGCGTTGCGCAGGATGAGCGCGCTCACTCGGTCGACGCCTCGCCGCCCGCCGGCCGCCTGGGACGGCGCAGGCGCGGCCTCACCTCGAGAAATTGGGCGAGGTCGGTGTTGGGCTTGGCTCGAGGCCCGGCAAACTCCTGAAGCGGCACCGTGTTCAGGAGCGAATAAAAGCCGACGAAGGCGATAGGGCAGCGAGGTGCCCCGGGGTGCGCATACGTGACCGCGAAGCTGCGGTCGTCGATTTGCCGGCTGTCGGCGGGCTCGGGCTCAGCCGGGGAAAGGTGCGCGCTCCTGCGTGCGTTGGAGCGCTCGTAATAGGCCGAGATCACTCGAGCGCTGGAATCGACTCCGGTCCGGCCGGTGATTTCGGAGTCCCGGCGCGCCAGAAAATATCCCCAGATCGGGCAGGTGAAGACATGGTCGAAGAACTGGATTTCCGGCTGCTCCAGCAGAGAGGCGTCCTCTTCGGTGTAGATCGATCTGAGAAGCCTTCTGAAGGGCTGGGCGGAGGCGATGGGATTTCTGTAGGCGATCGTGCTGATCGGGCGATACGTGGTCCTGAGCGCCTCGACGCCGACGGCATGGAGGAAGGCGATAATCGTCCGATGGACGAGCACGCCCAGATATAGGGTCCGCCCCTCGACCAGCTCGGCTCTTATCCCGTCGAACGCATAGGTGAAGCGAGTCCAGATCCGCGACATGGTCTGGGGGGACATGGCCGCGGCCGAACCGCGGTTCTGCCTGAGCCACCTGACGACCATGTCGACGAACACTGCGCGCCGATCCTGTCGAGACGTTTCCCGTTGGAGAGGCGGGCTGCTTTCAGCTTCGTCATCCGTCTCGCCGCTCCCCGCCGCATCGTCTGCCACGGGAATCCCTCCTCCCTGCTCGGGGGACGGAAAGCTTCTGAAGAGCTCGGCTTCGTTGAGCAAATTCTCGATCCGGGCAACGATTTCCGCCTCGGTCATGTGCTCCGTCCTCAGGGAGGCGAGCTCGGCCACGGTGGCGATCAATCGCAATACGGAAAAGACGCCGGTATCTTTCTGCCGGCTTTTCGCGATCCGGCAAGCGCCAAGCATCAGCATGGCGGAGGCGCCGTACTTCGCTCCGCTGCGCAGCGTGTCCAGCGAATTTACGAGCGTGTAAAAACCGGTGTCGTCCTCGGCCAGGTAAATAGCTCGGCCGGCCCCGCCCAATCGGCGGTGGAAGCTCCGGATCGGCGGCGAAAGGGTCGCCAGGAGACTCTCCCGAAGCGCTTCGTCCTCCCCGCTCATGATCTCGGAAAAGCGCTCGCGAGCCAGAGGCATGTAGCGCGAGGTCTCTGAATACGACATCCCGTACAGCTTCCGGTACGCGGGATTCTTCTCGCGGATCCCGATTGCGGGGACCAGGGAACCGCTCAATCTGAACCCTCGGCCCCCGCCGGCCACGGAGGCCTGCGCGGAGCCCAGGTCCCAGGCTGCCAGACGGCTTACGAACCGTACCGGACTTTCCAGGGCGGTGGGCCACAGGTGCTGGATCAGGCCGAGCAGCGCAGGGCCCGAAAGCCCTTCCCTCTCCACCTTTTCGCGGATCGTGCAGATGCGCAGCGCGAACTCCAGCATCGCGTCGTCCCGGTCCCGAAACCGGCGGACGAGGGCGGCCGCCACGCAAATAGCGACCAGATCGTAATCCTCGCTGCCGGTGCCCGCGGTGAAACGTGCTCCGGACCCCCAACGGTCGTGCTTGGTAAGCCAATGGGAGAGGGCGTACATGATCCGGCGTGGATCCGGATCCACCAGGGTCGAGACATCGATGTCGCGGCTGAGCAGCACGGAAGACAGGACTCGCCGCATCGCGTCGAACGCATCGGGCGCCTCATATTCACCGGCAGCCGGGTGAAAGCCCCGCGTTCCGCCGTGAAGGATGCGGACCGCGCTTCTCAGCGGTAGTCGCAATATGGCTGAGGCGAAGGCATCCTGATCCGCCGGGAGGGAAGCCCTGACCACCGCCCGCGCCATTGCGCGCACATATTGCTTCGGATCCTCGTCGAAGCCGTTGACCCGGAATTTCACTTCGTTGCGATCGACCAGCTCGTTCAGGGGCCGCAGCTCGAACCGCTTCTCGATGGGGACAATCTTGACCAGATACTGGTCCTGGAGCTCTTCTATGAGCTGCCCCAGGCGTTCCGTCTGTCGATACTTCTTCGGGAGCGCTTGCTCGGCCTCGAGAAAACCGGGCGTCACCTGCCGCCATTGCTCGCGACGGATCAGCATGTTGTAGAGCCCGAGATCGCCGGAGAGGACGATCTTCAGGCGATCGGTGACGAGATACTTCCGCAAGGCTTCTAGCACCGGCCAGCCCTTGTCGAAGGAGGTGTCGACGTCGTCGATGGCGATGACGAAGGCGTCTGTCTCGAGAAATTCGCAGGCCCTGCCGACATAGGCGTAGAAGCTGCGCTCGAACTCCCCGGCCGCCCGCGCCCGGTCCAGGCCCTGCTGAAGAACATAGTCCGGGTCGGCCCATTCCCTTCCGTAGAGATCCTCGTTACCGATGCCGTCCAGCAACGTCAGGCCGCTGGCAAGACCCCGCAGCTTTTCCCTGACACCCTCATGCTGACTGTTTTTTCGGGGTTCCAGCTTGACCTTGCGGTCGACGGCTTCGCGAATTCTGTCGAGAATCATGACGACGATATTCTGCTTCGTCTCGATCAGGGTCGGATCGATCATCCCCAGACTGAACAAGCGGCCGATTTTGCCGCCGCCCGTTGCGGGGATTTCCTTCCCATACACCTCCCTCCCTTCCTGGATGAGGCGCAAGAGATGGGTGAGAAAGGTCGTCTTCCCGTCGCCGCGGCGAGCATTGACGAGGACCGCCGAATGAGTCCGATGCTCGAAGACATTGAGGCGCGTTGGTCGCGGCTCGCGCCCGTCATCTTCCTCCTCGTCCGCGCCCGGCATCTTCACCAGTTCCAACAGGACCTGCTTCAATGCCTCGCTTCGGATGTTCTGTGCTAGACCTACCGCCGTTCCGAAATTCTGGAGATCGTCCAAATTCAACACGACCGTCATCGCCGTCCCCATCAATGTCCCGGGCGGGTTAGAGCCGAAGAGCCCTTGATCTACAATCCGTAAACTAGCTATTTTCGGCGCTGCGCTGTCGCTGCTTCGAGCCCATGGCTACCAGGCGATGCCGGAGATGATGCCGACGGGCGCTAGCCCAGTGCCCGAACGCTCCGCCAGTCCCCGGCCGCTCCGTCTTGTTTTGCACGCAATCTCATCCGAACATACCGCTTGCCAAGCTCCCGCCGGTCAATCCTGCCCGATTCGCAGCGGCACGCCGGTTGTCTTCCGCCGGGACCGGGCTATGTCCTGACGGATGGGCAGGCTACCGGAATGTAAACATTTTTCGGGGTCCGGCGAGTGGGGCTGAATGCGTGAAGTCGAATTCAAGGCGTGGCTCGGCCGGCGCCGCTACCGCGGAAAGCCGCTCAGGACCATTTCTCAACGGCTGAACTGGTGCCGCGCCGTGGAGCGGGCCTCCAGCGCCCAATCGGGAGTCATCGCCTCCCCCTGTCGAAGTCAGGATGCACAGGTCCCCATTCCTCTCACGTTGCTTTGATGCGAACCAAGTGCCACTTACGCACCGACGGTGGCTATCCTCGGCCTCGGAGGACGTTTCAAGCAAAATCAAACATCCAGGGCTGCGGCTGGCTATGGGCGATCGTTTGAACCCGTTCAAAAAGGGCGAGCAGAGTTGGGCGGCTGTCGATGACACGATCCACCGCGGACTTCCAAAACTTCAGTGGGCCGATCGTGCCGCGGCGGTCGAGGGACACAAGCAGCGTAAAGAGGGTGCTCCTCAGCTCTAGTTCTACTTCCTTCCAAAATGGCCACCTAGGCCGGCCGTGTCGTTCAGCGAATTCTTGAACTGCCGTGTCGCTGTCGTATCGCCCGAGCATGGTAGCAAGGCTTGGATGGTAAAGAGCTGGATTTGCCAGGAACATGTACTTCAGCGCCCTTTGGCAGTCCTTGTTAGTTGAGGTGCCGGCACGCATCGCCAAACCATAACCGCCCAAGGCTGTAAGGTAGGACCAGTCGTCTGGCGCATCATGTCGTAAGAATGGTGTCTTGAATTCAGTATCATTAGCCAGATGCGTCCCCCGGTCCGCCTTACTAGGAAGAGCTTTCCAAAGGAGTTCGGATGAGAACACCGGTTTCCACAAGGAAAGCCCTTCGCGTAACATTCTAGCGTCCTCATCATGGCCAATTCTGAACTTGCTGGAATCGTTGAGCTGCGCTCTACTTCTCGCCGACCGATAAATAGCTCTTGTGCGATTGGAGAAGAGCAGCCTTGTTGCAAGGTCCGCGGTCGCCTTCGCAAACGCCTCAAGCTGGGCCGGAGAAGAAAGAACGTCAGATCGGAAACGCCTTTCCTCTTGGGCTGAGGATTGGAACAGGCGACACCCTCGATAGGCTAAGTGGGCCCAGAACTCCAGCGTGACATGATAAGATTGGATGCTAGCATCGCCGAGTGGTGCATCACCGAGTTTGAATAACTCGTCTAATGTGCTGACCGTGATCAGACGCTCTTGTTTCGAGGTATAAGCTAGCTGTGGATCTGGTATCATCCGGCCATGGGAGTTTACCCACAGGGGGAGAGCACCTGTAACCCCCTTATCATTACTGAATAGCAGCTTGATCAGTCGCCGTACGGCAGGATCGCAAGGCTGCCCTCGCACCCTTGAACGCTCGTTGAGCATAGCGTCCAACGCGAGTTCGCGGGGTAAGGGATCGATCAAGCCTTCCGCGAGGTATTGCGGAATCCGTGCCTGAGCGAGAAGCATCACCGTCGGCTCTGGGGTTGCCGATGGCGGTCGATCAGCTGAGCTGTCGATCAGGTCGTAGAACGACTTGTATGAGCGCTTGAGATCCAGAAGAATGGTCTGCGGCGCTGCGTCCCCGCCGAGGATTTCGCTCCAGTCTCCGAGATTGAATCGTGCATCGAAGCCTACGACCCTCACGGCATTCTTGGGAGCGACGAGTGCCCTTCGATAGCGCGCCTCCCGGGCTTGAGATGACGCAGCGCGCTCGATGTCTTGCAGTGCAGGGAGCAGCTGGCGACGAACCAAGAAAAGGGCATAGACTGCGATGAAGAAGCTACACATCTGAAAGATTAAGTTCATCAAATCCACAGTAGATGTCGCGTCAAAGAAGTCGCGCAGATGTGGAAGAACGCGCTGCTCCATAAAATTCGCCGAGGAACATAGCCACGTCACCACGGAGCCCCCTTTGCTGCCCTGGGAACCGACCTGGGTAGTCCCTACCTAAGTCAGGCCCCTGCGTTCCACAGATCTTGTATCACTATTCCGCACGGGATTTAAGACCGACACGCGATGTAAAATTCTGGTCTCTCCACCGACCGGCGGCTCGGCCCGATGCAACAAAGCCAGGTTGTCGGTAATCAAGAAATCTCCCTCTTGCCAAACATGTCGTCGCACCCCGGCGCCATCAATATAGAATGAGAGATCGGCGATAAAACCGTCAAGCTCCCAAGGCGCTAGGCCGCGTGCTGCAACCATTTTGCCTAAGTTGACCACAAGACTTTTACGACCGGTATCCGGGTGGCGGCGGACAAATGGCTGCTCGCGGCCGCTAATGTGCGTCCAGTAGCTATTAGAAACAAATGACTTCAGGGGTTTAGGCAGGGATTCGAGGACGTCGCCGCCGTCGACAAAGAGCGTGTCTCCGCCGCTGTTTGGAAGCACTGGTACGCGATAGGTCGCGATACGAGTAGGTGGGTCCCTCGTGCAACCATCGAGATGCCAATAGCTGTCGACCGTAGCATGTTCCGCGATATTACCCCAGGCGACGCGGAAAATCTCCGGGCGCGCGGCCGAGACAATGCCGCGAGGCCGGTGTAGCTCCAGCGCGCCGAGGCCTTCGACGGCACGTACCTGCTGCTCCTCAGACAGAAATTGCTTTCTGAACAGCAGGAACTTGAAGCGCCACAACAGCGTGAGGAGTCGCGTAGCTTCGCTGTGGGTCGCATCCGTCAGGGAAATGCCGGTTACCCGCGCACCAAAGGACCATTGAGGAAGCGGATCAATTTGCAACGGAACTTACTTCCACCACCGCTCGGTCTTGGATGATCTCCCCCGTCGTACGGATCCGCTTCGTCAGCGTACCGAAATCCCTGGGGGCAAGCGATAGATCAGCCAGATGGAACCAGCAATCGACCAAGCTGCTGCTGATCTGTTGTGGTCTCGACGCGAGCCAATCGATGGCACGAGAATCGTGAACTCCAAATAGGTGGGCAAGCCTTGCAGGGATTGAGGGAAAGCCGGAGAGCGCCCTTACGTGATTCACAACTCCGCGATAGTGCCCAGTCCGAATCGCGGGCAGGTAGTAGTCGAAAGCATTTGCCTCATGACGGCTGGCCTTCGCTGCCTGGATGCAGCGCTCGACGGGCTCAGGAGACGCGTCTTGCAGAGCATTGAATTCGTCTACCACCAATGATCTCAACCGAAGGCGCTCCCGGGCGATTTCATAAGCCGTTGCTGGCGTCACCTCCTCCAGCCGGGCAGCAGTGAAAAGGACGTCCAGCGCCTCAGCAACGAGTTCGCACTTGACATACCGGCTGGCTAATTCGGGTCGCCGCTTGGCGCCACGAATGCGCCAGCCGCACCGGACAAGGGTGCTGATCAAAAGGTGCTGAGATGCTTGGCGGAGCAGATGCTGGGCTTGAAGCGGCAAGCCGATTTCGGCCGCTTCCTCTGCGAGAGCAGCTTCCCGTCGGGCACGACATGCAAAGAGCTTCGCGATCTGTGAGCTTACTTGTGGCCGTGTCCGGAGGTTGACGAGACGTTCGACAAGGCCTGCGATCGCGTGCTCCTCGCGCGTCTCGAGCAATTCTGCGCCCGAAAAGTGGTCGGCTATCTGACGCTCCGCGAGCCACTGCGTGACGTGGCCATTCGCTCTGCCTGACGCTGCCCAGCGTAGCCTCTCGAGCTCGACTTGATGCACGTTGCAGACGATGCCGTCGGGAGAGAACGACCAAGGTGGCCTCTCCTCCTCCGGCGCGATGTCGTCGACGATAAAATGCAGATCGACATCGCTGCTTTCGTCAGCGGTGCCCCTCGCTACGCTTCCAGTCAGCAGCACGGCATGAACGCCAGGCAGATCGATGGACTCGGACGCAATCGTGCGAGCCCGTTCCCGGAGCGTGTCTTGCCTTTTCGGGTCACCTTGGGCGCCACGGCCGCATCTCGCGGCGTCCACCACCAAGTCGTAAACCTTGCCAACCCCGCTTTCCCAAGTGAAAGCCTGAGCTGTTCTTCGGGCAGCAGCTCTCATGGCCATGCGAGTGTCTTCCCGCATCGATGTGACGAATTCGACCGCTTGCGCGAGGGATTCCACATTGCCTGGGGTGACCAGCAGCCCGTTTACACCATGCTCGATATATTCTGCGACCGCGGGGAGGTTCGAAGCAATGACGAGGCATCCTGCTCCCATTGCCTCCAGAAGGGCGATGCACTGGCTCTCGTATCGCGAGGGCTGAATATAGACATCTGCATCGGCCAGCACTTGTGGAAGATCGCTGCGTCCGACCGGACCTCGCATATTCAACGCGCCCTCTCGATTCAGGACGGAATTGGCAATCTCAGCGTCGAATTCCGGCTCGTTGTAGCTTTCGCCGGCGAGCGTTAACTGCGCGTCCAAACCCCGGCTCCGGAGCCATTCGACGACCCGCACGGAGATATCGCTGCCTTTCTGATGGCAAACACGCCCTACGCTAACCAAATGGAGAGTGGCGGCTGCGCGCTCGCGCAGAGGAAGTCGCAAGAAGCTGGGATCGACGCCGTTCCCTATGACGGTGATTTTCCCATCGGCGTCTGGATAGTGGCGGGAAATGGAGGCCGCTTCCGCGGCAGATACGGCGACGATGCGAGTGGAGCGCCTTATCAGGGCCGCCTCGCCGATGGCAATCTCTGCAAGACATGAATGCGTCCACAGGCGACGCTTCTCGGCGGCCAGGAAATGGGGTGTGTGGATGAGGGGGATGTGCGGCGGAAGGGCTTGGGCGATCGGAATGCCGTGACTCCAGTGGTGGGTCAGGACGCAATCATACGCGTGCGGCCAGAAGGCGCGGTGGGTCATGATCGCATTGGTGACCGTAACAGCTTTGTCGCGGGCAGCCAGAACAGGCTCGCTGCATGTGCTGCTGGCTGCAGGTACTAGATGGATGGTTGGATTTCCAAGGAAGCTTCTCGGCTCTTGTCCAGGTGTCGCGGGGGCAAAGATGTCAATCTGAAGGCCTCGACCAGCTAGGCCCGTCATCATTCGAAGTCTATTTAGTTCGCCGCCGGCCCGAATGTCGTCGGGCGCCCGGGGAAATGGACCACCTATGAGGGCAATACGCAGTGCCTTTCCCACGTCTCTACCTTTCAAACCGGGAGGTGCAGGATCATTTCGGCGACTGCTTGCGGCTCTCCCCCATTCTCGACCAGAAAAAAAGGAATTGTACTCGCTAGCCGCTCGAACTCGCGGCGGCATCGATCAATCTGTGCGCTGTCGGTCAGGAACAGCGATCCATTGAAAAACGGCTCCTCTCGGCGGTAGAATGACGAGTAGGCGCCGGCCTCTATGTCTGGAATATTGGCCGGCCCGATCCGTCGGAAGCTTGGCCTGCTGACGTTCGAACGCGCAAGCAGGACTACGCGATCGATTTTAGTCTGATCTGCGACGCCGACCTCGCCAAAAACCCTTTCCCGCGGAATCAGGAGCCGCGCATGCGGATCGTCCACATCACCTCCGAAATTTTCGCTGGCGAAGCGGCTCGGATCTGGTTCAACCGCAGGCGCGACCGCTCGAACGCTGCGATATTTCATGTGGAGAGCCTTCTCACCCGTATAGGAGGCGATTGCCGAGGGGATATTCAGGACGCCCCAATCATCATTGACGATTCGAAGCGACGCCCCGAGTTCGTGGTGCAGCGCCGCAGTGATCGTCGTCTTTCCCGCTCCGGAAGCTCCCATCAGAAGAAGTCCCAGATTACCCGCTGACATAGCGCACCCGTGAATGAACATATCGTCCGGCGCAGCGAGCTCGGAGCACAGCCCCCTCACTGTGATCTTCAGATTGCCATAATATTCCGATCCGTACATCCAGACCGCCCGGATAGAGGGCGAGTACCATCTCGAGCCGTCAAGGCGGCCACTTAAACCGTAGGCTGCAGCTTGACCTTTGAGCGCAACGATGGTCGCCTCCGGCTCACGCACCGTCTCGGACGACCAATTACCTTCAAAGAAACGCAACAAATGGCTACTGTCGGAGATAAGCCGCAGAGAAAGGGCGCGACCGTTACCCGCCGCGACACAGACGGTCCTCTCCTCGGCGCCACGCAGATGGCAGGCCGGAGCGTTGTTCGACTGCCAAAGCCTGATGGGCAGCGGGAGTCGCGAGGCTGGGGGATCAAGGTGATTATACATCAGCCGCCGCCCGAAGGGCATCGATGCCGTTGCCGGTATTGATCAGCAGAATTGATGCATCGCGGTCCAACACCTGCCCGCAGGCCGTACTAAGCTGAGCCAGGAACCCAAGTCCTGCAGAGCCGCTGGGCTCTGCGCTAAGTCCAAACTCCCTAGCGAGCGCCAACCCTTCCTCCACCATTGCTTCCGTAAGCTTATGCACCAGATACGGCGCCCGTGCTTGGCCGGTCCGGTCGGGCGAGTTGTGTCTGCTGAGAGCACTGCCGCTCCTTTGTAGCTCGGCTGTGTCGATCCAGATCGGGCCGTACAGCATTTTAGCGCGGGACTCAGGGTTAGGTACGCTGAATGGGAGAACTTGGCCGTGTCCGGCCTCGTTATGAAAATCGACGATCTCGTTGCACAAGATGCCTGCACCGAACTGAACCAATGTGAAATCAGGGACCCGGCCGAGTTGCTCCGTCGCCTCACGAATAATGTCAACGTAGGCAGGCACCTCTGCGCCTTCCGTCACGTTGACGAAGTTATGGAACTTGAAACCGGCAAGCCGCGCGAGATGTCTGAGTGCGATGTCGTCCAAAAGGCCGTCTTCCAGACGCACCGTCACAACGTGGGCCCGGGCGACGAGAAAGTCGTAAATCACTCGACCGGACACTGTCCCTCCGCTCGTAGAGGGCCCGAATGTCCACTCCGATAGGCCTTCGGGAACGAACGCGATGAACCGACGCCGATGCTCATCTGACGCTAGGCTACGGACGAAGCTTAGGGCGGTGTTCCCGTAACTGATGGCGCCGAATGTAGTCGAAGGGGCATAGCGGGCGAGCGCTTTCTGCGAGAGGCGGTCCTTGAACGTGCCTCCAGGATGCACCGATTCGTCCTTGATGTAGACATTGCGGTAGCCAGCGACAGCCGGAAGTCGGACCAATGGTGTGGGTTTCATTACGCCTGCTACACCTTCCGTCAGTGGAGGCCATCATGTCAAAATCGAAGGCCCTTGAGAATACCGAACGAGCCTCCTCAGACGGTGTCGTAGGGGACAGCCGAATCGAGCTGCCCCGCCTGTCGGGGCCCGTTGCACAGAGCCGGTCGCGCGCCCAGGCGAGCTGCCCGTTCATTGGCAGCCCCCGTGCAGAGACTCTCTAGAATTGAAAGTAGCGCAGTACCGCAATGCGGCAACATGCCATTGTGCAACACGGTGAGGAGCGGCTTAACGCTGACTCGGCCTGGCATGCCGCTGAATGATCGTAAAGGGGAAGAATTTAGAGACGCCCCTCAAGGCCGCTAGCCTGGGACCGCTAAGGCCAATACGGAAGCCTGGATCACTGAAGGACGGAACCGTGACTAGTGCAAGCATTCGAATTGTCGGGTCAACTCACAGCGGCGTAAGGGGACGATATGGCTCCCGTCTATTTGTTGCTGAGCGGGAAGCCGGCGCGAACTGGAAGGGTCACTGGGACATAAGCACCGTCGCTGTTGAGGGCGTAACGGAAGACATACGGATCATGGGGCTTGAGATGGGGCCGAGCGGGCTCCTTGCTGTGGCAAGCTCGAAGGAGCAGGCGTTCCTGGCCACATTTGATCACCGGCTGGCGCAAACCGGATGGCACGAAATCACCGGGACAAAAGATCCCCATGCGCTAATGGTCGAAGGCGAGTATCTGTGGGTGGTCTCAACCGGGACGAACGAAGTTATCAGTTATCGCCTCACGGAGACAGGTCTTGCTGAAGGAGAATGCGTCTTCAGACACACCGCAGACGAGCCCCAGCATTTCAACGATATCGTCCGACACGGGCGGCACGTCATTTTAACCGCATTCGGAGTTTCCGCGGCAGCGTCACGCTCGGCTCTCACAACCGGGTATTTGATAGAGACGACAAGAAGGAAGCTTATTAAGAGCGGCCTAGATCATCCGCATAGCCCCTTTTCATACGAGGGCACGCTTTACTTCTGCGAATCGCGGCCAGCGCGTATTTGGAAAGCGGATCAGGTGCTAGCGGAGTTAAGCGGCTTTGCTCGGGGTCTCGTTATTGGGTCTGATGGCTATATACATGTCGGTAGCGGTTGCCCGCGGCCTATGGAGCCCGACGAGGCTGTCGCTCGCCCGGAAGCCGAACTGTGGAGCATAACGACTGATGGGAGCGTGCTCTCGCGTCAGAAGCTCGTCGGCGCCGGCCCTGAGATACATGATCTCATAGAGCTGCCTGCGCTAAGGTAAGCATCACTCGCTAAGACATTGCCGGCTTGCACAAACACTGTTGTCGAGTGAGGCACTAAGCTCCGCGCCATTCCCCTCCGGACTCAGCCCGTCTGTCAGATTTCCTGCCCTTAGTTATGGAGTCGCCGCAGTCGCTCGTGCGTTCGCTCGCCCTTAATCCATGACGGGAGCCTCGTCGGTGAGTTCCAGCGCCGCTGCCAATTTGGCCTCGATCTCTTGAAGCAGAGCACGCCGAGTTTCTTGGTTGGTTTCAGCGCCTAAGGGCTGGATTGTTAGGACGTGCGCGCCTTTGCCCGATCTCGAGAGGACAGCCCGCCCCGGCTCCGACCAAAGCTTCACCTCGCCGCTCGCGGTGCCCCTACCATCGACCTCGAGAAGTGCCCGCAGAAGGAAGTCGGGGCTGCACTTCCCCCTCGAAGAGATCTCTTCCGCCTTTTCAATCATCGCCTCCCGCCGGCCGGATTTAAGCGCTTGGAGGAGCTTCGATCCGAAGTTCACACTTATCGTCTCGGGATCCCTCAATGCGAAGCGGACTTCGTCCGGAATGCTGAGCAAAGCCAAGGTGTGCGAGACAGTGGACTTGTCCTTCTGGACGGCCGCCGCGAGCTTGTCCTGGACGCCGCCGCAAAGATTATCGAGCGCATATTGCCATGCCCTCGCGGTCTGGAACGCGGTGACGCTTTTGCGATCCTCGTTCTCCGAATAAGCTATCCGCCAGGCCGCGCGGTCGTCCGCCTCCACCAGATAGGCTTTCAGTGTGAGCCCCTTATCGGTCTTCTGAAGGAAGCGAACCGCCCCAAGGCGCCGGGTACCGGCGAGCACTTCGTACCTTCCGTCAGCGAGCGAGCGGACCGGTACGGGGATCGTTTGCCCGTGGTTGCGGATGTTCTCGATGAGAGCTTTGTTCTTCTCCAGGTCGAAGGGCGTGTCGCAGCGAGCGTTGGCCGGAGAGATCGTTACCGCAGCGGGATCCAGGAGGAGAGGTTTGCGGGGCGTGGCCGCTTCTTTATTCGCTGCCATGGCACGTCACTCCTGATCGCCAGCATGGGCGGCGAAGGTAGCGCTTTCGGGCTCGTGGGCCGCATCGCTTACCAAGCCTGCCCGCAATGCACCGTCGATCATCTCCCGCTTCCGCGTGGCGATCCGAAGCTCGCCCTCAAGGTCCTTCCGATCTCTTGCGAGCCGGGAGGCGGCACGGGGGTCAGCACCCATGCGGTCGTCGATCCGAGAAATCTCCGCCCGAAGCCTTTCGACCAAGGCATCCATCACTTGCAGCGAGTCTCGCCATCCCTCAGCGGTCGGAAGCTTGCCGTCGTGAACGACGTCGACCAGACCCGGAAGATACTCAAACTCCATACCGAACCTCCTGTGCCTCGGCTCTCACGCAGCGGCCAGAGATCGCCGCTCGTCGAACAATTGTACGAGATCCGGTAGGCCAATAGAAGATACCCCTCCTGGAGTTCATTAAAAAAAATTCTGTCGCTGGATTGGGGGAAGAGTCGGTCACGTAATCTAGTTGAAAGCTTAGGGTCGAGTGAAAAGCCGCTCGGCCTGTTCTGTTGCGTGGATTGGGGGATACTTCAGTTTCTGGTGAAGTATTTCGCTAACCCTTTCTTGACAGCCGAGCAATCTTGATATCCTCTGCTTTCGGGGTCGCACGTGGTCTCTGTTCTGACCCTGGGAAGCGTAGCGTGGCGTTCGACATCGAATGGTTGGGCGGCCGGGAGGCCGTGGCGGAGACGCTCAGGGAAGCACATCGCAGGCGGCATGCCGAAGGCCGGCTTGAAGGACGGCGATGGCGGGAGAAAAACGGCATCGCGCGTGAACAGCGCACGTCCCGGCGCGCGCGCGACGAGTGGAACCGCGGGTTCACGGCGATGCGCCGGCGCCGTCGTCGCCAGCAGGAGGAGGATGAGGCGGATCGCCGGCGCCTAGGCGCGGCCCTGAGGAAGGCCAATCGGCAGATGGAGAAGGACGCGCGAGATGCGTCGTTCCAGACGGCCTCCGAGCAGAAGCTGATCGATCGCCCGCCGACCGGCCACGGCCATGTGCGGGACCTCTACGTCGAGTGGCTTAGCCGCGGCTTCGATTCGGGACGCCAGAGGACCGACGCCGGTCAGAGAAAGCCGAACAGCACCCGCACCGCCCCCTCGTCGCCGGGCGAGTTCGCCGACATGATCGAATACATTCATCGCGACGGGGCCAAAGAGGATGTCAGCGGCGGCTTTCTCTCCAACATGGGTGAGGACGTGGAAGAGGCCGCCGGCTGCGCCCGCGCCATCGAGGAGGCGGAAGGAATGGGCCGCCGCAATGGCGGGGTCTACAAGCACGTCATCATCGCTCTTCCCCATCAGCTGACGCCGCCGGAGCGCCTAGCGCTCCTCCAGGAGCTAGTTGCGCCGCTGCGCGCGATGGGTCTTCCATTCTGCGCGGCGCCCCACCGACCGGACCCTGAGGGCGACCCGCGCAATTTTCATGCGCACATCCTCCATTCGCTGCGGCCTATGACTCGCGAGGGGACAAATCGATGGAGCTTCAGCGAGAACAAGCTGACCTGGTTCGATTGCCCGGAAGGTATACGCCTTCAGCGCCGACTCATCGCCAGGGCGTTCAACCGGGCTCTGGAGCGCTCCGGGCACGAGGAGCGCTGGACTGCGCGGTCGCGCGAGGCGCGAGGGTTATCCTCGCCCGGGAACACGAAAAAGGGCCCGGAGCGGACGAGAGCGGAACGGGCGGCCGAGGCCGCCGAGGCTGCGACTGAGGAGGCCCGGGCCGAGCTGCGCGAGCTTGAGAAGATTGCGGCGGGCGCCGAAGCCTTGATGAGCCTCTCCGACCGTCTCGACGATATCTTCAGCCGTCGGATGAAGGAGCGTGCCGAGCGGGATATGGAAGAGCCGCCGACCTGGGAGGAGGAGCTTGAGCGACTGATGAGGCTCGACGACGAGCGGGCCCGTCGCGAGGGTCGTCCGATTCCGACGAATATCCTTTACGGCATCGAAGAGCCCGATGAGGAGCCGGCCCCCTCTGCGCCTGCTCCCGCCATTGCTGCCGATCCTGCACCTGTATGTCCTGGCGAAGCCGTTCGCGCCCTTGAGACCATTCGCTTGAGGTCGGAGGCGGAGGAACGGGAGAAGCGCCAGAAGCTCGAGGTGGCTCGCGTGGAGGCGAAGGAACGGGAGAAACAGGAAAGGCGCGAGCAGCTCACCGCGCGGGATCTCGAGGTCGTCCACATCATCGATGGCCTCCAGATCCCGATGAATGATCCTGACGCGTTCTTTCGGGTCCGATGCACTCTCACCGGCAACCCGACGGTGTATTTCCGCCGAACACCTGAAAACATCGTGATCGGCGGCTTTGAAGCCTCCTTCGCCGAGGACGTCTGTCGCATAGCCGAATGCGAGGCGGGTCGGCGCTACCTGGCGGCCATGGCGCCTGCGCTCGAGCCTTGGCCGAAGCTCGAGCCGCCCGGGGTGCATCAGGTCTTGGTCCCGGCGAAACCCTACCGAGCGGCATCGGCCACCGAACGGAAACGGCGTGGCAGAACGCGGGAATCCGGTCGCTGAAGAGGAGATGAGCCATGTATGCAATTGCCCCATCCGAGGAGGAGCGTGCCCGAATGGCCGCCGCGCTCAAGGAGCGCATGTCCCTGCTTCGCGCGCGCTCGAACGCAGCCATCGAGAGGCAAAGAGCCGCAGCGGCCGAAAAGGATCGCATTGCCTTTCATGCCCGCCAGCAGGAGCTGATGCGAGCGGGGACTCGCGGGCGGAACCAGCAGCTGTTCGCGCACGGCTCCAATGCGGAGGTCGGCGGCTATCTCGACCTCGATCAATATGCGCTCCGCGGGCTTGAAGCGCATGGCCACCTCTACGGCTACTGGATGGCTCAGGCGGCCTTGATGAGCGGCGGCACGAACCGCGCCGATCTTTTGCGGTGCATCTTCAGCGATCCTCGACGGCTGGATTATTGCGTGAAGCTCGGATTGGCGATCAGCTGGGAATTCGCCCGCGACGCCCGCGCCCGTGCGACGGCCGATTTTCTCGCCCACGACGCCGACGATCTCCGCAAGGTCTGGCGCAAGAGGCAGGTTACGCCGCTGCAGCGCCACGATATCCATCTGATCGAGATGCGCCTCGGCATCGAGGCTCCGAAGAAGCTCCGGCGGGGGACCGCACACGACTGGATCGCCAAAATGGGCGGCCACCCCGATTTCTGGACTCCTCCGGCGCGGCCGCCCGAATGGAAGATCGGATAGGTTTGAAGACCAAGTTGCGACCTCGCAACTGGGATCGACGGCGCCCGCAGGCCCTGCTTCCGCGTTGGTCAAGGAGGGTAAAGAGAGGGGGGGTGTTGTCCGAGCTCGAGGGCTCCGAAACAACACGTTGACGCGCCCCCCTCTCTTTCCCCTCTTCTGCCCTTCCTTCCCACGCGCAGACGTCCACGGCTGCGCCCCTTATCTGTGACTCTACGGATCCCAGTCGCCGCTGGGGACAATATGGAAGTGGGGCAGTGGGTAGGCTACTTCATCCCTGAAGGCCGGAGCCGGACGGCATTGAAGTCGAGGCCGCGACTTCGCCGTCGCGCCGTTCCTTCTGCTAGCGTCGAACAGGCATGAGAGTACGGTTGCGACCTCGCAACCTCGCTCTCATGCGCATCCTTTAATGGTTCGGTATCGGACTCAACCGATCGCGCCGGCCGCCTTAAATTCCTTGTAGAGCGCGAGATGGCCGGCGTCTGAGGTCAGCTCGTCACTGGGCGCCCCCCATCCCAGAAGAGAGAGATCGGACGGCAGGACGACGATGTGAACGTGCGGCTGGCGCATCCGGACATTGACGCCTGACAGAAACGGGGCGTGGGCGATAAGCATGGCGGGCAGATTCCGGCTCACCGGAAAGGCCTGCCGCGCCGCCGACCTGATCCTCTCATACGAGCTATGAAGGGGTTCCGTCAGCGGCTGAGCGACCTTGATCGTGCAGAGCAGGCCCTGGCGCCAGGACAGGAGGTGGCGCTGATAGGCTTCCATGAGCCGCTGCGGCGCCATGTATTCGTCGCTCCCGGAAGGCGGCAGGAGCACGTCCCATCGGGAGCATGTGAATGGCTCGGACCAGACTCCCTCAGGCGGTGCTTCGATGGGGTAAAGCTTGCGCCGCACGAACTCCGAGGCGGTGAGGCTGCAGGCCTGCCCCCGGTAAGTCCTCCGCAAAACACCGTAGGAGAAGCCGGGGGTGTCCCCGCCTGGGTTGATGTACATGAACGGCGACCACGCCTCACCGCGGTCGCGGGGCTGCGACTTACGCTCGCGGCCCGAAGCGCGCTTTTGCGACTTCGCCATGGTCAGAGCCCTCCCCACAGCTGATTGTTGAGGACCGCGGTTGCCCTCGCCATCGCCAGGTCGCGCTGGCCGGGCCAAGTGGTCGGCAAGGCGCGTACGATGACGATGGCTTCTGCATTTACGTCAAGCCGTATGCCTGGGCGGCCGGGGCTGGAAACCAGTCGAAGGTCACCGGCGACGCGGGATGCAAAGATGTTGCGAGACGCAGGATCAGCACATCGCGCCGGCCGGCTTTGGCCAAGACGGCGGCATCGTCTTGAAGCAATGGCGGGTCGCACCGCGTGGCCCACAAGGTGTAGCCGGCCAAATGGACCCGAAGATGCGAGTCCTCGGCCTCGACGGCGGTCGCGCTGGGCGCAGGGGCACCAATGAGCGAGAACACCAGAAGGGCCGCCTGAGCCGACCGGCGGGTGGCGAATGGCACGGACATGGGGTGGGCGAGTTGAGCGAGCATAATATTTCCTCTTGGAGCGGGGACGCTCTCCACTCCCCTTCAGACCCCTTGCGGCGCCGGCGGCGACCAGAGCAGGGCCGACAGGAGCTCGTCGGCCTTGGTCTTGCCGCGGACCAGCTCGTCCTCGTCGCGGAACGGGCGGCTGAGGGACGGAACCGGGCCGTCCCTCGTGAGCGCCAGGAGCAGCGGATCGGAGAGCCGTCCGACCAGCCACCATCGCTCATGGTCTGCCGTCCAAAGATGAAGTCCGTGCAAGGCGCCGCCGCCGGCGCCGTCCGCGAAATAAGTGTCGACGGTGAGCTCGGCGAAGGGTTCACGCTCCCACAGTCTGCCGATCATGCACGCGACTTGGCGCCGCTTCACCCACGCCACGACTTCGCGGCAGGGAGGGTCGATGCCGCGGACGATACCGATGTCGATATCGGGACGTTGAAAATATCTGAGCGGCGCGACGGGGGAGCCGAAGCGGCTGAGGCTTTGGCCCTGCCCGCCTGACATCGTAGCGCCGAGGAAAAGCAGTGCATGCTTGGCTCGACGTGCCTGGTCCAGCGACAGCACTCCGGCTTGAGAAGAAGGGTTCATTGGGAGCTTCCGGTTCGAGGGACCGCTCCGGGCCAATTTTCATCTATCGGCGAGCGGCGCAGAGCCGAGCCTCCGTTCCCCTATCCGCCTCAAGCGAAGCCGATGGAGCGGTTGTCGCAATCGATGAACGACTTGCCTTCATTGTTCGGAATGCATAGGCTTTCGAAACCCCCGCATCAGCAGGGGTCGAGGCTTGACAACCTCGCGACTATGAACCGGCTTTCGACCTCCTGGTCGACCGGATGGCGAGCGCGCATGTCCAGGGCCCCACGGCCTAAAGGCGCTCGCGGCTGGACATGGTCGCAGCTTGTCAACGTCCGGTTCGAGGAGCCGGCGCCGCCTCGTTCCAGGTGACGCCGCCGGGGAAGGCGCAAGGCTCGCGGCGCCCGCCAGCTCGCTATCCGCCGAGGTCGACCGGCTTTATCCGAATAAGGACAAGGAGACCTTCTGACCGGCGGACTCAGCCGCCGAGAAATGCCGCGAGCTGGTCGTCGGCTCTCGCCTTAGCGGCGACGACTTCGATCTCATCGGCGAAGGGAGGCTTGAGCGTCGGGACAGGCCCCTGCGGGCGGAGCCGCAGGGCCACCGGATCCTTGGCCCCGCCGACGAGCCATCGCTGACCGTCTTCCGAGAAGGCGAGCCTGTATCCCGTGAGGGCCACGATGCCGCCATCGGCCAAGTAAACGTCGATCAAAAGCGCCTGCTTCTCGCTACGCCGGCATAGCCGACCAATCATGCACGTCGTCTGCCGGTGGCGGACCCAGGCCAGGATCTCGCGCTCCGACGGCAAGCCGTCGGCGGCGACGCCGATATCTACTCTTGGTCCTGCAAAATACTTCAGGCCCGGAATGGGGCAGGCGGCCCCCCTTAGGCTGTGACCGTTCGCACCTGACATCGTCGCGGCGAGAAAAAGGACGGCGCGCTTGGCACGCCGGGTATCTTCGAGCGATACCACTTCGGATTTGGGACGACGGCTCATTGGAGGCTTTCAGTTCGAGGGACCGTCCCAGACCAATTTCATTCATCGGCCTGCGACGCAGAGCCACCTCATCCCCTCCCTTCCCTCTCGCCGGCGCGCAGCCGTCTTCCGCCAACGACGAGGTTGGTCGTAGGTTTGCGCTTTCGAGAAGCCGCCGGTGGGCTCTAGCGATCGCGTCCCAAAGCGACGTTCGCGAGAAATTTTCGCATTTCCAGGCACACGGCCTCAGTCCGCCCGATGATGTGGCAATCACCCTCGCGGATCATCCAGACTCGCCCGTGCTCATCGAATTCGAACTCGAGCTCGATGTCCGTTCGCAGCTGCTCGGCGCTCAGTTCCGGGGCCGGACCTCGGCTGATGGCATCGGCGCCCATGGAGACATGGGCCGCGGCTTGGAACAGGCGAACCTCGTCCAGCTCCGCCGCGAGCCGCATCGCGGCATTGCGGAGGCGCTCGACGGACGCGGGCCCGTACTGCAGAGGTGTCTCGGGCATGACCGCTCCGAAAAAAGAGGAAGGATTTCGGTCAGCGACAGGCCAGTGCGGCCTTAGGCGAGGCGGGCGATCGGCCGGAGAGGCCCGTTCTCAAGCACCGGCCGCCACTGGCGCCGCCCGAAATACTGCAGTCCGCTCGCATCGGCTCTTCTCCACGATCGGAAACGCCCCGCCCCCGGGGTCCTGTCTCCATGTTTCGAGGCGGTGCGGCCGGCGAGAACCGGACGTCGACAAGCTGCGACCAAATAGCCGCGAGCGCCTGCAGGCCGAATAGCCTGAATGTGCGCGCTCGCCATCCGGTCGACCCGGAGGGTCGAGGCCGGCTCATAGTCGCGAGGTTGTCAAGCCTCGGCCCACCAGGGCGGTGGGCCAGGCAAGATAGTCACGGATAATGTTGAAAGGCAATAGCTCTACTGTCGTTTTTCGATGGGCGCGGAAAAGACCTGCAAGGCTGTGCATTGCGCGCGCGGCGGGATAGGATCGGGCGATGCGCACCGACCTCGATCACCTTCCGGCCGCCAAGCGGCGCGAGCTGGAGCGCGTGATCCAGATCCTGTTCGAAGAGTTTCAGGACGCGACCGCAATCGCCACCTCCGACTGGAAAAAGCAGGCGCGCATCCTCAAGGTCATCCTCTACGGCAGCTACGCCCGCGGCGGCTGGGTCGACGAGCCGCACACCGCCAAGGGCTATCAGTCGGACTTCGATCTCCTCATCATCGTCAATCACCGCAAGCTGACCGACCGTGCTGAATTCTGGTCCGGCGCCGAAGATCGTTTCAACCGCGAGCTGGCGATCACCATATCTCTGAGGACGCCCGTCAACTTCATCGTCCACAGCCTCCACGAGGTAAACGACGGCCTCAGCCAGGGCCGCTACTTCTTCATGGACATCGCCCGCGAGGGGGTCGCGCTGTATCAGAGCGATGAGACTGATTTACGGGAGCCAAAGCCCAGGTCTCCGACCGAGGCCCTTGCACTGGCGAAGGAGTATTTCGAAGAGTGGCTGCCGAGCGCTCGCGAGTTTTACGACAACTTTCAATTCAACCTACAGCAGGATCGGCGCGCCAACGCCGCATTCCAGCTCCATCAAGCCGCAGAGCGCTACTACCATTGCGTCCTGCTGGTTTGCACCTTCTACACACCGCACGTCCACAACCTGGGCTTCCTTCGCACCCAGGCGGAACGGATCGACACGCGCCTGTTTGACGTCTGGCCTCGCGAGGCGAGGCGAGAGCGCGCCATGTTCCAGAAGCTCAAGGAAGCATACGTCAAAGCCCGCTATTCCAAAAATTTCCGCATCAACGACGATGAACTGGCTTGGCTGGGCAGCCGAGTTGAGGATCTCGGCCGCGTCGTCGAGGAGATCTGCTCGATGAGGCTCCGGGAGCTGGAGCAAAGCTGATGGACATCGTCTCTCGGGAGAAAAGATCGGCGATGATGGCCAACATCAGGGGCCGGAACACCCGTCCCGAACAGGCGGTTCGCCGCGCTGCTCATCGGCTCGGACTCCGGTTCCGGCTGCATCGGCGCGATCTCCCCGGGTCGCCCGACCTTGTATTTCCTCGGCTCAGAACCGCCCTGTTCGTCCATGGCTGCTACTGGCATCGCCATAATGGATGCAAATATAGCTCAATGCCCAAGTCGAATGTTGAGTTCTGGCTGAAGAAGCTCCAGACCAACGTTGATCGGGACATCCGAGTCAGGCGGGAACTCGAGGCCGGGGGTTGGAATGTCGTCATCATCTGGGAATGCGAGACCAGAGATATCAACACCATGACCGATATCCTGACCCGAGAGGTCTGCCATGCGGCCGGCTGAACGTACGAAGATCAGGCGCGACAAAGCCGATCGCCTCCGGGACGGAGCACCGCCGCGAGTGCTCGAGATCTGCTCCGGCTGCGGCGGCCTTTCACTTGGCTTGTCGGCCGCAGGCTTCTCGCTCACCGCGCATGTCGAGATCGATCCTGAAGCGGCCGCGAGCTACGCGCGCAACTTTGGCGGCGATCGGAGCCCCGATGATCCCTGGGCGGTCGCGCGCGACATGGAGAAATGCTCGCCCGATGATCTCGTTGCCGAGCTGAAACTGGGCGTTCGAACCGCTCAGGCATTTGACATTCTCGCTGCCGGTCTGCCCTGCCAAGCCTTTGCCCGCATTGGTCGATCCAAGCTGCGCGCCGTGGCCGGCAAAGACGATGCGTTCCAGACCGACCCGCGAGCCGCACTCTATCGGCGGTTCCTCGACTATGTGCGTGACACCCAGCCGCTTGCGATCGTCATCGAGAATGTTCCTGACATTCTCAACTTCGGCGGCCATAACGTCCCCGAGGAGATTTGCGACACGCTCGAGCAAGAAGGCTATCGCACGGCTTATACGATTCTAAATGCGGCTTGGTTCGGTGTTCCGCAGGTTCGCGAGCGGCTGTTCATCATCGCGATAGCGAATACGCTTGGTGTCGACCCGATTTTCCCGGAACCGACTCACTTCCTCGATCTTCCCCGCGGTTATGAAAGCTCGCGGCGTGTTGCGCTCAAGCATGTTGACGATGACAGCCGGCATTTCCATGCGGTCCACAAGCCTTCGAACGAACTGCCGCACGCTATCGGCGTGCGAGCGGCCCTTGGCGATCTGCCGAAGATCACCGAACACCGGACCGACCCGGGCGCAATGCGTCGCCGCAAGCTCGACGATGTGCTTCCCTATCGCGAACCCAAGGCCGGCGTGTCCGAATATGCTATTCTGATGCGTAGCTGGCCAGCCTTCGCGACCGGCGACGGCGCCGGCGGTCACCTGGTCCGCATCACCCCGCGCGACTTCCCGATATTCCGCGCGCTGCCGCAGGGCGCCGACTACCCCCAGGCCCTTAAGCTCGCCGAAACGATGTTCGCCGCCGCCGCCCGGGAGCAGGGCATAACGAATCGGCACGAAGGCAGCGAACGTTGGGAGGCGCTACGCAGATCGATGGTGCCGCCCTATGACCCCGCCAAATTTCCGAACAAATGGTGGAAGCTCGAGCCACTCAAGCCGAGCAGAACTCTGACCGCGCATATCGGCAAGGACACCTATTCGCACATACATTATGACAGCTATCAGAGCCGCACCATTTCGGTTCGCGAGGCCGCCCGCCTGCAGTCTTTCCCGGACGGTTTCCGCTTCGCGGGCGCGATGAACGCCGCCTTCCGCCAGATTGGCAATGCAGTCCCGCCGCTGCTTGGCAAGGCTGTGGCGCAGGCGCTCAGGCGACAGCTCGAGAACGGCGTGGCGGCCACCGGAAGCTCGGCCGACCGCGAGGCCGCTTGACCGCATGGCGACTGAGGCGGCCGACAGCATAAAGGATTATGACGACGGGTCGCCTGGCGCCAGCGCCATGCTCGAATCGCTCCGCGGCATCGGTTATTCGCCGGCCGCCGCAATCGCGGACCTGATCGACAACAGCATCGCTGCGGGTGCCGGTAGGGTCCGGGTGGATTTCGAGTGGCGCGGCCGGGCCTCGATCCTGCGCATCACTGACGACGGCCGCGGCATGGACCGCGCGGCGCTGATCAAGGCGATGCGCCCCGCCGGCCGGCACCCGTCGGAGTTGCGCGAGGTGGACGATCTCGGTCGTTTCGGACTGGGCCTGAAGACCGCCTCGCTGTCGCAGGGGAGCTTGCTCGCGGTCGCATCGCGGCCGGAGGGCGGCGCCGTCGAAGCCCGTTATTGGGACTTGGCGCATGTGGCCGCTGTCGACGCTTGGCAATTGCTGCGCGGTATGCCGCCCGAGATCGCGGGCGAGGCCGACGTGCTTCAGAGGCGTCCGCATGGGACGGTGGTCATCATCGCCCGGCTTGATCGCATGATGGGCGGCGAGATCAGCGACGATGCGATCGATCGCCAGCGCTTCTTCCAGCTTGCCCAGTCGGTCGAGCGTCATCTGTCGATGACCTTCCACCGCTATATCGAGGGACCCAACCCTCGCCTCGTCATCACCGTCAACGGCGAGGACGATGCCCAGCGTGTCCTGCCCTGGGATCCGTTCAGTACGGAGCACAAGGCCACCGTCCCGACCCCGGTCGAACGGATCCGGCACAATGGCGGCCTGATCGAGATGCAGGGCTTCGTACTGCCCCACCGCGACCGGATGAACAGCGCCGAATTCACCCGGGCCGAGGGACCGGCGGGGTGGCAGGCCCATGAAGGCTTTTTCGTCTATCGCGGCGAGCGGCTGCTCGTCGCCGGCGGCTGGCTCGGTCTCGGACCGGGCCGCGGTTGGGCACAAAACGGCATCCATCGCCTTGCTCGGATTCGGCTCGACTTGCCAACCAGCGGCGACCAGGATTGGAAGGTCGACATCCGCAAGTCCATCGCGATCCCGCCGCCGTCGCTGCGCAAACGCTTGCAGTCGCTGGCGGAAAAGGTCCGCCGCGACGCCCGCGAGATATTCGCGCAGCGGGCTGGCGCCGGCACACGTAGACAGCGCGAGCAACTGGCCCGCGCCTGGACGCCGGTGCACACTAGCCGCGGGGTCTCCTACCGCGTCGACCGCGCCCATCCGTCGGTGCGCCACGCGCTCGATGCTGTCGGCGACAAACGCCATGTCATCGAAGAGATGCTCGCCGTCATCGAGGCGACCGTGCCAGTGCAGCGCATTTGGATCGACGTCAGTGAGGCGGCGGACTCGACTGCACCGAAAACTGGACCCGCCCCGAGCGCAGAGGAGGCGGCCGCGCTCGCCTCGCTCTACCACCATATGCGAACCGCGCTGGAACTTAGCCCCGACGAAGCGCGTGCCCGGCTGATGACCCTCGAACCATTCGCTTCCTATCCGGACGCGATCCGCAGGCTCCCTGACGGGTCGGCACCCTGAGATGGCGATCAATCCTGATTTCCAGGCGGAACTCGTCCAGATGGCGCAACTGCGCCTGTCGCAGCGTGCCGCTGAGGTGCCGCTGTCGCGCGAAGAGATCGGGGCTACACTCGACAGATTGCTCGCCGCCTTTCCCGAATGGCGGAACGAGACGTCGCGCGATGCCGCCATTGCCGAACTCAGCACCATCTTCAGCACCTTCATCGGTGATGAGTCGGTCCTTCAGGCCGACGACGATCATTTGCCCTGGCTCAACGATCGCCGCGACGAAATCCCCTGGAAATATTGGGAACGCTATCGCAGCTGGCTGATCCGAGAGCGGCTGCCGCAACCGGCGATCAACTCGCTCAACCGCATTACCGACCGGATCCTCGACTTATGCGGCGATCCCGTCAGCAAAGGCGGCTTCGACCGACGCGGCATGGTGGTCGGCGATGTTCAATCGGGCAAAACCGGCAATTACACTGGCCTCGTCTGCAAGGCCGCCGATGCCGGCTACAAGGTCATTATCATTCTGACCGGGCTCAACAACAATCTACGCAGCCAGACCCAGATCCGGCTCGATGAAGGTTTTATCGGCAAGATCAGCGTGCCGATCGGCGAGACCAGCTCGCGCGTGATCGGCGCGGGCAGGATCGATCCGTCGGTGGTGGTCGACTGGGCGACCAACCGTACCGAAAAGGGCGACTTTAACTGGAAGGCAATGTCGCAGTTCGGAGTCCATCCGGGTGGCAGGCCGCTGTTGCTCGTGGTCAAGAAGAACATCAGCGTGCTCAAGGGCCTGCTCGAATGGATCCGGCTGACTGCAAACGCCAGCGATAATGGCCGTCCGCGCCTGACCGGCATGCCGCTGCTCATCATCGACGACGAGGCCGACAACGCCTCGGTCGACACCCGGCCTCAGAAATTCACAGGTGGTGTCGCCGACCCCGACCACAAGCCGACAGCGATCAACGCGAAGATCCGCCAGATTGTATCAAGCTTCGATCAGGTATCTTATGTCGGCTACACGGCCACGCCCTTCGCCAACATCTTTATCCATCCCGATGCCGAGACCGGCGAGCAGTTCCAGGATTTGTTTCCGCGCGACTTCATCGTCAACATGCCGACGCCGGACAATTATATCGGTGCCGCGCGGATCTTCGGTCACGCCCCCGAGACCGGGGAGGAAGATGACGATGATGCGAAAGAGGCGGTTACCGGCCTGCCCGACCTGATAATCCCGATAAGCGACCATGCGAAGTCGCTTTCCCGCCAGGAGAGCGCGGGCTGGATGCCGCCCGTCCACAAGAACTGGCATATCCCGCTTGTCGACGGCGAGGACGCTTTACCGGACTCGCTGCTGACCGCGATGCGCTGCTTCGCGCTGGTGGTGGCCGCGCGACGCGAGCGTGGCCAGGGCCGGGCCCATAACAGCATGCTGATCCATGTAACCCGCTTCCAGGCAGTCCAGAAACGGGTCGTGGCCCAGGTCCGCGATGCGCTTGATACGCTGGTCAACGAAGTGCGCTATGGCGGCAAGGCGGGCTTGGCAGCATTCAAGGCGCTGTGGGAAAGCCGTTTCGCGCCGGTCACCGAACGGCTCGGCTTCGATGACTGTCCCCCGGTCGCTTGGTCCGACCTGGAAAAGGCCCTGCGTGCCACGGTCGGCTCGATCGGCGTGCGTGAGATCAACGGCAGCTCGGCCGATATTCTCGACTATGAGCTGAACCGGGAAAGTGGCCTTAACGTAATTGCCGTGGGCGGTGACAAGCTCGCCCGCGGCCTCACGCTGGAAGGCCTGTCGATAACCTATTTCCTGCGTGGGTCGACGATGTACGACACCCTGATGCAGATGGGCCGCTGGTTTGGCTATCGCCCCGGCTATCTCGATCTTTGTCGGCTATTCACTACTCAGGACCATATCGACTGGTATGGCCATATTGCCCATGCCAATGACGAGCTGCGCGCCGAGTTCGACCGGATGGAGGCGATCAACGCGACTCCGACCCAATTCGGCCTGCGGGTGCGCAGCCATTCCAGCCTCACCGTAACTTCCCGCGCAAAGATGCGACACGGCACCGAGCTGCAGGTGTCCTTTGCGGGCGACATCTCGGAGACCACCGTCTTCTCGACCTCCAAGCGGATTCTCGAACAGAATTATGCCGCCGCGAGCGATTTCCTTTCGCGAATGAAGAACGATGGCATCGCCCATATCCCTGACCCCGAACAGCTGCGGCCCGCCGGCCGCGTCCACCGCTGGAAGGGGTCGCATCTCTGGACCCAGGTGCCGGCTGATCATGTTCTCGCCTTTCTCGACCTGTTCTCGACCCATGAAGATGCCGCGCGAGCAAATGCGCCGGTGCTCGCCCGCTATATTCGCGCGCAGCAGCGTCGCGGCGAGCTAATCGGTTGGCAGGTGCTGCTGGTGGGCGGCGACGGCGACAGCGTAACGCTTGGCCCCTGGACCGTGAACGCCCCGATCCGCCAGCCCAAGGGTGGATATGGCGAGGACCTGACGAACCCGCGGGTCATCGCGCCCGGTGAGCGCTTCGTAATCCGCCGTCTGCTGAACCCGCGCGACGAAGGGGTCGATCTCGACGCCGACGCCTGGGCTGCGGCCTTTGCCGACACGCTGGCGACCCCACCCAAGCGCAAGCGCAAGAGCGACAAGCCGCCCGAGGCGCCGTCGGGGGTGCATCTGCGCCAATATCGTCCGGCAACGCGCGGACTGCTCACCCTCTATCCGCTCGCCCGCCGCGCCGAACTGGACGACAATGGTCGAATTTTTGAACATGACTTCCTGCCGATCGAGCTGCCACCGATCGGGCTCGGGATCAGCTTTCCGGCCAGCGAAAATGCTGCCTCGGTCAGCTATATGGTCAACAGCATCTATGGCGCCGGCGACAATGATGATGACGGGGACGCATGACCGCGGTTGCGGCCGCTTGGCAGGCGCTTCGTGCCGAACGCCGCAGCGAAGCCGGCTGGCACCTCCGCCAGCTGCACCCCGGCGCGCCCTGCCAGATCTTCGCCGCGATCCATCAGCCCGATGACCGGCCCGGCCTGATCGTTGAGGCTGATGCCACAGCCCTCGGAGCGGCCGCCCAAGTTCCGAAATCTGCCGGCTTTCGGGTCGAGGCCGGCTTGCTGGGACACAGCCACCACGGCAGGGTTCGGATCATCCTGTCGCTCGCCCATGCTGCGTATGCTCAGGTGTTCGCGATCCTGTGCGCCGACGCCGTGGACATGGTTACGGCGCAGAAGGATGACCGATCCGCTATCGGCGCCTTGATCAGCCGGCTGCATGTCTGGCAGGCCTTCATGGCTCGCCATGGGCCCGACGGGTTGTCCGAAGCGGCGATGATTGGGCTAATGGGCGAACTGTTGGTCCTGCGCGACCATCTCGAGCCGCTGATCGGGATCGCGCGAGCGCTTGAAACCTGGGCGGGGCCGCGTGGGGAGCCCAATGACTTCAGCCTCGCTGGCGGCTTCCTTGAGATCAAGGCGACCACCCGCCAGGCGCCGGACCGGCTGTCGATCTCGAACGCCGACCAGCTCGATATCGGCCGCGGCCCGATTCTCCTCGGCCATGTCCGCTTTCGCGAGACGCCGGACGGAGAAACCCTCCCGGATATGGTCGACGCCATCAAGACAATTTTGGCCGCAGACGCGCCGTCCGCTTTGCCCATGTATGCCGCCGCGTTGCTCGCCGCGGGCTATGTCGATGCGCATCGCCAGCTGTATGACATGGCCCTGCTTTCGGCCGCGTTCGATCTGTTCGAGATCACCCCGGACTTTCCGCATCTCGCCCGCGCCGAATTGCGTCGCGGCATCATCGACTGCAGCTATATGATAGATCTCGCCGCTTGTCGGCCGTGGACGGTACCGGCTAACGCGCTCGCCAGCTTCGCGGGGTCCTTCGATGGCTGAGGAACGCGATCTCCTGGCCTTTGCCGTGGAACTCCAATCGGAAGTGGCCGACCGCGCGTTCGGCGACGATGAAACTGGCGAGTTCACCGAGAATGCCTTTGTCGATGTCGTCGGCGAACACCTCGCCGAGATCGGCATGATTGAAAATCCGGTGACCTGCCATTTCAAGGACAAGCTTGGCACCGGCATCATCCGGCTGTCGGGCTATGCGGTGCCCGATGACGGGGAGCGGATCGACCTGCTGGTCGCGATGTTCAGTGGTAGCGGCGAACCCGCGACACAGCCGTCAGCCGACGTCAACCGGCTTGCAGGCCAAGCGGCCCGGGCGCTCCTCGCCGCGAGCCGCAATATTCATCTCGAGCTTGAACAGGATGATCGCCACGCGATGATGGAGCGACTCTCCGAGCTGCTCGCCGCTGGTACGCGGCAAGCGCGGGTCATTCTGATCACCGACGATCTGTCTGCGTCCAAGGGGATCGAACCCGCGACCGTCGCCGGCGTAGAAGTGCGGTTCGAGATCTATGATCTGCGCCGCCTGATGCGGACGATGCGGTCCGGCCAGACTCGCGAAGTCATCGACATTGATTTGGCCGCGCTCGGCATGCCGCCGATCCCGTGTGTCGCGATGCCGCGCGGGTGCGCCGAACCTTACGAAACCTGGCTGGCGATCTTCGCGGGCGACACCCTCTATCAACTCTATGAAACGTTCGGCCCGCGGATCCTAGAGTTCAACGTGCGCGCTTTTCTCCAGGCGACCGGCAAGGTCAATCGCGGCATCCGCGATACGATCCGCGACCAGCCCGCGTATTTCATGGCCTATAATAACGGCATCTCGGTCACTGCGGACGAGGTGCGGACGGCGCTGGTCGACGGCCTGCTTACGATCACCGGATTCAGGGGCATGCAAATCGTCAATGGCGGCCAGACCACCGCTTCCATCCACCGTGCCCGCAAGCGAGACAGGCTCGACCTGTCGCGAGTGCATGTCCCCGCCAAGGTCACCCGCCTGCCGCCGGAAAACGTCGAAGCGATGGTGCCGCGGATCTCGCGCTTCGCGAACACGCAGAATGTCATCCAGGAAGCCGACTTCTCATCGAACGAGCCGTTCCATATCGCCATCGAGCGGCTGTCCAAGGACATCTGGGTGCCGGGTGAACGGATCCGCTGGTTCTACGAACGGTCGCGAGGCCAGTATCAAACCGCCTTCAGCATCGAGGGCACCACCGAGGCGCGCGCCCGGGCGTTTCGAGAACGGACGCCGCCCGCCCACCGCATCTCCAAGACCGATCTCGCACGCTTCCTCAATAGCTGGGCTCGGCTGCCGCATGTCGTCAGCGGCGGCGTGCAGAAGAATTTCATAGCGTTCATGCGCCGCATGCGCGACAGCCGCGGTGCGAAATGGGAGCCCGACGAGGCGTTCTACCGCGACGCCATCGCCCAGGCGATCCTGTTCCTGGCCGCCCAGCGCATAGTCCGCCGCGAGGCCTTCCCTGCCTACCGGATCAATATCACGACCTATCTGGTCTCTTATCTCTCGCACCGAACTGGCGGGCGCCTGCGCCTCGACCTGATCTGGCAGCGCCAAGCGCTGTCCGACGAGCTCGAACTACTGCTGCGCAACTGGTCCTATGCGATCGACCGCCAAATCCAGGCCAGCGCCGCCGGCCGCAACGTCACCGAATGGGCGAAGAAGGAGGCCTGCTGGACCACTCTGCGTCAGCTCGATCTGCCGATCGAGGGGGAGTTGCCGCCCGAATGGGGCGGAGACGACACGGGCGCGCCCGTGGAAGAACAGCACGGCTCGCAGGATGATCATGCCTCGGCTGCCGCCTGCATGCGGCTGTCGGCTGAGCAATGGTTCGCCATTCACCTCTGGGGCACACGAACCGGCCATCTTGCGAGATGGCAGGCCGGAATTGCCCACACGCTCAGCAGCTATGCCGGCCATGGCTGGGAGCGCGCACCCTCCGCACGCCAAGCAAAACATGCCGTCCGCATCCTGGAGATCGCGGCCGAACAGGGCTTCGAGGGCGAACTGCCGCCGACCGCCGACTGATACCGCCAAGCCGCCGTCATTCGAGCCGCGCGTTCAGCTTGAGCAGCCGGCGCAGGATCCGGATGTCGTCGGCCTCGGCTGCCAACCCGTAGGCATCAAGTATCAGCGTGTTGAGGCGCTGCATTGCCGGCAGATCGTCCGCCGCCCGATGCACCTCCTTCCAACTCGACAGCGCTTGACTGGACTGGACCCTCTCGATGTGGCGGTTCACCTCGAGTGCGAGATCGGCGATTGGCAGCGACATGTCGTCAAGCGTCAGCGCCGTACGCCCATGTGCGTCCAGGTTCACTCGAAACGGTGGGACGATCGGGAAGCCGCCAAAGCTGTTGGTTAGCGAAAACCGCGCCATCCAACTGCTGGCCGCCGGCAAAGTCGCACGCGCCCAGATCGCGAAAGGGCGAGAGCGAAACAGCGCGGGAACTGCAAGATCGCCGTCGATAACGAAAAAGTCCTCGACCGGCACCTCATGGTCCTGCAACTCGACCAATATGGCGGGCACGGCCCCGTCCACGATCGCGTAGCGCTGAAAGCCCAAGCTTGGCGACGTCCAGCATTTGTGCATGTCCGCCTGCCGCTGCATCTGACGGCGCTTGGCCAGCTGGCGTCCGGTAGCCGAGATCAGCGCCAGCAGCTTCTTCGCCGCAGGATGCTCGCTCAGCACGAATTCGGGCTTGAACAGATAATCCTGACCGGAATCCTCAAAAGACCTTGTCGCCGAGCGGCGGAGCCGTCCTTCATTGCGGGCCATGGCACGCTCGGCTGCGGGCAGAGTGTCGACCCACTCCGCGACTAGGTCGCCCCCAACTCTGAATACATCGCGCTGGTCGACGCCTCGAGTCGCGAGCCGCCGATGCATTTCGACCGACCGTAGCGAGCCGAGATCGACTTCGTCGGCGAAGGATCCTTTCGGTCCCTCATTGGCAAACCGTCGCAAACTGGCTGTATCGGTGTATCGGACTACGGACCACCCAATGCGGTCGGCATTCTCGATCAGATCGAGTGTCGGGGTTTCAGCGGTTACCACAATCTTCACTTCCATCGCGCCGTCACGATCTTCGCCATCAAAGGTGTAGGCCGCGGCGTGCTGGGGCGCCCGCAGGTCGTTTGAGAGTTCGTCAGGGATGGACGGCAGCTGCTCGACATGGCGGGAATAGTTGTCGAATAGACGTCTGTTGGCTTCCCTGATCGGGGTGAGTATCCGTGCGGCGAATTCGGGAAAGCGGTTGGTGAGGCGACGACCCTCGGCGATCAGCCGATCGTCATGCGGATCGCGTTCTCCGCCATCGAGGCTCATGCGGACCGAGAAGAAGATATCAGGATCGTTACGCTTCGGATTGCCATCTACCCAACTCGATTCTGACCCCAGGCGCAAATTGCCCGGCCCGTCGATCAGGGCACCCTTGCCCCCCGTCTCCGGCAGGAGACCCAACGACAGGACCGGCAGGCTTTCACCACGATTCCGTTGCACCAGCTCACGGCGAAGGGCCGGGTTTCGGCCTGCGGTGATGGCGAGCTGAATCACATCGGAGATACGGCGATCGAAGGATCGCTTGGCCTTGCCCCACCAGAAGGGGGAGCGTGCGATCGCCGTGTCGAGGATGGCATGCGCCGGTAGCGGACCAGTCGGCGGAAACGGCCGTACGGAGGCCTGTAGCAACACTGACGGACGATTGGTCGGCAACGCGGGCGCGACCAAAACCAGCGACCCATTGTCGATATGGCCGGAGAGGGAGCGTTCGAGCTGCGGAGGCAGCCTGTCTCCATCCAGACAATCATCATCGATAACGAGAATGAGAAGTTCGGGGCTGTCCGTACCATCATCGAGCAGGCCATGGTCGAGCAGCAGCATTTCCAGTTCGTCACTGTCGAACCGGACATCGCGATTCCGGCCCGAACGAAGATGGCCGGTCACGGCGCGGGCTCGTTTGCCATAGGGCAATATCGTCACCAGCTCGTTTGCGCCGTTTTCCTTGGTCACGGGCTCGGGAACGATCGGCGTGACATCGCTTCGCTCTTCCCGCGGGGACGATGGCTCGACAATTGGCGCCGGTTTAGGATCCCCCTCCAGCGCATCCTGCTGCTCCAGAGACGAGATATCGCGGCGCGGCATTAGCGTTGCACCGAGCAGTGCGGCCAAGGCCGCGACCGCGTCTATAGCCTTCCGGCCTTCCACGCTCTCCCGCAGCGCGCCGGCAATGGCAGTAGGGAGGTCGAGGCGGAGCCCGTCCGTCAGTTCGGTCAGATTGACCGCTCGGAACTCGGAATCGGGCAGCGTCGCGCCGACCAGGGCATTTCGAAGCCCGAGCTCGATTCGCTGCCGAAGAAATTGCCGGCGCCAGCCGGTCGCTTGCGGCGAACCGAAGCGCTCCACCACGAAGCCCATTGCCACCGGAGCGAGACGTCCGGCCTCGGGTCGGCGTGCCTGAAGCGCCAAGTCGAGTAGACTGAGGGGAGCTCGCGCTTCGAGATCCGAATGAAAGCTGGTTAACTCTGCCCAGATCTGGTCGGGCGTTCCCACGAAAATCGCATCATTCCACAGAAATACGTCGCGCCATGGCTCGCCAACCTCGACATCAATCGACTCCCCGGGGGGGAGCCGCCGCTGATCATCCACCCCCACCGCGTCGAAGCCCGTGATCGTTCCTTGATGGTCCCCTGTCGTCGAACAGCGGGCAAGGAACACATTGTTGGCGCCCTCCGCGGTTCCATAAAGCGGCATCGCGAAGCCATGACCGGCACAACGATAATAGCCGACCAGCTTGAGACGGGTTTCGACCTCTGTCACAGCTGGTTCACTGTTAGGAGATGCTCGCGGACCAGCCGGTCGATCTCCGCATGGAAATCCGAGGGCGCGCGATTTGGCCGCCAGTCATAGGTTCGCCAATCGACGCCTGCGGCCTTGAGCTTCTCGATCATCTCGGTGTTCGGTCCGCGGGGATCTTCAAGAAACTGATAAGGCAGGATCGCGAGCTTGACCTCCCCGAGCGGAATATGGTGGTTATATGCGAGCTCGATCGCCGAGGCACGCCGATCGGGCTGGTTGCTGCCGACCGACGCCAGCCGGGCGATCTTGGCATAGGTCTTCGCGACCGAATCCCAGTCCGGGATGTCCTTGCTGAAATCCGGCCTCAGCTTACCGTTATAATAGTCGCTCGGCGAACCGAACGCCCATTCTATATGGTCAGTCACCGCTTTCAGCGTCTCCTCGAGCGCATAATCTTCCAAGAACACAGCCGGACTCGCGCCATCGTCGAAGGCCCCCGCCACAGCACCGCCAGTATCGAATGGATAAACATGGTAGGGAGGACCAAGATTCTCGGTGCTAAGCAGGAAGACGAAGGGGAAAAAGTCGATGATCTCGGACTTGGCCCCATTCTCCGGCAGCTTGTAGGCTGGGCGCAGCGCGAAGGTATACACGAGCTTGAGGCCCAGCACCTTGCAGAACCGCGTCTCGATCTGCTCCGCGCGGATGATCTCCCGTGCGAAACCTACCGAGGTAACATGGATCAGATAGAAATCACGAACCGCACCATCGGCCCGGCCGCGCAATGCGGTATCGGCCGTGCCTGACGTCCTGCGCGTCAATATTGCCACGGTTCTCCCCTGCCTGCTCTCAGGCATCGGATAGCCCGTTTCGCTCGGATCGAAAATGACGATATGACGTTGCCAGCTCAGCATGCCCCGCAGCCTCGCCTTGAGGTGCTGTGCACGTCTATAAGGCGCCTACTCGGCCCGCACGATCACTGACCCAGCGGCATCAAGTTACCAAATGCCAACTCCGGCATATTAAGGTAAATTAGTAGCTTCCTAGATTTGGATGGCATTCTCGCCGCGGCGAATGGTAGTGCTCGACTCATGCTGCAGGTCCGATTTCTGGCCGTTTGCAGAGCAGCAACAAGGGTCGCGCTTACGCCACTGCCACCAGATGATCCGTCAGCGAAGGCAATCGGTCGACCTCCTTCAACAGCATCAGCCCCGCCGCTTCGCTGTAGCGCTCCTCGGTGATTGTCTTGCCCACGTGGCCGAGGAGGTCGCCCCTGAACTCGCTCTCGACCTTCTGGTCCTTTAGCGCCGTGGAGAAGCGGTGGCGGGCGCCGTGCATGTCGGCGCGCGGCGACAGGCTGCCCTTGGCGCGGATGTTCACCCAGCACCGCTTGTAGAAAACGTCGCCGAATTTCTGGACTTCGTTGGCCGGACGGAGCTCGGGGAAGAGCACGTCCTGGCCGCGGCGGCGGCAGGTCTCGACGAACTTGAGAAGGCCGAGGCGTACGAGTTCGCGGTGGAGCGGGATGGCTCGGACGGAGCCGTGGTTCTTCACTCGGCCGGTTTCAGTCTCATCGATCTGGATGAACGCGATGCCGTCCAATTCCCGGAAATCGTTCGGCTGAAGCTTGCAGATCTCCTCCCGGCGGGCGCCGGTGTAGTAGATGAGCAGCGGCACCCAGTAGAAAGCGTCGTGGATGATCGCCGGGCCGGGCGTGAAGCGGGCGCGCAGGACGGCCTGGCCGGTGCCGCCGCGATGCCTCTGGCAGCCGGTGAAGATCGGCAGCGCGAACAGCTTCTTCAGATCCTCGAGGCTCGTCGGCGGGCGCTGGTTGCGATCGCGCTTCGTTTTGGAAACGCCGATATGGAGGTGCTCGAACGACCACATCGGCACCGCGAGTCCCGAAACTCCCGCACAGCGATGGATCACCCGAAGCGCTGTGACGTGGCGATTGATCGTGGGAGCTGCTAGGCCGAGCTCAGCCGGCGAAAGACCCGTCGGCCGCCCTTCCGCAGCCGCGAGGACGATCTCGCGGCTCCTGGGCGAGGTCATGTCGTAACGCTTCGGGAGCAGCCTCAGTTTGCGCCGGAAGGTGGCGAGGTCCTCCTGCGTCAATTCAGCGAACCGCTTGCCGCCGTTCAGCAACTCGAAGACGGCAACAGTGCTCCTCGCCTGCCGGCAAAGCTTGTCGTCCCAGCGGCCGTCCGCCCGCAGGTCGGCGATGCCGAGTCCTACCAGCTCGCCCAGCGTCGGACCTGGCGCAGGTTCGGGTGATGGAGCGGACTCAGGTGCGGCCGCCTGCGGATTCTGCCGAGGCGAGACGAATGCCGGCCGAGTCGGGCCAAGCGTGGCCTCCGCCTCCAGGCAAGCGTCACGATAAGCGGGGTAGAGTGCTCGCTCCACCATCGCGCTGAGGATCCGGTTCGGCTCGAAGCCCAGCGCGCGCAGATGGAATGCCATCGTGCTGTACTTGATCGCCGGTTGGCCGCCGCCATGGTGCTGCTCAATGACGATTTTCAGCCGCTCAAGCCGCTCGAGCGGATAGCCCGAGGCGAGCAGGGCGGCCTCCTCGCCTACCTCGAAATCCGGCCGCCCGCCGGTGTCGATCATCCGCTGATAATAGTCCGCGTAGGCGAGGTTGGCAGCGCTGTGCATCGCCCGATGCCGCGGATGCTCGCGCTGCATGTCGCAATAACGCGCCAGCTGGTTCTGGAACTCGGACTTGGCGATCGCCTGGAGTTCCGCCTCGCTCGGACGCTCGTCCGGCCTCCGCCTCGCCACTTCCTCTACAAGCATACGCACGCCCCCACTCGCCGCCGTAAGCGCGGCGCCGAGCTCGCGGGCCCGGTGCCGATCGGCGGTCCCCAGGGAAAGACGGATATCACATCGGGAGTCATCGTAGAAACAGAGAACTCGCCGCCACCAGAAGGTGCGTCCGCGGCGGTAGACGTGTTGAATCGGTCGCAAGGGCCCTCTCCCGGGCCGCGTGACGGGCAGTGCAATTGGCACAATCTATTGGCACAATTTTTGGCACAATCCGGTCGCAGCCTCTTCTTGAGAAGCCAACGAAATCAGCAACCTAGCGAGGAAACTGGCTGGGGCGGCAGGATTCGAACCTGCGGATGCCGGTACCAAAAACCGGTGCCTTACCACTTGGCGACGCCCCAGCAGCCCGGGGGCTTATAGCGGTCGGCGCGGGGGGCGGAAGCCCCCGTTTCGCCGAGCCGGGGGCTGGCCGGAGGACGGAGCCGGCGCCTTCGCGCGGCCGCCCGGCGGGATCAGCTGTTCGATATCCGGCGGTGGACGAGGTCGAGATAGTCCTTCCTCAGCTGCATCGTGAGATCGCCCACCTCGAAGCTCCACGGACCCGCGGAGGCCACAGGGGTCACTTCGGCCGCGCTCCCGGTCAGGAAGAATTGCTCGAAGCCCTCGAGCTCCTCCGGCCAGATCGCGCGCTCGATCACCTCGATCCCGCGCCGGCGGGCGAGGTCGATCACGGTCCGGCGGGTGATCCCGTCGAGGAAGCAGTCGGGAGTCGGAGTGTGGAGCGCTCCGTCCCTGACGAAGAAGGCGTTCGCCCCCGTCGCTTCGGCGACCTGGCCGCGCCAGTCGAACATCAAGGCGTCGTCGAAGCCGTCCGCCTGCGCCTGGTGGCGGGCGAGCGTGCAGATCATGTAAAGGCCGGAAGCCTTGGATTCCGTCGGAGCCGTATAGGGCGCGGGCCGCCGCCATTTCGAGATTGCGAGCCGAAGGCCCTTCGCGATCGCCTCTTCGCCGAAATAAGCGGGCCAGGGCCAGGCCGCGATCGACAGGTGGATCTTCGACTTCTGGGCGGACACGCCCATCTGCTCGGACCCGCGCCAGGCCAGCGGCCGCATATAGGCGTCCTCGAGCCCGTTGGCCTCGAGCACCTCGCGGCAGGCCTCGTCGATCTGCTCGACGCTGAACGGAATCTCGAAGCCGAGCAGCCGTGCGCTGTTGCGAAGCCGCCGGCTATGGTCGCTCAGCTTGAACACCTCGCCCGAATAAGCGCGCTGCCCCTCGAACACGGAAGAGGCGTAATGAAGGGCGTGGGTGAGCACGTGGACGTTCGCATCCCGCCAAGGCACCAGTCCTCCGTCCAGCCAGATGAAGCCGTCGCGGTCGTCGAAGCTGCGCTGGTCGGTCAAGTCGAGGCTCCCTTGAGATGCGCGGCGGCGATAGGACCCGGCACAAGGAGCGTCAACTTGGCCTCGACGAGGCTTCAGTCGCCTGCCTTTTCGTGGGCGAAGCTGAAGATCCGGGCGAGGCGCCAGGCTCCGTCGGGCCCGAGGGTCCACAATTGGGTGAACCGTGCATGGCCGGCGAGGCGCTCGAGGCCGTCGCCCTTGCGTTCGTAGAAAAGATGGACCCCGTCCTCGATCGCTCCATAGCCCGGGACGGCGTCGACCCGCAGGCTTTCCTTCACGAGCTCGCGGCGGGAGCGCCAGGCGCCGGGCTTCTTCCGCCCCGCGCAGGTCTTGGCATAATCGGCGACCGCCGGGTCGGCGCCCCTCCAGACGAAGCCGCCCTTGTCGTGATACATCTCGATGTCGTCGACCATCATCGCCCGGACCCGGACAGGGTCGCAGCCCTCGAAGAACAGCTTGAAGAATTCGGAATCGCGCGCCGCGATCTGATCGGTGAGCGCGGGCTGGTCGGGGACGGCGGCCTTCAACGCCGGGGCGGGCTGGGCAGCCGCGGCGGCGGCGAGGAGGGCGAGGAGGTGCATGAGAGGCTCCGGCTTGCTGTATTACGCTTAAGCTACGCACAAGGGTACGCCCGGGGCAATGCGCACGAGGCCGGGTACCCGAGGCGGGCAGAGCGCCGCCTGGAAACAGGCCCTTTTTGCCCGGCGAAGTTCACGAAGTTCACGGTCTCGCGCATTTTCGCGCGGCCTTCGGCGGGCGCAGGCGCGCGGTGGCAGGGCTTCGGCCGGGCGTGGGTGGAGGTTGATCGGCGGCTCGGTCGACATGGCGGGTCCCTCCTTGGCGTGATGTGGCCTCGCGCTCGAATCAGGCCGACCAGGCAGAACATAGCAGAAACATGACCGGATTGACAGCGGCGCGTCGCGCGAGCTTAGGTGCCTCGAGCGGGCCACCGTTCAATGGAACCCTCGATGCGAAGCAGCCTTGCCGGCCAGGACCAGAAAGGGCGCACCCGGCTGCTGCTGGGGATCGCGCTCGCTTCGATCCTGCTGTGGCAGACTGAGCTCGGCAGCCTGCTGCTCTATCCGTTCACGATATTGGCGACCTGGTTCCATGAAATGGGCCATGGCCTCGCCGCGATGCTCGCGGGCCGGGGGTTCGAGCGGCTACTGATCTTCGCCGACGGTTCCGGCGTCGCCGAGTCGATGCGCCCGAGCGACGGGTACAGGCTCACCGACGCGCTGGTCGCGGCGAGCGGGCCGCTGGGCCCGGCGATCGCGGGCGCCCTGCTGATCGTCGCCTCGCGCTCTCCCGCCGCCACTCGCGCCGCTCTGGCGATGCTGGGCTTCGCCCTGGTCGCGTCTACCTTGATCTGGGTCAGGTCGCCGACGGGCTGGCTGGTCCTCCCCGGCCTCGGGACGGCGATCGCCCTGCTCGCCTGGCGCGGATCCGAGCCCTGGCGGCGCTTCGTCATCCAGCTCCTCGGAGTCCAGGCGGCGATCAGCGCCTGGCAGCAATTCGACTATCTGTTCAGCCCGGGCGGACTGGTCGGCGGCGAGCTTCACCGCTCGGACACCGGCGCGATCGCCGACGTCCTGCTCCTGCCCTACTGGTTCTGGGGCGCGGCGATCAGCGCGGCGATCCTGGCCCTGCTTTGGTGGAGCTTGAGGCTGGCGTTCCGGCGATGAGGCACGACGGTCCGCCCGCCCCCTCCCCGCTCCCGCCGGTTTAGAGTCTGTTCTGCTCATATTGAAGCGTATCCCGAGTTTCGCAGGTAGTTGGCGCATTCGTGGGGTGGGAAGGCGTCGAGGAGCGTGCCGATGCGTTTCCATGTTGCGTCGACGGAGCGTTCGGCGGCTTTGCGCAGCAGCAGCTTGAGCTTGGCGAAGACCTGTTCGATCGGGTTGAGGTCGGGGCTGTAGGGCGGCAGGAAGAAGAGCTTGGCGCCGGCGGCCCGGATCGCCTTGCGGACGGCCTTGCCCTTGTGGCTCCCGAGGTTGTCCATGATGACGATGTCGCCGGGCGTCAGGGTCGGGACGAGGAACTGCTCGACCCAGGCGGTGAAGAGCTGGCCGTTGATCGGGCCATCGAGCACGCAGGGCGCGTCGATCCGGTCGTGGCGGAGCGCGGCGAGGAAGGTGAGCGTTCGCCATCGGCCGAACGGCGCCCGCGCCACCAGCTTCTCGCCGCGCCGGCTCCAGCCGCGGATCGGCGTCATGTTGGTCTTGGCCCAGGTCTCGTCGATGAAGACCAGGCGCCTTGGATCAAGCCGGCCCTGATACTTCCTCCACTGCTCGCGCCGCCTGGCGACCGCGGGCCGCAGCTGCTCGACGGCGAACAGCGTTTTTTTTGAAGCTGAAGCCGGCCGAGCGAAGCAGCGACCACACCGTGCTGTGGCTGACCTCGAACCCACGATCCTTGAGCTCCACCGCCAATACCCGGACCGTCAGATCCGGACATTCCGCCAAGCGGCCCAGCAGCCACTCCTGCTGCGAGGCCAGAACACGCTTGCGATGCCCGCCCATCGGCCGCGACGCCGCGCTCCCCGTCGCCCGAAGCCCCTGCGACCACTTCACCGCGCTCGCCACGCTCACCCCGAACAGTCGCGCCGTCTCCCGGCTCGAGCGACCGCCCACAACCGAGCGCGCCACCCGCTCCCGCAAATCATCCGAATAAGGCTTGGCCATCGCTGCTGGCCTCCATCCCAGCCAACAGCTTGAATCACACTTCAACCGAAACGGGAATCCCCAATCGATTCAGGCAAAGCAAAACAGACTCTAAGGTACCGCTCCCGGTGGGCTGACTCCGGCGGGGGGCGGGAGCTCGGGCTTCTCGTCCTTCTTCATCCGGAAGAGCAGCCGGTCGTCGGGCGTGAAGCCGGTCCACCAGACGACGAGCCCGAAGGTCCCGAGGATCGCCGGAATTCCGACGGCGAGCTCGGCCCAGGCCAGCGAGCGCGGGATCATGTTGAAGAGCTGGCCGACCATCACTGCGGCGAGGGCGGCCCAGACCAGCGGCCAGCGCCAGCCCTGCACCGGGGCATCGAGCAGCCGCCGAAGCAGCCGCGCCTTGAGGATCGAGGCGAGGCCCAGCGCGAGCATCAGGGACGCGGCGGCGCTCGCCGCCTGATAGGGCTGGACGCTCTCCGGCCGGAGCGGAAGCAGCTTCACGCCCTGGATGAACAGCAAGGCGAGCCCCGCCTGGACCGCGATCATCAGCGCCGAGATCATCAGGTTGCGGTGACGGGCGACATAGACGAGCGCGCCTTCGGACACCGCGGCGGTCGCCGCCACCACCTCGGCGGCGAGAAGGAAGGCCAGCGCACCGGTGCCGCCGACGAACTCCTTGCCGACGAGGCCCATCACCGCGCCGCCCGGAAGGCCGAGCGCTAGAGCGATCCCGGCCTGGGCCGCGATCACCCAGAAGCCGACCTGGCGCACCTGCTTGGCCACCGCCCGCCGGTCGCCTTCGGCCAGCTTCTGTGTGATGACGGGAGCGAGGATCGGATCGAAGCTGGTCTTGAGCTTCTGGGGAAGCGAAGCGACCTGCTGGCCGACATAATATACCCCGACCCAATAAGGCGCGACGAACAGGCCCAGAATGGCGATGTCGAGCCGGCGCGACCCCCATTCGATCGCGTCGGCGGCGGCCAGCGGGATGTTGCGACGGGCGACGGCGAGCAATTTGGCGGGATTGGGCTTCCATTCCCGAGGCAGGCCGTAGCTCCGGTAGAGCGGCCAGAGCGATGCGGCCAAGCCGGCCGTCACGGAGATCACATAGGCGATGATCAGCCCGTCGCGCGAACGAGTCCCGTCGGCCGCGGCCGGGAAGACGAGAACGCAGGCCCCGGCGGCGATGCTGATCGTCCAGGGCTCGACGATGGCTCGGGCCCGGACCGTGGCTCCGATATCGTGGCGATAGGCCAGAGCGGCCAAGGCGATGTCGGCGCCGGCGATGCCGAAGATGACCATCGGAAGTAGCCAGTCGGCTCCGTGGATGTTGCCGGCCGGGAACATCGCCTGGGGAAACAGCATCAGGATGAGGGTGAAGAAGGCGGAAGCGATGAAGGCTGCGAGGATCGCGTCGATCACCACGCAGGCGTGGGGCTGGTCCGTCGTCGCGAGCTGCTCGGCGAGTCCCCGCTTCAGGCCGAGGGTGGCCAGCTGGGCGGCGAACTCCATGACGATGACCGCATAGGCGAAGGCGCCGAGCGCGTGCGGGCCGTAGAGCCGCCCGGCGATGAACAGGAAAGGGAGTCGGGCCGCCAGCCGGATAAGGAAGCCGAAGAAGTTCGTCCTCCCGCCCTTCGCGAGGGCGGCGATATCGTCACCGGCCCCGGGCGGGGCCGTGCTCAATGGGCGGCGCCCCAGTTCGGACCGGTCCCGATATCCACTCCGAGCGGGACGCTGAGGGTCACGGCGGGCTCGGCGGCCCGCTCCATGACCCGTCGGATGACGGCGCTCGCCCGCTCGGCCTCGCCTTCGGGCACTTCGAAGACGAGCTCGTCATGGACCTGCATCAGCATCCGGACCGAGCCCAGCCCTTCGCTCTCCAATGCCGGGCACATCCGCACCATCGCCCGCTTGATGATGTCGGCGCTCGTGCCCTGGATCGGAGCGTTGACTGCCGCCCGCTCGGCGCCTTGGCGCTCGTGCTGGGTCTTGCTCCGGATCATCGGGAAGTGGGTCTTGCGGCCGAACAGGGTGGTGGTGAAGCCGGTCTCGCGCACCCCCTCCAGGGTCGAATGGATATAATCCCGGATCCCGGGAAAACGCTCGAAATAGCGGTCGATCATCGCCTGGGCCTCGTCGGCGGTGATGCCCAGCCGGCCGGCCAGGCCCCAGCGCGAGATTCCGTAGAGGATCGCGAAGTTGATCGTCTTGGCGCTCGCCCGGGTATCGCGGGTGACCTCTCCGAACAGCTCCTGGGCGGTCAGGCTGTGGATGTCCGCCCCTTCCGCGAAAGCCTGCTTGAGCTGCGGAACGTCGGCCATGTGCGCGGCCAGCCGGAGCTCGATCTGGCTATAGTCGGCGGCGAGCATGACGAAGCCGGGCTCGGCGACGAACGCGTCGCGGATCCGGCGGCCGATCTCGGTCCTGATCGGAATGTTCTGGAGGTTGGGGTCGGTCGAGGACAGCCGGCCGGTCTGCGCGCCGGACAGCGAATAGCTGGTGTGGACCCGCCCCGTCTCCTTGTTGATCTGCTGCTGGAGCGCGTCGGTATAGGTCGATTTGAGCTTCGAGAGCTGCCTCCATTCGAGAACCAGAGCGGCGATCGGAACGCCTTCGCGGGACAGGCGCTCGAGCTCGTTGACGTCGGTCGACCAGGTCCCCGACTTGCCCTTCCGTCCCCCCTTCAGGCCCATCTGGCCGAACAGCACTTCGCCGAGCTGCGCCGGGCTCCCGATGGTGAACTGGCAGCCGGCCTCGCCGCAGATCTTCTCTTCCAGGGCGGTGATCTGGGTCTGGAATTCCTGGCTGAGCCTTCCAAGCTCCTCGCGGTCGACCTTTACGCCCTCGCGCTCCATCCGGGCCACGACGGGCACCAGCGGCCGGTCGACCATCTCGTAGATCCGCGTCACCCGTTCGTGCGGAAGGCGGTTCTTGAACCGGGTCCACAGGCGAAGGGTCACGTCCGCGTCTTCGGCAGCATATTCGGTCGCCCGGTCGAGCGGGACCTGGTTGAACTTGATCTGCTTCTGACCCGATCCGCAGACGTCCTTGAATGCGATGCAGTCGTGGTCGAGATGCTTCTTGGCGAGATCGTCCATCGAATGGCTGTTGAGCCCGCCGGCGTCGAGGTTGAAGCTCATCACCAGGCTGTCGTCGACCGGGGCGACCTTGATCCCGCGCCGGTCGAAGACGATCCAGTCGAACTTGAAATTGTGGCCGACCTTGAGAACCGCCGGGTCCTCGAGCATCGGCTTGAGCTTCGCCAGAGCCACGTCGGCGGGGATCTGCTCCGGCCGCTCCGACAGCAGATCGTGGCCGCCATGTTCGAGCGGGATGTAGCAGGCTTTGCCGCATTCGGTGGCGAGACTGATTCCGATGAGGTCGGCGGTCACGCAGTCGTAGCCGGAGGTCTCGGTGTCGACCGCGACCAGGCCGTTGCGGGTCGCTTCGGCGATCCAGGAGTCGAGCACCGCCTCGTCGGTGACGGTGACATAGACCGAGCGGTCGATCTTCGGCTCCGGCCGAACCTCGCGCTGCACCGGGGTGACGCTGTCGCTCGGCGCCTTGACCTGCGAGGTTCCGTTGAGCCTCGAGAGCAAGGCCTTGAAGCCCTGCTCCTCGAGGAACTCGCGAAGCGGCGCGTCTGGAATGCCCTTCATCTCGAGCGCGTCGAGCGGCTCGGGCAGCGGCGAGTCGCAGATCAGCCGGACCAGCTCGCGCGACATCCGGGCGGCCTCGGCATGCTCGATCAGATTCTGCTTGAGCTTGGGCTTCTTGATCTCGTCCGTGTGGGCGAGGACCGCTTCGACGTCGCCATATTGCTGGATGAGCTGGGCGGCGGTCTTCGGCCCCACCCCCGGCACTCCGGGGATGTTGTCGACGCTGTCGCCCATAAGCGCCAGAACCTCGCCGAGCTGCTCTGGCGGGACTCCGAACTTCTCGATGACGTAATCGCGGCCGATCCGGCGATCGTTCATCGTGTCGTAGAGGTCGAGCCGGCCGTCCTCGACCAGCTGCATCAGGTCCTTGTCGGAAGAGACGATGGTCACTCGCCAGCCTGCCGCGAGCGCGGCCTTGGAATAGCAGGCGATGATGTCGTCCGCCTCGAGCCCATCCTCCTCGATGCAGGGAAGCGAGAAGGCGCGCGTCGCGTCGCGGATCAGCGGAAATTGCGGGACCAGGTCGGGCGGCGGCGGCGGCCGTTGCGCCTTGTAGCCTTCGAACATGTCGTTTCGGAAGGTATGCGAGCCTGCGTCGAAGATGACCGCGAGGTGGGTCGGTCCTTCCTCCTTGTGAAGGCTCTCGGCGAGCTTCCAGAGCATCGTCGTATAGCCGTAGACGGCGCCGACGTTGAGGCCGTGCCGGTTGGTGAGCGGCGGCAGCCGGTGATAGGCGCGGAAGATGTAGCTGGAACCGTCGACCAGATAGAGATGAGGCATGGCAGGGCTCTAGCGCAGCCGAACCTTCGCGTCATCCCGGCCCTTCGACGCCGACTGCGGCGTCGCTCAGGATAAACTTCACCTTCGGCGAAGGCCGGGATCTCCGGGAAACCCGCCGAGACTTTTCCGGCCGGGTCCCGGCTTCCGCCGGGATGGGGGTGGCAATTCTACGGTCTGGGATTCGTTAACCACCGCGCATTAGCCTCCTTCCCATGAGTCGACTGCTGTTCCTTCTCGCCGCCGCCGCGTCGGCTCTGCTCGCCGCGCCGGCCGCCGCGGCGCCGTTCAAGCCGTCCCGGATTTCCGTGGCCGTTCGAGGCACGGGGCCGGACGTGATCCTGATCCCCGGTCTCGCCTCGTCCAGCGCGGTCTGGAACGGCACCGTGGCCGCCGTGCCGGGCTATCGCTACCACCTCGTCCAGGTCGCCGGATTCGCGGGCACGGCGCCGGGCGGGAACGTCGCCGGTCCGGTCGCGGCCCCGGTCGCCGAGGAGATTGCCCGCTACATCGCCTCCAGCCACCTCGGCCGCCCGGCGATCGTCGGCCATTCGATGGGCGGGTCGATCGCGATGATGATCGCGGCTCGCCATCCCGAGGCGGCCGGCAAGGTAATGGTCGTCGACATGCTGCCCTCCCCGGTCCGCCCGCTGGGAGTCCCGCCCTCGGCGGTGAAGCCGCTCGCCGCCCTGATCGGCGGCCAGGCGGCGGGAGCCGACCGGCTTCGGCGCGACCTCAAATCGCTGGTCGGCCGGTTCGGCAATTCGGACTGGCTGGAAAGCCGCAGCGACGCCGCAGTCGTCGGCCGCTCGATTTCGGAGCTCCTCGCCACCGATCTGGCCCCCGAGCTGCCGCGGATCCGCGGCTCACTCACCGTGGTCTATGCCTGCTCCGCGAAGCTCAGCTACGCCTGCGGCGCGGTTAGCCGGGTGTTCGCTTCCGCCTATTCGACGCGTCCCGGAACGAAGCTGATCCGGATCGAGCGCAGCGGCCATACGATCATGTGGGACCAGCCGGGGACTTTCCAGGCGGAGCTTCGGCGCTTCCTTGCCGGTAAACCGTCACCCTGAACCGTCATCCCGGGCTTGACCGGGGGTCCATGAACAGTGCGTCCGCAATTTCGACCGGCCGTGTCGGTGGGTTCCGGCTTTCGCCCGAATGCCGAGGCCTTGGCCAGCCGCGAGTAAGGCGGCGTTCAACCCGCCCCTTCTAGTCGGACGCCATGAAATGGCCGATCTTCCTCGCTGCCGCGCTGGGCCTCGCCTGTGCCGGCGCCGCCGCTCCCCCTCTCGCTCCCTCAGCCTCCGCCGTGAAGCCTTTCGCTCCGACTCGCTTCTCGGTCGTGGTCCAGGGGACCGGGCCCGACGTCATCCTCATCCCCGGGCTCACCGGCTCGCGCGACGTATGGAAGGGGAGCGTCGCGGCGGTTCCGGGCTACCGCTACCACCTGATCCAGGTCGCGGGCTTCGCCAACAGCCCGGCGCGCGGCAATGCGCGGGGCAATGTCGTCGCGCCGCTCGCGGAGGAGGTCGCCCGCTACATCGCTTCGAGGGGCCTTCGCCGTCCGGCGATCGTCGGCCATTCGATGGGCGGGACGGTCGCGATGATGGTCGCCGCCCGCCACCCGAGCCTTCCGGGCAAAGTGATGGTCGTCGACATGCTGCCCCAGCCGGCCGGGATCCTGGGCGGCGACGCGGCCGGCATGCGCGGCCTCGCCGACACCCTTCGCGACCTCAGCGCCTCGCCGGGCGGGCGCCGCCTCGTCGAATCCGCGATCCGGGTGTTCGGAAACCCCGAAGGCGGAGCTGATCCCGACGTGACCGCCCGGGCCACGCACGAGCTCGCCCTGACCGACCTCACCCGGGAGCTGCCGCGAATCGCGGCGCCGCTGACGGTCGTCTACGCGAGCCTCGATCCAAGCCGCCGCGCCGTCGACGACAGCCGCTATCGAGCCGCCTATGCGGGGAAGCGGGGCACCCGGCTGGTCCGGATCGACGGGAGCGGGCACATGATCATGTACGACCAGCCGACGCGCTTCCGGGCGGAGCTGAAGGCATTCCTCGCGCCCTGATCGCCGCCGCACCCGGCGGCGACCGGCCACCCCTGCGCCGAGCGGCCTGCTTGCACCGCCGGGCGCACATGATAGAGGCACGCGCTTCGGAGCTTCGGCTCCTCCGACTCCGCACCCATCCAGCTGTCACAATTCAAAGGGCTCGATCTGTGAGACCACGGGACGCTTTATTCAACGTTCGCAAAGGGATCCGAAAGCTTCGGGGGAAACCCACGCTTCCCTGGTTCGATTTCAACGGACAAGCCCTCGATCCCTCCGAGCGCCACCGGCTGCTGAAGGAGTCGCGCACGCCCCTCGCCCAGCTGTTTTACCAGCATGAAGGGCGGACCGCCCACAAGTGGATTCACTATCTCGACATCTACGAGACCCATTTCGCCAGATATCGCGGAACGGACGTCCACATGCTCGAGATCGGGGTCCAGATGGGCGGATCGCTCGAGCTGTGGAGGAAATATTTCGGCGAGAAGGCCGTCATCTACGGGGTCGACATCGACCCCAAGTGCGCGGACCGGGTCTCGGAACCGAACCAGGTGAGGATCGGCTCGCAGGGGGACCGGGCATTCCTGAAATCCGTCGCGGCGGAGATGGGATCGCTCGACATCATCCTGGACGACGGCTCCCACATCGCCTCCCACCAGCGCATCACCTTCGACACTCTGTTCCCCCTTCTCAAGGAAGGCGGCCTCTTCGTCATCGAGGACATCCACTCCTCCTATTGGCCCGGCCTCCAGGAAGGCGGCTACCGGCGCAGGGGAACGGCGGTCGAGCTCGTCAAGCGGATGATCGACGACATGCACGCCTGGTATCACGGCCACCGGACCTCCACCCCGGCCAAGACCCAGATTTCAGGAATCCACATCTATGATTCCATGGTTTTCATAGAGAAGGGGAAGCGATCGGCGCCCCAGCACATCAAGATCACCGGGACCAATTAGCGGCGCGCACCGCTCGAGGTGTCGGCCCGGCGAGTCGGGCGGCGCCTGCCGCGGACGACGTCCGCTGCCGCTGCCGGCGGCTTGGCTTATGCGACCAAGCGGCGCCAAGTTGCTCCGGGCCAGCGATGCAGTCACCGGATCGTGGAGCCGCCCGGCCGGTTCAGGGCGGAGCTGGACGCTTCTCCGGAGCCGAGGCGGTCAGTCGCAGTCCGGGTCCTCGGGGATACAGGCGCTCGAACCGGAATCGCCGAAGATGAGAATGCCCGCGACGGCCGCCGCCGCGATGCCGCCGGCGATCAGCAATGTCCTGCCACCCGAGCCGCGAATGCCGAGGCGTTTTTCGAAGCTGGCGGTGCTCGAGCCGGCGACGAAGGGCCGAAGCCTGCCGTCCCGATCGAGGCCCAGCTCGAGCCCTGTCGGAGCCTGAAGCCCCAGCGAGCGCCCGCTCCGTGCGTCGATCCTCGATGTCGCCATCCCCGCCACGAGGCGCGCTGTGGGCGACCGCCGAGCCCGCTGGCCCAGCGACAGGCGGGCGCTGAGGCCGGCGAAGGCGGAGACGCGCCCCCGAGTCTCCGCGCCGATGCGGAAGTCTTCGGCGGCCAGACAGGGCTGCGCCGCCGCCAGAAGGATCCCCGTCATCGCCATCTTCACTGCAAGCTTCATCCCAATGCCCCTGCTGAATCTTGATTCCCAAATATAGTCTCGCGGCATCAAGAGGTTAACGCAAGGGTCGGCCAAGGAAATTTTGTCCGAGGCAAGGGTCCATCCCGCCGCGCCGCTGCCTCGAGGGCAAGGCCTGCTCAGGGCACCAGCACCGTATCCACCGCGTCGGGCAGCGTTTCGGGATAATCGAGCGTGTAGTGAAGCCCCCGGCTCTCCTGGCGGGTAAGGGCCGAGCGGACGATCAGCTCCGCGACCTCGACCAGGTTGCGAAGCTCGACCAGGTCGGCGGTGACCCGGAAATGCCGGTAGTAATCGTGCGTCTCCTGGCGAAGCAGGCTGATCCGGTTGAGCGCCCGCTCGAGCCTCTTGGTGGTCCTGACGATCCCGACATAGTCCCACATGAATCGGCGGATCTCGCGCCAATTGTGGTGGACGACGACCTCCTCGTCCGAATCGGTCACCCGGCTCTCGTCCCAGGGGCGGATCGCGGGGACGGGGGGAAGCTCGCTCCAGCTGCGGTTGATATGCTCGCCGGCCGCGACTCCGAAGACGAGGCATTCGAGCACCGAGTTGGAGGCGAGCCGGTTGGCGCCGTGGAGGCCCGACATGGTCACCTCGCCGGCCGCATAGAGGCCTTCGGCGTCGGTCCGGCCGTCGAGGTTGGTGATCACTCCGCCGCACGTATAATGGGCCGCGGGGACCACCGGGATCGGCTCGCGGGTGATGTCGATCCCGATGTCGGGCTCGGCCAGGCGTGCCGCGATGGTGGGGAAATGCTCGCGGATGAAGTCGGCCTCGCGGTGGCTGATGTCGAGATGGACGTAATCGAGCCCGAGCCGCTTCAGCTCATGGTCGATGGCGCGGGCGACGATGTCGCGCGGCGCGAGCTCCTCGCGCGGGTCGAAGCGCTTCATGAACCGGCGGCCGCCCCCCTTGCCATTGCCGGGGATCTTGAGCTTGCCGCCCTCGCCGCGCATCGCCTCGGTGATCAGGAAGTTCTTGACGTCATGGTGGTAGAGGCAGGTCGGGTGGAACTGGTTGAACTCCATGTTGGCCACCCGGCAGCCCGCCCTCCAGGCCATCGCGATTCCGTCGCCCGTCGAGCCGCGCGGGTTGGTCGAGTAGAGCCAGGCCCGGCTCGCTCCGCCGCTGGCGAGGATGGTCGCCCGGCCGGTGAACAGCTCGACCCGGCCCGACTCGCGGTTGAGCGCATAGACTCCCCTCACCCTCCTGTCCTCGGCGCCGGAGACGGTGTGCCGGCCGGTGACGAGGTCGATCGCGACCCTGTCCGGGATCAGCGCGATATTGGGATGGGCGGCGGCGGCCGCCTCGAGCGCCTGCTGCACGGCCCAGCCGGTCGCATCCGCGACATGGACGATTCGGCGATGGCTGTGGCCGCCCTCCCGGGTCAGGTGCCAGGGCGCGCCTTCGCCCTTGTTGAACGGGACCCCGAGCGCCGCGAGCCGTTCGATCGCGGCCGGCGCGCTCTCGACGACGAACTCGACGGTCTCGCGGCGGTTCAGTCCGGCGCCCGCGACGATCGTATCCTCGATATGGCTCTCGAACGTATCGCCCGGCTCCAGCACCGCGGCGATCCCGCCCTGCGCCCATGCGGTCGATCCGGATGAAATGCCGCTCTTGGCGAGCACCGCCACCTTGAGGTGCGGCGCGAGGGTGAGAGCGGCGGACAGGCCGGCGGCGCCCGAGCCGATGACGACCACGTCGAATTCGTGGGTCGCGCCGCTCACGGGATCGAGGCCCCCATCCGTTCGGGCTGAGCTCGTCGACGCCCTCCCCTTCCCCTGCTCGCGCGGGAGGGGAAGGAAAGCCCTTTTACAGGCTCAGGGCGACCGGCGTCCTTCATCTACCTTCCGCTAGCCCGCGGCCGCATCCGACGCCCTCGTCAGGTTGAGGAACACGTCCTCCAGGTCCGCCTCCCGGGTCGAGACGTCGACGATTCCGAGGCCCTCGCGCTGGAGGGCGGCGAGCACCTCCCCGGCATTCACCTTGTCCTTGCGATAGGTGACGGCCAGGGTCCGCTCGCCCATCAGCTCGATCTTCTCGAAGCAGCTTGCGTCCGGAAGCGCGGCGATGTCGCGGTCGACGGTGACCTCGACCGCCTTCTCCTGGGCCATCCCGACCAGGGTCCGGGTCGTCTCGTTGGCGATGAGCCGGCCGTGGTTGATGATCGCGATCCGGTCGCAGAGATTCTCCGCTTCTTCGAGATAATGGGTGGTGAGGACGATCGTCACCCCCTCCGCGTTGAGCTCCCGGACATAGGCCCAGAGCTGCTGGCGAAGCTCGATGTCGACCCCTGCCGTCGGCTCGTCGAGGACCAGGATGGGCGGCGAATGGACCATCGCCTTGGCGACCAGCAGCCGCCGCTTCATCCCGCCCGACAGGGTGCGCGAATAAGCGTCGGCCTTGTCCTCCAGCCGGACGGCCCGGAGCAGGTCCAAGGTCCGCCGCCGCTCCTTTGGGACCCCGTAGAGGCCGGCCGTGATCTCGAGAGTCTCGCGCGGCGTGAAGAAGGGATCGAAGACCAGCTCCTGCGGGACGATCCCGATCGACGCCTTCGAGTTGCGCGGATGCCTGTCGACATTGAAGCCCCAGATGACGACCTTGCCGCCGCTCTTGTTGACCAGCCCGGCGAGGATGTTGATCAGGGTCGACTTGCCGGCGCCGTTCGGCCCGAGAAGGCCGAAAATCTCGCCCTGCGGGACGTCGAGGCTGACCTTGTCCAGCGCGCGCTTGCCCCCCGCATAGGTCTTTTCGAGCTCGGCGATGGAGATTGCTGCAGCGGTCATTCGTGGGCCTTAGCCGCTGGGGGTGCCCCCGTCATCCCGGTGAAAGCCGGGATCTCGGGGAGGCCCGCCGAGACTTCTCGTCATGAGGTCCCGGCTTTCGCGGATGACGAAAGTGCCACGGTGCTGCAACTTGAACATTGACTCAGGTTTCACCTTGAGGCATCAAGCCTCGAGCCGCGATCGAGACTCCGCAAAGGAGCGCGCGCGGCCCGGGGGAGAGGGGTTGAGGCACTTCACGGCATCGGACGGCGCTCGAATCGCCTTTTCCGACGAGGGGCGGGGACGCCCGCTCCTGCTTCTGCACGGGCTGATGGCGGATTCCGGCTTCTTCGGGCGCCAGCAGGTGCTCGCGGATTCCTTCCGGGTGATATCGATCGACTTCAGGGGCCACGGACGCTCTCCCGCCGGACCGGTGCCGCCCACGATCCGGCTCCTGGCCGACGACGTTGCCGGCCTCGCCGAGGCGATGGAGCTGGAGGGCGCGGTCGGGATCGGCTGGTCGCTCGGCGCCGCTGTGCTCTGGCGGGTCCTGGCCGGGCCGGCGTCGAGCCGGTTCGCCGCGGCCGTCGTGGTCGACATGACCCCCCGCGTGCTCAACGATCAGGACTGGGATCTCGGCCTGTCGAGAGAGACCTGCGAAGCGCGAAGCCAGGCGATCCGCGACGATTTCCCGGCCTTCGCCGCCGCCGCCGGCCAGGCCATCTTCGCAGCTTCCGGAGCCGAGGCCGATCGCGCCGCCAAGGCGTTCGCCGCCAACGACCCGGCCGCCATCGGCGCCCTGTGGGAATCGCTGGTCGGGGAAGACTTCCGTCCGCTGCTTCCCGCGATCCGGCAGCCCACGCTCGTCGTCCACGGTGCCCACAGCCACCTTTACGGCGCCGATACCGCCGGCCACCTCGCCGAAGCCCTGCCGAGGGCGCGGGCCGTCACCTTCGAGCGCTCCGGCCACGCCCCGCATCTCGAGCAGCCCGAATTGTTCAATTCCACGCTTCGCAAGTTCGCGGCGAGCCTGCCGCCAGTCCGCCAGTCCGAAACCACAGCCTGAAAATGCCAGGAGACACCGCCATGACCCGTAGCCGCACCCTTACCGCCCTGAGGCTCGGCGCCGCCGTCGCCGCGCTCGCCGCCGTCCCCGCTCCGCTCTTCGCCCAGGCCGAAGCGCCGCCGGCCGGAGCGACCGAGGAGGACGCCGCCGCCGCCGCCAATGAGGCGCTCGACCAGTCGGCGACTGCCGGGCCCGTCGAGGATAGCGACATCGTCGTTACGGCGCGCCGCCGCGCGGAAAATCTCCTCGACGTTCCGATCGCCGTCACCGCTTATTCGGGCGAAACCCTGGAGCGGATGGGCGCGACCGACATCACCGATCTGTCCGACACCACGCCCAACGTCACGATCGAGACCTCGCGCGGCACCAACACCACCCTCACCGCCTTCATCCGCGGAGTCGGCCAGCAGGACCCGGTCGCCGGCTTCGAAGCCGGAGTCGGCCTCTATCTCGACGACGTCTACCTGAACCGGCCCCAGGCCGCGGTTCTCGACATCTACGACGTCGAGCGGATCGAGGTTCTTCGCGGGCCGCAGGGCACGCTCTACGGCCGGAACACGATCGGCGGAGCGATCAAATATGTCACTCGCCGACTCTCCGATCTGCCGACCTTCCGGGCCCGGGCCAATCTCGGGACCTACAGCCAGGCGGACCTCATCCTCTCCGCGAGCACGCCCGTCGCGGAAGGGATCAAGATCGGCGGCTCCGTGGCGCGCCTGTACAGGAAGGGCTTCGGCGACAATCTCACCACCGGCCAGGAGAATTACAATCGCGACGTCTGGGCCGCGCGCGCCACGGTCGAGCTTGAGCCGGCGGACGGGATCTCGATCCGTTTCTCGGGCGACTATACCAAGGACAACAGCAACCCGCGCGGCGGTCACCGCCTGATCCCGGGCCTGCTTTCGGGAGCGCCCGTTCTCGACGACGTCTACGACAGCCGCGGCGGACTGGTGAACCCGAAGCAGGAGATCAAGGCTTACGGGGGCGCGGCCCATATCGAGATCGAGGCCACCGACGCCATCACCCTTCGGAACATCACGGCCTATCGCCAGGACCGCTCGGCGACTCCGATCGACTTCGAGGCTCTCCCGGCGGCCGACGTCGACGTCCCCGCAATCTACCGGAACCGGCAATTCTCGAACGAATTCCAGATCCTCGTCGACAGCGGCCCGCTCAATGCGGTGATGGGCCTCTATTATCTGAACGCCAACGCCAACAACATCTTCGACGTCGTCCTGGCGACGACAGGCGCGGTGATCGGAGTCCCCGGCTTCACCGCTTCGACCTTCGGCGATGTCGACACTCGCACCTGGGCGGCTTTCGCGGATTTCACCTACGACATCACCGATCAGTTCCATCTCTCGCTCGGCGGCCGCTACACGATCGACAAGAGGACGGGGACCGTCATCCGCAAGAACCTGGCCGGCGGCGCCTCGCCGGCGCTCGGCGGAGCCGGTGTCCAGCTGGGCGCTCTCACTTCCGATTTCACCGGGTCGAAGACGTTCAAGCAGTTCACGCCGCGGGCCTCGATCAGCTTCACCCCGGACGAGAACAACAATCTCTATGCGAGCTATTCGAAGGGCTTCAAGGGCGGCGGCTTCGATCCCCGCGGCCTTTCGACTCAGGCCCCCGACCTCAACGGCAACAAGGTCCGCGAGGCGAGCGAGATATTCGACTATTTCCTGTTCGAGCCGGAGAAAGTCACCAGCTACGAGATCGGCTACAAGACGTCGATGTTCGACCGGCGCCTCAGGCTCGCGGTCGCGGGCTTCTACGCCGACTACAAGGACGTCCAGGTGCCGGGATCGGTCGGAGCGATCGTCAACGGAATCCCGACCTTCGTCGGAGTGACGACCAACGCCGGCAAGGCGAGCTTCAAGGGCGTCGAGGTGGAGGCCCTGGCCACGATCTTCCGCCGGGGCGACGGTTCGCGCCTGAACTTCGCGGGCACGCTCGGCTATCTCGACGCGCAATATGACGAGTTCGTCACCCAGGTCGCCAATTTCGACGCCGCCGGCAATCCCAAGCCGGGGCCGGGCCAGCCGGTCGACGTCGCCGACTTCCGCCGGATCCAGAACACGCCGAAATGGACCCTGTCCGGAACCCTCGATTATTCGACCAAGATGATGGGCGGCGAGATCAACGCGTCGACCACCCTCTCCTACCGGAGCAAGACCTTCCAGTTCGAGACCCCGAGCCCGTTCCTGGATCAGCCGGGCTACGCCCTTCTCGACGCCAGCCTGGTCTGGACCAGCGAGGACGACCGCTGGACGGTCGGGCTCCACGGCAAGAACCTGACGGACAAGCAATATATCACGTCCGGCTACCAGTTCCTCAACGTCAATCCGGTGACTGGGGCTCCGGTCCTTGCGGTGCTTCCGGCCTCCCCGAACTTCGGGAAGCCCGGAGTTGCGCCGTCGCTCGGCCGCGAGGGCGTGGTCACCACCTATTACGGCAATCCGAGGCAGGTCTTCCTCAGCCTCGGCCTGAAGTTCTAAGGAACATGTGCGACTGGCCTCCCGAACACCTCTCCCGCTTTTCGAGGGAGAGGGAGGGGCCCGCGAAGCGGGAGGGTGAGGGTCTGTAGCAATGAGTCAGCAAGACCCTCACCTCCCACCCGCTTCGCGGGCGGGCCCCTCCTCTCCCGCTGAAAGCGGGAGAGGAACCCCGGTCGGCCCTCGGGTCCTCGCGATCCTCCTCGTCGCCTACATCTTCAACTTCATCGACCGGCAGATCATCGGGGTGCTCGCGGTCCCGATAAAGGCGGAGCTTGCGCTTACCGACCGGCAGCTCGGGCTGATGGGCGGTATCGCCTTCGCGCTTTTCTATTCGGGGCTCGCGATCCCGATCGCCTGGCTCGCCGACCGCAAGAGCCGGGTCAACATCATCGCGGCTTCCGTCGCTCTGTGGAGCGCCTTCACCGCCGCCTGCGGCCTCGCCCAGAATTTCTGGCACCTGTTCCTGGCCCGGATGGGTGTCGGAATCGGCGAGGCAGGTGGCGTCGCCCCCTCCTACGCCCTCATCTCCGATTTCTTCCCGAAAGAAAGGCGGGCCCGGGCTTTGGCCCTGTTCTCGCTAGGGATCCCGATCGGGTCCGCCCTCGGGGTCTTCTTCGGAGGCTGGATCGCGAGCCATCTCGACTGGCGCTCCGCCTTCCTGATCGTCGGCCTGGCCGGACTGCCGGCGGCGCTTCTGGTCAAGCTCGGAGTGCCCGAGCCGGTGCGCGGCGGCTTCGACACCGCGGACGGGCAGGCGAGCGAGCCGGCGCCGCCCTTTCTCCAGGTGGTCGCGGCCCTGGCGAGCAAGCCGAGCTTCTGGCTGCTCTCCTTCGGCGCCGCCTCCGGCTCGATCCTGGGCTACGGCTTGATCTTCTGGCTTCCCAGCTTCTTCAGCCGAAGCTTCGAGCTCGAGCTCGCCCAGGTCGGCTGGTTCTACGGCTCGATCGTCCTCGTCGGCGGAGTCGCCGGCACCTGGCTCGGGGGCTGGATAGGCGACCGGGTCGGGGCCGCCAATCCCGGCGCCTATGCGCTCGTTCCGGCAATCTGCTTCCTGGTCGCCGCGCCCGTCTTCGCCTTCGGCCTGTTCGCGCCTTCGCTCGAAGTCGGCTGGATCCTGTTCGCGATCGGCCAGATGCTCGCTTTGGCCTGGCTCGGCCCGGTGATCGCGGCGGTCCAGCATATCGTCCCGCCCAACATGCGGGCGACCGCCTCGGCGAGCTTCCTGTTCATCAACAATTTGATCGGGATCGGCTTCGGGATATTCTTCCTCGGCTTCATGTCCGACCGGATGACCGAGGCCCATGGCGAGGACGCCCTCCGATATTCGATCCTCTACGGCCTGGGCTTCTACGTCCTGAGCGCCCTCATCTACCTCGCCGCCTCCACCCGCCTGAAGCGCGACTGGCACCGCTGATCATCCTCCCCATCGCCAGACGGGGAGGCGCCACCCGAAGGACGGTGGAGGATAGAGTCGGAAAATGGTGCCAGGCACCAATTTCTAAGGGCTTGAGATTGCTCGCGACGCGGTCGACCGACGCGTCCGCAAATTGGTGCCAGGCACCGATTCCGGCTCGGCAGCCGCCTTCAGCAGACTGGACTGGAGCGCCTTCAGCCTGAGCGGGTTCTCGATCTTCGCCCCGTGGAGATCGGTCAGGTAGAAGACGTCGACCGCGCGCTCGCCATAAGTGGCGATGTGGGCCGAATGGATCGCCGCCTTCGATTCATAGAGTGCCCGGGCGAGGCCGCTGAGCAGGGCGGCCCGGTCGCGCGCGTTGACCTCGACCACGGTGTAGCGGCTCGAGGCCTGGTTATCGACGAAGACCGCGGGCCGGATCGCGAAGGCCTCGGCGCGGAGCAGCGGCAGCGCCTTGGCCTCGAGCCGGTCCATCGCCGGCTCCTGCCCCTCGACCGCCCGGATGACGTTCTCGTCGAGGCGCTTCAACTGATGGCGGTCGGCGAACGGCTTCCCCTTCGAATCCTGGATGAGGAAATTGTCGACCGCCATTCCGTCCTGGGTGGTGTGGATCCGCGCGTCGATGATGTTGGCTCCGGCGAGGCTGATCGCCGCGCTCAGATGGTAGAAGAGGCCCGGCCGGTCCTTGGCGTAGACGCTGAGCAAGGTCGCTCCGCGTTCTTCCTCGACCGAGGCTGCGAGCGGCCGGGTCCGGGCCGGGGCCCGGTCGGCGCGGTCCATCAGTAGGGCGTTCTTCTCGAGCACGTCGGCCGGCTCGGCAAGCCAGTAGCTGTCGGGCAGCCGCCAGGCATGGCGTGCGAACCGGGCTTCCTCCCAGCCGAGCCTGGCCGCAAGCCCGGACTGCATCGCCGCGATCCGCTCGGTCCGGCCCTTCTGCTTGTGGCCGAGCCGGAGCGCTTCTTCCGCGGAGTCGAACAATTCGCGAAGCAGCTGGCGCTTCCAGCCGTTCCACACGCCGGGGCCCACCGCCTGGATGTCGACGACGGTGAGGATGAAGAGCAATCGCAGCCGCTCCGGGCTCTGCACCCGGGCGGCGAAGTCCTGGATGGTCTGCGGGTCGGCGAGGTCGCGCTTGAACGCGGTGGCCGACATGAGCAGGTGCCAGCGGACCAGCCAGGCGACGGTCTCGGTCTCCGCTTCGTCGAGGCCCAGCCTCGGGCAAAGCGCGCTCGCCACCTCGGCGCCGAGCAGGCTGTGGTCGCCGCCCCGGCCCTTGGCGATGTCGTGCAGAAGGACCGCGGCGTAGAGCACCCGGCGCGAGGCGATGTGCCGGAACAGGGCCGTTGCCAGCGGATGCTCCTCCTTCAGCTCCCCCTTCTCGATCCGCGAAACGAGGCCGATCGCCCGGATGCTGTGCTCGTCGACCGTATAATGGTGATACATGTCGAACTGCATCTGGGCGACCACTCGGCCGAAGTCCGGAACGAAGCGCCCGAACACCCCCGCCTCGTTCATCCATCTGAGCACCGTCTCCGGGTCGCGGGGGCTGGTCAGCACGTCTAGGAAGAGCCGATTGGCCCTCGGGTCGTCGCGCACCTCGTCGACGAGCTTCGAATCGCGCGCGGCGGAGCGCATCGCAAGCGGGTGGATTTCAAGGCCGTAGAGGTCGGCGAGCGCGAAGATATGGAGCAGCCGGACCGGATCCTCGCGGAAATAATCGTCGTTCGGAAGAGCGAGCCGGCCCCGGTCGAGGACGAAGCCTTCGAGCCGCCTAGGCCGGCGCCGGATCGTCGGAAGGCCGAAGCGGCTTCCTTTCTTCGCGAACTTCTCGTCGAGATGGGCAAGGAAGACCCCGGTCAGGTCCCCCACCGTTTTGGCGTGGAGGAAATAATGGCGCATGAAGCGCTCGACCGGCGATCGTCCGGGCCGCTCGGCGTAGCGCATCCGGCCTGCGATCTCGCGCTGATAGTCGAAGGTCAGCCGCTCCTCGGCGCGCCCGGCGACGCAATGGAGGTGGCAGCGGACCCCCCAGAGGAAGCGCTCGGCGCGCTGGAATTGGTGCAGCTCGCTCGGGGAAAGCAGCCCGACCTCGACCAGGTCGGCGACCTTGCTCACCTGATAGGCATATTTGCCGATCCAGAAGAGCGTGTGGAGGTCGCGCAAGCCGCCTTTGCCTTCCTTGACGTTGGGCTCGACGACGTAGCGGCTGTCGCCCATCCGCCGGTGGCGGGCGTTGCGCTCCTCCAGCTTCTCGGTGACGAAGGTCTTGGCCTTGCCGGCGACCACCTCCTTCCAGAAGCGCGCCTGGACCTCGTCGAACAAGGGCTCGTCGCCCCACAGCCAGCGGCCCTCGAGCAAAGCGGTCCGGACGGTGTGATCGGTCGAGGCGAGCTCGATCAGCTCGTCGACCGAGCGGGTCGAGGGGCCGAGCTTCAGGCCCAGGTCCCAGAGGAGATAGAGGACGGCCTCGACCGCCAGTTTCGCCCAACGGCCCGGCTTTCCGGGCGTGACGAAGGCGATGTCCACGTCGGAGTGAAGCGCCATCTCCCCCCGGCCGTAGCCGCCGACGGCGAGGATCAGGATCCGGTCGGCCGCGCGCGGCGGCGGAAGGGCCGAGGCGGCGTGGTCGAAGGCGAGACGGACGATCTGGTCGGTCAGGAAGGCGTAGGCTGCCGCCGCCTCGCTTCCGGCATAGGGCTTGTCGTCGAGGCGCCGGCTTATTTCCCACCGTCCGGCCGCCAGCGCCCGCTTGAGGATCGCTGCGGCCGAATCCGGAGAGGAGGCGAGCGAGTCGGCCAGCGCGCGCCGGTCGATGATCGAGCGCTTGTCGGCGACTGAGGAGAAACGGGTCGGCATCACCCTTCGCCGGCGGCGAGGCGCTTCAGCCGGTAGACCAGGTCGAGCGCCTCGCGCGGGCTGAGCGAGTCGGCGTCCACTTGCGCGAGCGCCGACTGCAGCGGGTCGGGCGCCGCCTCTTCCTCCTGGCTGGCGACCGCCGCGAACAGCGGAAGGTCGTCGAGGCCCGCCGCGATCCCCCCGGTCGCGGCGCGCCCCCGCTCCAGCTTGGCCAGGACCGATTTGGCTCGGGCGAGGACCGGCGCCGGAAGGCCG
>DASVQD010000027.1:0-9573 GCA_036389345.1 Allosphingosinicella sp. | reverse complement strand
GCGACCGGCTCCGCGCCGGGCTGCCGGCCGACTGGCGGTTCGGCCACAAGACCGGCACCGGCGCCAACGGGGCCGTCAACGACGTCGGCATCGCCTGGCCTCCTCGCCGGGCGCCGATCGTCATCGCCTCCTACCAAAGCGGCGGCAGCAGCGAGTTGCGGGTCCATGCCGCCGCCCACGCGGCCGTCGCCAGGCTTGTCGCGGAGACGTTCGGCGGCGCCTGAGCTTGCGCCGAACGCCTCCCCGCGCCATATGCGCCGCGGGAGTCGGGCGGACGGCGCTCTCGCCAACCCGGTCAGGTCCGGAAGGAAGCAGCCGTAACGAGTTCAAGCTCCGGGTCGTTCCGGCTCCCACCGCTCGCTCCCTGGGCGTTTGTTCCCTCTCCGTTCTTTTTTCTTCCTTTCCGCGGCCGATCTTGGTAAGCTCCCACGGATGAGCATATCCGCCGCCCCCGGCTCCAGCGATGCGCGATCTTGCGCCGGCGGGCTGGGGGGCTCGGAAGCTGACAAGACTGACGCGATGCTCCAGTCGAAACCGTGCATTTCGTCAGTTTTCGCCGCTGCGGCCTTCGACAGCCCGGCCGCGAACGTCTAGTCTGCGCCCATGTCCGATTCCCCGCAGCCTTACCGGGTCCTGGCCCGAAAATACCGGCCGCAGAGCTTCGGCGAGCTGATCGGCCAGGATGCTATGGTGCAGACGCTCGGCAACGCCATCCGGCGCGACCGGCTGGCGCACGCCTTCCTGCTCACCGGCGTGCGCGGCGTCGGCAAGACCTCGACCGCGCGGCTGATCGCCAAGGCGCTGAACTGCGTCGGGCCGGACGGCCGGGGGGGACCGACCATCGCCCCCTGCGGAACCTGCGAGCCCTGCCGAGCCATCGCCGAAGGCCGCCATATCGACGTCGTCGAAATGGACGCGGCCAGCCACACCGGGGTCGACGACGTCCGCGAGATCATCGAGGCGGTTCGCTATTCCGCGGTCTCGGCGCGCTACAAGGTCTACATCATCGACGAAGTCCACATGCTGTCGAAGAACGCCTTCAATGCGCTTCTCAAGACTCTCGAGGAACCTCCCCAGCACGTTAAGTTTCTTTTCGCGACGACCGAGGTCAACAAGGTGCCGGTCACGGTCCTGTCGCGCTGCCAGCGCTTCGACCTGAGGCGGATCCCCGCCGAGAAGCTCGCCGCCCATTTCGACGAGGTTGCGAGGCTGGAGGGAGTCGAGGTCGAGCCCGAGGCGCTCGCGCTCATCGCCCGAGCCGCTGAAGGCTCGGCGCGCGACGGACTCTCGATCCTCGACCAGGCGATCGCCCACGGCCCCGGAGGAGTCAGCGCGGACCAGGTCCGCACCATGCTCGGACTCTCCGACCGGGGCTCGATCCGCCGGCTGCTCGGAGTGATATTGAGCGGGGACGCCCGCGCGGCGCTCGCCGTGCTGCGCGACCAGTACGATCTCGGGGTCGAGCCCAATGCGGTGCTCCGCGGGCTTCTCGAGAGCGTCCATGCGATCACTCGGGCGAAGGTCGGCGGGGCCGAGGATTCCGCCCAGTCAGCCGAGGAGCGCGAAGCCTATTCGGATTGGGCGGGCCGGCTCTCCTACGCCGCCGTCCACCGCCTCTGGCAGCTCCTGCTCAAGGGCCTGTCCGAGGTTCACTCCGCCCCGATGCCGCTCGAGGCCGCGGAGATGGCGCTCCTCCGGGTGATCCACGCTTCTGAGCTTCCCGATCCCGGCGCACTGATCGAGAAGCTGACGAGCGGAGAGGCGGGGCCCGCCCGGGCCGCTCCGGCCCAGGCCGCGCCGCCGGCGATTCCGGCTACCTTCCGCGACATGGTCGAGGCGCTCGAAGCCAGGGGCCGCCGCCACCTCGCCCAGCAGCTCCACGATTACGCCCGCCCTATCGCTTATGCTCCGCCCGAGCTCGTCCTCAGCCTCAAGGGCCCGATCGCGACACGCGACCTGGCTTTGGCCTTGAAGGAGGTGACGGGCCGGTCCTGGCAGGTCCGGACCGAGGACGAGGGCGGCGAGCCGACCCTCCAGGAGCAGGAGCAGGCCGCGAAGAAGGCGGAGGAACAATCGGTCCTGGAAACTCCGCTGGTCAGGGCGGCGTTGGAGGCCTTCCCGGGGGCGGAGCTCGCCCGCTACAATCTGGATGAACAACGGAGCGCTTGAGATGCCCGATTTCGACGAGATCATGAAGATGGCGCAGAACGCCCAGGCCGGGCTGATGAAGGCCCAGGAGGGTCTCGACCAGATCGAGGTCGAGGGGATTTCCGGCGGCGGGCTGGTCAAGATCCGGGCCACCGCCAAGGGACGGATCATCTCCGTCGATCTCGACGAGAGCCTGCTGGTCCCGACCGAGAAACAGATGGTCGAGGACCTCGTCGCCGCCGCGATCAACGACGCCCGGACCAAGGCCGACCAGGCCGCCCAGACCGAAATGTCGAAGATGACGGCAGGATTGCAGCTCCCGCCCGGCTTCAAGATGCCGTTTTAGCCCGTCGCCCCAGCGAAGGCTCGGGCCCCGGCGGGTGAAGACCATCGCGCTATTCACCCCCTGGGATGCCAGCCTTCGCTGGCATGACGATTACGCCGAATTTCCCTCCGGCACCGCCTCCGGCTCGGGCTCCACCGCTGGCTCGGCAACCGTCGCCTGCTCATATTCCTCGCCGGGAAGCGCGGCCGGCGGAGCCGCCGGCGCCGGCTTCGCCTTGGGCGCCGCCTTCCGTTTCACAGGAGCCGCCGGTTCCCGCTCGGGCGCCGCCGCCTCGCCATCGTAGACGCAGCGGTCCAGCCCGTCTCGCGCCACCACTCCGATCCGGGCCGCGATGGCGTTGCCGTAGCGCCGGGTGAAGCCCTTGGGCGCCGTCGCTCCGCGCTGCTTGGGCAAGGGAAGCACCGCCGCGATCCGGGCGGCCTCGACCCGGCTCAGGACGCTGGAATCATGGTTGAAGTAGCGCTGGGCCCCCGCGTTCACGCCGTAGGTGCCGATCCCGGTCTCGGCGACGTTGAGATAGACCTCCATGATCCGCCTCTTGCCCCACAGATTCTCGATGAGGAGCGTGAACCAGGCTTCGAGGCCCTTTCGGAAATAGCCGCCGCCTTGCCACAGGAAGGCATTCTTCGCGGTCTGCTGGCTGATCGTCGAGCCGCCCCTGATCGTCGAGCCGCCCTTCGCGTTGCGCCGCATCGCTGCCGCGATCGCATCCTGGTCGAAGCCCCAGTGCGAGCAGAACTTGCTGTCCTCGGCGGCGATCGCCGCGCGCACGGCGTCCCGGTCGATCCGCTCCAGGCTCATCCATTCGCGGGCGAGGTGGCGGCCGGTGAGGCGGTCGCCGAGCATGGTGAAGGTGGTGGGCGGGTTCACGAAGCGGTAGAGCAGCACCCAGAGCAGGCTGAGCAGGACGAAGAACAAAAGGGCCGACACGATCCAGAGGACCGCGCGTGCGAACCAGCCGCGTTTCCTGGCTCTTACGCGTGCCATTTGCACGTCATCCCGGCGAAAGCCGGGACCTCAGGACCAGAAGTCACAGGGGGTCTCCCCGAGGCCCCGGCATTCGCCGGGGTGACGATCCTCACTTACGAAGCCGGCAAAAGCCGCCGCTCGCCGGCCAGGCCCATCAGCGCCTTCTGAAGCTTCTCGAACGCCCTGACCTCGATCTGCCGGATCCGCTCGCGGCTGACGTCGTAGACCTGCGACAGCTCCTCGAGCGTCTTGGGCTCGTCGGTCAGCCGCCGCTCGGTCAGGATGTGCTTCTCGCGGTCGTTCAGGGCCTTCATCGCCTCGACCAGAAGCTCGTGCCGGACCTGGCTCTCCTGTGCGTCCGCGACCCGCTCGTCCTGAAGCGGCTCGGAGTCGACCAGCCAGTCCTGCCACTGGCCGTCGCCTTCCTCGCGGAGCGAGACGTTGAGCGAGGTGTCGCCGCCCATCGACATCCGCCGGTTCATCGAGATCACGTCTTCCTCGGAGACTCCGAGATCGGTCGCGATCTTGGTGACGTCCTCGGGCTTCAGATCGCCGTCCTCGAACGCCTCGATCTGGTTCTTCATCCGCCGAAGGTTGAAGAACAGCTTCTTCTGGGCGGCGGTGGTGCCCATCTTCACCAGGCTCCACGAGCGAAGGATATATTCCTGGATCGAGGCCCGGATCCACCACATCGCATAGGTGGCGAGCCGGAAGCCCCTTTCGGGCTCGAACTTCTTCACGCCCTGCATCAGGCCGATATTGCCCTCGGAGATGAGCTCGGACGTGGGGAGCCCGTAGCCGCGATAGCCCATCGCGATCTTGGCGACGAGGCGCAGATGCGAGTTGACGAGCTTGGCTGCCGCATCGGTGTCCTGATGCTCGGTCCAGCGCTTCGCCAGCATATATTCCTCCTCGGGGGCGAGGATAGGGAATTTCTTGATCTCGGAGAGATAGCGGTTGAGACCTGCCTCGCCGCTCATCGCGGGGATCGTCGCAACGCTTTTACCGCTGGCCATCGTCTTCACTCACTCCCTGGTTACCCGCTGCTTTCGATTATGTCGGGACCGTCGCCCTTATACCGCCAGCGCGCTTAACAGTTGCTGCATATCGGACGGAGCGTCGCTTTTGAACGACAGAGCTTCCGATGTCACGGGATGGATGAACCCGAGCTCCGCCGCGTGCAGCGCCTGGCGTTCGAAACCCAGCTTTTTCAATAACTCACGATGAGCCGATCGGGTCCGTCCATATGCCGGATCGCCGAGCAGGGGATTGCCGATCGAGGTCATGTGCACCCGGACCTGGTGGGTCCGGCCGGTTTCGAGCCGGCATTCGACCAGCGCCGAGTCGCGAAGCGGCCTCAGTAGCCGATAATGGGTCACAGCCCTCTTGCCCCGATTCCCTTCGACGATCGCCATCTTCTGCCGGTTCGCCGAAGAGCGGGCGAGCGGAGCGTCGATCGTCCCCGCGGCAGGGCTCGGCAGCCCCGCGACCACCGCCAGATAGCGCCGGTCGATGCTGTGGCGGGCAAATTGCGCCGCAAGCCCCTCATGCGCCCGGTCGGTCTTGGCGACCACCAGCAGCCCGGAAGTCCCCTTGTCGATCCGGTGGACGATCCCGGGGCGCGCCACCCCGCCGATGCCCGACAACCGGCCTGCGCAATGGTGGAGGAGGGCGTTCACCATCGTCCCGTCGAAATTGCCCGCCGCCGGGTGGACGACCATTCCCGCCGGCTTGTCGACGACGAGCAGGTGATCGTCCTCGAAGACGATGTCGAGCGCGATGTCCTGTGCTTCGTTATGAGCCTGGGCCGGCTCCGGGACCGAGACTTCATACCCCCCGGCAAGCGCCTTCGCCGCCGGATCGCGCACCAGGCCCGCCGGCCCGGTGACCCGGCCGCCCGAGATCAGCGCCTTGAGCCGTTCGCGCGACAAGGTCGGCACGGCTCCGGCGAGCGCCCGGTCGAGACGCTGGCCGGCGGCATCGGCGGCGATCGTTGCGGTGATGTTCGACTCCCCCCGGGTCATTTCAAAGGCCGATGTGGCGTTGCGCGCAGCGAATTCAAGCGGCCCGGCAAGGCGGGAGAGCGCGGTGAAGTTCACGATGTTCGCGATGCCGCGCATTTTTCCGCGAACCTTTGCGGCGAGAGCGCCCGAAGCGCCTGTCGTGGATGAGTTCGTAGCTGCCCATGATGAGAACATAACATAAACATTGAAGCGCGTCCACCAAGAACGTCGCTAGACGGACGCCGCTGGATGCCGGCACCAAGCTGTCCATCGGGGGCGGAAGCCCCGGTCCGCGGCACTTCTCAAACGCCGGCTTCCGGCCGCATGCCGACAGTCCGCTCTGTTTTCGGCGCGGTTGAGGAGCAGGCTTCCACGCCGGCCGGCTGCAGACGTTTAGTTCGGAGTTCGTCTGAGGTCATTCAGTAGAGATCGGGCGGCTACGCCGAGCGGACGGCTCCGCTGGTGAACGGCATAGATCGGAATCGCGCCCGGCAGGATGGCCGGATCGTCGATCGGAAGGCGCTTCAACCTTCCTGCTCGCAGATGCTCGTCCACCAGGTGCAGGGGCATGGTCGCCCAGCCAAAGCCTGCAAGCAGGAAATCCAGCCGTCGGCCGAGATCCACGAAGCGCCACAAGCGGGAACTGACTACGCTGTAGCTGGGCCCGCTTTGGTTCTCCGGGTCCGTGAGAACGAGCTGCACATGCTCGGCCAGTACTTCCCGCTCCAGGCGCCGCGCCTCGCCGGCAAGCGGATGATGCGGCGCGGCGACGGGCACCAGTTCTATCGAGGTCACAGGGTAGGCTTGAAGGTCCTGCGCCTGGTTCGGGAACAGCAAGCATAGCCCGAGCGTCGCCGCGCCGGACCTGACCCGCCGCTCCGCGCCGCCAAGCGCCTCCGTGAACAGGGTGACCGCCACGTCCGGGTAGCGCTTCTGAAGGGCGGCGAGCGAACCGATCACGGGATCGCTGGGCACCATATTGTCCACGGCGAAGGTCAGCTCCGGTTCCAGGCCGCCCGATATGGCGCTCGCCGTTCTTTCGAACAGCTCCGCCTGGCGAAGCACCTGCCGGGCCTGAGCGGCAAGCGCCCGGCCAGCTTCGGTAAGCACCGGTGCCCGAGCCGAGCGATCAAACAACTGCACGCGCTGCATCGTCTCCAGGCTCTGCACCGCATGGCTGATTGCGGACTGCGCCCGCTGAAGCCTGCGCCCTGCGGCCGAGAAGCTGCCGGCCTCCTCGATGGTCACGAGGACCCGGAGTTGATCGAGCGTGAGCGTGCCGAGCATACCTATCACCTACGTAGATGGGTTTGATCGATCTTTTATCTCTCCCGTCGTTGGCCTGTCCAGCCTATCTCCCCGTCAGCGACGGATGGAGACCATGATGACCGACCTTGCCGCGACCGCTCACGTGCCCACCGCCAGCGCCAGCCGCTACCTGCAGCAGCTGTGCAAGCATTGGGCGCACAATCTTGCCGTCACCTTCAACGCCGAAGAGGGTCGGATCGTGTTTCCCAAGGATGCGCGTGGCCTGAACTTCCCGGGTGACGGCAGGGTCACGCTCAGGGCGCATGAGACGGAGCTCGAGGTGCTCATCGCTGCCTCAGCGCCGGAGCAGCTCGAGGGCCTCAAAGGCGCCGTCGCGCGTCATCTCGACCGGTTCGCCTTCCGCGAAGCCCCGCTCGCCTTCCACTGGCGGTGAGCCGCCACCTACTCACTTTCGGAGAGTTTCGATGAGCACACGTTTGCCCACCTACTTCATCAGCCATGGCGGCGGCCCATGGCCCTATCTGGATGGGCCGTTCCGCCGCATGTTCGACCGGCTCGAGCAGTCGCTGCTCGATATCCGCCGCGAGCTCGGCGACGCACCGCGCGCGGTGCTGGCCATCTCCGGCCATTGGGAAGAGAATGGCTTTGCCATCTCCTCGGCCCAGCAGCCCGGGATGGAATATGATTATTCCGGCTTTCCGCCGCACACCTACCAGATCAAGTACAAGGCGCCCGGCTCGCCGGAGCTTGCCGCCCGCGTGCAGCGCCTGCTTGAGGGTGGCGGCATCGGCGCGCGACTCGACCCGGAGCGCGGCTTCGACCACGGCGTCTTCAGCATCATGAAGCCGCTTTATCCGGGCGAGGACATCCCGCTGGTGCAGCTGTCGATCGACCGAAGCTACGACCCCGGGCTGCACCTGAAGCTCGGCCGATTGCTTGCACCTCTGAGGGACGAAGGCGTGCTGATCATCGGCAGCGGCCTCAGCTACCACAATCTACGCGAGATGCGCGGCAACGAAGGTGCGGAGCCGTCGCGACAGTTCGACGCCTGGCTCCAGGAGACGCTCGCGGCAGCTCCGGCGGAACGGGCCGAGCGGCTGATCCGGTGGGAGCGGGCGCCGATGGCGCGCGCCGCTCACCCGCAGGAGGATCACCTCATCCCCCTGATGGCGGCCGTCGGCGCGGCCGAGGAGGAGCCCGTTGCCGTCGTCTATCACCAGAAGGATTTCGGCGGCGGCATCACCGCCTCCAGCTTCCGCTTCGGCGCCCTGCCGAGCCACACCCCAGCCCAATGACAGGAACGATTAGCATGTCCAACCTCGACAGATGGGCGCCCCACACGCTCGCCGCCCTGCGCATCATGACAGCGCTCCTGATGCTGCAGCACGCAACCATGAAGTTCTTCGCGTTCCCGGCTGCCATGCCCATGCCCGGACCGCTGCCGGGAATCATCCTTGCAGCCGGCGCGATCGAGCTCCTGACCGGCGTGCTGATCGTCCTTGGCCTGTTCACGCGCCCGGCCGCCTTTCTGGCCTCCGGCACGATGGCGGCGGCTTATTTCATGGGGCACGCCACGCAGGGCTTCTGGCCGGTCCTGAACCAGGGCGAGACGGCAATCATGTTCTGCTTCGCCTTCTTCTACCTCATCTTCGCCGGACCGGGCGCGTGGAGCCTGGACGGGCTTGGGAATCGGCGCAAACACGAAGGCTGAGGTCACATCTCGCAATTTCCGAGCCGCTGCCGGCCTCTCTTCGGTAGCGGCTCAAGACGCTCAGGCTTGTCGCTCTTCGCTTCTACCGACCTGCTGGTCAGAAGAGCCGGCGGCTGCTTTGGTTGGCTCCGGCACTGTCCATCGATGTCCGCGATTGGCGCAAATCGGTCATCCATCAACTTGCTCAAACGGCCCCTAGGGCTGAAAGGGGAAGGTCGGCGCTAGCCTGCGGATCCAGGCTGAGGCGCTGGCGGGCGCTGCGGCGGCGGGGCGGTCCGCTTTCGCTGCGTGGGGAGGCGAGTCGCGCCTTGCAACTCGATATCCATCCGGCCAATAGGGGCCGAACCGGCGCGACAGGGGCCCAACCGTCATGAAATCCCACGAATTTGCCAGCCTGCTCTGCTCGCGGCTGTGTCATGACCTGCTCAGCCCGGTCGGAGCCCTCAACAACGGGATCGAGCTTCTGGCCGACGAGCATGATCCGGAAATGCGCGCCCGCTGCATGGACCTGCTCGGGGAAAGCGCCCGGGCCAGCGCCAACAAGCTCAAATTCTTCCGCCTGGCCTTCGGGGCCGCCGGCGGCTTCGGCGACGAAGTCGACACGCGCGAGGCGAGGGTCGCGATCGAGGGCCTGTTCGGCGGCGACGGCCGGATCCAGTTGGGCTGGATGGTCGACGAGCCGACGATGAGCAAAAGGGCGCTGAAGGTCCTCCTCAACCTCGTCCTCATCGCGGGCGACGCCTTGGTGCGCGGCGGGCGGCTGGACGTCGGGGCCGAGAAGCATGGCGGCGGCGTCGACATCGTCGTGCGCGCCGATGGCCCCCGAATCGTCCTCGATCCGGAGCTGAAGCGGGCCCTGCTCGGCGACCTCGCCGAGGAGGCGATCGCCCCCCGCGGCGCCGCCGCCTGGCTCGTCCACTGCCTCCTCGCCGACTGCGGCGGCGAAGTCCAGGTCGCCGACCAGGAGGAAGGCGTCCTCCTCATCGGCGCCTCGATCCCCTCCGCCTGACCCGTCGCCCCAGCGAAGGCTGGGGCCCCGGGGGTGAAGACCTCCTCCGTCGCCCCAGCGAAGGCTGGGGCCCCGGGGGGCGAAGACCTCCTCCGTCGGCCCAGCGAAGGCTGGGGCC
>DASVQD010000026.1:0-1747 GCA_036389345.1 Allosphingosinicella sp. | reverse complement strand
GGTCACCGTTCTCGATACCGGCCTGCCGCGCAACCGCTTCGCCGGCCACTCGCATGGTCTGCTCGGCCACGATCACAAGCCACCGCTGGACATCCTGGCCGAGGCGCGGCAGCAGCTGGCGCGCTATCCCACGATCAGGCTGGTCAATGCCCGGGCCGACAGCGTCTCCGGCGCCATCGACGATTTCTCCGTCCTCACTGCCGATGGCGCAAGCGTTGGGGCGCGCCGCCTGATCCTGAGCTATGGCGTCGCCGATCAGATGCCTGATGTTCCGGGCTTTGCCGAAGGCTGGGGCACGTCCATCGTGCCCTGCCCCTATTGCGACGGCTTTGAAGTCGCCGGCCAGCATTGGGGCCTCGTCTGGTCCGGCCCGCAGTCGCACAATCAGGTCAGGCTATTCCACGATTGGACCGACAGGTTGACGCTCTTCGCCGATGGTCACGACATTCCGCCCGATATCCGGGCCGATCTGGCGCGTCGCAACATACCTGTTGTCGAGGGCCGGATCACCGAGATCGCCCATCACGGGGGCCATAGCGCCACCGTCAAGCTCGATACCGGCCCCGATGTCGCGGTCGACATCCTGTTCGCGCATCCGCGCAACAAGCCGTCCGCAAGCCTGCATGAATCACTGGGTCTCGCCACGGTCGATACGCCCCTCGGCATCGCCCTCAAGGTCGACGAGCGCCGCGAAACCAGCATGCCGGGCATCTACGCCGCCGGCGACCTCGCCAACCCCCTCATGCCCTCGGTCACCACGGCATCATGGCAAGGCGCGATGGCGGGTATCTTCGCCCAGCAGTCGATGCTGGTTTGAGAGCACAGATTGGAGATGAGCATGGCCGTCGAACCGGACAGCGCGGGTGTGCGCTTCCCTCCGCCCTTCGTCTATCTGGGAGCGCTGCTGTTGGGGCTGGCGGCGGAGCGGTTCGTCACCCTGCGCTCTTTCGGCATCGACTGGCGGTTGCTGGTCGCGACGGGCGCGCTGCTGTTCGTTGCCGGCGCGGCGATGATGCTTGCGGCGGCGGGGCTGTTCCGGCGGCTGGGCACCAACGTTCCGCCGTCGCAGCCAACGACCCTCATCGCAACGACCGGTCCTTATCGGTGGACCCGCAATCCCATGTATCTCGGCATGGCGCTTATCTATGCCGGCCTTGCGATCGGCTTCGACGGGCCGATCGCCTTCGCCTTGCTCCCGTTGGTGCTGATCGCGATCCAGACGCAGGTGATCGCCCGCGAGGAGCGCTATCTCGAAGCGAAGTTCGGCGACGACTACCGCCGCTACAAGGCCGAGGTTCGCCGCTGGCTCTGACTATTCCGCCGCTGCCGCCTGCGGGGCCTTCTGATAAACCAGCACCGGCTTCCTTGCCGCGAGCTATCATATTCTGAAGGTTGCGGGCCGGTGTCACGGAAAACCGACTGGCCGGCTGACCCCGCAGTACACCCAGAGCCTGAGGAGACGCACATGTCCAAAACCAGAGACACCGAAGCCAGCATCAGCATCTCTCGTCCGACCGCTCTTGGAGAAGCCTGACACACATGGAGTTCGAACACGTCACCTTCGACCTGCCACACGGCACCTTCCACGCGCTGCAGGGTGGTGATCCCGATGGTCAACCGACGCTCGTCTTGCACGGCTTCCCGGACCATCCGCCGACCGCGACGCCCTTCCTTGCCGAGCACGGCCGCCGCGGACGTCACGTCGTCGCACCCTGGCGTCGCGGTTACGCGCCGTCCCCGACCGCGG